>CAYMYN010000004.1:233287-326864 GCA_964394665.1 uncultured Planctomycetaceae bacterium
CTCCTCCGTCGTGCTTGAAGCGGGCGTGGAATCTTCCCACCTTCTGCGAGCGCTCGGCGCTCGGGCTCCCACCGGGCGCGCGACCCCCGCGGAGGCTCGGCCGACCGCCCGCGGATCCAGGGCGGCCCTTCCGTTCGCACCACGTCAAGCCAGACCCATCCACCCATGATCCACCAACACCGCCGGACGTCTCGGCACTCCCGGGGCCTGATCCTCGCCGTCGCCCTCGCCGCGCTCGCCAGCTCTTGCGCCTCCGTCGAGACCTACAAGGAAGCCCTCTCGGAGCGCGACCAGGAGATCCTGCGCCTGCAGGAGGAGCGGGCCGAGCTGCGCCGCCAACAGCAGGGTCTGACCGGCGAGGTCCGCGACCTGCAGGTCCGGCTCCAGGAAGCCAGCGCCCGCCTGGCGCGAACGAACACGCCCGCCCAGGAGCCCGCCCGTACCGGCACCCGGCGTTCGCCCGAACTCGAAGCCGTCGGCATCCTGGCCGAGGACCGCGGCGGGGACGTCGTCTACACGGTGCCCTCGGCGATCACCTTCCCGTCGGGCAGCGCGACCCTCTCCAAGGACGGGCAGAAGGCGCTGCGCGAACTCGCCAAGGTCCTCCAGCGCGACCATCCGCGCGGGACGCTGCGCATCGAGGGCCACACGGACTCCGACCCGATCCAGAAGTCGAAGTTCGCCAACAACCGGGAGCTCTCCCTGGCCCGCGCGATGTCGGTGCTGAGCTTCCTGGTCGAGGAGTGCGGCCTGCCCGACCAGCAGTGCGTGATCACGGGCTTCGGGCCACACCGCCCTCGCGACGCGGGCTCGACCGCGGACGCCAAGGCCCGCAACCGCCGCGTCGAGGTCGTCGTCACGCGCGGCTGACAGTCGCGATCCGGGCCGATCGACGGGCGGCTGCCGACCGTGGCTCGTGCCTCGAGCCTTGTGATCGGTTCGAGGGGATCCCGCCGGGGCGCACCGTGTGAACGGGGCGCCCCGGCGCCGTAGCGGGCCGTCGTCGGCGGGCGGGAGCGGGGCGGACGGGCCGTGGGGGTGGGGAACGCGGGGGTTCGGATTTGCGCTCCCGCGGCCCGGGCCGGGCAGCGGTGGGGGAGGTGAGTGCGTAGGATAGGCGCTCGCTGCGCGCGTCGCCGGACGCGCGCTGTCAGTGGATCCGCTCGAGAACACCCCAGCCCCATGGAGCGCGATGACCCAGGGAGTTCAGGCCATCCGGAACGTCTCTTTCGTCGGCCACCCCGGCTCGGGCAAGACCACCTTGGTCGATGCCCTGGCCCACCTGCTCGGCGCTTCGCAGCGCAAAGGATCGGTGGCCGACGGCACCAGCATCTGCGACACCGAGCCCGAGGAGCAGGAGCGCAGGAGCACGCTGCAGATCGCCGTGGTCCACGCCGAGGGAGCCGGCTGTACCTGGAACCTGCTCGACACACCGGGGTATCCCGACTTCGTCGCGGAAGCCGAGGGCGCCATGTTCGCCTCCGACCTGGTGATCGCGGTCGTCAGTTGCACCAGCGGCATCACCTTCAACCTGCGCCAGAAGTTCAACAAGGCCGGTGAGCTCGGCCGGGCGCGCGCCATCATCCTGACCCACCTGGACGCGGAGAACGCGGAGTTCGATGCCACCGTCCGGGCGCTGCGCGCCGAGTTCACCAACCACTGCGTGCCGGCCTTCATCCCCGACGCGGACGGCCCGGCCTTCTCGGCGGTCCACCCCAGCGTCGACGATCCCGAGGTCGAGTGGCGCCGGCGTTTCATGGACCGGGTCATGGATTCCTGCGAGGACGAGGCGCTCCTGATGGAGTACCTGGAGACGCAGGATCTGACCCGCGAGCAGCTCGACGCGCATACGCCCAACGCCATCGCGCGCGGGGCGGTCATCCCGATCCTGGTCTGCAACCCCGAGAGCGGCCTGGGCGTGAAGGATGTGCTCGAGTGGTTGGCCGAGTTCGCGCCTTCCCCGCTGCTGACCCGGATCACGGACGCCGATGGTGAGCCCATCGAAGCCGTGGCCGACGGCCCGCCCGTCGGAACGGTCTTCAACGTCAAGACCGACCCGCACGTCGGCAAGGTGTGTCTGGCGCGCCTGTGGCGCGGAACCTTGGACTCCCACGAGCCGCTCGTCGCCGCGGAGGGCGGCAAGGGCGAGAAGCCGGGCTCGGTGTTCCACCTCGTCGGGAAGAAGCGCGAGGCGCTCGAGAAGGCTTCCGCCGGCGACATCGTCGCGTTCTCGAAGGTCGACCACATCCACTACGGGATGAGCTTCACCAGCGCCGGCCATGACGTCGTGAGCGTGCCCATGCCGGCCCCGGCGGTCCCCTCGATGGCGGTCTCCGTGACGCCCAAGACGCGCTCCGACGAGCAGAAGATCGGCGAGGCGATGCACAAGCTGGTGGCCGAGGATCCGACGCTCCAGCTCGTGCACGATCCGCTCACGCACGAACTGGTGGTCCATGGCATGAGCGACCTGCACCTGCAGATCATGGAGAGCCGCCTCAAGCGGCGCTTCAACGTCGAGATCACGACCGCGCTGCCGCGCATCGCCTATCGCGAGACGATCACGCGCGCGGTCGAGGCCCACTACCGCCACAAGAAGCAGACCGGGGGCCGCGGGCAGTTCGGGGAGTGCTACCTACGGCTCAAGCCGCTGGAACGCGGCCTCGGCATCCAGTTCACGGACGGCGTGGTGGGCGGCGCGATCCCGCGCAACCTGATCCCGGCCGTCGAGAAGGGCGTGCGCGAACAATGCGCCCAGGGCGTGCTCACCAACGGCACCGTGGTCGACGTCGAGATCGAGGTGTACGACGGGAAGTTCCACGCGGTCGACTCCGACGAGGCCAGCTTCAAGATGGCTGGCTCGCGGGCCTTCCGCGAGGGCTTCGCCAAGGCCAGCCCGGTGCTGCTCGAGCCGGTCATGGAACTCGAGATCCACGCGCCGACCGAAGCCGCGGGGACCATCTTCAGCGACATCACCAGCCAGCGTCGGGGTCATGTGCTCGACCAGTGGAACGAGGCCGATGGGCAGATCACGGTGGTGAAGGCGCACGTACCGCTCTCCACGGTCCAGACCTACCACCGTGACCTGAAGTCCCAGACGGCGGGCGAGGGTTTCTTCCGCATGGTCTTCGCCGACTACGCCCCGGTCCCCGCGGGCGAGCAGGCCAAGCTGCTCGCCGAGCACGGCAAGAAACGCGCGGCCGACGAGGATTGACTCCACCTCCCCCGCGCGCGGCCAGCCCCGCGCGGCACGGCCCTAGCAGCCGGCGAGCCCCGGGAGCCTCCACGGCTCCCGGGGCTCGCCCCGTCCTGCGCACCCGTCCGGGGGGGCCCTCCCCAGACCCGCTGCGGGGCCCGGCCCGGGGGTCGAAGGCGTCGGGCTCCAGTCCTCCGCGGCCTCCGACCGAAGAGGGGACGTCCAGGGCGCTGCCCTAGCGCTCCGAAGGAGGCCGGCATGATCACGATGGAAGAGTTGCTCTCCCTGATGGTTCGTCAGGGAGGCTCGGACTTGCACCTCTCGGTTGCGTCCCCGCCCCGCATCCGCGTGGACGGGATGCTGCTCCCGGTCGAGGCACCCCCGCTGAATCCCGACGACACCCGTCGGTTGTCCACGAGCGTGCTCAACTCGGACCAGATCGCGACCCTGGACCGAGACCTCGAGCTCGACTGCTCCTTCGGGTTGGAGGGACACGGCCGCTTCCGGGCCAACGTGTTCTACCAACAGGGCTCCGTGGCGGCCGTCCTGCGCTCGATCCCCGACCAGATCCCGACCTTCGAGAAGCTCGGGATGCCGGTCGACGTCTGCACCCGCATCTGCGGCCTGCGGGCCGGTCTGGTGCTCGTGACGGGCGCGACGGGCTCGGGCAAGTCGACCTCGCTGGCCGCGATGATCAACCACCTCAATCAGTCGCGCCAGGCCCACATCGTCACGATCGAGGACCCGGTCGAGTTCACCCACAAACACGGGAACTGCGTGGTCACGCAGCGCGAGGTCGGCGGCGACACGCGCAGCTTCCAGAAGGCCCTGCGCAGCGTGCTTCGCCAGGACCCCGACATCGTCCTGGTGGGCGAGCTCCGCGACCACGAGACGATCGAAGCCGCGCTGACGCTGGCGGAGACCGGTCACCTGACCTTCGCCACCCTGCACACCTCCGATGCGGTCCAGACCGTCAACCGCATCGTGGACGTGTTCCCGGCCCACCAGCAGGCCCAGGTGCGCACCCAGCTCTCGTTCTCGCTCGAGGCGGTCTTCTCGCAGCAGCTCCTGCCGTTGGCCGAGGGCCGCGGCCGCGCGTTGGCGATGGAGATCATGACCATGACCCCGGGCATCCGGGCGCTGATCCGGGACGCCAAGTCGCACCAGATCTACTCGCACATCCAGACCGGGAGTCGGCTCGGGATGCGCACGATGGCCCAGTCTCTGTCCGACCTGGTTCGCCGCGGCAAGGTGAACGTCGTCGACGCGGAGATGTCGGTCAGCGATCCCTCCGAGCTGCGAAGCCTCATCCGGGCCGCCTGATGGTCCGCGCCTCGAGCAAGATCCGGCGCCTCCTGCTGGATGCCGGGCTGGTCCAGAGCGAGGACTGGGAAGCCGCGCGCGAGCGCGGTGGGGACGTGCTGCGCCAGCTCGTCCTCCAGGGCGTGCTCGAGGAGGGTTCGCTGCTCGAGACCCTGGGCATGGCCTGCGGCCTACCGCCGGTGGACGTGGCCCGGATCCGGCCCGACGGCGCCGCCGTGGACAGCCTCCCGCAGGAGACCTGCATCGAGCACGGCGTCCTGCCCATCGCGCGCAACGGGGACGAGCTCACGCTCGCCCTGAGCGACCCCTTCGACGTCCTCTTGCTGGACGACCTGCGGCGCATGACCGGCTGCCGCATCCACCAGGTCGTCAGCCACTCGGCGGCCATCTCCGCGGCCCTCGAGCGCCTGTTCGACCGAGGTCAGAAACAGGTCGACGACCTCCTCGGTCAGGTCGGAGGCGTCGGTGAGATCCAGGTCGGCGTGGAAGAGCGCGCCGAGGATCTCGAGACCATGGCCGCCCAGGGCGACGACGCGCCCGCGGTCAAGCTGGTGAACGTGATTCTGCTGCGGGCGCTGAAGGACAAGGCCAGCGACATCCACATCGAGCCGCAGGAGCGCAACGTCACCGTCCGCTACCGAATCGATGGACGGCTGCGGGTCGTGATGTCGCCGCCCAAGTCCATCCACCCCGCCCTGCTCAGCCGCCTGAAGATCCTGGCCTCGCTCGACATCGCCGAGCGCCACAAGCCCCAGGACGGCAAGTTCCAGATCCGCTACGAGAGCCGCCAAATCGACTTCCGTCTCTCCATCCTGCCCGTCGTGGGTGGCGAGAAGGCGGTGATGCGCATCCTCGACACGGGGGCCATGTCCCTCAAGCTCGACAAGATGGGCTACGAGGAGCGCTCCCTGCGAGACATCCGCAAGGCGATCGAGTCGCCGTACGGGATGTTGCTCATCACCGGACCGACGGGCTCCGGCAAGTCGACGACGCTGTACTCGTGCGTGCAGGAAGTGGCCTGCCCGGAGATCAACGTCACGACCGTCGAGGACCCGGTCGAGTACAAGATGGACGGCATCGCCCAGGTGCCGGTCAACCCCAAGCGGGGCATGACCTTCGCGGGGGCCCTGCGCTCGATCCTGCGTCAGGACCCGGACGTCGTGCTCGTGGGCGAGATCCGTGACACCGAGACGGCCGACATCGCGGTCAAGGCCGCGCTCACGGGCCACCTCGTGCTCTCGACCCTGCACACGAACGACGCCGCCAGCACGATCACGCGTCTGATCGACATGGGCGTGGACCCGTTCATGGTGTCCAGCTCGCTCCTGTGCATCGGGGCCCAGCGCCTCGCGCGCAAGCTGTGCGAGTCCTGCCGCAAGCCGCTCGAGGTCCCCGAGCGGGAGCTGCTCTCGGTCGGCTTCAGGAAAGCAGAGCTCGAGAACCTGCAGCTCTTCGCCGCCAACCCGACCGGGTGTCCGAGGTGCTCCGGTGGATACCGCGGACGCTTCGCCATCCTGGAGACGCTGTTCCTGGATGAAACGCTCAAGCGCATGGTCGTCGAGGGACGATCGGTGCACGACATCAAGTCCGAGGCGATCCGCCAGGGCATGCAGACCCTCCGGCGCATCGGGATCCTGAATGCGATCCGCGGCCGGACCTCGCTCGAAGAGGTCCTGCGCGTGACCCTCGAGGACGACCGTTCCCACGTGGAGAGCCAGCAGTGACGAACTTCCGCTACGCAGCCAAGGGCCCCGGCGGCAAGACCGTGGAAGGGACCATCGACGCCTCGGACCGGCAGGAAGCCGTGGCCGAGCTGCGGCGCCAGAACCTGGTCGTCGTACGCGTGGACGAGGCGGCGGCGGGGCGTGCGCCGCAGGCCAAGCGCAAGGGCTTGGGCTCCATCACGCTCGGCAAGACCAAGCCCTCCGCGAAGCGCATCGAGCGTGTGATCTTCACGCGCCAGTTGGCGACCATGATCGGATCGGGCTTGTCCCTGATCGAGTCGCTGGGTGTGTTGGAGGAACAGGCCGAGTCGCCCGGCATGAAGGCGACCTGCGCGAAGCTCATCGAGCAGGTCCGCGGCGGCGTCGACCTCTCGGTGGCCATGGAGCAGTGCCCCAAGGCCTTCAGCCCGCTGTACGTGTCGATGGTGCGCGCGGGCGAGGTCTCGGGCCAGATGGACATCATCATGGAGCGTCTGGCCGACTACCTCGAGTCCAGCGAGGAGCTGCGGCGCGAGATCCGCTCGGCCATGACCTACCCCTGCGTGTCCTTGGTCCTGGTGCTGGGGATCACGGGCTTCCTGATGATCGGGGTCGTACCCGGGTTCCGCGACGTGTTCGACTCGCTCGACACCGAGCTCCCGGGATTGACCAAGTTCGTCCTGGAGCTCTCGGAGGGAATGCGCAGGAACTACCTGGCCTGGCTCGGCGGGATCGTCGCGGCCTGGATCGGGCTGGTGGCCTTCAAGAAGACGCGCATGGGCGCGCTGATCTTCGACGACCTGATCCTGCGCGTGCCCGTCTTCGGTCCGCTCTTCCGCAAGGTCGCGCTGGCGCGCTTCTCGAAGACCTTCGCCACGCTGATCCGCTCGGGCGTGCCGATCATGGCCACGCTGGACATCGTGGCGGACACGGCCGGAAACCAGGTCGTGACGAAGGTGGTGCTCGACTCGCGCGAAAGCGTCAAGAGCGGCAACTTGCTCTCGGAGCCGCTCTCGCGAAGCTCGATCTTCCCGCCCATGGTGACGCGCATGATCGCGATCGGTGAGCGCACCGGGGCCTTGGAGACGCTGCTCGAGAAGATCTCCGAGTTCTACGACAGCCAGGTCAAGGCGACGGTCAAGTCGCTCACGAGCCTGATCGAACCGATCATGATCACGATCATGGGTGTGCTGGTGGGCGGCGTCGTGCTGGCCGTGTTCCTGCCCATCCTCGACGTCGTCGGCAAACTCAGCGGCTGAAACCCCGCTCGAGGACGAGGCGCGGCAAAGCGCGGCCTCCGACGGAACCGCCCTCGGCCGCGCCGATGGGCGGTTTCGCGCGTTCGTGGGGGAGGCTCGCGACCGGTCGCCTCCGAACCATCCGCGGCTGGCCCTGCCTCCGGTGACGTAACGCTCCACGGAGAGAACGTCGCCGGGGGTTTCGTGCGGGGTGCTCAAGTCGTCCGCGGGGCGGCGACGACAGGTGGGGCGGAACGGGCCGGCGGGGACGACACCCCGCAGGTCGCCTGGCAGGGGGCATCGCTGCCCCGACCCGATCCTCCGGGAGCCTCGGCTCCGGGCAGGGTCGCGGAGGACCTGCCGTTCCGGTCCACCGCATCTCCTGAACCACTCAACTGTAGTACTACGACCGAGACGAACCCGGGAACGAACGTCCGGAGGGAAGACACACCAATGATTCGACGCGGAAACAATGCGGGTTTCACCCTGATCGAACTGATGATCGTGGTTGCGATCATCGCGATCATCGCTTCCATCGCCATCCCCAAGCTCATGAGTGCGCGTCTGTCGGCCAACGAGTCGGCCGCCGTCGCCACCCTGCGCTCGCTCTCCTCGGCCCAGGCCCAGCTCCAGTCCTCGGCGGCGATCGACACCGACGCCGACGGCGGCGGTGAGTACGGCTACTTCGCCGAGCTCGCGGGTACCGTCCCGCTGCGCGTCTCCAACGCCGGTGTTCCGGCTCTGGGCGCGGCCAACCAGGACGAGCTCAACCCGTCCGTCCTGTCGGCGGCCTTCGGGGTCGTCAACAACTCGATCGTCTCGCGCTCGGGCTACAACTTCCAGATGTGGCTGCCCGGCGCCACGGCTGGCGGTGTGACCCCGGGCGTCGCCGAGGCGGCCAACGGCGGTGCCGCCGCGTTCCCGGACTCCGACAACTGCGAGATCCTGTGGGCCTGCTACGCCTGGCCGATGAACGTCCAGAACACGGGCAACCGCGCCTTCTTCGTCAACCAGGAGGGTGACCTCCTGCAGACCCAGAACCGCGGAGCCGCGGCCTACGACGGCGTGGCCACGACCCCGACCTTCGACGCGGCCTACACCGTCGCCGGAGACATGGGTTCGCCCCTGGCGATCGGCGTCGCCGGCCAGGACGGCAACATCTGGGTCCCGGTCCAGTGATCCACGGGACCATCTGACTTCAGCACGCGGGGCGCGGCCGGAACACGGTCGCGCCCCGCTCGCGTTCGGGGCACCGTCAGGCCTGTTCGTCGAGGGAGGATTCGAGGCCGAACAGCCGGCTCGCGTTGGAGCTGGTCGCGCGGGCGAGCGCGTCGGGGTGCACGCCCCGCAGCTCCGCCAGGCGCTCGAGGACCGCGCGCACCAGGGCCGGTTCGTTGCGCTTCCCGCGCTGCCCCTGGGGCGCGAGGAAGGGGCAGTCGGTCTCGATCAGCAGGCGCTCCGGCGGGCACAGCCGCGCGGCCTCTCGGATGTGCTCGTTCTTTGGGTAGGTGAGGACCCCGGAGAACGAGATGTAGAAGCCGAGCTCGAGGTAGGTCGGCAGCTCCTCCGGCCCCATCGTGTAGCAGTGCATGACCCCACGCACCCCGGGGCGCTCGGCCAGGAGGCGCGCGGTGTCGGGGTGAGCGTCACGGGAGTGGACGACGAGGGGCTTGTCCAGACGCCGCGCGAGCTCGATCTGCCAGCGGAAGCCGGCGTGCTGCGCTTCGCGCGGCGAGTACTCCTTGAAGTAGTCGAGACCGGTTTCGCCGACGGCGACGCACTCGGGGCGCGCGCAGAGCTCCTCGAGCTGAGCACGCTCGAGCGGGCCGAGCGACTGCGCGTCGTGGGGGTGCAGCCCGGCGGTGGGGTAGAGCCCAGCGCGGCCGCGGCACAGCTCGAAGGCCGCGCGGGAACTGGGTAGGTCCGTGCCGACGATGACCATGCGCCCGACACCCGCCCGGCGGGCGCGGTCCAGCACTTCCTCGAGGTCCGCGGAGAAGGCGTCCCAGAACAGGTGCGCGTGCGTGTCGGTGATCATGGCCTGGGGCTCGATCACTCGCAGTTCTCGCGCAGCATGTCGAGCAGGAAGGCCAGCATGTTGCCGTCGGCCTCGCGGTCGGCCACGCGCCGGAACACCTCGCACGCCGACTCGGCCGGCGCGGAGTCGCGCAGGGCCTGGGCGGCCTTGCGGCGGATGTAGGCGTTGCCGGTCGACTCGACCAAGAGGGCCTCGAGCACGCTCCTGGCGTATGGGCCGGGGTAGTTCCCGAGTTCCTGGACCGCGAAGTGACGGGCGGCATCCTCCATCCACAGGTTGGTGGCCACGTCGGAGAGGATCAACGTCGGGTCCAGGCCCGTCTTGCGTGCCGCCGTCGCGTAGCCGCGGACCAGGAACTCGTCCGGCGGCATCGTCTTGTTCGGCTTGCCGCGTTTCCGGAGGTACGGCTCGAGCAGCTCCAATGCGGCCTCGGGCGAGGTTTCGGAGAGGAACTCGACCGCGAAAGTGCGCACGGCGAAGTCGTGTCCGTACTCGTCGATCAGGCGGATCAAGATCGGCCGCGCGACGTCGGGCGCCGCGTACGCGCCGACCTCGAGCAGGCCGCGCCGGACGAGCGGATCCCGGACGTTCGAGTCCCGCAGGCGTCGCAGCGCCGCCACGCCGACCTCGGGCGCGGCGCCGCGCAGTTCCTCGCGCAGGGCGCGGCCGGCGTGCAGCCAGCGGTCGTGGTGGTCGCTCGTGAGGTTCGGATCGATCGGGGTCAGGGCCGCGACCAGCCGGTCGATCGACTCCTCGCCCCGCGCTGTCGAAGCGGGCAGCTCGAGGCCCCGCGCGGTGAGCGTCAGGGAGTCGATCTGTCGGGACTCGGAGTCCGCGCCCGGCGCACCGTCGCAGGCGGCGAGCCCCGCGGCAGCGACGAGGGTCAGGGCGAGCATCCAGCGACGGGCGCGGGCGTGCGGATCCGCACGGCGTGCGAGCGGAGAGTGGGCGGGGCGGGGCGCGGGCGTCGGCATGGGGGGCATGGGGTGGGGCGGAGGAGCGGGGGGGCGCCTCCTCGGATCGGCATGGATCTTGTGTTCTGGGGCCTCTCCGGGCACGGGCAGCCTCGGCCCGGGGCCTCCGTTCCTTCCTAGCTCGGATGCCGCGACGCCGCGGCGCGGACCGCAGCGCCGGCTACCCGAGCACGGCGCCAGTTGCCCGAGCACGGGGAGCGCGCGGCCTGGGCCGCGCACGATACCGCCATCGGCCCCCCCTCGCCCGGTCGGGCGCCGCGCGCAACTCCCACGCCAGGGGTCGCGTGCGCTCCGCGCGGCCCTGCCAGCCGCGCCCCGCGCCGCGCTCGCGGCCCGTTCCCCTGGCCCGGGCCCGCGCGGGTATCTATAGTGCCCCGCCCCTCGGCACGGTCCTTCGACCCGGTGCCACGGGCCGGATCGCTGGGGGCCCCTCGGGGTCCCCGATGCCTCCCTCCTCCCGACGATGCCCATGACCGCCAGAACCTCGAGTCGAACCCGATCCCTCGGCCTCCCGGCCCTCGGCCTCGCCCTGCTCCTCTCTGGCTGTTCCGGCGGCGGCGGGGGGGGCGGTGGCGCCTTCTACATCGAGTCCTGCACCCTGGGTTGCGGCAACGGCGTGGGCGGCAACCAGGTGAGCTGCGAGATCGTGAACGTCGGCCGCAACCTGGAGATCTCGCTGCTCTTCAGCGAGCCGGTGGACGCCGGCTCCCTGAACAACAGCACGGTCCAGATCATCAACTCGACCACGAGCCAGGTCCCGCCCTTCAACTACTCGATCGATCCGAACAACCCGCGGCGGCTGATCGCGCGACCGAACCTCGCCTTCGACTCGCTCGGCAACCCGGTGTTCGCGCTGGGCCCCGACGAGACCTTCGAGGTGACGATCCCCGGCCTCTCCCAGGGCGACCTCGGCCCGTTCGTGCGCTCCGCTGGCGGGCGTCCCAACCTCAGCCGCCTCAAGTGCACGATCCGCACGACCGAGGGCATCGTCGACGCCGTGCCGGGCGCGCCGACCGTCTCGGTGTTCGTCGACACGTTGGCGGCGAACAACGTCCCGGCCCAGAACGCCTTCAACGTCAAGCTCTCGTCCACGGTGCGCATGGTGTTCAACGACATCATGAACCCGGCGACGCTGGCCAACCCGAGCACCAACCAGGCCACCTTCGTCACGGCCAAGATCGACACGGACGGGAACATCGCGACGACCAACGA
This sequence comes from uncultured Planctomycetaceae bacterium, assembly GCA_964394665.1. Lineage (GTDB taxonomy): Bacteria > Planctomycetota > UBA1135 > UBA1135 > CAYMYN01. The sequence continues at coordinate 244,969 of CAYMYN010000004.1, forward strand.
CCAGGTCCCGATCGATGGCTCGTACGTCTGGAGCATCGACTTCGCGCTGCTGCGGACCACCCTGACCTTCACGCCGGCGGTGGGCTTCCCCTCGCGCGGCTCGAACCCGGCTGCCCCGCGGCGGATCGTGATGGATCTGCCCGCCAACGTGACCGACCTGGTCGGCAACGGCCTCGGGAACCCCGGCAAGGTCGTCTTCACGCCGGAGTTCGTGCCGTTCTCGCCCGTCACCCTTCCGGACGATGACGGGGAGAGCTTCGTCAACACGGACAACGAGAACACGTCCGAGAGCGGCGCCAGTTGGGGCGCGGCGAGCTTGGGCGGGGTTGCGGGGCGCCTCTCGGCGGGTCGCACCGGGGGTTCCGGTCGGCTCGGCTCGCTGGTCGTGGACAACGGCCAGACGGTGGTGCTCGACACCGACAGCCAGGAGTTCCCCCTCCCTGGCCAGACCTGGGGGCTGCTCGACAACTCGCTCGAGGGCGACTACGACCCCCTCGATCCCTCGACCTGGCCGCGGATCACCGTGACCGACGGGGCCTTCGAGTTCACGAGCCTGGTGATCCAGTCCGGGGGCCGTCTGGTCCTGACCGGTTCCAACCCCGGACGCGTCTACTCGCGCGGTGACCTCGTCGTGAACGGCGTCCTCGACGTCTCGGGCGAGACGCCCGTGCCGCACCAGTCGAACGACTGGAAGGGCCTCAACAGCAACGTGATCTTCGGCGGGGCCGGTGGGGCCGGTGGTCCGAGCGCGGGATCGGGCGGCAAGGGCGGCGATCGCTACGACACCGCGGGCTTCGACACCGGCGGCACCAGCGGGTTCCCCAACGCCACGACAGGCACCACGGGCAACATCGCCTTCCCGGGCAACCCGCCGGACAACCCCGGGATCGACAACCGCGGCGCCGACGGCAGCGGCGTCGGGGGTGCGTTCAGCACCGGCGGACTGGGCGGCGCCTTCTACCCGCCCAACATGCCGCGCACGAACCTGATCAACTCGGCGACGCCGGCCAACATCGGCGATCTCGCCTTCGTCGTGCTGACGATCGGCACGACGAACGAGTGCCGCGTCCCGATGGTGGGCGGTCCGGGGAGCGGTGGGGCCTACGCCCTGGACGGCGGATCCGCCGCACCGGCTTCGCCCCACGCCACGGCGCAGTCCGCCACCGGACAGCCCCTCCTGCCCAGCGCTCCGGCCCCCACCCCCGGGGGCGACAACTCGAGCATCGCCCTCGAGGCCCCGGGTCAGGCGATCCGACGCGCGCTGAACTACGAGCAGAACAACCTGCTGGGCGGCTCGGGCGGCGGCGGCGGTGGGATGCACATCTGGGGCACCCGCACGGCCGCGACGTCCAACTGCTTCAGCTCCTCTATCTTCCCCTTCTGGGACCACAGCGCGGCCGGCGGGGGTGGCGGCGGTGGGGCGGTGCAGGTCTCCTCCGGACGATCCATCGTGGTCAACGGCGTGATCGACGCTTCCGGCGGAGCGGGCGGCAGCGCGACGAACCTCAACGCGCCGATCTCGTTCTGCGCCCAGCCCGGCACCACCAACGCCCACACCGTCGAGCCGCAGATCTCGAACTGCGGCTCCTTCGCCGCGCCCGGTGGCGGGGGCTCGGGCGGCGCGGTGAAGCTCAAGGCCCGCACCATCGTCACCTCGGCCCTCGGCGGACGGATCAACGTCCGCGGCGGCGTCGGCGGCGTCGGTGTCGGCGGTTCGGTGGGGGGTGCGGGTAGCCCGGGCCTCGTGCGCCTCGAGTACCGCGAGCGGCCCATCGGAACGGCGAACCCTGGGTCCTCCACCGATGCGACGCTGTACGCGCCCTCGATCGCGCCCTTCCTGCCCCTCGATCCGACCTTCAACAACCCGTTCGAGTCGGCGGCGATCCTCTCCCTGGGCGGCATGCCGATCCAGCGCGCGCGGCCGGACTCGTTCACGGCCAGCATGTCGTGTTGGATGAAGCCCGCGGGGAGCTTCTTCCAACTGACCTTCGACGACGACGGCGCGGGCACGACGCCGGCCGAAATGGCCTGGAACATGGACGTCGTCTACCTGACGCCCTCCAACCAGCAGGTCCTCTTCCCCTACCGCGGTATCCCCGACCCGGAGCCGACCGACTTCCCCCTGGTCGGCCAGTCCTTCGAGGAGTTCTTCGGCAACGACCTCAACCACGGTCTGCCGGACAACGTCGGGTCGCTGGTGTCCGTGCGCTTCCAGGGGGCGCGCAGCACGGGCCTTCTGCCCGATCCCTGCAACGTGAGCCTCTCGGGCGTCACTTCGGAGATCGCGCCCGGATCGCTGACCCACTGGGTCCGTCACCCGGCCGAGCTCAACGCCTTCGCGCCGCAGCCGAACATGATTCGGTTCACGGTCGTGTTCGAGGACTCGCTGCGCGTCCCGCAGATCAACCCCATCGAGTCGCGGGTGCTGGGCGTGACGAACCTCAAGGTCCGAGTCACGCCGGACTGATCTGGCGCGGGCCGCATTCCATCGAGGGGGAGGCCGACGCCAGCCAGGGGTCGGCCTCCCCCTTCCTTTCTGGGCGGGTGTGCGGCCTGCGCCCGGGCCTGGACGAGGCAGGGTGGATGCATGGCGCGTGGAGCGACGCTCTTCAGGGCCCGCTGGTTGGTGGTCGACGCCGACCGGGTGCTCGAGAACGCCGGCCTGTGGGTCGGACGGGGTCGGGTGCTCGCCCTGTGCCCGCGGCTCCCGCGTCGGGTGGACGCCGGGCGGACGGTGGACCTGGGGGACGTGGCGATCGCCCCGGGCCTGATCGACGCCCACGCGCACCTCGAGCTCGGCGGCCTGGCCGCCGCCGACCTGCCTGCCCAGGACTTCGTGGAGTGGGTGCGGGCGCTCGTGGCGGCTCGACGCGCGTGGACGCGGCCGGCGCTCGCGCGGGCGGCGCGGGAAGGAGCGGACGCGCTCCTGCGCTCCGGCACCACCGCGGTAGGCGACGTCGATTCGAGCGGCGCGGCGACCGCGGCGCTCAGCGGGCATCCGCTGCGGGTCGTGGCGTACCGCGAGTGGCTCGACCTCGACGAGCCCGGCCGGCGGCTCCTGGCGCGCCGGGCCCTGCGCGGCCTTTCCCCGGGGCGGCGCCGTCGTCGGCTCGTCGAGGGCCTCTCGCCCCACGCTCCGTACAGCGTGGGCCCCGAGCTCCTGGCCGCCCTCGCGCGCCGCGCGGCGCGCGCCGGCGCACCCCTGGCCGTGCACTGGGCCGAGACGCAGGCAGAGGGGGAGTGGCTCGAGGGGGGCCAGGGTCCGTTCGCGGCTCTGTTCGCCCGCAGCCCACGCCGGGCGGGCCTCGACCTGCTGCAGGAGGCCGGCCTGCTCGGCCCACGCACGGCGCTGATCCACGGCAATGACCCGCGCCGGGACGAACCCGCGCGCATCGCCCGGGCGGGAGCGGTGCTCGTGCACTGCCCCGGGAGCCACGCCTACTTCGACCGGGATCCCTTCCCGCTCGAGGTCTACCGCCGGGCGGGGGTGTGCCTGGCCCTCGGAACCGACTCGGCGGCCAGCAACGCCGACCTCGACATGCGGCGCGAGATGTCCCTGGCGCGTCGCGCGTTCCCGGACCTCGAGCCGCGCGAGGTCTGGCGTTGGGCGACGGAGGGCGGCGCGCGGGCCCTGGGGATGGGGGGCCGGATCGGCGTTCTGCGACCCGGGGCGCAGGCGGACTTCGTGGCCTTCGAGTTCCCCGGCGGCGGGGTCGCAGCACTCTGGGAGCATCTCACGGCTTCGATCCCGCCGTTGGCTGGCGTCTGGATCGGGGGCCGGCGCGCCGACGGCTCCGCCCGGGGCACGGGCCGACTCGGGAGTGCGACCCTAGGGCTCGCCAGGCCTCAGGACGTGCTCTAAGGTTCCCCAGCCGGGTGTCCGGTCCTCGGGAAGGAACCGCTTCCGTCCCCGCAACCCGACCCCGCCCGCCGCGGTCCAACTCGCGCATGCCCGTCTCCCCCCGTACGAACCCACCGCGTGGAGCCTGCGAGCCCGCCATGGAGCCGGCGCTCGAACTGCTCCGGGCGGGTCAGCGCTTCCTGCTCGTGGGCCACTCCCGCCCCGACGGGGATTGCCTGGGGGCGCAGGCGGGGTTGGCGAGCGTGCTGCGCGGTCAGGGCAAGGACGTCTGGATCCTGAACCCCGATCCGCCCGACCCCGAGTACGAGCTCCTGGCCGCGGGCGAGCGCTTCGGTGTGTTCGGCGGTGGGCCCCTGCCGGTCCACGACGTCGCGGTGATGCTCGACTTCTCCGAGCTCGGGCGCTGCGGCGAGCTGGCGCGGCCGCTGCTCGCCGCCCCTTCGCGCAAGCTCCTGATCGACCACCACGCCTTCGGCGGGACGCCCTGGTGGGACGCGGCCCTGCTCGACCCCGGCGCGGCGGCCACGGGCCTGCTCGTCTTCCGCCTGGGGCTCGCCCTGGGCGCGGAGCTCGACGCGACGGGCGCCCTGGGCATCTTCACCTCGATCGTGACGGACACCGGGTGGTTCCGTTATCCGAACACCGACGCCGAGAGCCTGTCGGTCGCCGCGCAGCTCGTCGCCCGCGGGGTGGATCCGGCGGCCGTGCACCGCTCCCTCGCGCAGCGCAAGAGTCGGCGTCACCCGCTGACCCTGGGGCGCGTGTTGTCGGGCGTCGAGTACCACGCGGGAGGGCTGCTCGCCCTGGCCGCGATCCCCTACGACCAGGACGCGGCCCTGACCGATGGGGACGCGGTGCTCGACGTGCTGCGCTCGGTCGGGACCGTCGAGGTCGCGTTGCTCCTGCGCGAGCTGGCCGACGGGAGTTGCAAGCTCTCGGCGCGCAGCAAGACGCGCTTCGACGTGGACGAACTGGCCCGCCTGCACGGGGGCGGCGGCCACCGGCGCGCGGCCGGGGCGCGCCTGGCCGGCCCGCTCGCTCGGGCCCGGGACGAGCTCGTGGCGCAGGTGCTCGAACGCATCGAAGCCGCCGCGGAGGCCGGACGGTGAAGGTCGCGATCATCTCCGACCTGCACTCGAATCGTGAGGCGCTGGAGGCGGTCTTCCAGCACATCCGCGAGGGCGGCGTGCAGACGATCTACTGCCTGGGGGACGTCGTCGGCTACGGACCCGATCCGGAGTTCTGCGTCGACCTGGTGCGCGGCCACGCCGCCCTGTGCCTGCTCGGGAACCACGACGAAGCGCTCTTCGGCGACGCCTCGGACTTCAACCCCCACGCCCGCGGCGCGATCGAGTACACCCGGCGGCGCATGCGGCCCCGGTGGTGGTCGGGCAGCGAGGTGAAGGCGCGTTGGCGCTGGTTGGAGAGCCTGCCGGCGACCCACCGCGAAGGGCGCTTCCTGTTCGTGCACGGCTCGCCGCGCGATCCGGTGCGCGAGTACGTGCTCTCCACCGACGGCTTCCTGAACCCCGACAAGCTGCGGGCCGTGTTCGATTCCTTCGACGGCATCGCCATCGGTGGCCACACGCACCACCCCGGGATGCACGACGAGAGCCTGTGCTTCCACGGCCTCGATGGGGAGGCCTCGTGCCGCATGGAGTTGCCGCCCGAGGGCAAGTTCTTCATCAACGTCGGCAGCGTCGGCCAGCCGCGCGACGGGGACAACCGCGCCTGCTACGCGGTGCTGGAGGACCGCAGCGTGACCTGGCACCGCGTGCCCTACGACTACCGCCGCACGATGCAGAGAATCCTCGACACGGGCGAGCTCTCCGAGGTCCTCGCGCGCCGGCTGGCGATCGGCAAATGATGCCCCTGCCGGCGTCGCGCGAGCGCGAGCAGGAGCTCGCGGCCGCTCAACGCCCCAGACGCAGCGCGTTGCGCACGACGGCGCGGAAGAGCTCGGGGTTCTTCTGCATGCGCCGCAGGCTGTACGCGCGCCACTCGGGGCCGTAGGGCACGTAGACGCGCACCGGGTGACCGGCGGTCCGCAGTCGCTCCCACAGCGGCTCGACGACGCCGAGCAGCACCTGGAACTCGTAACGCTCCGTTCCGGCCCCGTGTTCGCGCAGCAGGGCCGCGAGGCGCGTCGCCAGCTCCCCGTCGTGGGTCGCCAGGCAGACCCGGGCCCCGCGCCGCAGGAGGGCGTCGGTGCAGGTGACGTACGCGTCGCGGATGGGCTCGGGAGTCGTGTGCGCGATGGCCGGGGGTTCGAGATAGACGCCCTTGACCATGCGCACGTCGAGCGGACCCGGGGCCAGGGCGGCGATGTCGGCGGGCGTGCGCAGGAGGCGCGACTGCAGCACGATCCCGACGTTGTCGAACTCGCGTCGCAACCCCTCGAACACGCGCAGCGTCCCGTCGGTGGTGGGGTGGTCCTCCATCTCCACGCGCATCAGGAGCCCGAGCTCCTGGCAGCGCCGCGCGACGCGCGCGTAGAGCTCCGCGCAGAGGGCCTCGGAGAGCTTGAGTCCGAAGTGCGTGGGCTTGACCGAGACGTAGGCGTCGAGCCCGGCCGCCTTCAGCGCCTCGGCGGCGTCGAGGTAGCTCGCGCAGGCGGCCCGCGCCTCGGCCTCGTCGCGCGCGAACTCGCCCAACACGTCGAGGATCCCGGGGTACCCGCGCGCGCGCAGGGACTCGAGGCGCGCCAACGCCTGCTCCAGGGTCTCGCCCGCGATGTAGCGATCCGCCAGGCGGCGCATCAGGGGGCGCGGGACGTAGGGCAGGGTGGCGAGGAGCGCCTTGTGGAACATGGGGGCCGGCCGGCGTTGGGGAGGATGGACGCGGGCGGGATTCTAGCGCTGCCCCCGGGTCGACCGAAGGCGGGCCGAGACGCCGTCGTGACTCGCGCCCGGGTGCAGCGACTGCTAGGCTCCGCCCGAGGCCAGCGGCCGCGGGGAGGGCGCCGCGCGCGACCAGATCCAGGAACCATGGACGGCGGACTCCGACCCGAAGCGGCGCGCGTGGTGCTCGTCACCGCGCCGGACGCGCAGGTGGCCCGCGCCCTGGCGCGCCGGATGGTGGAGCTGCGCCTCGCCGCGTGCGTCAACCTCGTGCCGATCGCGTCGAGCATCTACCGCTGGCAGGGTCGCATCGAGGAGGAACCGGAGGTGCTCCTGCTGACCAAGACCACCGCCGGGCGCCTGGAGGAGCTCGAGCGTTTCCTGGCCCGCGAGCACCCCGCCGAGGTCCCCGAGTGCGTCGCCCTACGCCCCTCGGAGGTCGAGGGCCGTTATCTCGCCTGGCTGACCGCGAGCTGCACCGCCGATGCGCCGGACGCTCCCTGACCCCGGCCGCCGCGGCGTGGGACCCGGGCCGGCCCGGGGACTCCTGGCCGCGCTCCTCGCGGTCGCGCTGTGCGCGCCGGGTTGTTCCCGTCCGCGTCCCGGCGTCCCGCCCACGAACCTGCTGCTGATCACCTTCGAGGGCCTGCGCTCCGACCACTGCTCGGCCCTGCAGTATCCGCGGCCCACGACCTTCGTGGAGGTCGTCGGCGACGAACCCCGCGCCCACGACCTCGACCTGATCGCGGAGACCGGGGTGGCCTTCGCCAACGCCTTCGCGCCGAGCGCCGCGCCCTGGGTCTCCCTGGCGGCGCTGCACACCGGCCGCTCGCGGGTCGACCGGGTGCTCTCCGATGGGGTGGGAACCCTGGACGAGGACCACGCGACCCTCGCCGAGCGCCTTGCGGCCTCCGGGTTCGACACGGCCGCCTTCACCCTGGCCTCGGTGCCGGTCCGCGGCACGGGCCTCGAACGCGGCTTCGCGGTCCTCGAGGAACACGCGGCGCCGATCGAGCTGCTGCGCGGCGTCGCGGCCTGGCTGTACGAGGTGCGCGACGAGGACCGGCCGCACTTCCTGTGGTTGCACCTGGGCGAGACGGCCTGGCCCTGGACCTGGGACCCATTGCCGGGCAGTCGCGGTCGGCTCGACTTCCGAGGACTGTTCGTCGATGCGGAGCGCGACGCGCCCCTCGAACTCGAGCCCGAGCTCCTGGGCGCCCTGGCGCGCGGCGAACGGCGCCTCTCGGCCGCGGAGCGCCGCGCCTTCGTCGCCGCCTACGACGGCCAGGTGGCGCGCTCCAACGTGCTGATGCGCGAGTTCCTCGAGTACTACAAGCACCTGTGGAGCGACACCCTGGTGGTCGTCGCGGGCGCGAACGGCATGGAGCTGGGCGAGCGCGGCCACTTCGGATCCCAGGGCAGCCTGCACGACGGCGGCCTGCGCGTCCCGCTCCTGCTGCGCCATCCCGCCAGCCTCACCGGCCGGCGGATCCTGGCCGAGGTCGTCGAACTCGCCGACGTCGCTCCGACGGTGCTCGATTGGTTCGAGCACGAGGTCCCGGGCGAGCTCGGCGGCCGCAGCCTGCTGCCCCTGCTCGACAGCTACGTGCGCCGCCCCTTCGACTCGCGTCCGGCGATCGCCTGGCGCGCGGACGGCGCGCGCTCGTTGCGCGACGATCGCTGGCGACTGCTGCTGAAGCCGGGCGGCGGAGCCCCTGCGGCGGCCGCTCCCGCCGAGTGGCCGGCGGTCGGGCCCGTGGAGCTCTACGACCTGCACCGCGATCCCCGCGCGCTGCGCGACGTGTCCGTGCTCTATCCGGCGGTGGTCGACGCGTTGCGCGGAGCGCTCGGAGGGGACGGGGCTCCGTGAGCGCCGCGCGCGGGATCTCCGCGACGCCCCTGGCCCTGGCGTTGGCGGCCGCGGCCTGGGCCTCGGCCGCGCTCCACGCTTTCGGCGCGTCGCCCGCCTGGGCCGCCGCGGCCGCGGTCCCGCCCGTGTTGCTCGGGCCGGGGCTCGCGCTGATCGCGCGCTGGTCGGCGGTCGAACCGTCGCCCTGGAAGCTGGGCCTGGCGGCCTGGATCCTCTCGCCACCGTCGTTCGCCGCGCTGTGGGGGGCGGCGCGGGCGTTCCTCGGCCCCGACGCGGCCACGCCGGCCGCGCTCGCGCTGGTGGGCCTCGCCCAGGTCGCGGTCCTCGGCGTGCGCATGGGCGCCGAGCCGGGGGGGCGGGCGGTGCAGGTGGCCGCGGCCCTGGGGGCGTCCTTGGGCGTGGGGGTGCTCGCGGCCTACCGCGCGGCGCCGATCCTGGCGCTGTGGGGGGATGGGCTGTGGTGGGCGGGGGCCGCGCGGGAGTTCCTGGTGCCCGGAGCGCTCGAGGATCCCTGGCTCGCGGGGACGCCGCTGCGCCAGGCGTGGGGGCCCGCGCTGTTGCTCGCGGCGGTCTCGAGAGCCCTGGTGATGGAGCCCACCGCGGCCCTGGCTCTGCTCGCGGCCTGGCCGATCGTGGCCCTTCCGTTGGCGCTGACCTTCGCCGCCGCGCCACTGTGGGGGGAGCCGCGACGGGTGGCGTCGGGCGCCGTCCTGGCCCTCGTGGGCGGCGCGGCCGGGACGGGGTTGTGGAGCCTCCTCCGGGGGGGGCCGTCGCGCGCCGTGGACGGCTTCGGGCCCTTCGCGCGGTCGCTGGTCGGAGCGCCCCACGATGGACCCCAGGGGTTGGCATTGGCGCCCCTCGCGCCGGCCTGGATTCCCGGCGCGGCCTCGGCGGCCTGGGCCCTGGCGGCCCTCACGCTGCTCTGCGGCGTGCACGCCCTGCGCCACGGCCGGCGGCCCTGGGTCGGCCTGCTGGGTCTGTCCCTGGGGTTCCTCCTCCTGCTCGACCCGGCCCTGGGGCTGGCCCTCGCCCTCGCGCTGCCCGTCGCCGCGGTGGCCGCGCCGGGAGCCCCCGGCGTCCGCCCGCGGGTCCCGCCGATCGTGCTCGCCTGGGTCGGGATCTGGGCCCTGCTCCAGCGCGACGCCGTGTGGCGCGGGGCGGAGGGGGTGGCCCTGGGCGCCCCCGACCCGGGGTTGGTCGGCGCGGGCCTGGGGCTCCTGGCCTTGGCCGCGCTGCCGCTCGCGCTCCCGGCGCAGGGTGCACCGGTCGCGACGGCGGGCCGGGCGACGATCCGCGTCCTCCTGCTCGCCTGCGCGGTCGCGGGCGCGGGCGTCGCCCTGCTCGGCGCGGATCGCGCCCTGGTCGGCGGCCCCGCGGGCGGGTCGGGATCCGCCGCCCTGCTGGCGCAGATGGCCCTCGGGATCCTGGCCGGGGGAGGCCTGCTCGACGCCCTGGCGCGGCGCGGCTGGCGACGGTGGAGCGCGATCCCGATCGCCCTGGCGCTCGCCGTGGGCCTGGGCGTGTCGACGGCGCGCTGCGCCCGCTCCCTGGCGCAGGCCCAGGCCTTGGATGCGGCGGCGACGGTCGAGGCCCTGGCCCTCGAGGCGCCCGACGCGGGAGGTCCCGTGGGCCGGCTCTGGTCGGAGGGCGAGCAGCCGGTGGATCCCGCGTCCTGGGCGCGCGAGCGCGCCCTCATGTGGGGTCGACTCGCCGCGCTCGCGGACTCGATCGAGCCTCCGCCGGTGCTGATCCTGGGCGAGTCGCAGGAGGTCCAGCGCCTGCGCCATGCCCCGGTGCCGCACCCCGCCCCCCTGCGGGCGGGCATCCCGCTGTGGACCGATCGCAGCGTGCCCCACACCCGCGAACATCCTCGCCACACCCCCCGGGTCCAGGCCGTGCGCGAGCTCTACGAACAACGCACCGCCCTCGGCCGCGAGTTGCTCGCCGAGCTCTCGGAGCTCGACCGCAGCGCGGTGCTGTGGGTCGATCCCGCCGATCGGCAGCGCTCGCCGGACATCGAGCAACGCCTGCACCGCCTGGGATTCCGGCCGCTGATCCAGGTCGGCGGCGTGACCCTGCACCGCTGGACCCCGCCCGCCGCCCTGGCCGAGGGGCGCGCCCGCTGACAGGCCCGGGGGCGGGACGGGGTCGCCGGCCCGGGGGCGAGTCGGGCATCGGGACTCCGGTCGGATGGCCGCGCGGCCGATGCGGAGGGGTGATGCGCCCGGCCCGCTCCGCCCCCGATCCGCCCGTTCCGCGCCTGGCCTGGGGCTGGGCCCTGGTCGCGCTCGTCGGGCTCCCGTTCGCGGGCCAGGGGCCCGAGGACCCGGGACCGCCGGTCCCGCGGCCGGACACGCCCATCGAGGCGCGCATCGAGCACTTCGCGCTCGAGCTCCCCACCCGCGACGGGTATCTGGTGCAGGGCGTCCTGCGCTGGATCGCCCGCCGCGAGGGCGATGGGATCCAGCTCGAGTGGGAGCTCGACTTCCCCGGCGAGGAGCTGCGCGTGCTCACGCTCGAGGCCCTCGGTCCCGGCGGCGATCGGCTGGTGTGGCGCGAGCTGCGCGCGGGTGCCGGCCGCTCCCTGCTGGTCGAGTGGGCCTCGAACGACCCCGTGCTCCACCTGCGCGAGTGGGCACGGGACGGCTCGTCCCGCGAGACCCGGCGCCCTTCGCGCGGGGCGGTCCTGCCGCTGTCGTTGCTCGAGTTGTGCCGCGAGGGTCGTTTGGCGCAGGGCGTCTTCGAGGTCCTGGATCCCACGTCCCGAGGGCTGAGCGCGCTCGAGCTCTCGACCGGTTACGAGCTGGCCCAGGAGCCCGGCGCGGAAGCCCGTCGCTGGGTCGAGCTGCGCCGCGCGGACGGAACGCTCGCGGGGCGGTATCGTTTCCGGCGCGCCGAACTCCTCGACTTCGAGTGGCAGGAGGGCGGGCTGCGCGGCCGGCGCATCGGGGCCGACGAGTACGAGCGCCTGCGCTCCCAGCGCCCCGGCCCGATCCGCTTCGCCGCCGATCCCGAGCCCGATCCGGGCGACCGCGCGGGCGATTCCTAGGGCGAACCCGGCACCCCGCCGGCCCGTGCGTCAGGGAACCGTGAAAGCCCCGCCCCCGGTGCGGGTCCGCGCGCGAAAACCGACCCAGCCGGGGGCCTGCGCCGGGGCGGGAGCTACCCTGGTCGCCCCGGTCGTCCCGGCGCACCGCAGGTCCCCGGTCCCAGCCGCCCATGAGCTCCGTCCTCGCCGCCCGCGGCGGCCGCCCTCCCAGCGCGCACCCAGGCCCCCGTCCCCTGGTTCTGGCTCTCCTCGCGGGCTTCGTCCTGAGCGCCTGTCGCAGCGCGGACGAGTGGGCTTCCGAGGCGGACGACGCCGCCTATCGCCTGCTCGAGGAGCGCCGCCGGGATCTGTTCGGCGACGAAGGGCCCTTCTCGATCGATCCGCCCGCGGACAGCCTGCGCCGACGCCTGGCCGAGGCCCCCGAGCCGCAGCGCGTGCGGCTCTCCCTGGTGGACTGCCTGCAGGTGGCGGCGGAGAGCAATCGCACCTACCAGGACCGGCGCGAGTCGCTCTTCCGGGCGGCCCTCGACGTGACCCTCGAGCGCTACCTGGTCGGTTGGCGGCCCTCGGCCACCGGCGAGGCGTTCGTCGACGGACGCGGAGAGCAGGCCGAGGGCGCGGGCGGCTTCCTGCGCCCCGAGCTGCGCCGCGTCCTCGGCACGGGCGCGCAGATCGTCACCAACCTGGGGCTGGACCTGTTCCGGGTGGTCTCGACCGGGGACGGCTGGGACCTCTCCAGCTCGCTCTTCCTCTCGGTGACCCAGCCCATCCTGCGCGGCGCGGGGCCGCACATCGTCTACGAGAACCTGACCCAGTCCGAGCGCGACCTGGTCTACGAGGTGCGGGCTTTCGAGCGCTTCCGTCGCACCCTCGCGGTGGACGTCTCCGCCCGTTACTACCGCCTGGTGCAGCAGGTCGACGTGGTCGCCAACGAGCAGCAGAACTTCGAGAACCTGCGCACGCTCTCCGAGCGCAACCAGGCCCTGGCCGAGGCTGGAAGGCTCTCGGCCATCCAGGCCGACCAGGCCCGGCAGAACGAGCTGCAGGCCGCCAACCGCCTGCTCGTCGCGCGCACGAGCCTCGAGACCGCCCTGGACGACTTCAAGTTCTTCCTCGGCCTGCCGATCGACTTCGAGCTCGAGCTCGACTCGGAGGAACTCGCCCGCCTGCAGGCAGCCCTCGACGAGAGCGCGGACCTCGACCCCTCCTTCGTGGTGGCCTACGCCCACGCCCATCGCCTCGACTACCGCACCAGCCTCGACCGCGTCGAGGATGCCAGCCGTCGGACGCGCGTGGCCGCCGACGCGCTGCGCATGGGCCTCGACCTGCGCGCGGTGGGGGGGTCCTCCTCCGCGGGAGGTCGGCCCCTCGACCACGACCTCGGCGACGCGAACTGGTCGCTCGAGCTGGGTCTCGACCTGCCCGTCGGGCGCCTGCCCCAGCGCAACGCCTACCGCAGCGCCCTGATCGCCGCCCAGGCCGCCGAGCGCGCGGCCGAACAGGCCGCGGACGCGATCGCCGCCGACCTGCGCGACGCCCTGCGCAACGCGCGCACGACCCTCGAGAGCTACCGCATCCAGCGCAACGCCGAGGCCCTCGCGGCCCGGCGCGTGGAGAGCACGGTCCTCAACCTGGAGGCCGGGCGGGCGGACACGCGCGACATCCTCGAGGCCCAGGAGTCCCTGGTCAACGCGCAGAACGCCTCGACCCGGGCCCTGATCGACTATGCCCTGGCGCGCCTGGCGCTCTTCCGCGACATGGAGTTGCTGCGCGTGGACGAGACCGGGATCAGCGTCGCGGAGCCGGAACCCCTCGTCGAGGGCGAGCCCTCGCCGGAGCTTCGAACATGACCAAGAGCAAGCACACGATGAAGCGGCGCCTGGGCTGGAGCGGTTTGGTGGCCGCGGCGCTGGCCGCGTTCTTCGCCGCGCGGGGGCAGAGCTTCTTCGGCGGCGAGTCGAGCGAGGCCCTGGCCGGCGCCCAGGTCCGGCGCGGCAACCTGCTGATCAGCGTGACCGAGCGCGGCAACCTCAAGGCCCGCAACTCGATCAGCCTGCGCAGCGAGATCGAGGGCCGCACGACCATCCTGTGGCTCATCCCCGAGGGCACGGTGGTCGAGGCCGGGGAGAAGGTGGCCGAGCTCGACGCCTCGAGCCTGGTGAACAACCGCGTGCAGCAGGACATCTCCGTCCAGAACGCGGACGCGGCTTACATCAAGGCCGAGGAGAGCCTGCGGATCCAGGAGATCCAGAACGAGAGCGACATCGCCAAGGCCGTGCAGCAACTCGAGTTCGCGCGCATCGACCTCGAGAAGTACCTCGAGGGCGACATGGCCCAGAAGCAGAAGCAGGCGGACGAGGACATCAAGCTCGCCGAACAGGAGGAGCAACGCGCCAAGGACAAGCTCGATTGGTCGGAGCGCCTCTTCGAGCGCGAGTTCGTCCAGCGCACCGAGGTCGAGGCCGATCGGCTCGCCTACGAACGGGCCAGCATCACGCTGGAGCGCGCGGTGCGCAGCAAGGATCTGCTCCACCGCTTCGACATCCCCAAGCAGCGGGCCGTGTTCGACGCGGCGGTGGTGGAGGCGGCCCGGGACCTCGAGCGCACCAAGCTCCAAGCGGCTTCGCGCTTGGTCGACTTCCAGACCGCCATGCGGACCAGCAAGTCCAAGCTGGACCTCGAGCGCGAGAAGCTCGAGAAGCTCGAGCGTCAGATCGAGAAGTCGGTGCTGGTCGCGCCGGTCGCGGGCATGATCGTCTACGGCCGCGAGGAAGGCGGGCGTATGCGCGGCGACGCGCCGGTCTCGATCGGCGGCGAGGTGCGCGAGCGCCAGGAGATCATCAGCATCCCCGGCGCCGGGGGCATGCTCGCCGAGGCCAGCATCCACGAGTCGGTCTTGAAGCAAGTGCGCGTGGGTCAACCCTGCATCGTGCGCGTGGACGCGATCCCGAACGTCGAGTTCTCCGGGCGAGTGACCTTCGTCGCGCCGCTACCCGACCAGAATTCGTGGTGGGCGAACCCGAACCTGCGGGTCTACCGCTCCGAGATCGCGATCACGAATCCGACGGCCGAGATGCGCCCCGGCATGTCGTGCTCGATCGAGATCCTGATCGACGAGCTGAAGGACGTGCTGCACGTCCCGCTGCAGGCCGTCACCAACCAGCGCGGCCGCAACCTGGTCTTCGTCAGCCGCCGCGAAGGGCCCGAGATGCGCGAGGTCGAGGTCGGCTTGCACAACAACAAGTGGGTCTCGATCGTCGCTGGCCTGGCGGAAGGCGATACGGTCTTGCTCTCCCCGCCGGCGGGCTTCGACATGCGCGCTGGCGAGGAAGGCGACCGCGAGGCGCCCGAGACGGGGACGCCCGAGGAGCCGGCCGCGATCGTGCCGGCCGAGTTCCCGCCGGCGGCAGCGTTCGGGGGTTCCGCGGGCGGCGCCGGCGCCGGCGAGGGCGCCGCCGGCGAGCGGCCGCGCGGCACGCGACCCGAGGGCCGCGGCGAACGTCCGGGCGGTGCGCGCGGCCCCCGTCCGGGGGTCGGCGGGGGCGAGGGCGTCCCGCGCCCGAGCACGGAGGGTGCCCCGGCGGTGCCCGCCGCGCGGGAGGGCTCGTGAGCGTCGAGCGGAACGAGCCGGTCGCCGAGCTCGAGGACGTCCGCCGCCTGTATCACATGGGCGGCACCGAGGTCCGCGCCCTGGACGGCTTCACCTTCACGTTCCGCCAGGGCGAGTACTGGGCCATCATGGGCAGCTCGGGCAGCGGCAAGAGCACCCTGCTCAACGTCCTGGGCTGCATCGATCGGCCGACCTCGGGGAGCTACCGCGTCCGCGGCCGCGAAGTCTCCGAGCTCGACGACGACGAACTCTCCGAGGTCCGCAGCCGCGACCTCGGGTTCATCTTCCAGTCGTACAACCTGATTCAGCAGCTCGACGTGCTCGAGAACATCCTCGTGCCGCTGTTCTACTGGGACGATCCGCCCGCGGGCAGCGAGGACCGGGCTCGCGCGTTGGCCGAACGCGTCGGCCTGGGCCAGCGCCTGGATCACAAGCCGATGCAGCTCTCCGGGGGCCAGCAGCAGCGCGTCGCGATCGCCCGAGCGCTGGTCAACGACCCGGCGCTGATCCTGGCCGACGAGGCCACGGGCAACCTCGACTCCAAGACCGCCGAGGAGATCCTCGACCTGTTCGACGAGCTGCACCACGAGGGCAAGACCATCCTGCTCGTGACCCACGAGCCGGACGTCGCCGCCCGCGCCCAGAACGTGATGCGCCTGTCCGACGGACGCATCCTGGAGGTCGTGCGGGACCAGCGGGTGATGGTTTGATCCAGAGCCGCCTCCTGCGCGCGGTCCGCCTGGGACTCTCGAGCCTCCTGCTGCACAAGCTGCGCAGCCTGCTCACGACCCTGGGCGTGCTCTTCGGCGTCAGCAGCGTGATCGCGATGCTCGCCATCGGCGAGGGCGCCAGCGAGCAGGCCCAGGAGCAGATCCGGCTCCTGGGCAGCCAGAACGTCATCCTGCGCAGCGTCAAGCCCCCCGAGGACGTGGTCAGCAACCAACAGAACCGCGTCAACGCCTACGGGCTGACGCGCGCGGACCTCGAGCGGGTGCGCGAGACGATCCCCGGCGTGCGCCAGGTCGTCCCTGTGCGCGAGCTGCCCGAGGAGGTCCGCTACCAGGACCGGGCCCTCAACCCGCGCGTGATGGCCACGCTCTCCGACTACATCGAGGTCACGGGGCGCGTGGTGATGGAGGGGCGTTTCCTCTCCGAGATCGATCAGCGCACGGTCGCCAACGTCTGCGTGCTGGGATATGAGGTGGCGCGTTTCCTGTTCCCCTTCGAGACCCCCCTGGGCAAACGGGTCAAGATCGGGGCCGACTACTTCGGCGTGGTCGGTGTGTTGATGCCCCGCGTGCGCCTGGGGGACGACAAGCCCGAGGCGGGCGCCGAGGTCACCGACGAGGTCTTCCTGCCGCTCTCCACCGGCGAGAAGTGGTTCGGAGACACCCTGGTGCGCATCCGCAGCGGCAGCCGCGAGATGGAGGAAGTCCAGCTCCACGAGATCATCGTCGAGGTCGACAGCGCCGCGAACGTTCCGTTGGTGGCCTCCGCGGCGCGCACGATGCTCGAGCGCCAACACTCCCAGCGCGATTACCGCGTGGTCGTGCCGCTCGAGCTCCTGATGCGCGCCCAGGAGACCAAACGCATCTTCAACATCGTGCTCGGCTCGATCGCGGGCATCAGCTTGCTCGTGGGCGGGATCGGCATCATGAACGTGATGCTCGCCACCGTGACCGAGCGCACGCGCGAGATCGGCATCCGGCGCGCCCTGGGCGCCAAGCGCAAGCACATCGTCTCGCAGTTCCTGGTCGAGACCGTGGTGCTCTCGGTCGGCGGGGGACTCGCCGGCATCGCCCTGGGGCTGGCCATCCCGCTGATCGTCGAGCGCTACGCGAACATGCCGACCATCGTCACCTTCCAGGCGCCCCTGCTCGCCTTCGGCATCTCCGCCGGCATCGGGATCATCTTCGGCCTGTATCCCGCTTGGCGCGCCGCGAACATGGATCCGGTCGAGGCCCTGCGCCACGAGTAGCGACCCCGCGGGCCCGGTCCCCATCAACGGGCCGCCAAGGTCCCGCGGGCGGTGGCGAGCACGAGGTCGGCGATCTCGCGGTAACCCTCGCTGTTGAAGTGGTTGTCGCGGCGCAGGGGGAACCAGCGGATCGGATCCGGGGATTCGAGCAGGTGGCGGGCCACGTCGATCGTGGCCAGGTCCTGGGCGGCGGCCACGGCGAGGACTCGCTCGCGGTAGGGGTGGGAGATGCGCCGGCTGAGGGTCGGGTAACTCGGCAGGTAGACGAACAGCAGTTCTCCGCCCCAGCTCTCCACCGTGGCGCGGGCCTCGCCCAGCACCCGGCCCAGGAACTCGAAGTCGGGCTCGAGGCCGGCCCAGGGCGGCGGTGGTCGGCGCAGGGCGTGGGAGATGTGGCGCTGGAGGCAGTCCAGCCGCAGGGCGGCCGAGAAGCTGGCTTGTCGGTCTGCCTGGCGCCCCTGGGACCAACGCGCCGGCGCACCCTCGCCGGCGGCCTGCTTCGCGACGTGGATGTCGGTCAGGTCGTTGAAGAAGCGGTCGATCTCCGCCTGCCGCGCGCGCAGGCCCTGGGAGAAGCCTGGCTCGAGGTACTGCATCAGGAGCGGCACGCGCCGCTCGCGTTCGAGATCGCGCAGGTCGTTGCCCTCGTAGAAGAACCACACCACGAGCCGTGGGCGCAGGTCCGGCAGGTACTCGCGCAGCGCGGCGAGCTCGATCAGCGGACCGCTGCCCGAGCTTCCCAGGTTCACGGTGGCCGGGTGCACGGTCCGCAACCAGTCGCCGAGGGTCCCGCCTTCGGGCTCGCAGGCTCCCATCGTGAACGAGTCGCCGACGAGGGCGATGTCGTAGTGGGGGTGAGCCCAGGTTCCCGGGGGATTGCGGAAGCCGTGTTCGTCGGACGTGTAGCGCACGTACTCGCCCGTCTGGTTCGAGTTGCAGAACAGGGTCGGGGCCAGGCTGATGCTGCCGAACGGGATCGTGGGCTGGCCGCCGATCGGCGGCGCGTGCAGGAATCCGCTGGGGTGGTAGGTCGGAACGTGGCGCTCGCCGGCCTGGTAGAGGTCGAGCAACACCTCGCTCGGCGTGCGCCGGTCGTAGGAGGGCGGCAACTTCAGCGGGCGCCGCGGACCATGGGCCCGCAGGGCGGCCTCGCTCCCGACCAGGGCCACGATCCAGGTCGCGACCGCGACCAGCAGGCCGCGACGCACGCGCGCCGGCACGCCCAGAGCCAGGAGCGAGAGGACGCCGGGCGTTGCCAGTAGGGCCAGCACGATCGGCCGTCCCTCCGTCGCCGGGGCGTCCGTCCAGGCGTGCCAGACGAAGGCGCCCGAGGCCAACGCGATCAGGGCGGCCGCGGGGCGGGCGCCGAGGCCGCTCCCCCCACTCCGCCGATCGGGACGGTCCGCGCCGGCCGGGTCGACCCCCAACGTGTCCACTCGTGAGCCCTCGGCCCGATCCTAACCGGGTCTTCGGAGGCGCGGGGAGGGGCGCCCGGCGCGCGCCTGGGAGGGGCTCACCACCAGCCCCGCCGCAGGGCGAGCGCCTCGGCCAGGTGGGCGTCGTCGACGCGCGCCGAACCCTCGAGGTCCGCCAGGGTGCGGGCCACGCGCCGCAGGGCCTGCACCGCGCGGGCGGAGAGGGGCTGGCGCGCTTCGGCCGCGCGCAACAGGCGCCGCGCGCCCGCGGACAGGGGCACGGCCGCCTCGAGCGCCGCCGTTTCGAGCGCCGCGTTCGGAACGTCTCCCTGGCGCGCCTGGCGCAGCGCCTGGGCGCGCTCGACGGCGGCGCGCAGCCCTTCCTCCGCGGGGGAGGCCGGCTCCGCCGGCCGCCCGGGCGCGGCGGAGAGCTCGTCCAGGCTCGGGGGCACCAACTCGAGTCGCAACTCGATGCGATCGAGCAGCGGGCCGCTGATGCGCCGGCGATACCGCTCGACGAGCTGCGGCGTGCAGCGGCATGCGACCCGCGGATGTCCCTGGTAGCCGCACGGGCAGGGGTTCATCGCGCACACGAGCTGGAAGCGCGCCGGGAGATCGACCTGGCGACCCGCGCGGCTGATCGTGACCGCGCCCGATTCGAGGGGCTGGCGCAGCGCCTCGAGCACCTCGCGCCGGAACTCGGGCAGTTCGTCGAGGAACAACACGCCGCCGTGGGCGAGCGTGATCTCGCCCGGGCTGACCGCCGGGCCGCCGCCGACCAGGCCCGCGTAGCTGACCGTGTGGTGCGGGGCGCGGAAGGGCCGGGCGCGCGCCAAGCCCCCGGGCCAGCGGCCCGCGGCGGAGAGGGCGCGCGTGATCTCGAGCCGCTCCGCGCGGCTGGGTGGCGGCAGGATGCGCGGCAAGCGGCGGGCGAGCATCGACTTGCCCGCCCCCGGCGGACCGAGGAAGAGCAGGCCGTGTCCGCCCGCCGCCGCCACCGCCAGGGCGCGTTTGGCGACGCCCTGGCCACGCACGTCGTCGAGACTTCCCGGCGTCGATGGCGTGCCCGGAGCCAGCTCGACTTCCGCCTCCGCGACGGGCAAGGACCGCACGCTGGCGAGGTGCTTCACGACCGCGGGCAGGTCGGGTGCGCCGCGGCAATCGAGGCCCTCGAGCGCCGCGCCCTCGGCCGCCGTCGCGGGCGGGGCGATGAGCCGTGTCAGGCCGCGCGCCTGGGCCGCCATGCCCGCGGCGAGACCGCCCGGCACCGCGTGCAGGCGCCCGTCGATCCCGAGCTCGCCAAGGAACAACGCGCCCTCGAGCCAACGCGGGTCGAGGTGTCCGCAGGCCGTCGCCGCGGCCAGGGCCAGGGCCAGATCGAGCGTCTCGCCGTTCTTCTTGCGCGCCGCGGGCACCAGGTTGAGAAACAGTCGGCCGCTGGGCGGACGCAGGCGACTCTCGGCCAACGCGCACAGGAGCCGCCGGCGGCTCTCGCGGATCACGGGATCCGGCAGGCCCGTGATGACGACCTCGGTGACGCTCTTGTCCGAGGTCTCGAAGCGACCCTCGACGGTCACGAGCTCGGCCTCGATGCCGAGCAGGCTGGCTCCCACGACGCGGGCCGTCCCCATGCCGCTCCGACCCCACGGAGCGCGCCGCGGTTGCCCGTCGGTTCGGCGAAACGGGTCGACCCTGTCACGATGGACCCCGCGATACCTACTGGCGGCGGGTTGCGCCCCCCGCACCGCAGGCCCAGCTTGTGGGCCACGGGCCCGACCCCCATCCTGGATGGGCAGCAGCCCGGTTCCGACGCCGTCCCACACCCAGCCCAGCTCGACCCGTCCATGTCGCACTACTACGACCCCGCGGACCTCGCGCGCTTCGGCGAGATCGGCGAACACGCACCCCACCTCGCCGAGACGTTCTTCGCCTGGTACGGCGCGGTCTTCGCCGACGGCGCCCTTTCCGCCCGCGAGAAGTCGCTCATCGCCCTGGGCGTGGCGCACGCCGTGCAGTGCCCGTACTGCATCGACGCCTACACCCGCGATGCGTTGGCGAAGGGCGCGGACCCGGCGCAGCTCACCGAGGCGGTGCACGTCGCGGCGGCCATCAAGGGCGGCGCGGCCCTGGTGCACGGCATCCAGATGAAGAACGTGGCCGACGAAGTGGGGATGTGAGGATGGGGGAGCGCGAAGCGATCGAGCGGGCGAGCGGGGCCCTGGGCATCCTGCCGACCCTGGCGCGGCGGGGGGACGAGCTCGCCGCGCCGCGGCGGCAGCTCGAGCTGCTCGACGCCGTGCCGGTGAGCGAGAGCCTGACGGGCGACTTCGAGGTGCACCTCGAGCGCGCCGGACACGCGCCCCTGCGCGCCGCGGGCATCGAGACCCTGCAGCTCAACGTCGGCAAGCTCTGCAACCAGACCTGCCGTCACTGCCACGTCGACGCCGGTCCCGAGCGCACCGAGGTCATGTCGCGGGCCGTCGCCGAGCGCTGCATGCAGGTCCTCTCGACGACCTCGATCCCGACCGTCGACATCACCGGCGGCGCGCCCGAGATGGCGCCCGTCTTCCCCTACCTCGTCGAGGAAGCGCGACGCCTCGGACGGCACGTGATCGATCGCTGCAACCTGACGATCCTGACCGCGCCGCGCTACGCCGACCTGCCCCGCTTCCTGGCCGAGCACCAAGTCGAGGTCGTCTGCTCCCTGCCGCACTACCGCGCCCCCTCGACCGATCGCCAGCGCGGCGAGGGCGTCTTCGAGCGCTCGATCGAGGGCCTCCGGCGCCTCAACGCGGTCGGCTACGGCCGCGCCGGGAGCGGCCTGCGCCTGGTGCTGGTGACGAACCCCGTGGGCGCCTTCCTGCCCGCCGGCCAGCGTTCCCTCGAGGTCGAGTGGAAGCGCGAGCTGGAGCGCCTGCACGGGATCCAGTTCGACGCGATGCACACGATCACCAACATGCCCATCAGCCGTTACCTCGAGTGGCTGCGGGACGCGGGCAAGCTGCAGGGCTACCTGTGCTCCCTGGTGCAGTCCTTCAACCCGGCCACGGTCCCGGGCCTGATGTGTCGCACGACCCTCTCCGTCGGTTGGGACGGGCGCCTGTTCGACTGCGACTTCAACCAGATGCTCGAGCTGCTCGTCGCCCCTCCGGCGCCGGGTCACATCGACGACTTCGACCTCGAGGCCCTCTCCGCGCGCCGCATCGTGACCCGCCGCCACTGCTTCGGCTGCACCGCCGGCGCGGGCTCCTCCTGCGGCGGCCAGACCACCTGACCCGCGCCTTCGCCCGGCCGGGTAGGCGGGGGGCGCATCCCGGGGGCGGTGAACGAGCCGAGGCCGGCCCGGACGTCGGTCCGGACCGGCCTCGGCGTTGGGGAAGGGTCGAACGACGTCGGGTCGCCCGGCCGCTGGGCTCACGGCGCCCAGGTCACTTCGATGCCGTTGGTGAAGTTGAAGCCGCTGCCGCAGGGGCCCGCGGTGTCGCGGAACCAGAGCTGGTAGCGCTTCAGGTCACCGGCCGAGACGCCGCCCACGACGCCGATGTTGACGGTCGTGAAGGAGGAGCCGGTCATGCCGGAGTTGCGGATCTGCAGGCGCACGACCTGGCCGCCCGCGCAGCGCAGGCCGTCGCCGAAGGTCGTGCCGTTGCCGCCGCCCGTGGCGTTGTTGCCCTGCAGGTACAGGCCCGCCTGACCGGTCTGCAGGGTCGAGCCGGAGAGCACGAGGTTCCCTGCGGCGATCGAGTTGCTGCCCAAGGCGACCAGCTTGCCGCCGCCGGCGCCGGCGCTGTTCGCGCAACCGGCGACGCCGTTGGAGCCGTCGTTGTTGTTGCCGCACGGGCATAGGGTGCCCGAGCCGTCGCCGTTGCAGTAGCTCGTGATCGCGCCGCCGCCGCCGGGCTCGATCTGGATGCCGTTGAGCGAGATGAAGCTCGTTCCGATGGCGACCTCGACGGTCAGGGTACCGGTGGTCACGACGGCGTTGTGCACGGCGTAGGTCACGCCCTGGGCGTGCCCGGCGAAGAGGAACCCACCCACCGACTGTTGGGCGTCGGAGGACTCGACCACCCGCACGTTGGTCACGAAGCCCGTCTTGGCGTCCGGCGCGATCGCGTAGGTGTAGACCTCGTAGTCGCCGTTGGCGAGCCCGCTGAACGTGATCGGGTACCAAATGCCGCTCGTGCCGCCGTAGATGATGTCCTCGAGCAACGCCGCGTCGTCCCCGGTCATGTTCGCGTTGTCGAAGCTCAGCGAGAACGACAGGGTGGGGCTGGGGGTGACGGTGACGCCGGTGGCCGCGCCGGACTTGTCGAGCAGCGGCACGTTGCTGGTGCCCGGGAGCACCGGGTTCCAGACGCCGGCCGTGCCCGCCGCCGCGTAGCCCGCCGTGGGGACCGGGCCGCCGGAGACGGAGTTGAAGTCGACGTTGAAGCCCTGCGCGGAGGCGGACGCGGCGCAGAGCACGCCGAGCAGCGCCGCACCGCAGAGGCGCCGCGCAGGACGGAGGGAGGTGGAGACCATGGAGGCTGCCGTGGGATAGGGACTCGGGGTAGGGGGCCCCCGGGTCTCCGCGACCCGCGCCGATGCCCCCTGCTCCCTAGCCAAAATGTAAGGGCCGCGTCGCTTCCGGGGGTCCAAAACGCCCCGATCGGGGGGATTGGGCGCTCGGAGCTCCCCGAGGGCGCCCGGCGGGGGCGGCCGACGGTCCCGATCCGGGGCCGGCCCCTTTCCGTGGGCCGTGGAACCGGCGGAGGTCCGCGCCGGCGGACCCCAGCAGGCAGCTCAGCGGAAACGGGCGTCGAGCTCCGGCAGGCGGCGGGCCACGTCGCGCCCGAGCGCGCGGAAGTCGACGGCGAGGGCGCGGAACTCGCCCGGCACCCGGACCTCCGGGGGGCGCTCGATGCCGGGTTTCAGCGGGATGTGCCCGCGGGGGTGGAAGGCCAGGATGCGCTCGGTCTCGTCGGAGAGCAGGAACTCGATCAGCTCACGGGCCTCGGCGGGATGGGGCCCGCCCTTCACGCGCGCCACGGTGTTGGGGATCAGCAGCGTTCCCATCCCATCCTGGTCGGGATGGACGGCGATCACCGGGGCGCCCTCGGCGCGCACCAGGCGGTAGTCGCTGGAGTCCGTCAGGCCGAAGGCGATCTGGCCCTGGCCCACGAGCTGCGCCAGGCGCCCATTGCCCGGCGGCAGGTGGCACTCGTTGCGCTGCACGCCCCCGAGGAACCGCTCGGTCTCGGCCTCGCCCAGGACCTGGTAGAGCGCCGTCACGTGGGTCAGGGTCGTGCCCGTGACCGGCCGCACGAGCGCGGCGCGGCCCTTCCAACGCGGGTCGACGAGGTCCCAGATCGACGTGGGGCGCTCGGCCTCGGGCACGAGCTCGGTGTTCACGATCAGCACCCGCGCGCGGGCCGCGAAGCCGAACCAGAAGCCGTCCGGGTCGCGGTACTCGGCCGGGATCCGATCCGCACCCGCCGGCGGGGGATCGAGGCGCTCGAGCACGCCCTCGTCCACCAGGCGCACGGTGTGGGCGGTCTCGGAGTTCCAGAACACGTCCGCCTGCGGACGGCCGCGCTCGGCGATCAGGGTCTGCACCAGGCCCACGGTCTTGTCGCGCTCGGTGTCGGAGCGCAGCTCGACGCGGATCCCGCTCCGGCGCTCGAAGGCCTCGACCACGGCGCGGGCGGTGGGCTCGTTGAGGGAGGTGTAGAGCACCACGCGCCGCGCGCCCGGGTCCGACGGGCCGCAGGCGAGGAGCGGGAGCAGGCATGCCAGCAACGCGCAGAGCAGGGGCGGACGCATGGGGCCGAGCGTAGGGTCCCGGGCCCCAGGCACCTACAGCTCCCGGGGCCTGCGGGGAGCGGGGGATCCGGTATGCTCGTCCGCGTGAAGTCGCTCACCGTTCCCTGCGCCGCCCTGGCGCTGCTGGTCCTCGGCGCGTGCCGCTCCACCGAGGCCGAGGCCGCCCCGCCCGCGGACACGATCCGCATCGCTGCCCGCGCCTTCGCCGTCGGTCGCCCCGTCGTGCCGCCCGAGGCCGCGCGGGTCGAGGGCGCGCCGCGCGTCCCCGGCCGCGTGCACCCGCGCTTCGCCGGCGTCGAGGTGCCCGCCGACTGCGACGACCCGCGCCGCGTCGCGCAGGTCGTCGATCGCATCCTGCTCGTGCACGAGGGCGGCGGAGCGGCCGAGGCGGCGCTGCGCGCGCGGTTCGCTTCGGGCGACGGCGCGCACTTCGCCATCGACCTCGACGGCACGATCCACCAATTGCTCGACGTGCGCGACACGACCCGCCACCGCGGCCGCGCCGAGGCGCGCGACGTCGTGGTGCTGCTCGCGGGCTTCGGGGCCGTGCGCCCGCGGGAAGCGGAGGCCCTCGAGGCCTTCTACGGCCGCGACGAGCTGGGTCTGCGCCTCGAAGTCCCCCTGGGGCCCGGCGGCGCTGGCCCGCGCGAGGCGGGCCTCGTGTTGCGGCCCCAGGGCGGCCGGGTGCGGGGCGAGGTCAACGGCTACGTGCTCGAGCAGCTCGACTTCACCACCGAGCAGTACGAGTCCCTGGTGCGGCTCACCGCGACCCTGTGCCGGGCGTTGCCGCGCCTGCGGGCCGACGCGCCCCGGGACGGGGGCGGATTCCTCTCCACGCGGGCCCTCGACGCCGAGGCCCTCGAACGATTCCGCGGCGTGCTCGGCAGCTACCACCTCGACCCCGACGCGACCGGCCCCGGCCCGGCCTTCGACTGGGAGGGGTTCCTGCGCCGCGTGCGCGCCGAGCTCGAGCGCTGGCCGAGCTGATTGGGGCTCAGCTCCCCGCGTCGAGCACGTCGGCGAGCCGCCCACCGGCTGCGTCCAGGCGCGCGCGGGCCGCGTCGGGCGCGAGCCCCAGGCGCAGGGCCGCGATCGCGACCTTGACCTCGCCCCGTGCCGCATCGAGGGCGGCCTCCGCCGCGCCGTCGTCGACGCGCGCCAGCTCCGCCACCAAGCCCACGCCCCGTCGCCACAGCTTGCGGTTCGCGCGCGCGTCGACGTCCACCATGCGATTGCCGTGCACCTTGCCCAGGCGCACCATCGCCAACGTGCTGATGCGATTGAGCACGAGCTTGGTCAGCGTCCCGGCCTTGAGGCGCGTGCTGCCGGCGACGAGCTCGGGCCCGGTCGGGGCGCGGATCGAGACGTCGGCTTCGTCGGGGGCCTCCTCGAAGGGCACGCAGGCCAGCATCACCGTCGCCGCGCCGCGCTCCCGCGCGCGGGCCAGGGCCGCGCGCACGAAGGGCGCCCGGCCGCTGGCGCTGATGCCGAGCACCACGTCCGCCGCACCCACGCGCCGCCCGTCGATGGCCGCCGCCCCGGCCTCGGCGTCGTCCTCCGCGCCCTCGACCGCGCGCACCAGGGCCGACTCGCCGCCGGCGATCACGGCCTGCACGGCCCGCGGGTCGCTGCGGAAGGTCGGCGGACACTCGGCGGCGTCGAGCACCCCCAGGCGCCCGCTCGTCCCGGCGCCGACGTAGATCAGGCGCCCGCCGCGGGCCAGGCGTCCGGCCACCAACTCGACGGCGCGCGCGATCGCGGGTCGCGCGTCCACCAGGGCGCGCAGCACCGCCCCCTCGTCCGCGTCGAAGAGCTCGAGGGCCCCTTCGATCGGCAGTCGGTCGAGCTCCGCGCTGGCGGGGTTCGCGGCCTCGGTCGAGGCCCGCTCGTCGGCGGGGTTCACGGCCGGCGAGCTCACCGCCCCTCCCCGCCGCGCGGCCGGCGCGGGCGCGAGCCCAGCTCCCAGAAAGGCGTCGGCAGGCTGCCGCCGCCGTCGATCACCAGGCACTCGCCGGTGATCGCCTCCGACGCGGGCGAGAGCAGGTGCAGGGCCTGGGCCGCGACGTCCTCGACGTCGACGAAGCGCCCCTGGGGGATGGCCTCCTCGATGCGCGCGCGGGTGGCTTCGTCGGGCCACAGGTTGCGCCCCGCGCCCTCGGACTCGAAGGGGCCGGGGGCGATCGCGTTGACGCGCACGCCGCGCCGCGCCCACTCGGCGGCCAGGGTGCGGGTCAGCGCCAGCACGCCGGCCTTGGCGCTGGCCGAGTGCGCCACGCCCGGCATGCCGGTCCAGGCGTAGGTCGCGACCACGTTGAGGATCGCGCCGCGGCCGGCGGCCAACATGTGGGTGCCCGCGTGGCGCGAGCAGTAGAAGGTGCCGTCCAGCACGATGCCGAGCACCGCGCGCCAGGCGTTGGCCGAGAGGCGCTCGCTGGGGCAGACGAAGTTGCCCGCGGCGTTGTTGACCAGGAGGTCGATCCGGCCCTGGTCCTCGACGAGCCCGTCGACGCAGCGCCGCACGGCGTCGGGCTCGCGCACGTCGAGGGCGCGGGCCTCGACGCGCCAACCGCGGCGGGCACCCTCCTCGAGCAACGCCCCGTGGTGGGCCGGGTCGCGCGAGGCGATCGTCACCCGCGCGCCCAGGGCCGCCAGGCCGCGGGAGATCGCCAGGCCCAGGCCCGTGCCCCCGCCGGTGACCAGGGCCACCTGGTCCCCGAAGGTCCCGCTCGGGAGCCAGCGCGCGCAGGGGGGAGTCTCGGAACTCGGGGCATCCATGGGCCCCAGGGTACGCGGCGCCGCGGGCCCGCCCGCAAAGCCGCAGCCGGTGAATGCTCCGACAGGCTGCTAGAGTGTTCGCCCCGAACGCCCGGCGGCGCGGGTCCGATCCCTCCTGCGGGGCGGGCGCGGCGCCGGGACAGCTCCCGGAGAGCCCCATGCTGCGACTTTCGAGCTACGTCCTGGGCGAGTGGCACCCGGGCGACGCGCCCTTCACCCCGCTCCACGATCCCACCACCGAGGAGGTCGTCGCCGAGTGCCCGACCCTCGCGGTCGACTTCGGCGCGGTCTGCCGCTTCGCCCGCGAGGTGGGCGGACCGGCCCTGCGCGAGCTGGGCTTCGCGGGCCGCGGCGCGTTGCTGAAGGGGCTCTCGGCGGCGCTGCACGAGCGGCGCGAGGAGCTGATCGACATCGGCGTCGCCAACGGCGGCAACACGCGCGGCGACGCCAAGTTCGACATCGACGGCGCGATCGGGACGCTGGCGGCCTACGCGGGCTTCGCCAAGGGCTGCCCGGACCTGCCGTTCCTGGTGGACGGCGATGCGGTGCAACTCGGCCGCACGGCGCGCTACTCGGGCCAGCACCTGCTCGTGCCGCGGCGCGGCGTGGCGGTGCACATCAACGCCTTCAACTTCCCCTCGTGGGGTCTGGCCGAGAAACTCGCCTGCTCGATCCTGGCCGGCGTGCCGGTGATCGAGAAGCCGGGCACGCCCACCGCCTGGCTCGCCTGGCGCGTGGCCCAGATCTGCGTCGAGAGCGGGCTCCTGCCTCCGGGTGCCTTCCAGTTCATCGCCGGCGGCACGGGCGATCTGCTCGACCACCTGGGGCCCCAGGACTTCCTGGGCTTCACCGGCTCGTCGGGCACGGCGCTCAAGCTGCGCTCGCACCCGAACCTCGTGCGCAACTCGGTGCGCATCAACATCGAGGCCGACTCGCTCAACGCCGCGGTGCTCGCGCCCGACGTCGATCCCGCGTCGGAGACCTACGGCCTGTTCCTCGCCAACGTCGTGCTCGACATGACCCAGAAGGCGGGGCAGAAGTGCACCGCGGTGCGGCGCATCCTGGTGAGCGCCGAGCGCCTGGCGGCCGTGCGCGAGGACCTCGTGGCCGAGCTCGCGCGGGTCAAGCTGGGCGACCCCCGCGAACGGGAGACACGCCTGGGCCCGGTCTCCTCGCGCGCGCAGTTCGACGACGTGCGCGCCGGCATCGAGCGCCTCGCGCAGCACGCCGAGGTCGCGACCGGGGGCACGCAGCGGCCGACGTCGAAGGGTTGGTTCGTCAGCCCGACGTTGCTCGTCGCGCGCGACTCCGGCGCCGAGGTCTTCCACGACCGCGAGGTGTTCGGCCCCGTGGCCAGCCTGCTGGCCTACGACGGCGAGGCGGCCAGCGCCGCCGCGCTCGTGGCGCGCGGCGCGGGGGGCCTGGTGTGCAGCGCGTACTCCAACGACGCGGCCTGGTCCGAGCGGTTCGTGCTCGAGGCCGCCCCCTGGCACGGGCGCATCTGGCTGGGCAGCGAACGCGTCGCCGAGCAGGCCCTCGCGCCGGGCATGGTGCTGCCCCAATCGATCCACGGCGGCCCGGGTCGGGCCGGGGGCGGGGAGGAACTCGGCGGCCTGCGCGGGCTCGCGCCCTACCTGCAACGGGTCGCGGTGCAGGGCTTCAAGGGCACCCTGGACGCGCTCGTGCGCACCCAGCCCGAGGGCTGAGGCGCGGGGGCTCAGAGTGTGAGAAGAATTCTCACGCTCTGCGCGACGGCCGCCCTTGGCGGCCGTGCCAAGGGCATCTGGGAGGCCGTATGCTCGGTTTTCTCTCGGCCTCTCAGCGGGCCGGCGTCGCGGGCGCCGGCCCCGATTCCGACTTGGTTTCGGCCCCGCGCTCGGCGCGCTCGAACGCTTCCCGCTCGGCGGCCTCGCAGGCGAGCAGGGCGCGGCGCACGGCGCGCAGCTCGCGCCCGGGGGAGAGCGTCGAGATCCCGCCCAGGCGTACGTCGAGGATCGTCCCTTCGCCCGCGACGCCGAGCTGCGGATCGGCGATCGAGGCCGCCTGGGCGAGCTCCACGTCGAAGTCCCGCACGTAGGCGAGCTCGGCGGTCACGCGCAGCGATCCGCTCTGGCCGTGGTGGCCCCCGCCCGCGCCCTGGGCGGCGGCGCCGGTGAGACGCGCGAGGTGCGCGCGCAGGGCCGGGGCGGCGGCGGCGAAGCCCATGTGCCCCAGGCTCTCGGCGGCCTGGGCCCGCACGAGGGCGTTCGAGCTCCCGAGCGCGCGCACCAGGGGCAGCACGAGCGCCTCCTCGCCCACGTCCCGCAGCGCGAAGGCCGCGCCGCGGCGCACGTCCGCGTGCGGATCGAGCACGGCGCGTCGAAACAGCTCGGGCAGGGCCCCGCCGCGGTGGATGCGCCGCAGCGCCAGGGTCGCGAAGGCGCGCCGACGGTCGGAGCCCGCGCGCAGGGCGTGTTCGAACACCCGCTCGAGGTTCGGTCCGCCGAAGACCTCGTCGAGCTCGCGCAGGACGAGTTCCTGGCGCGCCGGCCCCGCGCGGCTGGCGAGGGCCAGCATCTCCTTCAGCGCGTTGCCCGGGTCGGCGCGGATCGCCTCGCGGCTGGGCAGCTCCGCGAGCCGCGGATGGCGCGCGAGCGAGGCGAGCGCGGGCCGGTGGTCGGGGTCGGCGCGCAGGAAGCCCTCCAGCAGGTCGAGGCTCTCGGCCTGCAGCCCCGCCGCGCGCAGCCAGCCCGCGTGCGCGAGGCGCGCGAGCTCGTCGCGGGGTCCCAAGGCGCCCGCGCGCCGCCCGGCCTCGGCGAGCAGGGACCGTTCCTCGCGCCAGGAGAGGACCTGGGCCCCGCCCAGGGGCTCCCACGCGCGGCCGCGCAGCACCTCCCAACCGCCCTCCGTCCAGCGCGACTTGGCCCGCAGCACCCCGCCGTCCGCGAGCCGCAGGACCCGCCGCCGCTCGCGTTCGCGCGCGGCGTCCTCGTCCTCGACGGCGCGCGCGGGATCGTCCGGGAGCCCCTGCGCCGGAGCCGGCAGCGCGAGCAGCGGAGCGACGAACAGGAGCAGGGCGCGGACGGCGCGGGCGTGGGACTTCGGCATGGCGGCGGGCGGCCTTCGGAAGGGCCGATCTCCTGGGCTCCCGCGCGGCGGCGGGTGGGGCTGCGTCCACCGGGGGAGGCGGTGGGCGCAGGGGCGAGGTCCCTGCGGGTGCTAGTGTCCACCGGGCTCCCGGTTTCGGTCCAGCTCCGGCCCACGGGCGGCCGCTCCCGGGCCCGGGAGGTGCAGCTCGAGGGGACCGTCGCGTCCCGTCGAGCGCCAGGCGAGGCCCCGCCGCGCGAGCTCGGGTACCGCGGGCGGCTCGCCGCTGGCGCTGACCCACACCTCGCGCGGCGCGGCGCGCTCGAGCAAGGGGAACAGGAACCGGCTCTCCGATCCGTGGTGGGGGACGAGCAGCAGGCGCAGCGGACCATCGAGCCACCCCGCGCGCAGCTTGTGCGCGAGCCCCGCATCGTCCGCGTCCCCCGAGAGCAGCAGTCGCTCGCCGCCCCAGTCCACGAGCAACGAACGCGAGCCCTGGTTGTCCTCGCCCGCCCGGCCGCGCAGCAGCTCCAGGCGCAGGGGCCCGCCGTCGCCGGCGGCGAGGCGCAACTCGCTCCGCCCCACGTCGGGGTCGATGCGCGGCACGCCGCGCGGGAGGCGCGCCTCGATCTCGCGCGTGCGGGCCCCCAGCCACAGGCGCGGCGGGAACCGTTCGAGCACCCACGGCAGGGCCGCGGAGTGGTCGCGGTCGACGTGCGAGAGCGCATACACCGCGCCGCGCACCTCGAGCGCGGCCAGCAGGGGCGCGAGCGCGCCGCGCCCCACGCCGCGCCGGTCGCGCGAGCCCGCGTCGAACACCAGGGCCGGCAGCCCCGGCGCGCGCAGCACGGCCGCCGTGCCGTTGCCGACGTCGAGCAGGTAGAGCTCGAGCCCCGCCGCGGCCGGTCTCCAGGGCAGGAGCAGCAGCCCGAAGGCGAGGGCCGTGGCGCGCGCCAGCGCGCGCGGCGCCTTCCCGCTGGCCACGAACAACGTCCCCGCCGTCGCCAGGACCAACCACCAGCCAGGCCGGGGCGGCAGCGCGAGCGGCGTCCCCGGCAAGTGGTCGGCGAGCTCCAGGAGGCCCACCAGGCCCGCGGCCAGCGCGCCGAGCGCCGCGTCGAAGGCCGCGACGGGCACGAGCAGGGCGATCCAGCCCAGGGCCAACAGGCCGAGGAGGAACGGCACGCACAGCGGCGTCGCGAGCACGCCGGCGAGGCCGACCTCGCCGAAGCTCGCCCACACGATCGGCAGGGTCGCGAGGCTCGCCGCCAACGAGACCGCCAGGGCCGCGCAGCCGCCGTCCACGCAGCGTTGCAGCGGCACGCGACACCAGGCGGGCACCTCGCGTCCCAGGCGCGTCGTGCGCGGCAGGCGGCCCGCGCCCGGCAGCCGCGCGCGGATCCCGCGCAGCAGGGGCCCGACGCTCACGACCAGGCCCAGGGTCGCGGCGTAGGACAGCCGCAGCGAGAGCGAGTCCGCGGCCCGCGGGTCGGCCGCGAGCTCGATCGCCACCGCCAGCGCGAGCAGGGAGAGCGGATCGGCCCGCCGCACGCCGCCCTCCGACGTGGGCGGGAGCGAGCGCGTCAGGGCGTACAGGGCGAGCGCCACGTAGGCGCGCGTCACCGGCGCCCCCGCGCCGGAGAGCGGCACCAGGGGCGCGAGCAACAGGGCGATCCAGGGCCCGGCGTGGGTCGCGATGCGCGGTGCACGCCGCACGCGGCGCGCGCCGGCGGCGAGCATCCAGGCCAGCGGCGTCGCGAGCGAGCCCGCGACCAGGGCCACGTGCAGGCCGCTGATCGCCAGCAGGTGGCGCGTCCCGGTGCGCGTGAAGCGATCGGCGAGCTCGGGGTCGAGGCCGCCGCGCTCGCCGAGCAGGATCGCCGCCGTGAGCCCGGCGATGCGGGGATCGGCGAGGCGCGCCTCGAGCCGCGCCGTGGCGCGCGCCCGCAGCTCGACCAGGCGCACCCGCAGGGCGCTGAGCGGATCGGCGGGCGCGTGCTCGAGGCGCCGCACCTCGTCCGCCGCCAGCGGCCAGGGCGGCTGTCCGAGGGGCCCGCGCGCGATCGGCCCGCGGGCGGGCTCGCTGGGCGGCGTCGCGGGGTCGATGCGCACCCGCTCGCCCGGCCGCAGCAGCCCGACGGGCAGCTCGAGGGTGCGGCCGTCGCCGACCAGCCGTCCGCGCTCGGTGCCGCCGAAGGCGCCGCTCGGCCAATAGCGGCCCTCGCCCGCGCCCGTCGGCGCCGGCCGGGGCTCGGCGCCCGCGGCGCGCAGCCCGGCCAGCGCGAACACGAGCGCCGCGGCGAGGGTGGAGGGTGGGACGGAGCGGCGCGCGAGGAACCACGCGAGCGCCGCGAGCGACGCCGTCGCCAGGGCCGCGGGGAGCGCCCATCCCGGCGCCGACTCCTGGACCCGCGCGCCGAGCCACGACCCCGCGAGCGCCAGGGCCGCGAGGCGCACCAGCGGCCGCGACGGTCCACGGCGGCTCGTGGGCGCGGGCCCCGCGGGTTCGGAGGGAGCGCCCACGCGCACAGGACCATGCCAACGCGCGGCGGTAACACGCCGGATCGGAGACCCAGGGCCGCGGCGCCCCTCGTTCCCCCCCGCGCGGCGCGTAGACTGGGCCCGCGATGGCCGCCCAGCACGCCCTCTTCCCCGGGACCTTCGACCCGTTCACCCTCGGGCACCTCGACCTGGTGCGGCGCGCGGCGGCGCTCTTCCCGCGCCTGACCGTGGCGGTCGCCACCCATCCCGAGAAACGTCACCTGCTGCCGTTGGAACAGCGCCTGGAGTTGATCCGGCGCTCGATCGCCGGGCTCGACAACGTCGCGGTGACGGCCATCGAGGGCCTGGTGGTGCTCGCCGCGCAGCGCCTGGGCGCGGGGGCCTTGGTGCGCGGCGTGCGCAGCGGGACGGACCTCGACTACGAGCTCTCGATGGCCGGCTCCAACCGCGCCATGGCGCCCGAGATCGACACGGTGCTGCTCGTCGCCTCGCCCGCCACCTCGCACATCACCGGGACCCTGGTGCGTCAGATCGCGGCCCTCGGCGGTCCCCTCGAACCCTTCGTCCCCGAGCCCGTGCTGCACGCCCTGCGCGGGCGCACCTGAGCCCCGTTCCCATGAGCGACCGCCACGTCGTCCGCACCGAGAAGGCCCCCGCCGCCATCGGCCCCTACAGCCAGGCCGTGATCGCCGCGGGCCTGGTGCACTGCTCGGGCCAGATCGCCCTCGACCCCGCGACCGGCACGTTGGTCGGCGAGGGCGACGTCGCCCAGCAGACCGAGCGCGTGCTCGCGAACCTCGCCGCCGTGCTGCAGGCCGCCGGCTCGAGCCTCGGCCGCGTGGTCTCCTGCACGGTGTATCTCCAACGCATGTCGGACTTCGCCGCCGTCAACGGGGTCTACGGCCGCCACTTCAGCGGCGAACAACCCCCGGCCCGCGCCACGGTCGAGGTCGCGCGCCTACCGAAGGACGCCCTGGTCGAGATCTCCTGCGTGGCCCTCGCCTGACGGCCCGGGATGGAAACGACGTGATTCCCGCCGCAACGTCGATGACGCGGCCTCGCTCGACGCCACCGCGCGGAGGTATCAGCGGCGGGTCTCGGGGAGCGGCTCGAGCACGGCGGTGAGGCACAGGGCGCCCAGCGCGGTGGAGTAGACGCGTCCGCCCGCGTGGCCCCAGGGTCCGATGGGGTCCCAGGAACCGCGTGCGTGTCCTTCCCCACGCTGCGAGCCCGAAAGTGCGGCCAGCAGCGCGCCCCTCCAGGCGTTCCAGTACCGCGGTGACGTTCTTCCCATCGCGCGCATGGCGAGCGTGCCGTGGTACCAGTAATAGAAGTCGTTGCTGAGTCCCTTGGGGTGCCACATGGGCTGCCGGCGCAGGAGCAACTCGGCGTGGCGCTCCAGGATCGAGTGCTCGCCCGGCGCCTGACCGAGGGCCAGGCGGCAGGCGAGACCGACGGCGGTCAGCGCCTCGGTCTGGTCGATCGGATAGTGCTCGTTGATCCCGGGCACGCGCGCACTCGGGCTGCCATTCGTGCGATAGCCGATACGGCCGCTCGCTGGGTCAGTTGCATCGTCGAGCCAGCTGAGGGCGCCTCCACGCCAGTCCGACCGCAGCGCGAGGCCGGTCCGTTCGGCCGCGGCCAGCGCCGTCGCCACCCAGCCGGTCACCGAGGTGTCGTTCTTGCCGACCGGGGGCAGGTCGTAGGCCCACGCGCCGTAGGGATTGCGCGCGCGCGCGAGGAGCTCGACCGCGCGCAGCAGAGCACCCTCCACCTCGAAGCGCCCCTGGAGGCGGCGCGCCTCGGCCAGGGCCAGCGTCGCGACCGCCTGGTCGTAGATGAAGTCCGTCCCCGGGTTGTCGCCGAACAACCCGCCTCGGATCCCGCCGCGCACCGCGTCCCGCTGTTGGGCGCCCAACCAGCCGACCCCGCGCTCGACGGCCATGGCGACGTCGCGCAACTCGAGCGTGCGGCCGTCGCCCATCAGCGCCAACAGCGCCAAGCCGGTCACGCCCACGTCGTGCCAAGGCTGTCCGAATCCCGCGCAGGGGCCGGACCCACCCGCGGGGCAGAGGGCGGAGTACGTGGTGCAGCTCCAGCGGCCGTCCTCTTCCTGGTGGGCGAGCAGCCACTCGAGTGCCGTGCGCAGGGACTGGGCGACCTCGATCTCGTTGCGTTGCACGCCGGGCAGGGGGAGGTCCACGCGCCGCGCGTTGGAGCTCGCGGCCGGTCCCCGCTCCTTTCGCGGACCGAGCAACAGCTCGGGAGTGAGCCATGCCGAACCGGCCGGTGCGCCCGCTTCGATGGCGCGCCACCACCCCTCGTCGTCGTGCACGAGTTCCCACCAGGTCAGCCACAGGACCCGGGCCCTGCGGTTGGCCGTCCGCCCGGCGGGCTCGATCGAGTCGTGCCAATCGAAACCTTGTCCCGCGGTGAACCTGCGCAGGAACTCAGTCAAGGCAGCGCCGCGGGTCACGTCCGCCGCGATCGCGACGTCGATCTCGACGAGCTCCCGCAGGGCCTCGAGCACCACCCGGCGCCCCATCCGCTGCAAGCGCTCCGCCAACGCGGCGTCGCCGTCCAGGTGTTCGCGCAGCAGGCGGCGCGTGCGCCTGCTGCGCGTGGCGTCGGCTGCTTCGAACTCGCGCGGCGGCGGCAGCGCGCGCGGGGACGGGGCGAGCCCACCCTGGCGCTGCACCTGCTCCTCGTACGAGAGCTCCCAACCATCGCGCACGTCGTCGCGGCGTTCGGAGTCCACGCGTCGGCCGTTCTCGTACCAACCGCCGACCACCTCGGTGTCGATGCTCCCGTCGACCAGCCACACGGTCCACCAACCCGTCGCTAGGCCCGCGTGAAAGCGCCCCTGGAGCATGGGCGTCTCGCCATCGCGCCAGCGGGCCTCGACCGGCCCGTGGAACTCCTCGCCGCGCACCTGGGCCAGGAAGCGCGGGTTCGACGTCCCGGGCCAGTCGCCGCGGGCGGCGGAGTAGCTCCCGGCCCCGTCCGCGTCGGGGCTGCCGTCGGGGCGCACGTCGAACCAGGGTCCGCGTTCGCGCAGACCGAAGGCGAAGGTGGCCTGCGCGGCGGGCGTGCCGTCGGGATGGAAGAAGCGCCAGGGGCCCGTGCGTCGGCCGGCGACGAAGGCGCCCGACATGCGCGTGCGACCGTTGGGGTAGCGCCAGAGCCACGGACCCTCGAGGAACCCCCCGTGGAATGCTCCTTCGGCGATCGGCTTGGCCGACGCGGGTGCACCCTCCGCGGAATCGGCGGCGTAGCGGCGCCAAGCGCCGTTGCCGGGGACTGTGGTGCCCTCCGCCGGCTCGACGTGCTCGATCCGATAGCGGCCGGCGGCGCTGACGACGGTCTGTGTCTGCGGGGCTCGTGCTTGCGAGGGCGAGCCTGCACATAGCGCGAGCAAGCTGGCGAGCAGGAGTCGGAGCATGGGTCGGTTGGGCTGGGGCGTTGGGGCCGGGGCGTGCGGGTTCATCGGCGGCGGGTGGGGGGGTCGGAGGCGGCGTAGAGGCGCTCGAGCATCAGGGCGGCGAGGGCCGTGGAGTAGATGCGGCCGCCGGCGAAGCCCCAGGGGCCGATCGGGTCCCAGGAGCCGCGGGCGTGGCCCGTCTGGCGCTGGGAAGCGAGCAGGGCCGGTCGCAGGGCGGCGGCCCACTCCGTCCACGCGGCGGCGTCGTGCACGCGCAGCTCGTACAGCGCGCGCGTGCCGTAGAACCAGTAGTAGAAGTCGTTCGTCAGCCCGTCCCGGTCCCAGGTGGGCAACGCGCGTCGCAGCAACTCGGCGTGGCGCGGGAGCAGCGGCTCGCTGCGCGGGCCCTGGCCGAGCAGGATGCGCGTCATCAGCCCCGCGGCGGTCATGGCCTCGGTCCGATCGATCGCGTAGTGGTCGTTGATCCCGATCACGCGCGCGCTCCGCGAGCCGCGTTCGAGGTACCCGACGCGGCCGGTCTCGACGTCGGTGACGGCCTCGAGCCAGAGCCGCGCGCCCTCCAGGGCGGCGTCGTCCGCGGGCACGCCGGCCTCCGCGGCGGCCACGATGGCGGCCACCATCCAGGCGCTGACGGAGGTGTCGCTCTCCCCGATGGGCGGCACGTCGTAGCGCCAGCCGGCGTTCGGATTGCGCCCGCGCAGGATGAACGCCACGGCGCGCTCGAGGGGCTCGGTCAGGTCCGCGCGGGCGGTGTAGCGCAGGCCCTGCGCCAGGGCGACGGTGGCGATCGCGTGGTCGTACACGAAGTCCTTCCCGCGGCGCGCGCCGATGAGGCCCTCGTCGGTCTGCGCGCGCAGGAGCGCGCCGAGCCCGCGATCGACGGCCTCCTCGACGAGCACCAGCCCAGCCGTGCGCCCCTCGGCCATCAGCGCCAGCAGGGCCAGTCCGCTCACGCCGACGTCGTGGACCGAGCGACCCGCGCCGTCGCAGGCGCCCGAACGCACGTCCGCGCAGCGCGCCGAGAACCCGGCGCAGCTCCAGGCCCCGTCCTCGCCCTGGTGCGCGAGCAACCAACCCAACGCCCAGCGCAGGGCGTCGCGCAGGTCGAGCTCGTCGCGGCGCGTGCCGGGGAAGGGCGGGATCGGGGCGATCGGCGCACCCGCGGCGCGCGGGCCCGGCGGCAGCGCGGGGAGTGGTACGCGTTGGCCGGTCAACAGCTCCCAGCCCAGGAGCGGCTCGTCCGCGGCGAACTCGCCCCGCTCCCGGCGCTGCCACCAGCCGTCGTCGTCGCGCACGAGCTCCCACCACGAGAGCCAACGCACACGCGCCAGGTGGTTGGCGGCCCGGGCATCCGCGTCGCTCGCCGCGCGCCAGGGAAAGCCGCGCCCGCCGGCGATCGCGGCCAGCAGCGTGGTGAGCGCCTGCCCGCGCGCCACGTCCGCGTCCTCGGCGAGGTCGAGCTCGAGCAACAGGCGCAGCACGTCCGAGCCCAGGGGTCGGCCCGCGGCCAGGAGTTCCTCGAACGGGGCTCCGTCGCCCGCGGCGTAGCCCTGGAGCAACGCCTGCAGCTCGTTGCGCCGCGCCGCGGTGATGCCCCGGGCATGGCGCCCCGGGGAGGGCAACGCGCCGACGCGGCCCTCGGCCAGGGCGGCCTGCTGCGCGCGTTCCTCGTAGGGGTCCTCCCAGAGCTCCCGCGGATGCGGACGCGGGTGGTCGGCGACGGCTTCGCCGCCCTCGTACCAACCCGTGAGGATCTCCGGATCGAGGGTGCCGTCGACGAGCCAGAAGCTCCACCAACCGCTGGGCCGGCCCTCGACGTAGCGGCCGACGACGCGCGGCGATTCGCCGTCGCGCCAGAAGCCGTGGAACTCGCCGTGGCGCTCGCCGCCGCGCAGGGAGGCCCGCAGGCGCGCGCTGCGCTCGGGCCAGTGGGCGCGCTCCAGGTTGTAGAGGCCGGCGTGCGCCGGGTCGCGCGCGCCGTCGGGCGTGAACTCGTGCCACTGGCCCTCGCGCAGGCCGTGGACGTACGAGCCGCGGGCAGCGGGGGCGCCGCCGGGGTGGAAGAACTCCCAATCGCCGTCGCGTCGGCCCGCCGCGTAGGAGCCCTTCATCGCCGGGGAGCCATCCGCGTGGCGCCAGATCCACGGGCCCTCGAGACGCCCGTCCACCCAGCGGCCCTCGGCGAGCGGCTCCCCCTGCCCGTCCTTCTCCGCGAAGCGCCGCCACAGCCCGTGCGCCAGCTCCCGTGCCCCCTCGATGCGCACCTCGCACTCGACCCGATAGCGCCCCTCGACGCCGGTGCGCACGCGGTCCTCGATCTCCAGGGTTCCCTGGGACGCCGCGCCCAGCGCGCTGACGAGCACGGCCGCGAACGGCGCGCCCCAAACTGCAGGATTCCGAACCATGTAGCCCCCCGTGGCTGCGGTCTGGCGCCCAGCGTAGCCTCCGGGCGCGGATCCGGGGACGTTCGATCGCGTCGAGGGAATCGGCGCGGGAAAGGGGGCGCTGGATTCGGAGTGCTCCCGCGATCGGACCCACACGGGGCCTTCACTGCCAGCGCGGCTCGACGCCCAGCAAATGGCGCACGAAGAAGTCCTGGCGTCGGCGGACCAGATAGGGCGTCTCGCCGACGCCGTGGCCGCCACCGGGGACGAGCACGAACTCGAAGTCCTTGTCGGCGCGGATCAGGGCGTCGACGACCTGCAGGGTCGAGGCCGGGTCGACGTTGCGGTCGAGCTCGCCGACGGTCAGGAGCAGCTTGCCCACGAGCCGGTGGGCGTGGGTGACGTTGGAGCTGGCCTCGTAGTGCGGGCCCAGGGGCCAGCCCATCCAGGCTTCGTTCCACCACATCTTGTCCATGCGGTTGTCGTGGCAGCCGCAGTCGGCCGCGGCGGCGTCGTAGAAATCGCCGTGGAAGAGCAGGGCGCCCAGGGCGTTCTGGCCGCCGGCGCTGCCGCCGAAGATGCCGACGCGCTCGAGGTCGAGCTCGGGATGCGCCGCGGCCGCGGCGCGCAGCCAGGCGATGCGATCGGGAAAGCCCGCGTCGGCGAGGTTCATCCAGGCCACGTCGTGGAACGCCTTGTGGCGCCAGTTGGTGCCCATGCCGTCGATCTGCGCGACGATGAAGCCGAGCTCCGCCAGGGCGCGCTCGCGCAGACCCAGGCCGAAGGTCTTGGGCACGTGGAAGCCGTGGGGGCCGGCGTAGATGGCCTCGATCACGGGGTAGGTGCGCGCCGGGTCGAAGTTCGAGGGGCGGATCAGGATGCCGTGGATGGCCGTCGCGCCGTCGCGGCCCGGGGCGGCGAAGCGTTGGGGCGGAGCGAAGCCGGCCGCGTGGAGGGCGCCGGCGTCGTCGCGGCCCAACTCGCACACCAACGATCCGTCGGAGCTGCGCCGCAGCTCGCTGACCCAGGGCTGATCGACCCGCGACCAGCGGGCGACGAAGTGCTCGCGGTCGGGGGAGAAGGTCCACTCGTGGGTGCCGTCGGCGTCGGTCAGCAGGGTCAGCTCGCCGGTGTCGAGGTCGACCCGCGCCAGGTGCGCGTGGTAGGGATCCTCCCCGGAGCGATAGCCCATCACCCGCAGCAGGAGGCGGCGTTCGGCCGCGTCGATGCGCTCGACGGCCCGCACGACGAACTCGCCGCGCGTGACCTGGTGCAGCTCGCCGCGGGCGAGATCCAAGCGATACACGTGGTTCCAGCCGTCGCGCTCGCTGGTCCAGAGCAACTCGCCCGCGCCGTCGAGCCAGTGCAGCCAGGTCTTCTGCGAGTAGTCGATGAAGGTCGCGGCGCGCTCCTCGAGCACGCTCGTCACCTGCCCGCTCGCGGCATCGATGGCGTAGACGTGCTGGAGCTGGTGTCCGCGCCGGTCGTAGCGCAGGAACACGCGGCTCGAGTCGGGGGCCCAGTGCACGTCGCCGATCGACCAGGCGTCGGCGAAGGGCGCGGCGTCGACCGGGATCGCGGTGTGGCGCTCGAGGTCGAAGAGCCGCGGACGGGGACTGCGCTTGCGATCGCCGGGCTTGAGGTAGGGCACGCGCACGACGCGCGGCTGCAGCGCGTCGGGCGGGGCGCTCTCGACGAGCACGAGCTCGCGGCCCTCGTCGGGCTCGCTCTGGAAGGCGAGCAGGCGCCGGCCGTCGGGCGAGGGGTGGAAGCGCGGTTCGTAGGAATCGGCGGCGCTGCCGTCGGAGGTGAGCTGGACGGAGTCGTCGCCGCGGCGGACGAAGACCTGGTGCTCGCGCAGGTGGAAGCGCGCTTCTTCGCGCGGTCCGCGCCGGCGGGGGGGCGGGGCCAGGGCCGCCTCCGAGCCGGCGTCGATGCGCGCCACGGCGGCCTGCTGCCCCGCGCGGAAGAGCGCCACCGCGCGGCCCTCGGCGACGGTCTCGGCGCTCCAGAGATGTCCCGCGAAGGTGTGCTGGGCGCGTTCCTCGCCCGGCTCGAGGACGCCGTAGGGACGTTGTTCGCCGCGGTTGGGCTCCCAGTGCAGGCGCACCGCCTCGCCCAGGCGGTTCTGGAACAGGATCGAGCTCTCGCGCCCGCCGCCGCGCGGTCCTGAGTTCGAAGGCAGCGGCTCGAGCAGGGGCGCCTCGTCGTCCGCCGCGACGAGTTCCGCGCTTGCGATGAAGAAGCGCCAGTGCCGGGAGCCGTGGCGCACGAGCACCGACGCGCGGTCCGCCGAGAGCTCGACCCAGTCGAGGGGCAGGCGCTCGGGATCCAGCTCGCGGCCGAGCGCGGGTTCGAGGGCCGCGGCCAGGGCCGCGGTGTCGAA
Source organism: uncultured Planctomycetaceae bacterium (assembly GCA_964394665.1). Classification (GTDB taxonomy): domain Bacteria; phylum Planctomycetota; class UBA1135; order UBA1135; genus CAYMYN01. Next base: position 285,950 of record CAYMYN010000004.1, read on the forward strand.
GGCCGGGCGCCGCGCGCCGTCGCGCGCGTCGACCAGGACGAATTCGCGCCGTCCGTCGGCGTGATCGTGCTGGAACCACAGCGCCCCTCCGTCGGCGGTCCAATGCAGCTCGGGCGCGAAGGCGTGGAGCGCGCCGCGCCAGCTCCGCGCGAGCCGCGTGACGCGCTCGTAGTCCTGCGCGCTGCCCTGGGGGGCGCGCGCGGCGGCGAACGGGGCCAGGGGAAGGAGAAGGACGAGGCACGCGAGCGCGCGCACGGGGGCCGGGGGCTTCACCGCCCCATGCTACTCGGGCGCGTTCCAGGGCCGCAGGCTGACGAGGAGCTGGGCCTCGATGCCGGGTGCGGCGGGATTTCGGATCGGCACCGCGAAGGTCGGCGGGGCGGAGGAGGGGAGCGGCGCGAGCTCGAGCTCCTGCGCCGCGGGCCCGTGCCCGGCGCTGAAGCGCGCCCTCAGGGACCAGGCGCCGGCCGCGCCCGCCGGCGGCACGAGGCGCAGCTCCAACGTGTCGTCGAAGATCGAGGCGTTGGGGAAGCGCTCGCGGTCGAAGATCGAACCGCCGACCTCGAACAGCGGCACGTGCACGCGCAGCGAGACCGAGAAGCCGAGCGAGCGCCGGTCGACGGCCTCGTCGACGCCGGCCTCGTAGGGATCTTCGGCGAACTGGCGCTTGCGCACCTGGCTGCTCAGGAAGAGCGAGAAGAGGTGCGGTCGGCGGCGCTCTGCGACCGGCCCCTTCACCAGCTCGTCGTACTGCGCGAAGACCGCGGAGCTCTCGCCGGTCACGCGCCGGTGCAGGTCCACCTCGCCGCCGCGCACCGCGACGACGCAATCGAGGTGATAGGAGCCGCGCACCGAGTCGCCCTTGTCCTTGCGTCTCTGGATGCTCGGGGGCAAGGAGAGTGAGTCCACCTGCAAGCGCCCGTCGACGCGCAGGTCGCCGAACAGGAAACGCACCAGGTTCTGGTAGCCCTCCTCGCTGTTGACGATGCCGTAGTGGCCCGAGTGGCTGCGGTGCACGAAGGCCCGCGGGGCGCCCTCGACGGCGGCGTTGGCGATGCGCACCAGGCCGTCGCTCATCTCGCCCGCGAGCGCGGCGGAGGCGCCGAAGGCCACGCGATAGTCGCGCGCGTTGGTGCCCACCAGGCAGAAGAACCGCTCGGGCGGGAACTTGCCGTTCAGGCTGGCGACGCTGGCGAGCTTCTCGCGCTCCTTCTTGGTCGGCGCGAGGGCCAGGTACTCCGCCATGCGCGGCCGGCTGAAGTTGTCGATCTTGTTCCAGCCCAGGAAGGCTGGCACCGTCGAGAGCGGGCCGGCGCCGATGCCGTCGTGGGGCGTGGCGTAGGTGAAGACCTTGTCGACGAGGTTCTTGACCTTGCGCGGGTCGCCCTTGGGGTTCTGCAGGAAGCAGCGACAGACGAGCCCGCCCATGGAGTGCGCGACGAGGTAGACCTTGAAGCGCTCCCAGGCCTGCTCGTCCCGCACCCAGGCGCCGTCCTCCTGCCTGCGGCAGACCTGCTCGCGCAGTTGGTGGATGAGCGAGGAGAGACCCGCGGCCTGCTCCTCGACGTCGCGGCGACCCTTCACGCCGGGGTTCAAGTCCTTCGAGTCGTGCTCGTAGTAGCGGTAGATGATCACGCTGCGCGCCGGGATGGGGGGCGGCTCGTCGGGCCGGGGGTGCTGCTTGCGCCCGCGGGGCGGATCGGGGTCGAGCAGCAGCTCGCCGCCGTTCGCGTAGGCGTCGCGATACCCGTGGTCCTTCATCAGGCGCACGAGGGGCGACTCGAAGATCAGGCGCTCGATCTCGCCCGTCCAGCGCTGGCGCACCTTGGTCGAGCCGAGGTTGAAGCCCATGTAGGGCGTCGCCACGGTGTCCTCGATCTCGGAGGCCGTCATGGCGTAGCCGCGCACGTAGACGATCGGGTAGTAGGGGTGCTCGAGGGTCGGAGCCATCGGGGTCCTCGCTCTGGGTGCGGGTGCGTGGGTGGCGCGCGATCGGCCGCAGGGTAGCGCTCGGGGACGGGCCGGTGGCGATCCCCGCGCGGCCTTCGCCGCGCTTCCCGCACCCGGGCCGTCGGGTAGACTGCCGCGCTTCCCGGGCCCCCGCGCCCCCTCTCCGATCCCCCCCCGTGCGTCCATGAGCCTCGCCTGCGGCATCGTCGGCCTGCCCAACGTCGGCAAGTCCACCCTCTTCAACGCCCTCACCGGGGCGGGCGTCGAGGTCGCGCCCTACGCCTTCACGACCACCGAGCCCCACGTGGCCGTGGCGCGCGTCCCCGACGAGCGGCTCGAGCTGCTCGCGCGCTACATCCCGCCCCAGAAGATCGTGCCGGCGGAGATGAAGGTGGTCGACATCCCGGGCCTGGCCGAGGGCTCGTACAAGGGCGAGGGCATGGGCAACCGCTTCCTGGGCGTGGTCAAGGAGAGCGACGCCCTGCTGCACGTGGTGCAGTGCTTCCAGAGCGCCAACCTGGGCCGCGAGACGCCGGTCGACCCCAAGGGCGACATCGAGCTGTTCGAGCTCGAGCTCGCGATGGCCGACCTCGAGACGGTCACCCGCAACGAGGAACGGGTCGCGAAGAAGGCCCGCGCCGGGGACGAGCGCGCGCGCTTCGAGCAGGACCTCTTCCGGCGCGCCAAGGAGCCGCTCGAGGAAGGCCGCCAACTGCGCACCCTCGACTGGAAGAAGGAAGAGCTCGTCGCCTTCGAGCCGCTCTTCCTCCTGACCCTCAAGCCCGTGCTCTACATCGCCAACGTCTCGGACGACGACCTGGAGGGCCAGGGCCCCCTGGCGCAGGCCGTGGCCCAGCACGCCGCGTCGACCGGCGCGCGCTGGATGCCGATCGCCTGCGACATCGAGGCCGAGCTGCGCGGCATGGAGGAGGAGGAACGCGCGGCCTTCATGGCCGAGCTCGGCATCACCGAGCTCTCCCTGCCGCGCCTGATCCGCGCCGCCTTCGACCTGCTCGGCCTGCACACCTACTTCACCGCCGGCGAGAAGGAGATCCGCGCCTGGACGATCCACAAGGGCGACACGGCCCCGGTGGCGGCGGGCAAGATCCACTCGGACTTCGAGAAGAAGTTCATCAAGGCCGAGTGCTACTCCGTCGACGACCTCGTGGCCCTGGGCTCGGAGGCCGCGATCAAGGCCGCCGGCAAGATGCGCCTCGAGGGCCGCGACTACGTGATGCGCGACAGCGACGTGGTGCACTTCCTGGTCGGGCGCTGACGGTCCTGGGGACGATCCCCGCAGGCCCGCTCCCGGTTCTGGAGGCGGGCGCGGGCCCTGTCAGCGCATCACTGGGCGCGCAGCACGACCCGGTAGCGACGCGGGCCCTTGCCCAGGAGCCCGCTGCGCTGGAGTCGCACGTCCGCCAGGCGGGCCGGCGAGCCCGTGATCGAGGCCGCGGCCCGCAGGGGATAGGTGTCGGTGCGCCCCGGCAGCATCGGGCCCCAGTGGATGCGCAGGTTCAGGGCCGCTGGCTGGTCCCCGAGCTGCTCGACGTGCACGCCCTCGAGGCCGTGGCGGGTGCGGACCTCGACGCCCCGGGCGCGGCCGTTCGCCGAGCCCGCTGTGGGGCGGCGCGCATCGGAGGGGAGCACCCGCGGGACCTCGCTGGTCACGCTGAAGAACTCGGCCAGCGAGATCTCGAGCGGCGTGTGGCCGAGCTCCCGCTCGCCGATCGCGATGCTCAGTTGGGCCTCGTCCGCGGACTCGAACTGCAGCGTGGCGCGCCGGTCCTCGGGCCAGAGCGCCAGCACCGCGCCGGCTCCACAGAGCAAAGCCAGGGAGCCCCCGCAGGCCAGCAGGCTCGACTCGCGGCCGCGGGCGCGCGTCAGGCGGTAGATCAGCCAGGCGAGGGCGATCAGGCACCCCAGCCCGAGGGCCAGGGCCGGCAGCAGCAGGGATCCGGCGTGCATGGTGGGTCCTGGGAAACCGGGGTCGCGCGAGCGGCCCCCCCTGCGCGCTCCGCGCGGCCTCCATTTCCACCGCCCGGGGCCAGCGAGTCCAGCGCAGGAGGTCAGGGAGCGGCGCGCCCTGGAACCGCGCCCCGCGCGCCGTCACCATGCGGGCCGTGAAGCTCCTCCTCGCGATCGGTCTGGGCGGGTTCCTGGGCGCCCTGGCGCGCCATGGTCTGGCCCTGGGCGTGGACCGGCTGGTCGGCGCGCGGTTCCCCTTCGGCATCCTGGCCGTGAACGTGCTGGGGTGCCTCGCGATCGGCGTGTTCGCGGGCCTGGTCGAGCGCGGAACCGAGCTCTCGGCCGAGACGCGCGCGTTCCTGGCGGTCGGCGTCCTGGGCTCCCTGACGACCTTTTCCACCTTCGGGCTGCAGACCGTCGAGTTGGGGCAGGAAGCCCTGGCGCCGGCGCTCGTGAACGTGTCGTTGCAGGTGGGGCTCGGGATCGGCGCGGTGCTCGCCGGACGCGCGTTGGCGCTGACTGCCTACGCCTGAGGCACTCGAGGGAGGACGCGCGCGTGGACGACCCGCAGCCCGACGAAGCGCGACGGCGCCCGTTGCCCGCCGGCCCCGAGGCCGCGCGGGTGTGGGGCAAACGGTCGGTCGATCCCGACGAGCCGCGCCTCCTGGGCGCGCCGCGCAGCCGCACGGAGGAGTTCCTGCGCGTGCTGCGCATCGGCGCCGAGTTCGTGCGCGGCTTCCGCGCCCTGCACTTCGTCGGGCCCTGCGTGACGGTCTTCGGCTCGGCGCGCTTCGGCGCGGACCACCGCTACTACCGCCTGGCGCGCGAGGTCGGCCGGGGGCTGGCGCGCGAGGGCTGGACCGTCCTGACCGGCGGCGGCCCGGGCATCATGGAGGCCGCCAACCGCGGCGCGCAGGAGGCGGGCGGGCGCTCGATCGGCTGCAACATCGTGTTGCCGATGGAGCAGCAGCCCAACCCCTACCTCGATCGCATGATCGAGTTCCGCTACTTCTTCGTGCGCAAGGTGATGCTGGTCAAGTACTCGATCGGCTTCGTCACCCTGCCCGGCGGCTTCGGCACCCTGGACGAGATCTTCGAGACCGCCACGCTGATGCAGACCGGCAAGATCCGGGACTTCCCGGTGGTGCTGATGGGCGTCGACTACTGGCGGCCGCTGCTCGACTTCGTGCGCGACACCATGATGGCGGAGAAGACGATCTCGCCCACGGACCTCGACGCGCTGACGGTCACCGACGACCCCGAGGAGGCGCTCGCCGCCCTGCGCCGCGGCGTCCAGGATTCGTCCGAGGCCGGGCGCTGGAAGAGCGCGCCCCGTCCCAGCGTGGTGCTCGGCGAACACGACGGGGTGCGCGAGCCGACCCCGCCCGAGCCCGGGGCGCCAACCTGACGCCGCGCGTCCCCGCGAACCGCGCCCGAGCCGCTCAAGGCCGCAGCCAGATCTCCCAGGGGTTTGGGAGCGCGGGGTCGGTGAGCATCGCGGCGCTGGGCGTGAACAGGGCGCGGTGTTCGGGCCGCACCAGGAGCAACAGGTCGCTGGTGCGATTGTGGATCGGGGCCAGGGGGCGATCCGCGGGTGCGCCGACCTCGAGCACGATCGGCTCGCCATCGGGGGGCACCAGGGTCAGGAGGGTGGGCTCGGCCAGGCCCAGCTCGGCGGCGCGCGCGGGCGCGGCAAACCCCTCGTAGGGCACGCGCACGAGGAAGGCCAACCAGGCGGCGACGCGGAAGGGCAGGGGCGCGTCCGCGCTGCGCTCCCCGTCCACGAGCAAGGTCCAGGCGAACTCGCCGGACGCCGCGGGGTCGGGGACGAGCTCGAGCGACTCGCCGCCGGGCCGATCGAGGAACACGCGCCGGACGCCGCGCCGCGGATCGAGGGGCGTGCCGGCCAGGACCCGCAGGTCGAGCAGGGGCGGCAGGGCGCCGGCGCCGCGCTCGAGGAGCGGCCGCGGCGCGGCGTCGATCTCGAGCGCGTGCGGCTCGCCGACGCGCCGCACGAAGGTGCGCCCGCCGCCCGGGCCGGGTAGGTGCGCGCCGACGTCGAGGGCCAGCAGCTCGGCCCCGTCGGAGCGCAGGAGCGTGACGCGGATCGCGGCCAGCGGATCGAGGGCCGCGTGTTCGAGCTCGGTGGCGTCGAACGCGCGCTCGAGGCCGTGGGCGTTCGCCAGGCCGAGCACCAGCTCGCCGATCTCGCCCGCGTGGGCCGGCGCGGAGAGCGCGCTCACGCAGCGCCACTGGCCCGCGCTGAAGGCGTAGCGGTGTTCGCCCGGCCCGGGCGGGTCGACGACCAGGGCGGAGACCTGCAGCGGCCGTTCCCCGGCGTAGAGCGGCGCGAGCGGCGTGGACCGGGTGCGCGCGCCGGGGTCCGGCAGGCGCCGCCCCAGGCCCACGACCAGCGCGAGCAGGGCGGAGAGGCCCAGCGCGACGAGCGGCGCGCCGCGCATCAGCCGCGCCCCCTGCGCCAGGCGCCCAGGAGCAACAACAGGAGCGGTCCGGCGCCCACGACGACGATGCGCCAGCGCAGGCGCGCCGTCGGCTCCACGTACCCCAGGCCGGCGCGCGTGGGGCGCTTGGCGAGCAACCCGGCCAACTCGTCCGGCAGCGCCAGGTGCGCGACGGCGCACAGCAGCAGTTGGGCGTGGTCGTAACCCTCGGCGTGCAGCTCCTCGCCCTGGAAGGGCCGCGACGCGCCGACGAGCAGCAAACGCCCCGGGGGGGCCGCGGGGCGCTCGAGCAGGCGCGCGCGCGTGCGGCCTTCCAGCTCCTCGAGCTCGAGCGGCGGGAAGGCGCCCTCGACCAGCAGCGCCAGGTTCGCCGGCTCGGCGAGCGACTCGACGCCCTCGAGGCCCGTGTTCCCCGCGAGGGCCGCGGGCGGCAGGTCCCCGCCGCTCCAGGCGAAGGTCCAGGCGTGCTCGCTGCCGGTCCACAGGGGCGTCGCGACCAGGCCGTGGCGCGCGAGGCGCTCGGGGTCGAGCACGATGCGGCTGGGGGCCGCGAACAACCCGTCGCCGACGCCCGCGAAGAGCGCCGCGCCGCGCGCCGTGCGCCGCGCGGAGGAGGCGACGACGAGGAAGGGCTGGCTCGACTCCTGGGTTCGGTAGCGCGGCCCCTCCAGTCCCGCGTCGACCCGCGTGCGCACCGCCAGGGAGCCCATGTGGGCGTCGAGGAGCACGTCGCGCGCGAGCTCGATGCCGAGCTCGGGGAAGTACTCGCGCTCGAGGTCCGCGAACTGCGGCCGCGGCCAGAAGGCCAGGGCCAGGTTCGTCTCCTCGAGCTGGCGCGCCACGATCTCGAAGTGCTGCGCCGCGACGAGCGCCGCGCCGCCGGCGGCGAGGTGGTCGGCCAGGACCTCGAGCATCGGCAGGATGTCGCGGCGCGGCTGGAGCCACACGAGCAGCTCGCCCGCGTCCGGCGGCCGCGGCCGGGCCGCGTCGAGGGCGCGCACCTCGAAGCCGTGGCCGGCCAGGAGGCGCGCGGCCGGGTTCCAGGCGTCGCGTTCGCGGGGCGCGAACAGGCCGCGGCGTTGGAACTCGAGCGTCGCCTCGGCGGGGGAGAGGCGCGGGCTCGTGCTGGCCAGCGCGATCCGCGCCCGCGCTCCGGTGGCGACCTCGCGCGCGGCGAGCGCCAGGCGGAAGCGCAGGTTCTCGAAGCTCGCCGGCGAGGGGAAGGCCAGCCGCGCCTCGCGGTCTCCGCAACGCAGGCGCAGGTAGGCGTGCACGCGGCGCAGGCTCAGGCGTTCGTCGAGGCGCGAGGCGAAGAGCAGCGGCGCGAGCCCCTCGGCCTCCAGGCGCTCGAGCTCGGCGCCCGCGGCGCGCCGGCGGCGGTGCACGATCCCCGGCACGGCGCGCGCGAGGTCGCCGCACAGGGCCTCGGCCTCGCGCGCGGGGGCCCGCAGCTCGGGCGGCAGGCGGTCGGGCGGCGAGAAGATCGTCTCGAGCTCGAGCACGGCCTGCGGATCGGCGCGGCGCGCCTCGGCGATCCAGGCGGCGAGGGCCGCGTGTTCGGCCGCCGAGGGCCGGTTCCAGGCCGCGCGCGTCCAGTCGGCCTCGAAGCGCACGCACGCGGCGCACAGGGCGATGGCCAGCAGGCCGGCGGCGAGGCGCGGCGCGAGCCGACGCGTGAGCGTGCCCCGCCGCGCGCGTCGCTCCCCGCGCGCGCGCCGGCCCGTGGCGGCGCGCGCCAGGCCCGCGAGGGCCAACGCCAGGGTCGGGCCGCCGACGACGAACAGGCGCCAGCCCAGGCGCTCGGAGGCCGCCAGGGGCGCGAGCGGCGCGGGCAGGGAACGGGCGACGTCGCCGCGCACGCGCCCCTCGGCTCCGGCCAACGAGTCGAGGGCGATCCCGAGCAGGGCGCCGTGGGCGTAGCGCCCGTCGCCGAGGGCGCCGTCCTCGAAGGGGCTGCTGGCCGCGAGCACCAGCGCCGGCCCCGTCCAGGGCTCGCCCGGCTCGACCAGGGCCGCCAAGGCCACCTCGCCGAGGGGGTCGCCGTCGAGCTCGCCCACCTCGCGCCACGACAGGCGCGCCTGGAACGGCTCGGCGCGCAGGGCGAGCTCGCTGGTCGTCGCGAGCACGCTGGCGCGCGCGCCGAGGGCGGCCAGACGCGCGGCGTCGGGGGCGAAGGCGCCCGGCGCGACGAACAACAGGTGCCCGTTGGGTTGGCCCGCGAGCAGCCGAAAGTCCTGGTTGGGGGCGATGCAGCGCACGCGGTGCGGAGCGCTCAGCACCTCGCCGCCGGGGAGCTCGCGGGCGTCGGCGGTCGGGTCGAGCACGAGGCCGCCCTCGAGGGCCAGGCCCAGGTGCGCGAGCAACTCGCCATACGCGCGGCCCGCGGACTCGACGCGCACGCTGGAGGCCGCCCCGTCGCCCTCCTCGAGGGCGCGTAGCTCCGCGCCGCCGAGCAACAGGGCCCCGCCCCGGGCGCGGAACGCGTCGAGGCGGCGCAGGACCTCGCCGTCCGCGGCGCGCGGCTCGAGCCAGACGAGCACGTCGGCCTCGGGCAACGCGCCGGCGGCGGTGAGATCGACCTCGAGCAGCTCGCCCGCCCGCGACAGGGCCGAGCGCAACTCGCGGAAGCGCGGTGGCGCGTCGAGCGCGATCCGCGGCCGGCGCGGCGCGAGCGATTCCTGCACGTGGCGCAGGCACAGCTCCTCGAGCTGCGCCGCGTGCTCGGGCCCCAGGCCGTTCAGCACCACGGCGGGCCGCGTGCCCAGGGCCAGGCGCAGGGACGACCACAGGGGTTGTTCGACGTAGCCGTCGCGTTCGATCCGGCGCGCGCGCCAGGGGGCCAGGCCCGCGCGCTGGCGCCAACCGCCCGACCCCGGGCCCGCGTCGGGCTCGAGGCGCCGCACCACGACCCGTTCGGGCGCCTCGCGTTCGATGCGCGCCAGGGCCGCGGCGAGGTCGCCCTCGAGGTGCCGCAGGTGCGCGGGCACGTCGGCGGCGGGCGTGGCGAGCAGCTCGAGGCGCAGGCGCAGGCCCTGGTGCCGCAGGGCCGCGGCGAGCTCGCGGGCCGCGCCGCGCGCGTCGCGCCGCAGGTCGAGGCGCGGCGCGCCGCCGCGCTCCGCCAGCCAGGCCGTGGCGAGCACCAGGGCGAAGGCCAACGCCCCCAGCAGGGGCAGCGCGAGAAGCGCGCGCCGCTTCACGTGCGGTGCCTCGCCACCACCACGGCGTTCAGCCACAGGGCCACGGCCGCCGTGCCCACGAAGTAGACGAGCGAGGGCCCGGTGACGAGGCCGCGCACGAAGCGCTCGTAGTGCGGCAGGGCCGAGACGTGGTCGGCGAGGAAGCGCCCGAGCCCCAGGCGCGGCGCCGCGCCGTCGAGCACGGCGGTCACCAGCGGATGCCCGCTGGCGATCAGCACGAAGCCCAGGAGCGCCGCCGCGAGGAAGGCCACGATCTGATCGGCGGTCAGGCTCGAGGCCAGGCAGCCCAGGGCCAGGATCTGCGCGCCGAGCAGCAGCGCGCCGAGGTAGCCCGCGGCCACCAGCCCCAGGTCCGGCCGTCCCAGGGCCAACAGCATGACCACGATCGGCAGGGTGCCGACGAGGAACAGCGCGTAGAGCACCAGGCACGCGAGGTACTTGCCGAGCACCACCTGGCCCGCGCGCAGGGGCAGGGTCGCCCACAGCTCGAAGGTGCGGTGCTTGCGTTCCTCGGCCCACACGCGCATCGAGATCGCCGGCAGGAGCACGGCGGCGAGCGGCGCGAGCAGGTCGAAGAGCGGCCCGAGGTCGAGTTTTCCGGTCAGGAAGAACTCGTTCATGAACAGCGAGGTCACGAGCAGCAGGCCGGCGATGGTCGTGACGTAGGCGATGGCCGAGTCGAAGAAGGCCCCGAGCTCGCGCCCGCAGACGACGCGCACGCCGCTCGCGAGCCCAGCGTGCTGGGCCCCGCGCGCGGCGCTCATCGGGCGGCCTCCGCGGGCCGCGCGGCGCGCGCCTCGGCGACGGCGCGCAGCACGAGCCCCTCGACGCTGGTCGCCTCGGCGGCGGCGCGCGCGCGCAGGGACTCGACGCCCTCGTCCAGGCACAGGCGGCCGCCCTGGATGACCAGCAGGCGGGTCGAGATCTCGACCACCTCGGCCAGGATGTGGCTCGAGAACAGGATCGCGCGGCCCTCCGCCAGCTCGCGCAGGAAATCGCGGAAGGCCACGACCTGCACCGGGTCGAGGCCGTGGGTGGGTTCGTCGAGGATCAGCACCGGCGGATCGTGGATCAGCGCGGCGGCGAGCCCGATGCGCTGGCGAAAGCCCTTCGAGCAGGCGCTGATGCGTTTGCCGAGCACGGGCTCGAGGGCGCAGCGGCGGGCGACCCAGGCGCTGCGCTCGCGCAGGGAGTCCCCTCCGAGCCCGCGGGCGCGACCGATGAAGCGCAGGAACTGCGCCACGCGCATGGTCTCGAAGAGCGCGTTGTGCTCGGGCAGGTACCCGATGCGCCGGCGCACCTCGAGCGGCCGGCGGCGGGTGTCGAAGCCCTGCACCTCGAGGCGCCCGGCGCTGGGCTCGAGGTAGGTGCACAGCAGCTTGAGCAGCGTGCTCTTGCCCGCGCCGTTGGGGCCCAGGAAACCCACGATCTCCCCCGGCCCGATGCGGAAGGAGACGCCTTCGACCGCGGGCACGCCGTCGTAGTCCTTGGAGACGTCTTGGACCTCGATCATCGCTTCGGGCGCGGAGGATACGGCCCGCGCCCCCACGGCGCAGCCCGATTCCCGCCCGCGCGCGGCGCCGCTACGCTCTTCCCCCGTGTCCACCGCGAGTTCGACCGACCCCCGCGCGCCGGCGCGCCGCGCGCTCGGCCGGCGCCTCTTGGGGCTGGGCCTGGGGCTCTTGGTGGGCCTCTTCGCCTGCGAGCTCCTCGTGCGCGTGTCCATCGGCGTGCCGCTGGTCGAACGCACGCCCCTGCTGCGCGTCCAGGCCAATCCCCAGCGCGGCTGGGAGATGGTCCCCGGCGAGGCGCACTACACCTACCTCGAGCGGGTCGAGATCAACTCCCTGGGCCTGCGCGGCCCGGAGGTTCCGCTCGAGAAGGAGCCCGGCGAGGTGCGCGTGCTCGTGCTCGGGGACTCGCTCACCTACGGCCAGGGCGTGGGGGAGCGCGACACCGTGCCGGCGCGCCTCGAGCAGCGCCTGCGCGAGCTCGAGCCCAACCGACCCTGGCGCGTCATCAACGCCGGGCACCGCGGGTACTCGATGCGTCAGAGCCTGGGCCTGCTGGCCGAGCTCGGCGAGCGCATCGCGCCGGACGTGGTGTTGTTCCTGTGGTACTGGAACGACCTCGACCCGGTCGACGTCGCGCGCATCCACCGCCGCCTGTCCGAGACGGGCCCGGTGACGCTGGACATCGGCGCGCCCTTCGAGGGCGGGGCCGCCCTGCGCTGGCACGGGCGCCAGCTCCTGCGCCGCAGCGCGCTGCTCATGTACCTGCACGAGCTGCGCAAGCTCGGGGCCGGCCCGCCGGGCCCGGAGTACGCCGAGCAAGGCTTCGCGCGCCTCGAGCGCGAACTCGACGAGTTCGCGGCGCGCTGCGCGGCCCTCTCCGCGCGACCCCTGTTCGGGATCGTGCCCGACGTGGGTTCGCTCCTGCGCCCGCACTGGACCGACGCGCTCGTCGCCGGTGCCAGCGAGCGCGCCGCGGCGCGCGGTCTGCCGCTGATCGAGCTCGCCCCGGCGCTCGCCCCGCTCCTCGCGCACACCGGCCGCCCCCCGATCCTCGTCTTCGACGGCCACTACGACCCCACCGGCAACCGCGCCCTCGCCGAGGCCCTGGTGGAACCGCTGCGCGCGCTCGTGCGCTGAGCTACCGGTGGCGTCCAGGGCGCGGAGAAGAGCAGCCAGTCCATCACAGAGCCACGGAGGGCGCAGAGACCGGACGGAGCTGGGGCAGAACGGAGAAGGGGGGAGGGGGGCGCCGTCAGTCGGGGAGGTGGCAGGCGCGGATGCCGAGGGCGTGGGGCTGGAGCTCGGGGCGCTCCCGCGAGCAGCGCTCCCCGGGGACCTGGGCGCGCTCGGGGCAGCGGGGGTGGAAGGCGCAGCCGCTGGGCGGGGCGGTGGGGGAGGGCACGTCGCCCTCGAGCACGATGCGGCGGCGCGCTCGCTCGCGCGTGGGGTCGGGGATCGGGACGGCCGAGAGCAGGGCGCGCGTGTAGGGGTGGGCGGGGGCGGCGAAGAGCGCGTCGCGGGGCGCGAGCTCGACGATGCGACCGAGGTACATCACGGCCACGCGCTCGCACAGGTGGCGCACGACGGCCAGGTCGTGGGCGATGAAGATCAGCGCCAGGCCGAAGCGTTCGCGCAGCTCCTTCAGGAGGTTCACGATCTGGGCCTGGATCGAGACGTCGAGCGCGCTCACGGGCTCGTCGCACGCGAGTAGCTCGGGCTCGAGGGCCAGGGCGCGGGCGATGCCGATGCGTTGGCGCTGGCCGCCGGAGAACTCGTGCGGATAGCGCTGCACGAAGCGCGGGTCGAGGCCCACGACGTCCAGCAGGGCCATGGCGCGCAGGCGCCGCTCGCGGGGCTTGCCGATGCGGTGGATGGTGAGCGGCTCGGCCAGGATCGAGCCCACCGTCTGGCGCGGATCGAGGGACCCATAGGGGTCCTGGAAGATCATCTGCATGCGCCGCCGATGGGGCAGCCAGGCGCGGCGCGAGAGGCCCACGAGCTCCACGCCGTCCAGGCGTACCGAGCCGGAGGTGGGCGGGTGCAGGCCCAGGATCGCGCGCGCGACGGTGCTCTTGCCGCAGCCGGACTCGCCCACCAGGCCCAGGGTCTGGCCGCGCTCGAGCTCGAAGCTGACGCCCTCGACGGCGTGCACCCAGTGGCGCGGCCGGCCGAGCAGGCCCGCGCGGCCCAGGGGGAAACGTTTGACGAGATCGCGGACGGCGAGCAGGGGCGCGCTCATCGCGGGCCTCCGGTGGCGAGCCACTCGCGCGCGTCGACGCAGGCCGCGCCGCGCGCGGCGCCGCTGCGCGGGTCCCGCAGGACCTCGAGCGGCGGGGCCGACGCGCGGCAGAGCTCGCGCACCCGCGAACAGCGCGGCGCGAAGGCGCAGCCGGGGGGGACCGCGGAGAGGTCCGGCGGCTGGCCGCCGATCGAAGCCAGCGGGCGGTCGGCGTCGCCGACGAGGGTCGGCACGCTGGCGAGCAGCCCGGCGGTGTAGGGATGGGCGGGCGCGGCGAAGAGCTCGGCCGTGGGAGAAGTCTCGACCAGGCGCCCGGCGTACATCACGTGCACGCGGTCCGCCATGCCGGCCACGACGCCCAGGTCGTGGGTGATGAGCAGGATCGAGGTCCCCTTGCGGCGCTGGAGGTCCGCCATCAGCTCGAGGATCTGGGCCTGGATCGTGACGTCGAGGGCGGTGGTGGGCTCGTCGGCGATGAGCAGCTCGGGGTCGCACAGCAGCGCCATGGCGATCATCACCCGTTGGCGCATGCCGCCCGAGAGCTCGTGGGGGAAGGCATCGAGGCGCGCCTCGGGGCTGGGGATGCCGACGTCGCCCAGGGCGCTCGCGCAGCGCGCGCGGGCTGCGCGCGGGGAGAGGCCGCGGTGCACCTCGAGCACCTCCGAGAGCTGCCGGCCCACGCTGAGCAGCGGGTTCAGGGAGGTCATCGGATCCTGGAAGATCATGCTGATGCGCGCCCCGCGCACCGCACGCAGGGCGCGCTCGTCGAGCGCGAGCAGGTCGAGCCCGGCGAAGTTCAAGCGCGCCGCCTCGACCACGCCGGGCGGGCGCGGGACGAGGCCCAGGACCGCCAGGCTCGTGACCGACTTGCCCGATCCGGACTCGCCCACCAGCGCCAGCACCTCGCCGCGCTCGATCCGCAGGCTGACGCCGTCCACGGCCCGCACCGTGCCCTGGTGGGTCTCGAAACGCACGCGCAGGTCCTCGACCTCGAGCAACGCCATCGGATCAGTCCTTGCCCCGCAGTTTGGGGTCGAGGGCGTCGCGCAGGCCGTCGCCGAGCACGTTGAGCGCCAGCAGGGTGAGACCCATGGCGCCCGCCGGGAAGAGCACCAGCCACCAGTAGATGCGCACCGGGTTCACCATCTCGCTGCCGTCGACCGCGAGCAGCCCCCAGCTCACCTTGGGCGGCTCGATGCCCAGCCCCAGGAAGGACAGGAAGGCCTCGAAGAGCATCACGGCCGGGATCGTGAGCGTCAGGTAGACGATCACGACCGAGAGCACGTTCGGGACCAGGTGCACGAAGAGCACGCGCGCGGTGGAGGCGCCCAGGAGGCGCGCGGCCTCGATGAACTCGCTCTTGCGCAGGGAGAGCACCTGGCCGCGCACGACGCGCGCCATCGTCAGCCAGTAGATGGCGCCGATGACGACGAAGAAGATCAGCTCGCGGTCGATCCCGTAGCGGTCCTCGAGCTCGCCGCGGTACTCGTTCACGATCGTGATCAGGAAGATGACCACGAAGATGAACGGGATCGAGTAGAGGATGTCGACGAACCGCATCATCGCGTTGTCGACGCGCCCGCCGAGGTACCCGGCCAGCGCGCCGTAGGTGACGCCGATCAGCAGGCTGCAGAGCGTCGCCGCCAGGGCCACCAGGATCGAGGTGCGGCTGCCCCACACGATGCGCGCCAGCAGATCGCGCCCCTTGGCGTCGGTGCCCAGCCAGGGCCCGCTCTGCCACTCGCCGAAGAGCGCCGTGCGCGCCCGCACGAGGGCCGAGTCGATCGCGCCCAGCTCCCAGTAGGCGGGCTCGAAGCCGCCGCGGCCGAAGCTCCGCCAGGGCGGCACCGGCGGTTGGGGCTCGAGTTGCAGATCGAGCGTCACCGGCGAGGGCAAGGGCAGGAGCGGCGCGAGCAGGGCGACCCCACCGAAGAGCGCCAGGAAGACCAGGCTCCACCAGGCCGCGCGATTGCGGCGCAGCCGGCGCCAGGCGTCCCGCCACAGGCTCGTGCCGCGTTGGGCGCGCACCTCGGCCAGGAGGCGTCGTTGCTCGCCCGCGCCCAGCTCCCAACCGAGCTTGTCCCCGGGCGCTGCCATCAGCTCTCCTCCAAGGTGATGCGCGGGTCGAGGAAGGTGTAGGCGATGTCGACCAGGGTGTTCAGGCCGTAGACGAGCACCGTGTAGAGGATCGTCACGCCCATGGCCAGCGTGTAGTCGCGGTTGAGCGCGCTGTTCACGAAGTGCGAGCCCATGCCGGGGATGGCGAAGATGCGCTCGATCACCAGGCTCCCGGTCAGGATGCCCGCCGTGGCGGGGCCGAGATAACTCACCACCGGCAGGATGCCGCCGCGGATCGCGTGGCGCAGCAACACCAGGCGCGGCGGGAGGCCCTTGGCGTGGGCCGTGCGGATGTAGTCCGCCGAGAGCACCTCGAGCATGCCGGTGCGCGTCAGGCGCGCGATGTAGGCCGCGAACGGCGCGCCGAGCGCGAAGCCGGGCAGCACCAGGTGCGCGAGCGTGCCGTAGCCCGCGACGGGCAGCAGCGGCACGAGGAACACGAACAGGATCACGAGGAAGCCCGCGATGGTGAAGTTCGGCAGGGCGATGCCGGCGGTGGCGACCAGGCGCAGGGCGACGTCGAGGCGCGAGCCGCGGCGCAGGGCCGAGAGGATGCCGGCCGTGAGGCCGAGCAGCAGGGCCCAGGCAAGGGCCACCGCGCCCAGGGTCATCGAGATCGGCAGCGATTGGCCGACGATGTCGTTGACCGTGAAGTCGCGGTACTTGTAGGAGGGGCCGAAGTCGCCGGCGAGCACTCCCCCGAAGACCGCGCTGCCGTCGCCGCCCACGAGCGCCGCGCCGCGCTCGTCGAGGTTCAGCGGGCCGACGTAGTGCAGGTACTGCTTCCACAGCGGCCAGTCGAGGTGGTAGCGGGCCTGGATGTTGGCCTCGATCGCGGGGCTGAGCGAGCGTTCGCCGTCGAAGGGACCCCCGCGCACCTGGCGCATCAACACGAACGAGAAGGTGACGACGACGAAGATCGTCACCAGGAACCAACCCAGGCGGCGCAGCAGAAAGCGGATCAATGGCGGGCTCCCTGCGCCGCTCGCCGCTGGGCCGGGGCCCGTTTGCCCTCGGCCGGACCGCGCGCCGGGACGAGCACGGTGTCCGCCGCAAGCTCCGCGCGCTGCGCCGCGAGCTCCGCGTCGTCCTTCCAGTACCAGTGTTTGGGGAAGTGTTCGTCCTGGAAGTTCTCGAAGAAGCCCCCCAGGCGCGGGTTGGCGAGGTTCTTCGTCACGTAGGAGTAGATGGGCAGGATCGGGAGCTGGTCCATCAGGATGCGCTCGGCGGCCGCCAGCAGCTCGTAGCGCCGCGCGGCGTCGGCCTCGAGGGCCGCGCGCCGCACGAGGTCGTCGTAGGCGGGGTCGGACCAGCCGGTGCGGTTGTTCTCGCCGCTGGTCACGAACATGTCGAGGAAGGTGTTCGGGTCGGGATAGTCTCCGATCCAGGCCGAGCGCGACACGTCGTAGGTGATCGTCTTCTGCGTGTCGAGGTAGACCTTCCACTCCTGGTTCAGGTAGCGCACGTTGAGGCCCAGGTGCCGGGCCCAACCGTCGCCGATGACCTCGGCCACGTCCTTGTGCGTCTGGTCGGTGTTGAAGTGGATCTCGAAGGTCGGGAAGGGGCGCCCGCCGGGGCCGAAGCCGGCCTCCGCCATCAGGCGCCGCGCCTCCTCGAGGTCGGCGGCCAGCCCCGTCTCGTAGTCGCCTTTCGCGCGGCGCATCTCGACCCGCGGGTAACCCGGCAACACGGGCGGCACGAAGGTCCAGGAGGGCTGCTCGCCGGCCTTGGTGATGCGCTCGCAGATCGCGCGCCGGTCGATCGAGAGCGAGAGCGCGCGGCGCACGCGCGGATCGTCGAAGGGCGGCTTGGTGCAGTTGAAGCGGTAGAAGTAGCTGCCGAGGTAGAGCGCGGGATTGAAGTCCTCGCGCGGCATCAGGCGCGGGATGAGCGTGGCCTGGGGCCGGTCGATCCAGTCGATGCCGCCCGTCAGGTACAGGTTCAGCGACGTGCCCAGGTGGTCGACGGCCAGGGCGTCGATGGTGTCGAAGGCGACCGCGTCCACGTCCCAGTAGTGTTCGTTCTTCACCAGGCGCAGGCGGTCGTTGACGCGCCGGAACGCGACCCGGAAGGGGCCGTTCGTGACCAGGTTCTCGGGGCGCAGCCACTCGATCTCCCAGCTCCCGGGCCAACGCTCGCGGGCCTCCTCGAGGTTGCGGCGATTGACTGGATAGAGCGGGTAGAAGGCGCACAGGGAGAGGAAGTAGGGCGTGGGGTGCTCGAGATCGACCCGCAGGGTGCGCGCGTCGAGGGCGCGGATGCCGACCGCCGGCCAGGCGAGCTCGCGCCGGAAGGTCGGGGCGTCGAGCAGGGCGCCCGCGGCGTGGGCCGCGGCCAAGGCGCCGGGCTCGGTCTCGAGCTCGACGAGCCAGCCGTCCTGATAGGGATCCTGGAGCAGCTCGCCGAGGGTCGCGGGCAAGGCCGCGTTCACCGCCCGCACGCGGCCCGCCAGCGGCGCGCGCACGCTCCCGCCGGGGAGCTCGAGCAGCGCCGCGCCGGCCTCGACGCGCGTGCCCGGCGCCGGCAGGGCGGGCAGCGGCGCGTCGTGGGGTTGGCGCTCGAGCAGGAAGCCGGTGAGGCCCAGGGCGACGCCCCCGTCGGCGCGGGCGCGGGCCCAGCTCGAGGGCGCGGCGCCCGCGGCGAAGCTGCGCTCGTCGGGCAGCAGCGTGTACTGGCGTCCGCCGCGCACGTACCAGAGCTGGTAGGCGTACTCGGCCGCGGTGCGCGGATGGAGGAAACGCTCCCAGGAGAACTCGAAGTCGTGGGCCGTGAGCGGATCGCCGTTGGTCCAGCGCGCGCCCGCGCGGATGTGGAAGGTGTAGACGTGCCCGTCGGGGGAGAGCTCCCACCGTTCCGCGACGCCCGGCACCGGCTCGAGGGTGCGCGGGTCCTTCATCACCAGCCCCTCGAAGATCGCCCGCAGGATGCGTCCCTCGGGCACGCCGCTGACCGTGGCCGGGTCGAGGGTCTGGACCTCGGTGCCGTTGTTGAAGGCCATGTCGGCGGGCTCGAGGCGCGCCGAGCCCGCCAGGCGCACCACGACCAGGGCCAGGGCCGCGAGCAGGAACAGGGGCAGGGCCCGGCGCAGGGACGGGGCGCGGCTCGCGGAGGGCATGGCGGCATCGTACCGCCCGCCCAGGCGACGCCCGCGCCCGCGCTCGGCGCGCGGCGCGCCGTGTGCGCCGGGTTCGCGGTGACCCCCGGGTGGGGGAGCGGTATCCTGGCCGCCCCTTCCCACGGACCGCAACACGGCTCGAACACGAGGATCCGCCCATGCTCTCCCAGCGCCAGACGCCCGCGTCGCAGACCGCTCCCACGATCGCCTCCCGACAGTCGCTCCGACGAGCTCGGCCGACGGGGCTCCCGCGCGCGGCCGGGGTGCTGGGCCTCGTGGCCCTCGCCGGACTTTGCCTGGGCGCGCCCGCCGCGGCGGCGGTGCAGGGCGGCGCGGCGGCCAAACCCACCGAGCGCCAGGGGCCCGGCCCGGTGAAGCCCGATCTCTACCACCCGGACAAGGGCCCGTTGCCCGCTCCGCGCAAGGGCGGCAGCGTCACGGTGCACCTCGAGAGCCTGCCCAAGAGCATGAACTACATGGTCGAGAACTCGGCCGTGACGCGCTGGATGCTCTACGAGACGCACGAGTTCCTGATCCAGCGCAACTGGGAGACCTGGGAGTACGAGCCGGTCCTGGCCGAGCGCTGGGTCGAGGAGGACACCTTGATCCTGGCCGGCGGCCGCTCGGACACCAACGGCAACATCCTCTACGGCAAGGTCGAGGAGGTCGAAGGCGGCTACCTGGTCACGCCCCTCAGCCAGGGCAACCCCCTGGGCGAGCCGCGGCGCGTGCCCAAGGACCAGGTCGAGTCCGTGCAGCGCGCGACGGTCTTCACCTTCCACCTGCGGCCCGACGTCAAGTGGCACGACGGAAAGCCCTTCACGGCGGCCGACGTGCTCTTCTCCTGGCAGTGCTACCGCAACCCCGCGGTGGAGTGCGACTCGGTGCGATTCTCCTACGAGAAACTGCTGCACGCCGAGGTGCTGGATCCGCACACGATCCGCTTCTTCTACGCCAACCAGTACTTCCTGGCGCGGGGCGTGTTCGATGCGCTGTGCATCGTGCCCAAGCACCTCTACGACCTGCGCGACCCGCGCCACCCGCAGCACAAGCCCAACGCCACGGACGTCGAGGTCGGCACGCACGTCAACGAGAACCGGGCCAATACCCTGTGGGTCGGCCTGGGTCCCTACCGCATCGACCAGTGGAGCGAGCAGGTGGTGATCGCCAAGCGCTTCGACGGCTACTTCGACAAGGCCAACGGCGGCTACGTCGACGAGATCCGCTGGCGCCACATCGCCAACGACGACGCCGCCATGCAGGCGGTCATCAACGGCGAGCTCGACTACTTCGGCCGCGTCAGCTCCGAGGACTACTTCGGGAGCATGACCCAGCGCCCCGAGTTCACGCGCAGCTACTACAAGGGCCACATGTACCGCCCCGCGATGGGCTACGTGACCTGGAACCTGCGCCGCGAGAAGTTCCAGGATCCGCGCGTGCGCCGGGCGATCGCCATGTCGTTCAACTGGGAGGAGTACATCGCCACCGTCTACCGCGGCCTGGCCGAGCCGGTGACCGCGGCGATCAACCTGCTCAGCCCGAACTACGACCACTCGGTCGAGCGCCTGCCCTTCGACCTCGAGGCCGCCGAGGACCTCCTGGCCGACGCGGGCTGGTACGACCGCGACGGCGACGGCCTGATCGACAAGGACGGCGTGCCCTTCGAGTTCCAGTTCCTGATGCCCACGGGCAACAAGGCCAGCGAGCTGCTCGGCCAGAAGATGCAGGAGAACCTCGCGCGCCTGGGCATCCGCATGTCGATCGCGACCCGCGAGTGGGCGACCTTCCTGCAGCTCCTGCAGGGCCACGACTACGACTGCGCCAACCTGGCCTGGTCCCTCACGCCCGAGAGCGACCCCGAGCAACTCTGGCACTCCAAGTGGGCGAACCGCGCCGGCTCGAACCACGCCGGCTTCGCGGACCCCGAGACCGACCGCCTGATCGAGGCCATCCAGCTCGAGCTCGACGAGACCAAGCGCCGCAAGCTCTTCCACCAGATGCACGCGCACATCTATGGCCTGCAGCCCTACTTCTTCGGCGTCAACGTGCCGACCAAGTTCGCGATGAACCGCAAGGTGCGGAACTTCCAGGGCTTCGCGATCGCGCCGGGCTACTCGATCCGGCGTTGGTTCCTGGCGGACCCGGCCGGCTCCCGCGCCCAGTAGGGGGCGCGCTCGGCCGCGAGCGGCACCCGGGCGGGGGGCGATTGCGCTCCCCGCCGCGCTGGACCCGCGGTATCCTGCTCGCCCTTGGCGGCCCCGGGCGGGGCCCGTTCCGGCTCCCCAGCGCGACCCTCCCCAGCACCGCCCCCGTTGTTCCAGTACGTCGTCCGGCGCTTCCTGCTGATGATCCCGACCTTGATCGGGGTCAGCTTCCTGGTGTTCGCCCTGATCCGCACGGCGCCGGGGGATCCGGCCCTGATGCGCTTCGCGGGGGGCTCGGACTCGGCCATGGAGGGCGGGGTCGACATCGAGGCCCTGCGCCAGCAGTTCCGCGAGCGGCACCTGCTGAACGCCAACATCGTGCGGGCCTACCTGCACTACGTCGGCCCCTTCGACCTCAGCCCCTACGGCCACCCCTGGTTCGGCGGCAGCGGTGAGCGGCCCTACGGCGGGCTCGTCACCGGGGACCTGGGCCCGGTGTTCCTGCGTCCGACCGAGACCATCGGCGACCAGCTCCGCCTGCGCCTGAAGGTCACCGTGCCCCTGGCGCTGATCTCGGTGCTCCTGGGCTACCTCCTGGCCCTGCCCCTCGGGATCCTGTCGGCCATCCGGCGCGGCTCGATGTTCGACCTCTCGACCACGGTGGGCCTCTTCGTGCTCTACGCCCTGCCGACCTTCTGGACGGGGTTGATGCTGCAACTGCTCTTCGGGCGCACCGGCCTCGATCTGCTGCCGGTCATCGGCCTGACCGATCGGGACTTCGACACCTTCAGCGCCTGGGGCAAGTTCAAGGACCTGGCGGCCCACACCGTGCTGCCGCTGGTGTGCCTGACCTACGGCGGCCTGGCCTATCTCTCGCGGCAGATGCGCGTCGGCGTGATCGACACGATCCGCCAGGACTACGTGCGCACTGCCCGCGCCAAGGGGCTCTCGGAGCGCGTGGTGGTGCTCAAGCACGTGCTGCGCAACTCCATGATCCCGATCCTGACCCTCCTGGCCACGATCCTGCCGGTGCTGATCGGCGGGTCGGTGATCGTCGAGACGGTCTTCGACATCCCGGGCATGGGCAAGTACGCCTTCGAGGCGCTGCTCTCGCGCGAGTACAACATCATCATGGCCACGACCCTCTTCGCGGGGGTGATGACGATGTTCGGCATGCTGCTCTCCGACATCCTCTACGCGGTCGTCGATCCGCGCATCCGCTACTCCTGAGGACCCGACGAGGATGAGCGTGACCGCATCCCCTCCGCCCCGCGGGCCGGTCCAGGAGCCCGAGGAGCGGGCCTACTCCAAGGACTACTGGGACGGCGTCTTCGAGCAGATCGGCAAGCGCCGCCTGGTCAAGCTGGCGCTCTCCGTGCTGGCGCTCCTGTACGGCGCCGCGATCTACGCGCCCCTGATCGCCAGCGATCGGCCGCTGTACCTCGAGGCGATCGACGCCCGCGAGTACTCCCAGGCCCAGCGCACGATCTCGAACGCCGTCACGGGTTTCGCGCGCCTGCTGGCGGAGGGCGAGGAGAGCTTCCTCGCGAACCTCTCCGCCAGCGCCACGACCCGCACCTTCGCCGCGGCCCTCGAGGCCGAGCGCTCCGCGGTCCGCCAACGCATCGTGGTCCTCGAGGGGTTCCTCGGCGACGCCGACCGGACGCACCTCGAGGAGGTCGAGCGGGAGCTCGACGCCTTCGAGGCGCTGGTCGCCCGCGGGGCGCCGAAGGAGGAGATCGCGGCGGCCCAGAGCGCGCTGCGCACCCACGGCCGGGAGCTGCGCGAGCGCCTGGCCCCCGCGGACCCCGAGAAGCCCGAGGCCGGCGGGGTGACCCTGCAGC
Source organism: uncultured Planctomycetaceae bacterium (assembly GCA_964394665.1). Classification (GTDB taxonomy): domain Bacteria; phylum Planctomycetota; class UBA1135; order UBA1135; genus CAYMYN01. Next base: position 308,501 of record CAYMYN010000004.1, read on the forward strand.
CCAAACGTTCCTGGCCGCTGCTCGAGGCCCTGACCGGCGTCGAGGTCTTCTTCATGGTGCTGTGGGCGCTGCTGGCGAGCTGGCCGGTGTGGAACCGCCTGGCGAACCGCTTCGTCCTGGGCGCGGACCGCGCGCGCATCCGCAGGGCGCGACGGCCGAAGGCCTTCCTCGTGCTGGGTCTCTCGGCCCTGTCGGGCCTCGCCTGGTCGGGGACCGTGGGCGGGCAGATGGTCTTCGACGCCTCGCCCTTCAAGGCGCGCCTGACCTCGGGCGAGATGGTCGCGACGAAGGTCGTCATGCCGCCGATCGCCATGGGGCTGGCCGAGACCCACGTCAACGAACGCTTCCGACCGCCGACCTGGCTCGAGAGCGCGCAGATCGACGAGCAGGGCTACTACCTGCACGGCGCCCGCGCGCCGCGCCCCGACCCGGTCACCGGCCAGGTCCCGCCGCCCACGCCGGTCGAGGTGCGCTTCGGCGAGCCCGAGCGCAACGCGACCACGCGCTACATGCTGGGGGCCGACGGCCTGGGGCGCGACCTCGTCACGCGCCTGTTGCACGGGGCGCGCATCAGCCTGATGGTCGGGCTCGTCTCGACCCTGCTCTTGGTGACGATCGGCATCGTGATGGGCTCCCTGGCCGGGTACCTGGGGGGCTGGGTCGACATCGTGATCTCGCGCACGATCGAGATCTTCCAGTCCGTTCCGTCCTTCTTCCTGATCCTGGTCGTGGTGTCGGTCATCGACGACGACAAGCTGCACCCGATCCTAGCCATCATCGTCGTGATCGGGCTCGTGAGCTGGACCGGCGTCGCGCGCCTCGTGCGCGGCGAGTTCTTGAAGCTCAAGGAACTCGAGTACGTCGTCGCCGCCCGCGCCCTGGGCTTCTCCACGGCGCGCGTGGTCTTCCGCCACGTCTTGCCCAACGCCATGGGGCCGGTGCTCGTCGCGGCCTCGTTCTCGGTCGCCGCCGGCATCCTGATCGAGTCCGCGATCTCCTTCCTGGGGCTGGGCATCAAGCTGCCGATCCCGTCCTGGGGCTCGATCCTGAACGAGGCCCGTTCGGCCGACTTCTGGTGGACGCAGGTGTTCCCGGGCCTGTTCATCTTCCTCACCGTGTTCTGCTACAACCTGGTCGGCGAAGGCCTGCGGGACGCGCTCGACCCGCGCATGAAGACCTGAACCATGGCGCGCGAACCTGTCTCCAGCGCGCCCGGCGCGCACGGCGCCGCCGCCGCGTCCAGGACGCCGATCCTCGAGGTGCGCGGGTTACGCACGCACTTCTTCAGCGAGGAGGGCACGAGCCGCGCGGTCGACGGCGTGGACCTCGTGATCCACGAGGGCGAGACCCTGGGCGTCGTGGGGGAGTCGGGCTGCGGCAAGAGCGTCACGGCGCTCTCGGTCCTGCGCCTGATCCCCGAGCCCCCCGGCCGCATCGTCGAGGGCCGCATCCTGTTCCGCGGTCAGGACCTCCTGAAGCTCAGCGAGGCCGAGATGCGCCGCGTGCGCGGCAACGACATCGCGATGATCTTCCAGGAGCCGATGACGGCCCTGAACCCGGTCTACACGGTCGGGGACCAGATCATGGAGGCCGTGCGCCTGCACCGCGGCGCGAGCCCCGCCGAGGCCCGCGAGCGGGCGATCGAGATGCTCGCCAAGGTCGGCATCCCGAGCCCCGCGCAGCGCGTCGACGAGTACCCGCACCAGCTCTCGGGCGGCATGCGCCAGCGCGTGATGATCGCCATGGCGATGTCCTGCGACCCCAAGCTGCTCGTGGCGGACGAACCGACGACCGCCCTCGACGTCACGATCCAGGCGCAGGTGCTCGACTTGATGAACCAGCTCCAGGAGGAGGAGGGGATGAGCCTGATGCTCATCACCCACGACCTGGGGGTGGTCGCGGAGACGGCGCACCACGTGGCCGTGATGTACGCCGGCAAGGTGGTCGAGTACGCCTCCGTGGAGCGCCTCTTCAACGCGCCCCGCCATCCCTACACCATCGGCCTGTTCCGGTCCTTGCCCGATCTGGCCGGGGACCGCGCTGGCCGGCTGCCCACGATCCCCGGCATCGTGCCCAGCGCCTTCCGGTTCCCCAGCGGCTGTCGCTTCCGCACCCGTTGCCCGATCGCGACCGAGCGTTGCGCGCGCGAGGAGCCGCCGCTCGTCGCCGTTCCCGACGACCCCGACCACCAGGTCGCCTGCCACTACCTCGAGGAGGCGAGCCACCTGTGAACGCCACCCACCGCGGCGCCGCGCGCGGCGAGCAACCCCTGATCGAGGTCGGGGGGTTGCGCAAGTTCTTCCCGATCCACAAGGGCGTCCTCTCGCGCCACGTCGGGGACGTGCGGGCCGTCGACGGGGTCTCCTTCCGCGTGGGCCGCATGGAGACGGTCAGCCTGGTGGGCGAGTCGGGCTGCGGCAAGACCACGGCCGGGCGCGCGCTGCTGCGCCTGATCGAGCCCTCGGCCGGCCGCGCGCGGTACTGGCCCGAGCCCGACCGGGCGCCCGTCGAGCTCTTCGAGCAACCTCGGCGTGCCATGCGCCACTGGCGGCGCGACCTGCAGATCATCTTCCAGGATCCCTACTCGAGCCTGAACCCCCGCATGACGGTGGGCAACATCATCGGCGAGGCGCTCAAGGTGCACCGCCTGGCGAAGGGGCGCGAGGAGCTCGACGAACGGGTGGCCTCCTTGCTCGAGAAGGTCGGCGTGCGCGCCGAGGGCCGCAACCGCTTCCCGCACGAGTTCTCGGGCGGCCAGCGCCAGCGCATCGGCATCGCGCGCGCCCTGGCGCTGAACCCCAAGTTCATCGTCTGCGACGAGGCCGTGAGCGCCCTGGACGTGTCGATCCAGGCCCAGATCCTGAACCTGCTGCGCGACCTGCAGGAGGAGTTCCAGCTCTCCTACCTGTTCATCGCCCACGACCTGTCGGTGGTGCGCTACCTCTCCGATCGCATCGCGGTGATGTACCTCGGTCGGATCGTCGAGACCGGCACGACCGAGGAGGTCTTCGCGCAGGCCGCCCATCCCTACACCCAGGCGCTGCTCTCCGCGGTGCCGCACCCGGTCCCGCGCCGCCGCGAGCGGCGCCAGATCCTGGTGGGCGACGTGCCGAGCCCGATCCGACCGCCCGCGGGCTGCCACTTCCACACCCGCTGCCCGGTGGCCGAGCCCCGCTGCCGCGAGGTGTATCCCGCCGAGGTCCGCCTGAGCCCGACCCACACGGCGGCCTGCCACCTGCTCGAGCCCGCGGGCGGCGCTGGCGCCTGACGTTCCCGGCAGGGGGGGAGCTCGCGTGCCGCCGCGCGGCCCGCTCGGCCCGCGTCAGGGGGCCGCGGGCGGGAGGGGAAGTGCGTAGGCTTCGCGCAGGACGCCGCGCAACTCGCCGAAGTCGCGCACCTCGTGGTCCGCCTCGACGCCGGCTTCGGTCAGGGTCTTGCGCGCACCGCGGCTGACCCAGGCTGCGCGCATGCCGATCGAGCGCGGCGGCTCGATGTCGTGGGACGGGCTATCGCCGACGTAGAGGACTTCGTGGGGCTCGAGACCGAGGTCGCGTAGGGCGTAGCGGTAGAGCTTGGGATTGGGCTTGGCGATCCCGATCTGATCGGAGATGAAGATCGCGTTGGGGTCGAGGAATTCGACCAGGCCCAGCCGGACCAGCTTCTCGGCCTGCTTCACGGTCCAGCCGTGGGTCACGATCCCCAGGCGCACGCCGGCCTCGCGCAGGTCGGCGAGCAAGGGCTTCACGTCGGGATAGGGGGCGATCTCGCGGAACTTCGTGTCGTGGTAGGCGGCCACGCCGGCCGCCACGACCAAGGCCTGGTTGCGGTGGGCGAGGGCCTCGGGGCGCAGGCGCTGGAGCAGCTTGTCGTAGTGGTAGTCGTAGTTCGACGAGAACTCGGCGATGACCTCGGAGAGCTCGCGCTGGACCTCCTCCTCCGAGAGCCGCAGCCCGGCGGCGATCATGGCCCGCACCGCGTTCGTCCGCGCGCGGCGGGCGAACTCGCTGGTGGGGAAGAGCGTGTCGTCGATGTCGAACAGGATCGCCCGCAGCAAGACTCGGAACCTCCGGCGGCCCCCGGGCCGCGAAGCGCGCAGCATACGCTCTCTGGGACCCGCGGAACTCCGTGCACCGCGCTCCGTTCGCAGCCCGAGTCCTCCCGCGGGAAGTGGGGGCGGCTGGCGTCGGACCGCGCGCGCAGGTCGGATCGTGGAGCAGGAACGAACCGGCCCGGAGCCCCGCGTCGGGGCTCCGGGCCGGCCAGGTGGGTCGCGACCGGGGCGACCCGCGAACTCACCGCCTAGTACCGCGCCTCGAGCTTGCGAGCCTCCTCGCGCACGTCGGTGATCCGGGCCCGGATGAGGATCATCAGGGACTGGTTCTCGTCGTTGTAGCCCTCGCGCTTGAAGAAGAAGCCCACCACGGGGATGCGGCCGAACCACGGCACCTCGGCCCGACGCTCCACGTTGCGGATGGTGGACAGGCCGCCCAGCATGACCGTGCCGCCGTCGGGGATGTCGGCCGTCGTGAAGACGCTCTCGACCTTGACCTCGGGGAGCTGGAACTCGACCGGCGAGGTGTTGCCGCCCAGGGTCGAGGAGAAGTTCCGCAGGGCGACGACCTTGGCGACCGTGGGCTGGATCTCGAGGCGGATGTAGCGCCGGTCGTGGTGGATGATCGGACGCACGTCGAGGGTCACGCCCTCGTGCAGCACGTTCACCTGCGGGTCGGCGACGGCCTGGAACTGGGCCACCTCGACGTCGAAGTCCTGGATGTAGGCCCGCTGGTTGATCACCGAGACGTAGGCGCGCTGGGTGTTCAGCACCGAGAGCACCTGGTTGTTGATGATCTGGCTCTTGGTCGACTTCTCGACCGCGCGCAGGATCATCGAGAGCTGCAGGTCGTCCAGCAGCGTCCACTGGGCGGTCATGCCGCCGATGGTGGAGAGAGCGCTGCCCAGGGGGCGGTTGAAGAAGTTCTCCGAGCGGCCCCGGAAATCGCCGCGCCCGCCCTCGTCGAAGAAGAAGCCCGAGCTCGGGGCGCCGGCCGCGTTCGGTCCATCGGCACCGGTGCCGCCGTTGTCCAGGCCCAGGGAGGCCATGTTCTCGAGGCCGTTGGTGACGTCCGTCAGCGGGTTCTGGTCCAGACCCCGGAGGTCGACGCCGATCTCCTGGATCCAGTTCTCGGCCACCGACAGGAACTTCGACTCGATCTTCACCATCGAGGAGCTGAAGCGGCGCAGGCCCTCGAGGAACTCGCGCACCTGCTCCTGGACCGCGGCCTCGTGGACGACGATCAGGTTGCCCTCGAAGGCTTCGATGGTGCCGTAGTCGTCCCAGGTGCCCTGGGCGATGTTCTCCTGGATCAGGGTGCTGAGCTCGTCGGCCTCCAGGATGCGGGTCTTCTCGCCCACCGAGCCGAAGGGGCCGCCGCCGTCGTCGTCCTCGAGCTCGTCGAGCAGGCGGATGCGGTCGATGCGCGGGCCGGTGAAGTCGGTCAGGTCGAAGACCAGGTCCGCGACGTCGTGGTGCATCACCACCGGGCGGCCGCGGGCCTTGTCGAGCGTCGTGATCAGGACGGCGTCGTGCCGGATGACCCAGGTGACGCCCTCACCAGCCTGGCCGGTGATCAGATTGAGGAGCTGCTCGACGGTCAGGGCGGCCTCGAGCTGCAGGTCGATGGCCGCGCCCTCGTCCATCATGGCCGCCTCGGCCGCCGGATCGACGACGATCGGCAGGCCCGTGTAGAGGCGGATCGGGTCGACGGCCTCGCGCAGGAACTCCACCGCGCTGAGGCGCGGCAGCACCATGCGGGTCGAGCGGATCTGGCGGCGCAGCTCCTCGTCGGCGGCGTCGTCCGCGTCGCGCGGCGCGCGCTTGGTGCCGAAGTGGGCACGACGCTCGGTGAGGGCCGCCCACTCCTCGGGGCTGGTGAGCGTCACCGTCTCGGTGTAGGGCACCCGCAGGGCGTCCATCTCCTCGCGCCAGCGCAGGAACTGCTCGCGCTTGGTCTCGACGTAGCGGCTCTTGGCGCTCTCGCGGCCGGCCCGGAAGGAGGACTCGCGCAGGTCCTGGGCGCGCTCGTTGCGCGGGTCGCGGGCCAGGGCCCGCTCGGCGTACTCCATGGCCCGGTCGTAGCGGCCGGCGCGGAAGGCGTCGTAGCCCTGGGCGAGCATGTTGTCGACCACGGCCTGCTCGCGTTGCACCTCGGCCTGGCGCTCGCGCTGGAGCCGCTCGTAGGCCTCGCGCTGGGACGAGACCAGGGACTGCTCCTCGGCGGCGCGGCGGTCCTCGCGGGCGCGGGTCAGCAGCGTCTCGGCCTGGGCGTCGAGGCCCTGCCAGTCGATCGAGAAGGGCGCCCAGCGGATGTGGTTCTGGGCGATGGTGAACTCGGCGATGGCCGCGGCGTGGTCGCCGCGGGCCAGGGCGTCCTGGCCCTTGCGCAGGGACTCGCGCGCCTCGGCCCGCATCTGCTCGGTGCGGATGCGCAGGCGCTCGCCCATGTCCTCGGTCACCGTCTGGACCTGGCCACCGGGCTCGCCGAGCAGGGTGCGCACCTCGGAGAGCATGCGCTTGGCCTCGAGGTTGTCGCCGTCGAGGCGCAGGGCCTCGAGCAACTGGTCACGGGCATCCTCGAAGCGCAGGCGGTCCCGCAGGACGCGCGCGTTCTCGAGGTGCCGCTCGACCAGGAACGCCGTGCGATTGCGGCGCAGCTCGAGGAGCTGTCGATCCTGCTCCAGCACGCGCGCCGCGTCGTCCTGCACGGAGGCGCTGGCGGGGACGACGCCGACCTCGGGGCTGCCCGGCTCGGCGACGCTAGGGGCCGCAGCCTCCGGCTCCCACGACGCCCGCTGGGGGGGCGAGGAGCAGGCGACGAGGAGCAGCGGGAGGGACAGGAGTGAACCGTAGTGCCTCATGCTTGAAGGAATCTCTTCTCGGTGCTGTTCGAGGGACGCGCGGCGCGTCTCGATGCTGTTCGCGAGACGCGCGGCGCGCCTCGGTGCTGTCCGCGAGACGCGCGACGCCTCTCGGTGCTGTTCGCGAGATGGCGGTCGTCGGGAACACTCCAGGGGAGGGAGCGGGGCGGCCGCCCGTGTACCCGCACGCGACCGTACGGCTACGGGATGGTTTGGGATCGAGCGTGAGGAGCAGCGCGATCCACGCGGGGGCACGGCTCCGTGCGGGGCCGGCGCGCGGCTCCGCGGGTGCTGGGAGGGCGGGGAAGATACCAGCGCTCGGGACCCCGGGTCAAAAGCGAAATGGGGGGACGGGGGCGCCGTGGGCGGTCGGAGCCGGCCTCGGTCGAGGTCGCTCGGGGCGCCGCGCGCCGCGGGCTCGAGCGGGACGCTCCAAGCGGACGGGCCGCCCGCGCGGTAGGCGCGGGCGGCCCGTGGAAGGACCCCGTGCGGGCGCGGCGGGTCGCCCGAGCCATCGACTCCGCCGGCCGGGAAGACAAGGGTCAGCGCGCGCCGACGAACGTGATCGAGGTGAAGCCGGCGTTGAGCGCGGCGTCGAGCGCGCCGACCACGTCCTCGTAGTTCGCGCCTTGGCGCGGGTCGATGGTCGCGGGCCGCTCGGGCTGGGCCTGGAAGATCTCGCGCAGGCGTGCCTCGAGCTCCTTGAGGCTGTTGGTGGTGCGCGTGCCGACCTTGTACTCGATCAGGCGATCGGGCCCGTAGCTGAAGCGGCTGCTCGGTTTGCCGTCCCAGGGCCCGGTGCCCGCGGAGTTGAGCTTGGTGCCCTCGGCCCGCACGCGCAACTCGATGGCGACCTTCTCCAGGGGCTCGGCCTCGGACGTGTTCACGCCGACGTCCTTGGGTAGGTAGGCGGCGAGCTTGCCCTCGAGCGTCTTGAACTTGAGGGTGCACATGAAGAAGATCAGCAGCAGGAAGGTGACGTCGATCATCGGCGTCATCTCGAGCTTCGACTCCTCGTTCGCGAGGCGCTTGAGATTCTTGCTGGCCATGAGCGGCTCCTGGTGGATCGCCCGGGTGAGGGGCGCTCGGGTCGGGTGGTTCGGGTCGGGCCTATCGAGGATCGTCAGCGTTGGGGCTCGGCGGCCGCGAGCTGCACCTTCCAGAGCAGGATGTCGCGGTAGCCGCACTGCTCCATGACCTTCTGGACGTGCTTGAAGTCGGCGACCTTGTCGCAGCGGATGAGCAGGGGCTCGTCCGGCAGGCCGTCCTTCTTCTTCATGCGCTGGGTAGCCTGGCTGAGGAACAGGCGGATCTTCGCGTAGTTGTCCGGGTTCTCGGGGTCGTAGAGCTTCTCGCGGCGCACCCAGATCGAGCCGTCCGAGGTCACGTTGATGATCGGCCGGAACTCGTCCTTGTCGGGCTTGTCCGGATCGGCGTTCTGCGCGACCGGGAGCTGCAGGTCCTCGAGGTCCTGCTGGGTCAGGTCCGTGATGACCATGAAGAAGATGATGAGCAAGAACACGACGTCGATCATCGGCGTCATGTTCATCTCCATGTCGGTCTCGGCGTCGTGCGTCTGCAGGTTCATCGCGGTGCGTCCTGGTAGCGAACGGGGCGCGCTCGGAGGGGGAGCCGGGGGGCTGGGGGGGCTGCGGGCCAGGTCGGGAAGCCCCGCGGCCGACCGTACCTAGGACCCGCCGCGGTCGAGGTTGCGAGGAATCGCGCGCGATCCCTTCGCCCCTCAGAGTGTGAGAGGAACTCGAGCACTCTCGGTACGGCCGGCTTGCCGGCCGTCCAAAGAGCGGTCCGAGAGGCCGTCCGGATGGTCTGCTCTGGGTCCGCTCCGGGTCCGCTCGATTGTCTCTCGGCCTCTCGGGGAGCGATCCGAAGCCGGGCCCGGCGGTGTGCCGAGCCCGGCCGGGTGCCCATCAGGCGGGGTTCGTGCCGCGGAAGCGCTCGAAGAGGTCTTCCACGATGGCGCCGACCTCGATGATCGAGCGCACGAGCTTGTTGCGCAGGAAGGCGAAGGCGGCGGTGGTCGGGATGGCCACGATCAGCCCGAACATCGTGGTGAGGAGCGCCTCCGAGATACCGGCCGCCAGCTCGGCCGGGTTGGCCTGGCCGCCGGAGGTCGCGATCACGTTGAAGGCCTTCACCATGCCCATGACGGTGCCGAGCAGGCCCATCATGGGCGCCACGTTGGCGATCAGGGCCAGCCAGCCGATCTTCTGGTGCAGGCGGATCGACTCCTCGTCGCCCATCTCGGCGATCGACTGCGCGATCACCTCGTAGGAGTGGCCGATCTTGGACACGCCGGCGCCGGCGACGCGCGTGAAGAAGGTGGGCTCGTTCTCGCACAGCTCCATGGCTTCTTGGAACTGGCCCTCGTCGAACAGGGCCTGGACCTCGTCGATGAGCTCCGGCGGGGCGAGCTTGTCGCGCTTGAGGGAGACGATGTTCTCGATGATCACGGCCAGCGCGATGATCGACAGGACGATGATCAGGATGCCGATGATGCCGGCGTCCTTGAACACGTCGAAGGTCGACTTCTTGGTGACCGTGGTCTGGGCGAAGAGGGGACCGACAGCGAGGGACAGGGCGGCGAAGGCAAAGGCCCCGCGCGCGACGAGACGGAGGCTCTGGGTCTGGGCCTGGCGGAGGTTCATGTCCGACGAGCTCCTTGGGGGCTTCTCGGGGAGAGGATGGGGACCCAGGCCGGTCGGGACTTCGGGGACGAAGGCCCCTCGCGGCTGGTGGGCTGGGGATGGGACGTTTGGGATGCGATGGGGGGCCGCGGGGCTCAGCCCGCGAGCAGGGTGCGGGCCTGGAGCACGGCGGGGGTGTCGCCGAAGCGCTCGACGATCTCGGTCAGGAGCTTGCGGGCGAGGGCCGCGCTGCTCGAGTCGCCCAGGCGTTGACTGGTCTCGGCCAGGCGCAGGCGGGCGCGCGCCGCGCGCCAGCGATCGCTGTAGTCGAGGGCCGCGACGGAGGCGAACTTGACCTGCGCCTCGCGCAGCTTGCCCTGGGCCAGGAACGCTTCGCCCAGGCCCAGGTCGCAGCCGTGGCGCGCGGTGCTGCCACCCTGGCCACGGCGGGCCTCGAAGAAGGGCACGGCCTGATTGGCTTGTCCGGCCACGAGCAAGGCGAAGCCCTCGCCCAGGCGCCCTTCGGTGGCGACCCGTTCGGCCGCGGCGCGCTCGGGGGAACCTTCGGCGTGCTCGCCGGCGAAGCTGTTCGCGGCGCTCTCGAGGGCGCCGAAGAGCTCGCGCGCCCGCAGGTGGTCGCCGGCGTCGAGGAAGGCGCGGCCCGCGGCCAGGCCGGCATCGAGGGCGAGCTGACGTTCGTAGCCCTTGGTCGGGCTCGGGCCCGCGCCGTCCTCGAACAGGCGCCGGAACCCGTCGGCGGCCTCGGTCGCGCGGCCCTCGAGCCAGTGCACCTGGGCCTGCAAGAACCGGGCGCGGGGGACCTCGCGGTCGGTCGGGAAGTCGCTCAGGAAACGCCCGACCTCGGACAGGGCCTCGGACAGGCGCGCGGGCTCCTGCGCGCCGAGTTGGACCAGGGCCTGGGCCGCGCCCAGGCGCGCGCTGGCCTTCACCACCGGACGGTCCTCGCCGTCGGCCGCTTCGCGGAAACGTCGGGCGGCGTTCAGGTGGTCGCCGCGGTTGCGGGCCTCGCGGGCCTCGCGGTAGTCGTTCGAGACCTGGCCCCACTCGACGCGCCGCACGCGCTCGGCGTCGTAGGTGGTCTCGCGGTTCCCGCTGCGCACCATCTTCACGCTGGTGAGCGAGTTCTCCGTGATCGTGCCCGTGACCTGACGGATCGCGCCGTCGCGGTCGGCGAACCAGAGTTGGTCGCTGCCCTGCCCGCGGGCGCTCCCCGCGAGCAACGCCAGCCCCAGGGGCACGAGCGCGAGGGCCTTCGTCCGAAGCATCCCCCGGGCGCCCGCGCGGGGCGTGGGGAGGTCAGTGGGGCAGGGACTCATGCGCGGTGCGGTGCGGGCGGAGATCGAAAGGGCGGACATTCTAGCCGGGGGGCAGGGAGCCTGGCGAGGCCCGGGATCAGGGGCGCTCCGAGCGCGCCCGCGGTGCGGGGTCGGCGAGGGGCGCGTCACTGGGCCCGATCCTGGAGCCAGCGGAACTTGGCCCGCAGGTCGCCGGGCCCGTGGATCGCCTGGGCCGCGCGGGCGCCGGCGGCGTCGCACTTCTTGCCCACGTCGTCGAAGGTGGGCCCGGTCTCGAGCGTGATCTGGCCCAGTTGGCGGCGCAGGGGATCGAGTTGGGCCGCGTCCTTGGGGCCCCCGTCGGCCGTGGCCCAGACGTGGTAGGCGAGGGCGATCTGGAACTTGTAGGCGTACCACTCGCAGCCCCACGAGTCGGCCAGCTTGTCGAGCTTGGCGTACAGATTGATCGCCGCCTGGAGCTCGGCCGCGGTCTCGGCCGCGCCGGGCACGCGCCGCGGCCGCTCGCCGTCGAACTCGATCCAGCCGACCAGGGAGCGGCAGTAGCCGATGACCGTGTCGCGGCTGGGGGCGTTCTTCTCGTCGGTGGCCAGGGGTTCGAGCACCTGGCGCGCTTCCCCCGCGCGCCCCATGGAGAGCAGGGTCAGGCCCAGGTCGGGGCGCACGTAGCGGCGGATGCCCTCGCGCTCGGCGTCGCTGCCGCTCTGCTCGAAGGTCTGCACGATGCGCCGCAGCAGCGGCTCGGCCTTGTCGAAGCGGCCCAGGGCCATCCAGTGCGTCGACTCCGAGCGCAGGTTGGCGTAGGTCGGGCTCGAGGCCAGGCGGTTGCCGGTCTCGAGCAGGGTCGCCATCTCGAGCTCCAGCGCGCGCGCGCGCTCGACGTCTTGCGCGGCCTCCGCCGCCTGCTTCTGCTCGGCCAGGAAGCCGTAGAAACGCACCGCGTTGCGGGCCGTGCGCGGGCTGTCGGGGTAATCGCTGGCGAGCTTCCCGTAGGTCTCGCGCATCTCCTCGAGCTGGCGCAGGGCGAGCTGGCCCTCGAAGGTCAGGTCGAGGCACCAGGGGGCGAGCACGGTCTGGGCCGGGTAGCGCTCGTGGTAGCTCCGGGCGAGCTCGACCACGCGGCGCCAGCCATCCAGGTCGGTGGGCGTCGCACGCGCGCGCTCGGCGGCGATGAAGGGCCGGTAGAACTCGGCCTTGGCCATGGCCTCGGCGCGGTTGCGCTGGCGCACCGGGCTGTCGGCCACCGAGCGGCGCGGGTCGGTCACGTAGCGCTCGACGTACTCGTCGAACAGGCGCGCGGCCTCGTCGACGTTCCCCTTGCGGTAGGTGCACTCGGCGATGCCGACCAGGGCGCGCTCGTAGACGTCGGCGCCGGCCTCGATCTCCTTGTACTTCTCGATCGCGGCGTCGAAGCGGCCCGCCGTGCGCTCGCGTTCGGCCTGGGCGTAGAGGATGTCGTCCTTGTTGCCCGTGGCGAAGCGCGTCGAGAGGTTCTCGGCCTCGCGGAACAGGGCCGCGTAGGCCGGGGCCTCGCGGTCCGCGGCGCGCACCTGCTCGATCGCGCGGTAGAAGTTCTGCGCGTTCTGGGCGTCGAAGTTGGGGTCGCCCTGCCAGGCGGTGACGCCCTCGCGGAAGCACATGGCCGCCTCGAGCATGCGGTCCATGCGCTGGAAGTTGCGGCCCATCCACCAGCAGATCTCGCCGCCCAGGCGCAGGCGCGTGGCGTCGTCCTTGGTGGCGACGATGGCCAGCAGGCGTTGCAGGGCCTCGATCGAACCGGCGAAGTTGCCCCCGTGGTATTCGCCCTGGGCGGCCTGCAGCAACATGTCGGGCTCGACCGTGATGCCGGGCAGGTTCGAGATCTCCGAGATCAGCTTCTGCGAGAGGAGCTGCAGGATGTTGCCCTGGTTCTCGTCCTTGACCTGGGTGGCGATGCGCAGGGCGAGCTCGGCCGTGGAGAGCACGTTGCGGCGCGCGTGGTCGGCCCGCGCGGCCTCCTCGGACTCGTACCACTTGGCGTCGCCGGTGGCGATGTTGCCGCCGATCCAGCCGCCGCTCTCGAGCAGGACTCGCGCGATCTTGAGCAGGGTGGGGTAGCCCAGGCTGGGACTGAACGAGAAGCCCTCGCGGCGCTGGGTGTTGTAGTAGTGCAGGGCGACGCGGGTCGCTGCGGTGAGGTCGCCGTGGCTGGCGTGCGCCGCGGCGAGCTCGCCGGCGGAGAGCTCGAGGAACAACCAGCGCTGTTCCTTGGCGCCCTTGTCGAGGGCCTGCTCGCGCACGAGCTGCTGCCACTCGGCGAGATCGGGGGGGATGGCGGTCTCGACCACCGCCTGGAAGTACCCGACGGCCTCGTCCCAGTCCTGCTGGGCGGCCTTGATGCGGCCGATCAGGTCGAAGGCCCGCAGGGCGGCGGGCGTGCCCTCGCCGACGATGTAGACCAACGCCTCGGCGGTGCGGAAGGCCTGCTCGAAGTTGAAGGTCCCGTCCTCCTGGCTGCGCGCGATGTCGTACAGCATGCGCGCGCGGGTCAGCATCAGGTCCGCGAGCTCGCGCGTCTGGGACTCGGTGCGATTGGGCGTGGCGCGCAGGGACTCGACCAGGTCCTGGGTGCGCGAGACCGCGTCGTTGAGCACGGCCAGGCGCTGCTCCTGCAGCTTGAGGGCTTCCTCGCCCAGGACCTCGTCCAGGCTGATCTCGATCGAGCGCGCGAAGAGCGAGGCCGTGCGCACCAGGCCGATCTCGGCCTCCCAGCGGCGCTCGCTGGTGCGGTAGCGGTCGACGAAGTCGATGTAGGCCTTGAGGGCGCGGTCGAAGAGCTCGTTGCGCCGCAGGCGATTGCGCTCGGTCAGGGCGGCGCTGCGGAAGATGTCGCACTTGACGAGGGCCAGCTCCTCCGCGCGGCGCGCCGAGACGCCGCCGCTCTCGATCCCGCGCAGGACCTCCTCGGCCAGGTTGACGAACTGCCACTCCTCGGCCAGGCCCTTGGCGAAGTCGAGGTCGGCCTGGATCGCCGTGTCGCTCTTCTGGGCAAAGGAGGCGCAGCCGAGGGCGCCGAAGGCCAGGGCGCCCAGGAACGGGCGGATCGCGCTGCGTCGTGTCATGACTGGAGGTCGCGGGCGGGTCGGGAGCTTGGGGAGGGGAGCCCCGGATCAGGACCGGACTGGGGTCGCCGCGTGGCCCGGGGTCGGGGTCCGGCGATCGGCTGGGGAGGAGGGGCCGTGGTGTGCCTGGGGTGAGGTGAGGAGAGAGCGCGGCGGGCCGGGCCGCCGCGCTCGATGCGAGGCGCAGAGGGCCCTTACCTGCCCCGACCCCGGTGGCAACGCGCGTGTCCCCGGGAGATGGGAGCGCGGCGCGCCGCGCCCAGGGGCGAGCCGGGCCGGGATCGCCCCGGCCCTGTGCTTGCCGAGCGCTCGCCGCGTGCACTTCGCGCGCGGCGAGCGACCCCGCGCCCCCCGCGCGCCGCGGTCCGGCGCGGGGGGCGAGGGCGGCGCTCAGAAGCCCAGTTGGGCTTCCGTCGGCTCGAGCTCGCGCGGGATCACGATGCTCGCGCGCAGCAGGATGTTGAGCTTGCGGTTGGAGTTGTAGGTCCCCTTGCGCTCGAACAGCATCGAGACGACGGGGATCTTGTTGAGGAAGGGCGTCCCCGAGCGCAGGTCGCGCTTCTCGGAGATCTTGAGACCGCCCAACATGACCGTCGAGCCGTCCGGCATCGGGATCGAGGTGCGCACCTTCTGCACGTCGAGCTCGGGGAGCTGGATCGTGACCGCGTTCTGCGAGCCGAGGGTGGTGATGGCCTCGCGGATCGGGCGCTTCAGGGTGGCGATGGTGGGGCGCAGCTCGAGGGTGATGAAGCGCCGGTCGGCCGACACCACGGGGCGCACGTCGAGGATCACGCCGTCCTGGATCACGTCCACGATCGGGTCGGCGATCGAGGCCGCCTGGGCGATCTCGACGTCGAAGTCCTTCACGTAGGTGACCTGGTTCAGCACCGACAGGTTGGCGCGGCCGGTGTTCGAAACGAGCACCCGCGGGGCGGAGACGATCTCGATGCGCTCCGACTTCTGCACGGCGCGCAGGATCAGTTGGAGCTGCAGGTCGCCGAGGTAGGTCCACTGGAAGCTCAGGCCGCCCGTGCGCTGGATCGTGTTGGGGTCGCCCAGCATCTCGTCGTAGAGGTTCTGGACGCGCGTGCGCAGGTCGCCATTGCCGCCCTCGTCGAGGAAGGCGCCCGAGTCGGTTCCGGTGCCGATCTCCTGGCCCAGCTCACCCTGGGTGGTGGCGTCGCCGAAGTCGTTGAAGAACTCGTTCGTGCCCGGGCCGGGCTGGCCGAGGCCGCGGAAGTCGACGCCGATGTCCTCGAGGAAGTTGTCCTGCACCGACAGGAAGCGCGCCTCGATGTCGACCATGATGCCGGTCGCCTGGCGCAGGTCGTTGAGCAGGCGGATGATCTGGGCGTGCACCTCGGGCGTCTGGTTGACGACCATCACGCCGGCATCGGTCACGCGCAGGCTGTTGGCCGGGTCCGCGTCCCACGACTCGGGGTCGATGTTGTTGCGGATCAGCTCCTCGAGCACGTCGCCGGAGACGACGTTGACCTCGCGCTCGACCAGGTCCTCGTCGGCCAGGAACAGTCCGCCGGAGGGCTCGACGTTGATCTCGCGGGCCGGGAAGTCCGGGATCGGGCGGATGAGGTCGCGCACCTCGTACTGCTTGTAGATCTGTCCGCCGCGCAGCTCCTCGCGGGCGATGAACTTCACCACCCCGTCCTCGACCTTCCAGCGCACCTCGGCCGAGGTCTCGGCGATCAGGTCCAGGATCTTGCGCACGCTGCGCTCGGGCAGCTCGAAGTGGACCGTGGTGTCCTCCTCGTCGAGCTCGCGCACGGCTTGGCTGACGAGGAAGTTGATCCCGGTCACGCTCTGCAGGAAGGCGGCGACGTCGACCAACGGGGTGCCCTCGCCGTCCTCGCCGGCGAAGGAGACCCGGCGCAGGCGGGCCTGGTCGAGGCGGTCGAGCACGTCCTGGCGCTCGGCGTCGACGAAGGCGTCCACCGCGGTCACCTGCTCGATGGGCAGGCGGCCGAGGGTCTCGCGCCAGCGCTCGAGGTCGTCGAAGACCAGCGGCTCGACCTGCGGGACGTCCATCGTGGAGAGGTCCTCGAAGGTGCGCAGCCACTGCTCGCGGTAGTTGCGCCGGTTGTCGCGCTGGGTGCGCTGGTGGCGCGCCTCGCGGGCGATGCCGCGCAGGTCGAGGGCCACCGCGTTGCCCGGATCGTGGAGCAGGATCTGGTCGCAGAGCTGCTCGGCGCGCTGGTAGCGCTCGGCCACGAAGGCCGAGTTGGCCTCCTCGTAGAGGGTGGCGAGCTTCAGCTCGCGCTTCTCGCGCTCCTGGCGCTCGCGGGCCTCGGACGCCTGGCGCGCCTGCTCGGCGACCCGTTGCTCGGCTTCGCGGCGACCCTGCTCGGCGAGGGCGGCGGCCTCCTCGAGCTTGCCGCGCACGATGCGCTCGTCGAGCGACTGGTCGGCGATCAGCGGGTGGTAGGAGAGGATCAGTTGCGCCTCGCGGTACTGCTCGATGGCGCGCGTGTAGTCGCCCTGCATCAGGGCCACGTCGCCCTGGCGCGCGGCGCGTTCGGCGGACATGCGCGCCTGGCTGCGGCGCACGATCTCGCGCTCGGTGCCGTCGGCGAGCAGGTCGGCGGCGAGGGCGTAGCGATCGCCCATCATCGACTCGATGCGCTGCAGCTTCTCGCGCGCCGTCTGGTTGCCCGGGTCGAGCTGGAGCGCGTTGGAGTAGGCCACCAGCGCCTCCTGCAGATCGGCCCGGTCGAGCGCGCGCTCGCCCTGGGCCAGGTACTCGCCCACGAGCACCTGGCGCTGCTGTTGGCGGCGTTGCACGAGCCCCTGGTCCTGGGCGAACGCGCCGCCTTCCTGGCGGGCCGAGCTGGATTCCTCCGCGGTCACGTCCGCGAACGGGCCCGAGTCCTCCGCGGCGGAGCCCTCCTGGCCCCCGCTGGGCTCCGGTTGCGGTTCCGTCGAGCGGCAGGCCCCGGAGGCCACGATGAGAAGGGGCAGGATGAAGCGCAGGCGCATGGGTCGTTTCGCTCGTTCCCTTGGGTGGAAGGGAGGCCCTGGCGGGTCGGGATGGGTGTCGCGGCCGCGCTCGGGAGCGCCTTCGCTGCGGGCATGCGGGGCACGCCCCACGCGGCTGCGGGGATGGGGACCTGGAAGGAACTTCGCGGGCGCCGGTGGGACTGCGGGGGCGCCCCGGGGAAGGAGAAGGCGGGTCGGGTCGCGACGGGCGGTGGGGCCGCGCGCGCTCGCCGATGCCGTCCGCCAAGGGAGCGGCAGGCGGCTGGCTGGGGCTCGGGTGGATCGAAACTCGGGTGCTCGACTTCCTCGGGCTGGGGATCGGTCTCGGGCTGGGGAGTCCGAGGGGATGGCTTCCGCGGCGCGTGATCCCGGTCCGAATCGCGCTGGACCCACCGATCCGCGCGCGGCGGTCGGTCCGGTTCGTCCACCGATCCCCGCGGCGCGGGGTCGGGGACCGCGGCGCGCGCGGTCCGTCGCGAACGGCGCGCGCGGCGCCGTCCCGGTGGGCTTCCCAGGGGTCCGTGGCGATCCGGTCGTCGCGTGCGGCCCGCGCGGGGAGGGCACGCGCGCACCGGGGCGCGGGCGGAACGACATTCCAAAGAAGAGCGGCGGGAGGATAGCGGGGTGCAAAGGGAGGGTCAACCGGCCCGGAGCGGGGGGCCGCGTCGGCGGCCACTCGGAGCGGGCCCCGCGGCGGACTCCGCGGCGCCGCGACGGCTACCCGGAAGATCCCGGCCGGTTACCGCCCCCGGGCACGGGCAGGCCCAGCTCGGCCATCGCGAGCTGGATGTCCTTCCAGCAGTCGGGCTTGGCCTCGGGGCTGCGCAGCAGGTACGCGGGGTGGTAGGTCGGCACGATCTTGCGGCCCCCGCGCTCGTGCACCTGGCCCCGCAGGCGCGAGATCGGAGCCTGGGTCCCCAGCAGATGGCCCGCGGCGTGGGCGCCCAGGGGGATCAGCACGCGCGGGTCGACGAGCTCGATCTGGCGCTCCAACCAGCCCGTGCACAGCTCCTTCTCGTGGGGCAAGGGGTCGCGGTTCCCCGGCGGACGGCACTTGAGCACGTTGGCGATGAACACCTCCTCGCGCGCCAGGCCCATGCCCTTGGTGATGATGTCGGTCAGCAGGGCCCCGGCGCGTCCGACGAAGGGCAGGCCGCTGGCGTCCTCCTCGGCCCCCGGCGCTTCGCCGACGAACATCACCCGTGCGCGGGGTTCGCCACTGCCGAAGACCGTGCGCGTGCGCGTGCGGGCGAGCTCGCAGGCCGTGCACGCCTCGACCCCCGAGCGCAGGGCCGCGAGGTCGGCGCAGGCCGCGGCCCGCACGCGGGGCGTGTCGACCGAGGCCGGCGGCGGGAGCGGCGCGGCGCGCGCCGCCGCGGGTTGCGGCGGGGGCGCCGAT
>CAYMYN010000005.1:0-187417 GCA_964394665.1 uncultured Planctomycetaceae bacterium
GGTTGCCGGCCGACCCCAGCGCGGCCGTGGTGGCCGTGGCCCTGCTCACGAGTGTACTCAGGCGACGGTTGCCGGCCGACCCCAGCATCGCATCAGCCAGAACCCGACGCCCTGAAGTGTACTCAGGCGACGGTTGCCGGCCGACCCCAGCAGCGCACAGCCTGCACCGCCACCACCCGATAGTGTACTCCGGCGACGGTCGCCGGCCGACCCCAGCTCGCCCAGACAGCCACCGGCCCGCCATCGGAGTGTACTCAGGCGACGGTTGCCGGCCGACCCCAGCACATGGCCAGGAACACCCGACGCACACCCAGTGTACTCAGGCGACGGTTGCCGGCCGACCCCAGCAGGCGCGGATGTCACCCGAGTAGGTCGCGCAGTGTACTCAGGCGACGGTTGCCGGCCGACCCCAGCACGGCTGGAACTGCATCAATCCCTACGCTCAGTGTACTCAGGCGACGGTTGCCGGCCGACCCCAGCTACTCCCATCCCTTCGTGCCTCGCACGAGCCGCTGGTTTGCTCCCGGTCGCGCTTCGACCTTGAAGCGCGTTCGACTACGGGAGCGGAGCTCCCGTAGTCGAACGGCCCTCGGTTGAGAGCTGACGTCGTGGGGTCGATGCCCTCGGCGAGCGCGCCGTCCACGCCCCCCTGCAACTCGGCCCCGATCAAGTCTTCGTTCTGGGCGACAACTCCGCCGAGAGCCTCGACTCGCGCGACTTCGGGCCCGTGCCCCTCTCGCGCCTCCTCGGCCGCCCCACCTGGGTCCTCTGGCCCCCCTCCCGCCTGCGCCGCCTCGCCGCCCCCGAGCCGCTCGTCTCGCCGCGCTGATCGGCGGAGTGCGTCAAGGACGAACGTGATCGTGCGTGCAGGTGCGCGGGCGCTCGACTGCGTGCCGCCTGCCCGGCGAGCTCGCGCGGGGCATGGTACTTTTTGAGTTCTGGAGGCCCGTTCGCGGGTCGCACGTTCCGTTCCCCCCACCCGCCGACCGCCATGCAACTCCGGATCACTTCCCTCGTCGTCACGTTGGCCCTCTCCGGCCTCGCTGGTGCGCAGCAGCTCAACGTCGCCATCGCGGCCGCGGCTGGCTCGAACACCAGCGACTGTCGCTTCACGGACGTTCAGAACTACCTCACGGCGACCGGGTTCTTCGCCAGCGTCGACATCATGGACGTGAGAGTGTCGACGCCCTCGCTCGCGATGCTGCAGGCCTACGACGCGGTCATCACCTGGAGCAACTTCGACTACGCCGACTCGGTCGCCCTGGGCGACGTGCTGGCGGACTACGTGGACGGTGGGGGCGGCGTCGTCGTCGCGGTGTACGCCAACACCACGACCGCGACCGCGCGCTACCTGCGGGGCCGCTGGCAGTCAGGGTACGAGGTCATCCCGGCTGCGCTCGGCGTGACCCCGGGCGCGGCATCCCTGGGGACAGTGCTCGATCCGACGCATCCCGTGATGCAGGGGGTGAACACCTTCCAGGGTGGCTCGGCGTCCAACCGTCCGACCACGTTGACCCTGACGCCCGGCTCGACCCTCATCGCGCAGTGGAGCGATGGCAAGACGCTCGTGGCCGAGGGATCCATCCCGGGGCGCATCGACCTGGGGATGTACCCGCCCTCGAGCGACTGCTCCTCAAGCTTCTGGACGGCGAGCACCGACGGCGACCTGCTCGTCGCCAACGCCCTCGTCTACGTGGCAGGAGGGGGCGCCGGCACCGCCTTCTGCTTCGGGGACGGCACCGGCACGCCCTGCCCCTGTGGCAACTTCGGCGGCGCCGGCGAGGGCTGCGCCAACTCGACGGCGGCGGGCGCGGTGCTCTCGACGAACGGTAGCGCCAGCGTGACGGCGGCGAACCTCGTGCTCACCGGCGCCAACCTCGTGCCCGGCCAACCCGGCCTCTACTTCCAGGCCAACCAGCAGGTCAACGGCGGCCAGGGGAACACCTTCGGGGACGGCCTGCGGTGCGCCGGCGGCGGAGTGCGCCGCCTGCAGGTCAGGCAGGCGAACGGAGCCGGCGTCTCCAGCACGACGGCCAACCTCGTCATCCAGGGCGGCGTCCTGGCCGGGAGCACCCACACCTACCAGCTCTGGTACCGCGACCCCACTCTCAGCCCCTGCGGCGCCGGCTTCAACTTGACCAACGGGCTCTCGATCACCTGGCAGCCCTAACAGTTCCTCCAGGGCCGAGCGTCTTTCAGCGGAACCCGCGGCGCCCGGTAGGGTTGGGGGGCGTTGGCCGGGGCTCCAGAGCCCGGGGCCGGAGCCGGCATGGAGTACGACGACGATCCTGGAGTGAAGCTCATGCTCGCCTATCAGGCGGGGGACGAGGCGGCCTTCGACCGCCTCGTCGAGCGTTATTCCTCCTTGGTGTACGCCCTCCTGACGCGTTTCCTGGGCGGGCGCAGCGGGCGCGAGGACTTGGTGCAGGAGGTCTTCCTGCGGGTCATCCGCTCCCGCGGGCGCTACCAGCCCACGGCGCGTTTCTCGACCTGGCTCTACCGCATCGTCTTCAACCTCTCGGTCAACACCACCCAGCGCGGCGCGCCCGAGGGTCTGTCGCTCGACCGGCCCGTGGGGGAGGGGGGCGAGGTCGATCTGGGGCGCCTGGTCGCAGCCGACGTCGAGGATCCCTCGGCGGGGCTGGAGCGCGACGACGTCGTGCGCGCCGTGCGCGAGGCGATCGCCGCCCTGCCCGAGAACCAACGCATGGCGCTCGTGCTCGCCAAGTACCACGACCAGCCCTACGTCGAGATCGCCCAGGTGCTCGGCTCGAGCGAGAAGGCGGTCAAGTCCCTGATCCACCGCGCCCGAGAGACCCTGCGCGAGCGCCTCGCTCCGCTCCTCGCCCAGGGAGGTCTGGCATGAACCCCGCCGCCGACTGCCGCGCCTTCCGCGCGCGTCTCGAGCTGCGCCTCGCCGGGCGCGTCGAGATCCAGGGCCTCTCCGAGCTTTCGTGGCACGAGCACCTCTTCGGCTGCGCGGATTGCCGCGCGCTGCTCGAGCGCGAGGAGGCCCTCGAAGTCCTGCTCGCTTCCTTGCCCGAGCCGCGCTTGCCCCAGGACCTCGCGCGCCGCGTGCTGGCGCGCCTGCGACTCGCCGACGAAGCCGAGCTCGACACGTTGCTCGAGCTCGACGCCACGCCCGCCGCCCCGGAGGACCTCGCGCGACGCGTGTTGGCCGCCCTGGCAGGGGAGCGTTCGTCCGCAGCCGTTCCGGCCGCGCTCGACGAGGCCCAGCTCGACGGGTATCTCACGCGCTTCGTCGTCCCGGGGCCGCCCGCGGATCTCGCGCAACGCACGTTGGCGGCCCTCGCGGGCGAGCGCCAGCGCGAGCGCGACCTAGCCCGACTCGAGCCGTTGCTCGAGCGCGCCGGGGCGGTCGAGGTCCCGACCGAGCTCGCCGAGCGCATCCTCGCCGGCCTCGAGGCGCACCGCGGGCGTCCCGTGCTGCGCGCCTCGTTCGTGCGTCGGCGTTGGATCGCGGCCGCGGCGGCGCTGCTCGTCGCGGCGGGTTCGTGGGCCTGGATCCAGCGCTCGGAAGGGCCCGCCCGCGTGCCCTTCGAGCCCACGCCCCCGGGTGAAGGGCCGTTGGTCCAAGCGCCGGACGCGCCGGAAGACGAGGAGGTCGCCGCGCTGGAGCCCGATCCCGAGTTGCTCGCGCTCTTCGATCTGTTGACCGCCGACCTGCTCTGGGAGGACGGCGCCAACCTCGACCTCGCCGCGTCGATCTCGATCGCGGGGCGCGAGGAGTTGTTGCTCGAGTTCGGCCAGGCGCCCGCCGCCCCCGAGCCGCGGACCGAGGAGGACGAAGGGTGAGCTCCGCGCGCCGCGTCCCGCTCCTCGCGCTCGTCGGGTTCGCCCTCCTCGCGTCGCCCGTCGGCGCTCAGGAGACGCGTGGGCCCCAGGGCGATGCGCCGCTCCCCGTGTGCGAGCGCCCGGCCCGGCCGCAGCGTCCGCCGGGCGTGCCGCCGAGCGCGGAGGAGCTCGCCGAGGCCCGCAAGCGTTGGGAGGCGCTCGGTCCCGAGCAGCGGGCGCAGCTCGCCGAGCGGTATCGGCGCTTCCAGGCCCTGGGCGAGGACGCGCGCCGCGAGCTCCAGGAACGCGCCGACAACCTGGGGCGCCTCGAAGAGCTCCTCTGCCGCCGCCTCAGCGAGGGGGAACGGGCGCGCCTCGAGCGCCTGCCCCCGCCGCAGCGCGCCGAGGTGATGCGCGAGATGGTGCGCAGCGAGCTCGAGACCCAGGGCGAACGGGTGCTCCTGCACCTCCCCGTCGACGTGCGCGAGCGGCTCGCGAACGCCACCGAGGCCGACCGTTTGCGTCATTTCCAGCAGTACAAGCTCGCGATCCGCGAGCGCCTCAGCGCGAACGCGGTGCGCGCGTTGGGCCAGGAGCTCGAGCTTCCCAAGGAAGAAGTCCAGCGTTTGCTCGCCCTGCCGGACCCCGAGCGCATCGACGCCGCGCTCGAGCTCGGCAAGCGCCTCGGCCGGCGCGAGGTCGAACGCAGCGGCCTGCCCAAGGGCCTGACCTTCGAGCGCTGGCGCCAGATCGAGGCCCTGCCGCCCGAGGAGTTCTATCACGAGATCGCGCGCCTCTCCGACGGCCTGCGCCGGCCGCCGCCGCCCCACGCGGAGGCCCCGCACCCGGGCTTCGAGCTGCGGCGCGCGTTGCGCCCCTCGCGCGAGGCGATCCTCGAGCACGCCGAACTACCGCCCGAGGAACGGGTGCGGGCGATCCGCACCAGTCAGCGCCCGCGCCTGACCGAGCTCGTGCGTCAGAGCGGCCTGCTCGACGCCGAGCAGATGTCCCAGCTCGAGGCCCTGCCCGACGGGGCGTTCTACGCCCAGGTGCGTCGCATCGCGCACGAGCGCGGCTCGCGGTCCGGCGCGGGCGGCCCCCACGAACGGCGCTTCGACGGCCGTCGCGGGCCCGATCCCTTCCCCGGCCGCGACGCCGGTCCGCGCCGCGAACGGCACGAGGGCGCGCGCCCGCAGCCACCGCCCCCTGCGCCGCGTCCCCGTCCGCGGGACGGGCGTTAGAGCTCGTCGCGCATCCAGGCCGTCGCGAGGCTGTCGGCGTACTCGTTCCAGCGATTGCCCGAGTGAGCGGCGATCCAGGCGAGCTCGCAGTCGGGCCGCGCGCGGCGCAGGGCATAGAGCTCTTGCACCAGCTCGAGGTTCTGGATCGGGCCGTCCTTGCGCTTCCAGCCGCGTTTCTCCCAGCCCGCGGCCCAGCTCTCGATCGTGTTCACGCACAGGCGGCTGTCGGTGTGGACCGTCACCCGTGCGTCCTCGGGCAGCACCTTGAAGGCTTCGATCAGGGCCTGGAGCTCCATGCGGTTGTTGGTCGTGTGCGCCGCGCGTCCGTGACCCTGGGCGCGCACCTCTCCGCCCTCGACCCACACGAACCCCCAGCCCCCCGGCCCGGGGTTGGGCACCGAGCTGCCGTCGGTGAACACGCCGCTCGCAGGCCCCTTCGTGTAGCGCTGGAGCACCGCCGCCAGGGTCAGGTTCTCCTCGCGCACCGCACTGCCCCGGGCGCGCCCGCCGGCCGCCTTCTTCTGCGAGTGCGCCCGACAGAAGCGCGGCTTCCAGCCCTGGTACCGTGCTAGCACCGCGGCTTGCACCTCGAAGGGCTCGCCGCAGGTCTGGCACAGGAACGAGGTTCGACTGCTCAAGGCCGCGAAGCCTACCGCGGCCGCGCTGGAGGGTGAAGCCCGCCCGCCGGTCCCGCGCCGAGACCGAGCCACCCGGAGCTTGCGCTCCGCCGCCCGCGGGCGCGGGTCGGCGTGGCCTGGCGCGCGGGGCGGGGGTAGGCTCGGGAGCCATGCAGAACGTCGAACGGTGGGGCTGGGTGCGGAGGGTCGGGCTCGCGTGCGCGCTCGTCGCGTTGGGAGCGTGCGCGGCGAGCGGCGAGCGGCCGCGGTCCGAGGAGCGTCCTTCGCTGGAGCCGCGGCTGCGCACCTTCCTGATGTTCGAGGGCCGGGCCGAGGAGGCGCTCGAGTTCTACACGGCGACGTTTCCCGATTCGCGCGTGCTGAACATCGAGCGTTACGTCGCCGGAGAGCCGGGTCCGGTGGGCACGCTCAAGCTGGCGCGCGTCGAACTCCTGGGCCAGGAGATCCTGTGCTTCGACAGTCCCGCGCCCCACCCCTTCACGTTCACGCCCTCGATCTCGTTCTTCGTGATCTGCGCGGACGAGGCGGAGATCGCGCGCCTCTTCGGCGCCCTCTCGCAGGACGGCGAGGTCCTGATGCCCCTGGGCGAGTACGGCTTCAGCCGCCGCTTCGCGTGGGTCGCCGATCGCTTCGGCGTCCCGTGGCAACTGAACCTGCCGTAGTTCCGAGTTCGGCTCAGTCGCGCGTCGGAGGCGGCTCGGGCAGGACGATCGAGAGTTCGAACTCGGGCTGGTCGGCGATGACGTGGGTCTGGCTCGTGCGCCCGCCCAAGTCGAAGTCGAAGGAGGCTCGGCCCGGGCGGGGGAGCTCGATCCGAAAGGCGCCCTGGGCGTCCGTGCGCGTGGTGAGGGGCTCGTGGCCCGGGACCGCGAGCAAGTGCACCCGAATCTTCTGGTCGGCGACAGGACCGCCGGCGCGGGTGACGCGGCCGACGACCGTGACCGCCCGTTGGGGGGCGGCCAGGGTGACCTCGACGCCGCGCCCGGCTTCGACCCGCACCGGCATGTCGAAGCCCTGTTCGTAGGAGTTCGAGTCGCTCGGTGGACCGAGCCCGAGCGCATAGAGACCCGGGCGCAGGTGCGGCAACTCGAAGCGTCCGTCGGAGTCCGTGCGCAGCGTCTCGAAGAAGTCCCCCGGATCGTCCTGGATCGTGATCGTGCGTCCCGCCCGGGGCTCGATGCCGTCGGCGAGGCGGCCCTCGATCCAGCCGAGGGGCTCGAGCTCGAGCACGACGTCGGCACGGGCCTGTCCTTCGACGGCCTGGACGGTGAGCGTTGCGCTGCGGCCGACGCCCGCGAGCTCGGCCTCGAGCAGTGGTTCGCCCGGAACGACGATCGGGAACTGGAAATGGCCCTGCTCGTCGCTGCGCGTCTCCTTCTGCAGGTCCTCGAGGGCCCCGGGGTCGTTCGTCAAGAACGAGCGCGCGTGGGGGCCCTGGCGCAGGCTGACCGTGGCGCCGGCCACGGGCGCGCCGCCGGACGTCACGCGTCCGACGATGGAAGCCCCGAGGGGCGCGACGAGCAGGAGCTCTCCCCCCCGCTGGGGCAGCTCGAGTTCGACCTCGGCTCCGCGCCCCGCCCCGGCGGAGGCGGCCAGCCGGTAGAGGCCCGGCTCGAGGCCGGAGATCGAGAACGCGCCCTCCGCGTCGCGCACGGAGTGCTGGGCGGGAATTCCTCCCGCGGGTTGCAGCACGATCCGAGCGCGGGCGAGCGGTCGCCCCGCCGGATCGACGACCCGTCCGCGCAGGGTCTCGCCGCCCGTGAGCATCAGGACGAGGTCGCGTTCTCCCGCCAGGACGTCCGATCGGCGCACCTGGAGCTCCGCTCGACGGCGGCCGTCGTCCGGCAACAGGCCGGCGGCGGCCAGGCGTTCGGCGACCTCGCCGCGCACCCGGGTCGAGGCGCGCAGCTCGAAGGGCCCCGCCGCGGCGAGGCCCGCGGTCGAGAACCGGCCTTCGTCGTCCGTGCGCAGCCGCGCGCTCGCCAGGTCGAAGGCGGAGGGCCTCGTGCCCGGCTCGGGAGCTTCGAGCACGAAGACCGTGACGCCCTGCGCCGGCGTACCGTCGGGCCACAGGAGCCGGCCGGCGATCTCCGCCCCGCTTCCGAGCACGAGTTCGAGATCCGTGCGCTCCTCGCCCGCCCGCAGGGCGCCGAGGTCGAGCTCGGTCGCGAGGAACCCGTCGTGGTCGGCGAGCAACGTACGGGCTCCGGAGAGCAACCCACGCAGCTCGAAGCGCCCCGCTTCGTCCGTGCGCACCGTGCGCCCGAAGTCGAAGTCGCCCTCCTCCGTCCGTTCGGTCGCGACCCGGGCCCGCGCGAGCGGCATCCCAGCGGGCGAACGCACCGTTCCGGCCAGGACGACCTCGCGTTCGATCGGGAGCTCGAGCTCGCGATCGCGGCCCGCGAGCAAGGTCAGGCCGACAGGGGCTTCGACCAAGTCCGTGCGCAGCGCGTATCCCGGCGAGGTGAGCGTGACGAAGAGCTGGGACCCGGCGGGCAGGCCATCGAAACGCGCGCGGCCGTGCCCGTCGAAGGCGAGCGTCCGAAAACGCATGGGTAGGTCCTGGCCCAAGACGCGCACGCTGAAGTCGTCGTAGGGAGGCGTCGCGCCTTCGTCGGTCTGCATCAGGCGCACCAAGAGGCGTGCGCCGAGGCGCGCCTCGAGGACCAGCTCGCGATCGCCGATGGCTTCGTCGAGCTCCACCGCGAGCGGCGCGGCCAAGTGGTGGTAGCCGCGGTCGAGCTCGAGCGAGGCGCGGCGGGCGCCGCTCGGCACCTCGAACTCGAAGCGGCCCAACGAATTCGGCGTCGCGAGGAGCTCGGTGCGGCGTTCGCCGACGCCGATGCGCAGGGCGACGACGAGCTCGGGGTCGAGGCTGGTGGGAGTCGGGAACTCGACGCGGCCGCGCAGGCGTCGCGGCGTGGTCTCGCGGATCGGGGTCTCGGGCCCCGCGGGGGTGCGGGCCTCGACCTCCGCGGGCGCTGATTCCGCTCGCGGTGGCAGCGACGCTGCGTCGACGCGCGTTGCGCCGGGCTCGTTCGCGTCGGCTTCCTGGGCGAGCGCGTCGATCCGCACCGAGCTCGGGCTCGCCGGCTCCCGGGTCGCCAGCCACCACACGCCGAGGATCACGCCCAGCGCGAGCCCCGCCCCGATCCCGACTCCGACCCTGCTCCTCGACTCCTCCATCCGAGCTCCCCCGGGCTCCGAGGGTACGGGATCCGCTCCCGCGCGGGACCCTGAACGACACGAAACGCCCGCGCGCCCGGTCAGGTCGCACACCCATCGCCGTCATTACGGCCCGATTGCTCCTGGGCGGGGGCCCCGACGGGGCCCTCCCCTCACCCGCGACACGATCCCGCGCGTCGCGGCGTGGACTTTCGGCCCGGGGCGGAGCGGACCGATCGATCACCGGGCGTGACCGGCCCCGCGCAGGTCACTTGACGAGTCCGTCGCGTGTCGCGAGTCGCCGCGCCAGGCTGGCGCCGGAGTGCAGGGCGCCCTCCATGAAACCGACGAAGCGGTAGCAGGTGTGCTCGCCGGCGAAGTGCAGCCGGTCCGACAGGCCCTGGTGCAGGACGGGCCCATGGGACGTCACTTGACCCGGTGCCGGGAAGGAGTAACTCGCTTTCGCCCAGGCCTCCCCGGGCCAGTCCATGAAGAAAGTCTTGCCTGCCAGGGCCCCGCGGAATCCCGGGTAGAGGGCCTCGAGCTCCTTCACGTACGCCTCCCGCTGGGCATCACCCCGCAGGGCCCGCGCGCGCTCCGCCGCGGCGCCGCCGGAGAAGGCCACGAAGACCACGTCCTCGTCACCCTGCTGCCCGTCGGTGCCCTCCCAGGTCATGTTGACCAGGCCGTCGTTGAGCGCGTACTGCTCCTGCTCGCTGGCGCGCCAGAAGCGCGACTCGAGGTGCGCGAACCACTTGACGTTCGAACCCATCTGCGGCGCCAGGGAGGCGGGCAAGCCGGGCGTGAACTCGATGCGCGACCAGACGCTGGGCGGCACAGCCAGGACCACGTCGTCGCACTCGAGGGTGCGACCATCGTTGCAGGTGACCACGACGATCTCTTGCTCGTAGTCGACACGCCGTACGGGCACGCCGATGACCGTGTTCGTCAGGGTTCGCGCCAGGGCGAAGGCGAGCTGCTGGTTGCCGCCCAAGCAGCGGTAGATCTCGCTCTCGTCCCGATAGCTGGCCGCACCGCCGTGGCCCTTCACCTGGGCCAGGTTGCCTAGGAAACTCTGTTTGGTCGTCTCCTGGCCGTTGTTGGAGGTGAACTCGACCGAGAGCGCGCGCTTGCAGCGCGCCGAGCACCCAAGGCCCGCGATCCAGTCCGCGGTCGAGCGTCGGTCCAGGTCCTTGGCGTCTGGGGTCGACCAGGGTTGGTCGGCGTCGACGGTCCGGGCCAAGGGGTCGATGTTGGCGATGAAGACCTCGTCCATCTCCTCCAGCAGGGCGCGGGCCTCGTCGGCGCTGAGCCGTTGGCCCTCCAGGGACACGGGCTGCTCGAAGGTCTCGCTCTCGCTCAGCTCCAGCATCTCGAGCCCAAAGCGATCCCGGTAGGCCATCCAGGTCGGGTGATTCGAGCCGATCAGCTCGGCCCCGATCTCCACCACGCGCCCCGGCACGAAGTCGGTGGTGGTGCGCACGCGCCCGCCGACCCGGGAGGCGGCCTCGACCAGGGTCACGTCGTAGCCGGCGCTCTGCAGCTCGTGGGCCGCGGCGAGGCCGGCGAGGCCGCCGCCGACCACCACGACACGCTTGGCCGACGGGCCGCGCCGGAGCCCGGGCAGACTGCAGCCCGAGAGCAGGGAGAGCCCGAGGGCGGCCCCGGAGGCGGCCAAGAAGCGGCGCCGTTCGGCCAGCTCGGCGGGATGGGTGACCGAGCGGGACAGACGGCGGTAGAACGAGCGGGTCATGGACGGACGGAGTGGGCGCTGTCGCGGGCAACCGTTGCGAGCGGCCAACGCCGCACCCCATGAGAGCATGCTCGGCGCCACGCCGTCCACTCACTCGAGCGCCGCCCGGTGCTCGGAGAGTCGGCCTTCGAGCGCGGTGTAGCGGCAACGCTTCCTGGTCTCGTCCCGACTGCGTGGTCGACGCGCGTCGCGCCAGGCTCGCGCGCGCCGACTTCCTTGGCGGCCGCGCCGATCTGCACGGAACCCGACCCTGCTCCTCGACTCCTCCGTACGAGCTCCTCCGGGCTCCGATGGTGCGGGATCCGCTCCTGCGCGGGACCCTGAACGGCGCGAAAGGCCCGCGTGCCAGGTACGACCCGTGCGCCGCACCGCCCGTCTCTCAGTCGGCCCCCGGGCGCTCCGCCGCCCGTTTCGCCGCGCCCAGGAGCATCTTGCGGATGGGGATGATCCCGAAGCGCGCCCAGCGCCAGTAGTGCGCGAAGCGCCGCCGCGCATCCTCGTCCGTGCCCGCCGCCCGCGTCTGCGTGCGCAGGAGCGTGCGACCGGGCGCGATCGCATCGACCTCGATCGTCCAGGCGATCTTCACCAGCCCGGGCTCGTCGAAGGCGGCGAAGCGCTCGGGAGCGATGCCACGGAAGTGGACGTCCGCCTCCCAGGGCCGGGTCACCGCGCCCAGCACGAGCGCCCGATCCGGCTCGCGCGACAACTCGAGCCATCCGAGGTCCCGCAGCGTCTCGAGGATGTTGCCCTCGAGCGTGGTTCCTCCGGGATGGGAGCGCATCACCCGCTCCCGCAACCCGAAGATCGCGCGCACCGCCGGCAGCGCCTCGAACTCGAGCCCACAGGCCGCGCCGAACACGACCCCCGGCTCCGCGCGCACCTCGACCTCGTGCGACTCCCGCACGTCCGACTCGGGCAAGAAGGGATCGAGGACGTTCATGTCGGGATCGGGTACCACGGCGATCGCCAAGGATCCGCGAGTCCCGTCAGGTTAGCGTCCGCAGCGGCCGAGGCACCTCGACCCGCACGCGCATGTCGACGGCGACGAGCTTGTCGGGGAAACAGAGCAGGGGGTTCATCT
The DNA here is from genome assembly GCA_964394665.1 of uncultured Planctomycetaceae bacterium. Lineage (GTDB taxonomy): Bacteria > Planctomycetota > UBA1135 > UBA1135 > CAYMYN01. The sequence continues at coordinate 11,674 of CAYMYN010000005.1, forward strand.
CGAGCTCGGCGATCTCGGGGTGGTCGAGGGCGAGCTGGGAGAGGCGACCGATCAACTCGACGAGGGCCTCTTCGTCGATGCCGGCTTGGCCGCGGACGCCGGCCAGGATGGGGTAGGAGCGGATCTTGCGGATCAGCTCGCGGGCGCGGACGTCGGTGAGCGGGCAGAGGGCGAAGGCCACGTCCTGCAGGATCTCGACGTAGATGCCGCCCAAGCCGAACATCAGCATCGGGCCGTAGGCGGGGTCGGTGGTCAGGCCGAGCACGACCTCGCGGCCGCCCTTGAGCATCTTCTGCACGTTCACGCCCTCGGCCTCGGGGCGCGAGAGGCGCGCGTGGTGCTCACGCAGGGCGGCCTCGTCGCGCACGTCGAGCACCACGCCGCCCACGTCGCTCTTGTGCACGATGGCGGGCGCCGAAACCTTGAGCACGACCGGATAGCCGACCTTCGCGGCGATGCGCGCGGCCTCGTCGGCGCTGCGGGCGAGGCCCCCGGGCACGGCCGGGATGCCGTAGGCGCGGGCCAGGGCGCGGCGCGCGTCGACGCCGAGCCAGCCGGGGCGCAGGACCTTGTCCAGGCTCGGCCCGGCGACGCGGAAACGGCGCACCTTGCCGTGCGGGCGGGCGAGGATGCGGCGGCGTTCGTCGAGGGCCCGCAGGGCGCGCACGGCGGACTCGGGGTAGAGGTACACCGGCACCCAGTCCTGACGCGCCTCCTCGGTGATCGAGCGCAACACCTCGTCGCGCGACATGAAGCAGGTCACGACGGGCTTCTTCGTCCCGCGCGAGACCTCGAAGACCGCCCGCGCGACGGGGATCGGGTCGCGGGTGACGGGCGGCACGAAGATCACGAGCACCATGTCCACCGTCGGATCGGCCAGCAGGAGCTCGAGCGAGGCGCGGTAGTTCTCGGCGCTCGCGCTCGCCACCATGTCGACCGGGTTCTGGACCGAGGCTTCCGGGACGAGCAGCTCGCGCAGGCGCGCCTGGGTGCCCTCGGTGAGCGGGGCCATCTCGAGGCCCGAACCCACGAGCGCGTCGGTGGCCAGGATCGCCGGGCCGCCGGCGTTCGTCAGCACCGCCACCCGCGGGCCCGGGGCCGGGGGCAGGACCGAGAGCGCCAGGCCCACGTCGAACAGCTCCTCGACCGAATCGACGCGCTGCACGCCGCACTCCTCGAGCAGGGCGTCCGCGCCCACGTCGGCCCCCGAGAGCGCGCCGGTGTGGCTCGAGGCCGCCCGCCGCCCGTGGGTCGAGCGTCCGGCCTTGACGACCACGATCGCCTTCTCGCGGCTCACGCGGCGCGCGATGGGCACGAAGTTGCGCGGGTTGCCGAAGGACTCGAGGTACAGCAGCACGCAGCGGATCGCGGGGTCGGCGCCCCAGTAGTCGATCAGGTCGTTGGCGCTGACGTCGGCGCGGTTGCCCATCGAGACGAACATCGCCACGCCCAGGTGGATGCGGTCGGCGTGGGCCAGGATGGCCTCGCCCATGGCGCCCGACTGGGACACGAAGGCCACCGGGCCGGGTTGGGGGAAGGAGCGCGAGAAGGAGGCGTTGAGCCGCACGTCGAGGGCCGCGTTCTGCACGCCCATGCAGTTGGGGCCCACCAGGCGCATGCCGTGTTTGCGCGCCGTGCGCAGGATGCGCGCCTCGGCCTTGGCGCCCTCCTCGCCCGTCTCCTTGAAGCCCGCGGTGATGATCACCACCGCGCCGACGCCCTTCTTGGCGCACTGCTCGATGGCGCGCGGCACGGCCTGCTTGGGGACCGCGATCACCACCAGGTCGATCTCGTCCTCGATGGCGGTCAGGGTGCGGTGGCACTTGATCGAGTGCAGCACCTCGGCCCGTGGGTTGACCGGGAAGACCTTGCCCTGGAACCCACCCGCCACGAGGTTGTGCAGCACCTGCCAGCCGATCGAGCCGGGTTTGCGTGAGGCGCCCACGACCGCCACGGCGCGCGGCCGGAAGAGGGCTTCGAGGTCACGGAGGGGTGCGCGTCGGGGTCGGCTGGGCATGGCGTCGAGCGGGGCCGGAGGGGGAACGAGCAGACCACGGCGAGCCGCTCGGGGGTAGCGCGCCCGGGGCCAGCGGGCGGCTCCCCCAAGAAAAACGCCCCGCGGTGATGGGCGGGGGCGCGGGATCGCGCCTGGGTGGGGAGGGGGCCACCGAACGGCCCCCGCTCCCCAGTCCCCGACGACATCCAGGATCCCGACACCATGCGGCGGAACCACCTCGCCCTGCTCCTCTGTGCCGCCCCCACCCTCGCCCTCTCGGCCGCCCACGCGGGCCAGAACCCCTTCCCTGGCCGGGCGACGGAGGGCGCCCACGCGGGCCGCTGGTCGACCCTGTGGTGGGCCGACGTCGACGGGGACGGCGCGCCGGACTTCGTCCAGCTCCACCCCACCAGTCCCGCGCGGCTGCTGCGCAACGTGGGCGCTGGGCACTTCGAGGACGTCACCGAGGCGGCCGGTCTGGGCGGCATCCGCGGCGCGCGCCAGGCGCTGTGGGCGGACTTCGACGGCGACGGCTGGTTGGACCTGTTCCTGACCGTGCCCGAGGGGGCGAGCCGTCTCCTGGCCGGCTCGCGCGGCCTGCGCTTCGAGCAGCGGGGCGTCGAGAGCGGGCTCGGGAGCCTCGTCGGCATCGCGCACGCCGAGTTGGTCGACAGCGATGGGGACGGCGCGGCGGACCTGTGGCTCGCGGGGCCCGGCGGGGAACGGCTCCTGCGCAACGTCGGCGGGCTGCGGTTCGAGGAGCTGGAACTCGCGCCGCCGCTCCGCGGTCCGGCCTGGGACGCCACGGAACGGGCGACGTCGCGGCCTCCCGCGGGCGAGGAGAACCCGGCGCCCGGAGCAGCCGGCGCGGCGGCCGTCCCCGGTGGGCAACTCGCCTCCGGACCCCAGCAGGGTCCCAGCGTCACCGGGTTCGGCATGGGCAACCAACAGCTCGCCCAAGCCGCGCTCGTGTGCGCCGGCTCGATCGAGGACGCGTCCAACCCCGGCGTGTGCCTGCTCGCGTCGAGCGTGCCCACCCTGGGCCTCCTGTATCCGCTCTCGAACGACCTGTTCGTGTCGACCCAGGGGCGCGTGGGCCTGGGCACGCTCGTGCCCCTCGAGCGCCTGCACGTCGAGGGACGCATCCGCGCCTCGGGTCAGTTCGTCTCGACGGTCGTCGGTCAGGCGCCGTTCGTCCTGAGCTCGAACGTGCGCGTCGTGAACCTCAACGCCGATCTGCTCGACGGGCTCGACTCGAGCGCGTTCCGTCAGACGGGCCAGCCGATCCTGGCCGAGGACCTGGCGAGCAACTCGGTCACGAACCCCAAGCTCGCCCCGGCGGCGGTCACGGCGAGCAAGATCGCCAGCGGCTCCATCGACAGCGCGCGCATCCTCGACGGCTCGATCCTGGACGTCGACGTCGCGGCGGGAGCGGCCATCGCGGGCACGAAGATCGCCGCGAACTTCGGGGCCCAGGACGTGCTCACGACAGGCCGTGTCGGCCTCGGCACCGGCTCTCCGGACAGCACCCTGCACGCGGTCGCGGTGGGCGGCGTGGCGGCCGCGATCCGCGCCGTGAGCCCCGTGGGCGTCAACTACGCGGGCTGGTTCGTCTCCGCCGACTCCAACGGGACCGGGTTGTGGGGCCAAGCGACGGGCAACCAGGAATCCACGGGTGTGTTCGGCCTCTCCCAGGGGATCGGCGGTCGGGGCGTGTACGGCCACTCGAGTTCCGGCGGGCTGGGGTACGGCGTCTACGGCTCGACCAGCAACTCCCAGGGCTACGCCGGCTTCTTCACGGGCGGCCGCAGCCACTTCGGCGGCAACGTGGGCATCGGCACGACGACGCCCCTGGCCGAGCTGCACGTGGCGGGCGTGAGCGGCAACGCCGACTTCCTGCTCAAGCGCAACGACGCCACGCACGGCTTCAATCTCGGCGTCAACACCGGCCCCAAGCTCTTCATCGCGCGCACCGACGGCACGACCTACAACGACTACCTCACGATCGACGGGCCGAGCGGGAACGTCGGCATCGGAACCACCAACCCCCAGGCGCGCCTGGACGTGAACGGCGCGACGCGCACGACGGTCCTCACCATCACCGGCGGCGCGGACCTGGCGGAGCGCTTCGAGATCCGCGCCGAGGAGCAGGGCGCGCCCGTGGAGCCCGGGATGCTCGTCGTCATCGATCCGGAACGCCCCGGCGACCTGCGGATCTCGCAGAGGGCCTACGACCGGCGCGTGGCGGGGGTCCTCTCGGGCGCGAAGGGGCTCTCTCCGGGGCTCGTCTTGAGCGCGGAGGGGAATCCGCTCGCCGATGGCAAGCACCCGGTGGCCCTGACCGGGCGCGTGTGGTGCCGGGTCGATGCATCCGGGGGCGCGGTCGAGGCCGGCGACCTGCTGACGACCTCCGACGTGCCGGGCCACGCGATGAAAGTCAGCGACCACTCAAGAGCCTTCGGCGCGGTCGTGGGCAAGGCCATGACCTCCCTCGCGGCGGGCGAGCGCGGCCTCGTGCTCGTGCTGGTGAACCTGCAATGAAGGCGCTCCCGATGTCCCGCGTCCTGCGCCTGGGGTTCGTCGCGGCGGCGTTCCTGTGCGCCCCTGCGTTCGCCGCGGCCCAAGGAGAGAGCGCGCCCCAGGATCCCCGGGCCGTCGACCAGGACGCTCGCTCGCCCGAGCGCTTCGAGCGCGTGTCGCTCGTCAAGCCGGCCTTCACCGACGTTCGACCCTGGCACGAGCCCGACCGCGTGCTCGTGAAGTTCCTGGACGAGCTCCCGATCCGCGCGCGGGACGGACAACTGGTCGACGGCGGCAGCGGCGTGCTGAGCGCCCTCGCACCCCTGTTGTCGGCGCTCGGCGAAGCGCGTTGGTCGGCGCAGGCGAAGGTGGACGAGGGGTTGCTCGTCACCTGGCGCGAGACGGCGCAGCGCAACCTGGGCCGCGGGATCGCGGATCCGCGTTCCTTCTTCCACCTCGTGCTCCCGCCCGGGGTCGGGGTGCAGGGGGCCTGCGATCTGCTCAACACCTCCGAGCTGGTCGAGTTGGCGCGGCCCGTGCAACGGCCCGCGCCGCTGCCGGTGGAAGGGAACCCCGTGCCGCCCGATTGGGAGCCGAACCAGGGCTACCTCGACCCCGCGCCCGACGGCATCGACGCGCGCGCGGCCTGGTTCGGGGCGGGCACGCGGGGGAGCGGCGTGCGCATCCTCGACCTCGAGTACCAGTTCCTCCCGACCCACATCGACCTGCCGCCGATCGGGTACCCCAACCAGGCCCAGGTGCCGACGGGCGGGAACTTCTGGAACAGCGGGAGTTACACCCAACACGGGACGGCCGTGCTGGGCGTGATGCTCGCGCGCAGCGACGGCGCGGGTGTCGTGGGCATCGCTTCCGCCGCCGAGGGTCACTTCATCGGGACGATCGAGGAGGACATGCCGGGGGGAAACCAGGTGACCGACATCGCGGGCGCGCTCCTCTCGGCGCTCACCGTGGTCGAGGCGGGCGACGTCATCGTGATCGAGCAGCAGGTCATCGGTCCCAACTACCCGGGGCCCAGCGAGCAGTTCGGGCTCGTGCCCGCCGAGTGGCTCTTCGACGTCTACACCGCCGTGCTGCTCGCGGTCGGCAACGGTGCTGTCGTGGTCGCGGCGGCCGGCAATGGCCACCAGAACCTCGACGGCCCCGAGTTCTCGAGCGGCAACAATGGGCATTGGCCATTCCTGCCGGCGAACGACTCGGGGGCGATCCTGGTCGGAGCGGGTGCCGCGCCTGCGGCCTTCGGGGGCGTCGAGCCGGCCCGCTCACGGCTGCCCTTCTCGAACTACGGCGCGCGGCTGGACCTGCAGGGTTGGGGCGAGCGCATCTACACCTGCGGCTATGGAGAACTGCCCTGGGGGGATCCACCCCTCTCGTGGAACGCTTGGTACACGCCGTTCTTCGGGGGTACCTCGGGCGCCACGCCCATCGTCGCGGGCGCCGCGGCGTTGGTGCAGAGCCAGCATCGCCGGGTGCACGGCGGCGCGGCTCTGAGTCCCTCGGCGCTGCGCACCCTTCTGCGCACCACCGGCACGCCCCAGGGCGGGACGAATCCCTCGGCCGAGCCCATCGGCCCCATGCCCGACGTCTTCGCGGCCCTCTTCGGCGGCGCCGTCTGGGTCGACTTCGGCGCCGGTCCCGTGCAGACCGGGACCTTCCAGAGCCCCTTCGCGACGCTCGCCCAGGCGACAGCCGCGGTCGCGCCCGGGGGTCGGGTGTTCCTGAAGGCCGGCGCGACATCGGCCGGGATCACGATCAGCGCGCCGATGACCCTGGGGAGCTACGGCGGTCCCGTGACGATCGGATCCGCAGGCCCCTGAGCGGGGCGAGGCCGCGGTAGGCAGGCCCTCGACTCCGATCTGCCCCTATACTCGGCCCCGACGCGCGCCCTGCTCCCCGCCCGGGGCGGGCGCGCGGATCGTCCCGGGACGGGCCGAGGCATGACGGAAGGAGTCGCAGGCGCGCGTTGGATTCGCGAAGTGCCGGTCGCGGCGGTCGGAGCGGTGCTCGACCGGCGCGACCTCTTCGTCGTCGACCTGCGCAGCCCCAGCGAGTTCGCCGACGATCACCTGCCCGGCGCGCACAACGTGCCGCTCTTCGACGATGCCGAGCGCTCGATCATCGGGACGCTCTACCGGCGCGAGTCGCCCGAGGCGGCATTCCAGAAGGGTCGGGCGATGGTCGAGCAGGGCATTCACGCGTTGGTGGCCCAGATCGCTGCCCTGACGGGGCATCCGATCCCGGGCCACGACCTGGCGGCCGAGGTGCGGAGCATGACGGCCGGCGGCATCGAGCGCGCGAACCACGAGCTCTGCACGGGCGAACCGGGCGCGCCGCCGGCAGGCGCCCTCGTGCTGCACTGCTGGCGCGGGGGCCTGCGCTCGCGTTCGGTGGTCGCGTTCCTACGCAAGCTCGGCTGGCTGGACGTCTTCGGCCTCGAGAGCGGCTACCGCGGCTACCGCCAGGCGGTGATGGACACCCTGGCGACGTTCGTCGCGCCGCCCACCTTCGTCCTGCGCGGGCTCACCGGCGTCGGCAAGACCTTGGTGCTGCGTGAGCTCGAAGCGCTGTGCCCGGGATGGACCCTCGACCTCGAGGACTGCGCGGGCCACCGCAGCTCGATCCTCGGCCGCGTGGGGCTCGCGCCGGTGACCCAGAAGGGCTTCGAGTCGCGCATCGTCGCGCGCCTTCGCGTCGGGTTCGCCGGCCCGCTGGTGCTCGAGGGCGAGAGCCGCAAGGTTGGCGACTCGATCCAGCCGCCGCGCGTCTGGGAGGCCCTGCAGGGCGGCACGAACCTGCTGCTCGTCGCGCCCGAAGAACGACGCATCGACGTCCTGCTCGCGGACTACCTGGCGCTACCGGGCAACCGCGCCGAGCTGCGCGAGAGGTTGCCCTTCATCGAGCAGCGCCTCGGTCCGGTGCGCTGGCACGGCGAGTTGGTCGGCCTGCTCGACGCCGGCGAGGACCGCGAGTTGTGCCGCATCCTGCTCGAGCACTACTACGACCCGCTCTACCGCCACAGCGAGAAGGGCCGGGTCTACGCCGCCGAGTTCGACACCACCGACCCCGCCCGCGCCGCGCGCGAGATCGCGGACTGGATCGAAGCGCGCTGATCCATCAGCCGATGCGCACGCGCGCCAGGCGCAGGCTGTTGGTGACCACGCTGACCGAGCTCAGGGCCATGGCCACGCTGGCGAGCACGGGGCTGAGGAGGATCCCGAAGGGCGAGTAGAGGACGCCGGCGGCGATCGGGATGCCGGTCGCGTTGAAGGCGAAGGCCCAGAAGAGGTTCTGGCGCATGGTGCGCATCGTGGCGCGCGAGAGGCGCACGGCGACGGCCACGCCGCGCAGGTCGGGGCGCAGGAGGTTCAGGTCGGCGGCCTCCACGGCCACGTCCGCGCCGGTGCCCAGGGCGATGCCGACGTCGGCGCGCGCGAGGGCCGGGGCGTCGTTGACGCCGTCACCCACCATCGCGACGAGCGCGCCCCGCGCCTGGAGGCGCTCGATCTCGGCCACCTTGCCCTCGGGCAGGACCTGGGCCCGCACCTGGTCGCGCCCGATCCCGACCTCCAGCGCGATGGCCTCGGCCGTGCGCTGCTCGTCGCCCGAGAGCAGCACGACCTCGAGCCCCAGCGCGCGCAGCTCCGCGACGGCTTCCCGTGAGCCGGGGCGCAGGGGATCGGCGGCCGCGATCAGTCCCGCCAGGCGCCCATCCAGGGCGACCCACATGGGGCTCTTCCCCGCGCGCGCGAGCTCGGCGGCGCGCGCGTCGAGCGGCGCGGCGTCGACGCCGAGTTCAGCGAGGTAGGCGCGGTTCCCGAGCGCCAGCTCCCGGCCCTCGACGCGGGCCCTCGCGCCCAGGCCGGCGCTGGAGGAGAAGGCCTCGGCGCGCGGCAACGCGAGGCCGCGCCCCCGCGCCGCGCGGGTGATCGCGTCGGCCAGCGGATGCTCGGACAGGGCCTCGATCGCGGCCACGTGTCCCAGCAGCTCGTCGGCGGAGAGTCGACAGTCCGGCGCCGGCAGGACGTCGGTCACCTCCGGTCGGCCCGCGGTGAGCGTGCCCGTCTTGTCGAGCACCACCGTAGTGACCTGCCCCGCGCGCTCGAGGGCTTCGCCGCCCCGCACGAGGATGCCCTGCTGCGCGCCCCGGCCGCTGGCCACCATCACCGCCGTCGGCACCGCGAGTCCCATCGCGCACGGGCAAGCGATGATGAGCACCGACACCGCCGCGGCGAGCCCGCGGGCCAGCGGTGCGACGTCGGCCAGCGTCGCCCAAGCCACGAAGGCCAGGATCGCGATGGCGAGCACGACCGGCACGAACACCGCCGCCAGGCGATCGGCCAGGTGTTGGATCGGGGCGCGCGAGCTCTGGGCCTCGCGCATCAACCCGGCGATGCGCGCGAGCACGCTGTCCTGGCCGAGGGAGGTGGCGCGATAGCGCAGGGCGCCGGCGGTGTTCAGCGTGCCGCCGATGACGCGATCGCCGGGGCCCTTGGCGAGCGGGATCGACTCGCCGGTCAGGAGCGACTCGTCGATCGCGCTCGAACCCTCGAGCACCACGCCGTCCACCGGCACGCGTTCCCCCGGCCGGAGCACGACGACGTCGCCGCCGCGCACCTCCTCCAGGGGCACGTCGCGCTCGCCGCCGATGCGCATCACTCGCGCGCTCCCCGGCTGCAGGGCGAGCAAGGCCCGCAGCGCGCCCGCCGTGCGCCCCTTGGCCCGCGCCTCGAGCGCACGCCCGGCGAGCAGGAAGGCCAGGATCAGGATCACCGCCTCGTAGTAGACGTCCGGTGCGATGCCGCGGCGGCGCAGCACCTCGGGCGCCAGGGTCGCGAGGGCCGACCAGAGGAAGGCCGAGCCGGTGCCGAGGGCCACCAGCACGTTCATGTCGGCCGTGCGCCGACGCAGGGCCCCGAAGGCGCGTGTGTAGAACTGCCGTCCGCCGACGGCCATGGCGAGCACCGTCGCCACCAAGAGTCCTAGGGAGAGCACCTGGGGATCGGCCGCGTACACGAAGGGCAGCGCGCGGCGCAGGGGACCGTCGAGGGCCTCCATCACCCAGGCGAGCAACGGGTCGCCGTGCGCGCCGTGGGTCATGAGCGGCATCGAGGCCACCATCGCGACCGCACCGAGCGCGCCGACCCACAGCGCCTTGGCGCGCAGGTCGCGGTACTCGTGCTCGAGCGCCCGGTCGCGTTCCTCGAGCTCCTGCGCCGGGCCGAGCGCGGCCTCGCGGACCCGCGCGCCGTACCCCGCCTCGCGCACGGCCCGCACCAGCCCCGCGGCGTCGATCGCGCGCGGATCGAATGCGACGCGCGCGCTGGCGAGCAGCAGGTTCACGCTCGCCGAGCGCACGCCGGCGTTCGCCTCGAGGCGCTGCTGCACCCGCGCCTGGCAGGCTGCGCAGGTCATGCCTTCGATCGCGAGCTCGATCTCCTCGACGTGGCTCTGCATCCTGGGGCTCCTTCCGAGTCGGCCAGGATAGGCCACGTCAAGCCGGCGCCGCACCCAGGACCTCGGGACCGAAGCGCGCCAGGCGCTCGCGCATCACGCGCAGCGCCTCGGGGTTCGAATCGACGAGCAGGAAGTCGCGGCCGTGCTTGGCGGCGGCCTCGCCCAGGGTCCCGCTGCCGGCGAAGGCGTCCAGGCACAGGTCCCCGGGGCGCGAGTGGACGAGCACGATGCGTTCGAGGATCGCCAGCGGCTTCTGGGTCGGATACCCGGTGCGCTCGCGGCCCGCGGTGGGCACGATCGTGTTCCACCACACGTCGGTCGGAGTCTTGCCGCGGGCCGCCTTCTCGGCGCCGACGAGCTTGGGCGCCAGGTAGGGGATGCGGTCGATGGCCCCGTAGTCGTAGTGGTAGCGGCTCGGGTCGGCCGTGTACCACAGGATGTTGTCGTGCTTGGCGGACCAACGGCGGCGCGAGCGTGCCCCGTAGTCGTAGGACCAGATGATCTCGTTCTGGAAACACTCGCGACCGAAGAGCGTGTCGGCGAGCACCTTGGCGTAGTGCACCTCGCGCGGATCGAGGTGCAGGAAGAAGCTGCCCTCGGGTGCGAGCACGCGCCGCGCCTCGATCAGCCGCGGCTCGAGGAAGCCCAGGAAGTCGTCGAAGGCGTCGGCGAAGCTCGTGCGGCCCACGACCTCGCTGCGGTAGCGCAGGTCGCCAAAACCCCGGCGGTCGCCCTGTTCGTCGCGCACCGTGCGCAGACGCTGCGCTTCACGCCGTTCCCCGGTGTTGAAGGGCGGGTCGAAGTAGACGAGGTCCACCGAGCCGGGCGCGAGCTCGCGCAGGACCTCGAGGTTGTCCGCGCACACGATCCTCCCCCGGACGGTGCGCGTCGCGTCGTGCGTCGAGGGCTCGTTCAAGGCGCCGGGCAGAAGCGCGCGCGCACGGCGTTGGTGCTGTTCCAAGTGAGGTTCGGATTCTGGTCGCGGAACCAGAGCTGGTAGCGCCAGGTGTCGCCGGGCTGGATGGCGACCTCCCCGGCCAGGTTCCCGAAGTCGAGGGCGCGGCTCGCGCTGCCGTCCGGACCGATCTGGATCAGCGGCGAGCCGATGCGCCAGAAGGGCTGCGAGAGGCACAGGATGCCCTGGTGCCCGCGGTACGTGCCGAGCAGGGCTTCGCCGCGGGAGGCGACCAAGAACCCGAACTTCCCGGCCGGGAGCCCGCTGGCCTCGAAGAGCAGCTCGCCATCGGCGACGTCGGGGCTGCCGGTCGCGACGAGGGTCCCCGGCAGGCCGCTCGAGTTCGGGTTCGAGGTGCAGTAGGTCTCGAAGCCGCAGGGCGCGTCGCCGCTCGCCTCGAGGGAGAAATCGGCCGCCGCGGTGATGTCGACCGAGGCGATCGCCACGCTGAGCAGCAGGTTGGCCGTGAAGCCGGGGGGCAGGATGGTCGGCACGGGCTGCGGGATGTCGTCGATCGTGAAGCCGGGCGCGGGGTCGGGGATCTGTTGAGCAACCGCGAAGTCGAAGGCGGCGCGGATCGTGGCGCTGGACCCGCCGATCTCGAGCTCGCCCGCCAGGGGCAGGGCGAGGGGCAGCGGACCGACCGGGAAGAGCTGGCCGCTGAACTCGGCCTCGAACGAGAGCTCGACCGGGATGAGCACCGCGAAGGAATAGCGCCCGGGCTCGAGTTCGGGCAGCAACACGCCGGCTTCGGCCGGGCCGTTCTGGACCAGTAGGAGGTTCGAGATCGTCTGCGCGCCGAGGGGCAGAGTGATCGGGATCCCTCCCACGAAGAGCGAGTTGGGGTTGAAGGTGCGGAAGGTGTCGAACTCGAGTGTGAGACTCAGCGCGGTGCGGACCGATCCGCCACCCAAGAGGTCGAGGGTCAGCTCGCGCACGCCGACAGACAGCACCGTCGGGTCGACGTCGAGCACGAGGCTGCCCGTCGGCGGCCCGGAGTAGTCGGTGTCGCCCCCGAGCTCGAAGTCCATGTCGACGGGCATGTTGCCGCTGCCGCCGCTGAAGCCGGGTCGGGTCTGGGTGCCGCCCGGATTGTCGACGGCGTCGTAGTCGCCGATGGCGGTGCCGGGCAGCGCGACCGAGAAGTCGCTCGCGAGCGAGCCGGTGCTCGTCGTGGGATCGATCGTGAGCACGTAGGACTGGCGCGCGTCGGCGAGGGGCACGAGGGCGAGCAGCGCGAGCAGAGGGAGGGCGAAGGGCGTGCGCATGGGTGTGGACCGGAGCTGGGGTGGGGAGCTCGGAGTCTATCGCGACCGGCTCGGGCCCGCTCGGGGCGGGCCCCCCGCGGCTCCGGGCCAGCCCGGCCCCGGGCCCATGGCGGACCGGCGAGGGGGCACGCGCTCCCCGTGTGCTTGCGCGGCGTGCCCGCCGGTGCCAGCATCGCCGGCGAATCGGCCCGCGCCGGCTCCGCGCCGCCGGCCCCGTTCCGCAGGATCCATGTCGCTCGCGGACCTCGTCTCACCCGATCCGATCACCGTCTCCCCGGACACCGAGCTGCGCGAGGCGGTCGCGTTGATGGACCGCCACGACGTGCGGCACCTGCCGGTCGTGGAGCAGGGCGTGCTGGTGGGGATGATCTCCGACCGCGATCTGCTGGCGGCGACGGGCTGGAATCCGTCGCGGCTCGTGCGCCTGCGGGAGGCGCCCCCGGGGCTGGTGCGAGATCTCGCGCTGCGGCCGCCCCTCGTCGCGGGCCTCGACGAGGATCCCCGGGCGCTCGCGCGGCGCATGCTCGAGCATCGCATCCACGCCCTACCGGTGCTCGAGGACGGGCGCCTGGTCGGGATCGTGAGCGACTACGACTACCTGGTCGACTACGTGCGCTCCTGTCGTGGTGTGGGCAGCGCGCCGCGGGTCGATCGCCCCGTGTCGGAGTGCATGACCTGGAACGTCGAGACGGCCCAGCGCAGGGCCACCATCGCCGACGTCTTCTCGCAGATGCACCGCCTCGACGTGCTGCACCTGCCGGTGTTGGACGGCGAGCGCCTGATGGGGATCCTCTCCGACCGCGACTTCCGACTGCACATCGGCCGGGGCATCTCGACCCACCTACCGGTGAGCGCCATCTGCGCGCGCGACCCGATCACGATCGGCTCGGAGGCCCTGCTCTCGGAAGCCACGGAGCTGCTCCTGTTGCACAAGATCGGCGCGTTGCCCGTGCTGCGAGGAACGGCCCTGATCGGGTTGCTCTCGAGCACCGACGTCCTGTCGGTGTGCGCGAACGCGCACGCTTGACCCGCCGCGGACCGGCGCGCACGGGGCGGCGTACCGGGCGCCGGCGGCCCCCGGGAGCGGCCGACGGCGCGCCTTGGAGGAATCGGGGGGCCCCGGCTACGATGCCTGGAGTCCTTCGGACCGCCGCCCATGACCCAGAAATCGACCGGTTCGCGCGAGGAGAAGGAGCCGAACCGCTACGCAGCGCCGGCGCTCGAGAAGGGTCTCGACATCCTCGAGCTGCTCGCCGCCCGGGGGGTCGCGTTGGGGCAGAGCGAGATCGCCCGCGCCCTGGGACGCACGCCGGCGGAGATCTTCCGCATGCTCAATTGCCTCGAGCGCCGCGGCTACCTCGAGCGCAGCCCGCGCGACGAGCGCTACCTGCTCTCGGCGCGACTGTTCGAGCTCGCGCACCTCCATCCGCCGACGCGCCTGTTGCTCGATGTCGCCGCGCCGTGCATGCGCGAGCTCGCGCGCGGGATCGGTCAATCGTGCCACCTGGCGATCCGCCACGACGACCAGGCGCTGGTCGTGGCGCAGGTCGACAGTCCGGGCTTCATCGGCTTCGCGGTGCGCGTCGGGTCGCAGGTCCCGCTGCACGAGTCGTGCTCGGGCCGAGTGCTGCTCGCCTGTGGCGAGTTCGACCCGCGCCACGATCTGCCCGCCGGTCTCGCCGCGGCGGCCGTCAGCAAGCTGCGCGCGCGCCTGACGGCGATCCGCGAGCGGGGCTACGAGGAGAGCGAGAGCACCCGCGTGCGCGGCATCACGGACATCGGCGCGCCGGTGCTCGGCCACGAGGGCCTCGCCGTGGCGGCGCTGACCGTGCCGTACCTGACTCCCCTGGGTTCGGCGCCCGATCCGGGCGCGGTGCGGGACGCCGTGCGTGCCGCGGCCGCGCGCATCGGGGCCGCGCTCGGCGGCCGCGAGACCGGGGGCTGAACGGGTCTCGGCTCGACGTCAACGTCCCCGCGCCGGAGGCGTGTCGTGCGTCTCGATGCCGGACACCTGGTAGGGCTCGCCCGGCACGCACGCGCCGTCGCGGATCCCGGCCAGCAAGGCACCGAGGGGATCCTCGGCGCCGGCGAAGCGATCGACGTGGGTCGAGCCGTTCTCGAGCCGCAGCACGCCCCGCGGGCACACCGCCGAACACACGCCGCACCCGACGCACGAGGCGCGCACGATGTTCTCGCCGCGCTGGGCGTAGCTCTGCACGTCGATGCCCTGCTCGCAGTAGGTCGAGCAGTTGCCGCAGGACATGCACTGGCCGCCGTTGGTCGTGATGCGGAAGCGCGAGAAGCAGCGTTGCCACAGGCCCAGGATGGCGGCTTGGGGGCAGCCGAAGCGGCACCAGACGCGATTGCCGAGCAGAGGATAGAAGCCGACGCCGGCGACGCCCGCGAAGAGCGCCCCGATGTAGAAGCCGTACCAGCTCTTGACGGTCTGGGACCATCCGCGGAACACGGCCTGTCCGGTGAGCGCATCGATCCACAGCATCAGGGTCACGAGCAGCACCGCGACGAGCACGCCGTGGATCAGCCATCGCTCGAGGCGCCAGGCGCGGGTGGACTTGTCCGAAAGGTGGCGCCAGGGATCGCCCAGGGTCTCCGCCAGTCCGCCGCAGCCACAAACCCACGAGCAGTACCAACGCTTGCCGAAGAAGTAGGTCAGGACGGGCGTCGCGACGACGAGCGCCAGGGCCCAGACGAGCAGCAGGGCGCCGACGACCGCGGCTCCGCCGAGTTCGGAGACCTTGTCCGGCCACAGGTAGTCGTGCTTCAGCGGCCAGATCCCGTTGAACTCGAGGTACGGCTTGCGGAACAGGACCAGCAGGTTCGGCAGCAGCCAGGCGAAGCCGAACTGGAAGAACATCACGCTCAGCGTGCGGATCTGGTGGTAACGGTTGCCGCGGTACTTCAGCAACATGCGCACGCCGAAGACCAGGATCGCGAGCGTATAGAGCACGCCGTAGAGGAACCACTGCGACGCCGCATGACCGGTCAGCACCCGCGCCAGCGGATCCACCACCGCGACGATGCCGGTCGGGCCCGCGCCGTCGCGGTGCCCCAGGTACTCGGGGCGCCAGTAGATCAGCACGTAGAAGCCGGTCATCAGCACGCCGGCGATCCAGCCCAGTGCGCCCCGCGCCCGGTCGCTCTTGAAGAACGTTCCGTCGTGATGCAGGCCCACCGGCTTGGCCGACCAGGTGAGGACGAACCACAGCGTCGCGCCCAGGGCGATCAGCCCGAAGCTCGAGCCCAAGCCGAGCCAGGTGCCTTGGCCGGGACCGCCGAAGGACTGCACGAGCAGGGAGAGCAGACCCGCGCCCAGGATCGCGAGCGCGCCCTTCTGGGACCAGGGCAGGGCCGTGGGCTCGAGGGGAGTGCGCGGCTCGGAGAAACCCAGGCGTTCCTCGTCGTAGTCGTACTCCAACAACGCTCGATCGATCACGCGCGACTCCCCACCTCTGCGGATGCCTGACGCGCGAGTTCGGCGCGGATCTCGCTAGCGTGACGGGGAAAGAGCTCGGGATCGAACCAGGCGTCCTCGAGGTGCTCCAGCACGTAGCGTGGGGAGCGGCCTTCGGCGATCCAGCGCTCGCAGACCCGGTGGCGCAGGCGCAGGCCCATCGCGTTGACGCCGATCAGGCCCGCATCGGGGGTGTGGACCAGGCGCAGGGCCTTGCGTCCCTCGCGGTGCACCCAGAGCAGGTTGCGTTCACCCGGGACGTTCAGGTTCACGCGCCCGTAGACCTGGTACTCGAGTTCGAAGAACTTGGCCGAGTTGAACCAGATGCCCGGTTCGTAGCCGCGCTCGCGCCCGGCGAGCACGTCGCCGGCGACCTCGCCCTGCATCTTGCCCGTGTACCACACCTGTTGCAGGAGGTTCCGCTCGTTCGCGCCGCGGACGATCTCGGCGCAGTCGCCGGCGGCGAGGACGTCCGGAACGCTCGTCCGCAAGCTGGCGTCGACCAGGATCCCGCGGCCGAGGTCCAGGCCCAGCTCGCGCGCCAGATCGAGGTTCGGCGCCACGCCGGCCGTCAAGCCGACCAGTTGGCACTCGATGCGCTCACCGGCGCTCGTCAACGCCGCCGCGCAGCGGCCCTGCCCGTCGTCCTCGATCGAGGCGAGCTCGGCTCCCAAGCGCAGGTCGACGCCATGGGCGCGCACCTCGGCGTTCACCAGCGCCGACTCCTCCGCCGGCAGGACGTTGTTCCAGTACGAGCTCTCGCGCACCAGCATCGTGACCGGGATGCCCCGGGAGAGGAGCATCTCGGCCAGCTCGACGCCGATCAATCCGCCGCCCGTGATCACCGCCTGGCGCGTGCGCTCGACGGTGCGGTAGAGGCGCTCGAGGTCCGGCAAGCCATAGAGCCCCTGCACTCCGTCGAGGTCCTGACCCGGCCAGCCGAAGCGGTTGGGCTTCGAACCCGTCGCGAGCAGCAGTCGGTCGAAGCTCATCCGTCCGCCCCGGTGCAAGCGCAGCTCCTTCCGCCCGAGGTCCCCGCCCACGACCCAGTCGCGCACGAGCTCGAGGCGTCGCTCGCTCCACAGGGAGTCCTCGAAGGGTTTGACGTCCGCGTACCGCATCTGCCCCATGAAGAGGTACATCAGCGCGGGGCGCGAATAGTGGTGCGTCGACTCGCCGGAGACGATCGAGATGCGCCAGCTCGGCTGGTTGCGCCGCAGGCGCAGGGCCGCGGTCACTCCGGTGACTCCGTTCCCGATGATGACGACGTGCAAGGGCGCGCTCCGTTCGAAGGGCCCTTCGGGCCTGGGGAGGAGCCTGCTACGCGGGACCTGCCCCCCCGTGACGCGACGCGGCTTCAGTCGCCGATGTACCCCAGGTCGCGCAGCATCTCCAGGGTGCCCTCGGCCGCCGGCATCACCCAGGGGCGGCGGCCCAGGCCGTCGTTCAGCCAGGCCTGGATGCGGCCCCGCAGGTAGGCGACCCGCTCGGCGTGCTCGGCGGCGACGTCCGTGCGGCACTCGGGATCGTTGGCGAGGTCGAAGAGCGCCAGGCGGTCCTCCTGGTCGGTCCCCGGCAGCGGCAGGCTCCACATCAGGCGCCAGCCGTCCTCGATCAACGAGAAGGTCTGCCCGCGGCGTTCCACGCGCCGGGCCAGCAGGTCGGCCCAGCGGGCCTGGCTGTTGCTGAGGAACACGCCCGACGGCGGAGCGCTCATCCCGCGGGCGATCTCGAGCAGGTCCGGGCCGCGCAGGTTCGCCGCGGGAGCGATCCCGGCCAGACCCAGGAGCGTCGGCGCGAGGTGACGGTTCTCGATCGGGTGTTCGACCCGCAGCCCCGCCGGGACACCCGGGCCGAAGAAGAGCAGCGGGACCCGCGTCTGGGCGTCGAAGAGCTGGCTGTGGTGCCCGATCCAGCCGTTCTCGAGGAACTCCTCGCCGTGATCGCTGGTGATCGCCACGACCGTGTCCTCGGCCAGGCCGAACTCGGCGAGCAGGTCGAGGATGCGTCCGATCTCGGTGTCGACCTCGAGGATCTCGGCGTCGTAGAGGTCGAGCTGATGACGCGTGTCGCGCTCCAGCGCGGCCAGGTCCGCCGCGGGATCGGCGTAGAACGCGTCGAGGGCCAGGTCGAGGCGCCGCTCGACGTACTCCGGCGGCGCCTGGATGCCGAGCCGGGCGCTGAACTGCTCCCGCGGTCCGTAGGGATAGTGCGGCTCGACCAGGTGCAGGTAGAGGAAGAACCGATCCTCCTTGCGCCGCCGCAACCAGGCCGCGACGTCGTCGTGGATCGCGTGGGCGTGGGGCCAGTCGTAGGCCTCGAAGAACTCGAATCCCTGGGTGAAGTTGTGCCCGGCCGAGATCAGCGGGTTGCAGGCGAATCCGCCGGTCGTGAAGCCCGCGAGCTGGAAGGCCTCACCGAGGGTGACGAGCGAATCGGAGAGGTAGTAGGACTCGGCGATGCCGATGCCGTGTTCGGCGGGGCTCATCCCGGTCAGGATCGAGGCCGTCGAGGGCACGGTCCAGGCGGTGGTGGAGTGGGCGCGCTCGAAGACCAGGCCGCGTTCCCCGAGGGAATCGATCACCGGGCTGACGGGGCGTTGATGGCCGTACAGGCCCAGGCGATCCGCGCGCAGGGTGTCGATCACGATCAAGACCACGTTCGGATGGCCCGGGGAACGGCGCTGGCGCTCGACCTCGAAGGGCACGACGACGCGCGGGTGGCCCAGCGCGACCCGCGGCGGATCGGGCTGGTCGCCCTCGTAGCGCGTGCGCACCGTCAGCGCGCCGCCGCTCCCCACGGGCATCTGGAGCCGGTGCCAGCGGCGATCCTCGCCGCGGATGTCCTCGCCGCTGGGCAGGACGTGGGAGAGCACGCTGCGGCCGTCGAGCTCGACCTCGACGTGCACCGCGCCCCGCCCCTGGTAGCCGCCGCGTTGGACGCACAGCGCGAAGCGCAACACTGCCTCGGGATAGGTGCGGGGGACCTCCCAGCGGACCTCGCAGGGCGGGGTCAGCTCGATCGCGGGCAGCGGTCCCTCGAACCCGTGGCGCCGCGCGCTGGGGCGCAGCAGATCCTGGCGCACGGGCCAGCGCGGGTTCTCCTCGACGATCGTGCGTCGCTCGAGGTGCAGGAGCAACTCGTGCAGGGGCTGCTCGACCTCGATCTTCGGCAGTCCGGCGGGTTTGGAGCACGACGCGCAACACCCCAGGAGCGCGAGCAGCCACGCCGTGATCGGCCTGCGAAAGGTCATCGTCCTGGGGTGCGCTGGGTCGGAGGGAGTCGTCCTGGACGCGGCCGAGAGTCGAGTCCCGATCACCACGCCGCCCCTGGGAGCGATCCCGATGCAGGACGGTTCCGCATCGTCCCCCATGCCCGTCGGGAGGTCAACCCGCCCGACCTCGGCGCGCTCCCGGGCTCGGCGCGTCGCCGACCCGCGGATGGACGCGGGGCGGGCGCGTCGGTCATGCTCACCGCATGTTGCTCGAGGTGGTCCTGTTCGCAGTCGGGTTGGTGTTGCTCCTGGGCGGCGGCGAGTCGCTCGTGCGCGGGGCGTCCGCCCTCGCGCGGCGCCTGGGATGGTCGACGGCGGTGATCGGCCTGACGGTCGTGGCGTTCGGGACGAGCGCGCCGGAGCTCGTCGTGTCGTTGCTCTCGGCCGCGCGCGGGACGAGCGAGATCGCCTTCGGCAACGTGCTCGGCTCGAACGTCGCGAACCTGGGGCTCCTGCTCGGCATCACGGCGCTGGTTCTGCCGCTGCGGGTCGACTCGACCCTGCTCACGCGCGAGATGCCGCTGTTGTTGCTGGTCAGCGTGGCGGCCCTGGTGATGGGGCTCGACCGCGGGCTCGGCGTGGGCGACGACCTGTTCTCGCGCGCCGACGGGTTGATCCTGCTCCTGCTCTTCGCTCTGTTCCTGTACGCCAACGCGCGTGACGTGCTGCGCACGCCGCCCGCGGACCCGCTGCTCGTGGCCGCCGACGAGTCGCGCGGCGCGGGCGCGGAGCAGGCGCCCAGCTTGGGACGCGCCTGGTTCCTGACCCTCCTGGGACTCGTGGGCCTCGCCTCGGGCGGCCACCTGGTGGTCGGCGCGGCGGTCGAGCTGGCGCGCGCGGCGGGCGTCTCGGAGGTCGTGATCGGCGCCACGATCGTGGCCGTCGGCACCAGCCTGCCGGAGCTCGTCACGTGCCTCGCGGCCGCGCGCAAGGGTCAGGACGACCTGGCGGTGGGCAACCTCGTGGGCTCCAACGTCTTCAACCTGCTCTTCGTCCTGGGTGGGACCGCGCTGCTCCTGCCGGTGCCCGTGCCGGTCGGCGGTTGGGTCGACCTCGTCGCGGCGGCGGCGCTCGCCGGAGCGCTCGTGCCGATGGCCTTCACGCAGCGCACGATCTCGCGCGCGGAGGGCGCGTTGATGCTCGGCGCCTACGTGGCGTACTCGCTCTGGCAGGTCCAGCGCTGAGCATCACCCGTCGCCCGTGCTGCGCGTGCCGACTGGCTCGAACAGGAGCACGTGCACCTCCTCGCGGGCGATCGGCTGGTGGAAGGTGCCGCGCGGGACGACCGTGAGCTCGCCCGGTCCGAGCACCAGGTCGCCGTCGTCGAAGCGGATCTCGAGCGTCCCGGCGAGCACCAGGAACACCTCGTCGGCCTCGGTGTGTCGATGGCGGTGGAACTCGCCGTGGAGCCGCGCGAGGCGCAGCTCCTGGCCGTTGGCCCAGGCGATGGCCCGCGGCTGGAAGACCTCGGGGATCTGCCCCAGCACACCGGCGAGGTCGACCTTCTCGGGCTTCATCGCATCCTCGCCGCCGCCGGGGCGGAGGGGACCGGTCGGGAACGGGTGGGGCGCATGTCTCGGGCCTCCAGGGAGGGGGGTTCCGGGGATGGGGTCGACGCCCTCCATCATGCCCGCCGTGGGCGGGGCGGTGGGTCGGAGCGGGGGGACGGGGTCCGTGGCCCTCAGCTCACCCGCGTCCCGTCCGCGACCGGGACGTCGACGCGCAGGAGCTTGGTGCCGCAGGCGGGGTCGACCGCCGCGAGGACCAGCACCTCGGAGCGGACCCCCGCCACCTTGCGCGGGGCCAGGTTGGCGACGACCACGACCTGGGTGCCGATCAGCGCCTCGGGCCGGTAGTCCGCGCCGAGACGAGCCGAGCTGGTGCGCTGCCCCAGCTCGGGCCCCAGGTCGAGTTCCAGGACCAGGGCCGGCCCGTGGGCCGCCGGGTTGGGACGGGCGTCGGTCACGGTCGCGACGCGCAGCTCGACGCGCTCGAGCTCCGCGGAGGTCAGGGGAGCGGACGGTTCGGACCCGGTCATGGGCGGCGAGGGTATCGCCCCGCGGGGCCGGCGTCCCGGATCGGGACCAGGGGCGGGCCCCACGCTCGGGCGGCGTTCCGGGTATGCTCTCCCTCCTTGGGAACGGCCCAGGGGGGTCGCCCGCCATCTCCCCAAGGTCATGAAGGGCAACGCTTGTCTGTTGGTGGACCTCGAGAACTTCTTCCTGTCGCGGGAGGAGTGGTTCGAGGCGGTCGAATCCAACGATCCGGGCGCGACCTACGATTTCTCGTCGGACCTGCAGCACTTGGTGCGATTCGCCGAGGAATTGGCCGAGGGCCGACGCCTGGTCGTGCGCCGCGCCTACGCGGACTTCAACGGTTGGCGCCCGTCCGGCGAGTACGACGAACACGGCAAGGAGCGCTGGGAGCAGTTCCTGCGCGGCGCCCCCGCGGCCCTGATGCGCCGCGGCATCGAGCCGGTGCAGGTCTTCCGTTTCCCCGGGATGGCGAAGAAGAACGCGGCCGACATGCGGCTCGCGATGGACGCCACGGCGCTGGTCACCGGCCGCGCGGACGTCGACTACTTCATTCTGGTCACGGGCGATTCGGACTTCATCCCGCTCGCGACCGAGCTGCGCCGCGCCGGCGCGATGGTGGCCGTGATCGGCCTCAAGCACGGCACGCGTCGCATCCTGGCGCAGTTCGTCGATCGCTTCGAGTACTTCGAGAGCCTGCTCGCCGTGGTCCAGCGCCAGTCGCCGGGCGAGGGCGAGCTGAGCCTCGTGCGCCAGGCGCTGCACGGCGAGCTCGGCGCGACCACGCCGCTCCAGATCGATGCCGTCGACAACCTCCTGAACCGCTCCCTCGGCCGCACCTTCGACCCGGGCCGATTCGACGTGCACAGCACCGAGGAGTTCCTGCGCCGTTTCTCGGGCGAGCTCGGCGTGCAGCTCTCGAGGGACGAGAAGGGCGCTTGGTGGGTGCGCGCGGGCGAGCAGGAGGGCGCCGGAGCTCCGCCTGCGGCCAGCGTCTCGCGGCCCAGCGCCAACCTCTACCGCAAGCTCCTGATCGGGACCTACGGCTGGGGCCGCGGCCCGCGGGTCAGCCTGTACGTGGCGCCGCCCGACGACTGGCAGAAGTCGACCCAGCTCGTCTTCGACCTGTGCACGACGCCCGGCAGCGAACGGCCGCTGGTCTACCACGCGACCCTGCGCCAGGAGCTGCAGGACCGCTTGTCGGAGGACGAGGAGCTCACCGGCGACCCGTATCGCACGGTGCCTGCGGTGCTCTTCCAGCTCTTCAAGTCGGGCTGCTTCCGCTGCGCGGCCGAGGGGCCGGAGCACGATCGTGCCGACTTCCACTGGCGGCTCGCGGCCCGCTTGGCCCCCGACCTGACCGACGTCGGGGCGATGCGGGCCCGAGCGCGCGCGTTCGTCCTGCGCACGCTGCACGAACGCCTGTTGCTCGCCGGCCATCGCAAGGGCATCGACCCGCGCACGCTGGCCGAGCTCTTCGGTGGGCCGGAACCGGGGATCGAGCGCATCGAGGAGCAACGCGCCGCGCTCCTGGCCGAGAACCTGCCCGTGCACGAGCCCGGGGATAGCGCGGGCGAACCCGAGCTCGTGCCCGTGCCGCGCGGATCCGTGCCGCGTCCCGTGCAACTCGAGAGCGCCGAGAGCGAGGCTGCGGGCGAGCGCTCCTGACGCACGGGCGCGCGCTCGAAGTCCACCGCCGTCAGGGGATGCGGCCGCGGCCCGATCGGGAACGCGGCTCGCTCCGAGGGTACAGTGTCACGCCCTCGATGGTCCGGGATGCTCGGCGCCCGTCCGCATGCGGCATCGCTCCGCCGAAGCTCCGGGCCACAGACCCCCGACGCGCCCCGGCGCGCACCCCGGCATGCAAGCGAGCCACCGATCCACCGCACCGAACTCGACGGCGTCCGGCGCCGGCCGCCTGGCGATCCTGACCCGAGCGCTCCTCTTCTTCCTCTCCTGCGGCGTGCTCACGTTGGGCGTGGCGCTCGCGGCGGGCGGCCGCGCCCAGGCGGGCCCCCAGACCGAGGCGAGCGCCGATTCCGCCCCGGAGCCCCAGGAGTCTCAGGCCTGGGTGGAAGATGTGTTGCCGCGCTACTTCGTCGAGGTGCGTTTCCTCGAGCTGGCGCTCTGGCAATGGATCGGCGCGCTGGTGCTCTTGCTGGCCGCGTCCTTCCTCGGGTTCTTCGCAGCGTTGATCGCGGTTCGGGCCTTGGGTCTGCCGCTGCGCAGGATCTCGGCCACCTGGCCGGGCATGGTGCTCGACGCGCTGGCGGGGCCGCTGAGGCTGGGGCTCTCGGTCTGGATCTTCTACCTGGGCTGTCTCGCGCTCCTCGGCTTGCCCTCGCGTTCGCAGCAGTTCGTCGGGACGAGCTGCGAAGTGCTCGCCCTGCTCGCGGCGACCTGGTTCGCGCTGCGCTTGGTGGACGTCGGCGCGAACCAGATCAAGTCGCACTTCGTCGAGCGCGGTGTGCAGGCAGCCCTGACCCTCGTGCCGATGGGCGTGCGCATCACCAAGGTCTTCGTGGCCTTGATCGCGCTCTTGAGCTTGGTCAGTCACCTGGGCTTCAACGTCGCGAGCATCCTCGCGGGTCTGGGCGTCGGCGGCCTGGCGATCGCCCTGGCGTTGCAGAAACCCCTCGAGAACCTCTTCAGCGGGATCACGGTCATCGTGGACCAGCCCGTGAAGGTGGGCGACTTCTGCCGCGTCGGCGAACACGTCGGGGTCGTGGAGGACATCGGCCTGCGCTCGACGCGCCTGCGCACCCTCGACCGCACCTTGCTCACGATCTCGAACTCCGAGTTCGCCTCCGCGCGTATCGAGAGCTTCACCGCGCGCGACAAGATTCGCCTCGCGCACACCCTGTCCTTTGGCTACGACACCTCGCCCGATCAGATGCGCTATCTCCTGACGCGCATCCGTGAGATCCTGCACGCCCACCCCAAGGTCGAGGCCGAGCCCTGCCGCGTGCGGTTCACGAAGTACGGGGCCTTCTCGCTCGACGTCGACATCATGGCCTTCGTGTCGACGACCGACTGGGGTGAATACCTGGGCATCCAGGAGGACATCTTCCTGCACATCTACGACGCGGTGAGCGAGAGCGGGGCCTACTTCGCGTACCCCTCGCAGACGCTCTATCTCGGGCGCGACGGTGGCCGCGACCTCGAACGCACCCGCGCCGCCGAGGAGCGCGTGCGCGCATGGCGCGAGGCGGGCCGCCTGCCTTTCCCGAACCTCGGGCCCGAGCGCGTGGCCGAGATCGACGGCAGCCTGCCCTGGCCGCCCGCGGGCGCGCCGTCCCCGGCCGCGACCCCGGAACCCGCCGCCGCCCCCGAATCGCCCAAGCCCCCCGAAGGCAAGAAGGGCTGGTGGCGCTGAGCGTTGCCGGGAGAGCCGCCGTAGCCGTCGGCGGAAACCGTTCCCGGGCCGGGTTCAGGGAGGGCCCTCCGCCGCGGGCAGGACCCGCAGGAAACGCTGGTCGCCGGAGCGGGGTTGCCGGGGATCACGGCTGCCAGGTCACGCTCAACCCATTCGAGAGGTTGAAGGTCGAGCTGCAGGGAGAGAGGACCGTGTCGCGGTACCAGAGCTGGCAGTGCTTCGTCTGCCCGGCCAGGACCATTCCTTTGACCGCGATGTCGATGCTGGTGCTCGATTCGCCCAACGAGTTGGCGACGACGGATTGCAGCCGAACCTCGCCGGCTCCCGCGCAACGCAGGCCATCGCCGAAGGTGGCGCCCTGCCCGCCATTGACCCGGTTGTTGGCCAGGAAGTAGAGGCCCACTTGGTTCGCCACCAGACCTGATCCCGAGAGGACCAGGTCGGCGGCGGAGATGCTGGTGGAGCCACTGGCCGTGAGCGAAGCCCCCGAACCGGTCGAATTGGCGCAGCCCTGCCCGGTGGACGCCCCGTTGCCGCAAGGGCAAGCGGTGCCGCTGCCGTCGCCGAAGCAGTAGGGGACCCAGGTCGGCGGCGGAGGGAAGTACCCGGGGGTTCCGGGTTCCCCCGTGGTCGCGGTCCAGGAGCCGAAGCTGTCGCCGGCCACCGACAGGCTCCAGGCGTGAACGTCGTCCTGCCCGAGGTGCCCGTGGGTCGTCTGCCCGCTCGCATTCTGGGTGCGGATCGAGCCAGGGAAGTTCTGGTCGCCGTAGCGCAGGCGGTCGGCGAGGTTCCCCTGGGGATCGTAGATGTGGATCTCGTCGTTGCGGCCGAGGTTGTTGCCGCTGGACGCGCCGAGACCGCCGAGGACCTTCGTCGCGGGCCCGAGCCCCCAAGCCAGCGCGAAGGTCGCCGCATCGCTCTCCGTGATCAGCACGGACTCTCCCGGCTGAACCACCCCGAGCGGGCTGAGGTCGAAGGCGCCGACGACCTGGTGGTCGTCGTCCAGGCTCCAGCCCGTCAAGTCGACGGGGAGACCAGAGATGTTCGTGAGCTCGACGAACTCCCCGCTGGGACCCTGGTACATCCACTCGGTGATGCGGATGCCGGCGTCGCCCCAACCGTACTGGATCTGATCCGGACCGAGTTCGCAGAGCTCGGGTAGGAAGCTGAGCGAGCCGTAGGTGTTGGCCGACTTCGCCATCACGTAGTACCGGATGATCTGGCCGGCGCTTGCGCCTGGAGGCAGTTGTGCGCCGTAGACGCCGTCCCCCGCGGCGCCGTCTCCCGACGCACCGTCGTCGAGCATCGGGATGCGTCGGTACGTGCTGCTCGGGGAAGTGCGGTAGAAGAGCTCGACGGCGGACACCGCCGCTCCGGCGGGATCGACCGAAGCGAGGATCCAGACGGGGTCCGTGTGGGCGGGACTGGCGGAGGATGGGAACACCCAGTGGATCGTCGGGCCGGCGGCCATCAGCTCCGGGTCCGTCTGGAGATACGCTTCTCGCCCGCTGATGAATTGCTCGAGCCCGGTGATCAACCCACCGGCCAAGCCGGGATAGGGCATGTCCACCCGGACCGTGAAGTTGTTCAGGAAGAGCTCGTGGGAGTAGAGCTTCTTCGGATCCGCTTGGACCGCCGCGTCGATCAGGTTGCGGTGGGCATCGAGGATCGGTCCGAAGTAGCTCCAGGTCGTGTCCCGCTGGAGCGTTCGGAAGTGGGCCATGTACCGCTGGCGCAGCTCGGGGTGCGAGAGGATGTGGTAGAGCAGCGGTTTGGTCGGATTCTCGAAGTTCCTGGTGATCGAGAACCAGGGTGTGATGAGTCCCTCGTTGTTGTCCCTCTGCAGCAGGTGCAGGCGACCGTCGAGCGGGTCCGTGTAGGTGACGAAGTCGCAGCCTTTCTTGATGTAGCTGTCGTCGTCGGTCAGCAAGTTCTCGAGCGCCACGGACCAGATCGAGGGATCGATCGCGAAGAGCGCGTCGATGGTGTCGAGCTGGGAGAGATCACCGTGCGTGACGGCGTAGGAAGCAGCCAGCAGCGCCCCCAGCGGATCCGCCAGGCCACCGTCGCTCTCGATCTCGTAGTCCGTGTACAAGCTGGGATCGGTTCCCAGGTACCTCAGGGCCGGTCCGTTGGCGTTCCCGGAGCACTTGACCCGCAGGCCGTCTGCATTGACGAAGTAGTCCCGCAGCATGCGCTTGTTGTGCTGCTGGACGTTGACGTAGACGCCCCAGTTCTCTCCGTTCAACGTGACCGTGACGTGGTTGGAACGAGCGTTCGGGATGAACCGGGCGACGAAGTTGTTGTGTATGACCTCGCGGCAGAACGTGGGATCGCGGTAGCCGTTGTTCAGGTTGAGCGTCGAGTACCCGAGCAGGTCCTGGCTCGAATGGACGTGGTCGATGTAGATCTTGAGCGAGAACTTGAGCGATCCCGGCGGCAGCGCCCAATAAGAGCTGTTGCCGCGGATGCGGACGCCGACGTCCGGGTAACTGACTCCATCGACCATCAGGTCGGCCAGGATCGGGGTCTCGACGTCGTAGTTGTCCTGCAGGCGCTGCAGCCAGTCGGCGTCGTGGAACGAGAGGTGGAGCGTGCGCAGCACCGAGGTGTCGTACAGGTCCTGAGCGCACAGCGGCGCGAGACCGGACCCCAACGCGAGGAGCAGCAAGGAGCGGAGTCCTGAGCGGACTCCACGGAAGGGATTCTCGTTCATGTCCATGCTCCGGGAGACACGGGTGGTGATCGTTGCGGGAACCGCGGGCCCGCGATGGCCCAGGCAGCAGCGGACCTCGCGCCTCCTGGCGATGCTACGCCAGCTCGCCCGAACTCGGTAGGTGGGCTCCCGGCGGAGAGGACCAGGGCTGCAAACCTGCCGAGGCGCTCCGTGTGTGGAGCGGGTGAACGTCGGCCACCGATGCCCCGCAGGCCGTGGCGCCCGAGCCCGGTGAAGGCGGGATGGCGAGGTGGCGCCGGCGGGGTGCATCCTGCGAAGATCCACGTATGTCGAACGAGCTCCTTCCGCGCCTCGAGCGACTCGAGCGCACCGTCGCGCGCCAACGCGTGCTCATGCTCCTGCTCGGTGGTGTCGCACTCGTGGGCACGTTGGGAGCCGCCCTGGCCCCACAGCTCGGCGAGCGCCTCGTGCAAGCGCGCGAGTTCGCGCTCCTCGACCGCGCCGGTGCCCTGCGCGCACGCCTGGCCCTCACGCCGGGCGAGGACCCCAACCCCTTCCTCGAACTGCTCGACGCCCAGGGCCGTTCCTTCGCGCGTCTGGGCGCCCATCCCTTGCTCGGTAGCGAGCCGGCGCTGATCCTGCACCACGCCGGCGGTCCCGCCGCGCTCGAGTTGTTGGGCGGCGACAGCGGCCCCGAGCTCGCCCTGCGTGGCGTCGAGGGCCAAGCCAGCGTCTGGCTCTCCGCTGCCGACCCCGCGAGCCCCCGCATCAGCCTGCACGAAGAATCCGGCGAAGGCCGCGTCGTCCTGGGCGTGACCGAGGGCAGCGGATTCGTCAGCGTGTTTCGCGAGGTCGAGGACGGTCAGGACCTGCGCGTCGAGTCGAGCTTCCACGTCCCGCCTCGACGTTGACCTTCGCGTGCAGGACGGTGGGGAGATCAGCCACCGCAGCGGCGCCGGGAGTGGGCTCGGTTGCTGCGCCCATTGGGCGGCGTTCGCGGCGCCGAACTCGACTTCCTCGGCGCACCGCTGCTCCAGCTTCGCGACGCAGCCACCTAGCCCGGGTCATTCATGAGCTTCTCGAGCAGACGAGCCCAAGTCGTTGTCTGGTGATGCTTTGCGGGCGCGGGAGCCAGAGGCGACTTGAACGGGTCGTCGAGGACTCCCGTGGCCGCACAGTGCCGCCAGGCGGCGAAAGGCGGCCGTAGGCCGCCGGTTGGGCCGTCTGGGCGGAAATCTCATGAACCATCCTGGCGAGCCTTCGTGCAGGTGGCGGCAGTGGACACGACCCGCGCGAGCGGCCGGAGCCGTCAGGCGTGTTGGCCCAGGGGAAAACACTCGAGGTACTTGGTGCCGGCTCCCGTGAGCAGGAGAACGATGCGCTGTGAAGGATCGAGGAAGCCCTCGGTGAGGAGGTGACGCGCCGCGGCCACCAAGGCACCGCCCTCGGGCGCAGTGAAGAGGCCTTCGGCGCGGGCCAGCTCGGCCGTTGCGTGGAGCAGCGTCGGGTCGTCGACCGCCACGGCCGTGCCGCCGCTGGCCCGGATGGTGCGCAGCATCCAGCGGTCGCCGATGGGGGCGGGTACGCGCAGGCCCGAGGCACAGGTCGCGGGCTGGGTCGGTGGAGTCGCGCGTTCGGCTCCGGAGCGGAACGCGTCGACGATCGGCGCGCAACCCGCGGCCTGCACGGCCACCAGGCGCGGCGGTTGGACTCCCGGCGCGAGCCAGCCGAGGTCGCGCAGCTCGCCGAAGGCCTTCCACAGCCCGACGAGTCCGGTACCGCCGCCCGCGGGGTAGAGGATCACGTCGGGCAGCTCCCAGCCCAGCTCCTGGGCGAGCTCGAAGCCCATCGTCTTCTTGCCCTCGACCCGGTACGGCTCCTTGAGCGTCGAGAGGTCGAACCAACCCTCGCGGGCGGCGCGCTCGGCGATCCACCGCCCGCAGTCGGCGATGGTGCCCTCGACGAGCTCGACGCGCGCGCCGCAGACCTCCGCCTCGATGCGGTTGGCGAGCGGCACGTCGCGCGGCATGGCGAGCACGACCGGCAGGCCGGCCCGGGCTCCATAGGCAGCCAGGGCGCCGCCCGCGTTGCCGGCCGAGGGCGCGGCCAGGGCGCGGGACCCCAGGTGGCGGGCCATCGAGACGGCGACGGACATGCCCCGCGCCTTGAACGACCCGGTCGGGTTCTGCGCCTCGTCCTTGGCGTAGAGACGGGGCAGCCCGAGGCGCTCGCCGAGGCGCGGCAGATGCAGGAGGGGCGTGCCGCCCTCGCCCAGGGTGACCGCGTCCCGAGGATCGGGCAGGGGCAGGAGCTCGTGGTAGCGCCAGAGGGTGGCGGGTCGGCGCGCGAGCTCGTCGCGCGTGACGCGCTCGGCGACCAGGTGGAGGTCGTAGTGCGCCTCGAGCGGCGAGCCGCAGGCGCCGCAGAGCCGGGTCGGGACGCCGGCGTCGTGGCGCGCGCGGCACTCCGTGCACTGCAGGTGGGTCGGTCGCACGCGGCAGAGGGTAGGGCGAGCGGGGCTCGTGTGCGTCGGGTGCGGGGGGCGCGGCGAGTCTTACCGTCCCCGAACGCAACCGCCCGGCGGGCCATAGGATCGAGCGGTCGGTCGGCGATCGGGTGGGGGAGGGTCCCGAGAGTTGCCGCCGGCCCGATCGGGGGCCGACCCGATCCGCGGCGAGCTCCGCCGCTCCCCGTCCGCGGCGACGTCACCCACCCGGCCGCAGCGCCGGTCCGTCCGCTCACCCCCACTCGGAATCCAGTTGGCGCCCAATCGGGGCCCCCAACCCAAGCCTTTCAATCAAACGATTGATTCTGGGTCGGTCGCCCCTACGCTTTCCGCCCCATGTCGGCGGACCGCAACCAGCCCACCCGCGAGGCGCTCCTCGACGCGGCCGAAGAGCTCTTCGCCGCGCGGGGCTACGCGGACGTCGGGAACCGCGAGCTCGTCGCCCGCGCGGGCGCCAACGTCGCGGCCATCGCCTACCACTTCGGCTCGAAACGCGGCCTCTACCTCGAGACCGTGCGGCGCTCCTGCCTGCGCCCCGAAGCCCAGGTGGGCTGGGACCTGCTGCGGGCTCCCGCGCCCGATCCCCCCGCGGCGGCGG
This sequence comes from uncultured Planctomycetaceae bacterium, assembly GCA_964394665.1. GTDB lineage: Bacteria > Planctomycetota > UBA1135 > UBA1135 > CAYMYN01. Next base: position 41,821 of record CAYMYN010000005.1, read on the forward strand.
CGCGCCTGGTGGCGTTCCTGCGCCACTGGATGACCACCATCCTGGCGGACAGCGAGCTGGCCTGCGGCGGGGTGCTCCTGCTGCGCGAGGCGATCCGCCCCAGCGAGGCCCTGCCCGAGTTGGTCGAGGGCTTCACCCGACCGAACGAGGACCTGCTCGCCCAAGCCCTGGAGCCCCTGATGCCCGATGCCCCGCTCGAGGAGCTGCGTCTGTGCGCGCGCTGCCTCTTCGGGCAGGTCCTGATCCATCGCATCTACCGCCCATTCTTCGAGCGCCACTCCGCGCCCAACCGCTACGCCGCGGACGAGCTGGTCCACATCGCGGACCACCTCGCGCGCTTCAGCCTTCGCGGCCTGGCTTGCTCCGAGGAACTCGTCGAGCACGCGCTCACCCACGCGCACCTGCGCCTTCCCACCGAGACCATCGCCCCGACCGCGGGCGAGGGGCCCGCGTCCACCACCAGCCTCGAGGCGTAGCCCCCCGAGGTTCCCGTCCTGCTCGCCGACCCGAACCCGAGAGCTCCCATGCCGTCCATCCTCCGTCCGCTGCAGGCCGCCCTGCTGTCCTTCGCCGCCATCGCGGGCGCGCCGGCGCTCGCCGCCCAGGCCCCGCCGAGCCCCGTGCGGGTGCTCCCGGTCGAGCAAGGGGAAGTGGCCGACCTGCGGCCGGTGAGCGGCAGCGTGCGCGCCGCGCAGCGCGCGTTGGTCGCGGCCGAGGAGTCGGGCCTGGTGCTCGAGCTCCGTGCGCGCGAAGGCCAGCGCATCACCAAGGGCGAAGTGCTCGCGCGTCTGGATTCGACGCGCCTCGAGCTCGAGCTGTCCCGCGCGCGGGCCGAGGAGCGGCTGGCGGCGGCGACGTCCGTCGAGCGCGAGGTGGCCCTCGAACGCGCGCGGCGCGACCTCGCGATCCTCGAGGATCTCGCGCGCCGGGATGCCGGCAATGCGCGCGAGTTGGCGGACGCGGCCTCCGACGTGCGCGCGGCCGAGGCACGTCTGGCCCAGGCCGCGGCCGAGCGTGAAGTGGTCGCCGCGCGGCGCGAGCTGCTCGAGCAGCGCATCGCCGACATGACGCCGCGCGCGCCCTTCGACGGCGTCGTGACGGCGCGCCACACCGAGGCGGGGCAGTGGATCGACGCGGGGGGCGCGCTCCTCGACCTCGTCTCGAGCGAGCCCGGCGAGATCTGGCTCGACGTTCCCCAGCGCCACTTCGTCGCCCTGCGCGAGTTCAGCGGCTCGCTGCGCGTGACCGACGACGCGACCGGCACGGCCGTCGAGGTCGGGGCCTGGCGCCTCGTGCCTGACGTCGATCCCCGGGTGCGCACCTTCCGCTTGATCGGGTCGTTGCCCGCGGCGAGCGCGATCGTCCCGGGCATGTCGGTGCGCGCCGACGTCCCGAGCGGCGAACGCGCGAACCACCTGCTCCTCTCGCCCGACGCGATCCTGCGCTCGGAAACCGGCCCCTACGTCTACGTCGCCGCCCCCTCGCCCCAGGGTCAGGGCCAGGTGGCGATGATGACGCCGATCGAGGTGCTCTTTTACAGCGAGGGCCGGGCCGTGGTGCGCTCGCCGCGCCTGGCACCCGGGACCATGGTGGTCGTCGAGGGCAACGAACGCCTCTACCCGATGGCACCCATCGCGCCGCAGGAGGCGCGAGCGCAATGAACCTCGTCCAACTCGCCGTCCGTCAGCCGGTCACCATCGCGGTCGGGGTCATCCTGATCCTGCTCGCGGGCGTGGTCTCGCTGCGGCGCATACCGATCCAGCTCACGCCCAACGTCGAGGACACGATCATCGCCGTCACGACGCGTTGGGAAGGCGCCAGCCCCCTGGAGATCGAGCGCGAAGTCGTCGACCGCCAGGAAGAACGCCTGCAGAGCATCACCAACCTCAAGAGCATCACGTCGGAGAGCCAGCAGGACCTGGGCACGATCCGCCTCGAGTTCAACGTCGGGACGACCAAGGAGCAGGCGCTGCGCGAGGTCAGCGACAAGCTGCGCGAGGTGCCGCGTTACCCGGAGAACGTGGACGAGCCCGTCATCCAGGCTTCGGACCCCGAGAACCGGGACTACATCGCTTGGATCGTGCTGCGCAGCGACGACCCGGACTTCGACGTGCGCAGCCTGCAGGACTTCGTCGAGGATCGCGTCAAGCCGATCTTCGAGCGAGTGTCCGGCGTCTCGGAGATCAACGTCCTGGGCGGCAACCCGCGCGAAGTCCAGGTGCGCTTCGACCCTGCGCTGCTCGCCAGCAAGGGCATCACGCCCTCACGCTTCGCGCAGGCGATCCAGGCCCAGAACCGCGACGTATCCGGCGGGCGCCTCGCGGAGTCGAAGGCCGACGTTCGCGTGCGCCTGGTCGGGCAGTTCTCGAGTGTGGCGGACGTCGAGAACGCGGTGGTCGCCCACTCCGAGGGCGGCCCGATCTACGTCCGCGACCTGGCCGAGGTCGTGGAGACCTACAAGGAGCCGACGGGGTTCGTGCGTTCGCGCGGCCAGGCGGTGCTGGCCATCAACGCCCAACGGGAAGTAGGGGCCAACGTGATGGCGGTCATGGCCGGCATCCGCTCCGCGATCGCGGACCTCAACTCCCCCGGTGGCGTGCTCGACACGCAGGCACGCCGCCTGGGCCTCGAGGGCGCCTTGCGCCTGGAGCAGGTCTACGACCAGACGATCTACATCGACGACGCCCTGGCCCTGGTGCAGAACAACATCTGGATCGGCGGGGGCCTGGCGATCCTGATCCTGCTGCTGTTCCTGCGCTCCCTGCGCACGGCCGGCATCATCGCCCTGGCGATTCCGATCTCGGTCGTCGGCGCGGTCGTCGCCATGGTCGGGCTCGGGCGCTCGATCAACGTCATCAGCCTGGCGGGCATGGCCTTCGCCGTCGGCATGGTGGTCGACAACGCGATCGTGGTGCTCGAGAACGTGTACCGGCACCTCGAGCTGGGCAAGAACTCCGTGCGCGCCGCCATCGACGGCGGACGTGAGGTGTTCGGCGCCGTGCTCGCCTCCACTCTGACCACGGTGGTCGTGTTCGTCCCGATCCTGCTCGTCGAGGAAGAGGCGGGCCAGCTCTTCCGCGACATCTCGCTGGCGATCGTGGCCGCCGTGGCGCTCTCCCTGCTGGTTTCGGTCACGGTCATCCCGACGTTGGCCGCGCGCCTGCTCAAGAACAAGGACAAGGCCCTGGCCAAGCCCCGTCGCCGCGGCCCGTTCGCGCGCCTGCCCGAGGCGGTCGCGAACCTCATCTACTGGCTCAACGGGAGCTGGGTCCTGCGTACCGTTGTCGTGGTGATCCTGGCCGGCGCTTCGATCTTCGGCACGCTCAAGCTCCTGCCACCCGCGGACTACCTGCCCCAGGGAAACCGCAACCTGATCTTCGGCCTCCTCATCCCGCCGCCGAGCTACAGCCTCGATCAGCGCAACGTGCTCGCCGAACGCATCGAGTCCACGGTGCGTCCCTACTGGGAGGCCGCGCTCACTGAGCCGGGAAGCCCGGAACGGGCCTCCCTGCCCGAGATCGACGTCCACACGCCCGACGGCCAGCTCCAGCGCACCACGGTGCCGCCGGCGATCATCAACTACTTCCTGGTCAGCTTGACAGGTTTCATGTTCCACGGCGGCATCGCCGAGGAACCCGAGCGCGTCGCCGACCTGATGCCGCTCTTCGCGCAGGCGACGCGCTCGGACGTCGCCCCGGGAGTCTTCTCCTTCGCCTTCCAGGTGCCGCTCTTCCGCCTCGGCGGCCGCACCGGTTCGGCGATCAAGATCAACTTCGTCGGCGAGAACCTCGACGAGGTAAGCAGCTCGGCCCTGGCCGTCTTCATGCGCATGATGGGCCTGTACGGCCCGGGCACGGTGCAGCCCGATCCCAGCAACTTCAACGTGCCCACGCCCGAGGTGCAGCTCGTGCCCGATCGGTTGCGGATGGCCGAGGCGGGGCTCGACTACGAGGACGTCGCCATCGCCAGCCGGGCCATGGGCGACGGTGCGATCATCGGGGAGTACCGCCTCGAGGGCGAGGCCATCGACCTCAAGATCATCTCCAAGGACGCCCTGCTACCCGGCGCCCTGGCGAGCATCGGAGAGAACCCGATCGCCACGCCATCGGGCCAGGTGATCCCGCTGGGCTCCGTGGCGCCGCCCACGCGGGTCAACGCCGCGCAGCAGATCAACCGCGTCGGCCGCCAGCGCGCGGTGTCGCTGCAGTTCACGCCGCCCGAGGGCATGCCGCTCGAGCGCGCGGTGTCCGAAGTCTCGAACCTGCTGGAGGAGATGCGCGCCGCCGGCGCGATACCTCAGGACGTCGACACGACGTTCACAGGCTCCGCCAGCAAGCTCGCCGCGGTGCAGAACGCCCTGCTCGGCGACAAGACCTTGATCGGAACGCTCGGCAGCTCGCTCTTCCTCGCGCTCACGGTCGTGTACCTGATGATGTGCGTGCTCTTCCAGAGCTTCCTGCGCCCCTTGGTGATCATGGTCAGCGTGCCGCTCGCGACGTTGGGCGGTTTCGCGGCGCTCTCCGCCGTGCACGCTTGGAGCGTCGCCGATCCCTACATGCCGATCCAGAAGCTCGACGTCCTGACGATGCTCGGGTTCGTGATCCTGATCGGCGTGGTCGTGAACAACGCGATCCTGATCGTGCACCAGGCGCTGAACTTCATGCGCGGCAGCGAGGAAGCGGGCGAGTGGGGCGAGGCCGCCATGACGCCCCGCCGAGCCATCTCGGAGGCCGTGCGCACCCGCGTGCGGCCGATCTTCATGAGCACGCTGACCTCGGTCGGCGGCATGGCGCCGCTCGTGCTCATGCCGGGCTCGGGCTCGGAGCTCTACCGCGGCCTGGGCAGCGTGGTCGTCGGCGGCCTGTTGGTCTCGACGGTCTTCACGCTGCTGCTCGTGCCGTTGCTCTTCTCCCTGGTCACCGACATCCAGCAGCGTCTGGGCATGCTGCGCGAGACGGACGAGGCCCACCAACGCGAGCTGGCCCGCGCCAAGAGCCCGTCGACGGCACAGGTCGCGACGGTGGTCCTCCTTTTGGCGCTGCTTCCCGGCTGGCTCGGTTCCTGCTCCAGCCCGCGCGCGTCCGATTCGACCTATGCCCAGCTCGCCCGGAGCGCACAGGAACGCCGTGCGGCCGAGGTCGCGCGCGCGGCCGAGCCGCACAGGACGGCGCAGAGCGAGTCCGCGCTGGGCGAGGAGCTGCGCGGCCGCATGACCGCGCTCGAGCTGATCGGGGGGCGCGCCTCGTGGCAGGACCTCGAGCCCGATCTGGGCGAAGACCTGCTCGGCGTGGAGCAGGAGCTCGCCCCGATCACGCTCGAACGCGCGGTCCTGCTCGCCGCCGAGCACAACCTGGGCCTGCGTTTCGCGCGGCTGCGGCCCCAGATCGCCGCCGAGGGCCTCTCGCGCGAGGACTCCGCCTTCGACCCGGTCTTCTTCGCGGACCTGGAGTACGAGGACTTCGAGCAACCGCGCACCGTCCCGGTGCTCGGTGGCGTGCAGCTCGGCACACCGCTGAGCGCCGCCGAGCGCGCGCGGGCGCAGCTCGGCGTGCGCCAACTCCTGCACACGGGCGCGACGGTGCAGGCCTCGACCTTCCTCGAGCGCTACGAGAACCAGACCCCGGGCATCGATTACCTGCCGGATCCCGCTTGGCGCTCGGGCGTGGCGCTCGACGTGGTGCAACCGTTGCTCTCGGGCGCGGGTCGTTCGTTCACCGACGCGGCGCGCGAGTTGGCGCGCAGCGAGCAGCGCCGCAGCGAGGAGGAACTGCGCGCCGAGCTCCTGATCGTGGCCGCCTTCGTCGAACAGGCCTTCTGGGACCTGCGCGAGGCCCGCGGTCGCTTGCAGATCCAGCAGCGCCTGACCCAGCAGGGTGCGGAAGTCGAGCGTGTGCTGCGCGAGCGACGCGGCTTCGACGTGCAGCCCGCCGAGTACGCCGACGCACTGGCGACCCTCGAGCAGCGCCGCGCGGATCTCGTGCGTGCCCGGGCCCTGCTGCGCGCGGCCTCGGACCGCCTCAAGTCCTTGCTCGACGCGCCGGGCGTGGGCCTGGACGCCGAGGACCTGCTGCTCGCCGTGGACGACTTCCACACGGAACCGACCCCGATCGACCTGGGTGAGGCGGTCGCGACCGCCCTGGAGCGCCGCCCCGAGCTGCGCGCCGCGCTCTCTGCGATCGACGACGCCGACCTGCGCGTCGCGGTCGCGCGCAGCCTGCGTCGGCCGCGCCTGGACCTCGTCGGACGGGTCGAGGTGCTCGGCGAGGACGACTCCTTCGGCGATGGCTACGGCTCCTTGGCCGAGGACGACCTGCTCAGCTACCTGGTCGCGCTGCGCCTCGAGGTCCCCTTCGGCAACCGCGGGCCGCGCGCCGATCTGCGCCGGGCCGAGCTCGAGGCGCGGGCCGCTTCGCTGCGCCACGAGCAGGAGATGCGCAACGTGGTGCTCGAGGTCAAGACGGCCCTGCGCGACCTGGTGACGAGCTACGAGCTGATCGGCGCCGCCCGCTCGTTCCGCATCGCCCAGAGCGAGAACCTGCGCGAGCTGTTGCTCGAGAAGGAGCGACGCCGCAGCCTGACCCCCGAGTTCCTGCGCCTCGAGTTCGACCGCCAGGATCGCCTGGCCCGCGCTCAGCTCGATGAGCTGCAGGCCATCGCCAACTACAACCGCGCCCTGGCCGCCTTCCACCGCGCCACCGGCACGGGCCCCCTGCTCGCCCCGTGAACGCCCGCGCGGGGCCGCCGACGGATGGAGCAAGGGAGTCGGGAAAAAGCCAACCGCAACGGCTTCCGCGGCGTTGGCTAGGGTGAACCATCCCCGGGGGCGCTTTGCCCATGGGGTCCGTGCCCGTCCTCGGGCACCCACGCGGTCCCGATCCCGCCCGTCCTGCGATGATCCGTTCCCCGAAGACTCCGCCCGTCCGGCCCTCGCTCCTCGCCGCCCTCCTGCTCTGCCTCGCCGGCCCGCTCGGCGCCCAGGGGACTCCGATCGGGTTTGCGGAGACCTTCGCCCTGGCCGCCGACCGCGAGCGGGCCCTCGCGGAGCTCGTGCCGGGCTCGCCCGAGCACTTCTACTACTCCTGTTTGCACGCCCAGCACCTGGGCGAGCTCGGGCGCGTCGACGGGCTCTTGCGCGCTTGGCGCGAGCGCCACGGCGACTCGGACCCGCGCCAGGATCGGGTCGCGCTGCGCCAGACGTTGCTGCGCGCCTCCCAGGATCCCCAGGGCTCCTACCGCGACCTCGTGCGGCGCCTGGGGCTGCGCTTCGATCAACGGCCCGCGCTCGGCGAGACGAACCGCGACCTGCCGACGCGCCTCGACTCGAACGAGTTGACCGACGAGGTCTGGCTGCGGGACGCCCTGAGCCGGCACCCCCGATCCCTGCGCGGCCTCGAGGACGGAGCCCTGACGCGCATGGCCGCGCGCGACCTCACGGCTGGCGAGCTGCGCGAGCTCCTCGGGCGCTTGCACCGTCCGGACGTGCCCGGGCTGGCGCGCCTGGTCGTGCGCGAGCTGGGCCTGAACGGCAGCCGCGGCTTCGGTGCCTTCCCGATCCACGGCCGCTTGCTGTTGGCGCAGCTCGAGGAGTGCCTCTCCCTGCGCCCCGAGCTGCTGGCCGACTCGAACTTCGTGCGCACCTACCTCGTGCGCCTCACCCCCGGCGCCGACGACGACCCCCGCGACCCCGCGGTGCGCCTGGCCCACATCGAGCGGCTCGAACGCTTCGCCGCGCGCCTGCCCGCGGCCTTCGACAGCCTGCGGGCCCACGTCCTGTATCACCGCCTGGATCTCGACCTCGACCTCGACCAGCTCGACGCGGAGCGCCTGCTCGCCTACCTGCGCGTCGCGCGCCAGGCAGCCTACATCGACCCGGTCCAGCGCGAGCAGCCGGCGGTGAGCCTCTCGGAGAACTGGATGACGGGCCTGGCGCCGATCGCCGCCGACGAGCCGCTGGTGCGCGAGTACCTGGGCCGGCTGTGCGAGCGCCTCGACTCCTTCCAACGCTTCGTCGGAGTCCTGCGCCGCGACTACGTCCAGCGCATCTTCGCCGAGGCCAAGATCCTCTCCGGCGCGCCCGATCCCGAACGTTGGTTCGCGCTGCTCGAGGACCCGCGGGTCGTCGAGGAGCTCAAGCGGCGGGTGGAGCTGCGCCTGCCGCGCGGCCTGGCGCGCAGCTTCGGCCCCGACGAGCCGGTACGCCTCGCCATCGACGTCAAGAACGTCGACACGCTGCTGGTGAAGGTCTTCGAGATCGACGCGGCGGCCTTCTACATCGCCCAGGGCGCCGCGCCACGCCTGCGCGAGCTCGACGCGACCCTCGACCTCGACGGCCTGGTGGCGCACGAGGAGCGCGCCCATCGCTACGAGGAGTCGCCGATGCGCCGCGTGCGGCGCACCTTCGACTTCCCCGAGCTCGACGAGCCGGGCGTCTACGTCGTCGAGTGGATCGGCAACGGGATCGCCAGCCGAGCCGTGATCCGCAAGGGCACCCTGCGCGTCACCGAGCGCGTCGGCGCGGCCGGCCACGTGCTGCGCGTGGTGGACGAGCAGGGCCAGCCGGCCGTGGGCGCCAGCCTGCTCTACGCCGGGCGCGAGTACGTCCCCGACGAACGCGGCGAGATCGCGATCCCCTTCAGCACCGATCCGGGCTTGCGGCACCTGGTGTTGCGGCGCGGCAACCTGGCGGTGCTCGAGGAGTTCGAGCACCTGGCGGAGACCTACGCGCTGGAGGCCCCCGTGCACGTCGAGCGCGAAGCGCTGCTCGCCGGCGAGCGCGCCACCCTCGTCGTGCGCCCGCGCCTCCAGGTGGCGGGCCGGCCAATCAGCCTGGCGTTGCTGGAAGGCGCGCGCTTGGAGCTACGCGCCACGGACCTCGACGGTGTCGTCGCCGCATCGACCGTGCGCAACCTCGAGCTGCGCAACGGCGTCGAGTTCGTGCACGAGTTCAACGTACCGCCGCGCACCCAGTCCTTCAGCGTGCAGCTCGCCGGCCGCGTGCGAAGCCTCAGCGAGTCCAAGGACGTCGAGCTCGCCGCGAACGTGGTCCTGTTCCCGCTCAACGGCATCGACGCCACCGACGAGCTGTGGACGCCGCTCCTGGCGCGCGCCGAGGAAGGCTACTGGCTCGAGGTGCGCGGCAAGAACGGGGAACTCGGGGCCGGCCGCGTCGTGCAGGTGACGCTCCAGCACCGCGACTACACGACCGCGCGTACGTTCCAGCTCCAGAGCGACGCGCAAGGGCGGATCGGGCTCGGCCCGCTCGAGCACATCTCGCGCCTCGAGGTGGGCGGGATCGGCGAGCGGCCCGCGGCCTGGTGGCTGGCTGCGCCGACGCCCGGCGGCCGGCCGCGCAAGCTGCACGCCCTCGAAGGTGAAGCGATCCGGGTTCCCTGGGACGGCGCGGACTCCTTCTCGCTCTTCGAGCTGCGCGGCGGCCAGTTCGCCTTCGAGCGCAGCGAGCGCGGCGCGAGCTGGGGCGGTAGCTACCTCTCGCTCGGCGACCTCGCGGCCGGCGATTACCGCCTGGAGCTGCACGGGATCGGCCGCGTGTACGACCTGCGCGTGACGCGCGGGCAGCGGGCAGCGGGCCACGCCTGGGGTGCGGTACGACGGCTCGAGCTCTCCCGGCCGCTCGAGCTCACGATCCGAGAGGCTTCGGTGCGCGGGGAGGAGCTCGTCGTGCAACTCGCCGGTGCCGGCCCGGATGCGCGGGTCCACGTCAGCGCCCTGCGCTACGTCCCCGACGTCGACGGCCATCGCCGTCTGGGCCTGGGCCGTCTGCGGAACCTCGACTGGGACGCGCTCCACGCACCGGAGAACCAGTACGAGTCCGGCCGGCGCATCAGCGACGAGTACCGCTACATCCTCGAGCGCCGCTTCGCCCAGCGCTTCCCGGGCAACATGCTGGCGCGTGCGGGGCTGCTCTTGAACCCCTGGGCGATCGACGAGGCGACGTCGGACACGAGCGCTGGCGAGGGGGCGTTCGGTGGACGCTTTGGCGGGCGCCGCAGCTCGCGCCACGGCGGCGGGGTGGGGCCTTCGACGCGCGAGAGCGACGGGATGCCGGGCGCGCGTCCGGGCTTCGCCAACCTCGACTTCCTGGCCGAGCCCGCGCTCTTCCTCGCGAACCTGCGTCCCGACGAGCAGGGTTTCGTGCGCCTGCCCCTCGAGCGTCTGGGGGATCGACACCTGGTGCAGGTCGTGGCCGTGGACGGGCACACCACCGTCTCGCGCAACGTCCTGCGCCCGGCCGCGGCGCCCAAGCTCCGGGATCGGCGCCTGGCCATGTCCCTCGATCCCCAGACGCACCTGGTGGAGGACCGCCGCATCGAGTTCCTCGACGCCGGCGCAGCGTCGACCTTCACCGACGCGACGAACGCAGGGGTCGAGGTCTACGACGACCTGGGCGACGTCTACCGCTACTTCCTCACCCACGGCGGCGCGCCCGAGCTGGAGCGCTTCGAGTTCCTCGTGCGCTGGCCGTCCCTGAGCGCGGAAGAACGCCTCGCGCGCTACTCCGAGTTCGCCGGCCACGAGCTGCACGTCTTCCTGCGCCGCAAGGACCCCGAGTTCTTCGAGCGCATCGTGCGCCCCTACCTCGCCCACAAGGCCCACAAGACCTTCCTGGACCATTGGCTCCTGGGCGCGGACCTCAACGGCTATCTCGAGCCCTGGGCCTTCGCCGAGCTGAACACCTTCGAGCGCATCCTGCTCCTGCGCGAGCTCGAGGGCGGACCGGCGCGGCACGTGCGCGAGCTGGTCGAGCTCCTGCCGCCGGAGACGTTCGCGTTGCGCACGTACTTCGATCGCCTGCTGGCGGGGAGAGCATTGGACTCGGATCGGACCCAGCTCGGGTTGTTGCTCGAGGAACGCGCCCGGGCGGAGGAAGAGGCGAAGGTCGCCCTGGTGCAGAAGGCTCCGGCCCCGGGGACGCCTTCGACCAGCGCCGCGAGCCGCGCGCGGCGGGAACTCGGGGACGCGCCGATGGAAGGGGCGGTCGAGGAGCAGGCGGAGCTCGACCAGGCCCTCCGGGACCTGGGTTACGTCTCGGACGAGGTCTCCGACAAGGACCTGGAGCGCCGCCAGGCCCAGCGACCCTTCTTTCAAGACCTGGCCGACACCCGCGAGTTGGCCGAGCGCCATTACTGGCGCGTGCTCCGCTCGGCCATGGACGCGGGGCTCGTCACGCCGACACCCTTCTGGCTCGATTTCGCGGAATCGGCCCCGGGCCAGGCCTTCGTCTCGAGCCGCTTCCCCCTCGCCGCTGGCAATCTGCCCGAGATGTTGCTGGCCTTGGCGCTGCTCGACCTGCCCTTCGTGGCCGAGGCGCACACATCCCAGGCCAGCCCCGAAGGGGTGGTCTTCACCGCCGGCTCGCGGCTCTTCCTGGCGCGGCGCGGCATGAAGCCGGTCGAGGCGGCGCCCGACGCGCGGCCGATCCTGGTCGGCCAGGATTTCTTCCGCCTCGACGATCCCTTCGTGTTCGAGCGGGGTCGCCAACGCGACAAGTTCGTCAGCGGCGAGTTCCTCGTCGGCGTGCCCTACGGCTGCCGCGTGGTGGTCACGAACCCCACCTCCACCCCGGTCGACGTCGAGGTCCTGCTCCAGATCCCCGAGGGCGCCCTGCCCGTACGGCGCGGCTTCGTGACCCGCGGGCGGAGCGTGACCCTGCCCGGCTACGGCAGCGCATCCATCGAGTACGGCTTCTACTTCCCCGCCGCCGGCACGTTCCGCCACTACCCGGCGCACGTTGGCGAGGACGGCGCGTTGCTCGCGTTCGCGACCCCCGCAGCGATCCAAGTCCTCGCCGCCCCCAAGGAGCTCGACCGCACCTCTTGGGAGCATCTCTCCCAGGCCGCTGAGCTCGAAGAACTGCTGGAGCATCTCGAGCGCGAGAACTTGGCCCGCGTCGACCTCTCGCGCCTCGCCTGGCGCATGCGTGAACGGGGCGCCTACGAGCGCATCCTGACCCTCTTGCGGCGCCACACGACCTTCGACCCGACCCTGTGGTCCTTCGGCCTGCACCACGGCGACGCGCGCACGGCCCGCGAGTTCCTCGAGCGCCGCGCCGACCTCGTCGGCGCCGCCGGTCCTTGGTTGCGCTCCGAGCTGCTCACCATCGAGCCCGTCGAGCGAGGCATCTACGAGCACCTCGAGTACGACCCGCTGGTCAACGCTCGCGCGCACCGCTTTGGCCAGGAGCGGCGCATCTACAACGAAAGCTTCGCGCGGCAGTACGGCCGTTTCCTCGAGGTCCTGGCCCACAAGCCTGCCCTCGACGACCTGGACCGCATGGCCCTGGTGCACTACCTGCTCCTGCAGGAGCGCATCGGCGAGGCCCTCGAGCACTTCGCGCTCATCGATCCCGCGGGCATCGAGGCGCGATTGCAGTACGACTACCTGGCGGCGTACCTCGCCTTCTACTCGCCCGAGCCCGGCGCCGCGCGCGCCATCGCCGCGCAGTACGCCGAGCATACCGTCCCGCGTTGGCGGGCGCGCTTCGGTGCCGTGCTGGCCCAGCTCGACGAGGCGGAGGGTCGCGGTCCGGCCGGGGCCAGCGATCCCGAGAGCCGCGACGAGCGCCAGGGCGCCCTGGCCGCCGCCACGGCGGTGCTCGAACTCGCCGTCGAGGCGCGCCGGGTCACCTTGAGCTACTCGAACCTCGGGCAGGCCGAGATCCGTTACCGGCCGATGAACATCGAGCTGCTCTTCTCGACCAGCCCCTTCCTGCAAGCCGGATCGGGCGCCTTCGCGGCGGTTCAGCCCCACCGCGTCGATCGGGTCGAGCTGCCCGCCGATCGCGACACGCTGGTCCTCGACCTACCGAAGGAGTTCGCCTCCGCGAACGTGCTGGTCGAGGTGCGCGGCGGCGGCCTGGTGCGCACCCAGGCCTACTACGCCCACGACCTGCGCGTGGAAGCCCGCGAGGCCTACGGGCAACTCTCCGTGCGCCGCGCTTCCGACGGCGCCCCATTGCCCGCCACCTACGTCAAGGTCTACGCGCGCCTCTCCGACGGCCGCATCCGCTTCCACAAGGACGGCTACACCGACCTGCGCGGCCGCTTCGACTACGTCTCGGTCTCCGGCCTCGACGCCGCCCCGATCCAGCGCTTCGCCGTGCTGGTCCTGAGCGAGGAGAGCGGCGCCCTGGTCCGCGAACTCGACCCGCCCCGGCGCTGAGCTCGTCGGACCGGGCAGCGTGGGGGGCCGGGAGTTGCACGGTCCTTGGTGCGGTGCACCGATTCCGTGGCCTATTCCCACCCCTGGGGCGCGGTGCGGTGCACGCACTCGACACCTTGCGCCGGATTTCCGCGGATTCCGCAGCCGGGTCGCCCGCCAGCCGATACCCTCGGGCCGGGGTCGGCCCCGGCTGCCGACCGGTTCCCTCTGGCCTTGGGGGATCGGACGGTTTGGGTGGCCGAAGTTCGGTGGTCACAGGGCCGTGGAGAGGTCCCGATGTTTGCAATCCACTCGTCGTCCGTTGCCCGTCCGGTGGAGGCTGGGGTTTCGACGCGCCGCGCGGTCCATGGAGCGGCGTCGGGGCAGGAGTGCGCGGCGCCGGTCGTGTGGACGCCAGTGGCTTCAGGGCCCGGGACTCTCGGGGGATCCCGGGTCGAGCGGCTTCGCCAGCGGCGGCGTCCGACGCGCTCCGCGCGGTGGATGGGAGTGCTCCTGGGCCTCGTGCTCGCCGTGGGGTTGGCGCAGAGCGTCTTCGGGCTGCTCGTTTCGGCGAGTTCCTCGACCTGGGAGGTCTACGACTCGGACGGCAACTACTCGGGCCTGCTGGTGGCCAAGCGCGAGGAGGGGCAGGACTGGCAGTGGACCTACTACGAGACGAACTCCGATCCGCCGCCGCAGCACGTCGAGGCCGGGTCGGGGACGGCCAGCGGGGGGCCTGTCCAATACACCTGGACCTCCAGCCACGGGGACTCGGGTACGGTCACCGCCTCGGATACGGACCCTGACAAAGCCACATGGACGAACGAAACGGCGGGCACGGGGGGGACCCTGCGCAGGCTCCAGTGAGGCGCGGGCACGGTTGGGTCCTGTTCCTGGGCCTGCTCCTCGCGGCGACGATCGGGTGGGGCGTGTCGCGCTCGGAGCGCGGAGACGGTCCGCCTCCGCTCGCCGGCCGACCGGGTCCGCCCGGCGAGGAACCGTCCGCGCTGGAAGCCGCGGTCGCGGGTCAGCGCATCACGCGCCCCAGCGCACCCGCCTTGCTCGGTCCGTTGCCGATTCGGAGTGAGGGATTCGTCGACCTCCTCGTGCTGGGATTGCCCGAGGCGCTGCGCGAGCTGGAAGCCCAGGTCCAGCGCCCGCACCCCGAACGGCCCCAGCGGCATCTACCTGGGCCGCGCGTGACCTTGGACGTTCGCGAAGGGCGGGCTGCGGGGCGCGTCGTCGTACCCGCCGGCGAACGGATCCACTTCGTGCTCTCCGGGCGCGGCGTGCGCGCCGTGACGGAGCGCGAGCCGCTCGAGGTGCCGGAGGGCGCCGTGCGCGCGTTCACGGTCGATCTGTCGGCCCTCTGCACGGTGCGGGGTCGGGTGGTCGACGTGCCCGGAGCGGGGGGGCGCACGGTCACCTTGCGTTACGCGCGGCGCGTGGGCGACGTGGGAGTCCTGCCGCCCCATCCCATCCCGATGCATCTCGAGACGCGCCTCGACGCGGGGGGCGAGTTCGTCTTCGGCGGCGTTCCGCGCGGCACCTTCGTGCTGGAGCTGCGCACGGCGCGCGGCGAGGTGCCCCTGGTCGAATGGCCGGCAGGAGACCCATCCCAGCGGGCCGCCTGGATCGCCTGCGAAGCGGCCTGGATCGAAGTCCGGCCGAACGATCCCTTGGTGGGTCTCGCGCCGGTCGACGGGCGCGGAGATCCGCTCGTGGGCGAGCCCTTCGCCGTGATCGCGAACGCGGGCACGGCTTCCGACGCGTTCGTCCATCCGAACGGCATCGCGTTGGTGCGCCTGGCGGAAGTGGCCGATCCCATTCGCCTTGGCCTCTTCCTACCGCGGCGCGGCGTCTACCTGCGGGATCCGTCCGCGCCCGCGCCCGTCGCGGGGGAGCGCCTCGAGATCGTGGTGGGCGAGGGGAACGCGCCCGCGGGCAGCATCCGCGTGGTCAGTGCTGGGCCACTCGACGGAGGCTTGATCGTGGACTTCGAGCGCCACGGGCCCGGCGGACCGGAACGCCTGCTCGGCCTGCAGGTGCTGCACCTGCGCCGCGGCGAAGGAGCGCTGCGGATGGAGCGCCTACCCGACGGAGCGCGGCTGCACGGGCTGCCGGCGGGCACCTATGACCTCGCCTGGTCGTGGGGCGGAAGACGTCCCTTCGCCCAGGGCGTGGTGGTGGAGGTCGGCGGCGAAACGCTCGTCGAGGTCGACGCGCCGCGCCTGCGGGAGATCGAGATCCAAGTGGCGGAGTGGGACGGGATCCCCGAGCCCCTGCGGCCGATCGAAGTCTGGAACGAGGGCGTTTCGGCGCCGATCCGCGCGGGGCGCGCGCTCCTGCGGGTGGCCGAGCCCGTCGCCCGCGAAGTGTGGATCCGGGGCCGACACGACTTCTGGTGGCCCCAACCGCAACGCTTGCTCCCCGAGGGCGAGGTGTATCGCCTGGAGTTGTCCTACGGACACTTCGTGCAGGTGCCGCTCGACGTCGAGCCGCTGCTCGGCGGCCGCATCGTGGCCGAGATCGACCAGGACCCGCGCCGCGCAGAGCTCGTCGAGGGCCGCGGCGCCCCGCGCTGGGTGCAGCCGCAGGCCGACGGGCGCCCGTTGCTCGTCTTCGAGCCCGACGATCCGCCCGCGGGCCGCGTGTTGGAGTTCGGCCAGGGCTTCAAGCTCCTGCGCGGTTGGTTCGACCTCGCCGCCGCAGCGCCGGTCTCCGTGGGGACCTTCTCCGGCCATTGGTGCGACGTCTCGTTCGAGGCCGGGGGGAGCTTCGTCGAGGTGTACCTCGAGGGACCCACCCGCAGCGACCAGGCCGCGGCGCGCACGAAGGTCGCGACCCTCGACTCCAGCCTCCCGGCGCGCATCTGGGTGCCCGACGGAGCGCGAACGCTCCTGGCGCGCGACCCGCTTGGGAACGAGGCCCGCGTCGAGCTCACCGGTGCTCCGGCGTTGCTCGAGATCGACCTCTGGCGCTGACCACCCTGGGTGCCTGCGACGGCCCCCAGGGCCACGGGTTCGACGTGCCCCGGCGCCCAGAGCCCGGCGGACGCCCACGCGCGCCGGATCGGGAACGATCGGGCGTGCGCGGTGTTGAATGGGGTGCCGTGCAGACACCCGGGGCATCGATCGAGGAGTTGCTGGGCCACGCCGACTTCGTGCGGCGGTTGGCGCGCGAGCTCGTCGGGGAGGAGACGGGGGCCGAGGATCTCGCGCAGGAGGTCTGGTTGGCGGCCCTGCGGCGGCCGCCGGGGGGAGGGGAACGGTTGCGTGGGTGGCTGGCGGTCACGGCGCGCAACCTGCTCGCCAACCGCCGGCGCGAGCAGGGTCGACGGGGCGCGCGGGAACGGGACGCGGCGCGCGAGGAGTCGGTGCCTTCGGCCGAGTCCGTGCTCGAGCGCGAGGAACTCCGCGCCCAGGTCGTGCGAGCCGTGCTCGCCCTCGATGCGCCCCTGCGCGAGGTCTTGCTGCTGCGCTACTACGAAGGGCTCGCGCCGCGCGAGGTGGCGCGGCGGCTCGGGGTGCCGGCGGCGACGGTGCGCACGCGCCTGCACCGTGGGTTGCAGCGCTTGCGCGCCGGGTTGGACGAGCGGAACGGTGGGCGGAGCTGGGCGGTGTTGCTCGCGCCGTGGACGCGGGTGCCGTCTGGGGCGGCTTGGATCCTGGGAGGGATCGCCATGAAGAAGATGCTCGCGGCCATCGCGCTGCTCGGGATCGGACTCGTCGCCTGGCGCCTGTCGGGCGGGGAGGCGGAGGTCGAGCCGCGGCCTCCCTCGTCCGTCGTGGGGCCGAGCGCGGAACGCGCACCGCGGACGGACGGGGAGCCGGCCCCCCAGGAGATCACGGGAGAGCGCGCCGGGGAGATCACTGAGGCCCGCACGTCGCTCGCCCAAGAGGGCCCGGGAGCGACGGTCGGTCGACGCGTGTTCCCCGCCGACCGTGGGCGCGGCGCGGTGTGGGGCGAGGTCGTGGACGCGCAGGACCGGCCGCTCGCCGGGGTGCGCGTACGCGGCGCTCCGCACCTTGGGAACCTGCCGCCGGGGCTCGTGATCGACGACGATCGGCGCGCGGTGGTCGAAGCGCGCAGCGGGATCGACGGCCGGTTCCGCCTGGAGGACCTCGAGGAGGGGCCGGTCCTCGTCGAGGCGCGCTTCGAGGACGGTGGGCGCGCCGCGCGCGTGGTCGTGCTGGCGCGCGACGGCGAGCAGGGTCCGGTTCGGCTCTCGCCGCCCCACCCCGAGGCCGCGCGCGGGCGCATGACCGTGCGCGTCGTGGACGGCGCGGGCGAGGCCGTGGCAGGAGCCCGGGTCGAGGTGTTCGGCTGGTCGCGCCAAAACGTCGAGCCGGACGTGATCGGGACCGCGGACAGGGTGCCGCTGGCGCGCGGCGACACGGACGGGGAGGGCCGCTTCGGGGCCGAGCTCCCGGGGCTCGAGTCGGGCGTCGCCTTCGCCTCCGGGCCGGACGGGTCTTGCGGCAGGAGCCGCTTCACCGGCCTCCACGGCGAAGCCTCGGCCCTGGTCGTCGTGCTGGAACCGCCGGCGAGTTTGGTGGGCGAGCTCGTCGGAGCGCGCGCCGAGGACCTCGTCGGCGCGACGCTCGCGCTGCACGCGCTGGTGGACCTCAACGCCTACTTCTCCTATGCGGGACGGCGCTTCGAGATCGAGCTCAGCGGGCCGCGGTTCGAGTTCCACGGGCTCCCCGCGGGCACGTTCGGCATCACCCTACGCGCACCGGAGAGTCTGCGCCTGGTCGTCGGTCGCACGCGGGCCGGCGAGTTCGAGTTCGAGAACTCGGTGGCGATGCCCGAGGTCGTGCTCGTGCCCGGCGAGACGGCCGCGATCGAGCTGCCGGTGGCGCTCGGCGCGCGCCTGGTCGGCCGCGTGCGGGCCGCGGGCCGGCCGGTGCCCGGCGCGCGGGTCCGCGCTGTGATCGCGCCCCGCACGAGCTTCCACCCGGCCGGGTTCGTGCTCCACGGCGTCCACGTCTGGCGCCTGGACAGCGCCTACGAGAACGGCCCGCACAACCCGCTCTCGCACGTCACGGGCACGAGCGATGCGCAGGGACGCTACGAACTCGCCGGACTGCAACCGGGGAGGTATCGCCTCGAAGTCGTGGCGGACGGCCTCTCGCTGGATCGGCGCATGGACCTCGAGCTGAGCGCCGGTGCTTCGCTCCAGCTCGAACACGACCTGGTCGAGGCCGGCGTGTTGCAGGTCGCGGCCCTCGGTCTCGGGTACCTGGGTCTGATCCCGCAGGGGAGCTCGGCGCCGGAGATCCTCGCCATCGTCCGCGACGACTTCGCGACGATCCCGGGATTGCGGCCCGGCCTGTGGAGCGTGGCGCGCTTCCACTCGAACGAGAGTGTCGCTCCGGTGATCCTGGGCGAGGCGTGGATCGAGGCCGGGCGCACGACCTGGCTCGACCTGCGCGAGAGCAGCGTGCGCGCCCACATCCGCGGCATCGTGCTGGACGGGGACATGCCCGTCCCGAACGCGGGCGTCCGGATCGGGGCCACCACGGCGCGCACGGACGACGCGGGGTCGTTCCATCTCCAGCTCGGGCACCCACCGCGTTTCGGGACGGGTTTTGGCGCCAGCATCGAGATTCGCCAGGGCGGCACCGAGTACACCTTCGTGCCCGACGCGCAGGGGCCGGTCGAGCGATTGGACCTGATGCTGGATCTGGGGCCCTACCGGGTGCCGATCGAACTCGTCGACGCGACCGGGAGTCGATTGGAAGGTCGAATCGAGTTCCAGCTCGAGGCGGCCGAGCCGCGCGGGAGCGAGCCCCGTTCGCTGCGCGGCAGCCTGCTCGCGGGTGCCTCGGAGCCCACGTTCGTCGGTCCGCTCCCGGCGGGGACGCTCGTCGGGCGCGCGGTGCTGGCGGACGGCCTCGTCCTGCCCTTCGAGGCGAGCGTGCCCCGCGATCGACTGGTGCACCTGCAACGCCCGGCGACGGGCACCCTGGAGGTCCAGGTCCAGCGCGCGGGTGTCCCCGTGGGCGGTGCGCGGGTCTCGGCCTGGGTCTGGCGCGGAGAGGGTGAACCGCCCGACGATGCGTCGGAGTTCGTTGCGACCAGCGATTCCGCCCACGGTCGCACGGACTCCGACGGTCGCCTGCACCTCGTGCTGCGCTCCGGCGCGATCCTGGTCTCGGCCCACCACGGTTTCCTCGCACCGGCCACGAGCTCCCGCGTGTCGCTCGGCGTCGATGGGCTGGAGCAGATCGTGCTCGAGCTCGAGTGAGGGTTGTTGCCCGTGTCAGGGCGTGCCCTTGGGCTTGCGCAGGGTCAATCGGGCGGGGCCGGTGCCGCGCCAGTCGGCCTTGGCGAGGGCTTGCTCGAGCGCGCGGGCGAAGCTCGATTCGACCGGGCCCGAGTGGACGCTGCGTTCGTTCCAGACGACTTCGATCGGCGCGTCGAGGTCGAGCAATTCGGCGGCGAGGGAGAGCTCCAGCGCCAGGATCCCGCGCGACTCGATGGTGATCGTCTGGCCCTCCACGCGCCCGTCGAGGTGGGCGACGGGCGGTGTCTGGGCGCGACCGTCGCCCTCGCGCTCGAGCTGGGTGACGCGCAGCCAGTAGGCATGGGGGTTCTGCGTCGTGAGCAGGGCGCGCCGGACGCGTTTGGGCCAAGGGTCGCGCGCGGTCTGGGCCAGGGCGCCGAGGGCCTCGCCCAGGCGGCCGAAGACCGGGCCGCCGTGCTCGGCGCCGGGCAGCTCGACGTAGGTCACGGCGAAGCCCGCCTTGCGCAGCAGCTCGCTCGTGCGGCGCGGCATCTCGACCTTGCAGATGGGATCTTTCTCGCCGTGCACGACGTACACCGGCAGGTTCGCGTAACACTCGAGGTACGGATCGACGTGCCAGGTCACGGCGGCGATCGGTGCGATCCCGGCGAAGCGGTCCGCGCGCGCGCGACCGAGGTACCAGGACCAGAAGCCGGTCTGCGAGATGCCCGCGGCGTAGATCCGGTCCAGGTCGATCGCGAAGCGCGAGGCGAGATCCCGGACGAGGTCGTCGAAGACCGCGGCCACGGCTTCCTCGGGTTGGGCTCCGCGCCGGCCGTCGGCGCCGATCTCCTCGATGATCTCGCTGCGCACGACGAGCGCGGACTCGAGGCCCGCCCGATCCGCCGCGCCGCGGAAGTAGGGCACGAAGTCGGCCTTCTCGCGCAGCGACTTGCCCGCGCCCGAGCCGTGGCCGGGATCGAGCACGAGCGGTGCCGGACTCCCGGCGTCGTAGCCCTTGGGCAACGAGACGAGGTAGCCATACGTCTCGCCGCCGCTCTCGAAGGTGAAGCCGGCGATCACGTCGCCGATGCGCTCGAGCTTCTCCTTTTTGCGCCCGGTGCCGCGCGGCTTGGGCTCGCCCGCGGGCAGGCGCGGGCCCGCGCGCAGGGCCTCGAGCAGGCTCTCCTCCGAGTAGCGCGCTTCGAGGCGCTGAGCTTCGGCGACGAGCTTCTTGGCCTTCGCCCCGTCGACCAGCGCCTCGGCGAAGGAGGCGCGCAGGCGGTTCGCCTCCGCGCTGGGCAAGGCCGGTTTGGGAGCGGCCTGCAGGGCCAACAACAGGATCGTGATCCACATCGGGCGGTTCCCCCGCGCGCTGGGCGCGCGCCGATCGGTGTCCGGCCATTCCTACCACGCGCCCCCGACGGCGCGAGGCTCGGGCCCGCAGGGAGCCCCGCGGCCCGCGGATCCAGCCGCCGGGGACGCACGCTTCCGGGCCGCGGGCCCGGGGGCCTACGATGGGGGGTCCGACGGCCGGCGGCGAGCCCGGCCCTGGCCCGAGCCCGACCGCGCCCCAGAGCTCCCGAACCCAGCGATGCCGATCAGCCCCATCCCCGAGATCCTCGAAGACCTGAAACGAGGGAAGATGGTCATCCTGGTCGACGACCCCTCGCGCGAGAACGAGGGCGACCTCGCCATGCTGGCCGAGAGGGTCACCCCGGCGGCCATCAACTTCATGGCGCGCGAGGCCCGCGGGCTGATCTGCATGCCCATGTCCGAGGAGCTCTGCGAGCGACTCGAGCTCGAGCCCCAGGTGCCGAAGAACACCAGCAAGCTCGGCACGGGCTTCACCGTCTCGATCGAGGCCGCCGAGGGCGTCACGACCGGCATCAGCGCCGCCGATCGGGCGCACACGATCCTGACCGCGGTGCGACCCGGCGCCCAGGGCTCCGATCTGGCTCGACCGGGGCACGTCTTCCCCCTGCGGGCGCGGGAGGGCGGCGTGCTCGTGCGCGGCGGTCAGACCGAGGGCATGGTCGACCTGGCGCGCCTGTGCGGGGCGCGACCGGCGGGCGTGATCTGCGAGATCATGAACGAGGACGGGACCATGGCGCGCATGGGCGACCTCGAGCGCTTCGCCGAGCGCCATGGGCTCAGGATCTGCACGATCGAGGACCTGATCGCCTACCGCCGCCAGCACGAGCGCCTGGTCGAGCCGGTCGAGATGGACATCCCGATTCCGACCCCCTTCGGTGTGTTCCAGGCGCACCTGTTCCGCTCCAAGGTCGACGGCAAGGAACACCTCGCGCTCACCCGCGGCATGCCCGGTCCGGGTCTGGACGGGCCGCGCGAGGGGGTCGAGGAGCCGGTCGTGGTGCGGGTGCACTCCGAGTGCTTGACCGGGGACGTATTCCGCTCCCTGCGCTGCGACTGCGGTCCGCAGCTCGATCGGGCCCTGGAGGCCCTGGGGCAGGAGCCGCGGGCGGTCCTGGTGTACATGCGCCAGGAGGGGCGTGGGATCGGCCTGGCCAACAAGCTCAAGGCCTACCGCCTGCAGGACGAAGGGCTGGACACCGTGGAAGCCAACACCGCCCTGGGGTTCGCGGCCGACCTGCGCGAGTACGGGCTGGGGGCCCAGATCCTCCACTACCTGGGGGTGCGCCGGATGCGGCTCCTGACCAACAACCCCAAGAAGATCGCCGGGCTGAACGGCTACGGGCTGGAAGTGCTCGACCAGGTGCCCCTGCACACCACGCCTAACCCCAGGAACCTGGGGTACTTACGGACGAAGCGCGAGAAGCTCGGGCACCTCCTGGGCGGGCTCGAGGGGGCGCCCCCGGCGGCCGAGGGGCGGGAATAGGGCCCCGGGAGCGGCGTCGGACCGCCGCCATGGGACTTCGGGCGATGGAACCGGCACGCGACGACACCGACCTGGTCGAGGCCACCCTGGCCGGCGACCAGGACGCCTTTCGGCGCCTGGTCGAGCGCTATCAGGACCGCCTCTTCGCCCTGGCCCGGAACTACACCCGCAGCGCGGTCGAGATCGAGGACATCGTCCAGGACGCCTTCCTGAAGGCCTTCCGGCGCCTGGACACCTTCAACCACGAGTCCTCCTTCTACACCTGGCTGTATCGGATCACGCTGAACACGGCCCTCGACTTCCTCAAGCGCCGCAGCCGGTCGCCGGTCCACGCGGTCGAAGACCCCGAGCTGGGCGCTCCGCCCTCCCCCCAGGAGGGCTTCGCGCCCCAGGCGCGCCTCGAACGCGAGGAGATCGCCACGATCACGCGCGCGGCCCTCGACGAGCTGCCGGAGATCTTCCGCACGGTGCTCGTGATGCGCGAGTTCGAAGGCCGCGCCTACCAGGAGATCGCCGACGTGCTCGGCATCTCGATCGGCACGGTCGAGTCGCGCCTCTTCCGCGCCCGCGCCCGCTTCAAGGACCGCATCCTGGCCCGCTTCCCCGAGTACGGACAGGCGTAGTCCGCCGAGTCGATCATGAACACCACCTGCAAACCCTTCGCGCCCCTGATCCCGGCCTACCTCGATGGCGAGCTGAGCGACGCCCAGGCCGGGCCCCTGCGGCGCCACCTGCTCGAGTGCCCGGCCTGTCGGCGCGAGGTCGCGGGTGAGAAGGCGCTCAAGCGCTGGTTCGTGGCCGAGCCGGTCCCGGCGGTGCCGGTCGGATTCGCCGACCGCGTCGCGCGCCGGGCCTTCGCGGGCGACCCGGGCCTCGAAGCCAGCGCGCCGAGGAGCGCCGACGAGGGACGGATCCTGCCCTTCGTGCTCACGCTGACCGCCGCGGCGGCGGCCTTGCTGCTCATCGTCGCCGGCTCGATCCACGGCCTGATCGTGCCCGCGGGCGGGACCCTGGGCGCCGAGGACGACGTGCCGATGAAGCTGGAGCAGGTCCTGGGCGAGCTCGAGCGCCTGGAGCGCGCCGAAGCCTCCGGCGCGGGCGTGAAGGACGCGGCCGAGGAACGCTCCGAGCCGACCCGACCCCGCGGGACCCCCGGCCGGTGACGAACCTACGGTTCTGGATCGTGCTGCTCGGCCTGGTCGCCTTCCTGGGTGGCCTGGCCGGCGGCCTGTTGGTGGGGGAGTTGCGCCACCGCCAGACCGCGACCCGGGGCGCCTTCGACGACTATCGCGAGCTGTTCGTCGACCGACTGGAGCTCGACCCGGCTCGCGAGCGACTGCTGCGCGAGCTGCTCCGCAACTACGAGAACGACGTCAAGCGGGTTCGCGACCGGCACTCGGCCGAGTTGCTCGCCGCCATGGAGCCGGAGCTGCGCGAGCTGGGCGAGCGCTACCGGGGCTTGATCCGCAACCGTCTGCTCGACCCCCAACGGCGCGATGCCTACGATCGCCTCGTCGCCCTGAACCAACGCACCCTAGCGGAGTGATCGGAACCTCTCCGGAAATCTGATGGCCAAGTCCTGCGGCATTCGCATCGGCGCCGGCGCCTTCGAGCTGGTCGTGCTCGAGGGGAGCGCGAAGAAACACCGCGTGGTGCACGCGGTCTCGGGGACCTTCGCCGGCGAGGGCCTGGCGGACCCCAAGGCCGCGGGCAGCGCGTTGAAGACGGCCATGAAGGGGCTCGGTGTCCCGACCGAGAACCTTGGCCTGGCGATGGACTCGCGCCACGCCGCCTTCCGCAAGCTCAAGCTGCCCTTCACCGACCGCGCCAAGATCGAATCGGTGCTCAAGTACGAGGTCGAGGGCGAGCTGCCGCAGTTCTCGATCGACGACGTGGTGGTGGACTTCCTGGTCCTCTCCCAGGGCGCCGACGGCGTGCAGCTCCTGACGAGCGCGGTACCGAAGGCCGAGATCCAGCGTGCCCTGGGGGCGCTCAGATCCGCGGGCTTGGAACCCCTGGAGGTCGAGCTCGAGGTGACCGCGATGGTGAACGCCGCCCACGCGGCCGGGCTCACCCAGGCCGACAGCGCGGTCGTGCTCGTGCACGTGGGCGAGGAATCGACCTCGGTCGTGACCGTCGACGGCGGGTCGGCCAACGAGATGCGCGTGATCCACCTGGGCGCGGGGAGCCCGGTGCCGCCCGAGACCGGGGAGAGCGCGGCGGAGGACGGCGACGAGCCGGGCACGGTGCCCGCCGCGGGCACCTCGCCGGTCGAACGCGAGCGGAACCTCGAGCAAGCCGCCCAACGCATTCGACGCGAGCTCTCGCGCACGATCTCCGGGGCCCGCACCGCGCACGAGCTCGCCTCGGTCTACGTGTGTGGCCGCGAGCTGCCGGGCCTCGTGGGTAGCGAGCTGATGGGCCTTTCGGTCGAGCGCCTCGCGGTCGGCCTGGACGGCGGCGAGGGATTGGCGCAGGGGACCGAGATCGCCTACGGCGTGGCGCTGCGCCAGCTCGGGGGCGGCGTGCTCTCGCCGTCCTTGCGCCGCGAGGAGCTGCGCTTCACCGGGGCCTTCGAGCGCCTGGAGCTGCCCCTGGCCGTCGCCGCGCTGATGCTCGTGACCCTCGTGGGGGTCTGGAACATCTTCCTCTCGAAGGAGGTCCAGCTCCAGCGCGAATCGTTGGCCAATTGGTGGCGGAGCTCCAACAACTTCATGCTCACCAACCTGCAAGCCGGTTCGCGGGGCAACCTCGAGTTCCCTTCCGAGAACCTGGAGAAATACGTCCGCGCCGTCGAAGCGGCGACCGGCGAGACCGGGTCCGCCGCCTTCGCCAACGAGCTCAGCCGCTACGACTCCCTCAATCGGGTACGGGCCCTGATCGAGGCGGACATCCGCGAGATGCGCAAGCAGCTCGGCCGCGACACGGAAATCAAGCACCCGCAGTCGGCGCTCAAGGGCATGGCTCTGGTGCTCGAGGTCTTCAGCGAGTTGGGCGACGAGATCGGACGGTTCTCGATCCGCCAGGTCGACGCCCGCCAGCAGCGCCCCAGCCAGCGCACTCCCGAACACGTGCGCGTCACCATGGACGTCGCGTTCTTCGCCAACTCGCCCGCCCAGGCCACCGAGAACTACGAGCGCCTGGTGGCCGCCTTCAACGCCAAGCCCTGGCGCATGAACTTCACGTCCAAGGAGAACACGCCGCTGGACGACAGCCGGGGCATCTATCTGCAAGGCATCGTGTTCGAGGTCGACCTCGCCAAGGCCGTCGGTGACCAGGTGTGGAACTGATGAACTTCTTCAAGCAGATGAACCTGGCCCGCGCCATCCTCCTCTTGGCGTTGCTCGGCTCGGCGGTGCTCGGCTACACGGGCTGGAAACAATCGAGCCTGCGGGCCGAGCTGCAGCGCGCCAACGACGTGCAGGCTCCGCTGCTGGTCCAGCAGGTCCAGCAGCTCTCGATCGAGCACACGCGCCTCTCGCGCGAGCTGACCGGGGACCAGTGGATCAAGGAGACCAGCCCCAACAGCTACATCTATCGCAGCGGGGACGCCGTGGGCATGGGCGACATGGTCTTCAACGACAGTCGCACGGACTCCGGGGTCGGCCGGAACATCATGGACCTCAAGACCCGCATCCGCCCGAACGACGCCCGGCGCCCGTTCGACCGCCACCGCATCGCCCAGTTCATGCACCGGCTCGAGGCCAACAGCCAGCGCGTGCGCGTGACCCACGCCAAGTTGGCGCTGATCGAGCGCGTGCGCAACACCAGCGAGCCTCCCGAGGACAAGTGGACCTACGAGATCGAGATCACCACCCGCGTCCGTGAAGAGGATGCGCGCTGAGGGGATCCCACCGCACGGAATCCTGGAGCCGATCCCGGCCCCGCGGAGCGCCCCGGCGATCCGCGGGGCCGGATCGTTGGGTGGCGATCGGGCGCTCCCCAATCCAGTCCCTCGACGCTACCCTCTGACGCCCAGGGAGGAACCATGCCGGACTGGATCCCGCGCGAGTGGAACATGCAGATGGCCTACGCGGCCTGCGCGGCCCTGGGCGGCGCGGTCGTGGTGCTCCAGCTCGTGCTGGGGTTGTTCGGCGGGGACGACGCCGAGGGCGACGTCGACCTCGACCTCGAGACCGACGCGGGCCTGCACCTGTTCTCGGTGCGCACCGTCGCCGCCTTCCTCACGGTCTTCGGCCTGGTGGGCTGGATCGGGACCCTGGAGGGCTGGTCGCGGGCCGTGACCTTCGTCGCCGCGTTTCTTTCGGGGAGCTCGGTGTTGCTCCTGGTCGCCTTCCTGCTGCGCATGCAGCGCCGGCTGCACAGCAGCGGCAACATGAATGCGCAGAACGCCGTCGGCCAGGTGGCGAGGGTGTACCTCTCGATCCCCGCCGCGGGCGCCGGGAACGGCAAGATCACCGTCGTGGCCCAGGGCCGCACGAACGAGTACGCGGCCTTCACGCGTGGCGCAGCGCTGCCCACCGGCAGCGAGGTGCGCGTGCTGCGGATGACAACCCCGGGCACCTTCGAGGTCGCCAAGCTGGAGCAGACCTGAATCATGATCGCCCCGACCCTCGCGCAGTTCTCGCTCAACGACTCCGGACCGCTCTGGATCGCCCTCGCGGCGGCGGTGGTCCTGATCTTCTTCGGGCTCTCCGTCGTGCTCGTGCGGCGCTACAAGCGCTGCCCCAGCAACCGCATCCTGGTGGTCTACGGCCGATCCTCGACCGGGCAGGTGGCCAAGACCATGCACGGCGGCGGCACGCTCGTGCTGCCCCTGATCCAGGACTACGCCTACCTGGCGCTGGACCCGATCCAGATCGAGGTCGACCTGGCGGGCGCCCTGTCGATGGAGAACATCCGCATCTCGGTGCCGAGCGTGTTCACCGTCGCGATCGGGACCGAGCCCGAGATCATGAACAACGCGGCCATCCGCCTGCTCGGGCTCTCGACGCGCGACATCGCCAAGCAGGCCGAGGACATCATCTTCGGCCAGCTCCGCCAGGTGATCGCCTCGATGTTGATCGAGGACATCAACCGGGATCGTGAGCAGTTCCTGCACAACATCCAGCAGTCCCTGGAGCCCGAGCTGGCGAAGATCGGCCTCGTCTTGATCAACGTCAACATCAAGGACATCACCGACGAGTCGGGCTACATCGAGGCCATCGGGCGCAAGGCGGCCGCGCAGGCCATCCAGCAGGCCCTCATCGACGTGGCCGAGCAGGAGAAGAGCGGCGCGATCGGGGTCGCCGCGGCCGACCGCGAGCGGGCCGTGCAGGTGGCGAACGCCGACAAGCTGCGCTCGATCGGGACCTCGGAGGCCGAGCGCGAACGCGCCGTGCGGATCGCGGAACTCGAGCGCGAACGCACCGTCGGCGAGCAGCAGGCGGCCCTCCAGCGCGATGCCGAGGTCAAGGACGCCGAACGCGAGATGCGCATCCGGGTGGCCGAGGCCAACGCCAAGGCGGTCGAGGGCGAGAACCTGAGCAAGGCGCGCGTCGTGCAGGCCGAGGCGGAGCTCCGCATCCGCGAGGCCGAGGCCTACCAGGCCGCCGAGACCCGCAAGCGTCAAGCGGACGCCGCCGTGCGCGAGGCGCAGTTCCTGGCCGAGGCCCGGGCCTCCGAGGCCGAGGCGATCAAGCGCGAGGCCGAGAAACGCGCCGAGGTCGAGGCCGTGGCCAAGGCCATGAAGGCCCAGACCATCGTCGACGCCGAGGCCGAGGCCGAGCAGCGCCGCATCGCAGCCGAAGCCGAAGCCGCGGCGAACTTCGCGTTGCTCGAGGCCGAGGCCCGTGGTCAGTACGAGATCCTGGCCAAGAAGGGCGAGGGCCTCAAGCGCATCGTCGAGAGCTGCGGCGGCGCGCAGCAGGCCTTCCAGATGCTGATGCTCGAGCACATCGAGCAGCTCTCGGAGAACGCCGCCAAGGCGATCTCCAACATCAAGTTCGACAAGGTCGTCGTCTGGGACGGCGCGGGCGGCGGAGCGAACGGCGACGGCAAGAGCTCCACGGCCCGTTTCGTCCAGTCCTTGGGCGGCGTGATCCCGCCCGTGCTGCAGATCATGCGCGACATCGGCGGGGTCGAGATGCCCGAGACGTTCGGCCGCCTGCTGGGCGAGGACGCCCAGGAGGCCCAGGCCGAGGGTCCGCCCCCCAAGGCGCCCGGCAAGGGTTCGCCGAAGGCGGGGGTGGCTCCCGAGGGCGACGGTCACGCGCAGGCCTGAGCAGCCCGGAGCCACGGAGATGCTCCGGCTCCCTGGCCGGCGCCGTGACGCGGCTGAGACGGTTTCTCAGGCCGACCCCGCGCGCCCCGGTGGGATCCGCGCCGCCGCGGCTTCCCGGAGGCGGGCACGGGCTTGCGCCCCGCCCGCCGCGCCGTAAAGGGGATCGCACTCCCCAGGTCGGGGATGCGTCCGCCCTTCCCGTTCACTACCCTGTCGCGCCTGGGTAGCGAGTTCCCGCGCCCTCCCATCACGAAACCTTCTGGAGTCCCACGGATGAAGAAACTCCTCCTGGCCGCCGTCCTGGCCCTGGGCGTCTCGAGCACGAGCTGCCTCGGCCCCGACCACATGTACAACAAGGTCAAGAACTGGAACGCCGAGCTCTCCGACGTCGATGCCGTCAACGAGATCGTGTTCCTGGGCCTGCACATCATCCCGGTCTACGGGATCTCGCTCTGGATCGACATCCTGATCCTCAACACGATCAACTACTGGAGCGGCGAGAACCCCGTCAGCGCCCCGGGTCCCTTCCCCGGCTTCACCCGCGCCGACTGAGCTCGACTGCGATTCGGTCCACACGGCCCCGCGGGCGCACCAGCGTCCGCGGGGCCGTGTCGTTCGTGCGCGCCTGCGCATCGCAGCGCGCCGCCGAGCGGCGGATCAGGGCAGCCTCGCGCGCAGGAGCCCGCCCTCGGGGAGCTCGAGCCGCTCGAGGCTGGGCCAGGCGCGCGGATCCTCGCCCGCGAGCGCCGCCCGCTCCCCCGGCGCCGGCGGCCGCACGACGCGCAACGAGCCGGCGGGAACCGGGTCGGGCGCCGCGCGGCCCTCGCCGTCGGGAAGCAGCGGGACCAGCGCGAAGCAGGTCCCGGATCCCTCCCAGACCACGAACGGCACGCGACCGGGCTCCACGGCTGGGACGTTGGTGAGCTCGAGCCTGCCGACGGGGAGGCGCTGGCGCCACTCGAGCGCGCCGCCATCGGCCTCGATCTCGTCGAGCAGGCGCAGGCCGCGCGGGCAGGTGATGTCCAGGAGGTAGGTGCCCGGGACCTCGAGCTCGAAGGCGAAGCGGCCATCGGCGTCCAGGCGCGTCTCCTGGAAGGTGGCGGGCCCGGCGACTGCCAGCGGCACCAGCTCGACGTGCCAACCCTCGCGCTCGACGCCCTCGGCCTCGAGGTGGCCCGAGAGCCGGCCCGCGCGCCGCTCGCCGGCCAGGTCGAAGCGCGTCACGGCGCCCTCGAAGACCTCGCAGTTCCAGGGGAGCTCGGCGTGCGGCGGGCGCGAGCCGT
Source organism: uncultured Planctomycetaceae bacterium (assembly GCA_964394665.1). GTDB lineage: Bacteria > Planctomycetota > UBA1135 > UBA1135 > CAYMYN01. The sequence continues at coordinate 71,577 of CAYMYN010000005.1, forward strand.
CCACGCTGAGGTCGTTCCCGCCCCCGGGCGACCGGTCGTCGATGGGACACACCAGCCAGCGCCCCGGGGTCAGGTTCGCCAGCCCATAGCGGCCGTCCGGGCCCGCGCGGGCGGTGCGCAACTGTCCGTCGCCGCGCGAGGCCGCCACCACCCGCCCGACCGCGGGCCGACCGTCCGCGTGCTCCACGCGGCCCTCGATCGAGCCCCCCGCGCCGAGCTCGAGCTCGAGCCCCGAGAGACCGACGCCGGGCTCGAGCTCGAAGGGGCCGAGCTCCGCCGGCGCGCGGCCCGCGACCTGCGCCCGCACGACGTAGCGTCCGCCGGCGCGCAGCGTGAGCTCGAAGCGCCCGTCCGCGTCCGTGCGGGCGCGGACCTCGGGGTCGGGCTCGATCCAGATCGGGAAGCCGCCCCGCGTCGCCCGCGTCGTGAGGAGCGCATGGAGGCCGACCTCGACGTCCGCCGCGGGCGCACCGGCCTCGCTCACACGGCCGCGCACGCCGGGCAGCGGGTTCAAGGTGCAGTCCAGCACCTGCGCGTCGACGAGCTGTCCCGGGTCGAACGGGCCGAGCTCGCGCTGGTCGAAGCCCGGGGCGACCACGAGCAGCGTGAAGGGCCGCGTGGGCAGGCGCAGCGGACCTGGGACGAGCCGCTCGACCGAAGCCCCGGCGTCCTCGACGCGCAGCTCCCCCGTCCAGTCCTCGATCGGAGAGCCGTCCGCCGCGAGCACCCGCAGGCGCGCGTGCCGGGGCGGCTCGAAGCGCAGCACGAGTCCGCGCGTCCCTCCGCGGACCCCGCGCCGCTCGACCTGGGCGAAGCGGTCGTGCGGATCGCGGGCCGTGAGGTCCCAGGTGCCGGTCCATTGCAGGCGCACGCGGAAGTTCCCCTGCGCGTCGGCCACGGCCAGGGAGCTCGAGCTGCGCCAGAGGGTCTTGCCGCGCACGAAGATCGGCGCATGGGGCACGGGTACGCCCTCGGGATCGACCACGGAACCCACGATGCGGCGCTCGGCCTCGAGCTCGGTGACGACGATCCGCACGCCGCGGGTCCCATGGTTCGGGCGGATCTCGACTCCGTCGCGTCCCCCGCTCCACATCCTGTCGTCGGACTCGGCGCTCAGGGACACGTTGCCCGCCAGCAGGCCCTCCAGCCGGAAGCGACCGAGCTCGTCCGTGCGCGCCTCGCTCGCGCCGAGGGCGGTCGTCTCGCTCAGGCGCATCGACCCGCCGGGCAGCACGCGCTGCGCCCCCGCGACCCGCACGCGCACCCCGGCGACGGGCTCCCCCCGCCCGTCGACCACGACCCCCTCGGCCGCGCCCCCCGCCCGCAGCACCACGTCGCCCAGGTCGATGGGCTCGCCCGCCCGCGCGCTGACGCGCAGGGAATCGTTGGCGAAGCCCGCGCGGCGGAAGGACAGGGTGTGGTGCCCCGGACCGGGGAGCGGCCGCACGGCGAGCTCGGCGCGCCCGTCGGCGCCCGTGTGCGTGCCCTGCGCGATGCTCCCCGGCGAGACGTCGACGCGCGCACCCCCGATGGGGGCCCCTTGCCCGTCGACCAGGCGCAGCCGCAGGCGGGCCAGGGGCTCGGCCGCGGATCCGCCGGCCTCCCCAGCGGGTTCCGGCTCGCGCGCGACGAGCGCCGTGCGGAGCGAGCCCTGCGCCGGATCGTCGGCCGCGTCGACGGCAGCGGAACCCGACGCGGCGGGCAGGGGCAGGAAGGCCAGGTCCTGCGCCGGGGCGTCGGCGCGCTCGCCCCCGCCCAGGAGGCGCACGCCCAGCAGCACGAGGCACAACGAACCGGCCAGGGCCGACGTCAGCACGAGGGTCTTCATCGCGAGGGCTCCGAGGATGGGGATGGGAAGACCTCCCGCGCCGGCGAGTTGGGCCCGCGGGCCGAGGAGCGGCGCCAGGGCCGCGCACCAGCCCCCACGGCCCCCGCCCTTGCGGCGCTCCAGGTGTGCGCGCAGCTCGGCCAGGGCGCTGTGCAGCCGCCAGCGCACGGTGCCCGCCGGGACGCCGCTGCGGCGCGCGATCTCGGCGCCGGTGAGGCCCTCGAAGTAGCGCAACAGCAGCGTCTCGCGCAGGGGCTCGTCGAGCGCCAGGACGGCCTCGATCAGCAGCCCCTGCGATTCGGCCCGCGCCGCCAGCTCGGCGGCCGAGGGCAGGGCCTCGTCGCGCGCCGCCGCGGCTTCGCGGGCCTCGACGCGCCGCCGGCGCCGGGCCCGCTGGCGCGCCGCGCTGCCGAGCACGCGCCCGAGCCAGGGCCGCGGGTCGCCCCCCGCGCGCGGAGGGCGGCGCAGGGCCGCCAGCCAGGTCTCCTGCAGCACCTCGTCCGCCTCGCCCTCGCCGACCAGGCGCCGGGCCAGGTCCCGGGCCCACGCGGAGTGGGCCAGCAGGGCTTCGATGGGGACGGGCGGGAGGGCGTCGCTCATGGGTCTTCGACCCGTTCCATGCCGCGGGAGCCCGAAGCGTTGGCGTTTCCTCTCACTTTCCGCCCCCCGCGGTCGGGCCCTGTTCCGGCCGCCCGGGGAACGGGCGCTCCGCCGACGGCCGCCGGACCCGATCCTACCCCGGGTGCCCCGGGCGCGGGGCCTACTCGAGGCGTGCGCCCTTGGCGGTGTAGAAGGCGAGCAGGTCCTCCCGGGCGGCGCGCGTGAACTTGCGCCAGACGCCGCCGGACCAGTCGCGGCCCGCGAGGCCTCGCTCGTCGTAGTGCTGGGCGGCTACGCGGTCGAAGGCGTCGATCTCGGCCAGCAGGGCGTCGTCGTCGAGGTAGCGCTCGCGCATCCACAGCGCGGCGAGCGGCAAGCGCGGGCGCCGAGCGGTCGGGATGGCGGGGTCGGGTGCGCCGGCGCACAGGCCGAAGAGCGGCCACACGCCCGCGGGCAACTCGAGCAGGGCGTCGACCTCGATCAGGCGGTTGCGCAGGGCGCCGATGTAGCAGGTGCCGTAGCCCAGTGCCTCGAGGGCCAGGGTCAGATTCTGCGCGAAGAGACACGCGTCGACGACGGCCAGGAGGAAGGTCTCGAAGTTCGAGACGTAGCTCGCGCCGGCGCGCTCGGCCAGCAGGCGGTGACGGCGCGTGTCGCCGCAGACCACGAAGAACGCGCCGGCGGTCTCGACCTGGGTCTGGTCGGCGCACAGGTGCGCCAATCGCGAGCGCACGGCGGGCTCGCTGATCTGGATCAGGGAGTAGGCGTGGATCCAGCTCGACGTGGCTGCCTGGCGGGCGGCCGTGATCGCGTCGCGGAGCTGCTCTTCGGGGACCGGCTCGGGAAGGAAGGAGCGCACCGAGCGGTGGGCGGCCATGAGCTCCAACAGGGGGTGCATGGGTACAGGATAGGCGCCGCGAGCGGCTGGAGCTCCCCGCTGGCGCGACCTGCGAGGCCCTCGGGACCCGGAGGCGAGGTAGCATCGGGGAGATGGTGGTGCCGCCCGATCCCGCCGGACCCGAAGCGCAGACGCGCTGGGCCCGCGTGCGAGCGCTGGTCGAGGCTGCGCTCGACGTGCCGGCCACCGAGCAGCGGGCCATGCTCGCCGGACTCGAGCGAGATCCGGAGCTGGTCGAGGAGGCGCTCGGGTTGCTCGGGGCGGGCGAGGGCCCCGATCCGCCGCCGATGCCGGCGGTCGCGGGGATGTGGGACGGGCCGCGATCGGAGGAGGACGAGGAAGCGCCGGCGCGCCTGGGTCCCTATCGCGTGCTCCAGCGCATCGGCGCGGGCGGGATGGGCACCGTGCACCTGGCGCTGCGCGACGATGGGGAGTTCGCCAAGCGCGTGGCGGTCAAGATCGTCAAGCGCGGCATGGACACCGAGGAGGTGCTGCGGCGTTTCGAGCAAGAGCGTCAAGTGCTCGCCTCCCTCGACCACCCGGGCATCGCGCGCGTGCTCGACGGCGGTCGGTGCCCCGACGGGCGTCCGTACCTGGTGATGGAGCTGGTCGAGGGACTGCCCATCGATCAGTGGTGCGACCACGAACGCCTGGGCGTGCGCGAGCGCATCGAGCTGTTCATCCAGGTCTGCGACGCCGTGGCCGACGCCCATCGCAGCCTGGTGGTCCACCGCGACATCAAGCCCTCCAACGTGCTCGTGACGCGCGATGGTCGGCCCAAGCTGCTCGACTTCGGCATCGCCAAGGTGCTCGACGCTCGCCAGGGCTTCGCGACGATCGACTGGACGATTTCGCCACTCAAGCTCCTGACTCCCGCTTACGCCAGCCCCGAGCAGGTGCGCGGGGACCCGGTGACCACCGCCAGCGACGTGTACTCGCTGGGTGTCGTGCTCTACCTGCTCCTGACGGGCCGCACGCCGTTGCGCTTCGAGACCGGTTCGCCGGCCGAGATCGAGCGCGTCGTGTGCCGGGTCGAGCCCGAACGGCCGAGCACGAGCCTGATCACGACCGCGCGCCGCGTCGGCGTGGCTCCGGAGGCGCGCGATGCGGCGACGGGCGACCAGACGCGCGAGCTGGCGACGCTCCGCTCCACGACCCCCAAGTCGCTGCGCCGCGCGCTGAGCGGGGACCTCGACACGATCGTCCTGGAAGCGCTGCGCAAGGAGCCCCGACGGCGCTATGCCTCGGCCGCGGAGCTCGCCGCCGACCTGCGTCGTCACCTGCGCGGGCTGCCGGTGCTGGCGCGGCCCGACAGCCTCGCGTACCGCAGCTCGCGTTTCGTGCGGCGCAATCGCCTGGCGGTCGCCGCCGCCGCGCTGGTGCTCGGCTCGCTCGTGGGCGGCCTGGCGTTGGCGCGGACGCAGTACGCGCGCGCCGAGCGGGCGCGCTTGGCCCTCGCCGAGCAGCTCGAGATCGACCGGGCGCGGGCGCTCGAGCTGGAGCGCCTGGCGGAGGACCTCGGGGAACAACGCGCCCTGGCCGTGGACGCGCGCTCGGAGGCCGAGCGCCGACTGGCGGAGGTCGAGCGGCTCAACGAGGAACTCGAGCATCAAAGGGGCCTCGCGCTCCAGCGCCTGGCGGACGTGCGCAGCTTCGCCACGGACCTGGCTTTCCGCGTCCACGGAGAGCTGGTCCCCATCGAGAACACCGAGAAGGCGCGCGCGCTGGTCGTCGGCCTGGGACTGGGCTTCCTCGACCGTCTGTCGCGCGACGTGGGCGACGACCCCTCGTTCCAACGCCTGTTGGTCGGTTCGCACCTGCGCATGGTGGAGGTGCAGCTCCAGGAGCCCGGGCCCCAGGACGAGCGCCAGCGCGCGGCGCTCGTCAGCGCGGAGCGCGCGGTGGCGCTCGGGGAGGCGCTCCACGCGACCGACTCGGCATCGATCCCCAACCGGTTCGCGCTCGCCTCGGCGTGCTTCCATCAGGGGCGTCTGTTGTCCTGGCTCGGCCGACGTGCCGAAGCCCGCGAAGCCCTCGAGCGGGCGCGGGAGCTGGGCGAAGCCGACGGGGGAGCGCTCCAGACGCACAACGGGCTCGCGATCTACCTCGGATCGGCCCTCGGCGAGCTGGCCGCGCTCCTGGCGGACTCGGGCGACGTGAGCGGAGCGCTCGAGCGTGTCGACGAGGCCATCCGTCAGATGGAGGCCCTGGCCGAGCGCATGCCCAGCACCGCCGAGACCCTCGCGGGGCTCGTGCGCCAGCGCGCCCAACTGCTCGCTGCCCGTGGCGAGCTCGAACACAGCGTTGCGGAGCTCGAGCGCGCGGCCGAGCTGCTCGCCGAGCTCCTGCGCTCCGATCCGACGCACCACATTCGCCGCCAGAACCTGCGCGCGATGAACGAGGAGCTGGCCGCGCTGTTGCCGCGGGTCGGGCGCGATGGGGACGCGTTGGAGCTCGTCGAGAGTCTGCTCGACTCGGCCGAGCAACGGCTCGCCACCGAGGGCCGAGGCCGCGGCACGCTGGTGGACCAGTTCACGGCCCTGCGGCTGCGGGCGGACCTGCTCGGGCGTGCGCGTCGCTGGGACGAGGCCCACGGCGCCGCACGGGTCCTCCTGGCGGTGGCGCGCGAGCTACGCGACCTCGATCCGAGCGGGTTCGGGGCCCGCGGCGACCTCGGGCTGACCCTCGCGCGCACGGCGGAGGCCGCGCTGGCCGTGGGCGCGCTCGAGGATGCCTCCCACGCGATCCACGAGGCGCAGCGTCTGTTCGAGGGCCTTCGGCGCGAGGAGTCCGAGTCACCGCGCGTCCGCCAGGGGCTGCTGGTGATCCACGCGCTGCGGGCCGAGGTGGCCGAGACGTTGGCCGGTGCCGCCGACGGTCCAGCGCGCCGCGACCAGTGGCGGAACGCGCTGGCGGCCTGGAACGAAGCCGAGGACTTGATGCGCTTCCACGCGCCGGTCGATCGTTGGGGCGCGCCCGATCCCTCCTTCGCGCGCCGCGTCGCCGAGGGCCGGCAGCGCTGCGCCGCGGCCCTCTCGGACTCCGAGGCCAAGGAGCGTTGAGCGCGGCGCTCAGCGCCGATCCCGCGGCTCCCGGTCCTCCGCGCCCTCCCCGGGGCCGGATGGGCGCAACCAGGGCAGCCCCAATCCGGTGGGAGGCTCGAGGGTGTCCTCGGCCCCCTCCTCCAGCCGCAGCAGGGCGCTCAGCTCGCGCGCGAGCTCGGGATCCTGTCGCTCGAGATCTCGCCAGTGAGCGTGCCGTTCCTCCGGCTCCAGCCACAGCAACGCCTCGAGCGCGGGACGAACGCGCATCCAGTGCCCATCCTCCATCGAAGCCTCCAGGTAGGAAGGCGAGGAATCGGCGCGTCGTCCCTCACGATTCCGCGCCGTCGTCGGAGCCCGGACCGAGCTCGCGTCGCAGCCACAAGCGCGCCACGCGCCAGTGTCGCTCGACCGTCGCGGTCGAGATCTCGAGCACCCTCGCGGTCTCCTCGATCGACAAGCCGGCGAAGAAACGCAGCTCGACCAGCCGCGCGAGGGGCTCGTCCACGGCGTGCAGGCGCTCGAGGGCGTCGTGCACGGCGAGCACGTCGAGGTGGCGCTCCTCGTAGGCGGCGAGAACCCCGTCGAGGGCCGCCCGATCCCGTCCCTGGCCGCGCTTGTCGGTGCGCCGCGCGCGGGCGTGGTCGACGAGCACGTTGCGCATGGCGCGCGCCGCCACGCGCACGAAGTGGGCGCGGCTCTCCCAGCGCACCTGGGAGCCCACCAGACGCAGGTAGGCCTCGTGCACGAGCGCCGTGGGTTGCAGGGTGTGGTCGCCGCGCTCGCCGTCCATCGCGCGCCCGGCCTGGCGGCGCAGCTCGGCGTAGACCAGCGGCAGGAGCTCCTGGGCCGCGGCGCCATCCCCGGCCGACATGCGGTCCAGCAGGCGCGTGGCCTCGCTCGGTTCCATGGGCCGATTGTCGCATCCGCTGGCGGGGATGCGAAGCCCAGCGGCGTCGCCGAGCTCCAACGGCCTCCCGCGCCCCCGCGGGCCGGGCCACGTCGGTGTTCCGGAGAACTTTCGCCCGCTGCGTGATGGGCAGCGCGGCCCGATCTCGCCGACCCCTGGCGGAGCGTGGGTTCCAAGGCACGGCCCGCTCCCGACCGAGACGATCCCGTGCGACGAGGAGATGACGACATGATGTGGAAGAAGACGGCTACGACCCTGTTCCTGGGCGGCCTGGCGTTCGCCGGCACCGCCCGCGATCCCCAGAACCCGTTCCCCGCGCCGAGCAACGATCCGGCCGCCGACGCGCGTTGGTCCACCTTCTGGTGGGCGGAGTTCGACGGCGACGGCGCCCCCGACGTGCTGGTCCTGCACCCCAACGCTCCCCTGCGCCTCTACCGCGGAACCGGCCGCGGCGAGCTCGCCGAGGTGACCCAGACCGCGGGCCTGGCGGGCGTGCTCGGCGCGCGGCAGGCGCTGTGGTTCGACTACGACGGCGATGGGCGCACCGATCTGTTCCTGACCGTCCCGGGCGGGCGCAGTCGCCTGCTGCGCAACGTCGAGGGCCAGAGCTTCGAGGACGTCGGCGCGACCAGCGGACTGGCGCTCGAGTCGAGGGTGCTGCGCGCCGAGGTCCTCGACTACGACGGCGATGGTGCGCCCGACCTGCTGTTCGTCGGGCCCGACCGCGAACGCCTGTTCCGCAACCTGGGCGCCGGTTCCTTCGAGGAACTCGTCCTGGAGCTCCCCGAGCGCGCGCCGATCGTGCACATGGACGTGCTGGCTCCCGCTCGCCGCGCGCCGCTGCCGCAAGACGAGCAACCCGAGCTCGACGCGCGCGTGGCGCCGCGCCCCGGCAACGCGGCCTCCGCGCCGGCGGGTTCCTCGCAGCTCTTCGGTCCCACGACGGGGCCGACCGTGACCGCAACGCCCCTCGGTCCCCAGGTGCCGGCCTCCGCGCAGCTCGTGTGCGCGGGCTCGGTCGAGGACTTCGTCAACCCCGGCACCTGCATGAACGCCTCCAGCGTGCCGACGCTGGGCATGCTGTTCCCGATCAGTCCGGAGTGGTTCGTGGACCCCTCCGGGCGCGTGGGCCTGGGCACGACCTCGCCCAGCGAGCGCTTGCACGTGGCCGGACGGATCCTGGCGTCGGACCAGATCCGAACCACGCTCCCGACCGGCACCGCGCCCTTCCAGGTCGCGTCCACCACGTTGGTGACCAACCTGAACGCCGATCTGCTCGACGGCCTCCATGCGAACGCCTTCCGCCTCACGGCGAACCCGATCGGGACCGCCGACCTGGCCAACGCCGCGGTGACCGCGGCCAAGCTGGCGAGCGGCGCGGTGAACAGCGCCGCGATCCTCGACGGATCGATCGTGAACGCGGACGTCTCGGCCTCGGCGGCCGTCGCGGGGACCAAGATCGTGCCGAGCTTCGGCGCGCAGAACGTCGTCACGACCGGCCGCGGAGGCTTCGGGACGACCGGTCCGAACTCGACCCTGCACGTCAACGCCCCCGCGGGCGACGACGCCTTCCGGGTGCAGAGCGCGGGAGCGACGAAGTTGCTCGTGGCCCAAGGCGGAGGCGTCTCGATCGGCACGAACCTCCTGACGCCGCCGCCGAACGGGCTCTACGTCCACGGCAACCTCGGCGTCGGCAACACCGCGCCGACCTTCAAGCTCGACGTCACCGGAGACGTGAACGCGAGCGGCACCATTCGCCAGGGCGGCTCGGTCGTGGTCGGGGCGACGGGCCTGTTCTTCGGCAAGGACACCGGTTGGCCGAACCTCGCCTACAACCTCGGCACGTCGGGGCTGGGCATGGGCAGCCCGTCGGCCAACAACCTGGCCTTCCAGACCCTCGGGCTCGAGCGCCTGCGGATCACGAACTCGGGACGCGTCGGCATCGGCGTGTCGACTCCCGGGTTCCGTCTGGACCTGCCCAACATCGCCAGCGTCGACGGTCAGGGGCGCGCGAACGCCTGGACCACCTACTCCTCGCGGCGTTGGAAGGAGAACGTGCAGACGATCCCGGGCGCCCTCGAGCTCGTGCTGCGCCTGCGCGGCGTGACCTTCGACTGGACCGCGGAGAGCGGTGGCGGCAAGGACGACGTCGGGTTCATCGCCGAGGAGGTCGGCGCCGTGGTGCCCCAGCTCGTCGCGTGGGAAGAGGACGGCGTGAATGCCAAGAGCCTCAAGTACGACCGCATCTCGGCCCTGACCGTCGAGGCCATCAAGAGCCAGCAGGTGCTGATCGAGGAGCTGCGGGGCGAGCTCGAGCTCGAGCGGGAGCGGCACCTGGCCGAGATGGCGCTCGCCGAAGGCCGCGTGGCCGAGCTCGAGCGCCAGGTGGCCGAGCAGGGCCAGCGCCTCGAGCGCGTGATCGCGGCCCTCGCGGCGGTGATCGAGGCGCGCTGAACCGAGGATCTCGGTTCGGAGCCCGAGGACGGAGCGCGGAGGGCTCGGCTCTCCGCGCTCCGCTCGCCCCTCAGCCCTGCGAACGCGGCCACTCGGTGTGCTGCGCGACGCCCGGTTCGTCCGCGCGTTCGTAGGTGTGGCTGCCGAAGTAGTCGCGTTGGGCTTGGATCAGGGCCGCGCTGCCGCGGGCGGTGGTCAGCGTGTCGAACCAGGCGAGGGACGTGGCCAGGCCCGGGACGGGCAGGCCCGCGCGCGCGGCCGCGGCCACGACGCGGCGCCAAGCGGGAAGGCGCTGGCCGAGGCGCGCGACGAAGGCCGGGGCGAGGACCAGGGACTCGAGCTCCGGATCGGCGCGGAAGGCGGAGGCGACGTCGCCCAGGAAACGCGCGCGGATGATGCAGCCGGCGGTCCAGATGCGCGCCATCTCCGCCAGGTCGGTGCCGTAGCCGTAGGCCCGGTCGGCCGCGCGCAGGAGCGCGAAGCCCTGCGTGTAGCTCGCGATCTTGGCCGCGTAGAGCGCGGCTTCCAGGTCGGCCGGCGTGAGGTCGCCCAGCTCCGCCGAGGGCCGCTCGAAGCGCGGCTCGGCGCGTTCGCGCAGCGCTTTCTGCGCGCTCAGGGCGCGCGCGTCGACCGCCGCCGCGAGCGTCGGGACGACCACCCCCAGCTCGAGGGCGCTGGCCACCGTCCAGCGCCCCGTGCCCTTCTGCTGCGCGCTGTCCAGGATCGCGTCCACGAGCAGGCCCTCGCCCCGCGGGTCGCGCGCGCGGAAGATGTCGGCCGTGATCGCCACGAGGAAGCTGTCGAGCTCGCCTCGGTTCCACTCCGCGAAGACGTCGGCCACGGCGGCGCCACCGAGGCCCAGGCCGCGACGCAGGAGCAACGCCACCTCGGCGATGAGCTGCATGTCCCCGTACTCGATGCCGTTGTGCACCATCTTCACGAAGTGCCCGGCCGAGCCGCGGCCGCAGTACGCGACGCAGGGGCCGTGCTCGCCCGTGGCGGCGATCGCCACGAGCAGCGGGTGCAGCAGCTCCCAGGCTTGCCAGTCCCCACCGGGCATGATCGAAGGCCCGAGCAGCGCGCCCTCGGCTCCGCCCGAGACCCCCATGCCGACGAAGCGCCAGGGCCGGGAGCGCGCGCGTTCCTCGCGCCGATCGGTGTCGCGGAAGTGGCTGTTGCCCGCGTCCACCACGACGTCGTCGCGCTCGAGGAAGGGATCGAGCCCGTCCAGCACCGCGTCGACCGGCGCTCCCGCGGGCACCATCAGCACGATGCGGCGCGGCCGGGCCAGCTTGGCCACGAGTTCCTTCAGGCTCGGCGCCGCGTCGAATCCCGCCTCGGGGTGCGCGGCGCACAGCTCGGCGGTGACCTCCGGACTGCGATTGTGGACGGCGACCGCGAATCCGCGCCGCGCGAGGTTGCGCGCGAGGTTCGCGCCCATCACGCCCAGGCCGACGACGGCCACGTCGTTGTCGCGTCGTGCGTTCATGCGATCGATCCGGGGTGCCTGTCGGTGACGACGACCAGGCCGGGGAGGCCCGCGGCGGGGTGCTCGGGATCGCCCGCCAAGAGGCGCGCGAGGGCCGCGCGTTTGTCGACACCGACGGCGACGAGCAGGCAGCGCCGCGCCGTGTCCAGGATGGCGCGCGTGAGGGTGATGCGCTCGGCGGGCGGCTTGGGCGCGTCGGGGACGTGGGCCACCGGGCCCGCGTAGCGCGGGTGTCCGGGGAACAGGGACGCGATGTGCCCATCGCCCCCCATGCCGAGCAACACCACGTCGAGCGCGCCCGCGAAATCGGCGGCGAGCGCCTCGCGCACGCGGACCAGGGCGCTCTCCATGGAGTCCTCCTCGACCCACAGCCGCAGGACGCTGCCCGGTTCCCCGCGGTCGAACAGCCCCGCGCGGCCGGCGTCGCCCGCGTTGGAGTCGGCGTGGGCGAGCGGGACCCGACGTTCGTCCACGAAGGTCAGCCGCAGGCGGCGCCAGAGCCCGTCGTCGAGCCGCTCGCGGGCCCGTACGGCGACCGCCAGCGCGAACCCGCCGGGGATCGCGAGCCGCGCCCCCGCGGCGCCCCGCGCGCGATCGGCCTCCTCGAGGGCCGCGCACAGCAGCTCCGCCGCCCGCGCGACCGGATGGTCGTCGACGATCAGCTCGGGAAGGCGATCAGCCACGCGACCAACCTCCCTCGCAACCGAAGAAGAGCTCCTGCGCCTGGGGCGGGCCCCAGCTCCCGGCGGGATAGGCGCGCAGCGGCGCTTCGCTCCACACGCTGCGCACCTCGTCGGCGTAGCGCCAGGCGGCCTCGATCTCGTCGCTGCGCAGGAAGAGCGTGGGATCGCCCTGCAGCGCGTCGAGCAACAGGCGTTCGTAGCCCGAGGCGCCGTTGGGACCGAACCGGTCGCGGTAGTCGAAGGAGAGCTCCGCGGGCGCCATGAGCATGTCGTTCCCGGGTCGCTTGACGCCGAAGGAGAGATGGATCGCCTCGCGCGGCTGGATGCTGAGCGTCAGCACGTTGGGCCGGATCTGGCACAGGTTTCCGGAGCGCAGGGCGCGCCGGAACTCGCGCTCGGTCATGTCCCCCGGGCGGTTGAAGAGTTGCACGGGCGGTGTGCGGAACTGGATCTGGACCTCGGTGAAGCGCTCGGGCAGACGTTTGCCGTGGCGCAGCAGGAAGGGCACGCCGTGCCAGCGCCAGTTGTCGATCTCGGCCCGCAGCGCGACGAAGGTCTCGGCCTGCGAGCCGGGCGGCACGCCCTCCTCCTGGAGGTAGCCGCGCACCGCGCTCCCGTCCACGACGCCTTCCGAGTACCGCGCCCGGACGCAGGATCGTTCGGGCTCGAGCGGATCGGGCAGGGCCAGGGAGCGCAGCACCTGGACCTTCTGATCGCGCACGGCCTCGGGCTCGAGGCTCACCGGCGGCTCCATCGCGATCAGGGCCAGGATCTGCAGCATGTGGTTCTGCAGCACGTCGCGCAGCGCGCCGGTCGAGTCGTAGGAGCGGGCGCGGCCGCGCTCCACACCGATCGACTCGGCCACGGTGATCTGCACCAGCTCGACGTGGCGCCGATTCCAGAGCGGCTCGAAGATCGCGTTGTGGAAGCGCAGGCCGAGCAGGTTCTGGACGGTCTCCTTCCCGAGGTAATGGTCGATGCGATAGATCTGGTCCTCGCGCAGGAGCCCGTGCAGCTCGGAGTTGAGCGCGCGGGCGCTCGCCAGGTCCTGCCCGAAGGGTTTTTCGATCACCACGCGCCGGAAGGCTGGCTGGGGACCGACGCGGCGCTCGACGATGCCGGCTTCGGCGAGGGCGCGCAGGGCCGGCGCGAACAGCTCGGGGGCCAGGGCCAGGTAGACGAGTCGTCCAGCCTGCGCCCCGCCCGGCAAGGCGTCGAGCCGCGCGGCGAGCCGGCGCACGCTGGCGGGGTCCGAGACGTCCGCGGCCTGATAGTGGATGTCGGGGGCGAGCTCGTCGAAGCTCGGCCTCCTCGTCTCGTCGAGCAACTCGCGCAGGTTCGCGCGGAACCCATCCTCCGCCAGCTCCCGACGGGCCACGCCCAGCACCGAGGTCGCTTCGGGCAGTTGCCCTCCAGCCCGCAGATTGGCGAGCGCGGGCACGAGCTTGCGCCCGGTCAGATCGCCGCTGGCCCCCAGGATCACGATCTGCGTCGCGCGCGACATAGGCCGCGAAGCTACCCCGCCCGACCCCCGGCGAAAAGGTGCTCTGGGGCCAGGTCGCTAGGATGGCCCCGATGAAGCTGCACGCGGGTTCGGGTCGGTGGTGGAGGGCGACGGCGGTCGGCCTCGTGGCGTTGGGCGTTCTCTCATGCGGGGCACGGGAGGAGACTCCCGCTGTCGACGCCGCGCGTCTCGCCGAGGCGCGCGCGCGGGCGGAGCGCGCCTGCGACGAGCTGGGCCAACGCCTTCTCGCCGAGCTGACCGCGGCCCTGGCAGCGGGCTCCACCCTCGAGGGCCTCGAGGTGTGCGCGCGGGTCGCGCAGGGCGTCGGAGACGAGCTGCGCTCCGCCTCCGGAGTCGAGGTCGGTCGCACCTCGCTGCGCGTGCGCAACCCCGCGAACGCCCCGGACGCCTTCGAGCGCGCGCAGCTCGAACGCTGGGAGACCGCGGCGCGCGCGGGCGAGCCCATCGACCCTTGGGTCGGGCCCGTCCCCGCCGCGGACGGCGCGCACGAGCTGCGCTACCTGCGCCCGATCCGTCTGGTCGAGCTGTGCACGCGCTGCCACGGCCGTCCCGAGGACCTGGAGCCCGAGGTCCGCTCGGCCCTCGCGCGCCTCTACCCCGCGGACCAGGCCACGGGCTACGCCCCCGGCGAGCTGCGCGGCGCGTTCAGCGCGCGCGTGCCGCTCGGTCCGTGAGACCAGGCCATGGCCCGACGCAATCCAGGCCTGACTCCCGCGCTCGGCCGTCCGGCGCCGCCCGACGACCTGACCCTGGGCGAGGCCGCGTCGATCAACCTGTTCTGGTTGATCCGCCTGCGTTGGGCGGCGGTCGTCGGGCAGCTCTCGACGATCCTGTTCGTGCGCCATGCGCTGGGCGTCGAGCTGCCGTTCGTGCCGCTGATGGCGGTGCTCGTGCTCGAGGTCGCGACGAACGCCGTGCTCGCGGACTGGCAGCGCCGGATCGGGCCGCGCGGCTGGACGGGCGAGCTCGCCTCACGCGTCGAGCGCGTGCAGGGCCTGGTGATGGGCGCGGACACCCTGTTGCTCGGCGTGATGCTCTACCTGACGGGCGGCATCACCAACCCCTTCGCGGCCTTCTTCTTCGTGCACGTCGTGCTCGCGGCGGTGCTGCTCGAGGCGCGCTACGCCTACGTCGGCACGGGCGTCGCGTTCGGGTGCTTGGTGCTGCTCTACTTCCACTACCGGCCGCTGCGCGAGCTCGAGGGCACATTGCACCTGGTCGGCCTCGTGGTGGCCCTGGGCATGACGGCGGCCATCACGGTGTTCTTCGTGACGCGCGTCACCGGCGCCCTGCACCGGCGCTCCGAGGAGCTGTCCGCGCAGCGCGAGCACCAGGCGCGCGCCGAACGGCTCGAGGCCCTGGGCACCTTGGCGGCCGGCGCGGCGCACGAGCTCGCGAGCCCGCTCTCGACCATCGCGGTCGTGGCGAAGGAGCTCGAGCGCCGCCTGGCGCGCGAGGGGGCCTCCGAGGAGGTCGTGGGCGACGCGCGGCTGGTGCGCGAGGAGGTCGCGCGTTGCCGGCGCATCCTCGATCGCATGACCCTGCACTCGGGGGAATCGGTGGGCGAGGGGCTCACGGCGCTGACGGTGGAGCAGCTCCTGCGCGAGACGCTCGCCGAGCTCCCCGAGCGGGCCCGGGTGCGGGTCGAGATCGACGCGAGCGCGGCCGAGCTCGAGCTCGAGGCCCCGCGCACCGCGCTGGCCATGACCCTGCGCGCCGTGCTCTCGAACGCCCTGGATGCCTCGGCGCCCGAGCAGTCGGTGGACCTCGCGGCCCGGGTCCGCGGGGCGCGCCTCGAGCTCATCGTCCTCGACCGGGGCGAGGGCATGGACCCCGAGCGCCTGCGCCGCGCCCAGGATCCCTTCTTCACGACCAAGGAACCCGGGCGGGGAATGGGCCTGGGCCTGTACCTCTCGACCAGCGTGGTCGAGCGCCTGGGCGGGCGGCTGGAGCTCGACTCGAGCCCCGGTCGGGGCACCCGCGCCCGGATCGTCCTGCCCCTCGAGCGACTGCGGCACCGCCCCGGCCCGGGCGGCGAATCCCCGGCACAGGAACGCGGAAACCGCCCGGAGGATGCTCCTCCGGCTCACACCGCCGACTAGAGTCATGCCCCTGACCATGACCGAACCCACCCGCAACGACGACGCGGCCGACGGCACGCGCCCGGCCCTGCTCCTGGTCGACGACGACGAGGTGCTGCGCGAGCGGCTCGCGCGCGCCTTCCGCGAACGCGACTACGAAGTGCGGACCGCGGCCGGCTTCGACGAGGCCCTGGCCCTGGCGCGCCAGGACACGCCCGAGTTCGCGGTCGTGGACCTGCGCATGCCTGGCCGTTCCGGGCTCGAGCTGGTCGGCGCGCTGAAGGAGCTCGACCCCTCGACGCGCATCCTCGTGCTCACCGGCTACGGCAGCATCGCCACCGCCGTCGACGCGATCCGCCTGGGCGCGGCGAACTACGTCCCCAAGCCCGCCGACGTCGACGACCTGATCGCGGCCTTCGAGCGCGTCGAGGCGAGCGATCCGAGCCAGCCCACGCGCGGCTATCGCGCGCCGAGTCTGGCCCGCGCCGAGTGGGAGCACATCCAGCGCGTGCTCGCCGACTGCGGCGGCAACATCAGCGAAGCCTCCCGGCGCCTGGGCATCCACCGCCGCTCCTTGCAGCGCAAGCTCCAGCGCCGCCCCCCGGGCGAATGAGGCCCTTGGAACAGGATGCGGGTCCGCGGCGCGGGCGCTTCGATGCAGCCAACACGCCCGACCCGCATCCGGACCCCGGGAGCGGCGCCGCGCTGGGCATGACGCTCTTCCTGGCCTCCCTGGCGATGCTGTTCGTCGCGGCGGCGGCGGCTTTCCTGTGGACGCGCCTGCACGGCGAAGCCTGGCGGGCGGGCCTGGCCCGCGAGCAGCTCGTCGGTCTGGGCGCGGCCAGCGTGTGTCTGTTGGCCGCCGATGCCTGGGTGGCCCGCGCCCGCCGCGCGACGCGAGCCCCGAAAACGCTCCGCGGTGCGCTCTTCTGGGCGCTCGTCGCCGGCCTGCTGTACGCCGCCGTGCAGGGCTGGAACTGGCTCGTGCTGGCTCCCCTGCTGCGCGGCGAGCGCGCCCTGGAGGCCTTCACCTTCGTCGTGCTGACGGGCCTGCACGCCGCGCACGTCCTGGGCGGCCTCGCGTACCTCGCCTTCCTCATCCGCCGCCGCGCCGCACCGACCCCGACCGAGCTGCGCCTCACCGCCCGCTACTGGCGCTTCCTCACCTGCGTCTGGGCGGCCCTGCTCGTGGTGTTGCTGGTCTCCTGACGAGTGCGGGGCGCGGGAGCCTGGGGGCGACCCTCGGCCAGGCTGATAGACTCTCCCCGCACTCGCGGGTGTCTTCGGAATGGCCGATCCCTCCGCTCCCGACCCCTTCGCCGACGTGACCCAGGCGCTCCACGGCCTGCGAGCCGGAGGCCCGCAGGTGTCGAGCGAACTCCTGGCGGCCCTCGTCGCCGAGCTGCGCTCGATCGCGCGCGGGTACCTGGGCGCGCAGGGAGCGAATCACACCCTGCAGCCGACGGCCCTCGTCAACGAGGCCTTCCTCAAGCTCTTCGGCAGCGCGTCCCTGCAGAACGTGCACGATCGCGGGCACTTCTTCGCCCTGGCGGCGCGCGTCATGCGCCAGATTCTCGTCGACCACGCGCGCCAGCGCCGGGCGGCCAAGCGCGATGGAGGCGGCGTTCAGGTGACCCTGGGCGAGGACCTCGGCGTGGATGTCGTGGGGGACGGGGAGTTGCTCGACGTCGACGCGGCCCTGTCGGAGCTGGCGGAGCTCGACCCGCGCCAGGCGCGCGTCGTGGAGCTGCGCTTCTTCGCCGGGCTCGAGGTGGGCGAGGTCGCGGCGGCGCTGGGGCTCTCCGTCTCGACCGTCGAGCGCGAATGGCGCGCGGCCCGCGCGTGGCTCGGTCGGCGCATGACGGACCGGCGTTCGCCATGAGCGCCGAGCGCCATCGACGGGTCAAGGAGCTGTTCCTGGCCGCCTGCGACCTCGGGGTCGACGAACGCAGCGCGTTCCTCGCGCGCGAGTGCGGCGCGGACGGCGAGCTGCGCCGCGAAGTCGAGGAGCTCCTCGGCGTGGACGCGGGCGGGGTGTCGGTGCTCGAGCGACAGGCCCTGGGAACGGGCCCCGGGGGCGAGCCTCGAGCCGAGGCCATCGCCGAGCACGAGATCCAACGCCTCGCCGAGCGCGCGCGAGCGCGCTGCTACGAACTCGGAGACGAGCTCGGCCGCGGCGGAATGGGGCGCATCCTGCGCATCCGCGACCTGGATCTGCGCCGCGAGCTGGCCATGAAGGTCAGCCTGGGTTGGCTGCGCGGTCAGGCCGGCCCGAGCCCGGACACGGCGCGTTTCCTGGATGAGGCGCGCATCACCGCGCGCCTCGATCACCCGGGCATCGTGCCCGTGCACGACCTCGGCGTCGACGGCGAGGGGCGCCTGTTCTTCACCATGAAGCTGGTCCAGGGGCGCGAGCTGGGTCGCGTGCTGGAGCTGGCGCGGCAGGGCGCCGAGGGTTGGAACACGACGCGCGTGGTGGGCGTCCTGCTGCAGGTGTGCGAGGCCGTCGCCTACGCGCACTCCAAGGGCGTCGTGCACCGCGACCTCAAGCCGGCCAACGTGATGGTCGGTGAGTTCGGCGAGGTCTACGTAATGGACTGGGGCATCTCGCGAGTGCTGGGCGCTGCCGCGGACAGCGTCGAGCCGCGCGGCGAGCCGTCGCCCGACTCACGCTCGGCCGCGGACTCCGCGGGCCGTACCCGCGTCGGCTCGATCCTCGGCACGCCGTACTCGATGCCCCCCGAGCAAGCGCGCGGCGAGCCGGTCGGGCCGGCTGCCGACATCTATGCCGTCGGGGCGATGCTCTACCAGGCGCTCGCCGGACGACGGCCGTACGAAGGCGATTCCGGTCGCGAGCCCGCGCAGGCGGTGCTGCAGCGCATTCTCGCGGGGCCCCCGAGGTCCTTGCGTGGACTCGCGCCGAAGGCTCCGCCCGAGCTGATCGCCATCAGCGAACGCGCCATGGCACGCGAGGCGCGCGATCGCTACGCCGACCTGCGCACGCTGGCGCAGGACCTGCGCGCCTACCTCGAGGGCCGCGTCGTGCGCGCCTATCGCACGGGCGCCCTGGCCGAGCTCAAGAAGTGGATCGCGCGCAATCGACTGGCGGCGAGCGGGATCGCGATCGCGTTGCTCGCGATCCTGGGCGGACTCGCTTGGAGCCGCCAGATCGAGGTGGAGAGCCGCCGCGAGATCGACCTCGCCTCCGACTACTTCCGGGCGCGCGTCGTTCGGGACTCCGCGGACGAGCTGTGGCCGGCGGCGCCCGCGAGCATCCCGCGCCTCGAGGACTGGACTGCACGCGCCGAGCGTTTGCTCGCGCGTCGGAAGGTGCACGTCGAGCGCCTGCGGAGCCTCGCGGACCAGCCCGCCGCCGACCCCACCGAGCTGGGGCGCCAGCGGGCGCTCGTCGCGTACCTCGACGAGCTCGACGGCGGCGGCCGGGAAGCGGCGGGCCTGCTCGAGACCGTGCGGGCGCGTCTCGCCTTCGCGCGCAGCATCGAGGAGCGCAGCCTCACCGGTCCCGAGGTCGCACGACGCTGGCGCGACGCGATCGCGGCGAGCCGAGCGCTCCCGATCTACGCCGGGCTCGACCTCGAGCCGCAGCTCGGCTTGGTCCCGCTGGGGCCCGACCCCGTGAGCGGGCTGCTCGAGTTCGCCCACCTCGAGACCGGCGAGCCCGCGCAGCGCGACGGCGAAGGCCGGCTCGAGATGAAGCCCGAGACGGGACTGGTGTTCGTGCTCGTGCCCGGCGGGAGCTTCCACCTGGGTGCCGACCGCGATCCGGACGGGCCCAATCACGACCCGGCCGCGGACCAGAACGAGCAGCCCGTGCGCGAAGTGACGCTGCGAGCCTTCCTGCTCTCGAAGTTCGAGCTGACCCAGGCCCAGTGGTCGCGCGTCTCCGGCCGCAACCCGAGCCGCTGGACCCCGGACAGCCGGCCCGGGGTCACCTGGACCAACCCCGTCGAGCAGGTCGACTGGAACGAGGCGACGCGCGTGCTCGAGCGCATGGGCCTGGTCCTGCCCACCGAGGCGCGCTGGGAGTACGCCTGCCGCGCGGGGACCGACACGCCTTTCTGCGTCCCGCCCGAGGAGCTCGGCCGCGTCGCCAACGTGGCCGACCGCAGCTACCAGGCCGAGTTCGCTCCCACCTACGAGGTCGAGGCCTTCGACGACGGCTTCGCCTGCCACGGGCCCGTCGGCAGCCTGGACCCCAACGCCTTGGGCCTGCACGACATGCACGGCAACGTCTTCGAGTGGACTCGCGACGTCTACGGCAGCCACGCCCATCCCCGCGCCGCGACCGACGGCGCCAGCCTGGGGCCCGAGGAGGGGTCGCGCGGCTACTGGAGCCTCGACTACCGCGTGATCCGCGGGGGCTGCTTCGAGATCCCTGCCCATTTCGCGCGCTCCAGCCACCGCGTGAACTTCGGGCTGACGACGATCAGCCATGCGGTGGGCCTGCGCCCCGCTCGCGAGCTGGAGCGCTCCGAGCGGCGCTGACGAGGCGCCGCTCGAACGCGGCGGACCCGCGACGCCGGGCGCCGCGGGTCCGCCGACCGTGGGTCGAGCCTCGCGATCAGTTCAACTGCGTCACGTTGCCGGTGTGGACGTCGATCACCTGCGTCGCGGCTTCCAGGACGAAGGTGGCGGCCTCGGCGACCGTCGTCGAGCGCGAGAGGCGGCGGCCCTGGTCGGCCCACTCGGCGGCGATGTCGATCCCGCCGCCGTTGCCGGAGATGTCGATGCTGAAGGCGAAGTCGCGGTTCTTCTGACGGCGATCCTGCAGCTCCATGCCGACCTCGAAGGTGCCCACGCTCTCCATCAGGGTCTCGAGCGATGAGATCGACTCGAGGCCGCCGCCGGCGAGGAGCATCTCGTCCGACAGGCTCACGGACCAGGCGCGGCCGACGCCCTGCTCGACCTGGTAGCCCAGCCCGACGCTCGTCAGCGCGTGGGCGTCGACGGCCCAGCTCAGGCTGCTGTTGGCGGCCTGCCAACCCGAGACGCCGCGCTCGAAGGTCTGGGCGATCTCGATCGTGCGCGTCCGGGCGAGCTCGACGCCGGCGATGCTGGCGCCGACCAGCTCGAGGCTCTTCTGCGTGCTGCCGATCAAGGTCACGCGCAGGGGACGGTCGCCCTTCTCGCGTTCGATGCGGGCGTGCACGCCCTTCTCGACCGTCCCGGTCACGCTGGACTCGAGCCCCTTCACGTCGACGAAGGGCAGGCCGAGCTTGGCCTCGAGCTCGAGGGCCTGCGTGCCCCGCAGCTCCTCGCCGTCGAAGTGCTCGACGGTGTAGGGGCGGAGCTGGGCGACCGCCGTGGCGATTCGGCCGAAGCGCGCCAGCCCCTGGACCACGGCGTCGACCTCGGCGCGTTTGGCCTCGAGGTTGGCGCGGACCTGATCCAGCGCCTGTTGGGCCTTGGCCCGCGCGTTGGTCGCCACCTTCACCGCCGCCGACGAGGCCGCGACGATGGCCTTCTGGATCGCGACCTGGGCCACGCGAACGGGGACCTGGTGCCAGGCCGCGTTCTTCAGCGCCGTCTGGGCCGTGGCCAGGTTCTTCAGCGCTTGGGAGTGCAGCGTCTGGAGCTTGGCGACCTGCGCGTCGGCGACCCCGAACAGGAAGGCCTCCAGCTCGATCGAGTGCGCCTCGAGCTCGTTCAGCAGGCCGTAGATCCCGGCCAGGTGCTCGAGGGCCTGTTGGGCCACGTCCGAGTCCAGCCAGTCGCCGCCGGGCGAGAAGGCCGGGAAAGCGAGGGCCAGGCCCATGCCGAGCACGCCGCGCGCGGCACCGGGAGCCGAGTGGAAGTGGTAGATGGCCGTGGCGCCCAGACCCTGGGAACCCTCGGCTCCGGCCTCGACGCCCGTGCCGACGCTCGCGCCGGCCAACAGGGCGAGGTCGGCGCCCACGGCGACCTCGTACAGGTCCTGCTCGGTGCGCGTGACGGTGAACTCGACGGCGATCTTGGCGCCGACCTTCACGTCCGCCACCTCGATGCCGAGGCCGACGCTGCCGTCGATCTCGATCGCCAGGCGCAGGGAGTCGCGCTCCGAGTCGAGGGCTCCCTGGATGAGCTCGGCCAGGCCTTCGAAGCCGGCGAGCTCGCGGTCGTCGGGCAGGTGCGGCAGGAGGTCGTCGAAGCCCAGCGGATCCGTCTGCTCGACGCGGCGCGCGAGCTCGATGCCGTGGGAGGCCTGGACCAGCGGGCCGTCGAGGAACTGCAGCAGGCCGGTGTGCACGCCCTGGGCGTAGACGCGGCCTTCGTCGGACAGGTCGGCGAGCCCCGCGAGCGGCACCTCGAAGATGCCGCGGCCGTCGAAGCTGCCCTCGATCGTGTGCACGACGGGACCGACCAGGAACCGGGTGTTGCGCGGTCCCGCGACCGGCGCGTCCGAGCGCTGGGTCGAGACGAGCAGGGTCGCGGGGTGGCCGGGAGCTCCGCCGAACAGGCGCAGGCGCGGCTCCGCGGCCTGACCGTCGACGAGCTCGAGCACCAGGCCGAGCCCCGGCAGGGGGACGTCCCCGCTGGCGCTGCCGAAGGTCTCGGCCCGCAGGGCCGCGCCCTGCTGGGCGGTGGCGGCCGGGGCCAACAGGGCCAGGCCGGCCAGGAGGGACAGGAAACGTCGAGTGGATGAGTTGGATTGCATGGTCTGCCTCGTGGGTCGGGGGGCCGTCGGCCCCGGTCAATCCACCCACGCAGACCCCGCCCGTCGGCCTTCACGGTTTCGGTGGAATCCCGCCGACCCCCTCCCGCGGGGTCCCCAGGGCCGTTCCGGGGACCTCCGCGGCGCGCGGGACCCCCCGCCGGCCCGCCCCCCGCGCGGAGGGGCCCCCCTCAGGGGGCGCCGGTCCGTAGCTCGACCGAGGTCAGCGCGCCGGAGCGCACCTCGAAGGTGCTCGTGCGGTCGTCCGGGCCGGGGGGACCCGGGCCGCCGGGGGAGGCGAAGGCGTGCCAGGTCCCGGCGGGGAGCGCGGGGATCCAGGCGGGGGAGCGCTCGAAGGACCAGGTCGTGTGCACGGGGAGCGCGCCGTGCTCGCGCAGGTAGAGCACGAAGGGGCCGTCGAGTTCTTGGCCGAGGGCGTCGAGCACGGCGAGCCGGAGCGCGCCCGCTCCCGCGGGCCAGGGAAGCTCGACGGTGTCGCGCGGGCCGCGCAGCTCCACGCGCATGGGCTGCGTGCGGGGGAGGTTCGCCAGGCCCGGCCCGCCCAGGGCGATCTCGTAGCTCCCGGTCGGCACGCGGTGGGCCACGTCGCCCTCCGGTCCCAGGGCCCACAGGCGCAGGCCGTAGCGCCGGCCGTCGGCGCGCTCGAGGCCCAGCTCGACGGCGCGCGAGGGTTCGTCCAGGGGGCCTTCGATCGCGGGCGCGCCCACGGGGCGCACGACGAGCTCGGTCCACCCGCCGCCCTCGGGCGTCAGCGGGAGCTCGTTCACCACCAACGCGCCGCGCACCCGCGGCAGCGCCAGCCCGGTGGTGAGCGGGTGGTAGCCCGGGACGACGTAGCGCTGCATCATCGGCTTCAAGGCCTCGACGTCGGCGGCGGCGCAGAAGAGCAGCGCGTGCTCGTAGGGACCTTCGAGGGCTTGCGCGAGCGGGATGCCCGCCGCGAGGAAGTCCACCCGCCGTTGGGGCGCGAACTTGGCCGCGGGATCGAGGGCGAGGGGGGCGGTGGCGTCGCGCGGGGCGAGGTGCGCCGCGGTCCTGGGCGCGCCGCCCTCCTTGTCCAAGAGGCGTACGAAGCAGCCGAAGAGCGGCAGGACCTCGAGCTCGAGGTCGTCGCTCGGCGCTTCGATCGGGACGTACCGCAGGGTGAGCAGGCCGCTCGCCCCCGCGCTGACGTGATACGTCCGGCCGGCGACGAGGGAGCCGAGCTCGAAGTACCCATCGTCCTCGGTCCGCGCCAGGTGCAGGGCGGGATCCGCGTCGGCCGCGAAGGCTGCTTCGCTCGGTCGGGGCGTGTGGTGCGCGGCGTGCGCGACCACCCGGGCGCCGCGTCCCACGGGGCTGCCGTCGGCTCGGCGCACGATGCCGCGCAGGTACGCGCCCGGACCGAGATCGAACTCCAGGGTCGGGGGTGGGTCGTTCGGAATCAGGAACTCGGTCTGGGCGTGCGCGGGATGGCGCAGGGCGAGCCGGCGCCCCGCGAGCCCGCCCGCCGTGCCGCTCCACTCGCCCGCGGCGTCCGTGCGACCGAGCTCCCGCGCCGACTCCGGCCCGCCCACGAGGATCCGACAGCCCTCCAGCGCGCCGCCCCCCGCGCCGCGCACGCGCAGCGTCACGCGCAGGGCGGGATCCGCGGGCCCGGGCTCCCGCGGCGCTCCGGCCGGAGCGCTCGGCCGCGCGCGCTCCCCGGCGAACCACCGACCGCCCACCGCGAGCAGGGCGAGCGCGAGCACCACGAGCGCGACCGGGGCCACCCAGCGCGCCGCGCCGCGGCGCGCCGAGCACTCTCTCACGAGCCTGAGTCCGATCATGCTCGCCCCAGCTCACACGTTGCGCGCCAGGAGCGCCAGTCCCTCGCGGAGCTGGGCGCGCAGCTCGTGCAGGCTGGTGAGCGAGCGCAGGCGGCGCAGGAGGTAGCTCGGGCGCAGGTAGAAGCGGCGCACGGCGCGTTTCTTCAAGGCCAACATCTGGCCGCGGTCGAGCGTCGCCGTGGGCAAGAAGGCGCTCGCGCCGCCCTGATCCATGACGAGGTCCTCGGGAGCCGCCAGGCCCAGCGCGAGGGCGCGCACTCGGAAGGGCGTGCCGAAGCGCGGCACGGCCATGTTGAGGCTCAGGAAGTCGAGCTCGAGCTCGAGCGCCAGGTCGAGGGTCGCGCGCAAGGACGCCTCGGATTCCTCGGGCAGGCCGATGATGAAGGTGCCGACGGTCCGCAGGCCGGCGGCGCGCGCGCGGGCGAAGGCCGAGCGCACGACCTCGACGCGATAACCCTTCTGGTAGGCGGCGAGCAATTCGTCCGCGGCGCTCTCCACCCCCAGGATCAGGGTGTGGCAGCCGGCGCGGCGCATGGCCGCGAGCAGCTCCGCGTCGGCTCGGTCGGGTCGCGTGAACGCGGTCCAGGAGAGATCCCCGCGGGCCTCGAGGGCGGCGCACAGCTCGAACGCGCGCTCGCGCTGCACGCCGAAGGTTTGGTCCATGACGAAGAGCTCGCGCACGCCGTCCGCGCGCAGGGCGTCGACCTCCTCCAACACGTCCGCCACGGGGCGCACCCGGAAACCGAGCGTGCCGATCACGCAGAACGTGCACGGATAGGGGCAGCCGTAATCGGTCAGGACGGTGGCGAAGCGCGCCGCGCGGGCGAAGGAGAAGCGGTAGCCGCGGCGGGGGAAGAGCTCGTGTCGCGGGCGCGGCACGCGGAAGGGGCGCCCGGCGCGCGAACGGTCGGCGGGGCGCGCTTCGATCGCGCCGTCCGCCCGGCGCAGCGTCATCGCGCGCACGCCTTCGAGCCGACCTTCGAGGTAGAGCGCCAGGTCCTCACCGGAGAAGTCGTGCAGGGCGGCCTCGAGCCAGGGCTCGGCCACGAGGCGTTCGGGCGCGCCCTCGTGCAGCACGTCGCCGATCGCGATCACGCGCCGGCCGCGGGCGTGCTGCTCGGCGAGGAAGGCGCGATCCTCGGGCCAGGAGACCGAGCCCACGAGCGAGACCAGCACGTCGGGCGCGAAGGCGTCGATGCGCGCGCGGGC
This sequence comes from uncultured Planctomycetaceae bacterium, assembly GCA_964394665.1. Taxonomy (GTDB): domain Bacteria; phylum Planctomycetota; class UBA1135; order UBA1135; genus CAYMYN01. The sequence goes on from CAYMYN010000005.1 coordinate 96,776, forward strand.
GGCGGCGGGGGAGAGGCGTTCGGCGATGCAGTCGAGCACCGCGATCTCGAAGCGCTCGGCCAGCGTGCCCGAGAGCACCACCAGGTCGATCGGATGGAAGAGGTAGTTCGACTTGGTGGTCTTCGAGCAGAGGTAGTCGCGGATGTAGATCCGCTCCCCCGGCGGGTTCAGCAGGAGGACGCGCATCCCGGATCGAAGGCCCGCGCGCTCGCGGGGTGGCGGTGGATCGGGGCGACGCCGGAGCGCGAGAGGTAGGGCCGCAAGGCTGCGAGCACCTCGTCGACTCCGATCGCAACCAGGCATTCGGGCCGGCCGTGGATGCAGGTGCTGAGCTTGTTGTCGTGCACGTTGATGCACGGGCTGCAAACCGGCGGCCGGTAGAGCGCGCGCGCCTCGGAGCCCAACGGTCGGTACATCAGCGGCGTCTCGGGCCCGAACAGGCCGACCGTCGGCGCGCCCAGGGCCGCGGCGAGGTGCATCGGTCCGCTGTCGTTCGAGACCACCGCGTCGGCGTCCGCGAGCAACGCCCCGAGCTCACCGATCGTGAGCGCGCCCGAGAGGTCGAGCAGACGGCCCGCGGGCAGCGCTCCGGCGCGGGCGGCGAGCTCGCCGACGTACGCGCGCTCGGCCGGCGCGCCGATCAGCGCCACGTCGCTGTCCTGCTCGAGCACCAGCCGCCGCGCGAGCTGGGCGAAGTTGGGCGCCGGCCAGCGCCGCTCGAGGGAGAGCCCGCCGGCGTTGGGGTTCAGCACGACGAGCGGGCGCGCGACGGTCCTGCCCGCGGCGGCCAGCAGATCCCCGACCCGCGCGCGCTGTGCCGCGCTCGGCCGGAGCGGCGTCACCTCGGCAACGCCGACCTCGTGGCCGTCCTCGCCGCCGGCCAACGCGCGGAAGTTGCGCGCCACGTGCCAGTAGCGGTTGAAGGGCACTTCCTCGGTGTGCAAGCCGCCGCGCGGGACGCTGGGGGCGGCGAAGCCCACGACCTCGGGCGCGCCGGTCGAGAAGGCCACCACGGCCGAGAAACGGGTGAAGAACTCGAAGTCGTAGACGCGGTCGAAGCGCGCCCGCCGCAGGCGTGCCAGCAGGGCCAGGATGCGCGCGAAGACCTCGGTCCAGGCGCGGCACTCGACGTCGAGGGTCCAGACCGCGTCGAAGACGCCCAGTTCGCGGGCGAGCTCGGCGTTGCCGCGCAGGGTCAGGAGCGAGAGGCGCGCCCCGGGGTGCCGGCGCCGCAGGGCCGCGACCGCGGGGGTCAGGAGCTGCAGGCTGCCCAGGCCCCAGAACTTGATCAGCAGGATCTCGCGCGGCGCACCCCGCGCCCGGCGCCGACCCAGGGCGCGCAGCGGCGCAAGTCCCGCGCACACGATCCGGCCCAGGCGCTGGTCGACGGCCTGCAGGCGCTGGATCGGGATCGCGGGGCCGGGGACCATGCCAGGGACGAGTATAGGGACGGTATCCGGCGCCCGCCCGTGGTCGAGGCGCGGGGATCGACCACCCACGCTCCCCCGCGGGACCGAAGGGTCCGCTCGGCCCCCTTGGCAGCGCCTAGGCCGACCCTACAGTGTGGCCCGACGAGGCACCTTCCTCCGCTGCGCGCCCGACCGACACGTCCGCGGATCAGAAGAATGCTCGCCGAGCTGCTCACGCCCAAGTTCCTCGTGCTCTACGGCTACCTCGGCGCCGTGCTGTACGTGCACCGGCGCGGCAAGGTCCGCCTGCGCTTCGAGCGCCAGCTCACCGAGCACTCCGGGCTCTTCGCGCCCTTCAACGCCCTGCTCTACCTCTTCTCGGCGGTCCCCAAGGATCCGTTCCTGGACCCCGCCCGCTTCCCGGCCCTCGAGTCCCTCAAGCGCAATTGGCGCACGATCCGCGAGGAGGCGCTGGCCCTCTACGCCGACGGCAAGATCGACTACAACGCCGGGCAACAGGACCTGGCCTTCGTCTCGTTCAAGAAGCTCGGCTGGAAGCGCTTCCACATGAAGTGGTATGGCGACTTCCTGCCTTCCGCCCTGGAACGCTGCCCGCGCACGGTCGAGCTCCTGCGCGCCATCCCCGAGGTCAACTCGGCCGCCTTCACCCTGCTCCCACCGGGCGGCAAGCTCGGCCGGCACCGCGACCCCTTCGCCAGCTCCCTGCGCTACCACCTGGGCCTGGTCTGCCCGAGCCAACCCGGTTGCCGCATCTGGGTCGACGGCGAGGAGTACTCCTGGCGCGAGGGCGAGGACGTGGTCTTCGACGAGACCTACGTGCACTGGGCCGAGAACACGACCGACGAGACGCGCCTGATCCTGTTCGCGGACATCACGCGGCCGCTGCGCACCCCGCTGATGCGCGGCATCAACCAGTTCCTGATCGACCGCGTCTACCGCATCACCGCCAGCCACAACGAGCCCGACGAGAAGCCCGGCGCCCTGAACCGCTTCACGCCGATCTTCTTCCATCTCAAGGCCTTCTTCCGCGGCCTCAAGCAGCGCACGAATCGCAAGCTCTACTACGCCGGCAAGTACACCCTCGCCGCGGCGCTGCTGTGGATGATCTGGGTCGTGTTCTGAACCACGCCCGACGTCGTTCAAGGCTGCGCGCTGGGCGCATCTCCCCGGGGTAGGGTCAGCGGGGGGCGGCCGGCGAGGCGCCGGATCCAGTTGAGGTGGCGGTGGATCGCCGGGCGGGCGATCAGTTTCTGCTCGAGGCGGCGCTTGCCGGGGAACTCGAGCAGCATCAGGCCCACGAGAAGGGTCAGCAGGCCTTGGCCCGGCGTCACCAGCATCACCAGGCCGAGCAAGACCATCAGAGCCCCTAGCCCGTTGCGCAGCACGCGCCAGGTCCAGCGCAGGGCGGGGTGCTGGCGCGCGAAGAGGGCCGGGGGCGCCTTCTCCCCCGCGAAGTAGTCGCGCGGGATCGCCATGACCAGCAGCGGCAGGACGATCAGGCTGGCGGCGAAGAAGACCACCGCGCTGGTCACGGCCCAGCGCAGGAGCTCGGGGGAGAGGTCGAGTCGCTCGAGGAGCTGCATGGCCGCTTCGCCCTCCCGTGGTGGCCCGGGCGACGCATGGGAGGGGAGCACTAGAGCGCCGGGGAGCGCCGCCGTCGAGCCTGGAACCGCGACCCGGGGCTCCTTCTCTCCTGCCCCGGACCCTGCCCCCGACCCCCCTCCGTGCCTAGAATGGCCCCCTTCGTCCGGGCGCGCCCCCGGCCGTCCCCAGGCACCTCCCGGCCCTCCCCCATGTGCGGATTCATCGGCATCTACGGCCCCGACGGCACCGACGTCGCCCCCGAGATCTACGAGGGCCTGCTGGCCGTCCAGCACCGCGGCCAGGACGCGGCCGGGATCATCACCTTCACCGACTCCTTCCACGTGAAGAAGGGCCTCGGCCTGGTGCTCGAGATCTTCGACGAGAAGAACATGTCGCGCCTGCGCGGCAACCTCGGCGTGGGGCACGTGCGCTACCCCACGGTGGGCGGCAACCAGGGCGAGGACGCCCAGCCCTTCCACCTGACCTTCCCGATCGGCGTGGCGATGGCGCACAACGGGAACGTGTCCAACTACGCGGAGCTCGTCGAGCGCTACTTCCGCAACGGCGGCACGCGCCTCAACAGCTCCTGCGACCTCGAGGTCGTGCTCTTCGTCTTCGCGCGCGCCCTCTCCCAGCGCCTGCGCCCCGGCCACCCGATCGCGGCCGAGGACGTCTTCCACGCGGTGCAGGCGGTCTACGAGCAGGTCCAGGGGGCCTACTCGGTGGTCGCGACCCTGGCGGACGGGGGCCTGGTGGCCTTCCGCGATCCCTTCGGCATCAAGCCGATCGTGTTCGGCGAGAAGACCACCGAGGAGGGCAAGTGGTACGCCTGCGCCAGCGAGAGCGTGGTGCTCGACGTCAACGGCTACGAGCGCAGCTTCGACCTGGCCGCCGGCGAGGCGCTCTTCGTCGGCTCCGACCGCAAGGTGGTCAAGAAGCAGATCGGCGACAAGCCGCACCGCCCGTGCATCTTCGAGCTGGTCTACTTCGCGCGCCCCGACTCGTTCCTGGACGACGTCTCGGTCTACAAGACCCGTCAGCGCTTCGGCGCGGCGCTCGCCGAGCAGTGGAAACGCGAGGGCGCGCCCATGCCGGACGTCGTGATCCCGATCCCCGACAGCTCGCGCGACGCGGCCCTGCAAATGGCCCAGGGCCTGGGCGTGCCCTTCGCCGAGGGCCTGGTGAAGAACCGCTACATCGGCCGCACCTTCATCATGCCCAACCAATCGAGCCGCTCGCGCTCGGTGCGCCGCAAGCTGAACCCGATCCCGATCGAGTTCGAGGGCAAGAAGGTACTCTTGGTCGACGACTCGATCGTGCGCGGGACGACCTCGCGCCGCATCGTGCGCATGGCCCGCGAGGCGGGCGCGACCGAGGTCTACCTCGCTTCGTGCAGCCCGCCCCTCAAGGCGCCCTGCCCCTACGGCATCGACATGGCGACCAAGACCGAGTTCGTCGCCACCGACCGCACGACGTCCGAGATCGCCGCCGAGATCGGCGCCGATCACCTCGTCTACCTCGACCTCGAAGCCATGAACGCCGCCGCCCGCCGCGGCAACCCCAAGATCGAGCGCTTCTGCAACGCCTGCTTCACCGGCGAGTACCCCACCGGCGACATCACCCTCGAACGCCTCCAAGCCATCGCCGGCGACGCCCTGCTCCACCGCCGCGAATCCCAACCCGCCCCCGACGACGCGCCCCCCGCGCCGCGCGCCTGCGCCAACCTTGGCACGACCGGCGCGCGGCGCTGAAGCCCCCGAATCGAAGCCGGTCGGGCGCGCCCCGACCCAGCGCGGCGCAACCGCCGCTACGTCGGCAAGAGTTGTACGGGCGGAAGTCGCTTCCCCGCGATCAGGGCGACCACACGAGCTCGAGGCCGTTGCTCAGATTGAAGCCGGTCCCGCAGGGGGTGGTCTGGGAGTCGCGGTACCAGGTCTGGTAGGTCCGCGTATCGCCGGCCGCGACTCCGCCCGTGGACGGGACCGAGATCGTCGTGTGCAGCGTTCCGTCGGCGCCCGGAAGGCGCACTTGGAGGCGCAGCACCGAACCGCCGGCGCAGCGCAGGCCGTCGCCGAAGGGCAAGCCCGAGCCGCCCGCGACGCGCGTCGATCCCTGCAGGAAGAGGCCCGCGTTGCCGGGCAGGAGCCCTCGCGCCCACAGGACCAGGTCGGCGGTTGCCACGGAGAGGGATCCCGAGCTGGTCAGCACCGCTCCACGGCCACCGCCGTTGGCGCAACCCTCGTGGGCGCCGCCGGGATTGCCGCAGGGGCAAGCGGTGCCCGAGCCGTCGCCGAAGCAGTAGGTGGTGCCCGCGAGGTACTCGTGGGCACCCATGTCGGGGGAGGCGCCCGCGAGGCGTAGCAGGCCGTCGAAGTCGAGGGAGGGGAGCTCCGCCAGGAGCCCCGCGACCGGCGGCATCTCGGCCCTACCGGTGTCCCTGCAGGGTGAGGTCGGGAGCAACCGGAAGTCCCCCAACGGATCCACGAAGAGCGGATCCACGTTGATGTTGGACTGGAACGCCTGGGGCAGAGGACTGTAGTTGGAGTTGTAGATCAGCGACGTGTTCCCACTCACCTGCGGGGCCGTCCCCCCGTTGCCCTTGACGATCGAGTTGATCATCGCCGTCGGAGAGCTGAGTCGCACATGGCCGCCGATCCCATCATCGAGGGCCTCGTTGCGGGTCACGGTGGTGTTCAGGATGACCGCGGTCTGCCCGGCCGGAACGTTGGCGAGGTAGATCCCCGGGCTGAACCAGCCAGCGTTCTCGGTGACCAAGCAGTTCTCGATCAGGGGGGCCGCCTGGATAGCCTGGATTCCTGCGCCGTCGTTCTCGCTCCAGTTGCCGCGGATCCAGCAGTTGCGAATCGTGGGTGATCCGTTGTGGATCTGCACCCCACCGCCCTCGGAACCCCTGATCGTGAAGCCATCGAGGATCGTGTCGCGCGTCTCGCCCCCTGACATGCGGACGACGGGCTGCATGCCGTTGATGTGCGAGATGAACGTGACCCGGGGACCCGCGCGGCTCAGCAGGAGGATGCGTTTGCCGGAGAGATCGATCGGGCCGGGGTGATCGCCCGGCGCGACGGAGACCGTGTCCCCATGGATCGCGGCGGCGATCGCGCCCTGGATCGTGGGAAACTGCTCGGGCACCAGCAGGGTGCTCTGGGCCCGGGCTCCGAGCGCGACGGACGACGCGAGGAGGGCCGAAAGGAGGAGCTTCATGGGCTCGATCCTACTGGGAACCCGCGGGGTGGGGAGGGCTGCCAGCCTTGGTTCAGGTTCCGACGGCGCAGCGCGTTGCCCAGGCCGGGCTGGCGAGGATCCGATTCGCATGACCGGCTACCTGAGCCTACCCGCCGGCGCGACCCAGCCTCTGCCCGGCGTGCTCTTGATCCACGAGTGGGGGGTCTCAACGATCTCATCCGCCACTTCGGGGACCGAGTCGCTGCCCTGGGTCATGCGGTACTGGCCGTGGACCTCTACGGTGGCCAGGTTGCCTCGAACTCGGAGCAAGCCATGGCCCGGATGCGCGCGGTCGACCCCGACGTCGCGCGCGACACCCTGCTCGGCGCCCAGCGTTGATTGACCGGCGCCCACGGCGAAGGGAACGCTCCGAGCGCCTCCGTGGGTTGGTGCTACGGGTTCGCCTGCGCCAGCGAGAGCGTGGTGTTCGACGTCAACGCCTACGAGCGCAGCTTCGACCTGGCCGCCGGCGAAGCGCTGTTCGTCGGCGCCGACCGGCGTGTGGTGCGCAAGCGGCTCACCAACAAGCCGCACCGCCCTCGCATCCTCGAGCTGGTCTACTTCGCGCGCCCCGATTCGTTCCTGGACGACAGCTCGGTCTACAAGGCCCGCCAGCGTCTTGGCGCCGCGCTCGCCGAGCAGCGGAAGCGCGAGGGCGCGCTCCTGCCGGACGTGGTGATTCCGATCCCGGACAGCTCGCGCGCTGCATGTTGCTCCCCAAGCGCGCCGGCGCGAGCTCCCTGCTCCACAGCGAGGCCATCCGCTACGTCGGTCGTGCGGGATGAAGGCGCGCGGGATCGGGCGCAGGGCGGCGCATCTCGCGACGGGCTCGGTTCAGTAGGTCCAGACCCCGTCGATGGCGCAGCCGGCCCAGATCGGCTTGGGCGACTCGCTGTTGATGTCGATGCAGCACTCGATGCAGCGCCCGAAGCAGCAGATCTTGACGCACACCCAGATGTTGAACTTCAGGCGCGCCAGTGCCTGCGGAAGCTGCTGGACGGGAACGGGGAGCGAGAGACCGCCGGATCGGCTCGCGCGACGCGAGCGCCGCACTGCATCGCTGTACGCCGCCTCGACGATCTCCCGGGTCGCCGGCGTGAGCGCCGCGCGCTCCTTGCACGGTTCGATCTCGAGCGCAGTGACCTGGCCCTTGCGCACGCGCGCGTGCACGAGGCGCCGACAACACCCGGTTTGGTAGTACCCGACCTCGAAACGCGCGCTCTTCGCGCGCGCCAGCGTGTCGAGGTCGAGGTTGCGCACCGAGTCGAACGCCACGAAGGGCAAGGGAGTGACCTCGATCGGCACGCGCCGGTGCACGATCACGGTCTGCGCGGACTTCGATTGGGAACGTGCCATGAGTGCTTCTCCTGGAGCGCGATGCTCCGTGCGCTCCGGTCGTCGAAATGGTACTGCGTCCGAGCGCGAGGCCGACGCCGATCCGGGAATCTTGCTTCCGTCCGAGCGGCCCTCGGGCGATCCCGGGAGGCCAGTGGGGAGCGGTGGTGCTCGCGACCACTCAGGCCCCGCCCAGGCCGAGCGCGGGGGACTGCTCGGACGGATACGATCGAAGTCAGCGTTGGACCCGGCAGCGGGGTGAGGATTCTCAACCATCCCCAACCCCCGGCCTTCCGCGAGAGCGTTCGCGTGGGCGAGCAGAACCTTCATGCCCGGCCCAAGGAGCTCGTTGGAAACCGGGATCCCCGCGGGCACGAGTACTCGATCCAACTCCGACCCTTCGATGCGGACAGGTCGGGAACGGGATTGGGGCTCCCGGCCCTGGTCGCCCTGGTTGGCGGCCTGCTCGAGCGCAACACCCGCGGTGGCACGATCGTCGTCGGGGCGCTCAACCTGGGAGGCTCGCTGGAGCGTCTACAGAATCCGGTGGCGATCGTGGAGCTGGCCGTCGACAAGCAGGCTGCGACCGTGCTCATGCCCGTGGCCGCACGCAAAGCACTGAACGACCTCCCCGACGAGGTCTGGACCAAGGTCAACATCGAGTTCTACAGCGACTCGGCGGACGCGGTCTTCAAGGCCCTGGGCGAGTAGCCGGCGCCCCGTCAGTGGGTCAGGTCAGTCGTGCGCAATCAGGTGGAGCTGGCCTGGGGTCAGCGGGGAGCGGCGCGCCGAAGGGCCGCGCTGTGTTCGCGTTCGAGGGCGCGGGCGAAGCTGTCGAGGCGGCGGCGGAGCGAGTTGTAGCGCGAGTAGGCGTCGTTGCCTTCCTGTGCGCAGAGCAGGCGGTAGAGCTGGAGCTCGGGCTCCGGCCAGGGGATGGGGGGGATCGCGAGACCTAGGCGCCGCAGGCGAGTGGGGCAGATCGCGACGAGTAGGGCGGAGACGCTCTTGCGGCCCGCGGCGAGGTCGCGCAGACCTTCCTCCACCCACTCGCCCCCGGGGAGGCCGCGCAGATCAGGCAACGGGTCCCTCCGCGACGAAGCGTTCGACTTTGCGCCGGAAGGCCTCGGCATCGAGCGCCGGGTAGCGCAGCAAGCCGGGCTCGATCGCGGCCAGGTGTTCGAGCAGGCCCGCGCGCTCGACCAGACCCCGGGCGAGCATCTCCCGCACGTCGGAGAGGTCGCGCTCGTGCCCGCGCTCGAGCTTGGCGAGCGCCTGCCCGTAGAAGTCATAGTGGTAGAACTCGACGGGCCCGCAGCTCGCGATGTAGAGACTGCGCTCCCGCCAGCCGGGTAGGGGCGGAATGAAGTCGTCGGGCGAGGCCAGCTCGACGTTCACGTCGAGCTCGTCCTTGATCCGGCGCAGGGCCTCGAAGATCCCAGCAGGTTCGGGGTCCAGCTTCAGGTCGGCGTCGATGGTGGCGCCGCGCCAACCCACGAGGACCGCGCTCGTCCCGCCGGTGAGGTAGATCCGGCCGGGACCAAGCGCTGCACGACCGATGGCCGTCATCAGCGCGCGCACCCTGTCGGCATCCAGCTCCGAACGCATCGACCCATCCTAGAGCACGCTCAGGCGATCGCCACGGGCGGCGCTCGAGCGGTTCCGCGGCGCTGTCCGGCGCGACCCGGCCGAACGGCCCCAGACCCGGGGCTCGGGCCCCGGAGCCGCTCAGGTCGAACTCCGTCGGGCCAGCACGCGGAAGGACGAGTCGAGCAGGGGGAAGCTCCTCTGCAAGCGGCGATTCCAGCGCGCGAGGGGCGAGCGGCCGGGGGCGGGTTTTGGGTCGCCCTGGCGCAGGAAGACCTCGAGGCCGAAGCCCGGGAGCAGCCGCGCGAGCTCGTCCGGCGTGTAGTAGTGCAGGTGGTGCCAGGCGTCGTAGTGCCGGCCGCGGCGGCGCTTGAGGCCCAGGCGACCCATGGTCGTCTGCCAGCGATTGGAGATCGAGCCGATGTTCGGGCACGCGACGAGCAGAACTCCATTGGGGCGCAGCGCCCCGCGACAGGTCTCGATCAGCCGCGCCGGTCTTCTGGGGTGCTCGAGCACCTGGTCGAGCAGGATGCAGTCGTAGGCGCCGGCTTCGAGACGCAGGTCCTCGAGCGGACCGCTGCGCACCACGAAGCCGGTGCGCGCGGCGACGCGGCCCGTGGTCGTCGGATCGACGTCCCAACCCTCGGGCCGCCAGCCGCGCCCGGCCTCGACGCGCATCTCGATCTCCTCATTCCGCCGTCGGGGCTCGAAAAGGCGCCCAAGGTGCCAAGGCCCGCGGGCCGAAGAGAAAGATGCCTCCGCATCGGTTGCCCTCCTGCATCGCAGCAGGCCCCAGACCATGGTGCTCCTCCAGTTCGTGCTGCTCCTCGGCTTGGCCGCGCTGCTCCTGCTCGCGGACTACCGTTCCCTCGCCACCGGCTGGCTGCCCTGCGGCTGCAAGGGCCCGCTCACACGCCTCGAGATCCGCCGCGGCGAGCGCCCCCTGGCCTACTGGCTGCTCTTCGCCCTCTACCTCCTCGGGGCCCTCGCGCTCACCGGCACGGCCTTCGGCATCCTCACCGGCCTGCTCGAGCCCCTACCCCTGCGCTGACACGGGCTGCGCCCCGCGACCAGGCACGGGACAGTAGCCGCGCGCCGCCGACCGCCCGAGCCCGGCGCGCGCCGGGCTCCAGCTCGCGCGCTACTCGCGGCGGCCGACGAAACCGAGCGTGCGGGCGCCGGCGTCGCGCAGGGTCCGCAGGACGGCCAGGGTTTCTCCCACGGTCGTGGGGTCGTGCACGTCCAGCAGGAAGACGGCCGCGGGGTGGGGGACGACGAGCGTGCTCACCATGCCGCCCAGGACGTCCAGGCGCGCGCGCCGCGAGGAGAAACCCGTGCCCATCTCCGGCGGGACGCGCAGGGTGACCCCCGGGCCGCGCAGCTCGACGGTGAACCGCGCTGGCGCGTCCGCACGCTCCTCGTCGAGATCCTCGTAGGTGGGCAGGCGATAGGAAACGGTCGTCTCGCTGCCGTCGGGCAACACGGCGCCGAGCTCGAGCTGCTGGATCTGCACGTCGGCCATCCCGCACTGCTGCACGACGGCGAGCATGGAGGCGAAGGGCGCCTGCGCGGGGGCGATGACCTGCACGAGACCGCGGGGCAGCGGGAGCAGGCCCGGCTGCGTGTCCTTCGGCATCCCCCGCGCCGCCGCCGCGAGGTGCTCCCGCAGCGGCCCGAGGTCGGTCCCGCCCGCGGGGACCAGCACCTGCTCGCCTGCGCGGATCGCTCCCGACCCATCGATCTCGAGGACCACGCGGGCGTCCGGCGTTCGCGGGCCCGTTGGACCTGGGGTGTCCACCACCCGCGGGCCCAGCGGTCCGACGCTGTCCCTGCGCTCCTCGCCCGCGGGCATCGAGGTCCGCCGCCCCGACCCATCCAGCTCGACGACCGTCGTCGCAGGCCCCGGGATCACCCCATGCTCCCGCTGCACCCGCTCGAGGTCCGCCGCCGGGTCGTCGGTCGGCGCGCGGTGCACCAGCTCTGCGTTGATCCACACGCTGAGGACGTCTCGCCCGTCCGCCGGATCGGCGCTGCCCGAGAGCTGGTAAGCCAGCGAGCCCGTGCGCATCCCGGAGCGTCCAAGCGTCGCGCCCCCGGTGACTTCGAGCGGCTGCTCCTCGCCCGCGCGCACGCCCGGCCCCACGCAGGCCAGGGCCGCGAGCGCGACCCAGCTCGCCGCGACCGTCGTCCCCAGCAGGGCGCGCGAGGGCCGGGGCGCGCCGCCCGCCAGGGCCGCCTCGACGCGCGCGACCAGCTCGCCGCGCGGCACGGCCATGGCCGCGGCCCAGGCCGGCGAGCCCGCGCCGGCGGTGCGCTCCGCGACCTCGAGCAGGCAACGCGCCAGCCCCGCGCCGTCGACGGTGGCGCGCACGGCCTCGGAGTCGCAGCACAGCTCGGCCTCGGCGCGCAGGCGCCGCTCCGCGACGCGCAGCAGGGGCTGGAAGGGGAAGAGCCGCGCCAGCAAGGCCGCCGCCAGGCCCCAGGCCGAGTCTCGGCGGCGCAGGTGGGCGAGCTCGTGGGCCAGCAGCGCCCCCGTGCTCCCGCTGCCGAGCTCGTCCAGGGCGTACTCGGGCACGCAGATCTCGGCCCATCCGAGGGCCATGGGCGAGTCGACCAGGGCCGACGCGCTGAGCCGCACCCGCCGACGCGGCCCGTGCTCGGCCCGCAGGGCGCGCAGGGCCTCGACCAGGGGACCGGCGCGCAGCTCGCGCCGCCCCGCGAGGACGGCGACCAGCCGCCTGCGGCGCCGCAGCAGTCGCCCCACCCCGACCGCCGCCCACGCCAACCAGGCCGCGACCAGGAGCGCGGCGGGCCCGAGCTCCAGCCCGCCGAGGGAGAGGGTCCAGGACCCATCCGCGGCCCCCGCCGCGGGGGGCAGCTCGAAGGTCGTCTGGCGGACGGCCAGCCGCCCGTCGCGGGCCGGGCTTGCGGCCTCGACCACGGCCCCCGGAGGAGCGCCTCCCCCCGCCGCGAGCAGCGCGAGCCCCTCGCCCCTCCCATCGGCCTCCCCGCCCCGGCGCAGCAACGCGGTCCCGTCGACCACCAGCCCGCCGCCCCCGATCGCCATCAGCAGGCTCGCGCTGACGAGCCCGCCGGCGAGCGCCGTGCGCCACACCACCTCCCGCAAGCGCGGCGTGCCCAGGGCGCGCGTCACGAGCCACGCTCCCCCGAGCAGCAGCGTGCTGTGGACCAGGTACGTGCCGAGCCACGCCACGACCGCCGCGTCCACCGTTCCGATCGTCCCGTTCATGCTTCCCCTCCTCGCGTCCCGTCCTCCGTCCCCCGCTCCTTCGCGTCGAGCAGCGCGCGCACGCGCTCCAGGTCCGCCGCCGAGAACTCCCCGCGCGAGACCAGGTGCTGCACGAGCCCCCCCACGTCCCCGTCGAACAGGCTCCTCGCGAGCCCATCCACCATCGCCCGCCGCGCCTCCTCCCGCCCGATGCGCGCCGAGTACACGAATCCCCGCCGCACCCTCCGCCGCCGCCCCCCCCCCCGCCCCTCCAGCCCCGCCAGCAACGTCGCCACCGTCGACCGCGCGAGCCCCCGCCCCTCCCGCAACCCCTCCGTCACCCCATTCACACTTGCCTCCCCCCGCTCCCAGAGCACCTGGAGGACGTCCAGCTGCAACGCCGTGAGCTGAGTCAGTTCCTTCATCACCCCCGGACCCCCCGGCCCGACAGGTAGTAGTACTACAGGTGTAGGGATTCGTCGCCCCCCTACCTGGCGAGGTGCCGGAGAAAAAGCCACAAGAGCCTGTAACAACGCGGCTTACGGCAACCGAAGGAGCCGCAGCAGGGTGCCGCACCGCCGAGCGGGCCCGGGTCGAGAACCGCGTCAGATCGGCCGACACCAGCGCCGACCTCGCGCGATCCGAGGCCCGAGCGTCGGCTAGACTTCATCCTCGCTGCGCCAGCGCGCAGGCCGCCCGCGCACCCCGTGCACTCCCCCTCGCGAGACCTGTCCGGGACGCCCCGGACAACCGATCTGCGGCTCCTGCCCGGCGGCAAGACGGAGCCCTCGAACCCCGAGCTGTTCCAGGCCTACCTCGAGAACTTCGCGAAGGCCCTTGGGGTGCTGATCGAGCAACGCCGCTTCCAGACGCAGCTCAACCTCCTGCTCTCGGAGCTCGCGAAGTGGCTCCAGGTCCGCCACGAAGCGGTGGACACGGCCTACCTCTCGACCCACGAAGGCAGCCTGCTGTTCCTGCTGGTCGCTTCGAGCGAGGAGTATCCGGACGCGCTTCGGGACGAGCTCACTGATCTCGAGATCGAGCTCACGAACGAGCCCGGGCTCGACATGCTCAGCGTGCGCTGCATGTTGCTGCCGAGGCCCGCGGGTCCCGGGGCCCACAGCCTCTTCAATAGCGAGTCCATTCGCTATGTCGGGAACGAGGCTTGACCCCGCCATTGGGCGGGTCGAGCTCTCGAACCGTTTCCTGGCCACGCTTCGCACGCTCGTCGTCGACCCTCGAACGCACGCCGAGGCGATCGCCATCCTCGCCTTCTACCGGGCGCTCCATCTGGTCGACGCCATGTTCCTCTCGACCAAGGGGGCGGCCCCGGCGATGCACGGCACACGCGCGGAGAGGCTCGGCAAGGATCGACGACTCCACGGCTTGAAGAGGCAGTACGATCCGCACTTCGAGGCCGCCTACGTCGCGCGCTACTTGACCCTGCCGGACCGAGTCTCGACGGTGCCGACCTTCTTCGACTACCGCAAGCCCGACAAGGTGGTGTCGGACTTGGTCGAAGGGCGCTTGGCGGAGCTGGAGCGGCTCATCTCGAAACTCGTTCCACCTCGGCTGGCCAAGCTGTTCGCCGTACACTAGATGGGATAGGGGGGCGAAGGGCTCCGCCAAGGAGCTGGGCGCGAAATGACGGCGATCAGGCGGCGCCGCGACGGGTGGCGGAGGCGCGGACGAAAGGGCGCACGAGGGGTGCCTCGCCGCGCGCCGCGATCACCAGGTGATTGGGGGGCACGGCCAGCCAGTCGGGGTCGTTGCTCAGGCGCTCGGAGGAGACGAAGAGCGAGCGGTCGAAGGGGTCGAGATCGTCGTCGGCGAGCACGGGCAGGTGGTTGCGGCCGTAGTGGTAGTAGAGCGACTCGGGACCGTGGGCGATATCGGTCGAGATGCGCGTCGCCACGGCGTGCTCGCCGTCGGAGAGGGCGATGTTGAGATAGGACGGCTCGCCGGGTGCGTGGCGATCGGCGAGCTCGAGCACGCGGCCCAGGGCGCGCTCGAGGGCGGCGACCAGGCGCTCGGCGCCGGAGAGGGGGCTCTGGTTCTCGAGCTCGTCGATCACCAGCGCGAAGACGTGCTCGGAGTCGGTGCTGCCGAAGACGTTCTCGAAGGCCGCGTCGCCGACCGAGTCGAGCAGACTCCGCCGTAGCTTCGGGAAACGCGCCACGTCCCCGTTGTGCATGAAGAGCAGGTTGCGATAGCGGAACGGATGGCAGTTGGCCTCGTTGACGCCGCTGGCATGCGTCGCGGCGCGCACGTGGGCCAGCACGCAATCCGACGCGACGACCCGCGACAGGCTCTGGAGGTTGCGGTTGTTCCAGGCCGGCGTGATGGAACGGAACACGGCCGGCTCGTCGCTGAGTTCCGCGTTGTACCAGCCCACCCCGAAGCCATCGCCGTTGAGCGGCTCCTCGCGCTCGCGGCTCTTCGAGCTCTGGGCGACCAAGCTGTGCTCGGACTCGAACAGGAAGCTGCGCAGGCGGATCGGCGGTCCCAGGTAGAGGGTGAAGCGGCACATGCCCGGCCTATCGGTCGCCCCAGTCACCCGCCTTCAATCCAGCCTGGCGGGGAGCTCCCGCGTCCACCCGGAAGGGCCGGTTGTCTGGAACCGTTCAGGCCGGGCCCCGGCGGGCCAGCAAGCGGAAGGACGAATCGAGCATCGGGAAGGCGGTCTGCAGGCGGCGGTTCCAGCGCGCGAGGGGCGAGCGGCCGCGGGCGGGCTTGGGGTCTCCCTGGCGCAGGAAGACCTCGAAACCCTGGTCGGCGAGCAGCCGCGCGAGCTCGTCCGGCGTGTAGTAGTGCAGGTGGTGCCAGGCGTCGTAGTGCCGGCCGCGGCGCCGCTTGAGTCCCAGGCGACCCATGCAGGTCTGCCAGCGGTTCGAGATCGAGCCGATGTTCGGACAGGCGACGAGGAGCACTCCCCCGGGCCGCAGGGCATGCCGGCACGCATCGAGCAAGACCTTCGGTCGCTTAGGGTGCTCGAGGACCTGGTCGAGGAAGATGCAGTCGTAGGCGCCGGCCTCCAGGCGCAGGTCTTCCAATGGGCCGCCCTGGACCGGGAAGCCGGTGCGTTCGGCGACGCGGCGCGTGGTCGCCGGATCGACGTCCCAGCCCTCCGGCCTCCAGCCGCGCTCGGCCGCGACGCGCATCTCCAGCCCATCGCCGCAGCCCAGGGAGAGCAAGCGCCCCGGCGCGAGGAAACGCTCGACGAGCTCGAGGTGCTCGGTCTTCTGCGCCCGCCGCATGTCCCCGCGCCGGGGATCGTTCTCGGTCTCGGCCGTGTCGATGTAGCCCGCGTAGTAGCGCCGCAGGTAGGCATCCGAGTACTGCGGATTCATGAAGCGGATCCCGCAGTCCACGCAGCGGTCGATCGTGATCCCCCGGAAGTCCCGGTCGTACCACCCGAATCGCACCGAGCCGCAGAGCGGGCAGGCTTCGAGGGGCGCGTCGAATTCGGGAGCCGAGCTCCGGGGCTGTGGGGGACGGACTTCCTGCTCAGCGGCACGCACCGCGCGCAAGGTATCGCTCCAGCGCGGAGCCGGCCAGCACCCACAGGGCGCGGGGGCGCCGGGTGGCTGGGCTGCACGCTCGGCGCGGCGAGGGCGGCCAGGGCCTCGCGGCGGCGGCGTTCGGCGGCCACCTCCGCCACGAGCGCGGCCACGAGCAGGACCACGAAGCCGACGACGAGCAGGGGCAGGAAGGGGAACTCCATCGGGGGGGCCGCCGGGGTTCGGGCGGGGCCGAGTCGGGAAGCGTGCCGGTTCCTGGCACCCCGCGAGTCGGCTCGACGCCCTTGCTACCGTGCTCCTGGACCGATCCGTCCTCCAGGCCCCGAGCTGCCCACGACCGTGACCCACCGCCGCGCCGTCTCCTTGATGCTCCTCGCGACGCTGCTCTGGAGCATCGCCGGCGTCGTGTCGCGCCAGCTCGAGAGCGCGGGTGACTTCGAGGTCACCTTCTGGCGCAGCGCCTTCAACGCGCTCGGGCTGATCGCGATCCTCTCGTTCCTGCGCGGGCCCGCGGCGTTGTGGCGCGCGCTGCGCAGCGGCGACGGGGCCATGTGGCTGTGCGGGCTGTGCTGGAGCGTGATGTTCACCGCGTTCATGTTGGCCCTGGCGCTGACGACCGTGGCCAACGTGCTCGTGACGCTGGCCCTGGGACCGCTGCTCACGGCGATCAGCGCGCGCATCGCGGTCGGGTACCGCCTGCCGCGGCGCACCCTGGGGGCCATGCTCGTCGCCGGCTGCGGCATCGTGTGGATGTACGCGGCCGAGCTGGGCGGCGGAGGCCTGCGGCACCTCGCGGGCGTGCTCGTGGCGTCCCTCGTGCCGATCGCCGGCGCGATCCACTGGGCCGTGGTGATGAAGGTCGGCGTGGGGGGCCGGGGTCGTGAGTTCGACCTCCGGCCCGCGGTGCTGATCGGCGCGCTGATCTCCGCGGCCACGATGTTGCCGCTGGCCCTGCCGTTCCGGGCCACGGGGCACGACATCGGGCTGCTGGCCCTGCTGGGCGTGGTGCAGCTCTCGATCCCGTGCCTGTTGGCCATGACCGCCGCGCGGGTCTTGAGCGGGCCGCAGATCGCCCTGATGGGCTTGCTCGAAGTGGTGTTCGGCGTGACCTGGGTCTGGCTCGGGACGGACGAGTCGCCGACGCCCGCGGTCGTCGGCGGAGGGGCCCTGGTGCTCCTGGCGCTGGCCGTCGACGCCGCCCTGGCCCTGCGGGCCGTGGCCCGGGCGGGGCCGGTCGGCCAGGGGGTCGAGCGCGCCGTCGCCGACGCCGGCTGATCCGTCGCGCGGGAGCGGGACGCCCGCACGAACCGCGGCTACCCTCTGGCGCTCGTTCCGCCGCTTCTCCGCTGGCCGTTCCGACTCGAACCCCGCCCGATGCTCCTCGACCTGCTCCTCCGCGTCCTGCTGCCCGCGTGGCTGCTCTCGTCCCCGGCCGCGCCGGATTCCTCGGACGGCGTGCAAGCCTTCGTCGGCGCGCGTCTGATCCCGATCAGCGGCGAGCCGATCGACGACGGCGTGGTGCTCGTGCGCGAAGGTCGCATCCACGCCATCGGCCCGCGCGCGTCGGTGCCCGTGCCCGAAGGAGCGAGCGTGATCGATCTCTTCGGGCGCGTGCTGATGCCGGGCCTCATCTGCACCCACAGCCACGTGGGGGCCCCGTGGGGAGCCGACGGCTCCGGCCCGCTGCAGCCGGAGGTCTCGAGCGTCGACTCCTTCGACGTGCGCTCGGCCACGGTGCACCGCGCGCGGGCCGGTGGCCTGACCACGATCAATGCCATGCCCGGCTCGGGTCACCTGATGGGCGGGCAGACCGTGTACCTCAAGCTGCGCGAGGGCAACACGGTCGAGGAGCTGTGCTATCGCTTCGACGACGGCAAGCCGATGGGTGGGCTCAAGATGGCCAACGGCACCAACCCGCGCGGCGCGCCGCCGCGGCCGGGCACGCGCGCCAAGGCGGCGGCCCTGGTGCGCGCGCGGTTCCTCGAGGCGCAGGCCTACCAGGCGAAACGCCAGAGCGCGGCCGAGGACGAGAGCAAGGAGGCGCCGCCCGTCGATCTGGGCCTGGAGGCCTTGGTCGAGGTGCTCGAGGGCCGGCGCATCGTGCACCACCACACGCACCGCCACGACGACATCGTCACCGTCCTGCGCCTGGCGCGCGAGTTCGGTTTCCGCGTCGTGCTGCACCACGTCTCCGACGCGTGGATGGTGGCGCGCGAGATCGCGGCGGCCGGCGTGCCCTGCTCGGTGATCGTGGTCGATGCCCCGGGGGGCAAGCTCGAGGCCAAGGACCTGCGCTACGAGACCCCGGGCATCCTGCACGCCGCGGGCGCGAAGGTCTCGATCCACACCGACGACTTCATCACCGACTCGCGGCTCTTCCTGCGTTCGGCGGCGTTGGCGGTGCGCGCCGGACTCCCGCGCCAGGCGGCGCTCGAGGCGCTGACGATCCGCGGCGCGGAGCAACTCGACCTGGCGCACCGCGTCGGCAGCCTCGAGGTCGGCAAGGACGCCGACTTCTGCGTGCTCGATGGCGATCCGCTCTCGGTCTACACCCTCGTGCGGCAGACCTGGGTCGAGGGCCGCAAAGTGTTCGACCTCGACGATCCCGAGGATCGACTCTACGCCGTGGGTGGTCCTGGCGCGGGCGACGACCGGCTCTTCAGCGCCTGCTGCGCCCACGTGGAAGGAGGGGATCAGTGATTCCGCGCACACTGCTCACGACCCTCGCCTTGGCGCTCGGCGCCGCGGCCGCCTTCGGTCAGGCGCCCGAGCGCACGCTGGCCGTGCGCGCAGGGACCCTGCACACCCAGGCCGGGCCGCCCATCGAGGACGGCGTCGTGCTGATCGTCGACGGGAAGATCCGCGCCGTCGGTCCGGCCGCCACGGTCGCCGTTCCGGCGGGCGTGCGAGTGCTTTCGGCCGCGGTCGTCGTGCCAGGCTTGGTCGACGCGCACTCCTGCGTGGGGCTGGCCGGGTGGCTGAACGCGGACCACGACAAGGACGAGGTCGATCGCTCCGGCATCGTGCAGCCCGAGCTGCGCGCGCTGGACGCGTACAACCCCAGCGACCGGTTGGTGGCCTGGGTGCGCGGCTTCGGGGTGACGACGGTGCACACCGGGCACGCGCCCCTGGCGCTGATCTCGGGTCAGACGATGGTGGTCAAGACGCGCGGCAACACGGTCGAGGAGGCCGTGATCGTGCCCGAGGCGATGGTCGCCGCGACTCTGGCCGATTCGGGGCGCGGGCCCGATGGCGCGGGAACGCGGGCCAAGGCGATGGCGACCCTGCGCCAACACCTGCTCGACGGCAAGCGCCACGCCGAGTCGCTCGCCAAGGCCGAGGGCGACTCCGAGGCCAAGGCGCCCGACCGCGACCTGCGCAAGGAGGCCCTGGCGCGCATCGTCTCGGGTCGGACGCCGTTGCTCGTGACCGTGCACCGCGCCCAGGACATCGCCAGCGTGCTGCGCCTGCGCGCCGAGTTCCCGGGGCTGCGGCTCGTGCTCGACGGCGTCGCGGAGGCGCCGTCGATGCTGGCCGAGCTGATCGAGGCCGACCTGCCGATCTTCGTGCACCCGACCATGTACCGGGCCGGCGGCGAGACCAAGAACCTCTCGATGGAGACGCCGCGCATCCTGGTCGAGGCCGGCCTGCGGGTCGCGCTCCAATCGGGTTACGAAGGTTACGTGCCGCGCACCCGGGTCGTGCTGCACGAAGCCGCCGTCGCGGCGCGCTATGGCCTGCCCTTCGAGCGCGCCCTGGGGCTCGTGACGATCGACGCGGCGCGGCTGCTCGGCATCGAGGACCGCGTGGGCAGCCTCGAGGTCGGCAAGGACGGCGACCTGGCGCTCTTCGACGGCGACCCCTTCGAGTACACCAGCTCCTGCATCGGCACGGTGATCGAAGGCGAGCTCGTCTCCGCGGGCGAACGCAAGGAGTGACGCGAAACACACCCCATGCCGGCGGTTGCCGGCGGGGGTAGGCTGGTGGCCCGACCCTGTCCCGCCGAGAAACCCATGCGCCTGATCCACACCTCCGCCCTCCTGTTGCTCCTGGCCGCGTCCCCGGTTTCCGATCCCCAGGACTTCGCCTTCAAGGTCGAACGCGGCCAGAAGGTCGAGAAGTCCTTCGAGATCAAGACCACCACGCGCATGGTGGAGCGCGCCCTGTCGTTCAACGGCGAGGAAATGGATCTCGAGGGCGACGACTTCGAACTCGAGATCCTCATGACCCAGGAACTGCGCTTCCTGGACGAGTACCGCGCGGTCGGAGCCGGGCGCCCGACGTCGCTCGCGCGGGAGTACGTCCAGCTCGCCGCGCGCACCGTGATGGACATGAGCTTCGGCGGGGAAGCCGAGGAGCAGACGATCGAGGAGGAGAGCCAGCTCGAGAGCCGCGTCGTCCTGTTCACCTGGGACGAGGACGAGGATGCGTACACGGCGCGTTACGACGGGGAACAGAAGGGCGACCCGGTGCTGCTCGAGGAGCTCGAGGCGGACATCGACCTGCTGGAGTTCCTGCCCGGGAAGCCCGTCGCCGAGGGGGAGCGCTGGAAGCTCGACGCCGGGCTGCTCCTGCGCATGATGGATCCGGGCGGCGAGGTGCACCTGCGCGCCGAGGACGAGGACGAGGACGAGCAGCGCAAGGAGAACGAGCGCCGCAAGCAGTTCCGGGACAACGTCGGCGGCGAGCTCGAGGCGACCTTCGCCGCCCTGCGCAAGGAGGACGGCCTCACGCTCGCGGTGATCGAGCTGAAGGGCAAGATGGAGACCCACGGCGCCGTCGACAGCGAGGACGAGGACGGTGACCCGGTCGAGGATCGTTTCGTCCTGCGCACGGAGCACGACGGCCAGATCCTGTGGGACGTCGCCGCCGGTCGCCCGCACAGCCTGCGCCTGGAGGTCGAGCTCGTGCTCGAGCACGTCGAGACCACGACCTGGTACGACGAGGACGAAGGCGAGGAGATGGTGCTGGTGATGACGATGCGCTTCGAGGGGCCGATGGTCGTGAGCGGCTCCTGGAGCGCCCGCGACTGATCCGGCCGCGGTCGCCGATCCGCGCGGGTGCCCGGGTGGTACCTTGGCGCCCATGAAGCTCCTTGCCGCCGTGATCGCGGGTTCGATCGCGCTCGCGCTCCCGATCGGGGGCGCGGCCGCTCCCCAGGGACAGGACCGCCTGCGTTCGAAGGACCCCCTCGAGCGCCTGGCGGGCATCGAGGCCTTGGTCGAGAATCCGAGCGCGGACGCGGCCAAGCAACTCGCGCGACTGCTGGGCGACGGGGACTGGGAGGTCGTCGAGCGCGCGGCGACGGCCCTCGGTCGAGTGGGCGCCGCGCGCGACGCCGCGGCGCTGGCCGATCTCGCCATGGACGGAGCGGTGCGGCGTGTGCGGCTGGCCGCGGCACGTTCGGCCGCGGCCCTCGACGCGGACTCCACCGCGGTGGGCCTGCTGCGCAAGGCACGCGGCGCCACGGCGCCGGTGGCCCTCGAGGCCCTGGCGATCGTGCTGCCGGCCTGCGAGAAGGTGCCCGCGCTGCGCGGGCTCGAGGCGCTCCTGCGCGAGCGCGACGGGCGTCTGCGCGCGGGCGCGGCGCGGGCCTTGGTGCTCGGCGCGCGCGAGGGGCGGGCCAAGGTGCTCGAGGACTTCCTCGCTTCCGAGCATCTGATGGTGCGCGCGGCGGCATTGGAGGCGGCGGGCGCTTCGGCCGATCCGACCCTACTCCCGGCCCTGCGACGTTGCCTCGCCAACACGGCGCAGTTGGATCCGACCCTCGAGCGGCGGGCACGGCGCGCGCTCCTGGCCCTGGCGGGCGCGCTCGACGCCCCGGCGCCGGAGGTGCTGGGCGCGGTGCAGGCCCTGGTCGGCGCGACGAGCGCCGCGCAGGCCGCCCGCGGCGTGCGACTGGCGAGGGAGTTCGCGATCGGCGCGCGCGATCAGGCGGCGGCGGGGTTGGAACATCTCGGCCCGGCCCTGGCGCACGGCGACGAGGGCGTGCGCGCCCAAGCCGCGGCGGCCCTGGCCTCCCTCGGGGGGGAGGCGGCCCTCGCGCGGGCGCGCGAGTTGGCGCTGCGGGACACGAGCGCGCGCGTGCGGCGCGCGGCGAGCCTGGCGGCGCTGGCGCTCGAGGGGCCCGAGACGGCGGCGGGGCTGGCGTTCGCGATCGAGCGCCTGGGCGCGGAGAAGGACGCGCTGGCCCGCGAGGACCTGGTCGTGGCGCTCGGCCGGCGCGCGCTCGAGGGCGCCGTGCCGGTGTTGATCGGAGCGCTCGACGACGAGGACTGGCGCGTGCGGCTGGCCGCGGCCGTGTCCCTGGGCAAGACGCGCAGCCCGGAGGCGCGCGCGCCGCTCGAGCGCCTGGCGACGCAGCGCTCGGGCGAGTGGCGCATGCGCGGCGCGTCCCTCGCGGGCCTCACGCAACTCTATCGCCCCGACGCGGTGCCGGCCGTGATCGGCGCCCTCGAGGACCCCGAGCCGCTCGTGCGACGCATGGCGCACGGCTGGTTGCTCGCCGCGACGGGCCAGACCTTCGGCCCGGAGGTCGGCGCGTGGCGGACGTGGTGGGAGCAGAACGGCGCCCGGGCGCGGCTCGTCGACCTGCAGGACGTCGAGGAGCAGCGGCGGCGCTTCGGCTACGAGGGCGTGAGCCTGGCGGAGGTGTACCGGGGCCTCGACGTGCGCGTGCTCGAGAGCCGCGGCGACCACATCCAGAAGCTGCTCGGGCACCTCTCGATCCCCCACGAGCTGACCCGCGCGGGAAAGGTGCGCGCCGACGGGCCCGATCCGCGCGGACTGTTCGTCGCCAACTGCACGGGCGAGCTCGAGCCGGCCGACCTCGAGCCGCTCGAGTTCTTCCTGCACGCCGGCGGCTACCTCTTCGGCTCGTGCTGGGCGGTCGAGGAGACCATCGCGCGCGTCGCCCCGGGCTACGTGCGGCGGCTCGCGACGCGCGACGAGGTGCTCGACCGGGTGACGGCGCACGCCGCGGCGCCCGAGAGCCCGTACGTCGCGGGCGTGTTCGTCGAAGGCTGCGTGCCGCTCTACGAGCTGCAAGGGGCCTATCTGATCGAGGTCCTGACCCCCGAGCGCGTCGAGGTGCTCGTGGACAGCCCCGAAGCCGCCGAACGCTGGGGCGGCGGCGAGCTGGCGGCCTGGTTCCGGGTCGGGCACGGCGTGGTGCTCGATTCGGTCAACCACTTCGACGTGCAGGGCCTCGAGCTCGCCCAGGGGCTCAAGAAGCCCGTCGATCGCCAGGCCTACGCCGTCGACCACATGGGGCTCTCCTACGCCGACCTGCGCGCGAACCGCGACGAGAGCTTCTGGGGGAACAATCATCGCGCCGCCCAGGTCGTGCACGACCTCTCGGTGATGCGCCTGGTGACGAACCTCGTGCGCCTGCGACGCCTGGCGGGCGACTGACAGCGAGCGCTGAGCGCGTCGCGGCCGGCGCGGTAGGATGGGCGCCCCATGCAGCCGCTCGCTTGCCGTCCCGTGGCGCTCACCATCGCCGGTTCCGACTCGGGGGGCGGGGCCGGGATCCAGATGGACCTGCGCGTGTTCGCGCGGCTGGGAGTCTTCGGCACCAGCGCGTTGACCGCGATCACGGCCCAGAACCTCGAAGGCGTGCGCGAGGCGCTGGTGCTCGAGCCCGGCCTGGTGCGCGCCCAGCTCGACGCCGTGCAGGCGGGCTTCGAGGTGCGCGCGGCGAAGACCGGCATGTTGGGCTCGCGCGCCGTCGTCCTGGCCGTCGCCGAGGCGTTGTCCCACGGCCCCGCGGCGCTGGTGGTCGACCCGGTGATGGTCGCGACGAGCGGAGCGCGCCTGCTCGCCGCGGACGCGGTCGAGGCGTACCGCGAGGCCTTGCTGCCACGGGCCGCGCTCGTCACGCCCAACTTGGACGAGGCCGCGGTGCTGCTCGAACGTCCACCGATCGACGTGCTCGACCTGCGCGGCGCGGCGGACGAGCTCTTCGAACGCCTCCGTTGTCCCGTGTTGCTCAAGGGCGGGCACCTCGCCGGCGATCCGATCGACGTCCTGCGCCACGCCGAAGGGCTCGTCGCCTGGCGTCATCGTCGCGTCGAGGCGGTCGACACCCACGGCAGCGGCTGCATGCTCTCGGCCGCGATCGCGGCCTTCCTGGCGTGCGGCGCGGAACTCGTCGAGGCCTGCGAACAGGGCCTGGCCTTCGCCCACGACGCCCTCGCCCGGGCCCTGTCCCTGGAGCGCGGCGCACGCCTCGCCGGCGTCGAGCAGGCCGCCCCGGACGTCTCGGCCCTCGAGCGCCTCGAGTGACCGAACGAACGCGGGGCCGACCCCTCTCGGTGTCGGCCCCGCTCCGGACGCGAGCGTGGTTTCCCCCTTCGTCTCAGGGACGGCCGCGGCCGGCTCTGCGCGTCACAGCAGCAGCAGGTACTCGAGCTGCAGGCGACCCAGCCGGATCGGCTCCAACTGCGTCCCCGGATGCGGCAGGCCGATCGGGGCCACGACCTCGGGCTGCTGGGCTTGGCCCTGGGCGGCGGATTGGACTCCCAGGAAGTTGGTGCTCGAGATCGTCACGGCGCCGGCACCGATCTGCCCGAAGCCGACCGCGGTGCCGAGGCCGAGCTTGAGCACGCTGCCGCCCGCGGGGCTCGAGTTCTGCAGCGCGGTTCCCGTGACGCCCGGTACGAAGGGCGTGAGCGTGCGCGGCGTCGTTGGATCGGGCACGGCCTGCGCGCCGTTCGCCGGCTGCGAAGCGGCGAGCGCGCTGCCGGAGAGGGTCATGCCGACTCCGCCGCCGCTGCGCATCTCGAAGGCGCCCTGGATCCGGCCGGCGAGGTGCACCACCCCGTTCGCACCGCGGACGTGGACGAGCGCGTCGACGTTGCCCTTGAGATCGCGCTCCATGCGCCACAGCCCGCTCACGCTGCCGAGCACCCGCGGTGCACCGGCGGGGCCGGCGTTCTGCGCATCGAGCAGGACGCCGTAGATGCCGCCGAAGGCGACCCGCTGACCGTGGGTCGGCGAGAGCGGGATGAAGGTGCTGAGTTCGGCCTCGAGCAGATACCGCGGCGCCCCCTGGGCGTCGACGAGCACGGCCTGGGCCGCACCGTGGTCGTGGGTGGTCGGCATGCGCAGGAAACCGCCGCCCTCACCGTTCTGGTTGGCGACGGCGGCCAAGCGGGCGCCGATCCCGAGGTCGATGCCCAAGAGGTCCGCCTGGGCGTGGGACAGATTCGCGAGGGCCGCCAGCGCGGCTCCGCGCACGAGAGCGTTCGAAATGCGCGACATGTTCACAGTCCTCTTCCACGTTGACATCGCTAGCGGGGATCTCCCCCGTCCTCCCCTCAGGACCCCCCTGGGGGGGCCGGATCCCCGGGCGAGGGACTTTCCTCGCCGCCCGAGCAAAGGGGAGGGACGCGGTGAGGTGAACGAACCGATGGGGCGATCGGTCTGGGTTCGGCGTCGGTTGTCCCAGGCGTGGGCGGACCCGTCGCCGT
The DNA here is from genome assembly GCA_964394665.1 of uncultured Planctomycetaceae bacterium. Classification (GTDB taxonomy): domain Bacteria; phylum Planctomycetota; class UBA1135; order UBA1135; genus CAYMYN01. Next base: position 122,175 of record CAYMYN010000005.1, read on the forward strand.
GGGCGCGCGGAGTATGCTGAGCCGCGCCCCATGCCCAGCTCGCAGCTCCAATCGACCTCCGAGCCCTTCGGAGGTGGCTCGTGAGCGCGGGTGAGCGCGACCCGGCGCGCGCGATCGTCGGGATCGTGGTGCTCGCGGCGGTCCTGGTCGTCACCGGACGGCGCGAGGCGGGCAGCCTGGCGCTGGCGCTCGTCGGCGGAGCGGCCGCGCTCGCCGGCCTGCGCGCGGCGAGCTCGCGCCTGCGACGGACGGCGGGATCGATGCCGGCGCTCCTGGCGCTCGCCTTTGGTCTGCTGTACGCCCTCGATCCAGCGCCATCCAGCGCACGCCTGGGGTGGATCGTGCTGGGGCTGGTGTGCGCCGCGCTGGCGCTGCTCCTCGGCGGCCGAGCGCGGTTCGTGACGGGGGCGCTCGTCGCTTGCACGTCCCTGGCGTTGGGGCTCGCCGTCGGGGAGGGCTGGGCCGGAGCCCGCTGGCCGCGCGTGCCCCACGGGCTCGTCGCGCTCGAGGGCAGCCCGGCCGCGCGGCCCTATCGGCCCGATCCCGAGCTCGGCCAGCGGTTCGAGCCGGGCTTCCGCGGGCGCTTCACGCACCCCGAGTACGCGGGTGAACGGGTCGAGATCAACTCGGATGGCTTCCGCGATCTCGAGTGGCCGTCCGTGGCCAGCAAGCAGGAGCAGGAACTGCGCGTGCTCGTGCTCGGCGACTCGACGACCCTGGGTTTCGGCGTGCAGCGCGAGGATTCGATCCCCGCGCTGCTGGGCGAAGAACTCCAGCGGCTCTTCCCCGAACGCACCGTGCGCGCCTTCAACGCGGGGGTACCGGGTTACGGCGCGCGGCACGCGCAGCGCTTGCTCCTGGAGCTGGGCGAGCGCCTCGCGCCCGACCTCGTCGTGGTGCTGTTCTACGACGGCAACGACCTCGAGGACGCGCGCGCCCAGTTCGAGCTCGGCCGCCAGCCCGGGGCGAGCGTCCGCCACACCGGCGGCGACGACGCGGCCGTTCCGCGCGGCGATCCCTCGCTCTTCACGCTCGAATACTGGCGGCGCTACTCGATCCTGTGGGATCGGATCGAGCTCGGTTGGGCGCAGCGCTCGCGGGACCGCGGCCGACACGCACCGGGCCACGCGTTCGGCGCTCCGATCCTCGAGGCCATGCGCATCGAGCCGGGGGACGACGTGCGCGAGGAGCTCGAGTGGACGGTCGAGGCGTTGTTCGCGATGGCGGAGCACTGCAGGGCGCGCGGCGCGGAGCTGCTCGTCGGCCGCATCCCGGCGCGCGTGCAGGTCGAGCGGGCCGCCTATGAAGCCCTGCTGGAACGCCGGAACGCGCGCGCCGCGGACCACGACCCGGCTCTGCCCGGCCGCGCCGTGCTGGCGCGTTGCGCGCAGGCCGGGATCCCGGTCGTGGACCTGCTGCACCCCTTGGTCCCCTCCGGGCCGGAGGTCTCGACCTACTTCCTCGAGGGGCACCCCAACCGACTCGGGAACCGCCTGGCGGCCGAGGCGCTGGCCCGGGCGGCCGCGGAGTGGCTCCAGTCCCCACGTTGAGGGCTCCCGCGAAGGTCGTTCGTCCCGCTTCTGACCCCGGTCCCCCCTTGGACCTTGCTCCGCGTGGGCGACTGCCGGATCCTGTTCGCCCCATTCGGTGAGGCGGGCCGTCGTCGCGCCCTCCCGCCGCCGGGCTTCCCGTCCTCGAACCACTCCGCAGCCATGGCCACCACCGCATCGCAACGCGAGCACCGCTGGAGCTTCTACCGCGCCGGAGGCGTCGACCAGGTGCGCCTCGACGAGGGGGCCGACATCTTCGATCTCGAGCACCTCGACCAGAAGCTGTGGGTCGCGCTGAGCTGTCCGGTGCACGGGCTCGAGTTCGATCGGCGCACCCTGGAGCTGCTCGACAGCGACGGGGACGCGCACGTTCGCCCGCCGGAGATCCTGGCCGCGTCCCGCTGGCTGCGTAGCGTCTTCAAGAACGGCAACAACTTGATCGGCGGCAAGGACGGCGTCGCGCTGTCGGACCTGCGCACCGACACGCCGGAGGGCAAGGCCGCGCTCGCTTCGGCCAAGCGCGTGCTCGCGATCGTGGGCAAGCCGGACGGCGAAGCGGTGAACGTCGCCGACGCGATGGCCGCGACCGGTCTGCTCGAGAAGGAGCAGTGGAACGGCGACGGCATCGTGACGCCCGAGGCCGTCACGGACGCCGAGGCGCGCAAGGTCGCCGAGGAAATCGTCGCTTGCCTGGGTGGCAAGGCGGATCGTTCGGGCAAGAAGGGCTACGACCAGGCGTTGCTCGAGCAGTTCTACGCCGACTGCGCGGCCTTCGAGGCTTGGGTCCGCGGCGGGGACGCGGACGAGAAGGCCAGCAAGCCCTTCGGTAAGGACAGCGCCGCGGCCTGCGCCGCGCTCGGGGCGGTGCGCGCCAAGATCGACGACTACTTCGGCCGCTGCCGCCTGGCGGCCTACGACCCGCGGGCGCAGGCGGCCATGAACCGCGAGGAAAAAGCCTACTTCGAGGCCGCCGCCCAGGATCTCTCGTTCGACGCGCACGAGATCGCGGCGTTCCCGCTGGCGATGGTCGAGGCCAAGAAGCCGCTCCCCCTGGGCGAGGGCGTCAATCCGGCCTGGGCGGCCGCGATGGCGAAGTTCCAAGCGCTGTGCGCCAAGGGCAAGGAGACCCTGAGCGAGGCCGAGTGGATCGCGCTGCGCGACAAGGCGGATGCGTACGAGGCTTGGCAGACGACCAAGGTGGGCGCCGCCGTCGAGCCGCTGGGCGTCGAGCGCGTGCGCAAGATCCTCGCGGGCAAGAGCAAGGCGGCGCTGCAGGCCGCGATCGACGAGGACCTGGCCGTGGCGCCCGAGATCCAGGGCTTGGCCCAGGTCGAGAAGCTCGCGCGGCTGCAGCGCGACTTCCACCGCTTGCTCAACAACTACGTCAGCTTCAGCGATTTCTACTCCCGCCGCGGCGCGATCTTCCAGGCCGGCACCCTGCACCTCGACGGGCGCGCGCTGGACCTGTGTTTCCACGTCAACGACCCGGCCAAGCACGCCACGCTGGCGCCGATGGCCAAGTGCTACCTCGCCTACGTCGACTGCTCGCGGCCGGGCGGCCAGAAGATGACCGTGGCCTGCGCCTTCACCGCGGGCGACAGCGACAACCTCTTCGTCGGGCGCAACGGCATCTTCTACGACCGCGAGGGGCGCGACTGGGACGCGACGATCGCGAAGATCGTCGACAACCCGATCAGCGTGCGGCAGGCCTTCTGGTCGCCCTACAAGAAGGTCATGCGCTTCATCGAGGAGAACGCGGCCAAGCGCGCCGCGGCGGCCGACGAAGCCTCGACCGCCAAGCTCCAGGCCGGTGCCCAAGCGACGGGCGAGGCGGCCAAGGGCGGCCAGGTGAAGATGAGCAAGTTCGACGTGGGCGTCGTCGCGGCCCTGGGCGTCGCGGTCGGCGGCATCACGGCGGCCCTCTCGGGCTTCCTGAACGCCTTCTTCGGCCTGGGGATCTGGATCCCGATCGGCCTCGTGGGTCTGCTGCTCGCGATCTCGGGCCCGGCGATGATCATCGCCTGGCTCAAGCTGCGCCAGCGCAACCTCGGACCCATCCTCGACGCCAACGGTTGGGCGGTGAACACGCTCACCAAGGTCAACCTGCCCCTGGGCGGCTCCCTGACCGCGCTGCCGCACCTGCCCGAAGGCGCGCGTCGCTCGCTCGTCGACCCCTACGCCCCCAAGAAGCGCGTCTGGCCGCGGGTGATCCTGGTGCTGCTCCTGCTCGCCGCGGTCCTCTTCGGTCTCTACCGCTTCAACTTCCTGAACCGCTGGTTCCCCGCCTACGTCCCGGCCTACGTCTCGACCTCCTTCGACGGCCCGAGCGAAGTCGTGGAGGGCACCGCCGAGGTCGAGTACACCCTGGGCAGCGGCGCGGCCGCCGTGACCGTGACCTTCGTCGGCAAGGACAAGGCCTTCAGCGTGCCCGTCGTCGCCGAACGCCTGAAGGTCCCCACCGCCGAGCTCGCCGCCGGCGACCGCGCGACCCTGAGCGACCCAGAGACCGGCCGCTCCTTCACCCTCACGATCACCCCCAAACCGACGCCCTGAGCGGAAGGCCCGCGGGCTACTTCCCTCCCGCGGCGGAGGCCTCGAGCGCGTTCCCGAGGCCCGAGTCGGCTTCCTCGAGGCCCGCCGCGAGGGGGTCGTAGAGCAGGGCCTTGAGGAGCAGACCGTAGACCGGCGCGAGCAGAAGCGCTCCCAGACCGCCGAGCACCTCGTACGGATTGGCTTGGCCGCCAGTGCTCGCGATGCGGTTGAACAGGCCCACGGTGCCCGCGAAGAAACCGAGCAAGCCGACGGCGATCGAGAGCCCGCCCAACATGCGCAGGTGGGCCGCGGAGTGCGCACGGCTCTCCGCGGCGAGCTCCCCGGGCCGCGCGGCGAAGGCCATGGCCAAGGCCCCGGCCAACGCGCGCGGGCCGACGTGCAGGCCAACCAGCAACACCGGCAGCGCGAGCACCAAGGCAGCGGCCCGGGGCTCGAAGGCGTAGGCGGTGGCGCCGCCCAGCGAGAGGGTGAGCGCGAGCAGTACCCAGGTCAGCAGCAAGTTCGAAGCGCGTCTCATCGGGGAGCCTCCAGGGGAGGGAAGTGGAGGAACATCATCAGCAAGGACAGCGCGCTGGTGAGCAGGAGCACATAGAGGCCCAGGTCCTGCCAGCCCGGGAAGACGCGTCGGCCGGGTTCCCCGTCGAGCGCGGCGGCCCGATCGGCCGCGGAGGCCAGGGCGATCCGACCGAAGAGGATCACGCCCATCGACAGGAGAGGCACGCCCGAGATGCCCGCGGCAAAGAACACTGGGTTCGAGTCGGCGCCGGCCGCGAAGCGGACCAGGCCGAGGAAAGGCAGGAGGGCGAGGGCGAGACCGGTCCAAACGACCGTGCGAGCCGCCGTCGAGAGGCTGCGTCGAGCTGCGCGCACGCGCTCCTCAGGCAGCCCCAGCGCGAAGCGTAGGCCCGCGACGCAATCAGCCCCATGGGCGAGCCACGTGGCGGCCGCCGAGATCAGCAGCAAGGGCGCCCAGCGCTGCGCCAGCGTGGCGATCAGATCTGCCGCGGAGAACGTCACCTCGGCACTCCTCGGAGAGGGCACCAACCAGCCACTCAAGAGTGGAACTGCCGAGGCCGGCAGCACGATCCAGACGAAGACACCGCGCACGAGCCAGAGCGGTTGGGAAGTGCGGTTCATCGACGATCTCCATCGGGGAGCTGCAAGAGCGCCTGCGCGGGGCTCAGCCCGCCGTCCACGTACCGGCGCGCTCGTTCCGGGGCCGACGCGGATGCCGGCAGCCAGGGCACTATGCCGGGAGCGGACAGTCTCCACCACTATGGGTATCCGGGGACCGGGATGCCGCCGTACGCGCGGGAGCACTCCGCGAACGCTGGGCTACTCGAGCTCGATCGACTCGACCGCCGGGCCGGCGGGGGTCCAATCGAGCTCTACCCGCGGGCCGCGCTGGAACAGGCCCGGGCGGGAGCGGAAGAAGCGGTAGGTCGCGGGAAGGAGCTCGAGGGTGAGGCGGCCCTCGTCGTCGGTGTCGAGGGCGACTCCCAGCCCTTGGGGATCTTCCCGCGCGCTGACCATCACCGGCGAGGAGCGCAGGGGCAGGCCGGTGTCGGCCTCGCGGACGAGCAGGGAGGCGGCGGTGAGTCGTACCGCCAGGCGCAGCTCGCGGTGCTCGCCCGGCGCCAGGGAATGGACGCGCGGATCGATGTGGTAGCCGGGCCCGCTCAGCGCGTAGAGGTGTAACTCGTACGGACCCGGGGGGAGCGGTCCGAGGCGTGCGGAGCCGTTTGGATCGAAGCGCGCGCCCGCTCCGCCGGCCCGTCTCTCGAGCGGCGCGAGGGCCGAGATTCCGAAGCGATCCGGAGAGTGCAGCCCCGAGACGTGCACGGTCAAACAGGCGGGCAGATCGGCGCCGAGGGAGAGGTCGAGTCGGCGCTCCTCCCCGGGTTCCAGCTCCAGCTCGAACACGATCCGATCCTCGCCCTCCTGGCCGGAACTCACCGTCGCGCTCCCGCCGCCCGCACCGAAGTCGACGAAGGCCAGGCGTTCGTACTCGCGGAAGCGCAACCGCACGCCGATGCGGCCGGGTGGTAGGGGACCGCTCACGAAGGCGCCGTCGGGGCTCACGGCAACATCCTCGCCGGGCCGCCTCAGGAAGGCGCGTGCGACCGTCGGCTCGATGTCGGGCGCGAAGGCGAGCTCGAGCTCCCCGCAGGCGGCGCCCGCGAGGTCGAGGAGGTTGCCGTGGATGCGGGCCGCGGGTGGCAGGGTCAGGCGCAGGTCGTCGCGGCGCTCTCCGCGCGCGAGCTCGATGGCGGGCAACTGCGCGACACCCCAGGGTTGCTCCCAGGCGAAGAGGTCCCAAGTCGCCTCGAGCAGGCCTTCGAAGGCGAAGCGACCCTCGTCATCGGTGCGGGTCGTCTCGCGGCGCACGCCTCGCTCGTTCCCCGGGCGCTGCTGGAGCGCGGTGTGACCGGGCTCCACCACCTGCACCGCGACGCCGGCGGCCGGGCTGCCGTCGGAGCGCAGCACGACGCCGGCCAGGAGCGCGGGAGGCACGAGGCGCGCGGTGAGGCGGCGCACCTCACCCGGCGCGAGATCCAGGAGCGGGATCTCCGCGACGCCATATCCCGGTGACTCGACGAGCAATGTCTGGGGCTCGGGGACGAGGCCGTCCAGGCGTTCTTCTTGGGCCGCCCCGGGGCCAACGGCGCGCAAGCGGACGAGGTCGGGGTGCGTTTGGTTGCGCTCGAGGCGCACTTGCGCACCGTACTCGGTGATCGGTCGATCGGTGCGTTGGTCGACGACACGCAGGACGAGCGCAGCGGCGCCGGCCAGGTTCGCGACGACGCGTCGGCCGGGCGCGACCCCCGAGACGCTCCAGGGGGCGAAACGTCCGTCCTCGAGGTGCACGGAGTAGGAGCCCGGCTCGAGGTCGTCGAAGACGTGCGCCCCGTGGATGCCGCGCAGCGCCTTCGAGCGGCGCTCGACTCCCGCACCGCGCAGGACGAACGCGTCCGCGGACGGTCTTTGCGGGTAGCGCGGCCGGAAGGAGGGCTGAACGACGATGCGCCGCGCGGGGTCGGGTCCGTCGTACAAGAGTCGCACCTCGCGCACCTCCCACGGCTCGAGTACGAGGGTCGTCGAGGCGACGGGTCCCGTCAGGACCGAATGGGCTCCCAGGGACACAGGCCCCGCGGGTACGCCTTCCACCCGCGCGCTGCCGAGCGTTGGGTCGAGCGTCGCGTGGATCAAGAAGTCCTCGCGCCCGTCACCCCCTTCCCCGGCCCGCGCCGTGACCAGGATCTGCCATGGGCCCGTGGGCATTCGGCCGGCCCCGTCGACCAAGGACACGATGAGGGTCGCGGCTTCGCGCAGGACGACGTCGCCCAGGTCGATCGTGCTCCCGGGCTCGATGGCCGACCAGGTCCAGCGGGCGATGGCGAAGCCCTCCCGCGCGATCTCCAACACGAACTCGAAGTCCGGAGGAGGAGCGAAGTGCATCTCGAATGCGCCGTCGACCGAGCAGGTGGCGGCGAGATCGCTCCAGACATCGGACGCTTCACGGCCCTGGGCCCGCGCGGCGGCCCGCAGGGAGCCCCCCAGTGCCGCGGTCGCCCCGGCCGCCGGGAGTCCGCTCGGGAGCAGAACGCGGCCGCGGAGGTGGGCCCCACGGGGCCGGGCGCCCGTTGAGGATTGCTCGGGCGCGGTTTCCAGCGCGGCGAGGGCCACCCTCTCCCCACTCGTTCGAGCCTCGGTCGACGACACGCCGCGATCGGCTCCTCGCGAGGGCCCGAACGTGTCCGTCGGAGCGCTCCGGCCGGCCAAGGGTACGAGCGGAGCGGACGCGTCCCCGCTCGGCCCGCGCAGGCTCATCCAGCCCAGCGCCGCCACCAACGTCCCGATCCCGATACCCACAGCCCACGCCGCGAGGGTCGGCCCAGCGGAGAGGGCCGCGCCGCCGCTGAGTTCCAACGGCGCGCCGAGCCCGCCGAAGGCCAGCGCGAGAGCTCGCATCCACTCGGTCCGCTCGCCGCCGTGCCTGCGGTCGAGTTCGCCGCGCAGGAGCTCGAGGGCCCGCGCGCACTGGGAACGCACCGTGGCCGGAAGCACTCCGCGTCGGCGGGCGATCTCGTTGGCGGGGAGGTCTTCGAAGTAGCGCTGGAGGAGGATCGTGCGGTAGGGCTCGCGCAGGGACAGCACGCTGTCCACGAGCAGGCGGTGCTGCTCGGCGCGGCCTACGAGATCCGCGCTCGCCGGCAAGGCCTCGCCGCGTGCCGCGGCCCGCTCCCGAGCGCCGCGGTTCGCATCGCCGCGCAACCGATCCCGCCCCAACCGACGCAGCACGACGGCCAACCAGGGCGCCAGGCAGGCCCGCTCGGCCGGCGCGTGCTGGAGGGCGACGACCAGGGTGTCCTGCACCAGGTCTTCCGCCCCCGAGGGCCCGACCAGGTGTCGCGCCAGCCCCTCCATCCAGCGGGACTCCTCCAGCAGGGCCTCGACGTCCACGCTCGGCTTCCGTTCAGCCATGGCACTCCCCACCAGGAAGCGATCCGCAGAGTGTGGCACGAATTCCAAGGGGCGCAGCGCGAGCGGTCCCGGCATCCACGGTCTACCCTGGATGCCGGGGCTTGGGGCGTTCACCTCGGCCGGGATCGTTGCCGCGGGGAGTGGCTTGCCGCAGCCTCCATGGCGCCTGAACCAGCAGTTCTGTCCCTCTGATCCGATGCTCCTGACCCTTCGAGTGCTGCCCTGTGTGCTCCTGTGCGCCGCGTGCGCGGCTCCCACCGGCTCGCTCGAGAGCGACCCCCGGGACCTCGAGGTGCTGGACTACCTCGAGCGTTGTACGGCGAGCTTCGACGAACCCGGCGGAGTCTTGGCTGTGGCGCGCGGTTCGGGCGGGCCTCTCTTCGCTCGGTTCGGCGTGCCCCATGATCGCGCCAAGCGCCCGTGGCAAGTTTGGGCGGAGGCCGGGGATTCGCGCGACCTGGAGGATGTCCTCCCCGGCGGCCCGCCGGAGCGTTGGATCGTGGGCATCGGCTCGTTCGTGGAGCCCATGCTGGCGCTCGTGGTTCTGCGCTTCGAGGAGCAAGGCCGCCTGAAGCTCTCCGATCCCATTGCGAAGTTCCTCCCGGAGTTCGCCGCCCCGCTCGTTCACCTCGATCGGCGCCCAGCCGGCGAGGATCTTCCGACGCGCCCCGCCTCGGAGCCGATCACGGTCGAGCACCTGCTCACCCATCGATCCGGGATCCCCTTGCTCCCCTGGCCCTATTCGAGCGCCTTCACCCATGGGCATGTGGCACCCGTCTCGTTGCGCCCGATCCTCGAGGCTTTCGCGCGCCGCTCTGCAGAGGAAGGGCTGCGGCAGTATGTGGCGCGCATCGCGACCCTTCCGCTGAGGTCAGAGCCAGGCGAGGAGCGCTTCGTAGGGGAGTCCTTTTCCGTCCTGGGCGCACTCCTGGAGGAAACTGCGGGGAAGCCCCTGGCGCGCATTCTGGCCGAGGAACTCTTCGACCCCTTGGGAATGACCGATACAGGTTTTCATGTGTCCGGGGAGAAGCGCGATCGGCTCATGCCGTTCCTCTTCTACTTTCCCACTGCCGCTGTGCCGCCGGTGTGTGTGGACCTTTACACCTCGCACTTGTTTCCAACCGCGGATCCGATTGCTCTCTCGGTGAGAGACGGCTGCTCCTCGACGGGCGCGGATCTCCTGCGCTTCGCGGAATGCCTGGCGGGCAGGGGCGAGCGCGCGGGGGTGCGCATCGTCTCGACCGCCAGCTTCGAGCGCGGCTTCGAGCGCGGTCTCTTGGGCGATCCCTGGCCGGTAGCGGAGGGCGCCGAGCCCGGCTCCGCTCCCCGCGGCATCCTCTTCGATCCGTCCTGGCTCCTGGGCGGCGACGGTTCCTGCCTACTGGCGCGCTTCGACGAGCCCTTCGCAGCCGCGGTCCTCTGGTTCCTGAGACCCACCGGCAATTGTCGCGGCTACCAGAACCCTTGGCTCGGAGTTCCGCTGCCTCCCTGGCCGTCCTGGGCACGCTAGGAGCGCGGCGCGCCGCCCCGCTCAGCCGGTGGCCCGGTGGGGGACTACGAACCGGGCTCGTGGGCAAGGCGTTCCCGCGATGGGGGCGGGTGACTGCCTCCGCGGCGCTGATAGGATCTGCCGCCCGATGCGCGTCCTGATCACCTCGCCCGTCTTCCCGCCCGACCTCGGCGGTCCCGCGGTCTACGTGCCGAGCCTGGGGCGCTTCCTCGTCGAGCGCGGCCACGACGTGAAGGTCGTGGCCTTCTGTTCGGTGCCCGCGCCCGCGGGGCATCCCTTCGAGGTCGTGGCCATCCCGCGTGGGCCGCTGCCGGTGCGCTACCTGAAGGCGTTCTTCGCGGTGCTGCGCGAAGCCAAGGGGCGTGACGTGGTGTACGTACAGGAGCACCTTGCCCTGTTGCACGTGCTCGCTGCCCGCCTGCGGGGCGTGCCGGTCGTGATCCGCATCATGGTGGACGGATCCTGGGAGCTCGCGCACCGCAAGGGCTGGTGCGGCGACGACGACATCGTCACCTTCCAGGGCAGGAGCTACGGTTGGAAGGTGGCGCTGACGCGCTCCCTGCAGCGGCGCTGGTGGACCTGGTGCCGACACATCATCGCCTGCTCGGAGTTCCTGCGTCAGATCCTGATCCGCCACCACGGCGTGAGCCCCGAGAAGGTCCAGCGCATCTTCAACGCCTACCACGGACCCGACGTGAGCACGGTGCCCGAGGATCGGAATCGGGCGCGCCGCGAGCTGGGCCTCGCTCCCGACCGCCGCTACGTGCTGACGATCTGCCGGCTGATGGTCTGGAAGGGTGTCGACGGCATCCTGCGCGCGGTGCGCGAGTGTCCCGAGGACGTCGAGCTCCTGATCGCCGGGGACGGCGACATGGAGCAGCCCTGGAAGGAGCTGGCGCGCGAGCTCGGCATCGAGGCGCGCGTGCGCTTCCTCGGCAACGTGCCCCACGCGCGTATCCCGCTCTGGATCCGGGCCGCGGACGTGTTCGTGCTCAACAGCCGCTACGAGGGCCTCTCGCACACCCTGCTCGAGGTCAAAGCCCTCGGGACGCCGATCATCGCCAGCCGCGTGTGCGGCAACCCCGAAGTCGTGGAGCACGGGGTCGACGGTCTGCTCGTCGATCCGCGCGACCCGGCCGAGCTCGCGCGCTCGATCCGCTCCTTGCTCGACGACCCCGCGCTCGCCCAGCGCTACGTCGCCGAAGGTCTGCGGCGTTGCGTCCGTTTCTCGCGCGAGTCGACCTTCGCCGAGGTCGAAGCCGCGCTCGAGCGTGCCGCGGGAGCCGTCCCCACGCCCGCGGGCGCAGCGCGCTGACCCCGGGGTCGACCGTTCAGGAGCCGCGTTGCTCGCCACCGCCCACGGCGCGCGCCCAAGCGCCCAGGGTCGCGAGGTCCTCCTGCGAGAGGTGGGCCTCGGGGTGTAGGGGCAGGTAGAACCAGGGCGGCATTTCGCCCTCGGATGCTTCTTCGAACACCTCGCGGGCCAGCTTCGCGCGTCGGCCTGCGTCCAGGCGGCCCCAGGTCGAGAAGTTGAGCTCTTCGCGGCCCTCGCGCACGTCGCGGGCGACGAGCCAGGAGGCGGGCGCGATGCGGGTGTACCACGGCCAACGCGTCGCGTTGGAGTGGCAGTCGTAGCAGGCGCGGCGCAGGATCGAGAGCACCTCGGCCGGCGCGTCGATCTCCGACTCGATGGGCGGGTTGGTGCGCTCCACCGGGACCAGTTGGATGGCGGCCAGCAGCAGGGCGAGGACGACGGCGAGACGGGTGAGGAGCTTGCGCATCAGTGGGGGCGAGGCTAGCTCCAGAGCGGGCCGGACCGCCATGACAGGGCGGCAACCCGGTCGGTGGCCGCCGGGGGGCCGGGTCGCCGGTGCGCCGCCCCATAAATCTTCCGCGAGCGGCAGGTTTCGGGCCCCCGGCTCCCTCGGGCCTCCCTGGCGACCGATATACTCGGCCCGAGGGCCCGTTCGAGTGGCATCCAGGCCGCTCTCGGGCTCCCCACGCGGGCGATCCTCCCCCCTCGGGCGAGGCCCAGCCCTCCCCCCGCCGCGCCGTGCACCCGGAAGCCATGAAGGTCCTCTTCATCGACGAATACCTGCCCCAGGAGATGCTCGGCCTGATGTGGCTCTCGCGGGCCGTGAAGGACGCCGGGCACGAGTGCAAGGCGCTCTTCATCCCGGACAAGCACTGGCTGGAGAAGGTCAAGGAGTACGACCCGGACGTCGTCGCCTACTCCGTGACCACGGGCATGCAGCTCTACTTCGCGGACGTCAACCGCAAGGTGAAGCAGGTCGTCCCGCGCGCGCTCAGCATCTTCGGCGGGCCGCACCCGACCTTCACGCCGCAGTTCGTCGAGACCGACGGCGTCGACGGCGTGTGCCGCGGGGAGGGCGAGCAAGCCTTGGTCGAGCTCCTGAACAAGCTGCAGGCCGGCGAGGACTACTACGCGACCGAGAACTTCTGGTTCAAGCACCGCGAGACGGGCGCGATCATCGAGAACAAGCAGCGGCCGCTGGTGCAGAACCTCGACGAGCTCGGGTTCCCCGACCGCGACGTGATCTACGAGGCCGGCGCGATCTACCGCAACTCGGACCGCAAGGTGTTCGTCACCCAACGCGGTTGCCCGATGAACTGCTCCTTCTGCTTCCACCACGCCTGGAAGAAGAAGGTCTACAACGCCAACAACAAGCAGTACACGCGCAAGCGCTCGGTCTCGCACGTGATCGCCGAGATCCAGGACGTGCGCAAGCGCTACAACTTGAAGTTCGTCCACTTCCTCGACGACATCTTCAACCTGCGCAGCGATTGGTTGGACGAGTTCTGCGAGCGCTACCCCAAGGAGGTCGGCCTGCCGTTCGACGTGATCCTCATGGCCAACATGACCACCGAGGAGCACATCCGCAAGCTGAGCGCGGCGGGCTGCGTCTACGCTCGCATCGCCTTCGAGGCGGGCAACGACTACATCCGCAATGCGATCTTCCGCAAGAACACCACGCGCCAGCAGCTCCTCGACGCCGCGGGCTGGATCCGCAAGTACGGCATCCGCCTGGGGTCCCTGAACATGCTCGGCGGGCCCGGCGGCACGCTCGAGGACGAGTGGGACACGGTCAAGATCAACATCGAGGCCAAGGTCGACCACCCGCTGGTCTCGATCATGCAGCCCTACCCCGAGTTCGACATCAACGAGATGACGAAGAACATGGGGTATGCGGTCGCCGGCTATGACGAGTTCCCCGAGAAGTTCAACCGCACCTCGTCGATCGAGTTCGAGCACAAGCACCTGATCGAGAACCTGCACAAGTGGTTCCCGCTCGTCGTGCGTTACCCCTGGCTCGAGCCGATCGCGCGCAAGGCGATCCACTGGAACAAGCTCTCGAAGGTCTACCTCGTCCTGTACATGCTGTTCAGCGAGTACATGGTCGCCGAGCAGTCCGGGCTGTACGCGCGCGCCCAGGGCCTGGGCGGTCCGCGCTACTGGGCTCCGGTCGACTTCGTGCGGCGCCTGGGGACGAAGGGTGTCCTGCGGGTCTACGAGGTCTTCTTCGCGCGCTTCCTGAACCGCTTCTTCGCGCCCAAGCAGCTCGCCCTGAGCCTGCAAATGGGGGACGAGCGGGTCGTCGCCCACATGGACTGAGCGACGCGGGGCAACCCGGTCGCCCGTGGCGGACCCCTGGGGGCCCGGCCCGGGGAGTGTGGTACGCCCGACAGGATTCGAACCTGTGACCTTTGGCTCCGGAGGCCAACGCTCTATCCAGCTGAGCTACGGGCGCCCTCGCGGGCCGCGCATCGTACGCGGCCGGCCCAGGGGATGGTAGGGCCGCAGTCGGGCGGCCATGCTCGCCCGGGGTGAGCGCCACGCGCGCTCCGCGCGCGTCCGACCCTCGGTTACCTTGACCTTTCTGGCGGGGTACACCTAGGATGGGCCCCAGGGTGGGGCTCCCCCTCCCCCCCCCTGGCCATCCCCCGGGCCAGCGCGTTCCCCATGCAAGATCCCTCCGGCCGACAACCCTCGGGTCGTTCTCCCTCGCGCAGCGCGGATCGTGGGCGGGCGCTTCCGGGATCGTTGCTGGCCGCCGGCGTGGTGTGTTCCGTGGCCCTCCTGGGCGTGGGCCTGCGCCCCCAGGGGCTCGCCGCGAGCGGTGGCGCGTACGAGACCGACCCCGATCGGGACGGACTCGTGAGCGCGCAGGAGGCCGTGCTCGGCACCAACCCGACGAGTTGGGACACCGACGGCGATGGTTTCTCCGATGCCGAGGAACTCGCTCGCAAGAGCTCCCCGCTCGACGCGACCTCGACCCCGGGCGCGGGGGCGCTGGACATCGGCCTGACGCTGCGGGGCCAGGACGGCCTCCTGTACCTGGTGGCAGCCCTGTACGCCGAAACGGGCGGGTTCCAGGGGACGACGCTCTCCTTCGGAGTCCTCGCCGGCGAGCGTCTCGTCGGTCTCGCATCCCACTCGTTCCTCGCCGCCGGGCGGATCGTGGTCGTGCCGGGCAGCGTGCCGGGCTCGCGGGTGGCGGTCCTCGAGATCCCGATCCATCCGGCCTCGGTGCACGCGATCGGAGAGCTGACCTTCATGGCCATGATCGGCCGGGCTTCCACCGGCACGGTGGTCGCGGCCGACGCGCGCACGGTCCACTCCGAGGAGGGCCTGCTCTACCTCCTCCAGGGCCACGTGGGGATGACCTCGAACATGGCCCAGCAGTCGCCGGGCTCGGTCTACCTGCCGATCCCCCCCGGTGGATCGGGCGACATCCCCGTGACGGCGACCCCCGGCGAGATCTGCTTCCAGGCCACCCAGGTCGTCGGCGTGGTCGGCCCGGTACTGATCCAGGAGGTCGTCTCGGCGGACTGCCTTTCGGACTGGGATGCCTACTGCCGCCCCGACTGCGCCGGGACCGTGGGGGACACCTTCCGTGCGGTCGACCCCTCCGTCCTCGTCGGACTGTGAGGCCGAGAAGAAACCGAGCATACGGCCTCCCAGATGCCCTTGGCACGGCCGCCAGGGGCGGCCGTTGCGCAGAGCGTGAGAGTTCTTCTCGCACTCTGAGCGCCCCACCCCCGACCAACCGGGGGGCGCACCCACACCGTTCGGGGACACTCGCTGGGGCGTCTCGCCCTGAGAGGGAGCAGGGTTCGGAAGGTCCGGTTCGCGCGGGCGGGGCAGTTCGCGGAGATCGCCGCCGCCACTCCCGACGAAAGTGGTCATCCTTGGGGAACCAGAGATTTTTCCGGGGCGTCCCAAGGATGCGAAGTGCCCGCACATGAAGTCCGATCCCGACCGTGAGCTCGTGCTCGCCTGCCAGGCGATGACCCCAAGCGGGCTCGAAGGAGCCTTCCGGGACCTGTACGAGCAGTACAAGGATCGAATCTACAACGTCTGCTACCGGATCTCCGGCAACCCGACCGACGCGCTCGACGCCGCCCAGGAGACCTTCGGGATCCTGTTCCGCAAGATCACCGAGTTCCGCTTCGAGTCGAAGTTCTCGAGTTGGGTCTACCGCATCGCGGTCAACGCCAGCATCGACCTGAAGCGCCGGGCGAGCAGCCGTTGGATCGCCTCCCTGGACGCCCTGCGGGAGCCCGGCGACTCGAGCTCGCGCCTCGATCCCGAGGATCGCCACAGCGAAGGGCCGGTGGGGGCCGCGACGCGCCGCGAGCTCGAGGCGGAGATCCAGGCCGCGATCCTGCGCCTCTCCCCCAAACTGCGGGCGATCACCGTTCTGCGGTACATCGAAGGCCTCTCGTACGACGAGATCTCGGAGTCCCTCCAGGTCTCGCTGGGCACGGTCAAGTCCCGGCTCGCCCGGGCCCACCAGGCGCTCGATCGCGAGCTCACCCCCGTCCTCGACCGCCACTACCTGCGCTGATCCTGCCCACGCCATGGCCCCGACCTGCGAACACCTGCGCGAGCGCCTCGACCTCGAGGCCGCCGAGCTCCGCCCCCTCCCGGCGGACCTCGAGGCGCACGTGTCGACCTGCCCGGCGTGCGCCGCTCGCAGCGCCCGGGTACGGGTCCTGGTCGAAGCCCTGCGCGGCTTCCCGCGCCCGTCCGTTCCCCCGGTCCTGGAGGATCGGGTGACCTTCTCGGACGACCCGCTGGCGCGCGGTCTGCGCGCCGCTGCCCACGTGGCCGGTCTCGAGCGAGCCCCCGTGCCGCCGGGCTTGGACGGCTTCGCCGTCGCGGCGCTCGGAGCGGGCAGCCGCGAGGACCGCGCGGTGCGTGGCCTCGATCGGCTGGGAGCGCGGAAGGCGCCGGCCGTCCTCGATCGCCTCGTGCGCGACCAGGTTCCGGCCGGAGAGCCGGCTCGCACCCTTCAATCGGCCCCCGAGGATCTCGAGCAACGCGTCGCCCAGGACCTGATCCGCCTACCCCGCGCCGAGGTGCGGCGCGCCGCCAGTCGCCAGAACCGGCGGGCCGGCGCGCTCGCTCCACGCCAGGGCTCCGGCCGTCGGCCCGCGGCGAACGGGAATCGTTCGCTGCTCCTGGGCTTCGCCGCAGCGACCCTTGTGGCCCTGGTGCTGATGTGGATCCAGGCCCCCACGGGGAAGCGGAGCGTGCGCGCCGAACCCCGCGGGGCCAACCCCATCGCTCTCCCCGGCGGCTCGGCTCAGGATCTCCCGGGCCTGGCGCGCGGCCTGGCCGACGGCTTCACCGGAGGCCTGTGGAGCGCCCAGCGCGCCCTCGCCGCCGACGCGGCCGCCCGGCGCGCGGCGGCCTCCGGAGCCGAGCCCCAGGTGCCGCTGGCCCGACCCGAGCCCGGGGGCACGCCCGCCCGCTCCCAGAACCCTCCTCGCCGCGGTCCGTCCCGTTCCGCGGCCTCCGCGTCGGACGCTTCCGGTGGACCCGTCGGCGCCAGCGCCGAGGCCGGGACCTTCCTCGCTCGCCTGGCCGCCAGCGGGGTGGGGATCGCCTATCGCCTCGAGCGCCGCGTCGAGTACTACCTCGAGCCGGGCAGCATGCCCTCCCTCGCGTACCGAGAGGAGGTCCTGACGGACGGGGCGGGGAACTTCGCCGTCGATCCCCTGGCGATGGTGCAGCCGATCCCGGCCGGGCTCGACCCAGAGCTCTTCCTCACCGTGCAGAAGGGCCGCGAGGGCTTCGTGCTGCGCCACCGCGACTTCGCCGTGCGGGACGAGGCGCGCTTCGTGACCAACTACGACGTCACGGTGCTCGATCCCGATGCCGTGGTCCTGGGTCGACCCTGCGTCGAGCTCGACGTCCGCCGCAGCCAGGTGGCCGAACGCAGCTATCGCGTCTGGATCGACTCCGCGACCGACGTGGTCCTGCTCCAAGAGGAGTACGACGCCCTGGGCGTCCTGCTCGCGCGCGTCGAGGCCGAGGCCTTCGAGGTCGATCCCGATCTCGAGGGCGTCCCGCTCTCCGGCGCGCCCAGTCGCTTCGCCACCCTCGACCCCGAACGGCCCGGCGAGCACCCCTTCCCCACGTCCCTCCCGGTCGCCGTGCCCGCGGGCTTCACCCTGGCCGAGATGGCCAGCATCGATTTCGAGGGCCAGCCGTGGGTGCGCTACCTCTATGGGGACGGGCTCGAGCAGGTCTTCGTGCTGATCGGAGCCCCGGCCCCGGCGCCGAGCGTGCACTCGACGGGCGGGACCACCGTCGGTCAGGCGAAGTCCGCCGCGAGCCACCTGTGGTACTTCCAGGTCGGCGCGTGGTCGGTGCTGCAGGGCGAGATCGAGGGGCGCGAGGTCGCGGCCCTGGGCAAGCTTCACCGCGCGGACCTCGAGCTGCTGCTGCAGTCCGCCGTGGAAGTGCCCTGAAGGCCAGGGGCCCGCGCACGCCGTGCGCCCTGCATCGGGGCACCTACCGTCCCCAACGGGGCCGATCCGCGGGGCGGAGGCGAACGCTCCGCGTCTCCGATCGGGACGGCCCCCGAGTCTGTCCGCGCGGCGCGCGAAGGCGCCCCCGCGGGCACGGTCCTGGGATAGGTTTGGGGTGGAGCGCCTGGGCCCCGGCCCGCCCTCCGGACCCCCAGGACGACCCCATGAATCAGCCCGGACGCGACGAGCCGTTCTCCGAGTCGGACCTCGACTCGCCCGAGTACCGCGAGCGATTGATGCGCAAGCTCAACTGCCTGATCGCGCTGCTCGAGGTCGCCATGGCCCGCGTGCAGCGCTCCCTGGTCGGCGTCGATCCCGACCACGACCGCCTGCGCCGCATCCAGCACAACCTGCGCAGCACGCTCGACGTCTGCCTCCGGGCGCGGGCCGCGCTCGAGCGCCGCGAGGCCCTGCCGGCCGAACTCAAGAACTCCCTGGCGCAGGTGACCGAGCTGCGCGACGACGACCCGCGGCTCACGGGCTCCGCTCGACGTCGCGGCGAACTGCTCCCGGCGCGTCGCGTCCTGCCCCAGGGGGCCACGGTCGAGATGAGTTCCTTCGAGGAGCGTCTCAAGTTCGAGCGCTTGGGCCCGATCTCGAACCGCGAGCTGCGCGCCCTCGACCTCGAGGAGCTGACCCGGCTCCTGCAGCGTTCCTGACGTCGCGTCCAGGGCGGCCCGGCGGACGATATCCTGACCCCGTGGGCTTGTTCGGGGAGCGCGGCCCGCGGGGCCTGTCGAGGGCGGTGGAGCGCGGCACGGGCGTCTTCCTGCGCTACCCCGAACTCGCCGACGCGGACGAGTACAACGAACTCCGGCGGGCCAGCGTCGAGTTCCACCGTCCCTGGGAGCCCGAACCACCGCCCGGCCGCGATCCCTTCACGCGGGAGGGCTTCGCCTCCTACGTCGAGCGCGCCCACAGCGAACGCTACGACTTCCTGCTCCTGTGCCGACTCGCGGACGGCGCGATCCTCGGCGCCTGCAACCTGAGCGAGATCGTGCGCGGCGCGCTGAAGAGCGCCTACCTCGGCTACTGGGTCGGAGCCTGCTTCGCCCGCAGAGGCTACATGCGCGAAGGCCTCCGGCTGGAGCTCGACCACGCCTTCCGGCGCGTGGGCCTGCACCGCGTCGAGGCCAACATCCAGCCGACGAACGAAGCGTCCCTGGCCCTGGTGCGCGGCGCGGGGTTCCGCCGCGAGGGTTACTCCCCACGCTACCTCGAGATCGCGGGCCAATGGCGCGACCACGAACGCTGGGCGCTCCTCTCAGACGAACACCGGCTCTTCGCGGGCCGCGACCCCCGCCCGAGCCTCGAGTGAGAGGCCGAGAAAAAATCGAGCAGACCCAGAACAGACCATCCAGACGGCCTCTCAGAACGCCTCTTGGACGGCCGGCAAGCCGACCGTACCGAGAGTGCTCGAATTCTTCTCACACTCTGACAGGCCCTCGACGGGCGTCAGGCGTCGGCCAGCCGCGGGAGGCGCACGCGGAAGGTGCTGCCCCGGCCCGGTTCGCTCTCCACCTCGATCCGTCCGCCGGCTCGATCCAGGATCTCGGAGACGATCGTCAGGCCCAGGCCCGTGCCGCTCGCCTTGGTGGTGTAGAAGGGCTCGAAGGCGCGCGCGAGCTGCTGTTCGTCCATGCCGCAGCCGTCGTCGCGGACCTCGATCAGGACCTCGTCCCGCGTGCTCCCGACGTGGACGTCGATGTGGCCCTGGCCCTCGATCGCGTCGCGCGCGTTGACGCACAGGTTGAGCAGGAGCTGCTCGACCTCGATGGGGCGTAGGGGAACGCGCGCGGACGGACCCTCCGGCGGGGGTGCGACGGCGATGGTCAAGAGCGCCTTGTCGCGGACCAGCATCTCGAGGGGCAAGCGCAGGGCCTCGAGCACCGCGGCGGGATTCGCCGAGCCGGCCTCGAGCTCGCGCCCGAAGTTGGCGAGCTCGCGCAGGAGGCCGACCCCGACCTCGATGCAGCGCGAGATGGCCTCGGCGCTCTCGGGGTGGCCCTGCTGCTTGAGCGCGAGGGTCTCGCGGACGACCCCGGACATCACGTTGTTGAAGTCGTGGGCCACCGCGCGCGTCAGGCTCCGCAGTTGCTGGAGCTGTTCCAGGCCGGCCATGCGCGCGGCCTGGGTGCGGAGCTTGGCCTCGAGCTGGGCGCGTTCGTCTTGCTCGTAGACCATCGCCACCATCTCGGCGACGGCGCTGGCGAACTCGACCTCGGCCTGGGTCCACTCGCGCCGCGGGCCGACGTGTTCGTGGCAGACCACGCCGAAGACCTGTCCCGAGCGATGGATCGAGGCATCCAGCATCGAGGTGATGCCCAGGGGCCGCAGGTAGATGTCGACGAGCTCCGCGGTGAGGGGGTGCGTGTAGACGTCGTCGACCACGATCGCGATTCGCTCCTCGAGCGCCCGGCAATACTTGGGGAAGCGCTCGGTCACGAGCTCCGCGCCGGGCAAGAAAGTGTCCTTGGAGCGCACGTAGATGCACTCGCAGCGCAGCCGGTCGCGCGCCTCGCTGAAGATCCAGACGCTGAGGCGTTCGACCTCGAGGGCCTGGGCCAGGATGCGGCAGGCGTGGGCGGTCGCGTCGCCACGCGCGTTCTCGGAGCCCGAGAACGCGCGGATCAGCGCCAATCGAGCCGCCTCGAAGCCGACTTGTACGGTTTGATCGGTTCCCCCCATCGCGGCTCCGGTTTGGCCTGCTTCATCCACGACCCAGGTCGGTTCGCTCTCGTCTGGCAACGGCTCACTGGCCGGAGCGGATGGCGCGCTTGGCGGCCTCGAAGGCCTCCTGCACCAACGTGTCGGGGTCGACCGCGGCGGCTTCCCCTTCATAGCCCAGGATCAATCGATGGCGCAAGGCCGCCGTCGCCAGGGCGCCCAGGTCGTCCTCGGCGACGTGCAAGCGGCCGCCGACCAACGCACGCGCCTTCGCGGCGAGCAGCAGCGCTTGCGCGCCCCGCGGGCTGGCGCCATAGCGCACGTAGCGACGCACCGAGTCGGGGGCCAGGGGGTGACCGGGGTGAGTCGCCAGGACGGTCAACGCCGCCAGCTCGAGCGCTTCGCGGCTCGCCGGGAGCTCGCGCACGAGGCGGCGCATCTCGCGCACCTCCTCGCAGCTCACGACGGCCTGCGTCGGATCCGCGGGCTCGCCCGTGGTCGCGGCCAGGATCGCCACGAGGCTCTCGAGATCCGGACTGTCGATGAGGATCTGCAACAAGAAGCGATCGAGCTGCGCCTCGGGCAGCGGATAGGTGCCCTCCATCTCGATCGGGTTCTGCGTGGCGATCACGAAGAACGGCTCGTCCAGGGCTAGGGTCTCGCCGAAGACCGTCACCTGTCGCTCCTGCATGGCCTCGAGCAGCGCCGACTGCGTCCTGGGCGTGGCGCGGTTGATCTCGTCGGCGAGCACGACCTGCGCGAAGATCGGGCCGCGCTCGAAGCTGAAGTGCCGGCGTCCGCCCGCGTCCTCCTCCAGGATGCGCGTCCCCACGATGTCGGGCGGCATCAGATCGGGCGTGAACTGGATGCGCCGGAACTCGAGGCCCAGGGCGCTGGCGAGCGTGCGCACCAGGGTCGTCTTGCCCAGCCCCGGTGCGCCTTCGAGCAGGGCGTGCCCGCCGGCGAGCAGCGTGTAGCACAGCTCCTCGACCACGCGCTCCTGCCCGAGGAAGGTGCGCTCGACCTCGCCCGCCAGACGCGCGAAGCCGGCGCGGACCGAGCGCAGGCGCTCCTCGACCGGGGTGCTCATGCCGCGCGCTCCCGCACCAGGTGCTCCAGCTCGAACAGGCTTCCCACGCGCGGACAAGCGGCGTCGGCGTGGCGGCCGTGGTGATCGACGAGCACGGCTTCGATCCCCGCGCAGCGCGCGCCCTCGACGTCGTTGGTCGGGTGATCCCCGGCGTGCAGCGTCTCGGACGGCAGGCTCCCCGTCAGCGCCAGTGCGCGCTCGAAGATCTCGGCGCCGGGTTTCTCGCAGCGGGCCTCTGCCGAGCTGACGACCGCGGCGAGCGGGCCCGCGAGGCCCAGATCCGAGAGCAGGCCGGCGAGCCGCGCGCTCCAGTTGGACACCACGGCCACCCGCAGACCCCGCTCGGCCAGGCCCTCCAGCAGTTGCCGGGCGCCGGGGTAGGGGACGAACGTGCGCGGGTCGCTGAATCGCTCGAAGAGCTCGCGGGAGATGCCGGGGAGGGTCTCCGGAGCCAGGCCCAGATCGGTCCGGAAGATGCGTTCGATGAAGGCCTCGAACCAGGGATCGGAGTAGCGATAGGCGCCTCCGAGCTCGACCGGCAGGGCGTCATGGGCCGCCCGCATCCGCTCGCCCATGGCCGCGGCGTCGATCGCCAGGCCGTGGGCCCGGGCGACCCGGGCATAGATCTCCGCCCGGGAGGGATTCTCTTGGATCAGGGTCCCGCCGGCGTCGATGAACAAGGTCCTGAGGGGCATCGGGTGGCTTATAGTCGGGGACGGATGGGAGCTTCGCACAACCAGGGGATGGGTGCCACCGCACCCGCCGCGGGTCCGGGTCGGGGCCTGCGCGGGTGGGCGGCCTGCTTGGCGGGTTCCCTCCTCGCCCTGGGTGGCTGCAGCGCGCCGATCCTGCGGGCCGAACACGTGGACGCGAGCGCGGCCGAGCAGGCGAGCCGCAGCGGCGACTGGGAGCGCGCGGCGGACCTCTGGTACCGCGTCTACCTGGCCCAGGGTGGATCCGAAGTGCGCGCCTACTACGAGACGGCGCGCGCGCTGCTCCACACCGGCGATCGCGACAGCGCCTGCGCGCTGCTCGACCAAGGCCTGCTGGTGTTCCCCGATCATCCCGACCTGCTCGAGCTGCGGGCGCGCGTGCTCGCCGAGTCGGGTTTCCGGCGCGCGGCCGAAGAGGCGCTCTCCCGCGTCGTGGCCCAGCAACCGGCGCGGGTCTCGGCCCTCGGCGCGCTGGCTCGCATCCGCATGCAGCTCGGCCTCGAGCGCCGCGCGATCGAGCCCCTGCAGAGCATCCTGCGCATCACCGGCGGGGACGCCGAGACCTACCACCTGCTCGCGGACGCCCTGCGCATCAGCCAGCGTCCCCTGGAGGCCTTCGACGCCTACGTCGCCGCCCTGGAGCGCGGCGCGAACTCGCACGGATTGCTCCTGCAGGCCGCTCAGCTCGCGATCGAGCCCGAGGTGCGTTCGGCCCGTCCCGATGCATTGGCCCGGGCCGGTGCGTGGCTCGACCAGGTCGCCGGCGAGGATCCCCAGAGCGCTCGCGCCCACTTCGTCCGGGCCCTTCTTTGCGAGGCACTGGGGCACGAAGAGCTCGCCTTGCGGTGTTATCGGCGCGCGGTGGAGCTCGACCTGGGGAACCTCGACGCGCTCACCAACCTGGCGCTGCTGCACGCCCGGCGCGGTGAGGTCGAGCCGACCCGCGAGATGGTCGAGCGGGCCCTGGCGCTCGAGACCCGGGCTGGACGCCGTTCGGCCCTGTCGGCCCTGGTCGCGCGCGCCGAGGCGGTCGCGGCCGAGCGCGCCCGTGGACAAGGGGACACGGCCCTGCGCGACGACGGCTGAGCGCGGCGGCGCCGCTCAGCCCGCCACCAACTCGGCCACAACGCGGTCGAGTTCGGCGCTCAGTTCCTCGGCGAAGTCGTCGCCGAAGTCCATCGCCAGGACGTCGATCTCCTCGAAGGTGTAGCGCCCGCTGGAGCGGCTGAAGGGGATCCCATACTCCCACTTGCTGCCGTCGGAGGCATGGATCACGACCTCGATCTGGTCGTCGCCCTCCACCGGCCGGACCTCGTAGCGCTCGACTTCGTAGCTCGCCATGGGCATGTCGTACCACGGCCGGCCCCGGCGCGGAGCGGCGGCGCGGGAAACACCGCCGTCCCGAGCGGGTCCGCCCCGGGGGCCTGGGACGGCCACAAGTCCGGCAGCCGCAAGGGGTTGCCACCTACGAGCGGAAAGCGCGGCGGGTCGCCGCATCCGCCGGCCGTCGGGGGGCGAATCCAGGGCGGACCGCCCGGGTCCCCGCCCGGATCCCCGACACCCCGACATCTACGGCCAACCGACCCCATGCGTACCGCCCACTCCGCCCTCGCCGCCGGCCTGCTCGCGGCGAGCCTGCTCTCCGGCCCGGCCCTGGCCAGCAACACCCTGCGCGTTCCGGCCGACTTCCCGACCATCCAGACCGCCATCGCGGCGGCCGTGGACGGAGACGTCGTGCTGGTCGCCGACGGTACCTACGCCGAGACCCTGGACCTGCTCGGGAAGGCCATCACCGTGCGCTCCGAGAACGGTCCGGCCGCGAGCACGGTCGACGGAGGCGGGCAGGCCGTCTACGTCGTGCGCTTCGCGAGCGGCGAGGGTCCGCAGACGCGCCTCGAGGGCTTCACGATCACCGGCGGGATCGGCCGGACCTACTTCAACCAGCAGACGGTCACCGGTGAAGGCGGCGGCATCCGCGTCCACGCCGCCAGCCCGGTCCTGCGGGACCTCGTGATCACCGCCAACAGCGGCCCGTTCGGGGGCGGCCTGCGCATCAGCGGCAGCTCCCAGGTCCGCATCGAGGACACGCTGTTCGTCGGCAACGAGGGCACGACCGGCGGCGGCCTCTTCTCGACCCTCTCCAAGCCCAAGCTCGTGGGCGTGATCTTCACGGACAACCTCGCCCTCAACGGCGGTGGGCTCTACGCCGAGGGTCACGAGCTCACCATCGAGGGTGCCCAGTTCCGCGAGAACACCGGCACGAGCCTGGGGGGCGGGATGTACCTCAACAGCCTGCACGCGAAGATCTCCGGCGTCGTCGCCGAGCGCAACGGAGAGCTCGTCCAGCTCGGGCAGAACTCGGTCACCTACACGGTCCTGGGCGGCGGCGGCGTCTACGCCACCAACATCAGCGGCCGCATCCGCGAGTCGGTCTTCGCCGACAACACGGCCTGGGTCGGCGGCGGGCTGTACCTCGCCGGGACCTCGAACAGCGTGCGCGTCGTGAACTGCCTGATCCGCGCCAACCAGAGCGGTGCCTACGCGGGCGGGATCTACTTCAACGACTGCAGCGCCACGGTCGTCAACAGCACGATCCTGAACAACTTCCCGGCCGGCCTGTTCACGACCTACGCCGCGTTCCCGACGGTCACGAACTCGATCCTCTTCGGCAACGGCGGACCCCACTACCCCAACGCCGAGATCTACGGCAACGGCGTCGCGTACGTCAGCTATAGCCTCACCGGCACGCCGCTGCTGTGGGGTGCTTCGGTCGGGCAGGGCGTGATTCTCGCGGATCCGCTCCTCGACGCGAACGCTCGGCCCCAGGCGGGCTCGCCGGTGATCGACGCCGGCGACAACGACGCGGTGCCGACCGGCATCCTGATCGACCTGGCGGGGGACCCGCGCTTCCGGGACGATCCGGCGACGGTGGATACCGGGCTGGGTCTCGCCCCCGTGGTCGACATGGGTGCGTTCGAGTTCCAGCCGATGATGGCGCCCGCGCCGGCACGTCGCCGCCGCTGATCCAGGTCGGCTGAGATGCGGCGGGGGGAGCGCGATCGCGCTCCCCCCGCCCGTTTCGTCAGGCCGGCGTGTGCACGACGTCCATGCCCGGCTCGAGGATCCCGCCTCGCACCACGCGGCACAGCCAGCCGCTGCGCCCGATCATCAGGTCCGGGAAACGCCGGTCGAGGGGCACCAGCGTGCGGCAGGGCGCGCGCACGTCGTGCAGCTCGAGCACGACTTCGGATCCGATCGCCAGTCGGTCGCCCGGCCGCAAGCCGGTCGGATCGAGGCCCGCGATGCGCAGGTTCTCGCCGAAGGTGCCCGGACCGTGATCCACGACGCCGTCCGCGGCGAGGCTGCGGGCTTCGTCCGCGGTGAGCAGGCAAACCGCGCGGTTCGGGCCCCCGTGCATTCGGAAACGGTGCCCGTCGCCGAGCAAGCCGAGCGCCCCCAGCGTAGCGCGCTCTTGGGGGTGCTTGGGGATGCCGCCGGGGCCCAGGCACACCCCGAGCACCCGCGCGCCCGCCCCACCGGGCCCGGGCCCCTCCACGCTCACGTCCTCGGGGTCGCCTGGGCCGCGCTACCCGACAGGAACAGGTAGTAGAGCTGCCCCTCGACGCGCGTGTAGCCCGCCTGGCGCTCGGCGTCGTCGCCGATACCGAGGTAGATGTCCGCGCGACCCGCGGTGCGGATGCCGCCGCCCGTGTCCTGGTCGAGCAGGAAGGCGCGCACCTGGTCCCCGTCGGTGAAGGTCGCTCCGGGCACGTGGGTCTCGACGTAGGTCAGCGCCCCGCGCGGGAAGATCGACTTGTCCGTGGCGAGCGTGCGGCCGGGCGTCACCTCGAGGTTGAGGCTGCCGCGCGGCATGCCTTCGATCGGCGTGAAGAAGACGTAGCGCGGGTTGCGGTCGAGGTAGCGCTGGACCTCCTCGGGGTGTCGTCGGGCCCAGGCGCGGATCCCGGCGAGGTTCGACTCGCCCGGCCCCAGCCGGCCGTCGGCGACGAGCTCGCGCGCCAGCGAGGTGTACTCGTGTCCGTTGTTGCCGGCGTAGCCGAAACGCGCCATCGACCCGTCGGGCAGCCGCACGAAGGCCGAGCCGTTGACGTGCGCGATGAACGCGTCGAGGGCCGAGCGGAACCAGATCAGCTCGAGTCCCTGGCCGGCGAGCATCGAGCTGGCCTCGATCACCTGCCGCGTGGGATAGGGCCGCAGTCCGAAGGGCGTGCGTTGGCCGAGGATCTCACCGCCCGGACCCTTCTCGAGGTCCTCGGGCAAGCCGTACAGCGGGTACCGATAGGGGCCGCCCGCCGACAGGCTGCCCTCGATGATGGGCGTGCAGTACGCGGTGAAGAGCACGCCGCCGCCGCGACCGTCCCAGCCCGCGCTGCGGTAGACGCTGAACTCGCGGCGGAGTGCGTCCTCGAACTCGGCGGCGGTGCGCGCCTCGAGCAGCAGCTCGCGGAAGCGCTCGAGGCTCGCCAGAGCGCGCGCATGCGTGATGCCCTCGACCGGGAAGAAACGTTTGGAGCTCTCGCGTTTCGTCCACTCGAGCGAACGCTCGAGCGAGGGCAGGATCTCGGCGCGCGCCGACCACTGGTGGGCGAAGGAGGGCCACTCGTGCTGCGGCACCGGCAGGAGCGCCGGCGCCCCCGGTGGGAGCGGCTGCTCGAAGTTCTTCATGGCCGGCGGCGCGGCGCGGCAGGCGGCCAGGGACAGGGTGAGCGCGAGCAGGGCGGCGATGCGGCTCATGGCCGCAGGATACGGGTCTGCGCGGGTGGCTCAACCGGCGCGCGGGCCGCGGGTTCAGGACGAGCGCCGGTTGGTACAGTCTGCCGCCCGGGCGCCACGGCCGAAGGTCCCGAACATGAGCCGCAGTTCATCGCGAGTCGACCGGTTCCTCGCGCTCCTCCTGGCGCTGGCAGCGTGGAACGCGCCGTCGGGCCTCCCCTTGGCCGCCGCCCAGGTCGCCGGGCCCCCTCCGGCGGTCCGCGCACCCCAGGTCGCCCTCGAGGAGCTCTCGGCCCTGCGCCGGGAGATCGAGGCGGACGCGGCCGAGGAGGGGCCGCGCCTCGACGAGGACGCTCGCCGCCAGGCCCTCGAGGCCCTCGATGCGGCCGAGCGCGACCTGCGCACCGCGGCGGCGTCGATCGATCGGACGGCCGAGTTCGTGCTCCTCACCGAGGACGCGCCCAACCGGTTGGCGGCCCTGGGCGAGGAGCTTGCCCGCCCGCCGGCCGAGAGTCGCGCCGAGCTGCCCCAGGGCGCGACGATCACCGAGGTCGAGCAGCTCCGGGCCCAGGCCGAGGCCGAGCTCGCCGCGCGCCGAGCGGCCCTCGAGGAGCTGGTCCTCGACTCCCAGCGACGCGCCGAGGCGCGGGCCACCCTGCCGGGGGAGCTCTCGCGGGCGCGCCAGGAGCTCGAGGCCGTGGACGAGACGCTGGGCGCCCTCCCCGCCGACCCGCCGGGCCTGGCGGAACGGGTGCGGCGCAAGCGCCTGCTCGCGGAACGGGAACGCCTGCGGGCGCGGGTCGAGGAAGTGACCAGCGAGCTGGCGAGCTACCAGGCACGCTCCGAGACCCTGCCGCTGCGCCGCGAACGCGCGCAGCGCCGCGTGGTCGAGGCGGAGCAGCTCCTCGCCGATTGGCGTCGCGTCGAGGCCGAGCGGCGCCGCGCGGACGCCGAGCGCGCGTCGGAGGAGGCTCGACGCCTGCGCCGCCAGGCGACCGCCGAGCTGGCGCCGCTGCGCGCCTACGCGCTCGAGAACGAGCGCCTCGCCGCGCTGCGGGCCGAGGGCGGGCCGGTCCCGAGCACGTTGGCGCAGATCGAGGCGGCCCAGGCCGACCTCGACGCGGCGCGCGCGTTGCTCTCCCAACGCATCGCGCGCTACACCAGCCTGCGCACCAAGCTCGAGGCGGTCGGCCTGATCCCCTCGATGGCGCGTCTGCTCAGCGAGGAGTACGAGCGCCTGGGAGACGTGCAGCGCGTCGAGCAGAGTCCGCGCGGACGGAGTGCGCGGCTCTCGGACGCCCAGTTGCAGGCCTTGCTGTTCGAGGATCAGCTCGCCGAGCTCCCGCCGGCGCAGGAAGAGGCCGCGGTGCTGCTCGTCGGCTTGCCGCCGGCCGCAGGGCCCGAGGACCGGGCCGTGCGCGAGGCCGCGGCGCTGCAGCTCGTCAGCGCGCGGCACGAGCTCGTGGAGCGTCTCGCGGACGACTACAAGGATCTCTACGACGTGCTCGAGGCGCTCGAGTTCGTCTCGCGTTCCTTGGCGGCGGTGACCGCCGAGTACCGCGCCTACATCGAGGAGAACATCCTCTGGATCCGCAGCGTCCCGGAGATCCTGCCCAAACCCGGGGCGGTGCTGGATGCGATCGCCTTCGTGCTCGACCCCGTGGCCTGGAACGCCGCGCTCCGCTCCGTTGCGGCGACCTGGTCCCGGTTCGCCCTGCGCATCGCGGCGCTGGCGCTCGCGGTGATGCTCCTGACGGGATTGCGGCGCCGCATGCTCGCCGGGCTGCGATCGACCGGGACGCTCGTCGCGCGCTACTCGACCGACAGCTTCTGGCACACCCTGCGCGGTCTCGCGCTGACCCTGCTGCTGGCCTCGACGATTCCGCTCACGATGTGGAGCGTGGGGTGGATCCTCACCTTGCCCACCGACGCTCCCGCGGTGGCCGTGGGCATCGGAACCGGCCTGCGGCGAGCGGCGGTGCTGCTGTTCCCGCTGCACGTCTTCGCCCAGGTCGCGCGGCGCGGCGGGCTCGCCGAGGAGCACTTCCGCTGGCCCGAGCGGGCCACGGCCTCGCTGCGCCGGAACCTGCGCTGGTTCCTGACGGCGATGTACCCGATCGTCGTTCTCGTCTGGGCCCTGCGCGCCTCGGACCCCGACCATCACAACTCGCTCGGCCGCATCACCGCCGTCTCCGGCGCCGTGCTCGTCGCCATGTTCGCGCGGCGCATGCTGCGTTCCGCGGGCCCGGTGCTCGGCTCCTACTACGATCACAATCCCGACAGTTGGCCCGCGCGCATGCGGGCGCTCTGGCAGGTGCTGGGCGTCGGCGCCCCGTTGGCGCTCGGGTTCTCGGCGGCGGCGGGCTACTACTACACCGCGCTGCGCCTGGGGACGTCCCT
Organism: uncultured Planctomycetaceae bacterium; assembly: GCA_964394665.1. GTDB lineage: Bacteria > Planctomycetota > UBA1135 > UBA1135 > CAYMYN01. The sequence goes on from CAYMYN010000005.1 coordinate 151,719, forward strand.
GGGCTGGACCGTCGGGCTGTTGCTCGTGGTCGTGCTCGTGCACGCCCTGCTGCTGCGCTGGTTGTTCGTCGAGCGCCGCCGGTTGGCGGTCGAGCAGGCCAAGAAGCGCCGCGCGGATGCCATCGCGGCACGCGGGGCGGAGGAGGAAGGCGCGGAGGTCCCCGCGGTCGTGCCCGAGGCCGAGCTCAACCTGCCCGCCATCAGCGCGCAGACCCAGCAGCTCTTCCGCAGCTTGCTCGGGCTCGCAATGGTCGTGGGCCTGTTCTTCATCTGGAGCGATGTCCTGCCCGCCCTGCGCGTCCTCGATCGGGTCCAGGTCTGGCCGCGCGTCGCCGTGCTCGAGCCGACTCGTGCGCGCATCGACCACTCGGTTTCCATCCCGCATGCGCGCAACGGTCAGGAGGTTCCACCGGCGTCGACCTCCGCGGCGACTCCCCCGCTGCTGCCGCGTGGGACCTTGCCGATGCCGGCATCAGCCGCCCAGGAGCCTGCCTCGGGAGTGACCCTGGCGGACCTCGGACTGGCGCTGATCGTGCTGCTCGTCACCCTGGCCGCGGCCCGCAACCTGCCCGGGCTGTTCGAGTTCACCCTCTTCCAGCGCATGCAGCTCGATGCCGGCACGCGCTATGCGTTCCAGACGCTGGCGCGGTACCTGATCCTGGTCCTGGGGCTCTCGACCATGTTCGGCGCGATCGGCATCGGCTGGAGCGAGATCCAGTGGCTCGCCGCCGCGCTCACCTTCGGCCTCGCCTTCGGCCTGCAGGAGATCTTCGCCAACTTCGTGTCGGGTTTGATCATCCTGTTCGAGCAGCCGATCCGGGTCGGCGACACGGTGACGGTCAACGGCATCGACGGGCGCGTCACCCGCATCAGCATGCGCGCGACGACGATCACGGACTTCAATCGCAAGGAGCTCCTGATCCCGAACAAGGAGTTCATCACGAACCACTTCGTCAACTGGACCCTCTCCGACTCCGTGACCCGCATCGTCGTCCCCGTGGGCGTAGCCTACGGATCCGACACGCGGCGCGTGCGCGAGCTGCTCGACGCGGCCGCGCGCGGGGTGCCCTACGTGCTCGAGAAGCCCGCCCCGAACGTCGTGTTCCGCCAGTTCGGCGCGAGCTCGCTCGACTTCGAGGTGCGGATCTTCATCGACGGCATGGACCGCTGGGGCGAAGTCATGACGGGTATCCACACCGCAATCGACGACGCCTTCCGGGGGGCTGGGATCGAGATCGCCTTCCCCCAGCTCGACCTGCACCTACGCTCGGCCGAGGCGCCCCTGCGCGTCACGGACGAGGACGGGAAGCCGGCCTGAGGCGCGGCTTCAGCGCTTCTTCCGCAGCCGGCCGCCGAACAGCACGCCCAATCCGAAGCCGACCAGCAGGCACACGATCAGGAGCACCGCGCGGGGCATGCTGACCCGCATCCACAGGACGTGGGTCTGGACCTCCTGGGTGTTCTGCGCGATGACGATGACGACGAGGATCGCGGCCGCGGCCAGCGCGATGAGCTTGATGCGATTCATGACTCGGGGGGACCGGGTGTGGTCGTGGGTGTCTCCTCGGTAGTGGGACGCGCTCGGCCGCGGCCCGTGCCGGTGGGGTGACGGCGGAAAAGGACCGCGGTCAGGTCGTCGGGCTTGGAGGGTTGTTCGGGCACGTCCTCGTCCATGCGGGCCTGGCAGGCGGCGACCAGCGCGGCGGCGGCGCGGGGCGCCGAGCCCAGGCGCACGGTCTGCACGATCTCCTCCAGGCGCAGGTTGTCGAACAGGCCGTCGCTGCCGAGCACCAGCGTGTCGAGCGGCGCCAGCTCGAGCGGCGAGCCCATCTCGATGTGCATGGCCTCCAGGCCGATCATGTTCGAGAGTAGATGACGTTCGGCGTGGTGGAGAGCCTCCTCCTCGGCCAGGATGCCCGCCTCGAGCGCGTATCCGATGGGGGAGTGCGCCTTGGTCACGAGCTTGAGCTTGCCGCGCCGGCCCGCGAGCAAGGCCTGCGAGTCGCCCACGTGGTAGGTGCGGATGCGTTGGGCCCGGACCTCGACCGCGATCAACGTCGTGCCCGCGCCGATGCCCAGCTCGACGACGGCGCGGTTGGCGGCCTCGACCGCGTTGAGCAAGGCCTCGCGGACCTCGGTGCCGTTGCGCTCCACCGCCTCGAGTTCGCGCGCCAACGTCTCGAGCGTGATCGCCGAGGCTTGTTCGGCGCCGCGGTGACCTCCGACGCCGTCCGCGACGGCGAGCACCAACCCCGCCGCTCCCAGGTCATAGAGCCCGGCCGCGTCGGCGTTGGGCATCTCCTTGAGCGGGGCGCGCCGCGAGAAGACGCAGGCCGTGCCGCTCGACAGCCGCACCTCGAGCGGCTCCTGCATGTCGGCCTGCAAGTACAGGTGTGCGTCCATGCGCTCAGAGTGTGAGAAGAACTCGAGCACTCTCGGTACGGTCGGCTTGCCGGCCGTCCAAAAGAACGTTCTGAGAGGCCGTCTGGATGGTCTGCTCTGGGTCCGCTCCGGGTCCGCTCGATTTCATTTTCGGTCTCTCAGTTCCGGCCCGTCTTGCGCCGCGGCAACCCGGAGCCGCACCAGGCGCAGTGCTCCCAGTAGCCGGCGGCGACCCCCCAGTGGCAGCGCGGGCAGCGGTCCGGGCTGTCCGCCAGGCGCCACTCGTGGGTGGTCTTGTGTCGGCACCAGGGGCAGTAGCGCATGAACGGGAGCTGTTCCTTGCGCTCGCAGGCCCGATTCCGGCAGCGCTTCTCGTAGCGCGGGTCCGAGCTCTGCCGCTCCGAGTGGGGCCCGACGGACCCTCCGTAGCAGTAGGGGCAGAAGCGCCAGTCGGCCCGCAGCCCGCGACGGCAACGCGGGCAGCGCTGGGTCAGGCGAACCGCGCCCTCGTGCCGCTTGCGGCGCCGGTTGCACCAGGGGCAGAAGGCCATGGCTTCCGACACCGGTCCCTTGCACGTGCCGCACTCGTGACGTGCTTCCAGGCTACGGCCGAAATCGCGCCGGAACTGCTTCCAGCGCACCGTGCGCCAGTCCGTGCCGCCGGACTTCGCGGTGCGCTTGCGGCGGGTCGCCGTCGGCAGCAGAGCGCGTGACTGCACGCGCTGGAAGGCCGCGAGCATCTGCTCGGCATCCTGGTAGCGCTTGCGGTGGTCGACCTCGATCGCGCGCCGCGCGAGCTCGATCAGGTCCGGGTGGAACTTGCGCCGCGCGCGCTCCAGGCCCACGGGCGGCCACTCGAAGGGCCACTCGGGCAGCGCGCCGGTCATCATGCGTACCAGGATCAGGCCCGCGGCGAAGACGTCGGACCGCGGCGAGGGGCGCCCGAATGCCTGCTCGGGTGCCTGGTAGCCCAGGGTCCCCGATCCCGAGGCGCGCATCGTGCGCCAGGCGATGCGCGCGATGCCGAAGTCGGTCAGGCGCAGGCGGTCGCCCGGGAACAGGATCAGGTTGTCGGGCTTGAGGTCGCAGTGGATGATGCGGCGGCGATGCGCGAAGGCCAGCGCCTCGAGCATCTGGCGCCCGTACTCGACGACGCGCCGCACGGCCAGACGTCGCTGCAGGCGGTCCTCGAGGCTCTCCTCGCCCAGGGGCTGCACGAGCAGGAAGTGGCCGTCGACGTGCAGCGCCGTCTTGATCGGCAGGATGTTGGGGTGGTCGAGGGACGCCATCAGGCGGACTTCTTTCTTGAAGTCCTCCATCGTCCGGCTCGAGACGATCTGCGTGCGCGGCACCTTGAGCGCGACCGGGATGCCCTCGATGGTGTCGATGGCGTGGTAGACCTCGGCGAAGCCGCCGGTCGCCAGGCGGCGCACGATGCGGAACTTGCCGAGGGTCTGTCGGGCCTTGAGCGGCATGGTGAGGGCCCCAGAGTCTACGGGTCGGCGCGCGGCGAGGGCAGGCGTCGGGGGGCTCCCGAGCGACGGCCCAGGGGATCCGCCGGGCCGGGGTTGTCTCCGGAAGGCCCGCGGGCGAGGCTTGGCGGCATGCCCTTCCTGCTTGGATGCTTGGCCCTCGCCGCTCCGCGCCTGGTGCTCGTCCTCGTGTTCCTCTTCAGCGGCTACCTCGGGCGAGCCTACGAGACGGCGCTCTGGCCGGTGCTCGGCTTCCTGTTCCTGCCGACGACGACGCTGGCCTACGCCTACGCCCTCAACGAGGCGGGCTCGGTGAGCGGCCTCCACTTCGTGCTGGTGGTGATCGCGCTCCTGGTCGACCTGTCCGCCTCCGGCTACGGCCTGCGCCGCGGCCGGACGCGCTGACCCGGGTCAGCCCGGGTGCCCGAGCAGCCGCAGCCGCTGCTCGCGGTCGGCCGCGAAGCGCTTGATGCCTTCGAGCAGGGAGTCGGGGTCGATGCGCGCCTCGCGCTTGAGCTCGGCCACGCTGCCGCCCGTGCGCCAACGGTCGTCCCAGTCGCTGCTCATGGCGTAGTGCTCGGCCACCTTGTGGGGCAGCCAGTCGTGCATCAAGCGCCGCGCGCCGTTGGTGATGACGGTCGAGTCGAGCCAGTCGGGGCGCGGCAGCACCTGGTCCTGGTAGGCGCGATCCTGCAGGCGGAAGAGTTCCCAGGAGACCGCCGCGACGATCTTCACGTTGGGCCCCTTTCCCGACTCGAACAGCGGGAGGAGCTCGAAGATCGACTCCGTCGTGCTCGTGCCCTGCACGATCAGGACGCCTTCCTTCGGGCGTTTCGGATCGTACTGGCGGATCACGTAGGCGCCGCGGGCGGCCTCGAAGTGGCTGGGTACGCCGAGCGCCCTGCGGTCGGGGATCGTGACCGCCGGCCGAGTCAGGTGCAGGGCGATGATGGGCACGTCGGTGGCGAGGGCGGCCGCCAGGCAGGGCGCGACCTCGTTGTGCTCCCAGGGGTGCAGGTTGATCACGTGCCCGTCGGGGAAGAGCTGGGTCACGCCGGGCGCGAAGACGCCGAAGTGCGTGCGGCTGTCCTCGGCCGTCTCGGGGCCCGAGTGGCCCGCGATCCAGATCATCTTGCCGACCTTCAGCTCGCAGTCCTGCGCGAGCTGGCTGAACAGGCGGATCGGTCCGTACTTGAGGTACGAGAACGAGCCGTAGGTCGAGCACGCTCCCCAGTAGCCGAGGAACTCTTGCTCGGGATCGGCGGAGAGGTTGACCGAGGCCAGGCCGACGCTGAGGCCCGCGTTGGTGAACTCGGTGATCTGCTGAGGAAGGAGGGAGCCGCCGGGGTTCGACCGGCGGTCGTACCAGCCGAAGCCCTTCGAGTCGCCGAAGTCCTTGGCGAAACCCGAGATGTTCGTCGAGTCGGCAAGGTCCGCCGAGCAGGCCAGCACCAACGGCCGGCCGCTGCGCTCGCGCGAGAGGGCGTTCACCCAAGCCGCGAAGGAAGCGAAACCCGCGCGGTTGGGCTGCTTCTCACCGGGCTTGGCGAAGAGCTTCTCGGGCAGCTTGTCGAGCGCCAGCCACGAGCGGTCGGCGTGCAGGTTGTCACCGCGCTCGAGGCGGAAGCTCTCGATGTGCTCGGGCACCGAATCGCCCAGCTCGACCAGCGTGTCGGCCAGGTACTCGACCAGCGCCGCGTCGTCGCGCAGCACGCCGAAGACGGTTTCGAACCAGCCGCGCGTCTGCTCGCGGCAGGCCTCCTCGCCCGGGTCGGTGGTGTCGCCGAAGCCGGCGAATTGGGCCCCGTAGCGCTCCTGGAAGTCCTTGCGGCAGCGCCAGAAGAGGTCCGAGTTGCGCTTGTGCGCCGCGCCGTGGGACTCGAAGTCGAACTTGTGGTACCCGCGACCCTTGCGGGTCTTGAACCAGGCGCATCCGGGCCGGCCGTCGGTCGCCTCGTCGTGCACGACCTCGAGCAGGGCGCGGGTGATCGCGCCGTAGTCCTCGCCGCTCTCGCTGCCGGCGGTGCGCCACCCGTGGGCCTCGTACCACAGCTTGGGGTCACCGAACACGACCTCGGAGTTGGCGAAGGAGTCGATCCCGTGGTCGTTCCAGTCGAAGAGCACGACCAGGTTGTCGAGACCCAGCCCGTAGGCCGAGTTCTTCGACTCGTGGTGCGCTCCCGCGGTGTGCCCGCCCTCGCCCTCCATGGCGAAGACCTTCACCTCGCCGGCACCCGCGTGCTTGAGCGCCAGCGCCTCGCCGACCGCCGGCGGCATGCCATGGCCCGAGGGGCCGGTGTTCCACTTGAAGAAGAGCGTCTTGCCCTCCATCTCGGCGTGCCCGGGCAGGTGGCCGTTGTGGCGCAGCCACAGGAGGTCCTCCCACACGAGCTGGCGCTTGGCGGCGTTCGGCACGAGGTAGCGCGGATCGCCGGTCTGTCGATGCCGGATGCGCAGCGCCTCGTTGTAGACCGCGAGCATCGCGTACACCGCCGGGCAGCAGTGCCCCGCGACGAGCACGAATCGATCTCCGAAGCGTTTCTCCGGGTGCCGGATGTCCCAGCGCATGCCGGCGCCGAGCGTGCTCGCCACCAGGATCGGCACCTTCGAGCGCGACCCGCCGGGGTGCCCGCTCTGGCGAAGGTTGAGCATCAGGTCGATGCACTGGTCGATCAGGTCGCCGATCTTCTGCCAGTGGCCGAAGTGGGTGGAGAGGCTCTCGTAGCTGGGCTTGGCCAAGGTCTGCATCGCGCTCGGTTCCGGGTGCCGGGGAAGAGAGGCGGGGAGTATACGGAGCCGGTGCGCGTCGCCCCACCGCCGAGCGGGCCCTCGGATCCGTGCGGCGGCGCGCCCGTCCGCCGCGGCGCGTGGCCGGGGCCCGGGTCGGGTCCCGCGCGCCTGGCACGCGGCTCGCGAGCGCGCGTCCCCACGCGCCCCGAACGGGGGTCGCGCCCCCCCTCCGGACGCATCCGGGTCCCCGAGCGCATTCCCTTCCTTCCGGCCACAGGTCAGGCTGCTGGCGCCGCCCCCCCCATGGATCCGAGATCCCAAACCCCCGGCTCGCCCTTGCCCGGCGCGCGTCCGAAGCGCCCATGACCATCGTTCTGCTCGGGGGCATCGCGCTCGTGCTGGCGCTCGTCGTCACGTCGTTGCTGGCGCGGCGAGCGGAGCTGGGACGGCTGGAGCGTTCGCTGGGCGAGCGCCAAGTGGCGCGCGCGCGCGGCAGCCACGAGGCACGCCTGCAGTACCCGGCGATCGACCTGGCGCGCTGCATCGGCTGCGGCATCTGCGTCGCGGCCTGTCCCGAGGATGGCGTGCTCGAGATCCTCTACGGCCAGGCCCAGGTCGTGCACGGCGCGCGCTGCGTCGGCCACGGGCGCTGCGCGCAGGAGTGTCCGGTGGGCGCCATCGCGCTGACCCTCGGTGACATCTCGAGCCGGCGCGACATCCCGGCCCTCACCGAGGCCTTCGAGGTGCCCGGGCGCCCCGGGCTCTTCCTCGCCGGCGAGGTGACCGGTCACGCCCTGATCCGCACCGCCATCGCGCACGGCACCGCCGTCGCCGACGCGGTCGCGACGCGCCTGAGTGAGGCTCGCGAGGGCGGGGATGGGCGGGCGCACGACCTCGTGATCGTCGGCGCCGGACCGGCCGGGATCGCCTGCGCACTCGAGGCGCGCCGCAGGGGGCTCGACGTGCTCGTGCTCGAGCAGGACACCCTGGGCGGCACGGTGGCGAAGTACCCGCGACGCAAGTTGGTCATGACCCAACCGGTCGAGCTGCCGCTGCACGGGCGCCTCTCGCGCACGAGCTACAGCAAGGAGGAGCTGATGGCGCTGTGGGAAGACGTGGTGCAACGCCACGGGCTCTCCGTGCAGCCGGGCCAGGAGTTCACGGCGCTCGAGCCGCTCCCGGGCGGAGACTTCGAGGTGCGCACCCGGACCGGGCGTTTCCGCGCCCGCAACGTGTGTCTCGCCGTCGGACGGCGCGGCACGCCGCGCAAGATGGAGGTGCCGGGCGAGGACCTGCCGAAGGTCGCCTACTCGCTTCTCGACGCGCAGAGCTACACCGAGCGCCGCATCCTCGTCGTGGGTGGCGGCGACAGCGCGGTCGAGGCCGCGTTGGGACTGGCGGAGCAACCCGGCAACCGGGTCTCGCTCTCCTATCGCAAGCACGACTTCTTCCGGCTCAAGGCGCGCAACGAGCTGCGCGTTCGCGCCGCGATCGCCGAACGATCGTTGGAGGTGTTGTTCGAGAGCGAGGTCGAGGAGATCCGCCCCGACTCGGTGCGCCTGCGCAAGAAGGGGGGCGATTCGATCGAGCTGGTCGAGCTCGCGAACGACGAGGTGTTCGTGTTCGCCGGCGGCACTCCGCCCATGCAGCTCCTCGAGGCCGCGGGCGTATCGTTCGATCCGGCCGACCGGCCGGCCTCGGGCGCGGACGCCGGACGCAACGACGGCCTGCTCGCGGGCCTGGGAGCGGCGCTCGTGCTGGCCCTCTGCGCCCTGGGCTTCGTGTACGCCTTCGGCGACTACTACCGTCTGCCGCTCGAGGAGCGCTACGACGCGGCCCTCCACGACGTGCTGCGGCCCTCCGGCGCGGTTGGATTGGCCTTCGGGTCGCTCGCCGCGCTGTGCGTGCTCACCAACCTGACCTACCTGTTGCGCCGTTCTCCGCGGGTTCCGCTGCGCCTGGGCGACCTGCGGACCTGGATGAGCGTCCACGTGGCCACGGGGCTCGGAGCGTTGATCCTAGCGATCCTGCACTCGGCCCTCGCCCCGCGCGAGACGGTCGGCGGCCACGCCCTGGTCGGGCTGGCGGTGCTGGTCGCGACCGGCGCGATCGGGCGTTACCTGTACGCCTTCGTCCCGCGGGCCGCGAACGGGCGCGAGCTGCTCCTGGACGAGGTGCGCGGGCGACTGGCCGCGCTCTCCACCGAGTGGGACGCGACCAGCGGCTCCTTCGGGCAGCGCGCGCGCGAGCGCGTGAGCGAGCTGGCCTCCGCCGAACGCTGGCGGCGCTCCTTCCCGAGGCGCGTCGTCGCCCTGCTGACCGGGCAGCGTCGGTTGCGCGCGGCGTTGCACGAGCTGGGGCGCGAGGCGCGTGAGGAGAGCCTTGCGCCGGAGCAGGTGCGCGAGCTGCTCTCCCTCGCCCGCAGGGCGTATCGTGAAGCCTGGATGGCGGCCCACTACGAGGACCTGCGCGGCCTACTGGCTACCTGGCGATACCTGCACCGCTGGGTCGCGCTGCTGATGGTCTTGCTCGTGCTCGCCCACGTGGTGACCGCGTTGCGCTTCGCCGAGTTGCCGTTCCTCGGGGGCAGCCGGTGAAGCTGCGAGATCCGCGCCTGTGGCTGGCCCTCGTGTCGCTCGGCCTCGTGCTGTGGCTCGTGTACGTCGACCTGGGCGGCTTCGACGTCGGCCAGGCTTCGCCCGGGCCGCTGACCAGCGTGCACGCGCGCGAGCCAGCCCTCGCCGATCGCGCGGGTTGCGCGGCCTGCCACGGCGGACGCGGGACCTCGATGGCGCAGGCCTGCACGGCCTGCCACACCGAGATCGGCGCGCAGATCGCGAGCGGTCGGGGCTTGCACGGCTCCCTCGGAGCCGAGGCCGAGCGCTGCGCACGCTGCCACGTCGAGCACCACGGCGACGCCATCCCGCCCATCACCGAGCGCTCCTTCGCCCTGGCCGGATTCCCCGAACGCGCGGACTTCGACCACCCCGGCCTCGACTTCGGGCTCCTCGGGCGCCACGCCGAGCTCGCCTGCGAGGCTTGCCACCCGAACGCCGACCTCGAGCCCCTGCCCGTCGGCGAGCGGCGCTTCCTCGGCCTCGACCCGGCCTGCACGTCGTGCCACGTCGATCCCCACCAGGGCCGCCTGGGCGCCGACTGCGCGAGCTGCCACGGCCAGAGCCGCCCCTTCGCCGAGGCCGCGGCCTTCGAGCACTCCGCCTTCCCGCTCTCCGGCGCCCACGCGAACCTCGCCTGCAGCGCCTGCCACGAACGCGGCACGCCCTACGACTTCGAACGCCTGGCGAGCCCCGGCCGCCGTCCGCCGGCGCGGAACTGCGGCTCCTGCCACGCGAGCCCCCACAGCGAGCCCTTCCTCGCCGCGTCGGCCCGCGAGCGCCGCACGTCGGCGGGCGCGAGCTGCGCCCTGTGCCACGACGCGCAGCACGGCGGCTTCGAGCCCGCGCGTTCGCGCTTCGACCCCGCGCTGCACGCGGCCACCGGCTTTCCCCTCGACCCGCCCCACGCGGGCCTCTCGTGCAACCTCTGCCACTCCCACGAAGGCCCGGCCCTGACCCTGGCCCGGACGCTGGCCGGCGTCCAGGAGCCGGACGCCGCGTCCAGGATCCAGACGGACCCGCCCGCCGCCGGGGCCTTCCCCGACTACGCCGCGCGGTTTCCGGGCCGCGCGGCGACCGACTGCGCCGCCTGCCACGCCGATCCCCACGGCGGCCAGTTCGAGGCGGGCACCTTCCTGCCGGCGCGGGCGGGGCAGGGATGTCTCGCCTGTCATGAGCGCACGCACTTCGTCCCGCCGAGCTTCGGGATCGCCGAGCACGCGGCCACGGCGTTCCCACTCGTCGGGAGCCACCGGCGCAGCGCTTGCTCCGAGTGCCACCTCATGCCCCTCGAAGCTCCCGGACCGCGCGTGTTCCAAGGTACGCCCTCGGCCTGCGCGGCCTGCCACGCCGACGCCCACGACGGCCGTTTCGCCGCCCTGCCGGGCGGGGACGACTGCGCCACCTGCCACCGGCCGACGGCCTTCGCCGACGTGCCGCGGGGGACCTTCGATCACGGACGCTGGACGGGCTTCGCGCTCGAGCTCTCGCACGCCGCCGCGGCCTGCGAGAGCTGCCATGCGCGCAGCGAATCGCCCGACGCCCTGGGCCGCACCTTCGGTCGCGTGGCCGAGGCCTTCGTCGGGCCCGTGCAGCGTTGCTCGACCTGCCACGCCGACGCGCACGCCGGCGCCTTCGACCTCCCGCACCTGCCCCGAGTCGTGCAGGGCCGCGAGGACTGCGCGCGTTGCCACGCGCCGAGCACCTTCGCCGAGCACGACGCACAGGTCTTCGATCACGCGCTCTGGACCGGCTTCGAGCTGGTCGGCAAGCACGCCCGCGCGGCCTGCGTCGCCTGCCACGTACCCAGTCCCGCGGCCGACGCCGCCGGCCGGCGCTTCGGGCGCGCTCCAGGCCGCGCCTGCACCGACTGCCACGTCGACGTGCACGCCGGCCAGTTCGCGGCCCGCGGCCCCAACGGCTGCGCGCAGTGCCACGCTCCCGACGGCCCCGACTTCCGCATTCGCGCCTTCGACCACTCGCGCACCGGCTTCCCGCTGGTCGGCGCCCATGCCCGCGCGGCCTGCCAGGACTGCCACGTGCCGAGCCCCACCGTCGACGGCCGCCGCGTGGTTCGTTTCCGGCCCCTGGGCACGAGCTGCCAGGACTGCCACGACCGGCGCGTGCGCGTCGAGGATCTCTTCGACGACGACGACGACGACGACGACCGGGGCCGGGGCCGGGGCCGGGGCCGCGGACGGGGAGGGGACGATCGATGAAGGTGCGCAGCCTGCGAAGCCTGGCCTGGACGTGCGCCGCGTTCCTGAGTCTGTGCGCCACGTCGCACGCGCAGGACGGGCCGCGTCTGGAGCGCGTCGAGGTGCGCGTCACGGCGGTGCTCGGCGAGCTCGTCTACCTCGATCGCGGGGCCGACGCACGGCTGGCCGTGGGCGACCGCGTCACGCTGCGCCCGGCGGGGCGCACCCCGCTCGAGGCCGAGCTGACGCTCGTCACCCGCGCCAGCTCGCGCGCCACGTTGTTGGGCGAAGCGGGCGGCCTGGCGGTGGGGGACCTGGGCGACGTGCTCGTCCCCGCTGCGCGCCCCAGCACGGTCGAGACGGACTCCGAGATCGTCTGGCGGCACCCCGCCGAAGCCTTCGACCCCACGCGGCCCCTGCTCGGACCGGCGGCCCACACGCCGCCCGCCGACCGGCCGCGGACCCTGCGCGGGCGCGCCTTCGTCGGCTTCGACTTCTTCTCCGACCGCGAGGACGGCGGCCAGGATGCCTGGCTCGCGCGCACGGGCTTCGACGCGACGCTCACCAACCCCTTCGGTCGCGGCGGATGGCTCGACGCGCGGGTCGAGGTCTTCGGGCGCCGCACCGAGCTGGACGAAGGAACCGAGGATCGCACGCGCCTGCGCATCGACCGGCTCGCCTACCGCGTCGGCGGCACGCGCGACGAAGCGCGGGCGCTCTCCATCGGCCGCTTCCAACACGGGGAGCTGCCCGAGCTGGGCCGCATCGACGGCGTCGAGGTCGTGCAGCGCCTGTCCAGCGGCGATCGGCTCGGCGCGAGCGTGGGCTTCCTGCCCGAGCCGTTCGCCGAACTCGACACCGGCGACGACCTCTCGGCCGCCGTCTTCTACCGCGGCTTCCTGGGCGAGCGGGCCGAGCTCAGCTACGCCGGGGCGTTCCAGAAGACCTGGCACCGCGGCGACGCGGATCGCGATCTCTTGCTCGCATCTCTCGATTGGTCGCCCGGCAGCGTGTTCGCGCTCCACGGGAGCGCGTGGGTCGACCTGTATGGCTCGGGCAGCGCGTCCAAGGACACCGGCCCCGAGCTCAGCGAAGCGCACTTCGCCGCCAACTGGCGCTTCTCGGGGGAGCGCGGCTTCGGCCTCTCGGCCACCCACGTGCGTTGGCCCGAGATCGAACGCGACGAGTTCCCCGAACCCTCGCTGGCCGACCTGTCCGACGCCGAGGTCACGCGCCTCGGTGCCCACGCCTACACGCGCCTCTCCGAGCGGATGCGCCTGCGCGTGCGGGGCGATCTGTGGGAGGACCAGGACCAGAGCGGCATGGGCGGCGAGGTCGAGATCGCCCGCGGCGGGAGCGGACCGCGCTACCGCGAGCTGGCCCTGGCGCTCTTCGCCAACGACGCCAAGTTCGTCGAGGTCTACGGCGCGCGTCTCGCCCTGCGCGAGCGCGGCCCGCGCAGCGGCTGGCGCCTGGGCTACGAGGCCGCTCTCTTCGACAACGCCGGCGACTTCGACTTCGGCGACGCCGAGTTACAGCACCTCGTGCGCGCCGGGCTCGACCGCGACTTCGACGCGGACTGGTCGCTGGCCCTGGATGGCGACTACCGCTTCGGCGACGACCAGGAGGGCTTCGCCCTGGGCCTGTTCCTCACGCGGCGATTCTGACCGGAGCCCCCATGCAGCTCTCCACATCCCCGCGCTTTACCCGACCCCAGACCCTGGCGCTGGCCGCGGCCCTGATCTTCGGTCTGCTCGCCTGCGTGAGCTCGCGCCGCGAGGGAGCCTCGCCCGTGCACGGTTGGTGGACGGATCGCGGCCCGGTCGTGCCCCACGCGACCTTCCCCGCCGATTGCGGGCTGTGCCACCTGGCGGAGGCGGACTGGGCGACCCTGCGGGCCGACTTCCATTTCGACCACGCCGGCGAGACGGGCTTCGCCCTCGAGGGCGCCCACGCCGACGCGCAGTGCCTGCGCTGCCACAACGATCGCGGCCCGGTGCAGCTCTTCGCCGTGCGCGGCTGCGCGGGTTGCCACGAGGACCCGCACCGCGGGCAGCTCGGCGGCGATTGCCTCGCCTGCCACGACCAGCGCACTTGGCGCCCCGAGGGCCAGATCGCGCTCCACGAACGCACCCGCTTCCCGCTGATCGGCGCCCACGCGACGACGGCCTGCTGGAGTTGCCACCCCGGCGCTCAGGTGGGCAACTTCAGCCGCGCCCAGACCGACTGCATCGCCTGCCACCTCTCCGACTATCAATCGACGACGAGTCCCGACCACGCCGCGGTCGGCTTCCCGACCTCCTGCCAGAGCTGCCACACCCCGCACACCTGGCGCCGCGCGCGCTTCGACCACCGTTTCCCGATCACCTCCGGCCGCCACTCCGGATTCGCTTGCCAGGACTGTCACCTGGTCCCACGCAACTTCAGCTCCTTCTCCTGCACCCACTGCCACGAGCATCGCCAGTCCGAGATGGACGACGAGCACGACGACGTGAACGGCTACGTCTGGCAGAGTCTCTCCTGCTACCAGTGCCACCCCGACGGCCGCGACTGAGTGGTCGGCGGCCCCGGCCGCTAGACTGGGTGGATGGACTCCGCCCAATCCCTCGCCCTGTTGACGCGCGATACGACGGATGCCTTGACGCACTCGGGGATAGGCCTGGGGTCGGCGCTTGCCGTCGTCTGCTCCTGGCACCGCAATCGCTCGATCCTCTGGGCGATCCTGGCCGGGGTCTTGGCCTGGTTCTACGTCGTCTACTTCGCCCTCACGCGCCGTCCGGACGAGATGAGGTGAGGGCGGGGGCCAACCGACGCGTCCAGGCTGACCTGATCCCATGCGATCGACAGCGAAGGCCTATTGGTCCCTCGAAGTGTCCGACCTGTTCGCGGAGCTCGCGAGCGGACCGGACGGACTCTCCACGGGGGCTGCCGCGGCACGACGGGCCGCGGTGGGACCCAACACCGTCGAGGAGGATGGGCGCATATCCACCCTGCGGCTCTTCCTGCGCCAGATCCGGAGCCCGCTGATCCTGATCTTGGTGCTTGGCGCCACGCTCTCGCTCGTCGTCGGAGAGTGGATCGACTCGACGATGGTGTTCGTCATCGTGCTCGGGAGCGCCCTGCTGGGGTTCTTCCAAGAGCACCGTGCTTCCCGCGCCGTGGCCGAGTTGCGCAAACGCCTTGCCTTGACCGTGCGGGTCGTGCGGGACGGCCGTCCCTGCACGCTGCTCGCGTCCGAGTTGGTACCCGGGGACGTCATCCGGCTGGCGGCCGGGAACCTCGTTCCGGGCGATGGGGTCGTACTCGCCGCGAAGGACTTCCTGGTCACCGAGTCGAGCCTGACGGGTGAGTCGTTTCCCGTCGAGAAGCGGCCAGGAACCGTCCCGGCGACGGCGCCCGTCTCTGCGCGCACCAACGCGGTGTTCATGGGCACCTCGGTACGCAGCGGCACCGCGGACGTCTTGATCGTCGAAACGGGCCGCCGGACCCTGCTGGGGGAGGTCGCGCACAGCCTTGCGGGGAACGCCCCGGAGCCCGAGTTCGCGCATGGCCTGCGCCAGTTCGGCTACCTGCTGATGCGCGTGATGTTCGTGATGGCCATTTTCGTGCTGGCCATCAATCAGGTGCGCGACCGTCCCCTGCTCGAGTCGCTCTTGTTCGCGATGGCCCTGTGCGTCGGGCTCTCCCCGGAGCTCCTGCCGGCCATCGTGAGCGTGACCCTCTCGCGGGGCGCCCGCGATCTGGCGCGCCGCGGCGTGATCGTCGCCCGCCTCGAGGCTCTCGAGGACATGGGCGCCATGGACGTCCTGTGCACCGACAAGACGGGCACCTTGACCCGCGGCACGGTCGAGTTGGCAGGAGCCCTGGACCCGCAAGGAGAGCACTCGTCCGAGGTACTCCGGCTCGCGTACTTGAACGCCGCCTTCGAGACGGGCATCGCGAATCCCCTCGACGAGGCCCTCGTGGCCGCGGGCGAGCGTTCCGGGCTCTCCACCACGGGCTACGTCAAGCGCGACGAGATCCCCTACGACTTCTTGCGCCGCCGCCTGACCGTCGTGCTCGCCGAGGAAGACGACCCGACGACCTGCACGATCGTTACCAAGGGTGCCCTGGCGCAGGTGCTCGAGATCTGCACCCGCCTCTCCAGCGGGGGATCCGAGGTCGAACTCGACGACGAGGCGCGTGGACGCTTGGAGCGGTTCCTTCGCGAGCGTGGCGAGCAGGGCTTCCGCGTCCTGGGGCTGGCCACACGGCGGCTCTCGGCCCGTACGGCCTACACGCGCGAGGACGAACAGCAGATGACCTTCGATGGGCTTCTGCTCTTCGACGATCCCCCCAAGGAGTTCGCGTCGCGAACGCTATCCGAGTTGAGGTCACTCGGCGTGAGCGTCAAGGTCATCACGGGCGACAACCGTCACGTCGCCGCGCATCTGGGGCGAGCGGTCGGACTCGACCCCGGGGCGTTGCTGACGGGGGCCGAACTGGCCGAGATGCGAGACGAGGCCCTCTGGCAGCGCGCCGAGGAGACCCAGCTCTTCGTGGAGGTCGACCCCCAGCAGAAGGAGCGCATCGTGCGCGCGCTCCAGGCCCGCGGCCACGTCGTCGGCTACCTCGGCGACGGCATCAACGACGCGCCGGCCCTGCACGCGGCCGACGTGGGCATCTCCGTCGACACCGCCGTGGATGTGGCCCGCGAGAGCGCCGACGTGGTGCTGCTGGCGCCCGACCTCGACGTCCTGCGCGAGGGCTTGATCGGCGGCCGACGCACCTTCGCGAACACGTTGAAGTACATCGGCATCACGACCAGCGCCAACTTCGGGAACATGCTCAGCATGGCCATCGCCACTCCCGTGCTGCCCTTCCTGCCCCTGGCCGCCAAGCAGATCCTGCTCAACAACTTCCTCTCGGACATCCCCTCAGTCTTCATCTCGACCGACAACGTGGATCCCGGACGCCTGGAGCGCGCCCAACGCTGGCGCATCCACGACGTGCGACGCTTCATGGTCGTGTTCGGCCTGCAGAGCACGGTCTTCGACCTCTTGAGCTTCGCGCTGCTCCTGCTGGTTTTCCGGGTCGGCGAGACCCTGTTCCAGACCACATGGTTCGTGATCTCGCTGCTCACCGAGCTGGCGGTGGTGCTGGTGCTGCGCACCGAGGGATCGATGTTCGGCAGCCGTCCGGGTCGGCTCCTGCTGTGGAGTTCCATCGCGGTGGGTGCGGCGGCTCTCGTCCTGCCCTATCTCGGTCCGTTCTCGACGGCCCTCGGCTTTCAGCCCATGCCCGCCCGGCTCGTGGCCTGCGCACTGGGAATCGTGGCCGCCTACGCGCTGTGCGCCGAGGCGACCAAGGCCTGGTTCTTCCGCGCGGGGGCTGGCCGCTCACCGCACCGTTTGTCCCGTGAATGAGCAATTGCACGGGCGGGCACCGCGGCACGGTGGTGGCGTCCCACCGCGTGCGTTGGCCTCACTCCTGCCAGAAGCGGGCCAGGGCGGCGAGGGGTTCGCGCGTGCCGCGGGAGCCGTCGAAACGCGAGTAGGCGGCGTGCAGGGCGCGGGCGGCGGCGCGTTCGGTCGGATCGGCGAGCTCGGCGTCGCGCAGGGCGGCGAGGACGTGGGGCCACAGTTGGCGTTCGAGACGCCAACCCAGGCGCATCTCGCCGGCCGTGGCGAGGGCGTTGACGGCCAGGCCCACGCGCACCTCGGGGTCGTCCTCGCGGCGCAGGGCCTCGGTCAGACGGCCGACGACGGCGCGCGAACGCAGCTTCCACGTGCCCTTGGCGGCGGCCAGGCGCACCGAGGGATCGGGATCGGCGAGCCGCTCGAGCCATTCGAGGGGCGTGCGTTCGTCCAGCGTGCGCGCCAGGCGCCGTCGGGCCTCGGCCAGGGGGTCGGGGGCGGCGCGGAAGAGCTCGAGCCAGTCGCGCCACTCGAGCGATCCGCTCTCGCGCGCCAAGTCGAACACGATCGCCCAGCCGACGAAGTGCACCAGCACGTTCTCGGGCACGCTGTGGTCGTGTTCGGCGCGGATGGCGAGCAGGCGCGCGAGCTCCGCGTCGCCGAACTCGCGCCCCGCGAGCTCGCGCCAGGGCCAGCAGACCAGCCCGTCCACCCTCCAACGGCCGCCGTGCAGGATGCCGTCGCCCAGGAACGTCGCGACGCCCTCCTCGAACCACAGGGGCAGGTTCAGGCGGTGCTGCTCGAAGTGTGCGTGCACCAGCTCGTGCAGGATCGTGCCCGCGTCGGCGACGCCCACGAAGACCCCCGAGCGGCCGAACAGCCCCCCCGGCGAGCGCGCGTGGAAGGCCTGCACCTTGGCCGGGCCGATGCCGGGGACGTCGTGGATGGCGGCCTCGCCGACCACGATCTGGCCGCGATTGCCGCTGCGCATGTCGACGCCGCCCTCCCAGGCGTGGATGCGCACGTCGCGCTGGAAGGGGCCGAGCAACTCCTCGGCCGCGACCAGGGCCGGCTCGACCGCCGCCCGGAAGGCGTCGGCGTCGACCGGGTTGCCGGGGCGCGCGTGCAGAGTCCAGCCGGGGTGGCGCTCGAGGACCTGCCAGCTCGAGCAACCGCTGACCAGGAGCGCCACCAGGGCCAGAAGTAGGGTCCCCGCGCTCGAGCGCGGGCCGACGGAGCGCGCCGGCCGCGGGGGCGCGGGGAGGGTTGCGACGGCCGCGGGGGTCGCGGGGCGGCTGCGGGTGCTCTCCATGGGTCGAAGGCGCGCTCGCGCGGCCCCGGCGTCCAGGGTAAGGCCGGGGGGCCGGGGGGCGGAGCCTGTATCCTAGGCGTCCCTTCGTCCGCCGGGCCGCCAGGGCGCCGTCAAAGTTCCGTCCCGGCCTCCCCCGCCCCCCCTAGAGCCCCTCCGACCCCATGGCCGACTTCCGCGTGGAGCTCGACGCCCCCAACCACATCGTCCTGGTGATGGTCACCGAGGACGACGGCAGCGAGCACGACTACCAGTTCGACTTCGACCCCCGCACCGGGCGCTGGGAGTTCGCCGAGCGCGACCTGCTCGAGCGCGACTTCGGCGAGGAATGGGTCGACGACATGGTGAACAGCATCCAGAGCACGATCGACGGGGTCGTGAAGAAGTAGCTCGAGGCCCCATGCGCCGCGTCTTCCTGGTCGTCCTCGACAGCCTCGGGATCGGGGCCCTGCCCGACGCCGAGCGTTTCGGCGACGTCGGCGCCCACACCCTCGACCACCTGGTCGAGGCCGCAGGCGGGCTCGACGTGCCGAACCTCGCCGCCCTGGGCCTGGGCAACATCGCGGGCGTCACGCGCGTCGCGCCCTCGCCCGCCCCCGAGGCTGCCTTCGGCCGACTCGCGGAACGTTCGCCGGGCAAGGACACCTCCACCGGCCACTGGGAGATGATGGGGTGTCCGCTCTTGCGGGCCTTCCCGACCTTCCCGCAGGGCTTTCCGCCCCAGATCATCGAGCCCTTCCTCGCGCGCACCGGCTTGCCGGGCATCCTCGGCAACAAGCCCGCCTCGGGCACCGAGATCCTGGACGAGCTCGGCGCCCTGCACCTCGCCACTGGCCAGCCGATCGTCTACACCAGCGCCGACAGCGTCTTCCAGGTCGCCGCCCACGCCGAACACTTCGGGCTCGAACGCCTATACGAGATCTGCAGCGTCGCGCGCGAGATCCTCGACCCCTACGGCGTCGGGCGCGTGATCGCGCGGCCCTTCGTCGGCGAGCCGGGTTCCTTCCGGCGCACCTACGATCGGCGCGACTTCTCCATGCCGCCCCCCGAGCCGACGGTGCTCGACGCGCTCGTGGCGCGCGGCATCGACGTGCTCGGCATCGGCAAGATCGCCGACATCTTCGCCGGCCGCGGCGTGAGCGAGGCCGTGCACACCGAGGGCAACGCCGACGGCATGCGCGCCACCCTGCGCGCGGCCCAGGAGTTCGAGCGCGGGCTCGTCTTCGTGAACCTGGTCGACTTCGACATGCTCTTCGGGCACCGTCGCGATGCCCGCGGCTACGCACGGGCGCTCGAGGAGTTCGACCTCGCGTTGGCCGAGCTGCGGCGCCTGCTCCGGCCCGAGGACCTGCTCCTGCTGAGCGCCGACCACGGCAACGACCCGACCTTCACGGCGACCACCGACCACACCCGCGAGTACGTGCCGATCCTGGCCGCGGGCCCGGGCGTGCGCTCCGGCGTCGACCTCGGCACGCGTGAGTCCTTCGCCGACGTCGGCGCCACCGTGGCCGAAGCCCTGGGCGTGCCCGGAACACCGGCCGGCCGCTCCTTCCTGCCCGAGATCCTGGCGCGATGAGCGGCGGCGAGTCGGCGCGCGCGCTCGACCTGCGCGCGATCCTGGCGACCAAGCGCGAGGGCCGCGCGCTCGCCGCGGATCAGATCGAGGGCTTCCTCGCCGGCTACGTCGCGGACGACGTGCCCGACTACCAAGCCGCGGCGCTGCTGATGGCGATCTTCATCCACGGGATGGGGGACGGCGAGCTCACGACCTGGACGCGCGCCATGCTGCACTCGGGGAAGGTGCTCGCCTTCCCCGAGATCGACGCCCCCAAGGTCGACAAACATTCGACCGGCGGGGTGGGGGACAAGGTCTCGATCCCGCTCGCGCCCGCAGTGGCCGTCTGCGGCGCGGCGGTGCCGATGATCTCGGGCCGGGGCCTGGGCCACACGGGCGGGACCCTCGACAAGCTCGAGTCGATCCCCGGCTTCCGCACCGACCTCGACGAGGCCGGGCTGCGCGTGGGGCTGCGGCGGAACCTGGTCGCCTTCGGCGCCCAGACCGCCGACATCGCGCCCGCCGACCGCAAGCTCTACGCCCTGCGCGACGTGACCGGGCTGGTCGAATCGATCCCGCTCGTGACGAGCTCGATCCTCTCGAAGAAGCTCGCCGAGGGCCTCGACGCCCTGGTGCTCGACGTCAAGTTCGGCAGCGGCGCCTTCTTCCCCGACCCCGAGCGCGGGGCCGAGCTCGCCCGCGCGATGATCCGCATCGCGACCGAGCTGGGCGTGCGCACCGCGTGTTACCCGACCTCGATGGCCCAACCCCTCGGCCGCGCCGTGGGCCACAGCCTCGAGATCCTCGAGTGTCTCGACGTGCTCGAGGGCGCCGGTCCCGCCGACACCGTGCACCTCGTGACCCTCTTCGGCGGCGAGATGCTGCACCTGGCCGGCCTCGCGCCCTCCACCGCCGCCGGCGCCGAACGGATCACCGCCTGCCTACGCGACGGCCGTGCCCGCGAGCGCTTCGCCCACGTCATCGAAGCCCAGGACGGCGACCCGCGGGTGCTCGACGATCGCTCCCTGCTACCCCGCGCCCCCGACGTGCACGAACTGCGCGCCACCCGCACCGGCACCCTGCGCTTCGCCGACTGCCGCGCCGTGGGCCTCGCCGTCAGCGACCTCGGCGGCGGCCGCAAGGCCCTGAACGACACCCTTGACCCCGCGGTGGGCCTGCTCTTCCACGCCAAGGCCGGCTCCGCCCTGCGCCCGGGCGACCTGATCGCCGAGGTCCACCACCGCGCCGCGAAGGGCCTCCCCGCCGCCCTCGCGCGCCTCGAATCCGCCCTCGCCTACGACGGCCGCGAAGGCGAGCTCGAGCTCGTCGGCGCGCGCATCGGCTGATCCCCCCCGTGGATTCAGGCGAACGACCCGAGTCGTCTCCGGCTCCTGGACATCGCGCTGGCCCGTCACACGGCCTCCTGAGGCCCGCTTGCGCGATAGCGCCGGCAAGACACGCGTCCGGAGGTTAGACTCGCGCTTCTCGTGGATTTCGTGCCCACCGGGGCCCCTCCCGGTTGTCCAGCGCTACTCCTCTGCTCTCTCGAAGGAGGCCGCAGTGGTCGGGGGCCATCCGAGCCCCGCTGCACGCGTCAGCCAACCCTTGCCCAATTCCGAGCCCATGAGCATCACCTTCGGTCTGCTGTGCGTCCTCTCGCTCGCGCCCACCGCGGTCCAAGCGAAACCCCAGGGCGCGTCGAGCCTGGTCATCCAGGGCCTCGTGCGCGGGCCGGACGGCCTGGCGGTGGGCGGGGCGCTGGTGACGAGCAACCTCGGCGGTCGCGCTTCGAGCGCGCGGGACGGGAGCTTCGCGTTGAGCATCGAGCCGCCGCTCGGTGCGGCCGCCCCGCGGATCTCGGCCTTCGCGCAGGGTGCGGCGGGTCAGACCTTGACCGGAAGCTCGCCCCTCGTCGTCCCCGCGACCGCGGGAGTCCTGTGGGCCGGTGAGTTGCACCTCAGCGCGGGCGCGACGTGCGAGCCCGAGTGGCTGCCGACCTTTGGCGAACATCCGGGCACCAACGGCGCGATCCAGGCCTTGACGGTCTTCGACGACGGTGACGGCCCCGCGTTGTTCGCCACCGGCAACTTCACCCGCGCAGGCAGCGTGATCGCCAACCGCGTCGCCAGATGGGACGGTGAGCGTTGGTCCGCCCTGGGCAGCGGGCTCTCCAGCGCGGGCCACGCGCTCGCAGTGTTCGACGACGGCGGCGGCCCGGCGCTCTACGTCGCGGGGGACTTCCAGCAGGCCGGAGGACTCGAGGCGCGGTACGTCGCGCGTTGGGACGGCTCGGATTGGTCGGCCCTCGGGACCGGCCTGAGCCACGGCGCGCGCTCCTTGGCGGTGCACGACGACGGCAGCGGAGCGGCGCTCTACGTCGGCGGGTTCTTCGCCACCGCGGGCGGCGTGGGCGCATCGGCGATCGCGCGTTGGGATGGCGCGGGATGGTCGGCGGTCGGAGCGGGCGCGAACAGCACCGTGCTGGCCCTCGCCGTTCACGACGACGGCGCCGGTCCGGCCCTGTACGCCGGGGGCATGTTCACGAACATTGGGGGGGTCGGCGCGAACCACGTCGCCCGTTGGGACGGGCTCGCCTGGTCGGCCCTCGGCGAGGGCACCGGCGGCTTCGTGCGCTCGCTCGTGTCGTTCGACGACGGCGGCGGAGCAGCGCTCTTCGCGGGCGGGGACTTCGGCACGGCGGGAGCCCTCGCCGCCGCCCACGTCGCCCGTTGGGATGGGTCAGCCTGGTCGGCCCTGGGCTCCGGCACGGACGGGCGCGTGAACGCCCTCGCGGTGCACGACGAGGGGAGCGGGCCCGAGCTCTTCGTCACCGGCCAGTTCGAGGAGGCCGGGGGCGCGCCGAGCGCGCGCATCGCCCGCTGGGACGGTTCGGCGTGGTCGGCCCTCGGCGACGGACTCCCTAGCTCCTTCCTTTCGTCCGAGGGCCGCGCGCTCGCCTCCTTCGTGCGCGGCGCAAGCTCCGCGCTCGTCGCGGGTGGCAGTTTCCTCGACGCAGGACCTGGCTTGGCCCACAACGCCGGCGCCTGGGACGGCACCGAGTGGTCCCCCCTGGGCACCGGGATCTTCGGCCAGGGACTCGGCAACGATACGTTCCAGATCGTCGAGTCGCTGGCGGTCTTCGACGATGGCAGCGGGCCCGCGTTGTACGTCGGCGGCTCGTTCGAGCAGATCGGCTCGTTGCCCGTCAACCGCATCGCGCGTTGGGACGGTTCGGGTTGGTCCCCGCTCGCCGGCGGCTTGAACGATCGCGCCGCGGCCATGGCGGTCTTCGACGACGGCTCCGGCCCGGCGCTCTACGTCGGGGGTTGGTTCACCGAGGCCGATGGAATCCCCGCCCACTACCTCGCACGCTGGGACGGGACGGGCTGGTCCGCCTTGGCCGGCCCGATCGAGAGCGTGGTCAAGGCCCTCGCCGTGTTCGACGACGGGAACGGGCCCGCGCTCTACGTCGGAGGTTGGTTCACGACCATCGGGGCGGCGAGCCTCTCCCGTATCGCCCGCTGGGACGGCAACGCCTGGTCGGCCCTCGGCAGCGGACCGAACCAATCGGTCGAGGCCCTGACCGTGTTCGACGACGGCAACGGCCCTGCGCTCTATGCCGGCGGCTTCTTCAGCACCGCCGGAGGCGTCAGCGCGTCGCGCGTGGCGAAGTGGGACGGCGCCGCCTGGTCCGGCCTCGGCAACGGCGTGAGTTCGACCGTGCGGGCCTTGGCCGCCTTCGATTCCGGCTCCGGACCTGCGCTCTACGTCGGCGGCGACTTCTCGATCGCCAGCGGGCAGTCCGCGAGCCACATCGCGCGTTGGGATGGAGCGACCTGGTCGGCCCTCGGCAGCGGAATGAACCGGTCGGTCGAGGCCTTGACCGTGTTCGACGACGGTCGGGGTCCGGCGCTCTTCGCCGGCGGGACCTTCTGGACCGCGGGCGGGCTCGCCGCGTCGCGCATCGCCCGTTGGGATGGGACGAATTGGTCGGACCTGGGCGGTCCGAGCCACATCGTGGCGGCGCTCCTCGTCGCCGATCTCGGCGCCGGCGACCAGCTCTACGTCGGCGGTCACTTCCGCGGCAGTCCGGCAGGCGACAGCTACCTCGCGGTGCTCGCCCCGTGCTCCGCGTCCGTCGGCACGGCCTTCTGCTTCGGCGACTCCTCGAGTTGCCCCTGCGGCAACGCCGGCGCCCCGGACGAGGGCTGCGCCAACTCGACCGGTTCGGGTGCCACGCTCGCGGGCGTGGGCAGTGCGTCGGTGGCGAGCAACGACCTCGAGCTCCACGCCGCCGGCCTCGTCCCCGGCCAATCGGCTCTCCTCTTCGTCGGCGCCAACGCCATCAACGGCGGCGCGGGCACGCCCTTCGGCGATGGCCTGCGCTGTGCCGGCGGCAACGTCCGGCGCCTGGGCGTGCGCCAGGCAAGCCCCACCGGTACCGCCACCTGGGGCCCCGCCCTCGCCTCCCAGGCAGGCTCCCTCCCCGGCCAAACGGAGCGCTTCCAAGCCTGGTACCGCGACCCGCTCGCCGGCCCCTGCGCCACCGGTTTCAACTACACCCACGGCTTCGAAATCACCTTCCACTGACCGGGCCGATTCCGACCGCATGCGCCGGTGTCCCGAGCGCCGCCGCCTTGGGCTCCGGGCACGGAAGGCCTGGCAATCGTCGGATCGAAACGCGGGCCCGCCGCCTGGCCTGAGGGCGCGCTCCCCGCCCCTCCGCGATCCGGTTGCTCCATTCCTCCAGACCGCGCCGGTCGGACGAGTTGCGGCACCCGTTGACTCGCTTCGCCGAGCGGTCATTCTCGTGGACATGATGACGGGCTGGTTGCGTGGGAGCGTGGTCGTCGGCTTGGCCTGTGGGCTCGGTCTGGCCGTGGGGGAGGGTCGGGTCGGCGCGGGCGTCGCGCCCCAGGGAAGCGGTGGTGTCGAGCTCGCGCCCTACCGCGCAGCCTGGCTGGCGCTTCCACCCTTCGATGCGGGGCTCGCCCCGGGCGAGGTCGAGGTCGCGTTGCGCCCCGTGCTCTGGGCGCCGCGGCGGCCTGGTTGGCACGAGGATGGGCTGACCGCCGATTGGCCGATCGAGGTGGAGGCGTTGCTGCTCGAGAACGCGCGTCGGCCCTGTGGTTGGGGCTGCGAGCCCGTGCCCAGCGTTCATGGGGCTCGACCGGGTCAGCCGTGGCCGGCGGATCTGCCTGCGTTCCGCGCGATCCTCCCCGGCGGGTTCGAGGTCTACACCCTGGAACACGGGTTGAGCACCTTCATCGAGCGGCACCTGATCCTGTGTTTGCGCGAGCCCCGCTCCGGCCGCCTCTCGAGCCGGCCCGTGACCCTGGTGCGCCGCTGGACCGCGATGCTCAGCGAGGGCCCAATGGCATGGAGCGCCGATCTCGATGGGGACGGTCGGGCGGAACTCGGCCTGCTCGTCACGCATCACAATGGAACGGTCGAGCACGGCACGGGCATCGCTTGGTTCGGCTTCGCGGAGGACCTCGCACCAAACGCGCTACGACGATCGATCCACGTCGAGGAGATCCGCGCCGTCTCCCACGGGGAAGCGGGCGTCATCCGTTCACGTCTGGTCCGCACGCGTCAGGGGGAGCTCCGTGAAGAGGCCTGGTACGAGAATCCCGCCTTCGCCACCGCTCCGCGCCGCGTTCCCGCGGACGAGCTCGAGGCCATCCGAGTTCGGCTTGGGCAACACGAGCGCCTGTTCGAGCCCCGCCGCTGAGGCCCGCGTCCACGCCGGTACCGAGGCCGGACACACTTCACCGGCGTACGCTCGCAACCACCCCTTGCCCAGCTCCGCGATCTCGCTCGAGTAGGTGTCCTCCAGGTCCAGCCAGAACGGATGCGCCTGGTCGTTCCGCTGGCTGGTTGCATCGCTCGCGCCGGCCGTGCGCCTGGTCTCGGCCCAGGAGACTCCCGCCGGGGCGCGCAGGGTCCGACGGCAGGGTGGGTCAGGCATGCACTAGGCTTGGTCCGCGCGGCGGCCACCGGTCGGAAGCGAGCGATGCGGGGTGTCCCAGGCCTTCGATTGCGTGTCCGCGCACGCACGAGGGATGCCGGGTTGGGTTCCGTCACGGTTCGCAGGGCCAGATCCCGGTCTCCTCGTGATGCCAGACCCCAGGACCAAATCATCGCCCTCGGTTGGGCGGTCCCGGCCCGCTGGAAGGGGGGCGGGGCCGATCCCGCACCTGATCTTGGAGTCAGAAGTTTCAGGAAGTTCTGAAACAAGTGGAGCCGGGAGGGTAGACTCGGGTCCATGGGCGCGAAGGGCGGAGGTGTCGAGGAGGTGCGGCGGGAGTTCGCGGAGCTCTGGGGGGCGATGGCGCCCTTTTGGGGCGTGCCGCCGATGACCGGGCGGGTCTACGGCTGGCTCCTCTCGCGCGCGGAGCCCGCCACTGCGGAGGAGCTCATGGAGGGCCTTTCGATGAGCCGTGGCGCGGTCAGCATGGCCTGCCGCGAGCTGCGCGACTGGGGGCTGGTGCACGCCGAGCGCGTCGAGGGCGGCCGCCAGAGCACCTATCGCCCCGAGACCGACCTCGAGCTGGTGATCCGCGGCATCGTCGCCAACCGCAAGCGCCGCGAGTGGGACCCGATCCTCGCGCGTCTGCGTGCCTGGATCCCGCGCCTGGAAGGCGAGCGCTCGGTCGAGGTGCAGGTCTTCCGCGAGCGTCTGCGCGCGATCGAAGCCCTGGTCGGCATGGCCGACTCCATGGCCGAGTCGTTCCTCGCCGGCGGCCTCGTCCAGCGGCTCGGGCTGAAGGCGCTCGTCGGCGCCGCCCAGCGCAAGAGCAAGCGCGCACGCTGAGCCGCGCGCGTTCCACTAAACCGAAACCCCATGGAACGGAGGACATCATGAGCATCCTGTTGGGCTTCCTTGCGAGCTGCGGACTCGCCGCCCTGGTGGCCATCGGCGCGTTCTTGTTGCTGCGCGCTCCGTTGGAGCGGCTCCTCTGCGAGCTGTGTGGCAATCAGGAACGTGCGCGTTTCTGGTCGTGCTTCACCGGACTCGGGCTCTTCCTCGCCACCGTGCTCGGCTGCATGGTGGCCTTCCCCCTCGGAGACGCGGCGGCCTGGAGCGACGAGCCGATGGCCCGCCACGTGCTCATCGGCCTGCGCGCGAGCCTCGTGCTGCTCCTGAGCGTGGTTGGCGTGTTGGGCGTCGTGCTCTCCCGGGCGATCGCGCGCTTCGAGTTCGAGAGCCGACGGGTGAGGGACACGGCGAGCGAGCTGCCGACGCCCGGCTGATCGCGCTCCTCGCCGGCCCCGGGTCGCCCATCGCCATCGAGGTCCTCGAACAGGGTGGTGTGCACTTCGGACACTCCGTTTCCCTGCGAGCACCGGGCCTCGACCCGCAGCACCCGCCGGACTTGGACGTACACGCACCGCTCCTCGGGAATCCCCACGGAGTCCTTGTTCGACATCCAAGCCGCCGCGTTCCCCCGGGGGGCCACGCCTTCGCCGAGCCCAAGTCGCTGACGCTTCATGGTATCGCCTAGGCGTGCAACGAATCACCCCGCGTCGAAGCAGGACGCCATGGGTCCGAGTGCTCTATGCAGTTGCCGCGAAGGGGAACGGCTTTCCGCTCGCGAGAGGATCGTCTTCAACGGGAGCGCATGGGTTGCACCGGCATCGGGTCGAACGCCGGAGACTTCCACGGAGGCGGTCGGGTTACGCCGGCGGCGCGGGCTTGCCTCGGGTGGGAGGGGCGAGGTAGGGTCGCGGGTATGGGAGTGATCGTGATCGCTTGCTATCGGCCGAAGGCGGGGAAGGGGGCGGAGCTGGAGGCGTTGGTGCGCGAGCATGTGCCGACCCTGCGCAAGCAGGGGCTCGTCACGGGGCGGGCGCCGATCGCCATGCGGGCGGGGGACGGGACGCTGATCGAGGTGTTCGAGTGGGCGTCGGAGGAGGCCTCGGGGCGCGCGCACGGCGATCCGGTGGTGCAGAAGCTCTGGCAGCGTTTCGACGCGCTGTGCGAGTTCCTCCCGCTGGCCCAGGTGCCGGGCAGCGAGGCGCCCTTCCCGCACTTCGAGCCGCTGGGCTGAGCGCCGTCGGCCGGAAGGGATGCGGGTGACGGTGGGGCGCCCGGCGGGACGCTGCTAGCATTCCGCGCCATGCACGTCCTGCGCGCCCTGCTGGGGCTGGCCTTCTTCCTGCTCGTGGCCTGGCTGCTCTCCAGCCACCGGCGGCGCTTCCCCTGGCGCGTCGTGGTGACGGGGCTCCTGGCCCAGGTCGCGCTGGCGTTGGTGGTGCTCGGGACGCGCGGCGGGCAGGCGGTGGTCGAGGGGCTGGCGGGGATGGTGCGACGCCTGATCGCGATGGCGCAGCCGGGCGCGGAGCTCGTCTTCGGGCCGCTGGCGAACCCCGCCGCGATGGGCGAGGTCTTTGGGCCCGAACGCGGCTTCATCTTCGCCTTCGCGGGTACGGGCCTGGTCGCGATCCTGTTCTTCTCGGCCCTCATGGCGGTGCTCTATCACCTCGGAGTCATGCAGGTGCTCGTGTACCTGATGGCCAAGGTGATGACGGCCCTGATGCGCGTCTCGGGGGCCGAGTCGATGGCCATGGCCGCCAACGTCTTCGTCGGCCAGACCGAGGCGCCGCTCGTCGTGCGGCCCTACATCGAGCGCATGACGCGCTCGGAGCTCAACGCCCTGATGTGCGGCGGCTTCGCTACCATCGCGGGCTCGGTGCTGGCGGTGTACATGGGGCTCCTGGGCGCGGAGTACGGACCGCACCTGTTGACCGCCTCGGTGATGAGCGCGCCAGCGGCCTTCGTGATGGCCAAGGTGATGCAGCCCGAGACCGAGGAGAGCGTCACTGGATCGCGCGTCACGCTGCGCATCGAACGCACGGCGACGAACTTGGTCGAAGCCGCCGCCAACGGCACCACCGACGGCCTCAAGCTGTGGCTCAACGTGATCGCCATGCTGATCGCGTTCCTGGGGCTGGTGGCCTTCGTCGACTGGCCCCTGGGCGCGATCGGCGAGTGGTTGAGTCTCTCGGAGGAGCTGACCCTGCGGCGCATCTTCGGCTGGATCTTCGCCCCCGTGGCCTGGGTCATGGGGGTCGAGGGCTGGCGCGATTGCCAGCTCTTCGGCTCGTTGCTCGGGACCAAGGTGGCGCTGAACGAGTTCGTGGCCTTCGACTCGCTGATGCGCATGCTGCCCGGCTCCGAGGGCGCCGCCTTCGCCGATCCGCGCTCGGCCAAGATGGCTGCCTATGCCCTGTGCGGCTTCGCCAACATCGGCTCGGTGGGCATCCAACTCGGCGGCATCACGCCGCTCGCCCCGGGCCGCAAGACCGACATCGCCCAACTCGCCCTGCGCGCCATGTTGGGCGGCGCGATGGCGTCCTGGATGACCGCCACCGTGGCCGGGGCTTTCTTGGCCTGAACCCGATCGATTGCCATGGTCCTGCCCTCGAGCCCCGCCCGCCGCTACGTCGACCCCGAACTCCCGCGCCTGATGGAGGCCTTGCGCCGGCAGGGCGCCGACCGGGCGCGGGTGGCCTTCGTGCTGGGCTCGGGCCTGGGCGCCTTCGCGGACGGCTTCGAGGCGGGGCGCGCGATCGGCTACGACGCGCTCGAGGCCATGCCCCGCAGCGTGGTGCCCGGTCACGCGGGGCGTCTGGTGCTCGGCAAGGTGGCCGGCGTGCCGGTGCTCGCCCTGCAGGGCCGCGCCCATCTCTACGAGGGCTGGGGCGCGCTGGACGCCACGCGAGCGGTGCGTGCCCTGGCGCGTCTGGGCGTGCGGACCTTCGTGCTGACCAACGCGGCGGGCGGGCTCGTGCCCGAGTGGGGCGTCCCGAGCCTGATGGCGATCGACGATCACCTGAATCTGCAAGGGCGCACGCCGCTCGCGGCGGGCGAGCGCGGACAGGGCACGCCCTACGATCGCGAGGCCGGTGCCTGCCTCGAGCGCGCCGCTCGCGGCGTTGGCGTCGAACTGCATCGCGGCACCTACGCGGGGAATCTCGGGCCCGCCTACGAGACCCCGGCCGAGATCCGCATGCTGCGCCGCTTCGGCGCCCACGCGGTGGGCATGAGCACGGTGCAGGAAGCGCTCGCCGCCCACGCCGAGGGAGCGCGCGTGGCCGCGGTGAGCTGCATCACGAACCTCGCCGCCGGCATCACGGGCGAGCGACTCGACCACGGCGAAGTGGTCGCGGCGGGCCGCCAGGCCGCGGTCTCGTTCCAGGCCCTGCTCGAGGCCGCGACGCCGCTGCTCGACGCCTTGTCGGCGTGAGTCGTCGCCGGGCCCACGGGCTCGAGCTCCGACGGTCCGGCGTGACCCGCTATCCCCTCACGCCGCCGTACCCGGTGTCGGGGTGCCGATCCAACGCTCGATCACTTTGCGCAGCACGTCGAGTTGCACGGGCTTGGTGACGTGGTCGTCCATCCCGGCCTCGAGGCACGCTTCCCGCGCGCCGCTCAGGGCATGCGCGGTCATGGCGACGATCGGCAGGTGCCGCACGCCGGACTCGCTGGCGCGGATGATCCGCGTGGTCTCGTAGCCGTCGAGCACCGGCATCTGGCAGTCCATCAACGCCAACGCGTAGCTGCTGCGTTGCAGGGCATCGAGCGCCTCGCGCCCATTGGAGGCGATGTCGACCGCGTAGCCCAGACGCGACAACTGGCGCTCGGCCACGCGCTGATTGACGGGGTTGTCCTCCACGAGCAGGATCCGCGGCGCGCCGCCCTCGTCCAGGGTCGGACCGGATGCCGGGAGCGCAGGGCGAACTCCGTCCAGCGGACTCTCTGGCGAGCGGCCGAGGCGCTCGGCGGCTCGGCGATCGTCGCTCCGGGCGCAGATCGCGGCGAAGAGGGTCGAGGGCGGGACGGGCTTGGTGAAGCACGCGCTGAAGCCGACTTCGCGCGCACGATCCTGGATCCCCACCAGGCCCGAGGACGTCAGGAGCAGGAGTCGAACGCTGGCGATGCGAGCATCGGACTGGATCACGCCCGCCAGCTCGAGCCCATCCGATCCGGGCATCTGGTAGTCGATCAGCGCGACTTGGAACGGTTGTCCGTCGGCCGCGGCGGAGCGCAGGCACTCGAGTGCCTCCTCGGCGCAAGTCACGACCGTCGGGCGCAGTCCCCAGGCTTGCAGCAGGGCCTGGTAGATGCGGCGATTGGTGCCGTTGTCGTCCACGACCAGAGCGCGTTGTCCGCGCACGCTCGTCGCGGCCAACTCGCGCTCCATGGGCGACATGCGCGGCTGGCGCGCCAGGGTGAGTTCAAACCAGAAAGTCGATCCGGTGCCCGGCGAGCTCGTCACGCCCATGCGGCCATCCATCGCCTCGACCAGCCGGCGCGAGATCGCCAGGCCCAGGCCCGTCCCTCCGAAGCGGCGCGTGGTCGAGGCGTCGACCTGCACGAAGGCTTCGAAGAGCTGCGCCTGTTGCTCCAGCGGGATCCCGATGCCGCTGTCGCGGACCTCGAAGCGCAGACAGGCCGAGAGTTCGTCCTCGGTGGTGCACTCGACGTTCACCAGGACCTCGCCGCGTTCGGTGAACTTGAGCCCGTTGCCGACCAGGTTGAGCAGGATCTGGCGCAGGCGGCCGGGATCCCCGACCACGAACTGCGGCAAGGCGTGCGGCAGGCTGCAGATCAGCTCCAGGTCCTTCTCGGCGGCCTTCGGGCGCAGGATGTGCGCGACCTCGAACACGACCGTGTGCAGGTCGAAGTCGATCGACTCGAGCTCGAGCTTGCCGGCCTCGATCTTGGATAGGTCGAGGATGTCGTTGATCAAGCACAGGAGCGCCTCGCCGCAGACCTTGACGGTCGAGGCGAGCTCGCGCTGCTCCGCGCTCAGCTCCGTTTCCAGCAACAGATGCGACATCCCGATCACGCCGTTCATCGGCGTGCGGATCTCGTGGCTCATGTTGGCCAGGAACTCGCCCTTCATGCGCGCGGCGGCCAGGGCCTCGTCGCGGGCCACCTGGAGTTCGGCCGTGCGCTCCTGCACCTGGGCCTCGACCTGTTCGTGCGAGGCCTCGAGCTCGGCCTGGGTGCTCGCGACCTGTTGGAGGTTGCGCACGCCGCGCAAGCAGGAGCGAATCAGGAAGAAGTCGATGAACACCACCCAGGCGGAGTGTTCGAGCCAGCGCCAGGCTCCTGGGGAGGACAGGCCGAAGACCGACTCGGGCCACCAGGCCCAGCGCGCGACGTGATCCAGGGCGACCACCGCGGAGGCCGTGATCAGCACGCGCCAGTCCCGATAGAAGGACAGGAAGGCCAGCGAGCCGAAGACGTGGAAGTGGGTCTCGATGCGCCCGCCGGTCAGGTGGATGAGCAGGGCCGACCAGAGCGCCTGGGCGATCGCGATCGTGTGGCGCGTGCCGACCTCCCCGGGCCGGGTGCGGGCCAGGAAACACGGCACGATCGTCAGGGCGCCCCCGAGGAACAGGGCCAGGTAGACGTGCAGGTGGATCGAGCTCTGCACGCCGCTCCAGGCGCGCGGCGACAACCACTGCGCCAGCGCCAGGGCCGTGATCCACTGGAAGAGCATCAACCCGGCGAAGAGACGGTCGGTCTCGACGTGGATGCGCCGGAGATGCATGGCGAGCAACTCCTGCGCGCGGGGGGATCGGGCCGTGGAGTTCATGGGCGGGCCGGCGGGGAGGGGCGGGTCGACTCCGCATCCTCGGTCAGGAGGGCGCAGCCGAAGACGGACGAGAACCGGGGTTCGGCGAGCGGATCGAGAAGGGCGTCACGCAACGCGATCGTCCCGGTACTGGGGCCCTGATGTCCGCGGGAGGGCGTCAGGCCGCCCGCGAAGCAGAGCTTCCCCGTGGGCCCGAACAGCAGGACCTCGCCGGAGGTGCGCGCTCCGAAACGCGCGGCCTCACGGCCTCCGGGATCGAGCACGGCCTCGAAGCCGGGTAGCTCCTCGGCACGCCTCCAGATGTCGGTCTCCGCGAAGGCGGAAGCGCTGGCCGCATCGGCCCCCTCGGGAACCAGGAACAGCACCACTGCGCGCGGCTGCACGGGCCAGCGCGTGGCCTCCCAGGCGAGGTTCTCCAAGGTGGCCCGCGTGCAGGGGCAGCGGGGGTGGGCGAAGACCAGCAGATTGGGACGGCCGGACTCGAACGCCAGGCCCGTGTCGGCCGGCCAGCTCAGAACGATCGGTCCACGCTCGGCGGCTCGCGAGTCGTAGCGCACGAGGTACACCAACCCCCCGCAGACCGAGGCGAGCCAGATCGCCAGCCCGGCGAGCCGCAGGGGAGCCATCACCCAGGAGGGCGATCGCAGCTCGGGCTCGACGCGAGAGGGCGGCATCCTCGCTCGATCGGCCGTCGCCCCCCATGGGCTGAGCCCGTCGGGCCCGACCCCGCGCCCCGGGGCCAGGAAAGGGACTCCCCGGATCGAGCGAGGGCCGCGCCGAGCGTGGGGAACGCCGACCCAGTCGGGCGCATTCGCCGCGCCCCACGGGGGCCTCCCCGCGGTGGGAGCGAGCGCGGTGCGGGCGGGCTTCCGCGGGTCGGGGCGAAGCGACGTCGAACGACGGGAAAGGGGCCGAATTCAGACGCCGGCAGCCCGTCGAGGGAATCCCTCGACAGGCTGCCGTGGCGTCCGCATTCCCCGCGGACCGCGCCGTCAGGGCAGGAACGAGAGCTCGAGGCCCTGGGTCAGGTTGAAGCCTGCGCCGCACACCGAGGCGAGCGGGTCGCGGTACCAGACCTGGAAGACGCGTGTGTCGCCCGCGGCCCAGGCGCCGGCGCCGGAGAGGTTCGGGCCCCAGGACGCGGCCCCGGTGCCGTTCGCCTGGCGCACGCCCAGGCGTTGGACGCCGCCGCCCGCGCAGCGCAGGCCGTCGCCGAAGGGCGTGCCCGCGCCGCCGCCCGCGGCCTGATTGCCGACGAAGAGCAGGGCGGATTGCCCGCGAATCAGGCCCTGGGCGCCGAAGGCGAGGTCGTCGGCCGCGACGCTCGCGCTCCCGCTCGCCGCGAGCACCGCGCCCGCGCCGGTCGAGTTGGCGCAGCCCGCTCCGCCCGTGCTGTTGTTGCCGCAGGGGCACGCGGCCCCGCTGCCGTCGCCCGCGCACAGCGGCGTGCCGATCGAGCCGGCCGGAGGCGTCAGCAGGAACGCGCGGCCGTGGTACTCGACGCCGTTGATGGTGCGGATCGCGATGCCGACGATCTGGCCCGAATCGTTGATGTCGATCGCCCAGCGCAGGTCCCACTCGAGGAGGTCGACGGGATCGACGAGGTCCGCGAGAGCGCGCTTGGTCCCGTCGATCCAGACCCAGGGCGCAGAGGCGCCCAGACCGCTCGATGGGTCGATGTACAGCTCGGCACCGACGACGTGGCCGAGGTTGTTGATGGCGCGGCCCTCGGAGCTGAAGACGTTCGGCAACGGGAGCAGGCCGAGCTGCACGATGCTGCCGTCCGGCATCCACTTCACGGGCACGTGCAGGTTGTTCGGGAGCTGGGCCGTGCCGCAGATCTCGCCCGCGTCGTTGATGCCCTCGGCGATGCTCTGCACGCCGCCCAGGGTCGGGAGCTCGATCGCATCGCCGCTTCCGGTCCACTTCCAGGCGCGGTACTGGAACGCGGCGTTGTAGCCGACGCCGCACACGTGCCCCGCGTCGTTGATGTCGGTGGCCTCGTTGCCAAAGCCGGCCGGCGCGCCGGGTAGCGCGATTGGGACCGAGGTCACCTGCCCCTGGGAGTCGACCGTCCAGCGGCGCGCGGTGCCCGAAGGACCGTGGGTGGCGCCGGCGATCTGGCCGTGGTCGTTGATCGCGACGGCCTGCGAGGTGCCGCTCGTCCCAGGCGTGAGGTCGATCGTGCCGGTGGCCGGGGACCAGAAGAAGGCGTGGCCGACGAAGCCGCCGCCACCGGGCATGGGGGCCATGCTCGAGCCCACGACGTGGCCGAGCTCGTTGATGCCGTCCGCCCGACCCGAGTCGCCGTTCGAGAGGCCGGGGATCATCGTCATCACGCCATCCGACCAGACGAAGGCGTGGGTGAAGAAGCCCGGGGCTTCCGCCTGGCCGACGACGTCGCCGGCGTCGTTGATGCCCAGGGCGTTGGCGAGCTCGCCGCCGAAGGTGCCGAGGTCCTGGACGGTGTAGTGGGACTGGGCCGGGACGAGGCCGGAGAGGAGAGCGAGGACGGGCAGGCCGAGGGCCCGCGGGAAGGATGAGGTGAGTCGCATGGGAAGGAAGGCGCGATCGGGGTGCGGGCGCTGCCAACGCGCCGCGGGTCGACGCCGCCGGGGTCGTCGGTCGCGGTCCGGGGCCCCCTAGTGGGGGGCCGCCCCAGAGTATCCTGGAAACTCCCCGGAAGCCCGCCGAGGAGCCCCCGCGGCCGACCTGGGAGCCGCCGAACCCCCCGGACGGCCCTCCTGGAGGGCTCCCCGACGCCCGGTGACCCAGCCCTTGCCGGGCGCCTACCCGGCCACCCCGGGGGCCGGTCCGTGCCGCACCCCGAGTTTCGGCGACCTGCCCGGTGGCCCTCCCGCGCGAGCGGGCCGGGGCGGGGCGCGTGGGCCTCCGGGGCCTGATCCCACGGGGGTCGGGGGGATTTCCCAAGAGGCCTGCGCCGCGCGCCGTTCGGGGCGTGCTACCCCGCCCAACATGAACGACCTCCCGGACGGAGCCCTGCTGCGGGCCTGGCGCGGCGGCGACTCGGCGGCCTTCGCCGAGCTCGTCGAGCGCCACCAGGACGCCCTCCTGCGGCACGCCCGCGGGGTCCTGGGCTCGGGGTCGCAGCACGAGGACGTGGTCCAGGACGCCTTCCTGGCGTTGGCGAAGGGGCCGCTGGAGCTGCCGCGGGAGGTGCTCGGGGATCCCGAGGCCGAACGCCGCCAACTCCTCGCATGGCTGCACAGAGTGGTGAGGAACGGCTGTATGGACGTCATTCGATCCGAGACGCGTCGCAGGCGCCGCGAGGAAGAGTTCGCCGCGCCCGAGGGTGGCAGTGGGGGGCTCGACTCGGTCGATGCGCGGGACACACGCGCGTTGGTGGAGCGCAAGCTCGCCGAGTTGCCCCTCGACAAGATCGTGGTGGTGGTCGGTCACGGCGCCGA
>CAYMYN010000005.1:187427-251608 GCA_964394665.1 uncultured Planctomycetaceae bacterium
GCCCCTCGAACAGCGCGAGGTGCTCGTGCTGCGGCTCCTGTCGGAGCGCAGCTACCGCGAGATCGCGGAGATCACGGGCAAGAAGGTCGGCACGGTGGGGTGGTTGGTGAGCGAGGGCCTGAAGGCTCTGGCGGCCCAACTCGAGCCGCTGCTCGCCGGCGAGGTCACGAACACGCGCGGCGGCGCCACGGGCGCGCTGCGGGGAGAGCTGTCATGAATGGGAACACGGAACACGACGCGAGGAAGGACGCGGTGACGCACGAGGAGCTGTGCGCGCTGGTGCTGGGCGAGCTCGAGGGAGCCGACCGCGCGCGCGTCGAGGCGGCGCTCGCGGCCTCGCCCGAGCTGCTCGCGGAGCACGGGCGCATCGCGCGCACGATCGAGCTCGTGCAGGGGTCCTTGGCGGGGCCCGCGATGCTCTCGGGCGCGGCCCGCGCCTCGCTCGAGCGCGCGGCGGATGCTCCGCGGGCGGGCGCGGATCCGTGGCGCGGCATGCTGCGCGCCGCGGCCGCGCTGCTGGCCCTGGCGGGTGGGTTCGTGCTGCTGCGCGAGGTCACCGCGCCCGAGCGGACCTCGGCCCCGAGTGAGGAGCTCGTGCGCCTCGAGCCGGCGCCCGTCTCCGAGTCGGCCGGTGTACCGCCTTCCGGATCCGCGGGCGCGCCGCGCGACGGTCTCCTGGCGGGGATCCAGGACGAGCATCGACTCCAATTCGGTGTCGGTGACTCGAAGCGCGGGGACGAGTCGGCCCGGAGTGCTCGGCCCCACACGGCCGCCGAGCAGGTGACGGTTGCGGCCGTGCTCGGCGAGCGTCCGC
The DNA here is from genome assembly GCA_964394665.1 of uncultured Planctomycetaceae bacterium. Classification (GTDB taxonomy): domain Bacteria; phylum Planctomycetota; class UBA1135; order UBA1135; genus CAYMYN01. The sequence goes on from CAYMYN010000005.1 coordinate 188,242, forward strand.
GCGAACGTGCCGTCTACACGGGACCGGGAAGCGAGTTGAGCCAGGGCTGGTCCTCCGGCGACGGCCAGGTGCAGGGGTCCGAGGGTGGCGAGTCGGCCGAACTCGGTCGGCCCGGCCGCCGCGAGGGGCTGCCGGTGTACTCCGCAGCGCCTCCGGGAGGAGGTGCTGGGCCGATGACCCCGGGTCCGTCCGGGCCCTCGACCCCCGGCCCCAGCCAGCCGATGACCGGCAGCGGCCTTGGGCCCGCGGCCCGGGGATCCGAAGCCCGCATGGAGCCGCGTCCGGAGCTGGCCGCGGGGCGGCCGATGCCCACGGTCGAGTCGCGCACGTCGCGCGCGCAGGGCGAGAGCGCACCTCCCGCCCCGGACGGCCGCGCCGTCCACGAGGCCCTGAAGGGTCTGGGCTACATCGGCGACGACGACTCGGACGCCGCGCGCCGGCGCGGCGTGACCGGCGAGGACCTGCGGCGCCTCGACCGCGGCCGCGATGCGCGCGCGCCGCACGAGCTGAGCCCGGCGGAGCTCGACGAGCTCGTCGCCGAGCGCCTCGAGTCCTACCTCGCCGAATGCCGGCGTCGGCCGGGCGAGCGGCCGCGGGACATGTTCTTCCGCTACTGGGGCGACAACCCCTTCGTGCTGACGCAGCTCGACCCGCTCTCGACCTTTGGCGTCGACGTCGACACGGCGAGCTACGCCCTGGCGCGCCGCTACCTGCTGCAAGGGCACCTGCCCGAGAAGGCCCAGGTGCGCACCGAGGAGTTCGTCAACTACTTCGCCCCCGACGTCGAGGCGCCGCGCGACGCGACTTTCGCCATCCACACCGACCTCGCCCCGAGCCGCTTCGGCAATCCGGCCGGCGAACGCTGGATGCTGCGCGTCGTGTTGCGCGGCAAGGAGGTCTCGCGCGAGGAGCGCCGGCCGCTGTCGCTCGTCTTCGTGGTCGACGTCTCGGGCTCGATGAACCAGGGCAATCGGCTCGCCCTCGTGCAGCACGGCCTGCGCCTGCTCTCGGCCCAGCTCGACGCCCGCGACACCTTGGCCGTGGTCGCCTTCTCGAACGAGGCCCGCGTCGTCCTGCCCCCGACCTCGGCGGCGCGGCGCGCGGAGATCGAGTCGGCCTTGCAGACCCTGCGCGCCTCGGGCGGGACCCACACCGAAGCCGGCCTCCTGCTCGGCTACTCCTTGGCCGACGGCCTGCTCGATCGCGAGCGCGTGACCCGCGTGGTCCTGCTCTCGGACGGCGTGGCCAACATCGGCGAGACCGACCCCAAGGTGCTGGCCGAACGCGTGCGCGCCCAGCGCCAGCGCGGTGTCTACCTCAACACGATCGGCGTCGGCATGGGCAACCACAACGACGTCCTGCTCGAGCAGCTCGCCAACGCCGGCGACGGCATCTGCAACTACGTCGACGACGAGCGCGAGGCCCGCCGCGCCCTGGTCGAGAACTTCACCGGCGCGATGGTGCCGATCGCGCGGGACGTGAAGGTGCAGCTCGAGTTCGACCCGACCCGGGTGCGGCGCTTCCGCCAGCTCGGGTACGAGAACCGGGCCATCGCGCACCAGGACTTTCGCAACGACGCGGTCGACGCGGGCGAGATCGGCGCGGGCCACCAGGTGGTCGCGCTGTACGAGCTCGAGCTCGCGACCCTCGACGCCGAGGCGCCCCTGGGCGTCGTGCGCCTGCGCTGGAAAGAGCCGACCAGCGGTGGGCGCGACCCCCTCGAGGACGACGCCCGCGAGGTCGAGCGGGCGGTCTACGCAAGCCAGGCGACCGCCTGGAACGGCGCCTCCGCGGGGTATCGCCGCGCGGTCGTGGTGGCCCAGTTCGCCGAGCTGCTGCGCCGCTCGTCCCACGCCCGCGAGGTCTCCCTCGATGAGGTCCTGGCCGAGGGCGCCAAGCTCGCCTCCGGCAGCGGCGACCCGGAGCTCGCCGAGCTCGTCTCGCTGATGGAGCGCAGCCGCGAGCTCGTGCTCGCCACGCGCCGCTCCTACGACGAGTTCGAGCGTTGCCTCGATCTCTACCGCTTCAACTGCATCCTGCGCGCCGAGTTCGAGGCCCTCGGCCACCCGGCGCACCACGCGCGCCTGGCCGAGCTCGAGCGCCAGAACGAAGAGCTGCGCCGGATGCTGAACGACCTCCTGCGGCGGCGGCTCGCCGAGCCGCCGCGGCCGCGCTGAGGATCGGTCCATTGCAGTCGGGGCGCTCCGCGGCACGCAGCGCGGGGCGCCCCGACGCCGTTCCACGGGCGCATGCATGGGTTCGAGTCCGGCGGGGGCCCGATGACGTCGGTCCCCGAACTCGGGGCCCGGGACGTCCCGGTTACCCCTTGCGCGGGGCCTGCTAGACTCGACTTCGATCCACCCGCGCCCCGAGCGGCGCGGGTGTGCCTGGCCACCGGGAGAGGGCGGGCGCTGGATCGGGCCACGCTCGTCCGCGTCGGCCGACGCGCGGGTCCCTCCCCAGCTTCGCCATGCGTGCCTCTTCCTGGTTGCTCGTCGCCCTCGTCGCCGCTGCCGGTCTCCTGGCGTCCATCGCCCTCTTGGGCGGGGATCGCGCCGGTTCGGCCCTGGCCGAAGCCCCCAGCGCGGCCGTCGTGCGAGCCGCGGCCCGCGCGGAGAGGGATCCTTCGCCCGCGGCGAGCGTGCCCCGCGAAGGGGGGCCTCGCACGGGCCTCGCGGCCCCTGCCGCGCCCGATCCGGCGAGCTCCGACGGCGGCGCCGCGGCGATCGGCGGGGGCCTCGCGGTGCTCGTGGTGCGCGCCGGGTCGCGCGAGGCGCTGGCCGGCGCGGAGGTCTGCCACTGGGTGCCCTCCCCCACGCACCCGGCCGATCGCGAAGCGGCCTTCGAGCTCGCGTGGCGGGACGGGACCCTCGAGGGCTTGATGCGCACCGAAGGCGCCCTGGGAACGAGCGACTCCCTGGGACGCGCCGCGTTTCCCGAGGCTCGCGCCGAGGGGTTCGTCGTCGCGCAGGCCGCGGGCCTGTGGGGTTGGGCGCGGGTCGAACCCGGCGCGCCGCAACCGCTGCGGGTCGAGGTGCGCGCCGACTGGGACCTGGTGGTGCGCGTGCGCGACGGCGCCGGTCGGGGCGCGGAGGGCGTGCGGGTCGGCCTGCGACAGAGTTGGGACGAGTGGGGCTTCCTGCATCTGCTCGCGACCACCGATGCCGAGGGCCTGGCGACCCTGCGCCACGCCGCGGGGCCCGTGACGAAACACTTCGAGATCGGCACCCGTTGGTCGGTGTGCCTCGCCGAGGCGTTCGCGAGCCCCGTCGCGCAGGGGTTCGATCCCGAGCGGCCACCGCGCGAAGCGATCGAGCTCGTGCTCCCCGAGCACGGCTCGTGCGAAGTGTCCGTGATCGGTCCCGGCGGCCAGCCGGCCGAGGACTCCTTCGAGATCGCGCTCCAGTGCCGACCGCGGGATCGGGATCCGGGCGAGTTACGGGATGAGGATCCCTGGGACTGGACTTCGCTGCCCACGGCCTTCGCCCAGGCCGACTCCGAGGGCCGCGCGCGCTTCGACGTCGTCGGCCTGGGCACGGACCTCGCTGTGGCCGTGCGTCGGCCCGGCTCTTCGGCCCTGCATCGCACCGACGGGTCGGGGCCGCGCCGGCCGGGAGAACGCGTCACGATCGAGGTGCGGTTGGGCGTGCGCGCGCCGATCCTGGCCGGACGCCTGCTCGATCCCGACGGCCAAGCCCTGGCCGACGTACCGTTCCGCGCGCAGGTCGAGTACCGCGAACGTTCCGGTTGGCGCGCAGGTTGGGGCCACGGGACGAGCGACGCCGCGGGGCGTTTCGTCCTCGACGTCCCCGAGCGGCACGCGGACGTGGGGCCGCGGCTCCTGCGGCTCCAGCTCCAACATGCGGACGGCCGGGGCCTGGGCACGGTCGAGCGGGAGTTGCCGGCCCTGCTCGCGCCTGGCGTCCACGAGCTGGGCGACCTGATCCTCGTGCCGCACGTGTTCTTGGCCGCGGGCCAGGTCGTCGAGGCCGACGGGAGCCCCGTCGTGGGCGCCAGGGTCTGGGCGAGCGCTCGCCGCGAGGTCCCCGGGCGGGTCAACCACTACCGCGTCGAGACCCTCGACACGGGCTCGGTGCGCAGCGACGCGTCCGGACGTTTCGAGCTGTACGGCCGCTCCATGCAGGGCGCGATCCTCATGCAGGCGCGCCTGGACGAGCGCAAGAGCGAGCAGGTCGAGATCCTGCCGGGCGCCCGCGACGTGCGGCTCGTCCTGGCGCGAACGGGTGAGATCGCGGGCCGGGTCCTCTCCGATCCCAGCATTCCCCTACGCGCCCTGGGGATCCAGATCGTCGGCTCCTCGGGCGAGCACTCGGGGGAGATCCTGCCCCTCGCCGAGGACGGCTCGTTCGTGATCCGCGGCGTGATGCCGGGTTCGTACACGGTCTGCCTGATGCGTTCGGACTCCTGGGACCGCATCGAGTGCTTCGAGGACGTGTTGGTGCGCGGGGGCGAGGTCACGCGCGACCGGCGCCTCGATCCGCTCGATCTGACGGCCTCGCTGCGCGCCTACCGACTGACGGTGCAGGACCCCGAGGGGCAACCGATCGAGTGGGGCGGCGTTCTCTCGCTGCGCGAGGGCGAGGACGGCGTGGACGTCCAGTGGAGCGAGCTGGCGAACGGTCAGGCGCTGGTGCTGGGCATGGGGCCTTCGATCGAGGTCAGCGTGGGTTCCTCGGGATTCCTGACGGAGCGCGTGATGGTGGACGGCGACCGCACGCTCGTGTTGCGTCGTTCGCCCACTCTGCGCCTGGTGCTGGCCGGTGGCGCCCAGGCACCGCAGGAGCCCGTGTTCCTCCAGGCGAGCTTCTCGAGCGGGGGCGGTGAGCTCCTGGATCATGATTGGTTCACGGGCGAGACCTTCTTCGGCGCCGATGGCGTCGCGCTGGTACGGCCCAGCCGCCTGGGAGAGCTCGAGCTCCAATTGAGCCTGGTGCGCCACGGCAACAACTGGTCCAGCGCCGCGATCGACGACGGCATCTCGCGCACCATCCAGATCCGCGAGCGCGGCGAGCAGACGGTGGAGGTGCACCTCGACCCCGAGGCGCTGGACAAGGCCCTCGCGGAGCTCGACCGCTGACGGTTCACGGCCGGGCCTTCCTGCCCGCTCTCAGAACAGGCCCGCGACGGGCTTGGGCGCGTAGTCGGGGAAGAAGCCCTTGGGGGGGTCGAAGGCCAGGTGCTGGCGCAACACGTCGGCGAACACGTCGCGGAAGTCGGTGGTGACCGGCAGGTCGCGGCCGTCGACCAGCTCGCGCTCTCCGAGCCCGCCCCACTTGCCGTGCACCTTGCCGCCGCGCACGCCGGCGCCGAGCAGGAACATCGCGCCGCCGCGGCCATGGTCCGTGCCGCGCGTGCCGTTCTCGCGCACGGTGCGTCCGAACTCGGTCACGACCAGGACCAACGTGCGCTCCAGGTGTTCGCCCAAGTCCTGGGCGAAGGCCCACAGGGACTTGGCCAGGCCGCCCGCCATCTCGTGGAACAACCCGCTGTTCCCGCCCTGGTTCGCGTGGTGGTCCCAGCCGGGAACGTCCATGCACGCGATCTCGAGGTCGACGTCGGCCTTGAGGATCGCCGCGATGTCCCGCAGGCGCTGCCCGTACGGGCCGCGCGCGTACTCGGGCCCGCCCTCGCGGCGGTTGCGCTGCACGGTCTGGCGATAGATGGCGAGGGTCTCGAGCGTCTCGCGCCCGACCTCCAAGACCTCGTCGCGAACCTCGTCCATGCCCCTCTCCCCGTCGAGAGAGCCGTAGAGGTCCTCGTAGGTCTCCTGGATGCCGCGATTGTTGAGCACCCGACGCTCGGGCACGGCGAGCACCGGGAACGTCCCGCGCAACGAGCGCGGCAGGAGGCCCTGCATGCCGAGCGCGCGCAGGACGAAGCCGCCGTCCGCGCGCGGCGCGACCCGCCCCCGCGAAGTCTCGAGATAGCGGTTGAGCCAACCCTGCTGCACGTTGCGCAGACCGGGAGCCGCATACTCCATGAAGTCCTGGGCGTCGAAGTGGCTGCGCGTTGGATGCGGTGATCCGCTGTTCACTATGGCCGCCAGGCGCCCGGCCTGCCACAGGGGTTCGAGCGGGAGCAGCGCCGGGTGCAGGCCGAAGCTGCCGTCGAGGCGCACGACGCCCGGGCCCCGCTCGGAGTCGTCGGCGGGCGGGATGGCGAGCGTCGGGCGCAGCTCGTAGTAGCGCTTGTCCGTGTAGGGCACGAGTGCGTTCAGCGCGTCGAGGCCGCCGCGCAGGTAGATGCAGACCAGCGCGGGGCGCTGCGTCGGCGCGCGCTCGCGGCCGCGCTGCGCCAGGCGCTCGCGCGCCGTGGGCAGGAACGAAAGCGCGACGCCACCGCCGACCAGCTCGAGGAACTCGCGTCGATGGAGGTGCGTCATGTCTAGGCCTCGGATCTCACTGGCGTTGGAACTCGGGCGAGCCCAGCAGCAGGGCCGCGATGTGGGCCCCCAACTCGACGCGGGCCATCCCCGCGCCGCGCTGCATCAGCCGGTCGAGCGCCGCGGAGGTCGCCCGACCCACCCCGCCGATGGGCAGGATGCGCCGCACGAGCGCCTCGCGCCACTGCTCGGGACGGCCGGGCTCGAGCTCCTCGAAGAGGCTCGAGGGCACACGCACGCCGCGCACGCGGCCAAAGACGAGGTCCACCGCGAAGGCCCAGCGGAAGGCCAGCGCGCCGGGGTCGCGCCAGGCCTCGGCCTGGTCGTAGTAGCCGGTCGGATCCGGGCACTGGTAGATCGACTCGCTCATCGAGTCGAGCGCGCCGAGCACGCCCCCGCAGTGGTCGATCTGCGCGTCGGTGACGCGCAGGGCGCTGACCACGAACTCGAAGGGGCGCTTGTACTTCGCCAGGAAGTTGCGCCGGGCGAAGAAGTCGCGATCGAGCGCGATCGCGCGCAGCACGCGTCGCAGGTCGCCGCGGGTGCGCTGGAAGACGTCGGCGACGCGACGCACCATGGCTTCGTCGGGCTCGTCGTGCACAAGCCAGCGGCAGAGCTTCCAGGCCAGGAACTGCGAGGTTCCCGGGTGGCGCTTGAGCAGGTCGAGGATCGCCGCGCCCTCGCTCTCGTCCTGCTTGGGCTTGAGCTCGCGTCCCTGGAACTGCTTGCGGTCCCGGTCGTGCATCTCGTGCCGGAAGACGAAGTCCCAGGTCGCGCGGTCGAAGGTCCAGCCGGTCAGAGCGCGCGCGACCGCGACGACGTCGTTCTGGTCGTAGTAGCGGTCGACGCCCAAGGTGTGCAGCTCGAGCAGCTCGCGGGCGTAGTTCTCGTTGAGTCCGCTCTGGAGCGTGATGTCGCGGGCTTCGCGCGCCCGTTCCGCCGAGCCGGTCGCCTTGCGCGCCTCGCGCTCGGCGCGGCGCAGCTCGGAGTTCGTCGCCGCCCGGCGCGAGAGGTGGTTGTCGAGGTAGATCAGCATCGCCGGGTGGCGCGCCGACGCGTCGAGCATGTCGTGGAAGCTGCCCAGGGCGTTGGCGCGAATGACGTCGCGCTCGTAAGCCATGGCGACGAAGCGCACTTCGTCCTTCTCCACGGAGACCGTGAAGTGGTTGCGGAAGAAGTCGCAGGACACCTCGCGCAACACGTCGGTGCCGTAGACGGCGCGCAGGAGCACCCAGGCGCGCAGCTCGTCCGAGCTCTTGGCCCCGTTGCCTTCGCGGTTGCTGAACTCGACCAGGTCGAAGCTCGAGAGCTCGAGCAGCTCGAAGCGCGCCAGACGTTCGGCGAGCGGGGCGGGTTCTTCCGCCGGGCGGCGGCGCGCGGAGCCCGCGGCGAGCTGCGCGTCGAGCCAGACCTCGATGCCGCCGGCGCGCACGTCCTCGATCAGCGCCGGAGTGACGCCCGGTGAGAAGCGCAGCAGGAGGTGCAGGATGCGCTCGTCCGCGGACAGGGGCTCTTCCTGTCCGCGACCCGCGCCAGCCGCCCGTGCCAGATCGATCTCGCCCATGACTCGCCGCCCCAGCGGCCCGGGTCCATCCTAGAACCCCGGCCAGGGACGGAGTTCCTCTGGGTCTCGGATCCGTGTTCCCGCCCCAGGCAGGGCGCCGAACGACACCGGCGGGGGCGACGCGCGTCGCCCCCGCCGGTGTCGCACGCTGAGCGGGCACTCGGGCGGTCCCGTCAGGTGCGGGATGCCTCGAAGATCGTCTCGATGGCCTCGTCGAGGGCGAGGTCGAACTCGGCGTCGTTCTGCTGAGCGCTCAGGCCCTCGGTCAGCGCGCGGCTGAAGCTGGCGATCATGCCGGGGTTGCGGGCCAGGCGCGCGTTGGCCTTGAGGCGCGTGTAGCCGCCCGAGAGCGCCACCACGCGCACCACGTTCGAGTGGTCGATCAGGCGCTCGTAGAAGTCGTCGTGCTCGGGCAGCGTCAGCTTGAGCATCACGACCTGCTCGGGGCCGAGCTCGTCGAGGCGCGACACGATGGCGTGTTCGAGCAGCATCTCGGCCTCCAGCTTGTCGGGGCAGTGGATGTCGACCTCGGGCTCGATGATCGGCACCAGGCCGGCCTCGACGATCTGCAGGCCGACCTCGAACTGCTGCGCGACGACGCGCTCGATGCCGGCCTCGTTCGCGGCCTTGATCACCGAGCGCATCTTGGTCCCGAAGACGCCGCGCTCCTTGGCGCGATCCAGCAGGCGGCCGAGGTCGGGCATGTCCTTCATCACCTGCACGCCGTCGGCCTCGGCGGCGAGCCCCTTGTCCACCTTGAGGAAGGGCACCACGCGTTTCTCCTCCCACAGGTACTGGGCCGTACCCTTGCCGCGCACCTGACGATCCATCGTGTTCTCGAACAGGATCGCGCCCAGGATGCGGTCTCCGTTGAAGGCCGGCGAGGTCATGATGCGCGTGCGCATCTCGTGCACTTTGTCGTACATCGCCTGCTCGCCCGAGTAGGCCGTCTCGGGGATGCCGTACAGGCGCAGGGCCTTGGGCGTGCTGCCGCCGCTCTGATCGAGCGCGGCGAGGAAACCGTCCTGGGTCAGGACCTTCTTGAATTGCAGTTCGAAGGACATCGCGGGTGGGTGGGCTGCGGGTCGCGGGCGGGGGTGGGAAACGTCGGGCAGTGTCCCCGAAGGTCGCGCTCCGATCAACCGCGCCGGGCTCGGGGCCGCCCCGCGGGCGCCCACGCGCCCCGGGCGATGCTAGGCTCTGGCCCACGGGGTCGAGCGCGCGCGCCGCCGGCGGGCCCGCCCCAGGAGATCGCGACGATGAACTGGCTCTGGATCCTGCCGCTGGCCCTCGCACCGCATCCCTCGCCCGGCCCTGCCGGCCTCGCGGCGACGTGCCTTTCCGCCGAGGACTTCGAAGCGCTCGAGGTCGAGTGGACGGCCGCGCTCTCGACTTGGTTGGAGGAGGTGGAGGCGATTCGCGCCAGCGGCGGACGCCGCAGCGCGCAACCTCCGCATCCGGCCCTACGCTTCGCCCCGCGCTACGAGACCCTGGCCGGGGAGGGCGAAGGTCGCGCGGTGCTGTGGTTGCTCGACAACCTGCGCGAGGCACGCGAGGGCATCTCCGAGCGGCGCGTGCTGACGCGCCGCATCTTCGACTGGGTCGAGGAGGCGGGAGACGTACCCTGGGTGCCGCGGGCCCTGCTGGCGCTCGGCGAGCTGCGTCGCGACCTCGACGAGGAACGCCTGAAGGAACTCGTCAACACCCTCGCGGAGGAGGGGCGCAGTCCCGACGCCCAGGCCGCGGCGCTGCTCGTGCGCGCGCGGGGCTGGGAGCGTCGTGACCGAGCCAAGGCGGAGCTGATCCGCTTCAAGCTCGGTCGGGCGTGCCACGAACGCGACGTGGCCCTGGAGCTCTCGCCGATCCTGCGCGACTCGCTGGCGCAGGCGCTGATCGGGGACCTCGAGCGGCTGCGCCAGCAACACTTCGCGGCCTCCTACGAGGAGCAGGAGGACGGCCGCTGGGTGCAACGCGCGGACGCGCCGCCGGATCCCGACGGGATCTACGAGCCCATGCTGAGCGCCTTGGCCGAGGCCGGGGGCGTGCGGGCGCGGGTCTGGGTGCTCACGGACAGTCGTCAGCTGGACGAAGAGACCGCCGCACTGAAGCGGACGTACCTCGAGGCGCTGGCGCGCGAGGGGCTCTCCGGCAACGCTTTGAGCGCGCTCCTGCGCAGTGCAAGGTCCCTGGTGTGGACCCTGGGCATCGACGTCGTCGAGCCCGCGCTGCGCGAACTGGTCGCGCACGTTCCCGTGGCCGAGCGCGCCGGGGCGCTGTTCGCCCTCGGCATGGCCCTGTGCGAAGTCGACGGGGAGCCGGCCGAGGAGGGCGCTTCGACGCCGCGCGAACGCGGGCTCGAGCTGCTGCGCGAGGTCGTCGCCGGTTGGCCGGCGTCCTCCCAGGCCCGCCAGGCCGAAGCGAAGCTCCTGCGCTTCACCTACCTCGTCGTCGGCAAGGAAGCGCCCGAGCTCGAGCTCGAGGACGTCGACGGCAACGCCTTCCGACTCTCCGAGTACCGCGGCAAGGTAACCGTGATCGACTTCTGGGGCTTCTGGTGAGGCCCCTGCGTGGGGGAGCTCCCCCACCTGAAGGCGCTCGTGGAGCGCCACGCCGATCGTCCCTTCGCCATCGTGGGCATCAACACCGACAGCGACAAGGCCGACTACCGCCGCAAGATCGAGCAACACGGCGTCACCTGGCGCAACGCCTGGACAGGCTCGCCGAGCGGCGCGGTCCCGCGCTCCTGGGCCGTCGACAGCTATCCGACGATCTTCGTGCTCGACGCGAAGCACGTCATCCGGGCCGTGGACGCGCGCGGGCGACAGCTCGAAAAGGTCGTGCAGGAGCTGCTCGACGAGTTGGGTTCCGAGGCGCGCTGAGGCGCCGATCCGACGGGCGATGATCCTGCTACTCGACAACTACGACTCGTTCACGTGGAACGTGTACCAGCTCCTGCGCGAGCTGGGAGCGGAGGTCTGCGTGCGACGCAACGACGAGCTCTCGGCCGAAGGCCTGCTGGCCCTCGCACCCGAGGCGATCGTCATCAGCCCCGGGCCCGGCCGCCCCGAGGCAGCGGGGGTCACCCCCGAGCTCCTGCGCCGCGTGCCGCCGGATCTGCCGTTGCTCGGGGTGTGCCTGGGGCATCAGGCGCTCGTGCAGCACGAGGGCGGAACGATCGAGCGCGATCCCGTCCCCGTGCACGGGCGCGCGAGCTCGGTCTTCCACGACGGCCACGAGCTGTTCCGCGGGATGCCGAACCCGTTCGCCGCGGGGCGCTACCACTCGTTGCGCGCGCGGCGAACGGACTTGCCCCCGACGCTGGAGGTGACTGCCTGGACCGAGGACGGCCTGGTCATGGGGCTACGCCACCGCACGCGCTCCCAGTGGGGCGTGCAGTTCCACCCCGAGTCGATCCTGACGCCCGAGGGCCGCATCCTGTTCGCCAACTTCCTCGAGCTCGCGCGGCGCAGCGCCTCCGCGCTCGAGGGCGCGCGATCGGCCTGAGCCCTCGAGCCGCCCCAGGCCCCCTTGGCCCGCCTCTTCGTCGCCCTCTACCCGCCGCGCGAGGTCGCGCGCGCGCTGCTCGACGCGCTCGAGGGGCTCGCCCTGCCGCCGCACCGCGCGACACCCCTCGACCAGGTGCACATGACGGTGCTCTTCGTCGGCGAAGTGCCCGAGCGCGACCTCGCCGCGACCGCCGAGTCGGTCGAGCGCGCGGCCGCGGGCATCGCCGCCTTCGAGCTCGCCGTCGAGCGCATGCTCCCCCTGCCCGATCGGGGACCCGCGCGACTGATCGCCGCCGGCACGAACGCCCCCGGGGCCCTGGTCGAGCTGCGCCGGCGCCTGGTGGCGCGCCTGGTCACGCCGCGCCCGAAGGAGGCGCCCTTCCGCCCACACCTCACCCTGTGCCGCTTCCGTGCCCCGACGCGTTTCGCGCTCCCGCCGCAGGGCACGCCGGCGCCGCCGCCCTTCCGCGTCGACGCGATCTCGCTGCAGCGCAGCATCCTGCGTCCCGACGGCGCCGAGCACCGCCAGGTGCTGCGCGTGCCCCTCGGGGTGTCCTGATCCCTGCGGTTCCCGTCCTTCGATCGGCTCGCGGAGCGCGCTACGCTTCCGCGTCCCTCCGGGGCTGGCCGGCGCGATGGGCGCGCCGCCGGAGCCCCGCGGCGACCGGACATGATCGAAGTCGGCAAGAAGGCACCGGCGTTCACGCTCCTGAACCAGGACGAAGCCAAGGTCCAGCTCAGCAAGCTCGCGGGCTCGTGGGTGGTGCTGTACTTCTACCCCAAGGACGACACGCCCGGCTGCACGGTGGAGGCTTGCGAGTTCACCGCCGGCATCAAGGGCTTCGAGAAGCTGGAGGCCAAGGTCTTCGGCTGCAGCGCCGACAGCCCCGAGAGCCATCGCAAGTTCATCGCCAAGCACAAGCTGAAGGTGGAGCTGCTCTCCGACCCCGATCACGCCGTGATGGAGAAGTACGGCGCGTGGGGCGAGAAGACGCTCTACGGCAAGAAGTCCGTGGGCGTGATCCGCTCGACGGTGCTGATCGACCCGACGGGCAAGGTCGCGCACCACTGGCGCAAGGTGCAGTCGAAGGGCCACGCGGCCAAGGTGGCCGAGGTCCTGAAGGGCCTGCGCGCGGCCGCCGGGTGAGGCATCGTCCGTCGCCGTGATCCGCGCGTCGAGCTTCAGCGCTTGCGCGGCAGCCGGCGCCGGAAGGCGTCGATCCAACGCGCGACGGGGAGCGGGAGGTGGCGCGGGACGAAGGCCTCGGTCGCGCGGGTCGGCGCGCCGGCCTGCGTCGGCCGCGGACGCGGCAGGCTGGCGAGTTCGTCCGCGCGCAGCCCTTGGGCGACCGCGAGGGTCAGCGCGTCCGCCATCTCGCTCGCGTGGCGCGCGACGAGCGTGGCTCCGACGACGCGGCCGGTCTTGCGCTGGGTATGGAGCTTGAGGAGCCCCTCGCCCTCGCCGTCGCAGAGCGCGCGCTCGAGGGCGTTGAAGTCGGCGCGGAAGGTCTCGACGGCGAGGCCCTGACGTTCGGCCTGGCGACGGCGCAGGCCGACGTGCACGACCTCCGGGTCGGTCAGCACGACGCGCGGCGTCGGTAGCGCGTCCCAGCGCCCCTTCCCCAGGCACAGCGCGTTGGTCACCGCCAGATGCGCGTGCGCTTGTTCGGGTGCGGCCTGCCCGGGATGGGCGGCCCACCCCGCGGCCGCGCATCCGACGGCGAAGATTCGCGGGTTGTCGCTGCGCAGGTGCGCGTCGACCCGCGCACCCTGGGCATCGAGGTGCACCCCGGCGCGCTCCAGGCCGAGGCCATCGAGGCCGGGGGCGCGGCCGAGGGCGACCAGCACCGCCTCGACGTCCAGGGGGCGCGTCGAGCCGCTCTCCTGCTCGACCAGGAACAGGCGTCGTCCGCCGGCGATGAGCTCGGCCTTGCGCAGACGGAACCCCTCCAGCACGCGCACGCCATCCTCGACGAGCGCGCGGCGCACGAGCGCGGCCGCGTCGGCGTCCTCCGAGTTGAGGATGCGCTCCTGCTCCTCGACCAACGTCACGGTCGCGCCGAAACGCGCGAAGGCCTGCGCCAGCTCGCAGCCCTCGGGGCCGCCGCCGATCACGGCCAGGCGCGCGGGCAGCGCCGCGAAGTCGACCAGCGTGTCCGGCGTCGAGAAACCGACTTCGGCCAGGCCCGGCACCTTCGGTACGCTCCAACTCGGCGCGCCCGCGATCAGGGCCTTGTCGAAGCGCAACGCGCGATTGCCGAGGGTCAGGACGTTCGGGGCGGTGAACCGCGCCTCGCCGACGAACAGGTCGATGCCGAGTTCGCGCAGGCGTTTGGGGTGCTGCCGCTCGGCGAGGATGCGGCCCGCGGCGAGACCGTGCTGGTGCGCCGTCGCGTAGTCGAACCAGGCGCCTTCGAGCCCGCCCAGGCCCAGGCTCGAGGCCACGCGCAGGTCGCCAATGGCGCGCGCGGCGCGCAGCAGCGCCTCGGCCGGCACACGTCGGCCGGCGGGGCCTCCGGGCCCGAAGAGCTCCCGCCCGACGAGCGCCGTGCGCGCCCCCAAGCGCGCCGCTTCGCCCGCCGCGGCGAGCGCCGCCTCGCCCCCGCCGACGACCAGCAGGTCGTAGAGCTTCGCGGGTTCCGGATCGATGTACCTGCGCCCAAAAGCCGTCTCCTCGAGGGATTGCGGCGTCCCAACCGCGATCCTCCGAGTGGACGGCGCCTGCCCGGTCGCCGTGCTGCCCCTCATGGATGGTCTGCTCCCTGGCCCTCGCGGGCCCCGATGCCGTTCAGGCTCCAGTCGTACGGGAGCCAGCGCACCTTGACCGTTTCCGAGGATTCCAGGGCCTGGGCCAGCCGCGGGACGTAGCGCGCGGCGTAGGCGAGGGTCGAGTCGCTCACCTGCTCGAAGTCCCCCCGGTACCAGGCGTAGATGCGAGTGAGCCCCACCTCGAGGTCCACGCCGGCGGGCAGGTCCGCTTCGACGAGTTGCACCCAGCGCCGGCCCGCGTGCACGCGGCGGGCGGCCTCCTCGAGCTGCTGATCGAGTTGCGCGCCGCGGTAGGCGCGGTTCCACAGGGGCGGGCACCCCACGCTGGCGCAGTTCAGCGCGAAGTGCACCCGCGGCTCGACGAAGGCTCCGCGGCACTGTTCGTGTTCGATCTGCGCCAGGGTCCAACTCCGTCTACCGATCACCCACGTGCGGCCCTCCCAGCGCCGGTCGTAGGGGATCTGCAGGATCGATCCCAGGGGTCGGTGGTCGAGCACCAGCCGCAGCGTGCAGGCGTTGTAGGCGTTGATGAGCAGGGCCAGCTTCTCGTCGCGCCCGAGCTCGTCGAAGGGCGCCGCGGCGAGCTGCTCGAGGTAACGGTCGAGGCGCGCGCCGTCCTGCGCCAGCCCGTCGTAATCGACCCAACCCTCGTCGTCGACGTGCGCCGCGAGCAAGGCATCGAAGAGCGCATGGTCGAACACCCGGCCCACGCGCGGCTCCGTGTAGCGCTCGACCATGGCCACCGGATCGGGGGCCAGGGCCGTGACGAGCAGGTCGCGCGCGAAGAAAGCCGCCAGGGCGCCGAACGCCAGCAGGCCGGCGCTGGTGGCCGAGAGCAGCGGGCCCAGCGGGAGCCCGCCCGCCGTGGTGAGCGGTTCGGTCGGGACCAGCGCCCCCCGCTCGCGCTTCTTCTCCAGCCGCTGGCGCGTGCGCCGCGCGACGTACAGCACGCCCACCCAACGCAGGCCGAAGCCGAGGGCGATCAGCGCGACCTCCAGCGGTCGATCCCCGGAGAAGCTGAGGCCGCTCTGCAGGGCGACCAGGCTCTCGCCCCCCGCGTAACCCAGGAGCGTGTACAGCACGGCGGTGGGGATCATCGCGATCCAGCTCGCCAGGACGAAGGGCGCCAAGCGCACGGGCGTCAGGCCGAAGACGTAGTTCGAGAAGCCGTAGGGCACGACGGGCGTCAGGCGCAGCAGCACGAGCATGCCGAAGCCGCCGTCGGCCATCGCTTCGCGTAGGGACTCGAGGCGTGGGCTGCGGCGCGCGGCGCGTTCGATCGGCCCGTGGGCCATGTGGCGCGCGATCACGAAGCCCGCCGCCGCGGCGAGCACCGTGCCGGCGGACATCGTGAGCAACGCGGCCGTGGGCGAGAGCAGGGCGCCCGCGACCATCATCACCAGCGCCCCGGGGATCAGCAGCAGGTTGGCGACGACGTACAGCAACAGCAGGGCCAGGGGCCCGAAGGCGCCGATGTACTCGAACAGGCCCCGCAGCTCGATCAGGGCGCGACCCACGGGCAGCCACCACGCGATGGCGACCAGGGCGAGGAGCGCCACCAGAGCGGACGCGGCGTGCACGGCAAGGGCGTGCCGGAAGAGGAACGGGGCCAGGCGCATCGGGGGAGGAGGCTACGCGACGGGGGCGCGGAAGCTATCGGAGACCCTGTTCAGAGAGGCCCGCAAGCCCACGAGCGCGCCTCCCACCCCGACGGCGGGGCGGGCCCCCTGGCCGGTCCGTCGGCGGCCCGGACTTGATCGGGGCGCGGGCGAGGCGGATGGTGGGGGCCAGATGGACCTCCGCCGCATCCTCGTCACCTCGGATCTCTCCGCCGACTCCCTGCGCCCGCTCAAGCCGGTGCACGACCTGGCGCTGCGCCTGGGAGCCGAGCTGACCCTGCTGACGGTCGTGCCCGAACAGCGCGCCGTGCCGACCGGTGCACCCCTGGCGCCGCTGGTGACGCCGATCGACCTCGAGGAGGAGGTGCGCGAAGCGCGCGTCGCCCTCGAGCGCCAAGCGCGTCAAGTGCTCGGCGCCGACCTGGCTTTCGCCGTGGACGCGGTCACCGGATTCGACGTGGCCCAGTCCATCGTCGACTACGCCGAGCAAGGTGGTTTCGACCTGATCGCTCTCTCGACCCATGGGCGCACGGGTTGGCGCCACCTCGCCTTCGGCAGCATCGCCGAGGACGTCCTGCGCCGTTGCCGCGTGCCGGTGCTCACCTTCCAGCAGACGCAAGCGAGCGACGCTTCGAAGGCGTGAGCGGCGCGGCGTATCCTGGAAACGAAGGCGAGTCGATTCCCTCGCATTCCGACTCCGCCCGTTTCCCGAATCCAGGATGAGTCGGGCTTCAGAGGGCGCTCGCGGAGGGTCGGTTCTTGCCGGACCGCCGCACGCTGGTCAGGCTTGCGCCCGTTGAGTTGTTGGCCGTCGTCCCCAGCCGTCGGCTCGACCCCCTGAAGCGCGATGCGGCGGGTCGAAGCCCGTCGTCACGCTCCATGGGAGGCTCTGTTCCGGTCCCTTCGGACCCGGAGAGTTTCCGATGCGTTGCATTCCCCTCCGCCGCACCGTGCGCGCGGCCTTGCTCGGTTCGTTCCTCGTGGCGCCCCTGGCGTGGGCGCAGGACTTCGACCCCGTCGAGCCGACGGCGGTTCCGCTGCACGAGAAGATCGACCCGATCCTGCAGGCGAACATCGATCACCTCGACGCCTTCGGCTTCGTGCGCGAGGGCGAGCGCACGCGGGCCGACCTGCGGGTCGTGATCGAGCTCTCGATGCTGCCTGGAGACCCGACCTTCGAGAACTCGACCGCGCGCGACAAGGTCGAGGAGGTTCGACGCGGCGTCGCCCGCCGCCAGGCGGCTTTCGGCGCGGCCTTCGACTCCAGCGCCGGCCCGCAGACCCGCGCGGCCGTGCGTATCATCGACGCGCTCGAGCTGCAATACATGCTCGTGGCCGAGGTGACGAGCGGCGCAGCGGTGCTCGAGCTGGCCCAGCGCGAGGACGTCAAGTTCGTCTGGAACGACAACCTCAACCAGCTCTTCACCAACGAGGGCCGCATCGTTACCGGCTCGGCGGCCATGGCCGCCCAGGGCCACACGGGCGCCGGCGTGGGCGTTGCCGTGATCGACTCGAACTTCGACCTGCTGCACCCCGAGCTCGGCGGCTCGACCAGCCTGCCCAACTCGATCGTCAAGGGTGGTTACAACTACAGCACGCCCGGAGCGGCGATCCACTCCCAGAACTTCAACGATTGCTATCACGGGACGGGCACGGCCTCGATCGTGCGCCGTTACGCTCCGGGCTCCCACCTCTACACGCTGGTCGTCTTCCCCAACGCCTACGACTCGGTGATCGCCAACGCGATCAACTGGTGCGTCACGAACAAGAACGGCGTCGGGGGTGGCAGTCCGATCCGGATCATCAGCATGTCCCTGGGCGGTGGGCGCTACTACTCGCCCCAGACCAGCGGCACGATGCACAACGCCTGCGGCACGGCCCTCGCGAACGGCATCATCCCGCTGGCGGCCTCGGGCAACGACGGCTGGACCACCTCGATGGGATCCCCGGCCGCGTCGACGAACACGATCTCGATCGGCTCGACCTGGGACGCCAACGGCGCGCCCTACTCGCCCTTCCCGCCGGCCTACTGCAGCGACACGAACCGGCAAGTCGACGAACGCGCCTGCTACTCGAACATGGCGTCGTTCCTGAACCTGTACGCGCCCAGCGAGCAGGTCATCTGCGCGCGCTGCGGCGGGGGCACCTTCGCCCTGGGCGGTACCTCCTCGGCCACGCCGGCCGCGGCAGGCCTGCTGGCGCAGTTCCTGCACGCCCGGCCCAGCTACGTCGGCAACATGAGCGGCGTCACGAGCTTGTTCCACAACAACGGCGTGAGCGTGATCGGGGATACGAGCAAGCGTCGGATCGACCTCGCGGCCGCGATCGCGGCCACGGGCGGCGGGGGCGGAACGCCGCAGGCGCTCGCCAACGGCACGACCTACAACTACACCGTCGCCCAAGGGGCCACGATCCCCTACACGATCTCGATTCCGGCCAACGCGACGAACCTGGTGGTCACGATCACGGGGACGGGCGACGCCGACCTGTACGTCAAGCGCCTGGCGATCAACTGGCCTGCCGATCAGGGCGCCCACAACGAGGCGGAGTTCAAGTCCCAGTACATCGGCGGCTCCGCCGAGAGTGTCTCCTTCCCGGCGCCGGCAGCGGCGACCTGGAACGCGCTGATCCATGGCTACGCCGCGGCGAGCGGCACGATTCG
The DNA here is from genome assembly GCA_964394665.1 of uncultured Planctomycetaceae bacterium. GTDB lineage: Bacteria > Planctomycetota > UBA1135 > UBA1135 > CAYMYN01. Next base: position 206,765 of record CAYMYN010000005.1, read on the forward strand.
GGCCACCTGGACGGTGGGTAGCTCGGCGCAGTGGAACAGCGTCACCTGGGTGCGCGAGTCGCCCCACAACTACGCCAACAACCAGACCTACTCCTACACCTACAGCCATCCCAGCGCGACGCAGATCGCGGTGCACTTCAGCCGCATCACGACCGAGGCCAACTACGATTTCCTGCGCATCAAGAACGGCGCCGGGACCGTGATCTACTCGGTCTCGGGCAACGTGATCAACAACGGCACGGGCACGGCCTTCGGACGCACCGACGGTTGGGCGATCATCCCGGGCAACACGATCACCGTCGAGCTCGTCACCGACTACTCGGTGACCGCGTGGGGCTTCCGCACCGACACGGCGAGCGCCTACTACTGATCGATGGCGGGCGACGCGGGGCAGGTCGATCCCCGCGCCGACCCGCGACCTCGGTACCGCGCGCGGTGGGGGCCTGGTTCCCGCCGCGCGCGCTGCGTTCCGCGGTCCCCTTACCGCAAGCGCACGGACCTTCCGACCCGGCTGCCCCCGGCCTCTGGTACGCTCGACGGCCGATTCCTGGGCACGAACCGCCCTCGGACCGGCCCGAGCGACCATGAAGCACCTCCTTGCGCGTCTCCTCCCCGCCGTCCTCCTGTCCCTGGTCTGCGCGGTTCCGCTGAGAGCATCAGCGCCGGAAGGCGAAGCGAACGACGCCTTCGCCGAAGTCGACGCGGCCTTCGAGCGCGCCGAGCGTCTCCTGGCCGAGATCGAGCGCCGACCCGCCGCGGAGCGCACCTACGACAACACGGTGCGCGCGATCGACGACGCCTGGTCGCGCCTGTTCCTCGAGGTGGGCTACCCGCGCTTCCTCGCCGACGTGCACCCCGATCGCGAGGTGCGCCAACGGGCCGAGACGCTCAAGGAACGCCTCTCGAACTGGTTCACCGAGCTCATGCTGCGCGAGGAGCTCCACCGCGCCGTGGCGGGCTATGCCGCGCTCGGCGAGGACCTACCCGCCGAGGAGGCGCGGCTCCTGAGCGAGCTGCTGCGCGACTTCCGCCGCGCCGGCATGGCGCTCGACCCCGAAAGTCGCGCGCGCCTCAAGGCGATCGACTTCGAGCTGACGGAGCTGAGCACGGAGTTCTCGCGCAACATCCGCGACGACGAGACGATCGTGGTCCTGACCGAAGCCGAGCTTGCGGGCAACCCGCCCGAACGCCTGGCGCAGCTCGAGCGCTCCGGCCCGCTGTATCTCGTGCCGACCATCGGCTCGGTGCTCTTCCCGCTGGCGCGCGACTGCGACGTGTCCGCCACGCGCTACAAGCTGAACTTCGCCTACGACCGCCGCGCCGGTGCGCGCAACGTCGCGTTGCTGGAGAAGATCCTCGGCCTGCGGGCCGAGAAGGCGCGCATCCTCGGCTACCCGACCTACGTGCACTACGAGGTCGAGACGAAGATGTCGCGAACCCCCGAGCGCGTGGCCGAGTTCTACGCGGACCTCGTGCCCAAGCTGCGCCGCAAGGCCGAGATCGAGTTGGCCGAGTACACGGCCTTCGCCCGCGAGAAGACCGGCGATCCGAACTTCGAGCTCGCGCCCTGGGACATGGCCTACTACGGCAATCTACTGCGCAAGGAGCGCTACGACCTCGACCAGGAGCTCGTGCGCCAGTACTTCCCGATGGATGCGGTGTTCGAGGCCGTGTTCCGCATCAGCGAGGACCTCTTCGGGCTGACGATCACCGATGTCAGCGAGACGGCTGCGGCCAAGGGCCGGCCGCTGTGGCACGCGGACGCGCGCCTCTACGCCGTGCACGACCGTGCGAGCGGCGAGCTGCTGGGTGAGTTCTACACCGACCTCCATCCGCGCCCGAACAAGTACAACCACGCGGCCCAGTTTCCGCTCGTCTTCCGCAAGCGCTGGGCGGACGGCACGCTAACCCTGCCGGTCGTGGCGCTGGTGTGCAACTTCACCAAGCCGACCGGCGACCAGCCGGCCCTGCTCTACCACCGCGAGGTGGTGACCTTCTTCCATGAGTTCGGCCACTGCCTGCACTCGATCTTGACCGAGGCGGAGCTCTCGTCCTTCGCCGGCACGCAGGTCGCGCGCGACTTCGTCGAGGCGCCCTCGCAGATGCTCGAGAACTGGATCTGGGACCCCGAGCTGCTGGCGAGCTTCGCCCGCCACCACGCGACGGGCGAACCCATGCCGCGTTCCCTGATCGAGGCCATGATCGACGCGCGCAACGTCGGCGCGGCGCTCAACGCCGAGTACCAGGTCTACCTCGGCAAGATGGACCTCGCCTTCCACGGGGATCCGGAAGGCAAGGTCGATACGACCGCGGTGAGCCGCGCCGTGCATGGCCAGACACGCCTCGTCGGGCAGATCGAGGGCACCCTCCAGCACGCCTCCTTCGGTCACCTGATGGGCTACCAGGCCGGCTACTACGGCTATCTGTGGTCGCTGGTCTACGCGCAGGCGATGTTCGAGCCGTTCCGCCTGCGAGGGGTCATGGATCCCGAGTTGGGCCAGCGCTATCGCCGTCAGGTGCTCGCCAAGGGCGGCACGCGCGACGCGCTCGACCTCGTGCGCGAGTTCCTGGGCTACGAACCCACCAGCGACGCCTTCCTGCGCCACCTCGGCCTCGAGCTCGACTCGAGCGCTCCGCGCGACGCCTCGTCGCCGCGCTGAACCGGGAGCATCACACCATGGGGGCATGTAGGGCGATGGGCGTCCTGGGGAAGGCGTGCGTGCTCGCGCTGGCGGCCGTGGCGCCCGGCCAGGATCCCCTCGGGGGCTCCCATGACCTGTTGGTCGGGTCCGCGGGAGTGAACGTCGATCACACGAGCGCCTTCGACGGTGTGCTGCACGTCTGGGCGCGCAGCAGCGACGGCGATCCCCGTCTGTCGGTCGAGCGCACCGTGGGTGGCGAGCGCCTGGAGGATGAGGACTCGGGCGGCGGAACGACGGCGTACCTGCGCCGCGAGGTCCGTCCGGGTGAGGAGTTGCGCATCGGCGTGACCGTGGGCGGGGCCGAGGCGGCGAACGTGCATCTGGTCTGGAGCGTTGCCCCGGAGGACGGGACGACGCGCTCCGCGGCCGAGCGCGCCGAAGGCGAGCTCACCGAGATCGAAGGCCTCTTCGATCCCGCCGAGCGACGCCGACGGGTCGTCGCGCTGCTCGACGAGCTCGAGGGCGTCCCGGGCGAGGCCCGGAGCGAACGCATCCTCGCCGCTCGCTGGCGCGCGGGGTGGTTGGCCGTCGAGGGGGGAGATCCACGCTCCGCCGAGCGCGCATTCTCGAGCGTGCACGCGCAACGCGCGCAGTGCCTGCCTCCCAGCCATCCGAATCTGCTGCGGATCGAGCAGAGCCTGGGTGTCGTGCGCCTGCAAGCGGGCGATGTCGCCGGGGCGCGCGCGATGTTCGAGCGCGTCCATGACGCCCGGCGCGCCTACCTACCCGAGGACCACCCCGACCTCCTGGCCGCGTTGCAGGGACTTGCGCTGGTGCGCCGATTGGGCGGGGATCACGCGGGATCGGCGCAGGCTTTCGGATCGATCTGGACCGTCCTGCAGGCTCGCCTCGGCGCGGAGCACCCGGATGTGCTCGCGGTGCGTACGAACCTCGCCGGCGCGCTCTACGCGCTGGGGGACTACGGTTCGGCCCTCGAGCACCAGTCGGCCGTGCGCGCCGTGCAACAGCGCATCCTGCCCGCGGACGACCGTTCGTTGCTCGTCACCGAGAGCAACCTCGCTCTCACCCTGAAGGCCCTGCGTGATCTCGCGGGTGCCCTCGAGCTGGAGCGTCGCGTGCACGCCGAGTTCACCCGGCAGCTCCCCGAAGACCATCCCGATCGGCTCTCCGCCGCCAGTCACCTCGCAACGACGTGGCTGCAACTGGGCGAGCTCGTCGATGCGCATGCCTTGCTCGAGGATGTGCATCTGAAGCAGACTCGTGTGCTCCCGCCCGAGCACCCGGGCCTGCTGGCGACCAAGCAGGCCCTGGCGGTGGCCCGCAAACACCTGGGAGATCTCGACGGCGCGCTCGAGCTGGAGGAGTTTGTCCTCGAGGTGCGCGCCGAGGCGCTGGGTCCGGAGCACGCCGCTACGCTCGAGGCGCGGCAGAACCTGGCTTCGACGCTCCAGAGTCGGGGCCGCTACGCCGAGTCGCGCCGCGAGTTCGAGGCGCTCCACGCGCAGCGCGAGCGGACCCTCGATGCCAAGCACCCAGACAGGCTCGCGGCAGCCCACAACTTGGGCATGGCGCGCGCGTTGTCGGGGGATCTCGCGGGGGCGCGCGAGCTCGAGGAGGCCGTTTACGCCGCGCGGCGGAGCGTTCTGCCTCAGGGTCACCCCGACCTCCTGCTCACCCAACAGAACCTGGCCGCGACGCGCAAGGAGTGCGGCGACCTCGCGGGCGCGCTGGAGCTCGAACGCTCCGTACACGCGGCCTGGAGCGAAGTCCTGCCCGCCGGTCATCCCGATCGCCTGCGTTGCGAGGTCAATCTGGCGCTCACCCTCGAAGCGCTCGGCGACCTCGAAGGGGCGCGCGCCCTGTGGGACGACCTGCTCGCGGGCGTGCGCGCCCGGACGGCGGAGCTCGCCCTGCTCGCCCCGCGCTCGGCCCGCGCCGGTGCCCTGCGCGAGCTGCGCCGCTTGGCGACGCTGCTCCACCTGGGCGAGTGCTTCGACGAGCAACTCGGCGGCTCCACGGCCCCGGCGCTGTTCGACACCCTCGAGGGATTGCGCGACCTGTCGGTCGGAGGGCGCGCGGCGGCTTCGGCCGTGAGGCGCGTCCCGGAACTCGAACAGGACCGCCTGCGCTTGGCCAGCGTGCGCACCGAGCTCTCAGAGCGCGGGCTGGCACGACCGGACACGGCCCAGGCGCAGGCCGCGTGGCGCGCGGCGCTCGTGGCCCTGGGCGAGGAGCGCGACCGGCTCGAGCGCAAGCTGCGCGTGGGCCTGGCGGCGGCGGGCGTTGCCATGGAGCCGCCGCGCGGGCGCGAGGCCGCCGCGGCGCTCCCCCCCGACGGCGCCTGGATCAGCTTCCTGCGTTACCCGCGCTACGCCTCGGCGCCCGACGCGGGCGAGCCGATCGACTCCTTGCTGGCCTTCGTCCTCATGCCCTCGGGCGTCGTGCGGCGCGTCGAGTTGGGGCCCGCGGCGGCGATCGAGGAGCTTGCCTCCCACTTCCGGTCACAGCTCGGCAAGCCGGTCGAGCGCGGTCTCGCGCCACTTCCGGTGGAGGGCGACCCGATCGACTGGGGCATGCGCCTTCGCGCGGCGCTGCTCGATCCCTGTCTCGCGCCCCTCGCCGCTGCAAGGCCGGCGTTGCTCCACTTGGTGCTCGACGACTTCCTGCACTTGGTTCCCGTGGATGCACTGCCGCTCCCGGACGGCGAGCGGCTCGGGGACGCGTGCCGCGTGCGCATCGAACCTTCGCTGCGGCGGCTTGCCCAGCCCCAGCCGGCGCGGGCGCCCACCGGCACCCTCGTCGCGCTGGGCGGCATCGACTTCTCGGCGGCGGAGGACGAGGAACGCTCGCAGCCTCGTCGCGGTGGAGTCCCGCCGAGCTTGCAGCGGTCCGCATCGCCCCGGGCCTTCGCGCCCCTGCCCCAGTCGCGCTTCGAAGTGGAGGCCGTGGCCGGCCTGTACGAAGAGCTGCGCGGCGGCGAGCCCGTGCTGCGCACGCGATCCCGGGCGACGAAGGCGGCGCTCGTCGAGCTCGCACCGCGTGCACGGTACCTGCATCTGGCCACCCACGGTTGGTTCGTGCCCGAGTCGGAGGCGCGCTCCTCGCTCGACGCCGGTGTGGATCCGGAGGCCCGCGTGCCCGATGAACGGGTGCAGCGCACGCTCCAGGGCTTGCTGCCCGAGACGCTGTGTGGGCTCGCGCTGGCCGGGGCCGATCTCGGCGTCGACGAGCGGGGCCGTGCGTATGGGATCCTGACGGCCGAGGAGCTCGCGACGCTCGATCTATCGGGCTGCGAGCTGGCTGTGCTCTCGGCCTGCGAGACCAACGTGGGCCTGCGCCGCGCGGGCCAGGGCATCCAGTCGCTGCAGGCGGCCGTGCACGCGGCCGGTGCGCGCACCGCGATCACGAGCCTGTGGCGCGTCGACGACGCGGCGACGCGCCGCTTCTTCGAACTCTTCTACACCTACCACTGGGGCGAGGGCCTGGGGAAGGCCGAGGCGTTGCGGCGGGCGCGCCGAGCGCTGCGCGACGAAGGCCACGGCGCCCAGGACTGGGCCGCCTGGGTGCTCAGCGGCGATCCCGACTGAAGCGGACGGCGCGTCTGCGGGCCTGGTCGCCGCGCACCGCGTCAAGGGAGCGGCTGGCCCGGCCGCCAGCCGCTGCGTTCCAGGCTGGCGACGAGTTCGAGCACGGCCTCGCGGCTCGCGTGGCAGAGCAACAACACGAGGTCGCCGTCCCGGGCCCAGGCGAGGGCCGCGCGCGCCGCGGCGAGCTCGTCCGGCGCGTGGGTCAGCGCCGAGGACGGGAGACCCTCGGCGAGCAGAGTGCGCTCGAGCAGGGCCACCACCTCGCCCGGCGCCCGGCCGCGCTGGTGCTCGGCCATCTCCTTGAGCACGACGAGGTCGGGTCGGGCGCGCGCGACCTCGCGCGCCAGGCCGACGATCGAGCCGTCGTCCCGATCTCCGGCCTGGCCGAGCAGCAACGCCAGCCGCGCGTGGGGCAGGCGCGAGGCCGTTTCGAGGATCGCGCGCAGGCCGTGGGGATTGTGCGCGAAGTCGACGAGCGCCACGGCCTCTCCCAAGCGGAAGAGGTTGAGGCGCCCCTCGTTGCCCTCGGCGTCGGAACGGAAGGCGCGCAGGCCCGCTGCGATCGCGGCGGGATCCAGACCCAGGTGCAGGGCCAGGCCCGCGGCCGCGAGCGCGTTGCGCACGTTGTGACGCGCGGCGCCGCCGAGCAGGGCCGGGGCCTCGTCGAGGGCCAGGAGCGGCGTGCGCTGCGCGCCGCGCTGGTGCACGAGTCGCTCCTCCTCGACGAACAGCGCCTCGCTGCCCCGCGCGAGCGCTGCGCGCAGGAAATCGTCCGCCGGTCCCGCCGAGAACCAGGTCGGCGCCGTCTCGAGCTCGAGGCCACGGCGGCGCACGGGCGGATCGTCGGCGCACAACACGAGGCGCTGCGCGGCGCGGCGCACGACGAACTTGACCTCGACCAGCTCGTCGAGATCGGCGACGCCCATCTCGCCCAGGTGATCCTCGGCGACGTTCGTGATCGCGGCGGCGTCCACACGAGCCAGGCCAAGGCCACGCCGCAGCAAGCCGCCGCGCGCGGTCTCGAGCACGCACAGATCGACCTCGGGCCGGCGCACGACGGCCCGCGCGCCGCCTGGGCCGGACCAGTCGCCGCGCTCGATGAGTTCGTGTCCGACCTGGATGCGATCGGTGCTGCACGAGCCGGGCGTGCGTCCGGCGGCCGCCGCGATCGCACACAGCATGCGCACCGTCGTCGTCTTGCCGTTGGTGCCGGTGACCATCGCGGCCGGCACGTCGTGCACGCTCCGCCAGTCGATCTGCGCCGCGGCGGGCAGCTCGCCCGTCGGCCAGGTGCGCGAGCCGGCGCCCATGCCGATCGTGGTCCAGTCCTCGTCCGTGCAGAAGGAGACGCCGCGCTCGCGGGCCGCCGCCTCGAGGGCCAGCAGGGCCGGGCGGTGCTCGGCCTCGAGCGCGGCGCGCAGCCGCGCGAGCTCCTCGCCCACGGGTCCCGCGCTCGCCGCGCCGTTCCGGCGCTGTACGGCGTCGGCGAAGGCCCACTCGAGCACCTCGGTCGTCGCGTACAACGCGTCGATGGGCGCCGAGAGCGCCAGGCTGAACCCACCCCGGAATCCGCGCCACTCGAGCTCCTGCGAGCGCACCCCGAGCGCCTCGAGCGCGGCGCGCGCCGAGCGCTCGACCTGCGCCGCCGCATCGAAGGCGCTCTCGCCCGCCCCGAGCCCGACGTCGATCACCGCTCCCGGGCCAGCGAGCAAGAGGTTCGGCCCGGTCAGGCGCCGTGAGTCGACGAGTTCCATCAGGGCCGGAGCGAGCGGGCACTCTCGATCAGGGCCGGACGGGCGAGGTCGAAGACCTCCCGCGGTCCCCAGGCCTCGAAGGTGAGCACGTTGCGCTTGCTGCGCACGAGCACCAGCAGGTAGCCCAGGCTCTGGTTGCCGACCTCGCGCGTTCCAACCAGCAACGTGCGCGCTTCGTCGAGCTGGGATTCCTCGGCCACGGCCAGGGCGCGCCGCTCGACCAGCGCCGTGCGCGCGAGCCGGCTCCAGAAGCCGAGCGCGCCCTCGTCGAAGTTCGCTTGCTCCTGCACCTTGATGCGCAGACCCTCGGCGTTCATGGCTTCGACGAGTTCCTTGGAGCTGTAGTAGCGCACGAAGTCGGCGGGCGGGTCGAAGCTCGGGCCGCGGGCCAGGAAGCGCGGCGGGCGCGGGCGTCCTTGCACCGTGCCGGCGACCAAGCCGTCGCCCAGGCGCCCGATCCACTCGAAGGGCAGGTCGAGCTGGTCGCCCCGCTGCTGGGGCTGGTTGGTATTGAGCTCGACGCGGATCGTGCTCATGGCGATCTGCGAGCGTAGGTAGCGTTGGCGGCCCTCCAGGCGCTCGATCTCGCCGGTGACGCGCGTGAGCTCGAGCTCGATCTTGAGCGTGTCCTCGACCTTCTCGCTGCGCGCGAGGTGCTCGAGCAGCCGTTCGCGGGCGCGGCGCGCGTTCTCGAGCCGGATGCCGAGGTCGAGCATCTCCTCGGTCACGTCCGACGCACGGACGTTCGCGTCGAGGACCTCGCCCAGGAGCTGGATGCGCTCCAGGGCCGTATCGAAGGCCGCGGCCGGGACGCGCACGGTGACCGAGCGCGCGTCGTTCTCCTGCAGGTGCCCGCCGAGCTCGCGCGCGATCGACACCACAGAGATGTGCGCCTCGCGCACCGACACCACCACGAGCCGCAACCCGGCCGAGTAGATCACCTGCCGATCCACCACGGGTGCGTCGGGCGGCAGTCCTTCCTGGGCGGCCGGCGCGCCGGCCTTCGCGCCCTCGTCCATCAGCCGCTGGCCCGACTCAGCGGCGACGCCGCGACCGAGGAACCAGTCGTCCGCCCCGCTCCAGGCTCCCTCCGTCTCCGCCGCCGGAGCCCCTGTCAGCGGAGAGCCGGCGGGTGCGGTGCAGGAAACGAGGATCGACAACAACGCAGGGAACAGGCTTCGCATGGTCGGGTGCCTCCAGCACGAGAGTAACGTCACCGACTCCGGGTTCGCTGGGCGAAACCCGGGAGGTGACGATCCTGGCCGACCGCGAGCGCCCCGGGTTCAGAACGAGAAACCAAGGGTGATCCCGAACTGGTCGAAGTCGGAGTCGCCCTCGGCGCCGAAGAGCGAGATGTCGGTTCCCATCAGCCTACGGTAGTCGAGGCCTAGGCCGAAGCCGTTCCCGAAGACGTACGTGATGCCGGCGCGGGCGTAGAAGCCGACGCTGGTATCGTCGTCGGAGACCGAGATCCCACCCTGCTCGGCGGTCAGATCCGTGAACAGTAGGCTCGGTCCTACCGCGAGGTAGGGTCGGAGGGACCCGTCGAGCAGGTACGCGCTGGCCCGCAGGCCGCCGTAGAACTCGAAGGTCGAGTTGTCCACGTCGATCCCCTGGATCGTCGTCTCGTCGTATCCCAAAGCCATGCCGAACTCGAGCGAGAAGGGCGATTCCTTCATGCGCCACTCGAAGATCGCCTCCAGCGCGATGGGCTCGTCGAGCGGCTCCCAGTAGTCCTTCTCGAGCGAGCGCATGCCCAGCAGGAAGGAGAGCCGCATGCGCTCCTCCTTGGATTCCTGGAGCAAGATCGGCGGGGGCTCACTGAGCGACGGAGCGAATCCGTGGTTCGCGGGGGCGGTCGAGGCGAGGGTCAGGAGCAACGAGACCGGGAGCATGGTTCTCCTCCAGGCGCGGGAGCGCCCTGATGGGGTAGGCTCGAATCCTACCGGTTCCCCGCCGAGCGCCCGGAGTGGCCGGAGTACGTAGGTCGCCAATCGTCTGGCGAGTCTTCCGCTCGTGGCGAGTGGGTAGCTGTCAGTCGCTGATCTCAGTCTCCTTCGCCAGGCGGACGCCGCGTTCGTCGCGGATCAGTCGATGCTCACCGAAGGGGGGTGGGGTGTTGGCGGCGAGGCGCGGGCCGGGGTCGGCGCTGGGCGGCGGGGGCGGGGCGGGGGTGGTGTCGGTGTGGCGGAACTCGGAGATCTGGCGCCAGCAGCGTTGGATCTTGTCGCCGAAGACGAGCAAGAGGTCGCCCGGGCGGGCCAGGCGCAGGGCGCGCTCGAGGGCTTCGACCTCGTCGGGGATCATCTCGACGGCTTCGGGGTGTACGCCGGCCTCGAGCAGGGCGCGGCGTTGGAGCTGGGGCACCTCGTCGTCGCGCCGGCCGCGGGGGTTGTCGTCGCGGCGGCAGATGTAGTGGTCGAAGCGGCCGGCGCAGGCGCGCGCGCTCTCGACGACGTCCTCGTCGCGGCGGTCGCCGGGGGCGGCCAGGACGACGATGCGCCGACCCTCGGGCTCGAGGCGCGCGCACAGCTCGACCATCGCGGCGATGGCGTGGGCGTTGTGGCCGTAGTCGAGGATCACCTTGAAGGGGTGCTCGTCGAACACGTTCATGCGGCCGGGCGTCTGGAAGAAGGTCGCGTCGAAGGTGCGCAGGCCGTGGCGGATCTCCTCCAGCGAGACGCCCATCGAGTAGGCGATGACGGCTGCGAACATCGCGTTCTGCTCGTTGTGCGCGGCGCGGCCCTCGAGGGTGGCCGGGATCGCCTGGGTCCACAGCAGCGGGATGTGCCGACCCTTGTCGTAGATCGTGATCATGCGCCCGCCCATGCCGGGCTCGAGCACGACCGCGCGGCCACCCGCGCGGATGTGCTCGGCCACCAAGGGGTGGGCGGGGTTCATGGTCACGTAGGCGATGTGCTGGGCGCGCGTGTGGTCCGCCATCGCGAGCGTCAGGGAGTCGTCGGCGTTGAGCACCGCCGTGTCGCGCGCCACCTCGACCACCGTGCGCTTGATGCGCGCCAGCTCCTCGAGCGTGTCGACGCCCTTCAGGCCCAGGTGGTCGCTGGCGATGTTGAGCACGGCCCCGACGTCGCAGCGCCGATAGCCCATGCCGCGCCGCAGGAGCCCGCCGCGCGCGGTCTCCATCACCGCCACCTCGACCATCGGGTCGCGCAGAACCATGCGCGCCGCTACGGGGCCGGTCATGTCGCCCTCGACCGTCAGGTGACCGTCGATGTACACGCCGTCGGTGCTCGTCATGCCGACCCGTTTGCCGGCCATCTTGAAGATGTGCGCCACCATGCGCGTGGTGGTCGTCTTGCCGTTCGTGCCCGTGATGGCCGCGATCGGGATGCGCGCCGGCGAGCCGGGGGGGAAGAGCATGTCCATCACCGGCCCGGCGGCGTCGCGCGGGGTGCCTTCCGACGGCGCGACGTGCATGCGGAAGCCGGGGGCCGCGTTGAGCTCGCAGATCGCGCCGCCGGTCTCCGTGTAGGAGCGGCTGATGTCGCTGGTGAGGAAGTCGACGCCGCACACGTCCAGGCCGATGGCGCGCGCGGCGCGCACGGCCATCTCGCGGTTGTCGGGGTGCACGCTGTCGGTCACGTCGATGGCCGTGCCGCCGGTGGAGAGGTTGGCGGTCGAGCGCAGGAAGACCACCTCGCCGGGGGGCGGCACGCTGTGTTCGGTGTAGCCCCGGGTCTCGAGCAATCGGCGCGCCTGGTGGTCGAGCTCGATGCGGGTCAGGATCTTCTCGTGACCGACGCCGCGCCGAGGGTCGGCGTTGACCTCCTCGAGCAGCTCGGCCACGGTCCGGCGGCCGTCGCCGACGACGTGCCCCGGGACACGTTTGCTGGCCGCGATCAGCTCGCCGTTCACGACCAGCAAACGGTGGTCGAAGCCGGTGATGAAGCTCTCGACGAGCACGTTGCGGCTGTGCTGCTGCGCGTGATGGAAGGCCGCCGCGGCCTCCTCGGGGCTGGCGACGCCGATGGTGACGCCGCGACCGTGGTTGGCGTCGAGCGGCTTGACGACCACCGGGTACCCGATGCGCTCGGCGGCGTGCACGGCCTCGCGCTCGGTCTGCACCAGCCGTTGGCGGGGCACCGGCAGGCCCAGGTCGGCGAGCAGCTTGTTGGTCTCCTCCTTGTCGGAGGCCAACTCGACCGCGATGTGGCGCGTCTCGCTGGTGACCGTGGCCTGGATGCGGCGCTGGTACTTGCCGTGGCCGAGCTGCACCAGGCTGAAGCGGTTGAGCCGCAGCCAGGGGATGTCGCGCTCCTCGGCGGCGCGGATCAACGACGCGGTGCTGGGGCCGAGCGCGCGGCGCTGGGCGCTGCGGATGAACGCGTCGCGTTCGCTGGGCCAGTCGAGGGTCTTGCCGCGGTGCTCGTCCTCGCGCAGCTCGTCGGGCAAGAGGTGCTGGAGCAGCTCGAGGGCCAGTCGCGCCGCGTCGAGCCCGACCTCCTCCTCCTCGTACTCGTAGACGACGTCGTACTGACCGGGGATTCCGTTGCCGCGCGTCTTTCCAAAGGTCACGTGGGCGCCGGCGACGTTCTGCAGCTCGATCGCGACGTGCTCGAAGACGTGGCCGAGCCAGGTGCCGCCGTCCTCCTCGAGGCGCCGCAGGAAGCCGCCCGGCTCGCCGTAGGAACAGCCGTGCTCGGCGAGTCCCGGCAGATGCTCCAGCAGGCGCTCCATGAAGGTCGGCCCCAGGCGCGCGGTCGGCCACTCCTCGAGGCGCCCCAGGTCGACCGTGAGCTGGATGACGCGGAACAGCGCGTAGTGGTTGGGACCCAGGTAGACCGAGCGCGAGAGGATCTTCATGGCTCAGGATTTCCGGAGGGCTGGGGCGGGATGAGCGCGGCGTTTGTGCACGTCGTAGGTCGCGCCCGCGGTCAGGACGTGCAGGCGCATGCCGATCACCGTCACCGGGTCGTGCCGGTTGGCCGAGTCCATCGAGGTGAACTCGACCTCGGAGGGATCGAGGATCGTGATCGCGCCGCTGCCCACGACCTCGAGGGTCTCGTCGGGGGCGACGAAGGCGGCCGTGTCCTCGTCGAGCCCGATGCCGATCGGCCGCGGGTTGAAGGCCAGGGCCGCGAGCAGCCGACCGATGCGATCGCGTTGGCGAAAGTGTTGATCGACGATGGCCCAGGGCAGGAGGCCGAAGCCCGGCGCCATGGTGACCATGTCGCTGGTGGGCGTCGGGCCCTCGTCGCCGTAGGCGATCATGTGTTCTGAGACGACCGCCGCGCCGGCCGAGGTGCCGGCCACGTGCAGGCCCTCGTGTCCGTTGCGCCGCCGCAGGAGATCGGCCACGGGGGTGCCGCCGATGGTGGTCGAGATCCGCAGTTGATTGCCGCCGGTCAGGAACACGCCGTTGGCCTCCTCGAGGCAGGCGAGCGTGCCCTCCTCGCGGCATTCGGCGCGCGTGTCGAGCGGCAGGACGCGCACGTTGCGCGAGCCGAGTTCCTCGAACAGCTTGCGATACCGCGGTCCGGTCTCGGGATCGCGCGACGCGGTGGGCACGACCACGATGCGGCTGGCGCGGCCGCCGCACAGGCGCACGAAGCGCGAGAGGATGGCGGTGTCGCGGACTTTCTCCTCCGCGCCGCCGATGGGGATCACGTAGCCACGCATGGAGCTCATCCGTTCGCTTCGAAGGGGCCGCGCGTCGTCGGGCGGCCGTCGAGGAGTCGCCACTGTCCGCGCGCCGCGACGTCGCGCACGCGGCCGCCGGCGTCGAGGGTCACGAGGTCGGCGTCGGCGCCGGCGGCGATGCGGCCCTTGCCGGGGAGGCGCAGCAGGTCGGCGACGTTCGAGGTGAAGGGGGGCAGCACCGCGGAGAGGGCCTGGCCCCGGCGCAGCAGCTCGGCCAGGGTCTCGGCCAGGGCGGCCGGGCGGCCGACTTCCCAGCCGGCGACGCGGCCCTGCGCGTCGAAACGCGGCAAGCAGCCGCCGCCGTCGGAGCTGACCGTCAGGCGCTCGGGCGGCAGGCCCGCGGCGAGGTAGCGCTCGACGGCGTCCGGCGCGCTCCAGGCGTCCTCGCCCTCCTCGACCGGGAAGGCGGTGACGTCGATCGTCGAGCCCGCGCGCGCCAGCTCGAGGGCTTCCTCGAACAGCGCCCGACGGCGGTTGACGTGCGTCGGATGGAACACGCGCGGGGGCAGTTCACTCGTCTCCAGCGCGCGCCGCACGAGCTCCAGCCCGCGCGGCCCGTCCCCCAGGTGCAGGTGCACGATGCCGGCCTTGCCCGTCATCAGGCCCGCGACGTGGGCCTCGCTCGCCACGCGCAGCAGCTCCTCCAGGGTGGGCTGGCTCGAGCGGTGGTCGCTGAGCGCCAGCTCGCCCACGCCCAGCACCGCGTCGAGGTGCACGATGTCGCCGCGCACGCCGCCGGTCAGCGTCGTGGGCGGCAGGTGGTAGCCGCCGGTGTGGCACCAGGCGGAGAGGCCCTGCTCGCGCATCGAGCGCACGGTCGCGAGCAGCTCCGCCGTGCTGCGCACGAGGTCGTCGGTCCCGAGCACGCCCACCGCGCCGGTCACGCCGACGCGCAGGAACTCGTGGGCGAAGAGGGGCGGCACGCGGCTCGCGAAGCCCGCCTCTCCGCCGCCGCCCGCCAGGTGCGCGTGCCCGTCGATCAGCCCCGGCACGAGGCGCTTGCCCGCCAGGGAGCGGCGCGTGACGCCCAGCTCGGCCGGCAGCTCGGGTTCCCGCGCGCCGATCCAGAGGATGCGTCCGCCGCCGACGAGGACGTGCCGGATGCCGAGGTGCTGGGGCGCGTGGACCTCGGCGTCGACCAGGAGTTCGAACAAGCGGGGAGGGGGCGGGGGGGCAGGCGGCGGGTGGGCCGGGGATTCTAACGTCCGCCCTACCGTTCCGAGTCCGCCAGCGAGGGCGCGGCGTCGCCGCGCGGGGGACGGCCGAGCACCCGGCGAGCCTCGATGAAGCGCAACAGGCCTTCCTTGGTGATCATCCCGACGAGTTCCCCGTCCTCCAGCACCAGGAGCCGGCCGATCCCGGATGCCTGCATGCGCCGCAGAGCCTCGACCAGGGGCGCCGACGGGCTGGTCGTGATGCGGGGCGAGAGCCGCACCATCCGCGCGCGCACCGCGTTGCCGTCGAGCTCCTCGCGCGGCGTGCCCTTGACCTGGTCGAGGGAGATCACGCCCAGCACCTCGCTGCCCTCGCACACCGGGAAGCCGCGGAATCCGTGCCGCAGCACGTGCTCGTCGACGAACTCGCGCAGGGTGATGTCGGGCGCCACGGTCACCGGATCGGTGATCATCGCCTGTGCGACGCTCGCGTCGGACAGCGCCCGCTTGAGAACCAGGTCCTGGTAGCTCGCCTCGGCGGCGTTGCGCAGGAACATGCCGATCAGGATCAACCACACGCCGCCCCACTGGCCGTAGAAGAGCAGCAGGAACCCGAGCAGGATCAGCCCCATCGCGAGGGCCTTGCCGGTCAGCGAGGCGGTGCGCGTGGCGCGTTCGATCGAGCCGTGTCGCCACCACAGGAAAGCGCGCAGCACGCGCCCGCCGTCCAGCGGCAGGCCGGGCAGCAGGTTGAACACCGCCAGGGCGAAGTTGATCCCGCCGAGCCACAGGAAGGTCTGGGAGACCGGCGTGGCACTCTCGCCGTGCACGAGCAACCAGATGGCGGTGAAGAGGAACGCCAGGGCGAAGCTCATCAGCGGCCCGGCGATCGTGATCGCGAGCTCCTTCTTCGGATCGTCCGGCTCGTCCTCGAGCTGCGAGACCCCGCCGAACAGGAACAGGGTGATCGAAGGCACGTCGATCCCCAGGCGCTTGGCGACGACCGAGTGGGACAGTTCGTGGAGCAGGATCGAGCTGAAGAAGAGCAAGGAGGCGACGAGCCCCGCCACCAGGTACGTGCTGCGGAGCAGCCCGGGCAACTCGCGCGGGAAGTACCCGAAGGCCAGCGTGAACGTGATCAACGCGAAGATCACGAACCACGAAGGATCGGCGCGGATGTCGATCCCGAACGCGCGCATCAGGAACACGCCGCGGACGGGCGGCCGGCGGCGCGACGCGCCCGTGGGAAGGTCTCGAGTCATCGGGGTCGGGGCCGGCTCCGCCGGACGCACAGCCTACGCCCCCGGGCCCGGCGAGGGGTACCGCTCGCCGCGCGCAGACTCCGCGGGGCGGGTATCAGCTTCCGCCGCACCCACCGCAGCCGCCGCCTCCTCCGCCGCCACAACCGCCGGCTCCATCGCCGCCTCCCACGCCGCCGCAGCCGAGGGCTGCGCCGCAGCCGCTGGTGGGGGGGGCGCGATCGCGAGCTGGGCGCGCCTCAGCGCGGGCTCCAGGGGCGCGAGCGTGCCGCCGAGGAGTACCGCCGGACCGAGCAGGCCTACGGCCAGTGAGAGGTCCTCCGTCCCCTGGGCAGCGAGTCGGGTGCGCAGGTCGCGCAGCGCTCGTCTGGCCCCGGCGGTGACTCGCCGCCCGGCTCCGCGCAGGACGGTGAGGCCGAAGAGCATGGCGAAGGCGACCATCTCGAGGATCAGGAAACCGATCGGGCGCTCCTGGGAGATGCCCTGCGCGCAGCGCGCGATGCCCAGGGTCAACACAGCCAGCAGGATCCACACGAGGTGCTTGCGAAGCTCTCCGACGCGCTCTTGCGAGAGCAGACAGCCCCGTTCCTCGAGTTCGCGGTCCAGCTCGTGCGGCGTTCCCGCGAAGGCCCGCGCGGCCCGATCTAGACCCGTGGGTAGGTGGCGCAGGACCTCGGACTCGATCGGATGGAGCCCGCCCACGGGTTGCGGATCCCCCTCGGCGGCATGGCCCCGGGCATCGATCCGGCCTTGCTCCGCGAGGGACGCGACCGCCCCGGCGAAGACCGAGCGATCGCCCCCCGCAAGCCCAATCACGGCGTAGGGATCGAGGTCCTCGATCGACCCTTCGGGTTCCTTGGAGGCGCGCGCCGTGGATCGCAACATCCAACCCACGATCAGGGCCAATGCGCAGAGGGCGCCGTAGAAGACGAGGAACTGGGTTCCGGCCAGGTCGAAGGGAAAGAAGTTCATCTGTCACTGTGGATTCGATCGGCGAGCATCAGGTGAGCACGCTCCATAAGATCGTGCCCGCGACCAGCGACAGCGCGCCCAGGGCGAGCCACGTAGGGCGGCGCAGGACGTAGTGGCGACGGGCGTCGATCCGAACGGGCGCTTCGGCGAAGCGCCGAGCGGGGGACGGCCAGAATCGCGCGGGGGGCGGCTCGCCGAAGATGAGGCGGTAGCTCGCGAGGGTCGCGACGTACTGCTCGCGGTAGCGCCTGCCCTCGTCGGCGCCCCCCAAGGTCGGCCCGTGGTGCAGCTCCCGTTCGAGGACGCGCGGGCAGAGGTCCTGCCAGTAGCTCCGCGTGTAGACCAGGTGCAGGTGCCAGAGCTCATCCACGGCACCGGAGGGCGTAACCGGGTGGCCCGCCCGCAGCGCGAGGTAGAGGAAGCGCAGGTACTCGCGCCACAGGGCGCGCGCTCCCTCCAGCCCGATGTTCGGATGTTCCCGGGCGAAGCGCACCAGGAACGGCTGCTCCGTCCCGGGAGGATCGACCCGGAAGGCTCGCAGGCGCTCCCAGAGTTCCTGGTCGAAGGACGGTCGCGTTTCGGTAATGGCGCCGCCCCCGCCGCCTGGCCCGGCGGGGATCAGAGTCAACCCCGAGGCGCCGGGGTCCCCGCTCGCCACGCGCGGAGTCTCCACGCAGCGTCCCCCGCCCGCCGGCGCTTGGCCGACGGACGGGGGGCGGGGTGTAGGGAGCGGGCGGAGGGGGCGATCAGCGACCGCGACGGTCCTGGACCTGGGCGCGCAGCTCCTCGAGGGAGGCGCGCAGGTCGCGGACCTCGCTCACCATCTCGCGCACGAGGTTCGTGACCTCGGCCAGGGCGGCTTGGGTGTCCTGCGCGGGTGCGACGGGCGCGACCGGGGCGACGGGAGCGGCGGGCGTGGCGGGGAAGGTGGAGTTGGCGCGGACCGCGCGCGGCGCGACGGCCGTCGGCGGCAGGGGCGGGGGCGGGGGAGCGGGCAGCGTGTCGAGCACCTCGAGCCCTTCGGTCTCGATCACCCGCACGCCGCCCTCGGGCGTGTGCACGACGATGCGCGCGGGCCGCTCGCTGCCCTCGCGCTGGCGCAGGATCTCGACGAGCCGCGGCATGTGCTCGGGCTCCGCCGTGTGTCCACGCACGCCCTCGGCCAGCGGCGAGAGGCCCGACTCAGCCAGGACCGCGGCGCGCCCCGGGCGCTGCTCGATCCGCACGGATCGTCTCTCGCCGCCCTCGGGCGACCCCTCGACCTCGACCTCGACGGAGCTTGGGCCGCCGAGGTAGCCCAGCCCGCGCAGCGCCTCGACCTGGACGTCGATCGGCGAGCCCTCCCCGCGGCGGATCCGCAGGCCGCGGGCGGGAGGGATCGGCGCGACGCCGGGCTCGCCCCGTCGGGCGAAGAACTCGACCTCGTTTCCCGCACCCGCGGGATCGCGCGCGACGCGCCAGCGCCGCACCGGCTCGGCGCCGTCCTCGAGCTGGCCTTGGCGCTGGAGCCGCTCCTCGATGCGTAGGCGCAGGTTCCGGAGCTCGGTCTCGTCGAGCGCATCCAGTTGGAACCGCTCCGCGCTGCGGCGGACGTCGGCTTGGCGCCGGGCCACGCGGCTGCGCTCGAGCTCGGCCTGCAGGCGCTCGACCTCGACGCGCGCGGCCTCCAGCGCGCGGGTGATGCGCTCCTCGGGGTCCTGATTCGAGGCGAGCGCGTGCTCGTAGACCTCGCGTCCGGCCAGGAACGCCTCGCGTCCGGCCTGGGCGGCCTGCGCCGCCCAGGTCTCGACCTCCGAGGCCAACTCGCGCGCCTCGACGGCCTTGACGCGGGCGAGCTCGAGGGTGGGTCGGGCGATCTCGCTGACGGCGCGGGCGATCTCGAGCGCCTCGCGCTCGATCGTCTCGGCGAGGCGCGCCTCGCTCTGGCCCGCGGCGGGAGGGTCTGCGGGGCGGGGGTCTTGCGCCAGGGGCGCGAGCAGGGCTGCGGACAGGAGCAGCGGCATGGAGGCGTGCATCAGTGGAGCTCCTTCCCGGGTCGGGATTGGAGGGACGGAAGGGGTAGGACAGGCATCGATCCGCGGGCGGCGGGGCGCGGGGCGCGCTCCAGCGCGGCGGAGTTCATCAGCAGCGGCAACAGACGGTCGAGGTGCGCGCGCCGGCCGCGCAGGTCGGCCAGGCGCGACTCGATCTCGGCCAGGGGCCGCGTCAGCAGGCCGCCGCCGAGGTCGGAGAGCTGGCCCGCTCGCAGGGCGAAGAGCTCGCGCTCGAGCAGGAGCAGCTCCTCGTCGAGCAGCGCCAGCAGGGCCTCGAGCTCGGCCGTGGGCGTGGGCGGCGCGTTCGCGGGCAGCGGTGTGGTCGGGGCGGCGGGGCTCGCATCGAACGACTCGGCCGGCGCGAGCTCGGGCTCGGGCGCGAGCGCCGCCGTGGACGCGGCCGAGGTGCGCGCTGCCTCGCGCTGGGCGCCGAACCCGGGCGCCGCCACGCCGACCGCGCCCACCACGAGCAGGGCCAGCGCGCCGACCAGGCCCGCGCGCGGTTCGGCGACGGGGCCGGCCCCGGGCCCGACCAAGCGGCGCACGCGCGCCCCGAGCACCGAGTGGCGCGCCGCCATGCCCGGCGCCGCGGACCAGGGGCGCGGGCGCGCCACGAGCCAGCCGGCGACGTCCGTCAGGCAACGCGCGAGCTCGATCGGCTTCACGCCCAGCTCGACGGCGCGCGCGTCGCAGGCGTGCTCGGCGAGCTCCTCGAGCTGGCGCCGCAGCGCGCGATTCAACGGCTGGAACCACAGCAGGCGCTCGAGCAACGAGCCCAGGAGGGCCCGCAGCGGATCGCGGCGCTCGACGTGCGCCAGTTCGTGGGCGAGCAAGGCCCGCAGCGCGGCGGGGGAGAGCTCGCGGGCAGCCCGCTCGGGCAAGCACACCCGCGGCCGCACGAGCCCGGCGGTCAGCGGCGCGTCCAAATGCGGGCAGACCAGGAGGCGCGGCGCACGGCGCAATCCGGCGCGCCGCGCGAGCTCGTTCCACTGCTCGGCGAGCGCATCGCCGCGGACCTCGCGGGCCCCGGCGAGCTCGCGCCGCAGCGCCCTCCAGCCCAGGGCCAGGGGCACCAGCCGCGCGAGCGCGACGAGCGCCAGGACCAGCAGCACGAGCCGCGGCGCGTGGGTCCGCACCCTGTCGAGGAACGCGACCCCCGCTTCGCGCAGGAGCCCCAGGGGCGCCGTCGTCGCGCGCGCCACGGGGAAGCGGGTCTCGGGGTGCATCCGCGCCGACGCGGGGGCGGATTCGGCGCCGCCGGCCAGGACGAAGGGGTCGGCCGGGACAGTGGGACTCGGCGAGGCCGATTCCAGGGCGCGCTGCTCCTCCGCGCGCAGCGCCAGGGCGAGTTCAGACGGGTGCACCGGGTTCGACCCGGGGCCATCCGCGGCGCGCGGACCCGCCGCCAGGTCGTGACGACCGCCCAGGGGCTCGAACCCCAGGGCGACCTGCGCGCCGGAGGTCAGCAGGCCGCCCAGGGCCGCCGCGACGAGCAGGGCCTCGCGGGTGCGGCGCCGCTCCCCCAGCGCGCGCGAGGCGAACCAGGCCGCGCCGAGCAGCACGCTCGAGTGCAGCAGGTAGGTGAGGACCCAGGCCAACAGCTCGACATCGGGGACCGCCATGGTCAGCGATCCTCCTGCGGGTCCTCGCGCCGCTCGAGCAGCCCGCGCAGGGCGGCGAGTTCCTCGGGGTCGATGCCCTGCTCGTCGATCAGGTGGCTGACCAGCGCCGCCGCGTTGCCCTCGAAGAGCCGCGAGGTGAGGTCCGAGACCATCGAGCGGCGCACGTCGCGCTCGCTGACCGTGGCGCGGTACACGAACTGGCGCCCTTCGGTGCGGTGCTCGACGACGCCCTTCTTCTCCATCTTGGAGAGCATCGTCGCGACGGTCGTCAGCGCCCGGCGCCAGGGCCGCTCGAGGCCCTGGTGGACGTCCGCGACCGTCGCTTCGCCGCGCTCCCAGAGGACGCGCATGATCGCGAGCTGCAGCTCGCCCAGGTGGTGGGTTCGTGCCATGGGGTTCTCCTCGCGCGCCGCCCGCACCCCATCCCCAGGGGCCCGGGCGACGACGACCCCAGTAGTACGACCGTGGTAGTTGTCGCGCTAGGCCCGGCCCCCGGGATCTCGAAATCTCTTACACGGGCTGCCCCGAAGGGCCCCCGACGACCCCCGGACGGGCCTCAGGGCAGCGTGTTCTTGTGGACGCGGCCGTCCTTCACGATCACGCGCAGGGTGCGGTGGGGGTCGGCGAGCAGGGCCAGGTCGGCCAGCGGATCGCCCTCGACGAGCAGCAGGTCGGCCAGCGCCCCCTCCTCGATCACGCCGAGCGTCCCGGGGTAGGGGTTGCGTGGGCCGGACAGGGCCAGCAACTCGGCGTTGGTCGAGGTGGCGAGGACCAGGATCTCGGCCGGCGTCAGCCACTGGGTGAGCTTCAGGAGCTGGCGACCGAGGGTGGCGGAGCTCTGGGCCGAGAACAGGACGTCCGTGCCGTAGGCCAGGCGTACCCCGTGCTTGCGCGCGAGCTCGAAGGCGCGCGCGGTGCCGGTGCGCACCTCGCGCTCCTTGTGCCAGTTGGGCGAGCCCTCGGGGAACCGTTTCCCCGACTCGTCCTCGGTGAAGGGCTGCAAGCTCCACCACACGCCGCGCTCGGCCATCAGGCGCACGGTCGCCTCGTCGAGCAGGTGGCCATGGTCGATGCAGCGCACGCCGGCCTCGATCGCCTGGCGCACCGCGCGCGGCGTGTAGGCGTGCACCGTGACGTAGGTGCCCCAGTTTTCGGCCGCCTCGACCGCGGCGCGCAGCTCGTCGACGCTGAACTGCGTCACGTCGAGCGGGTCGTAGTGCGAGCTCACCCCGCCGCCTGCCATGAGTTTGATCTGCGAGGCCCCCAGGGCGAGCTGCTCGCGCACCCGCTTGCGCACCTCGTCCGGGCCGTCCGCGATCGCGGTCGCGCCGATGCGCTCGGCATAGGTGAAGCTGCCCGGCGGCGCGGGCATCTCGGTCGGCAGCCGGAAGTCGCCGTGGCCACCGGTCTGCGAGATCATCGCCCCCGAGGCCCAGATGCGCGGGCCCGGCACCAGGCCCTGGTCGATGCCGCGCTTGAGCCCCAGCGCCGGCCCGCCCAGGTCGCGCACGCTGGTGAACCCCTGCATCAGCCAGTCCTCGGCGGTGCGCACCGCGGCCACGGTCATGAACCCCAGGTCGCTGGTCAGCGCCACGGCCTGCGGCAGGGTCGCGAACAGGATGTGCGTGTGCGCGTCGATCAGCCCGGGCATCAAGGTCCGCCCGCCGGCGGCGATCACGGTCGCGCCCTCCGGCGCGACGAGCGGTTCGCTCGAGATGCGCTCGATGCGATTGCCGCGCACGAGCACGTGCCGGGTCGCGCTCCGCTGCGGCGTGCGCCCGTCGAAGATGCGCACGTCCTCGAACAGGATCGCGCCCGCCGCGGAGTCCTGGGCCGGGACGGCCGAGCCGATCGGGAGGAGCGAGAAGGCGACGGCGAGCAGGCGGCGGAGCATCATGCGCCCGAGCCTATCCGCCCCGACTCCAGCGACGGAGCGGGAACGCCGATCTGCTCGGCGGCGGCGCGCAGGGTCTTGCCGGGCGCGGGGCCCAGGCGCCACAGCGGGTAGCGCTCGCCGCCGAGGCGATGCGCGAGCCAGGCGAAGACACCCAGCGCCGTGGCGGCGGCCAGGATCGCCGCCAGGTCGCGGGCTCCGCCCATCAGCCCGGTCGAGACGATCAGCGTCGTCGCGCCGGCGGGCGGGTGCGGCAGGTCGAGCCAGACCATGGCCGAGCTGGTGAGGGCCAGGGCCAGGCTCGCCGCGAGCACGGCCGCGAGGGGCGAGCCGTCGGTCAACCAGCTCCCGCCCGCCGCCACGCCCAGCAGCGTCGCGCAGGCCGCTCCGATCCCCGCGCCCAACGCGTGTCCCAGGAGCATGTTGCGCGGCCAGGAAGGGGGCATGCGCGGCGCGAAGAAGGCCAGGAAGGCGCTCGCGCCGATGGCCGGGAAGAGCAGCGGCGCGCGGACGAGCACGGACAGGCCGCCGATGACGAGCATGCTCGCCCCGCACCCCAGGAGGCAGGTCAGGGCGCGGCGAGGGCGGTGGGCGGGATCCGGGGTGAACACGGGCGCCGAAGTATCGGTCGCGCTCGGCACCCGGCAAGCGCCGATGCGAGCGCGGCGCCCATGATTCCTACGCGGCGCCCATCGGCTCGACGGGCGCCACCGGTCCCCCCAGCGGGTCAGGGCTCCAGGATGGCCGCCAGTTGCGCCAGGGCGCGCACGAGCAGCATGCGGACGGAGGCTTCGGTGCGGCCCATCTGCTGGGCGATCTCGGCGCGCGAGAGGCCGAGGATGCGGGAGAGGGTGATCACCTCGCGGTAGTCCTCGGGGAGCTCGTCGAAGGCGGACTCCAGGCGCTCGATCTCCTCGCGGGCCATCGCGTGGCCGCTGGGGGAGGAGAGGCGCCGATAGGCGGCGACCAGGCGCGACTCGGAGAGGGCGCCGGGCTCGGGGCCGAGGGGGTGCTCGCGGGCATGGTCGCGCTTGGCGGCCTGCCAGTGCTCGCGACGGTCGACCAGCTTGCGCAGGGCCGTCGTGAACAACCACTGGCGGAAGGCGGTCTCGGTCGGGAAGCGGAAGCGCTCGGCGTTCTGGAGCACCTCGCGGCAGACCGACTGGACGATGTCGGAGGTCGATTCCCGGGCCCGGATCAGGGCCCCGGCCCGCAGGCGCACGAAGGCGCGCAGCTCGGGAAGGTGCAGCTCGAGGAGCTTGCCGACGGCCGCCTCGTCGCCGCGGGCGGCGGCTTCGGCCAGGGCGAGCGTATCGGGCTCCATGCGGCGCGAGGCTAGCACCGGGGCTGGGATCCTCCCAGGCGCGGGGGCGTCCGGGGGTTTTCTGGGTTTCCGAGTGACGTTCGGAGCGCGTCCTCGATGGACGGGCGCCGCGCGGCGCGTCGCCGGCGGAACGAACTCGGAACCCTGACCTCCAGCGGGCCTCGAGCGCCCGCCCCCACCATGAAGACCCTGCTCCTCACCGCCTGCGGGCGCGCGGCCGCCCTGGGCCTCCTGCTCGCGCCCGCCCTCCACGCCCAGACCACCCTGTACGGCTTGCCGGGGCCGAAGGCGCTGGCCCAGGCCGGCAGCAACGTGGCTGGCGTCGGCGACATCGACCGCGACGGCGTCCCCGACTTCCTCGTCGGCATGCCCGGCTACGCCCTCGTGGCGAGCTTCGTGCCGGGCCGCGCGGTCCTGTACTCGGGCCGCACCGGCGAGCCGATCTACACGCTGCTCGGCCTGAACCATGCCGAGCAATTCGGAGCGAGCCTCTCGGCCGGCATCGACTTCGACGGAGACGGCTGGCTCGACTTCTTCGTCGGCGCGCCGAACTACCAGAACGCCAAGGGCCGCGTCGCCCTGTATTCGGGCCGCACCGGCGGCGTGATCACCCAGTGGACCGGTCTGCACGAGGGCTCGCTGTTCGGCAGCGCGATCACGATCGTGGGCAAGGTGGACGGCGGGGCGCGGGACGACTTCGCCATCTCCGCGCCGTACGAGAACTTCGCCGGCATCAACGGCCAGGGCCGCGTGCGCATCTACGCCGGCGAGCACCTGGGCCTGATCCGCGAGACCTCGCCCGCCACTCACCACGCCAACTCCGGATTCGGCCTGGCGCTCGCCGGCAATTGCGACTGGAACAACGACGGGGTCGCGGACCTCATCGTCGGCGCGCCCTACGCGGGCATCCCCGGCTACGTGAACCAGTTCAATGGCATGGTCTCCGTCGTCTCGGGCGTGACCGGCGGCATCCTGCACGCGACCTACGGACAGAGCCAGTCCTTCCTGGGGACGTCGGTCGCGGGCCTCGGGCCGATCCAGGGCTTCGGCGCCTTCGCGGCCGGCGCGCCCTACGACGGGACCGGCGGCAGCCAAGCGGGGAAGGTGCGCGTGCACTCGCTCGACAACGGCTCGGTACCGATCTACGAGCTCGTCGGAGCCCCCGGCTCGCGCTTCGGCTGGTCGTTGGCGTCCGTCGTCGACATCGACGGGCTGGGGCGGCGGGGCTTCCTGGTCGGTGCGCCCCGGCAAAGCGGCCTGCTCCTGGGCACGATCGGAAGGGCCAGCCTGCACCGCGCCTCGGACGGCGAGCTCCTCGAAGCGGTCGCCGGCATGCACGCCGACGGGGAGTTCGGTTTCGCGCTGGCGAGCGTGGGCGACCTCAACGGCGACGGCCGTGACGACTTCGTCGTCGGCGCGCCCCGCGTCGACGAGCCCGAGCTCGACAACGGTCATGCCCGCGTGATCCTCTCCCGCGGCACCAACCCCGTGACCTACGGCACGGCCAAGACCAACAGCCTGGGTTGCGTGCCCGTGATCGGCTACAGCGGCGCGCCGAGCCTCTCGGTCGGCGACAACTTCCGGATCCGCGCCACGAACGTGCGCAGCGACACCGCGGGCGTGTTCCTGTACGGGTTCGTTCCGGCGAACACGCCCTTCGGCGGCGGGACCTTGCTCGTCGGCGCGCCGGTGATCCGCGGCGGCGTGCAGAACTCGGGCGGCACTCCGGGTGGCGTGGACTGCAGCGGGACCTACTCCAAGGACTTCGGCCACGCCGCCATGCAGGCCGCCGGCCTCGTCCCCGGCGTGAACGTGTACTGCCAGTTCTGGAGCCGCGACCCCGGCTTCCCCGAGCCGGGCAACATCGGTCTCACGGGCGGCCTGCGTTTCGAAGTGCTGCCGTGAGACGAGCGCGCGCCGACACTTGGGTCGACCGCTCCGGCCGCGAGCCGGGGCGGTCGGCCCATTCCTCGATCGGCGTCGGCGTGGGAGAATCCCGCGCCATGGCGGAGCGAGCGGAGGACGCGCGGGTCTACGAGCTGGTGTGCGAGTACCTCGAGCGCATCGAGGTCGACGGGCCCGCCGCGCTGCGCGAGCTCGCCGAGCGCCACCCGCTGCAGGCCGAGCGCGTGCTCGCGCGCCTGCGGGCCCTGCACGGCGCGGGTCTGCTCCAGGTACCCGCGCCGGTGAACGAGCAGGCTTGGCCGGAGCGGCTGGGGGACTTCCGGCTCGAGCGCCGCATCGCCAGCGGCGGCATGGGCGTCGTCTTCGAGGCCTGGCAGCTCTCCGTCGGCCGGCGCGTGGCGCTCAAGCTCGTGCGACCTGAGATGCTCTTCTTCCCCGGCGCGCGCGAACGGTTCCGGCGCGAGGTCGAGGCCGTCGCGCGCCTCTCCGATCCGGGCATCGTGGCCGTGCACGCGGTGGGCGAGGAACAGGGCCTGCCGTTCCTGGCGATGGAGTACGTCGCCGGACCTTCCTTGGCCGAGGTGCTGGACGGGCTGCACGGACGCGATCCCGCGGGCCTGCGCGGCGCGGACCTGCGCGCCGCGTTGCTGCGCGCCCACGATGGGACGGCGTCGGAGTCGGGCTCGAAGGTGCGCCTGTTCGGCGGGACCTGGGTGGAGGCGGTCGTCGCGCTGGTCGCGGACGTCGCGCGGAGCATCGAGCACGCCCATCGACGCGGCGTGTTGCACCGCGACCTCAAGCCCTCGAACGTGATCGTGACGGCCGGGGGGCGCGCGGTGGTGGTCGACTTCGGTCTGGCGAACGTGGCCGGCACCGGACGCCTGACCCGCACCGGCTCGCAGATGGGCTCGTTGCCCTACATGGCGCCCGAGGCGCTGCGCGGCGAGGCGCGCGAGCTGGGATCCGCCGCGGACGTGTATGGACTGGGCGTCACGCTCTACGAGCTCTCGGCGCTGCGCCTGCCGTACGAAGGCGAGACGGCCGCGGCGCTCGAACGCGTCCAGCGCGCCGGTCCGCCGCCGCCCGCGCGGCGCTTCAACCCCGGCGTACCGCGGGACCTCGACACGGTGCTCGCCAAGTGCCTCGAGTACGAGCCCGCGCGTCGCTATCCGAGCGCCGAGGCCCTGGCCGAGGACCTGGAGCGCGTGCTCGAGCATCGGCCCGTCCGTGCCCGCCGCGTGGGCGCGTTCGGACGGGTCCTGCGTTGCGCGCGCCGCCGGCCGGGCGCGGCGACGGCCTGCGCCTTGGCGTCGCTCGTCGCCCTGGGCACTCCGCTCTTCGGCTCGCACCTGCGCGGAGCGCTGCGTCGCGAGAGCGCGCGCACCAGCGCGGCCCAGGGCCTGGCCAACGAGCACCTCGAGCTGGCCCTGCGCGCGGCGGAGCTACTGCTCGAACGCGGCGGCGAAGCGCCCCTGCGCGAGCTGGTCGAGGCCCTCGAGGCCGCGCTCGCCGCGCAGCGCGAGCGTGCAGCGGACCTCGGGGAACGGGAGCGCATCGCCCAGGCGGCGCGACTGCGCGGCCTGATCGGGCGCGCCTGGGCGCAGCTCGGCCACCGCGCGCGCGCCGGGGAGATCCGCCTGGCGCAGGTCGAGGAGCTGCGCGCGCGCGTCGATCTCGCACGACCGGCCTCCCCGTGGGGACTGCCCTTGCTGGAGGCCCTGATCGCCGGCTCGGAGGATCTGCTCGACGGCGGCAACCTCGAGCAGGCGCTCGCCGCCCTCGACGAGGCGTCGCGGGTGATGGATTGGCTCGCGGGTTCCCCCAGCTTCGAGCTCGCCGCCCACGAGCGCCGCGCGGCGTTCGACGCCGATCGGGCGCAGATCCTGGCGCGCATGGGGCGCGTCGAGGAGGCGCGCGCGCTCTACGAACGGGCGATCGAGGCCCTCGATGCGCGCCCGGCGGAGCTCGGCGCGCGGGACGCGGCGACCCTCGAGCTCGAGGCGACCGTCCTCTCGGGCCTGGGCGTCCTGCTGGTGATGGAGCTCCGCTACGAGGACGCGCTCGAGCCCCTCTCCCGCGCCCGCGACCTGGCGCAGGCCGCGCTGCGCGAGGACCCGGACTCCCCCGACCGGGTCTACACCCGAGCGATCGTCGCCCTAGACCTTGGGAACGCGTGTTTGCAGAGCGGTCGGGCCGGGGAAGCCGAGGTCGAGCTGGCGCTCGCGGCGGAGTGTTTCGCGCGCCTCTCGCGGGCACACCCCGAGATCCCCGAGCTGCGGCTGCGGGAGCTCGAGACCGCCGCGATCCGCGCCAACGTCGCCCGCTCGCGGGGCGAGGTCGAGGCCGCGCGCGAGGGTCATGCGCGGGCTCTGGCGTGGGTCGAGGAGCTCGTCGCCGCCTTCCCCGACGAACGCGCGTTCCGGGTCTCGGCCATCGTCCCCTGCATGAACGCGGCCGCGCTCGAGATCGAGTCGGAGCGCCACCGGAGCGGCCTCGAGCTCTACGGGCGCGCCGATCAGCACCTGGCCGCCCTGGCGGCCTTCGGGGACCTCGAGCCGAACGACGTCGAGCGCTTCTGTCGCGTCCCGCTCGCGTTGGCGGCCACGCACTCATCCCTCGGCGAAGCCACCCGCGCGCCGGCCTTGCTCGAGCGCGCGGCTGCCTACGGATCGCTGCGGGGCGACTTCTGGAGCGACCTGGCCCGCGAGTGGGCGCGGGCCGGCGCCGCCTGCGCCGAGCTCGTCGACTCGAACGGTCGGCCTTGGCGGAGCGCCGCCTGCGAGGCCCTGCGCCAGGCGCTCGAGCGCGGCTGGTCGGACCCGGCGGGGCTCGAATCGCACGCGGACTGGGACGGCCTGCGCGGGCAAGCGGAGTTCGACGCGCTGCTCAGCGCCGCACGCCGCAGCGGCGCGCGCTGATCGGAGAGCCACGGAGCCGCCTCGACGGGGGATTGGAGTGGGGCTGGGGACCCCTGGGCGTCCGAGCTCAGAGTTCCGCCAGATCGGCGAGCCAGGAGACGACCTCGCTGGCCATGGTCGCGGCGGATTCGCTGAAGACGTGGTCGGCGCCGTCGAGCAGGAGCAACTCGACCGAACCGGGTGCGCGGGCCGCGATGCGTTCGGACTCCTCGGGCGGAACGACCGTGTCGCTCGCGCCGTGGATCAGGAGCCAGGGGATCTCGATGCGCTCCGCCAGGGGTTCGACGCTGCCGATGCGCTGCATGTCGTCCAGGAACTCCTGGGAGAGCGGGCACTCCGGCTTGTCCCACATCAGGTCGCCGGGGGAGAGCGCGCCGAACTTGCGGCGCGCGAAGTCCGCCGTGTCGACCATGCCCGCGAGCGAGACCAGCGCCGCGAGCCGGGTATCGTGCGCCGCGCGCAGCACGCCCACCGCGGCGCCCATCGAGTGCCCGACGTAGACCAGCGGTGCCGCGCCGAGCAGCGGGTCGTCGGCCAGCGCGTCGAGCACCGCGCCCAGGTCCTCGACCTCCTTGCTGGGCGTCGCGGCGCGGAAGTCGCCCTGGGAGCCGCCGTTGCCGGCGAACGAGAAACGCAATGCCGCATGGCCGGCGCGCGCCAGCGCGTCCGCCAGGGTCAGGGCCCAGGGCCGGTCCTTGTTGGCGGTCACCCCGTGCCCGATGGCGACGGTGAAGCGCGGCGTCCCGCTGGGGGGCAGGTGCAGCGTGAAGTCGAGCACTTCGCCCGAGGCATTGCGGATGACGTCCATGGCGCTCAATCGAACAGGATCACGGAGCGCACGCCGTCGGCGCGTTCCATCAACTCGAAGCCGCGGTTGACCTCGTCGAGGCGCAGGCGGTGCGAGACCAGGCTCGAGAGGTCGAGCTCGCCGCGCAGCAGCTTGTCGACCAGTTGCGGGACGTGCGTGCGCCCCTTGGCGCCGCCGAAGCTGCCGCCCTGCACCTTGCGGCCGGTGATCAGCCAGCGCGGGACGAGGTCGAGCGTCTCGCCCTTGCCGGCGACGCCCAAGATCGTGCACAGGCCCCAGCCCATGCGCGCCGCCTCGACCGCCTGCGCCATGACCTTCACGAGCCCCGTGGCCTCGAAGGTGTAGTCCGCGCCGAAGCCGCCGGTGCGCTCGAGCACGGCGGCGACGGCGCCCTCGCCGCCGGGGAGGGCCTCGCTGGCGCCCAGGCGCAGGGCGAGCTCGCGGCGTGCGGGGCTCGGATCGATCACGAGGATCCGACCCGCGCCGCACAGCCGCGAGCCGAGGACCGCGCCCAGCCCGACCAGCCCCGCGCCGAAGATCGCCACGCTGCTGCCCGGCTCCACCGCGGCCTTCCACAGCGCCGCGGCGATGCCGGTCGTCGCGCCGCAGGCGAGCATGCAGATCTGCTCCATCGGGGCGCGCGGATCGACCTTGGCGAGCGCGATCTCGGGCATCACGGTGAACTCCGCGAAGGTGCTCGTGCCCATGAAGTGCCGCAGCGGCTCGCCGCCGCGCACGAGGCGCGTGGTGCCGTCGGGCAGGAAACCCTTGCCCTGTTGCTCGCGGATCGCGAGGCAGATGTTGGTCTTGCCGCTGGTGCAGTGGATGCACGCGCCGCACTCGGGCGAGAAGAGCGTCACGACGTGGTCGCCGGGGGCGACCAGGGTCACGCCTTCGCCGACCGCTTTGACGACGCCCGCGCCCTCGTGGCCGAGCACGCAGGGGCTGTAGCCGCTGGGGTCGACGCCGCTGGCCGTGTAGAGGTCGGTGTGGCACACCCCGCAGGCCAGGACCTTCACGAGCACCTCACCGCGCCGCGGGGGCAGGAGCTCGACCTCCTGCACGACGAGCGGCTCGCCGAAGCGCTCCAGCACGGCGGCGCGCATCTTCCTGGGACGTTGGGTCACGGGGATCCTCGGGGGCAGGGTGGGTCGGAGTGGGCCGCGGGGCCGCGAGGGCGGCGCAGGGTAGCGTCCTGGCCCGCGGGGTGCGCCCCGCCGGCCGCCGATGCGAGTTGCCGCCCCTGGCGCCCGGGTCTAGTCTCTCCCGCCCCCGGAGCGCGCGCCGCCGCCAGGCCCGCCCGCATCCGAGCTCGGGCACCATGGCGGACTTCATCGCGAGCGAGATCGAAATCTACGGACCGCTGGCGGTGTTCGTGTTGCTGATGCTCTCGGGCATCGGCATCCCGCTCAGCGAGGACCTGATCATCATCCCCGCGGGCCTGTTCGTGGGGAACGGCGAGCTGCCGCTCTGGCCGACGTTGCTCGCGGCCTACTGCGGCGTCGTCCTCTCCGACGTGCTCTGGTTCCTGATCTGCCACCGCTACGGCAGCCACCTGATCCATCGACGTTGGTTCAAGCGCCTGGTGCACCCGCGTCGCCTGCTCGAGGCCAAGTACCAGGTCGAGCGCAACGGCGCCTGGGTGATCGTGATGGCGCGTTTCATTCCGGCCAGCCGCACGCCGACGATCACGATCTCGGGCCTCCTGCACCTGCCGCTGTGGAAGTTCGCCGTCGCCACGGCCAGTTGCGTGCTCCTCACCGCGCCGCTGCAGCTCGGCCTGGGTTTCCTGATCGCGCGCGGGCTCGGGACCCAGGAGACCGCGGACCTCGTCGCCTACGCCCTGACCGGAGCCGCGCTCGTCACCGCCGCCCTGCTGGGGCGCCGCTGGTGGATGCAGCACCGCGGCGGAGCGCAGCGCCGCATGCCCCGCGCCCGCGCCGCCTGGTTGCGGCGCTTCCGCATCCCGCGCCTCCTGCGCCGCCCCGTGCCCCGGAAGGACTGAGCCGCGTCACCCGCCATGCTCCGCCCCAATTGGATCGTCGTCGGCGCCCTCTCGGGCGCGCTCACCGTGGCCCTCGGGGCCTTTGGAGCGCACGCCCTCGAGGCCCGCGTGGAGCCGCGCCAGCTCGAGGTCTGGCGCACCGCCGTGCACTACCAGGGCCTGCACGCCCTGGCGCTGGTGGGCCTGGGGCTGCTCCCCCGACCGGGGCGCGCCGCGGGGCTCGCGGGGAGCTTGTTCACGGCCGGGACCCTGCTCTTCAGCGGTTCCCTTTACCTCTGGGTCCTGGGTGGGCCGAAAGGCCTCGTCCACGTGACGCCGGTCGGGGGGCTGGCCTTCGTCGCGGGTTGGATCGCCCTGGCGGCGGCGGCCCGCGGCCGGGGTGGCGCCCGTCCCAACGCCTGAGCCGCCGGCCGCGTACCCCTGCCCCCCGAGGGGCCCCGACTTCCCGATGCGACCCAGCCCGCTCCCGCTCGCCCTGCTCCTCCCGCTCCTGGCTGCCTGCCGTTCAGGGGTCGTCCAGGTCCACGACACGCCGCCCTATCCGACCCTGGAGGTCGCCGAGCTGGGCTCGATGCGCAACGTCTCGCGGGTCGGCGACGTGTGGTTCGGGAGCGCCCCGAACGCGGGCGACCTCGACCTCGCCGTGCGGCGCGGGGTGCAGCTCGTGATCGACCTCTCGACCCCGGACGAGAAGGTGGAGTGCGACGTGGCGGCGGTCGCGGGCGAGAAGGGCCTGCGTTACCTCGACGTGGGCGACTCGGCGGCGGAGCTGGCCGGCGAGCGCGCCGTGGACCTCGTCCTGCGCGAGCTCGACCAGGCGGCCGGCCAGCCGGTGCTGCTCTTCTGCGGCAACGGGGGCCGTTGCGCGGCCTTCGTGGCGATCCAGCGCATCGCGCGCCAGGGCGTGCCCCCCGAACAGGCCCTCGTGGAGGCCCGCCGGGCGGGCATGAAGCCCGGGGAGCCGGAGGACTTCGTCCGCGCCCAGGTGGCGCGCCTCCAGGCCCCGGACGCCTGATCGGGCCCCCCCGGACCGATCCCGGGCCGGGCGCCCCCGAGTTTCCTGACGGAACGGAGAGCGGCGCCCTACTTGTGCCGATGAAACTCCTGGGCCGGGCAGGGGGGAGCCGCTCGGGCCCGGTCCGGGGGGCTGGCGATGACGCTGGGAGACTTCAGTCTGCAGGCCGAGGCCTATGGGCGCGCTCGCCCGGGGTACCCCGAGGAGCTGCTCGAGGAGCTGCTCTACCTGGCCGAGATCGGCGTCCACGACCCGGTCTGCGACCTGGGCGCGGGCACGGGGATCCTGACGCGCCAGTTGCTCGCCCGCGGCCTGCGGGTGACGGCGCTCGAGCCCAACCCGCTCATGCGCGCCCTCGCAGAGGCCGGCACGGCGGCCCACTGGCGCGAGGGGACCTTCGAGGCCACCGGCCTCCCCTCCGACACCTTCGCCCTCGCAATCGCCGCGCAGTCGATGCACTGGGCCGACCTCCCGCGGGCCCTGCCGGAGCTGCACCGCATCCTGCGCCCCGACGGGCGCCTGTGCGCGCTCTGGAACAGCCGCGAGCACGATCGTCACCCGGTGCTCGCCTACACCCAGACCCTGATCCGCGAACGCGTCCAGGGATTCGACGAGCTGTACCACGAGCGCGACTGGGCGCGTCTGCTGACCTCCACCGGTCATTTCCTCGACCCCATGCTGCGCGCGACGCAGCACGTCGTGCCGATGACGCCGGGGCGCTACCTCGACCTGTGGCGCAGCCACAACATGCTCAATCACCTCCTCGGCCCCGAGGCGCTCTCCGAGTTGCTCGGAGAGCTCGCCGTCCGCGTCCAGGCGGAGGGCTGGCGCGAGATCCGGGTGCCGTACCTGTGCCGCGCGTGGATCGTGCGGCGGGCGTGAGCGCCGAGGCTGGCGAGGGCGGCGCGCACCTGTCAGGCTCTGCGCGAGCGATGCGCGTCCACCTCCTGTCCGACCTGCACCTCGAGCACTCTCCCTACCGCGAGTCGCCGCCCGCCTGTGACGTCGTCGTGCTCGCGGGCGACGTCCACAACGGCGCCGAGGGCGTGCGCTGGGCCCAAGTTTCCTACCCCGATCACCCCGTGGTCTACGTGGCGGGGAATCACGAGTACTGGGACGGGCGACTCGAGACCGTGCTCGAGGAGATGCGAGCCGCGGCGCGGGGCTCGAACGTGCACCTGCTCGAGCGGGACGCCGTCGAGCTCGGCGGCGTGCGTTTCCTCGGCACGACGCTCTGGACCGACTTCGCCCTGCGCGGCGATCCGCGCGGCGACGCGTCCTTCTGCCGGGGTATGCCGGACTTTCGGCGCATCCGCTGCGGGCCGAGCGCGCGCCTGCTGCGGCCGAAGGACACCCAGACCCTGCACGAGTCCTCGCGCGCCTGGCTGGCCGACGAACTCGCGCGCTCCGCGGGCCCCACGGTCGTCGTGACCCACCACGCGCCCCACCGCGCCTCGACCGACCCACGCTTCGCCGAGCGCCGGAGCTGCGCCGCATTCACCTCGCACCTGGCGGACCTGATCGAGGAAGCCGCCCCCCGCCTGTGGCTCCACGGCCATCTGCACTGGCGCTTCGACTACACCGTCGGCCCGACCCGCGTGCTCAGCAACCCCCGCGGCTACCCCGGCGAAGCCACCGGCGGCTTCGATCCACGCTGGGTGGTCGAGCTCGACTGAGGCCATGTCCTGGCAATGGGGGGCAGCTTGCTGGACCCCGGCCGCAGCCGGCATCGGGCATTGCAGGCAGATCCTTGCGGCTTTGCTAGGGGGGGGCTAGTCTAAATCGATAGAGAGGAACGAATTCCCCCTGCGGCAACCCCTGCCGGAAAGCGCCGAAGGAACTTGACCACCAACCTCCGGAGTTTCGACATGAAGCTACTCATCATTGGCACCACCCTCGCGCTCGCCGCCAGTCCCGCTGCTCCGTCGGGCCCTTCGAGCGCGACCTTCTCGAGCGTTCTGCAAGTCCAACATGTGATCGAGGTCTCCAGCGGCCCGACGGGGATTGGGAACCACCCTTTCCCTGACACCAATGCCCCTGGATATGGATGGAGTCTCAAAGTAGCCCCTTCCGTGGATCCTCCGGCGGTGATCACGTCGATCAAGGCCGATCAAGGGGGTGTCCTGGCGAACAACTGCTTCACCGGGGGCTTGAACGGATCTGTGGGTTCCGTCCAGATCAAGCGAGATTGCATGCCCAATGGGGTCAAGCACTTCACGGCGACCTTCTCCATCCAGGGTGTGGAGCACAAGGTCAACATCGTGAACCCGGTCTCCCGCAACTGGGTCGTCCTCGACTTCCTCGGCCTCCTCACGCTGCAAGACGACCAGGCCACCTTCGCGGTCGAGGCCGTCAACGACCGGGGAGATGTGCTCGAGAACTACGACGGAACCGTCTGGGTCACGGCGTTCTCGCTCTCCGGTTCGCGTTTGCGCCTCGACGACCTGGCGAGCGCCCGCGCGCCCGTCGAGCTCGAGGCCGGCCGAGGCCACCTGACCGTCCACGTCCTGCACCGTGCCCCAGGCGACACCGTGATCTTCGAGATGGAGGCCCCCCGCCTCGACACCGCCCGCAGCGGCATCGGCCTCTGACCCCCCCCGCCTAACCCTCCCTTCCCGAAGTGCGGTCTCCTCCCCGAGGGCTCGTGGTTGCAGATGACC
The DNA here is from genome assembly GCA_964394665.1 of uncultured Planctomycetaceae bacterium. Classification (GTDB taxonomy): domain Bacteria; phylum Planctomycetota; class UBA1135; order UBA1135; genus CAYMYN01. The sequence continues at coordinate 242,002 of CAYMYN010000005.1, forward strand.
GCCTACGAGCCCCCGCCTGCCGCAGGACGGACTCAACACGACGCTCGAATGCCAGTTCAGAACCGTGCTCGACAACGTGGGTTGGAGTACCGTGGCTTGGGCAACGGCGGATCCACTGCCGTCTCAAACACCTCTGTCTCTTGGAAACCGCACTAGTCGATGCTGACACTTCTTCTTGCGATAGTGGGCTGCCCGGTGGGGAAGGAATCACCAGGTACCTATTTCGGTGCGTCGGCTGCTGTTGTCAGGAAGGCTGATCATGCTATGCCGTGGGCGGTCGCGGTTGGAGCGCCTGGCAGTTTGAACATGCCCGGCACGGTGTGGCTACTCCCGGCTGAAGGGGGGCAACCGATCTGGAGGAGCGACGGTCTTCTACCAGGGTCGAGGTTCGGTTTTTCAATCGAAGCTACCGGCGACCTGGATGGAGACGGCGTTACTGACCTCGTGGTCGGGTCACCTGAGGAGGATGGGCGAGGCGCGGCACATGTGGTCTCCGGTCATACCGGGAAGAAGTTGTTGTCGGTGCCGGGGAAGTCCCTAGGTGACCGGTTCGGTCATAGTCTGTCCTGGGTAGGCAAGCCTGGGATGGCCGAAGATGCCCGTTGGATCGTTGGTGCGCCGCAGGCTCCGGCCACCTCCGTACGCCTCGACGCGTCTCGGGGTGCAGGGTACGTGAGGCTGTACGAGGGTCTCGATGCTACAGTGTTGAGAGAGTGGTCTGGTGCGAGTCCTGGATGTGGGTTTGGCCTCGCAGTTGAAGTGGGTCTTGCGGGCAACCAGACTCCTTTTCTGGCTGTAGGTGCTCCATTTTATTCCCTCGCCAACGTGGAGCGCGTCGGCTATCTGCACCTTTATTCGTTGTCGGACGCTTCGCCCGGTGAAAGGATGATTGGAGACACGCCGGGCATGCAGTTTGGATATGCTATCGGACGTGTAGGTGGTGCAGGTGGGAAGGCGGACGATCTAGCTGTCGCGTCGAGCTATGGGCGATTTAGTGACGCCAGCCCGAGCGCCGTGAGCCTTGTGCGCCTCGAGGGGATGGAGGTGCTGTGGAAGACCGGTGCTGGCATGATGGAGCGGGCTCTTGGGGCCGCACTCGCCTCTGTGTCTTGCTGGGAAGGCTCAGGCTTGCAAGTTCGACTGTTTGTCTCTACCCCATTTGGCGGGCCTGCGCTGTGCGGAGGGAATCCCATTGCAGCTGGCGCGCTGATCCAGCTCGATGTGGCGACCGGTAAGCGAAAGGGCGCCCTGCAGCCCATCGAGGCGCTCTGTCAACATCATCTTGGCGGCACGTACGGGCACGGGCCTTTGCCTTTTGCTGCGTTCCTAGAGAGTGCGGGTGACTTTGACGGTGACTCTCGCGATGATCTGTTGATTGGCAGCCCAGATAGCTTCGGCAGCGGCGAGGTCTGGGTCTATTCGCCGGCCCGAAGCCGTGTCTTGTTGCGCTGGTCCGAGGGGAAGTACTAGGGCAGAACTTCGGGGCTACAAAGTAGCGCTAGATCTGGGCTCTGATGGACGCATGGAGGAGTGTTTGGAGGAGGCTTTGAAGGGCGTAGAAGAGTCCGTATTCGAGCGCCGCAGGATGGGCCGTGTCGCCACGGTGGCCTCGCGGACGGCCTTGCTTGTTGTTCTGCTTTGCGCATGCGATCGGGGACGCTCGACCAAACCCTACTACTTGCCGCCGAAGCAGCAGTCGCCGGCGGTCATGGTGGATTCAGAAGCCTTGAGTGTCACTGTGAATCCATACAACTCATTCGCCCTTCATTTGAGGGAGACGTATGAGGATGGTGGTGCAATACTTGTCAACTATGACAGTGTAGAGCTTCCACTCGTTGCGGACGGCCGCCAGGTTGCCTCAACTTTGTTGATGAGGTTGTACTATGTCCAGGCTTCCGTGCGCGGTAGCTCCACTATTGTGGAATTCGGGGTCTTGCTGCCCGCGGGGGGGTACTCCGTGCTGTCTGGCAGCGCAACGTGCGAGGAAGTTGTGCCTGCTGATCTTCGAGTCTTGGAGCTCCACGACTATATGGAGCCTGGCGCACGGCGTGATAGAGCCGCGATTCGAGCGACTGGAAGGAGTTGGCTCCTGCCCATCGCTGCGGACGTGCTGGGCGCCGATCCGGTTGGAAGGTTCTTGTTGGTTGCAGATACGGGCCGCGGGGCTGTCTTCAGCCTGCTACTGGACGGATCGGATCGGCTCGAGCAAGTCTGGGGCGTGGATGAGCACCAACAAGCCGTTGTTCGTCAACAGGCCTTCATGAAGACCATGTGCTCCGCGGATGACGAGATCCTGCATGTGATGATGCCTGGTGGCCCGTGTGATCCGTGCCAGTTCGTCGTGATGTGGGCCTCGCGGTCCGATTGCCAGATGCGCCGAATTGAAGTCCTGGAGTATCCGGCGCTGGAATGGCTGCGCAAGACGGGATGGGTGGAGTGTGCGCGCGAAGCTTGGCTTCCGAAGTCGATCGGGCAGTGAGCGAGCCCGGATCTTGGCCAAGATCGTCATCAAGCGTGCATGAAACTCCCCGGCTCACTCGTGCGGTGCGATCAGGCGACTTCGACGAGGTCCGCCATGGCGTGGGCGATGTCGTCGGCTTGGGCCTCGGTGGTGCTGGCGGGGGGCATGGCGTAGATGACGTTGCCTAGGGGGCGGAGGAGGACGCCGCGGGTGAGGGCGCGTTCGCGGAGTCGGGGGGCCCGCGTGGCGAGGTAGCCCGGGGGGTCGCCCGGGCGAGGCGTGAGGTCGAAGGCCACGATGCCGCCGCAGCGGCGCAGGTCGCGGGCGCGCTCGTCGCCGACGAGCAGGGCGCCGAGCTGTGCTTCGATGCGCCGTCCGAGCACGTCCAGGCGCGCCGGCACGTCCTCGGCGAGGGTCAGCTCGAGCGCGCGGAGGGCCACGGCGCAGCCGATCGGGCTGGCGGTGAAGGTGTGGCCGTGGAACAGGGCGCGGGCGCGCTCCTCGGAGAGGAAGGGCTCGAACCAGGCCTCGCTCACAAGCGTCGCCGCGATCGGAAACGTGCCGCCCGAGAGGCCCTTGGCAAGGCACAGCAGGTCGGGGCTCACGCCCGCCTTGCGGCAGGCGAACAGCGCGCCGGTGCGGCCGAAACCGGTCATGACCTCGTCGGCGATCAGCGGAAGGCCGCGCGCGTCGCAGGCGCTGCGCACGGCGCGCAGGAAGGCGGGTTCCTGCATGCGCATGCCGCCCGCGCCTTGCACGAGTGGCTCGAGGATCACGCCCGCGGCGCGCTCGCCCAACCCGTCGAGGGCGGCCTCGAGCGCGTTGATGTCGGGAGCAGTGCGGCGCGCCTCGAACAGTTGGGCGCGGAAGGGCAGGAAGAACGGATCGGGGTCGCCGACCGCCATCGCGCCGAAGGTGTCGCCGTGATACCCGCCCTCGAGGGCGACCAGCACGTCGCGCCGCGGCTCGCCCCGCTGGCGCCAGCCCTGCAGCACGATCTTGAGCGCGACCTCCACCGCCGTCGAGCCGTCATCGGAGTAGAAGACGCGCGTCAGGCCCGCCGGTGCTTGGGCCAACAGGGCCTCGGCCAGCTCCACCGCCGGCACGTGGGTCGCGCCCGCGAAGAGCACGTGGTCGAGCCGCCGCCACTGCGCGGCCGCGGCCTCGGCCAGCTCCTCGCGCCCGTGCCCGAGGGTGTTCGCCCACCACGAGCTGACCGCGTCGATCACCTCGCGCCCGTCCGCGAGCTCGAGCACCGAACCCCGCGCGCCGACGACCGGCAACGGCGCGAGCTCGGTGCGATGCTGCGTGTAGGGATGCCACAGCGCCGCGCGGTCGCGGGCCAGGAGGTCGTCGGAGGCGTTCTGCATGACTAGGGATAGGGTAGCGATGGACTCCGCCAGCAATGGAGCCGGCGAGGTAGACTCACCGCTCACCGCCCACTCGCAGGCATGAAAACCCAACCCGTTCTCTTGATCGCGCTGGTCCTCGTGGGCGTCGGGGCGTGGTTCGTCGCGACCCGCGGTGATGCGGAGCCGGGGGGAGGCGGTTGGCTCAGCCCGCCGCAATCGGCCCCGCTCGCAGCGAGCGCTCCCGAAGCGGTCGCCGAATCCGCGCTGAGCGAGCCGCCGCCCCGCGCCGAGGTGTCGGGGGCCGAAGTGCCTGGGGCTGCGGACGAGCCCGCGCAGGAGCGCACCCGCGAGCGGATCGCGAACCTCAGCCGATCGGTGCCGCCCGGCGCTCCGGATCCGCCCCCCGATCCCTTCACGATCCGCGTGCGCGTGCTCGACGACGCGGGGCGCCCCGTGCCCGAGGCTCGCATCGTGGTGAGCGACGTCGAGCGCGAGCTGCGCCCGCCGACCGTCCCCAGCGCCGCGCCGCCCCACACCCGCTTCGTCCCGGCGACCGTCGACGCCGATGGCGTTGGCCGCATCGCGCGCGTTCCCGTGGGCCTGTGGCGCCCGTGGGCCGGCCGATCGTCCGGGCCCTTCTCACCCGGGCCCGAGGTGGTCGTCGACGGGATGCACGCGCTGGCGCCGATCGACCTGCGCGTCCCTCCGCGAGCAGAGACCGCCATGTTGCGCGGCCAGGTCGTCGACTCCCGCGGCGTGCCGGTGGCAGGCGCGCTCGTCGGGTTCTACTGGCGCGAGCTCGACGAGCTGGCCCGGCTCCCGACCTTCACGGGGGCCGACGGGACCTTCGAGCTGTCCCTTGAACGCCGCGGCGCGCTCTGGGTGCGCCTCCCCGGGGACGCGTGGGGTTCGGTGCTGCTCGAGGACGTCGGCCCAGGGGATCCCGACCTGCGCGTGGCCCTGCCCGAGCCGCGCGACTTCTTGCTCGATCCACGCGGTCCGCAGGACCTCATGGTCGAGCCCTTCTCGGCCCACTTCGAGCTCGCATTGCTGGGGGCGTGGTTGAGCGAGGGTCCGCCCCGCCCCCCCCGCGCCGATCGACCCCTCGTGCGCGCCGTATCCGCGATGCCCTTCCGCGTGACCGTCACCGCAGCGGGCTACCTGCCGGCGACCGTCGGGCCGATCGCGCCGCAGGAGGTCGGCCCCATCCTGCGCGTCGAGCTCCAGCCCGAGCGCGTTGCGCGCGGTCGCGTGACTTTGAACGGCGAGCCTTGGCGCGGGGCCTGGGTGCGATTCGAGCAGCGGCCGGAGCCCTCCGCCGATCCAACTGTGCAGCCGCCGCGCGCGCTGCGGCAACTCGCGCCGTCGGTCCTCAGCGACTCCGATGGCGGATTCGAGTTGCCGCTGAACATGGAGAGCGCCGGGCTGTTCGATCTCGTTGCGAAGGGCCCGCCCCACGGCCCGGCGCGCATCGTCGATCTGCCCGTCGATCCGGCGCACGACCTCGAGGGGCTGGAGCTCGAATTGCGCCCCAGCACGGGCACGATCCGCGGCCTGCTGCACACGCCGGTGGGCCGCTCGCCCTCCGAGCTGTGGGTCGCGTTCCAGGGCGAACACGAGTCGTTCCACACCGGCGTCGACGAGCAGGGTCGCTTCGGCGTGGAGGCCCTGGCGGCGGGGCGTTGGGGGATCTCCGTGCGCTCGCGCTGGAGCGAATGGGAGGGGGGCTCGGCCTCCTCCGTCGGCGAGCGAGAGTGGTGGTCCCACGGCGGCCCGGAGGATCCGCCGCATTGGTACTCGCACGACGTCACGACATGGGTCGAGCTCACCGAGGGCGAGGTTCTCGACATGCAGCTCGACCTCACGCAATCCCCGGCCTGCGTGTTGCAGGGCTCGCTGCACTTCGACGGCCAACCTCTCGCGCCGCTGCGCGAGGAAAAGGGCATGTTCGACATCGCCTCGCGCAGCGCCTTCCTCGAGCGCGACGGCCGCAAACACGCGCACGCGTCGATCGACGCGCGCGGCGAATTCAGCTTGGCCGCGCTCGAGTCCGGGAGGTACCGCCTGCGCATCGAGGTCGCCCTCGCAACCGGCTCGCTGCTGACGGTGACCGACTCGGTCGAGCTGCGTCCCGCGGGCTCGACCTGGAGCGTGAACCTCATCACCGCTCGACTGAGCCTGAACGCGAACGAGTCGGCGCGTCCGCGCCACGACCTGCGCCACGACTGGCGTGGGCCGGGGGAGCTGCGCGTCGTGACGAGGTTTCCCGTCGAAGATGGCGAGCGCGACCTGCTCGTCTTCCCCCGCGTTCCCGCCGGCGCTGGAGCCCTGATGCTCGAACCGCGCAGCGTCCTGCCGCGACGCCTGGCCGAGTTCAGCTTGCCCCCCGGCGACGACCTCGTGCTCGAGCTGCCTTGACCGAACCGCCGTGCTCAGGTCGCTGATCGCGCTCGATCGAGCGCGGACTCGAGGCCGGGGACGGGCCGGAAGGTCAGCGCGCGGCTGCGCTTGCCCTGCACCAGGAGCCCGCGCGCGACGAGGTCCAGGAGGTCCCGGCGCGCGGTCTCGTAGACCACGCCGTGGCTGCGGCGGTGGGACTCGATGGTGTACTCCGCATCCGCCTCGCGCAGCGCGTGGGCGAGCAGGGCGATCTGACGTGGGTTGAACCCGTGCGAGTCGTCGAGGCGCCGCTCCACGGCCCGCGACTCGGCGACCTTGCGGGCCAGGTAGCGCTCGAGGTCGGTCAGGGCCCGATCCAAGAACTCGAGCTGTTGCAGCACGAAGTAGGTCGTGTCGTTGCCGTCGGTCTGGGTGTGCAGGAAGGAGAGCCCGTACTGCGCTGGCGCGGCGTGGATCACGCGCGAGATGGGGACGAACTCCATCAGCCAGTACCCCTCGCGCAGCAGGCTCCAGTAGAAGAGCGCGCGCGCCGTGCGACCGTTGCCGTCCACGAAGGGGTGGTCGTAGGCCAGGGCGTAGTGCAGCAGGATCGCGCGCACCACCGGGTGCACGAAGAAGTCCGGCGTCTCGCCGGCCGCGAAGGCGCACAGGGCCTCGAGGCGCTGGGGCAGCTCGTCCGCCGCGGGCGGGGTGTGGAGCAACTCCCCGCGGGGATCCTGGACCGAGATCGGCTCGTCGGGCCTGCGCAGGCGGCCCGCGGCATCGGCGTCCTCCAGCGTGTCCGCGGTCAGGAAGTGGTGCAGTTCGAGCACGCGGGCCGGCGTGATGGGCTCGTCGCGCTGCTCGCGGACGTACTGCAGGCCCTGGTAGTTGCCCAGGATCATGCGCTCGCCCGGGGTCCGCGGCCGGCGACCGGCGCGCAACATGTCCTTCGCGACCCGGCGCGTCGTCGCCGCGCCCTCGATCAAGCTCGAGGAGATGGCTTCCTCGGTCAACGAGCTCCAGAGGTAGCGGTCCCGATCCGCTTCGAGGGGCGCTTGGCTCTGGGCAGCGATGCGGCCGCTGGCTTGGCGGTCGATGCGCGGGAGCCGTTCGAGCACGGGATCGGGCATGCCGAACCAGTGGGGTCGACCCTGCACGTCCAGCAGCGGTAGCGGCTTCAGTTGGCCTTGGCGCCGCAGGCGTACGACGGTCCACCACTCCGCGTGGGTCAGTCCCTCGGGTGCCGGCCGGCGGCGCAACTCGTCCCAGTGGAGGTAGCGACGGTCAGAGTCCGGGGGGAGCTGAGCGTGCACGAATAGCTCGAGGAAGCGAGCGCTGCTCTGCGGCCCCCAGACCTGGGCGAAGGGGGGCGGGATCTGGGGGAACTTCATGTGGGCGCAACTCCCATCGAACTCCTAACAGTTCCCAATTTAGGACTTCAGCGGGTCTCTGGCGCCATGAACTCCTAATTAAGGAGATACTAGGGGTTCGTTGGTAGAGCGTAACTCCTTGCAGAGCAGCAGCTTGGCCGCTGTGGCGCCAACTCGACGGGTTAGCCCTGGAAGGGGGCGCCGTCCTGGGCTTCGAGCCACTGGTCCAGGCTCTCGGGGGTCAGAGCGGCCAGGGGCGGGAGCTCGAAGATCGCCGGCACGTCGGGGCGGGCGGCGAGGGTGGCGCGGTTCGAGGGGTGGGGCGGGCCGACCAGCACCAGGGCGACGATGCGCAGGCCGCGGGCGGCCAGGGCCTCGAGGGTCAGCGAGGTGTGGTTGAGGGTGCCGAGCCCCGCGCGCGCGACGAGCACGATCGGCAGACCTTCGGCGGCGAGCAGGTCGGCCTGGGTCGTGCGCCCGTCGTAGGGGACGAGCAGGCCGCCGGCGAGCTCGACGACCAGGGGCGCGGGCGAGGCGCGGCGCAGCTCGTCGAGGCGCGCGCGGACGTCGGCCGGATCGATGCGCACGCCGGCCGCGGCCGCCGCCTCGTGGGGCGAGGCGGGCAGGGGCAACTCGAAGAGCGGCGGCACGCACTCGAGCTGCGTCCCGGCGGCGAGGCGCGCGACCTCGGCCGTGTCGGAATCGGTGCCGGTCTGCACCGGCTTCCAGTACCGCGCCGGTCCGCGCCGGGCGGCGGCGCGGGCGAGCAGGGCGGCGACGACCGTCTTGCCGATGCCGGTGTCGGTGCCGCACACGATGGTGGTCGGCGCCAGGACCGGGCGGCTCGCGGGCATCGGCGGCGCGGGGCGCAGCTCGTCGAGCGCGTCCGCCAGCCCACCGAGCTCGGCCTCGGTGTGCCCGGCGTGCACGACGATGCGCAGGCGAGCACCGCCCTCGGGCACGGTGGGCGGGCGCGCGGCGCGCACCTCGTAGCCGCGCGCGCGCAGGGCGTCCGAGAGCTCGAGGGCGACGGCGCTCGCGCCCACGACCAGCGGCAGGATCGCGGCGGCGGGCTCGGGGAGGTCGAGGCGGGCGGCGAGGCCCTGGGCGTTGCGGCGCAGGCGCGCGCGCTCGGCGTCCATACCCCGCGCCAGGCGCACGGCGGCGCGCAATGCGCCCACCACCGGCGGCGGCGGGCTGGTGGTGAAGACGAAGGGCCGCGCGCGGTTGACCAGGTGCTCGCGCAGCTCGCGCGGGCCGCAGACGAGCGCCGCGCCGACGCCCAGGGCCTTGCCGCCGGTCACGATGCGCGCGGCCAGCACGCGCTCGAGCGCGCCGCGCTCGCGTGCCGCGGCCCAGGCCCCGGCGCCCGCGGGGCCGAGGACGCCGGCGGCGTGGGCCGCGTCGACGACGCGCAGCGCGCCGTGGCGCGCGCAGACCTCGCTCAGCTCGACCAGCGGCGGCGCGTCGCCGTCCATGCTGAAGACGCCCTCGGTCAGCACGATGCGCCGGCGCGCGCCGCGCGCGGCGTGCAGGCTGCGCGCGACGTCCTCGGGGTCGGCGTGACGGTGGATCAGCACCCGCGCCCGCGAGAGTCGCGCGGCGTCGACCAGGGAGGCGTGCACGAGCTCGTCCGAGATCAGCGCGTCGCCGCGCTCCGCGAGCGCCGTCACCAGGCCCAGGTTCGCCTGGTAGCCGCTGGGGAAGAGCAACGCGGCCTCGGCGCCGAGCCAACCCGCGACCTCGTCCTCGAGGGCCGCGTCCAGGGGCGAGCCGCCGCCCAGGAGCCGCGCCGCGCGCGCGCCGGCGCCGTGCTCGCGCGCGGCCTCGGCGGCGGCCGCGGCGACCTCGGGGTGGCGCGCGAGGCCCAGGTAGTCGCTGCCCGTGAAGTCGACGCCCGGAGAAGGCGGGGCGATCGAGCGCAGCCGGCCCGCCGCGGCCAGCGCCCGGGCTTCGGCGTGCAGCGCGCGCAGGAGCTCGGCGAGCGGCTCGGGTTCGTCCTCGGGTCCCATGACTGCGGCGCTCCGCGCGGGGAAACGCCC
>CAYMYN010000006.1:0-71314 GCA_964394665.1 uncultured Planctomycetaceae bacterium
GCCGAGGTGCAGGTTGCCGAGGTTGAACGCCGCCTGGGCGTGGTGGGGTTCGACCTCCAAGGCGCGCTGGTAGGCCTCGGCGGCCTCCGCGCGCCGACCCAGGAGGCCCAGCTCGACGCCCAGCATGTTCCAGGCGCGGGCGTTCGTGGGGCGCTTGGTGACCGTGTCGCGCCAGATGCGTTCGGCATCGGCGTGGTCCCGCGCGCGCGCCACGCTCGTCGCGCCCAGGGCCAGGGCGGCGGCGCCGAGCAGCCCCGCGCCCAGCGCGCGGCGCGCGGCGGGGGAGAGGGGCGCGCGCCCGAGCGCCGCGTCGACCCCGAGCACGACGAGGGTCACCAGGGCCGCCAGGGGCAGGTACATGCGCCGCTCGGCCACCAGGTCGCCGGCCAGCGGGATGAAGCTCGAGCTGGGCGCGAGCACGGCGAACGCGAGGAGCCCCAGGTATCCCGCGGCCCGGCGCCGGGCGAAGGCGATCGCGCTGGCGACCAGCAGCGCGAGCACGACCAGGCCCGCGGGCAGGGCCGAGCCGAGCTCGCGCGTCACCGGCCAGCCGGAGTAGTCGAACACCAGCGGCGCGGGCCAGAAGGACAGGCGCAGGTAGTGCAGCAGCGCGCCGGCCTGGGTGTAGATCGACTCCCGCGCGCCGATGATCTCGGCGTGGGCGAAGCCGACCGACGCGCCGCGCGAGCCGCTGAGCACGCAGGCGAGGAGCACGAGCCAGGTGCTCGCCAGGGCCGCGTAGAAACCGCGCCGCGCGCGCAACGCGGCGCCGAAGCTCCCCGCGCCCAGCAGTCGGTCGAGGGCCAGCACCGCCAGGGGCAGGGAGACCGCGGTCTCCTTGCTCGCCATGGCCGCCGCCGAGGCGAGGCACACGACCAGCGCCCAGGTGCGCGCGGCGGGGCGCCCGAAGAGCGCCAGCGCGCTCCCCAGGGCGACGAGGTAGAAGAGGGCGGCCAGCACCTCGTTGCGGTAGATGACCTGGTGCAACGCGCCGGTGTAGAGCGGGTGCACCGCCCACAGCAGCGTCGCGGCGGCGGCCAGGCCGGGGGCGGCGCTCCCCCGACCGGCGCGCGCCAGCCCCGCGCGCAGGACGGCGAAGAGCGCCAGGGCGCACAGCGCGTGGGCCAGCAGGTTCGTGGCCCGGAACCCGCGCGGGTCGAGCCCCCACAGGGCATGGTCGAGGGCCAGGCTCAGCGCCACGAGCGGCCGGCCGTCGGCGCCCGTGCCCGCCGGGGCATCGAGGGCCCGCGCGAGGGGTCGCAGGGCGCGCAGGTTGGGGTTCTCGACGATGCCGGCCCAGTCGTCGAACAGGAACGGGCCGGCGAGGGCTGGTAGGTTCACCGCGACCGCCAGGCACGCGATCCCCAGGGCCACCCCCCAGGCCAGGGAGCGCCGAGGGGTCGCGGGCCGCGCGGGTGGGCGCGCGCCGCCGGTCCTCTCCGCGTCCGCCGTCCGCGCCGCCATCCCGCCGACTCTACATGCAGCGTGGGGCGCGCGGGAGCGCGCTGCCGTGGACAGCGCCCACGGGCGCCCCTAGACTCCTCGCCCTCGCCCGCCGCGCCCACCCGGGAACCCGCCCCGGACGCCGGCAGCCCCTGTGGCGGGCGCTCCCTTCCTGAGGATGCCCTCGATGCCTGCGAAGCCCGTCGCGCTGGGAATGGTCGAGACCAAGGGTCTCATCGGATCGATCGAGGCCGGCGACGCCATGGCGAAGGCCGCCAAGGTCGATCTGTTCGGCAAGGAGAAGGTCACGGCCGGCTTCGTCACGATGTTCGTGACGGGCGAGGTCGGCGCGGTCAAGGCCGCCACCGACGCCGGCGCGGCCGCCGCGCGCCGCGTGGGCGAGCTCGTCAGCGTGCACGTCATCCCGCGCCCGCACGACCAGCTCTGGCGCATCCTGCCGGCCCTCAAGCCCGCCCGCGGCAGCGCGGCCGGCGGCAACGCCGACTGATCCCGCGTCCCCGCGAGGGCCCCGCCCGTGCGCGAACTCGATCCGGATCTCGCCGCCCTGCAGGAGGTGCGCGACGCCGTGCGCCGCTCGAAGGCGGCGGTGCACGCGATCTCGCGCTACACCCAGGCCCAGACGGACCGCCTGTGCGAGGCCATGGCCAAGGCCGGCGCCGAGGCGGCCTACGATCTGGCGCGCCTGGCCGTCGAGGAGACCGGCATCGGCCGGGTGCACTACAAGATCCTGAAGAACCTGGCGGGCACCGAGCTCGCCTGGGCCTCGATCAAGGACGAGAAGACGGTCGGCATCGTGCGTCGCGACGAGGCCAAGGGGGTGCTCGAGGTCGCGACGCCGGCCGGGGTGGTGGCCGGCATCGTGCCGACCACGAACCCGACCTCGACGGCGATGTTCAAGGCCCTGATCGCCGTCAAGGGCCGCAACGGCATGGTCGTCAGCCCGCACCCGCGGGCCAAGCGCTGCATCGGCGAGTCGATCGAGGTCCTGCGGCGCGCGATCGAGCGCGCGGGTGGACCGCCGGATCTCCTGCAGAGCCTCTCGAACCCCACGGTCGAGTCGACCGGCGCATTGATGCGCCACCGCGACGTGGCGCTGATCCTGGCCACGGGCGGCTCGGGCCTGGTGCGCGCGGCCTACAGCTCGGGCAAGCCCGCCTACGGCGTGGGCCCGGGCAACGTGCCGTGTTACATCGACCGCTCGGCGGACCTCGCGGCGGCGGCGCGCCACGTCGTCGCCAGCCAGAGCTTCGACAACGCGACCCTGTGTTGCTCGGAGCAGGCCTTGGTGCTCGACCGGCCGATCGCGGACGCCTTCCTGCGCGAGATGCGCCGGCGCGGGGCCTACCTGTGCGACGAGCGCGAGACCGCGCTCCTCGGCAAGCTCTGCAACCGCGGCGGCATGATGAACGCCGACGTGGTCGGCCAGGACCCGTGGAAGGTGGCCGAGATGGCCGGCTTCCAGGTGCCGCGCGCGACCAGCGTCCTGCTCGCGCACCAGGGCGGCGTGGGCAAGGACTGGCCGCTCTCGATCGAGATCCTGTGCCCGCTGCTCAGCGTGCACCTCGCCGACGGCTGGGAGGACGGCTGCCGCATCTGCATCGAGACCCTCGAGTTCGACGGCCTGGGCCACACGATCGCGGTGCACTGCCGCGACGAGGCCGTGCTCGAGGCGTTCTTCCTCGAGAAGCCCGCCAACCGCATCGTCGTCAACGGCCCGAGCTCCCAGGGCGCGGTCGGCTACAGCACGAACCTGGTGCCCTCGATGAGCCTGGGCTGCGGTCCCCAGGCGGGCAACATCAGCTCGGACAACATCAGCGCGCGGCACCTGATCAACATCAAGCGCGTCGCCTACCTGCGCCGCGACTGGGAGTCGAACGAGGTCCGCGACCATGCGCGCGCCGCGGCCCTCTCGGGCGAGCGCGCGCCGCGCGGCTCGGGTCTGGCGGGCGACCCGGCCCTGGGCCTCGGGGGCGGAGCGGGCGGCGATGCCCCGGGCGCCGCGAGCCCGGCCAGCAACTGGATGGGCAACCCCGCCCTGCCCGCGCCGGCGCCGCGCCCCGCATCGCAGGCGAGCCGCGCGCCGGTCTTCACCGCGGGCGGCGCGCCGCGTCCGGGCTCGCCGTCCGGCGCGGGCGAGCTGCGGCCCAAGGTCGCGCCGGCGCCCAAGAGCTTCGCGCTCCCCAGCGCCGCTCCGAGCGCCGCGGCGGCCGCGCCGCGACCCGCGGCCCCGCGCCCGGGCGGCGCGGCGGTGGGCGCCTCGCTGAGCTCGACGGAGATCCGCTCGATCCTCAGCCACGCCGGCAGCGGCTGCCCGCTCGGGCCGTGCAAGGGCTGCCCGCACCACGAGATCACGACCGGAGCGTGCAAGGCCTGAGCGAGGGCCGGGCTCCGCTCCAGCGCACGAGACATCCCCGCGGAGCGCGCCTCCGCCGAACCCGCAGCGAAGCTTCTAGAGGACCCCAATGGACAGCATGATCGCCCTCGGACTGATCGAGACGAAGGGCCTGGTGGGCGCGGTCGAGGCCGCCGACGCGATGGTCAAGGCGGCCAAGGTCACCCTGCTCGGCAAGGAGATCTCGGGCGGCGCCCTGGTGACGGTGATGGTGCGCGGCGAGGTCGGCGCGGTGAAGGCCGCCGTCGAGGCCGGCGCCGCCGCCGCCAAGCGCGTCGGCGAGCTGGTCGGCCAGCACGTCATCCCGCGCCCCGCGGGCGAGCTGGAGTCCTTCCTGCCCCCGGTGCCCAAGGATTGAGCCCGCCGCGCGCCGTTCGACGGCGCCGGGAAGGTTGACCCGTGGCGCTCCAAGCCGAGCTCCGGGGAGCGGTGCTCCTCGACCAGATGCAGCCGCAGCTCGCGGCCGTCGTCGCCGCCAACTCGCAGGGGTACTTCCCCGTCGAGGGGGAGAGCGCGTTCTGGTGCGAGGTGCGCCCGGGCATCGTGGTCAACAGCCTGCTCGACCGCGCGCTCAAGGCCTGCGACGTGACTCCCGGAGCCCTGATCCTCGAGCGCCACTACGGCACGCTCGAGGTGCACGGCGCCGACCAGGGCCAGGTGCGCCAGGCGGGCGAGGTGGTGCTGCGCGAGCTGGGCGCCGGCTACGCCGACGGCCTCGTCCCAGAAGTGCTGACCGACGAGATCGTGCGCCAGATCGCGAGCCACCAGGCGATGCTGATCAACCGCACCCGCTCGGGGATGCTCGTGCTCGGCCGCGACACGCTCTACACCCTCGAGGTGACGCCCGCCGTGTACGCGGTGCTGGCCGCCAACGAGGCCGAGAAGGCCGCGCCGATCCGCATCGTGGGTCTCGACTCGGACGGCGCCGTGGGGCGCGTGCGCCTGGCGGGCAGCGACGCCGACATCGAGCAGGCCGTGGGCGCCGCGCGGCGCGCGCTGGCGGCCGTGCCGGGCAAGCGCCGGGCCGGGGGGGCGCGCTAGATGTTCCTCGGCCGCGTGATCGGCGAGGTCTGGGCCACCAAGAAGGCGGCCGACCTGCACGGCAAGCGCCTGCTCGTGATCGAGACCCTGGACGAGCGCGACGCGCCCGGTCTGCCGGCGGTGAAGCCCGTCGTGGCGGCCGATGCGCTCGGCGCGCGCGTCGGCGAGCACGTGATCGTGGCCTTCGGCAAGGCGGCGCGCGTGGCCCTGGGCGGCGACGGGGACTTCGCCTTCGAGGCCGCGGTGGTCGGCATCGTGGACGACTTCGACGTGCCGGGCGCGCCGGAGTCCTGGCGCTCCGCTACGCCGCGCGTGGGCGGCGGGGGAGGGCGCTGATGCTCGTCGGCACCGTGGTCGGCACCGTCTGGGCGACGCAGAAGGACGCGACCCTCACGGGCCTGCGCTTCCTCGTCGTGCGGCCCTTCACCTGGCCGAACCTGGAGACGGCCGAGACGCTGGTGGCCGCCGACGTGCTGGGCGCCGGCATCGGCGAGCGCGTGCTGGTCGTCTTCGGCCGCGCCGCGCGCCACGTGCTCGGCCGCGGGCACGACGTGGGCTTCCAGTGCGCCGTCGCCGGCATCGTGGACCGCATGGAGCTGGCCGACGGGAGCACCCTGGGCACCGCCGCCGAACTGGATCAGCCGCCGCCCGAACCGGCCCGCGGCAGAGGGAAACGCAAATGAACCGCAACGACAGGAATCCCGAGCTGCGCGACGACGTGGTCCTGGGCCCGGCGATCGGGCTCTTGGAGCTGTGCTCCGTGGCGCGCGGCATCGAGGTCGCCGACGGCATCCTTTGGGAGGCCCAGATCGAGCTGCTCTTCGCCGAGCCGGTGCACCCGGGCAAGTACGTGATGCTCTTCACCGGCAGCGTCGACGACGTGGGCCTGGCCCTGCGCCGTGGCGAGGAGCTGGCCCACGGCGACCTCGTCGATCGGCTCCTGATCCAGCAGGTCCACCCGCAGGTCGAGCTGGGTCTGCGCCGCGAGGGCAAGCTCAACGGGCAGCTCGACGCCTTGGGCGTGGTCGAGACGACCACCGTGGCTGCCGCGATCCTGGCCGCCGACGCCGCGCTCAAGCGCGCCACCGTCGATCTGCTCGAGCTGCGCATCGCCAACGGCCTGGGCGGCAAGAGCTACTTCACGCTGACCGGCGAGGTCTCGGACGTGCGCTCGGCCGTGATGGCCGGTGCCAGCCTGGCCCAGGAGCGCGGCCTGCTCGCGCGCGAGGTCGTCGTGCCGCGTCCGCACCCCGACCTCGTGCGGCACCTCTAACGGCGCGGCGCGGCGATGGCGAACAAGCGGCTCGTGACCGAGGCGGACGTCCTGGCGCTGGCGCCGGGCTCCGAGCTCGTGCTCGACGCCACCACGATCGTCACCCCCGCGGCCCTCGACGCGGCCCACCGCCGGGGCTTGCGCGTGCGGCGCGCGGGCGAGGGCCCCACCCCCGTCGTGGCGGCCCCCGCGGGCCTCGAGCGCCTGCTCGCGAGCGACGGCACCTACGTGGTCGTCGTGCGCGGCGGCCGGGCGAGCGTCACGCGCCTCACCGAGAACGGACCCCAAGCGCTCTGAGCCCCGAGAACTCCGCCATGCCCCGCCGCTTCCTGACCGCCGAAGACGTACGCCGCGCCCAGGGCGGCGAGATCGTCGTGGACGAGAGCACGGTCGTCACGCCCCAGGCCCTCGAGACGGCCCAGGCGGCCGGCATCCGCATCCGCACCGGCCGCGCCGAGTACCGCGAGCCCGAGCCCGACCGCGGCCCCGACGCCGCGCGTGCCCAGGTGACCCTGCCGCACCTTCCCGAGCCGACGCCGGAGTACACGGGCGCGGGCTTCATCGTCACCGCGGTGGGCAAGAACCGCCCGGGCGTGTTGGCCGAGATCACCCAGGCCCTGGTCGCCGCCAACGCCGGCGTGCGCGACATCAGCCAGAAGATGGTCGAGGACTACTTCCACCTGGTGCTGATGGTCGAGCTCGCCGACCCGAGCGCCTTCGGACCGCTCAAGGCGCGCCTGGAGTGCCTGGGCGGGCCCGACGACTACGCCGTGCGCGTGATGCACGAGCGCGTCTTCCGCTTCATGCACCGCATCTGAGAGGCCGAGAAAAAAATCGAGCGGACCCGGAACGGACCCAGACCAGACCATCCAGACGGCCTCTCAGAACGCCTTTTGGACGGCCGGCAAGCCGGCCGTTCCGAGAGTGTTCGGACTCTCCTCACACTCTGAGACCCGCGTTTCCAGCCAGGGACCCCCGTTGAGCTTCACCGACCAGGAGATCCTCGAGACCGTGCGCATGGTCGCGCTCGAGACGCTCGACATCCGCACGACGACCCTGGGCATCCAGCTCTTCGACTGCGCCGACCCCGACCTCGAGTCGACCTGCGAGAAGGTCTACACCAAGATCGTGCACCACGGCCGGCGCCTGGTGGAGGTGGCGAACTCGATCCAGGCCGACTACGGGATCCCGATCGTCAACAAGCGCGTCGCGGTCACGCCGATCAGTTGGATCGCGGCCGCCTGCGGCGCCGAGGACCTGACCCCGCTCGCGCGCGCCCTCGACGCCGCCGCCAAGGAGATCGGCGTCGATTTCATCGGCGGCTTCAGCGCCTACGTGCAGAAGGGCTTCACCAACGCCGATCGGGCGGTCTTCGAGTCGATCCCCTCGGCCCTGGCGGCGACCGACCACGTGTGCGCCTCGGTGGCCCTGGCCAGCACGCGCGCCGGCATCAACATGGACGCGGTCGTGCGTTTCTCGCAGGTCGTGCTCGACACGGCCGCGCGCACCCGCGACCAGGGCGCCCTGGGCTGCGCCAAGCTGGTGTGTTTCTGCAATGCGGTCGAGGACAACCCGTTCGTGGCCGGCGCGCACGTGGGCCCGGGCGAACCCGAGACCGTGCTCAACGTGGGCGTCTCGGGGCCCGGCGTGGTGCGCTCGGCCCTCGAGCGCATCGCGCCCGACCTCGACCTCCACGCGGTGGCCGAGATCGTCAAGCGCACGGCCTTCAAGGTCACGCGCGTCGGCGAGCTCGTCGGCCGCGAGGCCGCGCGGCGCCTGGGCACGACCTTCGGCATCGTCGACATCTCCCTGGCGCCGACGCCGGCGGTCGGTGACTCGGTGTCCGACATCCTCGAGCGCATCGGCGTCGACCGCACGGGCGCGCCCGGCACCACGGCGGCCCTCGCGCTGCTCACCGACGCGGTCAAGAAGGGCGGCGCGATGGCGTCCTCCTCGGTGGGCGGGCTCTCGGGCGCCTTCATCCCGGTCTCCGAGGACGCCGGGATGATCGACGCGGTGCGCGTGGGCGCGCTGTCGCTGGCCAAGCTCGAGGCCATGACCGCGGTCTGCTCGGTGGGCCTCGACATGGTGGCCGTGCCGGGCGACACCGGCGCCGACGTCATCGCGGGCATCATCGCCGACGAGATGGCCATCGGCATGATCAACAACAAGACCACGGCCGTGCGCATCATCCCGGTCCCCGGAGCGGGGCCGGGCGATACGGTCGAGTGGGGCGGCCTGCTCGGCACCGCGATCGTGCAGGACCCCGGCGCCTTCGGGTGCCGGGTGCTGTTCGGCCGCGGCGGGCGCATCCCCTCGCCCATGCAGGGCTTCCGCAACTGACTCCCAGCAGGTGCGGGGCGGAAATCCGTTCCGGACGGGGGGTGGAAGGGGCGACCCGGAACGGGGTTCCGGTCGGGGACGGAAGTTCGTGCTCGGCGCTCAGGCGCGTCGGGGGTGCGGCCGAGAACCCGTCGAACCGGCCCGGCCCAGCGACCCCGAAGACGCCATGCAGAATCGCTCCGACCTCGCCCCCTCGCCGCGCCTGCTGCTCCTGGCACGGGACCCCGAGCTGCGCGATCACCTGCGCGGCATCCTCGCGCGTGGCTACTCGGTGGCCGCGACGGGTTCGGCGCGGGAGGCCCTGGAGCTCCAGGAACGCGATCCGTTCCCGGTCGTCGTGACGCGCCTGGTGCTGCCTGCGGAGGAAGAGCGCGCGTTCCTGGCCGAGGTCCACGAACGTTGGCCGGAGTCGATGCGCGTCGTGTTGTCCGACGAGGACCAGACCGATCGCGCCGTCGCCCAGCTCGACCCACAGGTGCAGCGCTTCCTGCGCCCGCCGTTCTCCGAGCCGCGCCTGCGCTTGGTCGTCGAAGGGGCCTTCGAGGCCCACCGCGCCCACCTCGCCCTGGAAGTCGAGTCGAATCAACTGCTCTTCAACTACGAGTCGCTGGCCGATTTCAATGCCGCGCTCGAGGCTCGCATCCTGCAGCAGACCGCCACCCTGCGACGCCTGCATCTGTTCGTGCTCGATCTCAACCGGGCACGCGGCCTGCGCGAGCTCGTGCGCATGGCCGCGGACGTGACCCACGAGTTGCTGGCGGGGCGCGGGGTCCACGTCCAGGTCTGGGACCCCGAAGCGGTGCAGGTCGAGGCGGCCCGCGGGCCGGAGATGTCCCCCCACCTCTACAGCGAGCCGCTCCACACCCTCGACGGGCCGGTGGGGGAGATCGTGGTCGACGAGTTGGATCCCGAGGGCCACGCCTTCGGTGCGCGGGAACGGGACATGGTCAACTCGATCGCTTCCTCGACCGCGGTGGCGGTCCACAACGAATTGCGCCGCCGCGAGCGCGATCAGGCCCAGCACGCCACGATCCTTGCCATGGCGCGGCTCTCCGAGCAACGCGACAACGAGACCGGCCAGCACCTCGAGCGCGTCAGCGGTTACTGCAAGCTGATCGCCGAGGGCCTGCGCGAGGACGGCTTCTTCACCGAGGAGATCTGCGACGAGTGGATCGAGGACCTGGTGCGCTCGGCGCCGCTGCACGACATCGGCAAGGTCGGCATCCCCGACTCGATCCTGCTCAAGCCGGGCAAGCTCAACCCCGAGGAGTGGGTCATCATGAAGACCCACACCGAGATCGGCGGCGCGACCCTGGACGCGGTCATCCAGCAGAGCAGCGCCCAGGCCTTCCTGCGCATGGGCCGCGACATCGCGCTCGCCCACCACGAGCGCTGGGACGGCAGCGGCTATCCCCGCGGGTTGGCCGGCGAGGCGATCCCCCTCGTGGCGCGCATCGTGGCCCTGGCCGACGTCTACGACGCGCTCACGACGGTGCGCCCCTACAAGGCCGCCTGGAGCCACCGCGAGGCCCTGGCCTGGATCGCCGAGGGCCGCGGCCGCCACTTCGACCCGCGCATCGTCGACGCATTCATGGCCCGCGCGGAGCTCGTCGACGAGATCCGCTCGCGCCTGGCCGACCACGACCCGGTCTACGTGCGCGACGAGTTCGCGCGCTCGGCCTGATCCCGAGCTCCGGGCGACGCTGATCCGGCTGTCGGGCAGCCTCGCGCACGAGCACCTCCGCGGAACGGCCCAATCGGCGGCCATGGGCCGCCGATTGGAGCGTCGATTCTCCGGTTCTCGGGCTGCTCGCGCCCGCCGAACCCGAGCTGTCAGGGAGTCCAGGTGACCTCGAGACCGTTGGTGAGGTTGAACCCCGATCCGCAGGGCGATGCGCTCGGGTTGCGGTACCAGACCTGGTAGCGCCGGACGTCCCCCGGTGCGACCCCGCCGGCGGCGCCGACGTCGATCGTGGTGTGGGAGTTGCCGGCGGCGTTTGCCGTCCGGATCTGGATCCGAGCGACCTGGCCCCCCGCGCAGCGCAGGCCATCGCCGAATGGCACTCCCAGCCCGCCGTTCACCGCATTCAGCGCCTGGAAGTAGAGCCCGGGCTGTCCGGGCTGCAGGTTTCCGGCCTCGAGCACGAGCTCGGCCAGGGACAGACTGGTGTTGCCGGTCGCGACGAGGCTCGCCCCGGCCCCGCTCGAGTTGGCGCAACCCGCGGGCAAGGGACCCGTACCCGGATCGGTGTTGCCGCAGGGGCACGCAGCGGCGGACCCGTCACCGAGGCAGAAGACGGCCCCCGGAGCATCCCCTTCGTCCAACAGCTCGGGGACGTGGGCCAGAATGAAGTCCCACAGGAGAAGACCGTTGGAAGCCAGGGCCAGGTCGTTCGCCTGCCACTCCCAGAAGACCGCGCCGCCCGCGTGCGCTGTGAGCAGCCAATCCAAGGCGTACTCGAAGTCGACTTCGGGGTGGTAGATCCCGAACTGCTCGTCTTCCCACTTGCAGCAAGACGCGCAGCAACCCGGGGCGAAGAAGGGAAAGCCGCTGCTCCCGGGGACGTGGCGTAGGATTGAGGAGAACATGGCCCGCACGCCACGGGTCAAGCCGCTGCCGAGGGGCGCCCAATCCAGGCCCGACCAGGAGGCGATGTGGTTGGATGCCGCGGCCCCGGAGTAGGTCAACGACCCCCCCGCGAACAGCAGCGCTTGTCCCCCGATGGCGGCGCTGCCCAGGGCATGCACCGCCCCATCGGTCCCCGCGCCGACGGGGGACCAGCCCGAGGGGAAGTGGAAGCCGGCGACGTTCGACGCGCCCTGCCCGCCGGCGAGGCTGAACTCGCCGCCGACGAAGAGCTTCGGGAAGCTCCCAGAGCCATCGTCGTGGACACGCAGGGCGTGGACGGGTCCATCGGTCCCGCCGCCCGGTATGGCGACCCAGTCGACGAAGTCGAAGCCCGCGAGGTGGCTCGCGGGCGCTCCACCCGCCGCCGTGAAGTCACCTCCGGCGAACAGCCGCAGACCGAAGGGACCCAGGTAGACCTCCAAGGCGTGGACGGGCCCACCGATGCCGGTGCCCACGGGCGTCCAGGTCCCGTCGTAGCGGGCGACGTGGTTCGCGCCCACCCCTCCGGCCAGCGTGAAGTCGCCGCCGACGATGAGCTTGGCTCCCGAACCCTGGTTGTAGGCGGTCATGGCGTGCACGGGCCCGTTCGTCCCACTTCCGAGCGCCGACCAGGCCAGGCCGTCGAAGCGCGCGACGTGGTTCGCGGGCACGCCGCCAGCCGCCGTGAAGTCGCCACCCGCGTACAGCGCCTGGCCACTGCCATCGTCCCAGACGAACAGCGCCTGGACCGGACCGTTCAGGCCGCTTCCGAGCGCCGACCACTGCGCGCCGTCCCAGCGCGCGATGTGCCCCACGGGGATCCCGGCGGCGGTGGTGAAGTCCCCGGCCACGTAGAGCGCGGCGCCGGATCCGTCATCGAAGACGGCCTGGGCCCGGACCGCGCCGTCGAGATTCCCGCCGACGGGGGCCCAATCCGTTCCGCTCCAGGCGGCCAGCCCCTGGGCCGATAGCCCGCCCGCGGAGGTGAAGTGCTCGCCCCCCGCGAAGAGCGACAGACCCGCGCCGGCGTCGAAGCTCGCCAACGAGAGGATGCTCGCTTGCACCGAGCCACATTGGCCGGGAGCGGTCGAAGTGCAGTAGTAGCTCTCCAGGGCCCCGGCGTAGGTGGAGAGCAAGTCCGCGTGGTTGTGGGCGAAGTCCTCGCCGACCGTCTGTTGCAGCGTGGACATCTGGATCAGCCCCATGCACTGCCAATTCCACAGGGTCCCCTTGGTGGCGACGACGCTCCTGTCCAGGAAGGTGCCGATGGACTGTCCCGGCAGGAAAACGATCAGGTCCACGACGTACCGGGTGTTGCAGCAGACGTCGTTCAGCTCGAATGCGTTCGAATGGAGCGGGCTGCTGAAGTCGACCCAGCCACGGTCGCAGTCGGACGAACCCCAGGCCAGCGGAGGCGCCGTGCGGTCGACGGCGACCGTGTGGTAGTCGACGAATTGCCCCAAGTGAGAGTAGAGGTCGTAGAAGAACTTACGCCGGTAGGACACCCGCACGAGGTCGTAGAGCGCCGGTTGGCTCAGCTCGGCAGCGCCGTGGATGGTGGTGTAGCCGACGTCCGTCACCTTCAGAGATCCGGCCGAATTGCAGTCGGTGGTCACGGTCAGGGTGCCGACGAGCCTGTACTTCTTCAGACCCCAGGACCACAGGATGGACCGCTCGGTGTACGCAAAGACCTTGATCTTGTAGGAGGTGCACGGCGTGAGGCCACCGATCACGAGGGGCTTGGTCGCACTCGTCACGACGGCTCCGCCGTTGCAGGCACCGACCCAGGTGTTCGCGACCTTGTAGCAGACGCGGTAGCGGGGAGCGCCGGATGCGTAGCGCAGGTGACTCGGCAGGTTGGACCAGTTCAGCGTGAGGCTCGTGTCGGTCTTCGCGGGGGTCCAGACGCTGCCGAACCCGGCTCGGGCCGAAGGGCTGAAGAGGGTCAGAGCTGCCAGCAGGGACAGCAGCGACCACCAGCGCGGGAGGATCGAGGGTTTCATCATTGGAGCGAGGGGAACGGTTGATTTGTGGGCGGCCCAACCAGTGGGGAGGGGCGCGGGAGGTCCTGGGAATTCACGCGACCATGCAGCTCCCTCGCCGACGGTCTTGCACCCACTTGGAGGAACCCACGCGCTCGAGCCGTGGGCCGGGACTGGGCGCACGCGAACCACTGGCGGAGTTCCCACCACCCCAGTCTCGAACGCCCGCGGGTTCTGCTGGGCCGCGCCGTGCACGAACGCGAGCTCGAATCGTCGCGACCTTTCGCGAGCGGGACGTTCCCGCGGTTCGGGGTGGATTCGAACGCTAGCCGTGCTCGAAACGCGCTCGGCTCCGAACTCCGGTCAGGGGGCCCAGACGATGGCCAAGCCGTGGGTCAGGTTGAACGAGCTGCCGCAGGCCGAGGAGTTGGGATTGCGGTACCAGACCTGGTAGCGACGGACGTCGCCGGGCGCGACGCCGCCGGCCGCGCCGACGTCGAGGGCCGTGCTCGAGTCGCCCGCGGCGCTCGCGGTGCGAATCTGGATCCGGACGACCGATCCCCCCGCGCAGCGTAGGCCATCGCCGAAGGCGACGCCCAGGCCCCCGTTCACGTCGTTCTGGGCCTGGAAATAGAGGCCGGGTTGGGAGGGTTCGAGCTGGCTGGCCTGCAGCACGAGGTCACCGGCGGAGAGGCTGTTGCTGCCGCTGGCGGCCAGGGTGGCGCCCAGGCCCGTGCTGTTGGCGCACCCCTCGCCCGGGGCGCCGTGATTGGCGCAGGGACAGGGGGTGCCGCTGCCGTCGCCGAAGCAGTAGGCGAGGAACGCCTCGCACTCGTCCGGGATCAGGTTCTGGTTCGTGTCCGGGCTGTCCCCGTACACGACGTCGAGCACGTCGTCCCGCCCGTTGCCGTTGCAGTCGTTCCCGAGCAGCGGGACCTCCTGGATGGTCGGGTTGATCGTGCAGCCCGGAGGTGCTGTCCACACGTTCGGGACACAGCCCGGGTCCTCCCAGGGCAGCCCGACGTGCAGCGTCCCTTCTCCGCCGGCGATCCACAGGTCGAGGAACACGAAGGGCACTCCCCAGATCACCTGCTCGCGGGATGTGGCCTGGACGCTGCCTTCGCACCCGGCGGCCGCCGCGGCGGCGTTGATGCTGTCCCGGAACGCGTCCGCAACCGCCTTGGCGCCGCCAAACATCACGCCTCCGACGTTCGGGTGCCCCAATGCGGCGAAGCTGGGGTCGTCCAGCTTCCAGGACCAGAAGCTCCCATCAGGCGGCCCATCCAGCCAGTAGACCCGGCTCGGGTCAGCGGGGAGCGTCCCTTGCGGACAGGCATACAGGATCTCCAAGTTCCCCGTGCCGACGGGTGCGCCGGGGAACGTGCCAAGCTGCACGAGGTAGGTCGCTCCCTGGAACACAGGGATCTGGAGCTCGGATTGCAGGCCGCAGGTGTCGTCCTCGCACGCGAGGGCCGAGCCGACCGGGCAGGAGCTCTCTCCGTACACGGCGAGCTTGGTGTCCACGGTCGTCTGCCCGCAGGTGCGGAGGATCACCGTTCCGGTGCTCGGTGCCGTCCAGGCGAACCAGATGTCGTTCGAGACTTGAGCCGTGCCGAATGCGTAGCAGAGGGGTTCGGTCTGCCCCTCCGCGCCCGTCGTGGCGCCCGTGTTGTCGAAAGGAAAGAGCCCGCTGCCGGAGATCGGCGTGGGGGTCGCGCAGTCGTCGCTGCCCTGGGCACCCACGGAGGTGGCTAGCAGTGTCGCGGCGAGGAGGGGGAGCAGGGCGGACTTCATCGGGTGAGCTCCGGGAGACAGGTCGAATCCCGCTCCGAGGGTCCGCGTGGACCTCGGCTCGACGGGGGAGAGGGGCAGCGGGCCCCTTTCGCGATGTCTGCCGTCCGCGGCCCCCCGGTCTTGCACCGAGCGCCGATTCTCCTCCCGGGTCCGGGGTCGGCCCTCCCCGCGCGGGCCGGATCAGTGGATGCGGCGCGTGACGCGGGGCGGAAGCAGGGCGATCAGGCGCATGCCGCCCGGGGTGGGTTCGCCCTCGAGCCAGGCGACGCCGGCCTTTTTGAAGGCCCAGGGGTGCGCGCTCTGGCGGCCGAGGAGCAGCAGGTCGAGCCATTGACCGAGGAACGGCTCGTGGCCGACCAGGGCCGTGCGCGGGGCGCAGAGGCGCGCGAGGAGCGCGGGACCCGGGGGTTCGGCGAGGGCGACCTCGACGCGCGTGCCGCCGACGGCCAGGGGCGCGAGCACCTCGGCGCTCTCCACCGCGCGCAGGAGCGGACTGTGGACGAGCTCGTCGAAGGCGATGCCGAGCGAAGCCAGGCCCTGGGCCACCTCTTCCAGGCGACGGCGGCCGTCCTCGGTCAGGGCGCGGGCGGCGTCGGACTGGCCCGGGCGCGGGTCCTCGGCGATGCCGTGGCGGATCAGGAACAGCTCGCTCATGCCCCGTCCTCCTGGGCCAACTCGTTCGCGCGCCAGGCCTCGAGCGCGCGGCGACGCAGCTCCTGTGCGTGGGCGCTCGAACGTTCGTGCAGCTCGGCCAACTCCCGCCCCGGATCGAGCTCGTGGAGCCGGTCGAGGGTCACCGCCGCGTCGTTGAGCTCCCCCAGGGCGTCCTGCAGGGCCTTGATCGGCCGCGTGCCGTGCCCGGCCCACTCCAGGCCGTAGCGCAGGCGGCGCACCGCGCGGCGCAGCGCGTGGTAGGGAGCGAGATCGGTCGGCTCCGGATCGAGCGCGCGACCGCGGCGCGCGACGCGCGCGGTCCAGCGGGCGAGGGCCCGCTCGAGGCGCCGCGCGGGGAGCGGCGGCAGGTACCCCAGGGCCTCGACCAGGGCCGCGCAACGCGCTCCGTCCAGGCGCTGCACGAGTTCCACGCGCGCCGTCCGGTGCTCGCGTTCGAGCAACGCGCGCCAGGCGGCCGGCGGGTCGGCGCCGAGCAACACGTCGAGGTCGCGCACGTCCCCCGCGCCGCGGCGCAGCCAACGCACGTCGTCGCGCAGCACGCGCCGTCCGTCGGCGACCAACCAGGTGTCGATCCGCCCCAGGGCGACGCGCACCTGGTGCACGCCTTCGGGGTCGGCGCCCTCCCGGGCCACCGGCAGGTGCGCGACGAGGTGCTCCAGCCAGGGGGCGAGGGGGATCGTCTCCATTTCGGTTCCCGGGCCATCCTACCCCGGGGCGGAACCTACACCCGGCGCGCTCCCCGGCCGATGCAGGAAGGCCCCGGCCAGCGCCCGCCCCTCGGCTTCGATGAAGACTGCGTGAAGTCGCGTCGCGCCATCCCCTGGGAGCGGCGCGCGCGAGTAGCTTCGGGGCCCCCGCGCCCCCACCCATGAGCCTGGCCCAGTTCGATCCCCCTGGACCTCCCGCGACGCCCCCGGTGGAGGACCTGGGCGATCCGGCGCTCTACTCGAACCGCGAGCTGGCGCTGCTCGAGTTCCACCGCCGCGTCCTGGCCCAGGCCCGCGACCTGGACGTGCCGCTGCTCGAGCGCCTGCGGTTCCTCGCCATCAGCAGCACGAACCTCGACGAGTTTTTCGAGATCCGCGTCTCGGGCCTCAAGCAGCAGATCGAGTACGGCGTCTCTCAGAACGGTCCCGACGGGCTCACGCCCCAGGAGACCCTGCAGCGCATCAGCGCGGTCGCCCACGAGCTGGTCGACGAGCAGTATCGCATCCTCAACGAGGACCTCCTGCCGGCCCTGGAACGCGAGGGCATCCGCCTGCTCAAGCGCGCCGACTGGACCGAGGAGCAGCAGGCCTGGACGCGCGAGTACTTCCAGGAGGAGGTGCTGCCGGTCCTGACGCCCATCGCCCTCGACCCCGCGCACCCCTTCCCGCTGGTGCTGAACAAGGGGCTCTCGTTCGCGATCAGCCTCAAGGGCAAGGACGCCTTCGGGCGCATCAGCGGGCGCGCCGTGTTGCAGGTGCCGCGCAGCCTGCCGCGGGTCACGGCCGTGCCCGCCGCGATCGCCGGAGGGCCGTACGACTTCGTGTTGCTCTCCTCGATCCTGCACGCCTACGTGGGCGAGATCTTCCCCGGGATGGAGACCCTGCGTTGCTCGCAGTTCCGCGTCACGCGCGACAGCGACCTGTGGATCGACGAGGAGGAGGCCGAGAACCTGCTCCTGGCGCTCAAGGGTGAGCTCTCCAGCCGCAACTACGGCGACCCGGTGCGCCTCGAGGTGGCCGAGAACATGACGCCCGAGATGAGCGACTACCTGCTCGCGCGCACGCGCCTGGGCAAGGAGGATCTGTTCCAGGTCCAAGGACCGGTGAACCTGCACCGGCTCTCGACGCTGTACGACCTGGTCGACAGGCCCGAGCTCAAGTACAAGCCCTTCGTGCCGCTCACTCCGCGACGTTTGAGCGGCGAACGCGACATCTTCGCCGCGATCCGCAAGGGCGACATCCTGCTGCACCACCCCTACGACTCCTTCGCGCCGGTGGTCGATCTCGTGCGCCAGGCATCCAGCGATCCGGGCGTGCTCGCCATCCGTCAGACCCTGTATCGCACGGACGCGGGGTCGCCGTTGGTGCAGGGCCTGATCGACGCGGCGCGCGCCGGCAAGGAGGTCACCGCGGTGATCGAGCTACGCGCCCGCTTCGACGAGGAGCGCAACATCGACCTGGCGACGCGCCTGCAAGCGGTCGGGGCCAGCGTGGTGTACGGCATCGTGGGCTACAAGACCCACAGCAAGATGTTGCTCGTCGTGCGTCGCGAATCGGATGGGCTGCGGCGATACGTGCACCTGGGCACGGGGAACTACCACGCCCGCACGGCGCGCGCGTACACCGACTTCGGCCTGCTCACCTGCGACGAGGACATCGGCGAGGACGTCAACAAGCTCTTCCTGCAGCTCACCGGGCTCGGCAAGGTGCCCAAGTTGTCCAAGCTGATGCAGGCGCCCTTCGCGTTGGCGCGCACGATGCTCGAGCTGATCGAGGCCGAGACGGAGCGGGCGCGCGCGGGCGAGCCGGCGCGCATCGTGGCCAAGATGAACGCCCTCAGCGACCCGCAGATGATCCGCGCCCTGTACCGCGCCTCCCAGGCCGGGGTCCTGGTCGACCTCGTCGTCCGCGGCATCTGCTGCCTGCGCCCGGGCCTGCCGGGCGTGTCGGAGAACATCCGCGTGCGCTCGCTCGTGGGTCGATTCCTCGAGCACCACCGCATCGTCTACTTCCTGGCCGGCGGCGCCGAGCGCGTGTACCTCTCGAGCGCCGACTGGATGGGCCGCAACCTCTACCGCCGCGTCGAGACGGCCTTCCCGATCGAGGATCCGCGACTCAAGGCGCGCGTCCTGCGCGAAGGCCTCGAACTCGCCCTGGCCGACAACTGCCAGGCTTGGATCCTGGCGCCCGACGGCACCTATGGGCGGGCGACGCCCCCCGAGGGCGAGGCTCGCCTCTCCTGCCAGGACCGCCTCGTGGCGCGCGAGTCGGAGTTCGCCGAGATCTGAAGGCCGGGGACGCGCGCCCCAGACTCCAGCGGAACCCATCCGGGTTCAATCGGGCTCGGGGACGGATGGCGCGGGCGGGAGGGTCGCCAGGCGCAGCTCCACGTCGATCGCCGCGAGCTGCGCGCTCTCCTGCAGCAGGTCGGCGCGCGTCAGGGGGTGGCGCTCGAACCACTCGGGGTCGAAGCGCAGCTCGAGCACGTTCTTGCGCGCCTCGGCCAGGATGCGCGGGACCGGCAGGGTGGCGCGGCTGCGGTTGAGCAACACACCCAGTCGCAGCAGGACCGCGAGCCGCAGGACGAGCCGCGCGTCGATGGGTTGGACCATGTGCGCGACGCGCTCGCCCGCGATCTTCCGGCGGTGGAGCTGGATCAGGGCCGCCAGGAGTTGTTGACCGCGGCGCGTGAAGCCCGGGAGCACGGAGTGGGCGACGATGTACGCGCCGTGGCGGTGGTGGCCCGAGTGCGCGATCGAGAGGCCGATCTCGTGCAGGCGCGCGGCCCAGGAGAGGAGCTGGCGGTCGCGCTCGGGGTCGAGCTTCCACTCGCCCGCGAGCTGGTCGAAGAGGCCCAGCGCGCTGCGCTCGACCCGCGAGGCGTGTTGCGCGTCGAGGTGGTAGAGCTCCATCATGCGCCGGATCGTGCGGTCGCGCACGTCCTCGTGGCGGATGCGGCCGACCAGGTCGTAGAGCAACCCCTCGCGCAGCGCGCCCTGCGACGCGCCCATGCGCTCGATGTCGAAGGCCTCGAAGACGGCGATCAGGATCGCCAGTCCACCGGGCAGGACCCCGCGCCGATCGAGGGCCAGGCCCGGCAGTTGGACCGCGTGGGCGTCGCCGGCTCCGACCAGCGCCTTGCGCAGGCGGCGTAGGCCCTTGAGCGTGATGCCGCGCTCGCGCCAGCCGGCCTCGCGCAGGATGTCGTCGACGGCCAGGATCGTGCCCGAGGAGCCCACGCAGCTCTCCCAGCCCAGCGAGCGGAACGGGCGCTCGATGCCGCGCAACTCGAGGCGCGCTTCGAGCTCGGCGCGCTCGAAGGCCGCCGCGCTGACCTTGCCCTCGGGGAAGAAGCGCAGCGAGTAGCTCACGCAACCCATGTGCAGGCTGTGCACCGAGAGCGCCTCGAACTTCTCGCCCAGGATGCACTCGGTGCTGCCGCCGCCGATGTCGACCACCAGGCGTCGGCCCTCGTCGTCGGCCAGGTCGTGGGCCACTCCGAGGTAGACCAGGCGCGCTTCCTCCGTGCCCGAGATGGTCTCGATGCGGTGGCCGAGGGCCTGCTCGGCCGCCCCCAAGAACTCCTCGCCGTTCCGCGCCTGGCGCAGCGCGCTCGTGCCGACGGCGCGCACGTTCTCCGGAGGCAGGTCCCGCAGGCGCTGGCCGAAACGCTCGAGGCAGGCGAGCGCGCGCTCGACCGTCGCGGGGGTGAGCGTGCGCCGCTCGTCGAGGCCCATCGCGAGCGCCACCCGTTCGCGCAGGCGGTCGACGATGTGGGGCTCCCCGTGCCGGAGCTGGGCCACGACCAGGTGGAAGCTGTTCGAGCCCAGGTCGACGGCCGCCAGGCCGGGTTCGCCGCGGGGGAAGGGCATCCCGCGCACCGTAGGGGCCGGCCGGCTGGGCCACAAGGGCAGCGCGGCGCGGCTGGGCGTCAGGCCGGGAGGGCCCAGACGGCGCGCAGGGCCTCGATCACCTCGCGCTTGATCTCGACGGCCGGGATGCGGCTGGGCTCGAGTCGCGAGGAGTGCTCGGCGAAGGGTTCCGCGTCGGGGCGCCCGTACCACAGCTCGGGGGCCGGGCTGGAGACTGCCTGGGCGTGCCAGCGGTGCTCGCGTTTGCCCGCGCGTTCCTCCAGCCGTTCGAGGCGCTCGGCAAGTGCCCCGAGGTCGGGCCGCGGCGCGGGTTCGCGGCGCGGCAAGTCGAACCACGAGGTGGTGTTCAGCACCAGGCGCGCGGTCGTGCCGCCCAGGCCCGGCCCGAGCACGAGCACGCGGTCGGCCTTGGTCGACCCGAAGAGCGCGTGGCGCCCCGGGTCGAACGTGCCCTCGGCGCCGGGGCGGCGGCTCGTCTGACCGTGGCCGGCCGTGAACACGGTCAGGTCGAGGTGCACGAGGTCGTCGCGCGCGCCGCGCGCCAGGTCCGCGAGGTCGGCGTGCAGGGCCACCAGGGCCGGCTCCCACAGCTCGCGTTCGGCCTCGAGATCGCCGTCGAGCCAGGCCGGCAAGCGCTCGAAGCCCGCGCGGTAGCACAGCTCGTGGCGCTCGAGATCGGAGAGGCCCTCCATGCGCGCCGCCAGGGGGGAGCGCTCGGGGTCGGCGTAGGCGCTCACGAGCGCGTCGATCTGGAAGGCCTGGTCGGAGGGGTGACGGAAGAAGTCGCCGGCCTCGGCCGCGGCGAGCAGGCCCTCGGCGCGCGCGCGGGCGGCTTCGGGGTGCAGCAGCGCGAAGGCCGAGCACAGCCCGTCGGTGTCGTAGTGGTTGGTGACGATCGCCCGGCAGCCGGCGGCGAGCTCGCGGCGGCGCGCCTCGGGGAGCTCGTTGAACGCCAGCGCGATGCCCGTCGAGAGCGGCTGGCGCAGCTCGGCCGGCGTGCGGTTGCCGGGCCAGTGCGAGAGCTCGAGGCCGGGGGCGCCGAAGGCCCCGTCGACGCTGATCACGGGTTCGTCGCCGGGCTCGGTCTGGATGCGGAACGGGAGGTCCATGGGCGTCGGGTGGGGGAGCGGGGGTGCTCGGCGCGCAGCCTAGCTTCACCCCCGGCTCCTGTCCTCAGTCGCCGGAACCGGCGCCGCGGCCTTCGCCGCCCTCGCCGCCGGCCCGCCGCTTCATCAGGGCCTCGAGGCGCTGCAGGTTGTTGCGGCTGTCGCGCAGCGCGATCTGGTAGATCTCGCGCAGCTCGGGGTCGAGGTCGGTGCGCGCCAGCTCCTCCAGGGCGCGCTCGGTCGAGCGCAGGTACATGCGCTTGGCTTCCTCGAGGTCCTTCCCGAAGCAGTAGTGGAGCACGACCGCCGTGTCGTTGAGGTAGGCGGGGTCGTCGGGGGCGAGCTCCAGCGCACGGCGGTAGGCCGCCAGGGACTTCTCGTAGTGCTCGAAGCGCTCGCGCTGCTTGGCCTCGCTGCGTTCGCGGGTCAGGGCGTCGCCCGCGTCGCGATAGAAGAGCCCGATGTCGTTCCAGGTGTTGGGGTCCGCGGGGCGCACTTCGGCGCGCAGCTCGCTGAGCCAGGCCGCTTCGAGGTTGCGCTCGGGTTGACTACGCTTCTGGGTGGTGGTCAAGAATCCCAGCACGGCGAAGTCGCCGTCCCCGCCCTGGACGAGCTGGGCCACCAGACCCGCGCGGTCGGCCCGCGAGTACTCCTTCAGGGCGCCGAGCGCGCCGTCGTAGTCGCGTTGCTGGAAGCGCGCATGGGCGACGTAGTAGTAGGCGTTGGCGTAGGCTGGCCACTTGCGCACCGACTCGAGCAGCGCCTCCTCGGCGGCCTTGTGTTGCTTCTGGTCGAAGCGCGACCAGCCCAGCCACCACAGCAGGGTGGCGTCGGAGCTCGTCTGCTTGCCGTAGCGGCGGACGAACTGGATGTGGCCGTCCTCGAGCACGGCCAGGAAGGCCTCCCGGCCGCGCGTGTTGAGCAGGGCTCCGAAGTCGGCCTGGGTCGGGTCGTAGCCCAGGGACCGCGCGTAGGCCTGGTCCGCTTCACGCCCCTGTTCGCGCCAGGCGCGGGCGTTGCCGAGCTGCCACAGGGTGCGCGCGAGTTGCGCGCGCGCCGCGGGCTCCGTGGGATCCCCGTGGGCTTCGACGGCGCGCGCGAAGGCCGTCAGGGCCCGCTCGAGGTGCGCCGCGGCTTCCTCCTTGCGCGCCTCGTCGGCGTTCGCGGCGCTGAATTGCGAGAACGCCACGCGGCCGAGCCAGAACCAACCCTCCGGCGCCTTGCCGTCGAGCTCGACGCCCTTCTCCGCCGCCTGGCGCGCCTGCGGCAGGTCCTGGCCGTACCAGGCGCACTCGGCCCACTTGACGTAGGCGTCCGCGAAACGCGTCGGCGCGGCCTCGACGGCGCGCGCGAACTGGGCCGCGGCGTCGTCGAAGTGGATCGCGACCATGCCGCTGCCCTGGGCCATGCCGTCCTGGGCCATGCGGTGGAAGGCGAGGCCCGACAGATACGCCCCGGCCGCGGGGTCCGCCTTCTCGAGCATCTCGGCGATGGCCAGGGCCTCGAGGGTCTTGCCGGCCGCGACGGTCGCGCGGCCGCGCTCGAGGTCGGCGGCCGGGTCCTGCGACGCGGTGGGGGAGGGAAGCGCGGCGGCGCGCACCGGCGCCGCGGCCAGGAGGGGGAGGAGGAGCGCGAGGGTTCGCATGGTCGTCGGATGGGCGGGGAGAGGGGCGGTCAGCCTTCGAAGGCGGCGCGCAAGGTACGCAGCGCGGCGGCGCGCGCGAGCACGGCCTGTGCGTCGCCCGGCGCCCAGGCGTAGGCGGCGACGACGGTGGCCGCGTCGAGGCGCCCCTCGACGACGTGCCGCGCGAGGGGGATCAGGAAGCCGGGGACGTCCTGTCGGGTCCAGGGCGCGTGGGCCATCGAGGCCTCGAGGGGTGCCAGGGCGGCCGCCGCGTCGCCGCGCCAGCACAGCTCGAGGTAGCCGAGGTTCTGGTAGGCATCGCC
Source organism: uncultured Planctomycetaceae bacterium (assembly GCA_964394665.1). Lineage (GTDB taxonomy): Bacteria > Planctomycetota > UBA1135 > UBA1135 > CAYMYN01. The sequence continues at coordinate 23,205 of CAYMYN010000006.1, forward strand.
GACCGCCGTGTGCAGGTCGTCGTCCTCGGCCAGGGTCCCGGCCTCGATGCGCGGCAGGCCGACGGCGATGGCGCGTTCGTGGTAGGCGCGGGCGGTCTCGGGTTCACGTCGCAGGTAGTAGGTGAGGATCAACCCCGTGTCGTTGACCACGCGCGCGTCGTCGGGGGAGAGCTCGCTGGCGCGCACGTAGCTCGCGAAGCTCGTCTCCATCGTCTCGCGCGCGCGGGCGAGCAGCGCCAGGCCTTGTTCGACGAGTTCGGGCCGTCCCTGGGTCGCGCCGCGTTCGACCAGCGCGCTGCCGCTGCGCTCGAGGGCCTCGGCCGCGTCGCGGTTCAAGAAGCCCGCGTCGTTCGCCAGGGCCGGATCCGTGGGCCGATACTCGCTCAGCGCGCGCACGATGCGTCCGGCCTGGGCCAGGGCCTCGTCGCGCTCGGACTGCGCGAGCTCCTCGTCCTGGGAGCGCGCGTACCAGCGGCCCGCGAGTCGATTGAGCGAATCGACGCCCGAGAACAGGCGGCCGGGATACTGCCACTCGAGGCCGCCGGGGAGGGTCTCCTCCATCGAGAGGAAGGCGCGCTCGGCCGTGTCGAGCTCGTCGGCCCACAGGTGCACCCAGCCGACGCCCGCACGGCACAGGGCCTCGCGGCCCAGGCAGGCCTCGGCGTACTCGGGGTTGAGGGCCCGCGCGCGCGCGAAGCTGGCGGCGGCGCGCCCGAAGTCGGCGGCGCTGGCCGTGCGCTCGTCGAGTCGCTCGAGGGCCGACTCGAGCTGGTCCTGGGCCAGGAACCAATGGGCCAGGGCCGAGGAGCCGTGGCGCTCGACGATCGCGGTGTAGATGCGCACCGTCTCCGTCGGGCCGCCGAGGCCGCGCGCGAGCCGCGCCAGGTTCTCGTGCAGGGGCAGCGCCTCGGGCAGGACGTCGATGCCGCGCTCGAGCACGTCGGCGGCCCCCCGCGCGTCGCCGGCCCACTCGTGGTAGGCGGCGAGCTGGCGCCAAGGGGCCTCGTCGTCGGGCGCGTTCCCGAGCCAGGTCTCGAGGGCCGCGCGGGTGGATTCCTCGAGCTCCTGGGCGCGCTGCGTCTCCCCGTTCTGGCGCGCCAGGCGGAAGCGATCGAAGAGGGCTTCGGCGAGCACCTGTTCGGGGCTCGGGCTCGCGGGCAGCTCGCCGCGCTCGAGTCGGCCCGCGGCGAGGTCCGCGAGCAACGCGCGGGCCAGGAAGGCCGACCGCTCGAGGGGCGCCGCGTCGCCGTCGGCGTAGTGCAAGAGGCGCGCGGCGCGCGCGCCGTAGTAGCGCGCGGCGGGTTCGCTCGGCGCGGCGCTCTCGGCCGAGGCCAACGCGTCCTGGAACAGGAACACCTCGCCGATCTCCTCGCCCAGGGCCAGCGCCGCGCGCGCGCGCAGGTGATTCGCCCGCGGATGGCGCGCGTCGATCGCGAGCGCCTCGTCGAGCAGGAGCAAGGCCGTCCGCGGGTCGTTCCCTAGCACCGCGGGCTCGGCGCGCTCGAGCAACGCCCCGAGCACCCGGTCCGCGATGCGCGTGCGAGCCTCCTCGGCGAGCGCGGGCACCGGCCGCGGCTCCAGGGCGAAGGCCCGGCGCAGGGCGGTCAGGGCCTCCCGGTCGCGGCCGGCCCGCTCGAGCTCCAGGGCGCCCTCCAGGCGCTGGCGGAACAACAAGCCCTGCACGAGCACGTGCGCGCGCTCGAAGTCCCCCTCGGCCAGGGCCTGGCGGGCCTCCTCGACCCGCTCCGGCGCCGTCGCGGGGGAATCCTGCGGCGCCGCGGAGGCCGCTGCGGGGGCGAGCGCGCCGGCCAGGGCCAACGCGAGCGGAGCGAGCAGGTGAGGGAGCATGGGGACCTCGCGGCTGAGGTGGAGGAGCGCGCCTGGCGCGGTGCGGCCGGAACGGGGGAGGGGGCCGAAGCGGGGGCGAACAGTCTAGCCCCACCGAGGTTCGGCCCGCCCGCGGGGATCCGCGGCCGGGCCTGGGGTGCAGGCGCGGGTAGTTCGGACTGGCGCGTGGGTCACCGCGGAAGGAGCTTCGGCCGACCTCGGGGCGGCGAGCAGGAACGCACGGAAATCGTCCCCGCCGCTTCCCCCGCGCGCCGGCGCGGGGAAGATAGGCCGCCGCCCGCGCGTCCCTCGCGCCCTCCGCGCCCCCGCCGGGGTCGACTCCGCCCATGCCCAAGCCCGTCTCACCCGGCCCGCGGCGCCGCCCGGCGTCGGCCCTCCCCCTCGGCCTGGCCCTGGCCGGGATCGCGCTGCTACTCCCGGGCTGCGACAACCCGGCCTGCGTCTTCGGCGGCGACTGCTCCAACCGCGGCCAGGACGGGGTGGATCCCCTCGGGCCACCGGCGACCGTGCCCCTGGACGGGGAGTGGATCGCCCCCGGTGCCCCGACGGTGAGCGCGGTCTTCCCCAGCGGCACCGGGGCCAGCTCGTCCACGCCGATCGTGATCCGCTTCAGCGAGTCGATCGCGCCCCAGACCCTCGATGGGAACTTCGAGCTCGTGCAGGAGCTCACCGACGTCCCGCCCGGGGCGCCCACTACGGCCCCGCCGGTGCCGCTCACGGGCGCGCTCGTGGGGGACGGGCGCATGGCGGTCCTGTTCCCGGTGGTGTTGGTCGCGGAGGCCACCTACCGGGTCACGCTCAAGAGCGGCGCGAGCGTCACCGACCTCACCGGACAGGTTCTGACCGGGCCCAGCTCGGGGGTGCTCGGGACCTTCACGGTCGCGGCGGAGAACCCCGCGGCCCCGCGGGTGGTCGCCACCTGGCCGCCGGCGGGCGTCACCGACGCCAGCACGATCACCGAGATCGCCGTGGTCTTCGACCGGCCGATCAACCCCCTGACCGTCAACGCGCTCTCCTTCCAGATCTACTCCGGCGGGCTGCCGCCGGCCTTCGATCCGCCGCGCCAGATGCTGTCGGTCGCCGGACCCTTCGGCGGCGACGTGACCGAGCCGCGGGTCTGGACCTGGCGCAGCGTCGACCCCGCCGGCACGCCCCAGCCGCTGTTCGCGGAGGATTCGGTCGAGGTCCTGCTCTCGCCCGAGTTCGGCGCCGCGATCGAAGCGCCGAACGGGGCGGAGCTCGCGCCCTTCGACTTGCTCTTCGACACCTCCGCGGTCGAGTTGCCCCTGGGGGCCGAGCTGGTCTCCGGCTCGCCCGAGGTCCCCGAGGACGCGATCGGGCGGGCCCAGCTCGACGGGACGGCGCCGCTGATGGTGCTCGTGCGCCTGGCCCAGCCCGCGCTCGCCGGCGATCGCCTGCGCATCCTGCTCTTCGGGCGGGACCACGGCACGGTTCCACGCCTGCGCGCCCTGAGCCGCGAGATCGAGCTGACGGCGGGCGAGGACGAGGTGTTGCTCGAGGAGGCCGAGCTGGACCTCGTCGAGACCCTGGCCCCCCTGCGGGCGCGCTTCATCGACGGCGAGATCGCCTTCGCGTTCCAGCACCTGCGCGGACCCGGCATTCGCCCGGTGCGCATGCTCGACACCGATCCCTCCACGCCGGGGGCGCAGTCGCCGGAGCTCGACACGCGCGCGCCGCTGGTGCAGGGTTTGGGCCTCGAGGGCACGACCCTCGACCTGCGCTCGGACCTGCGCGACCTGGTGGTCTCCGGCCGGGCCGACGAGGCCATCCGGGCCGTGCGCGTCGAAGCCCTGCTATCGGGTGGGGACGAGGACAACGGCATCCTGCCGCCGGCGATCGCGGCGGACTCCGTCGGGCGTTTCGTGGCCCGACCGATCCAGCTCGGCCTGATCGATCCGAGCGAAGGCGCGATCCCGGTGCTGGTGACGGTCTACGACCGCGCGCTCAACCCCTCGGCGCCCTTCGCCGGCACCTACACCCAGGTCGGCGCGGTCGGCCCGGGCCCGCTGGTGCCCGGGGACAACGTCGAGGTGCGCGTCGTCTCGAGCTCGACCCTGGCCCCGATCTCCGGCGCGCGTGTGTTCACGCACGAAGACGACGCCGGCGTCGTGACGCCGATCGACCTGGCGCTGACCGACGCGGCGGGCATCGCGACGGTGGCCTCCGCATCCCTGGGCGAGACGATCCTCACGGTCGAGGCCGCGGGCCACGACCTGTTCAGCTTCCACGGCCTCGCCGCCGCGCGCCTGGACGTGCTGCTCCGGCCCACGCTCCCCGCGACCGGCCTGGTCGCCCTGGCCGTGACCTCGCCGCTCGAGGACCTGCCGCTGCTCAGCGTCCTGGCCTCCGACTCACGCCGCGCTCCGGAGTTGGGGCCCACCGTCCAGGCCCAGAACTGTTTCTTCAACCCCTTCACGCAGATCACCGAGTGCGCGTTCCAACCCTTCCCGGTCGGCGCGCGGACGGCGGGAGCGCTCTCGATCTTCGCCCTCAACCTCTCGGCCGGGAACTCGCCGACCTTCGCGCAGTTGTTCCTGCGGGGCTTCGTGCTCGAGCTGCCCCTGGGCCCGATCCCGCCGGGAGAGACCCAGCCCCTGTTCCTCGAGGTCCCGGCCCTGCTCGACGCCGTCGGCGCGGACCCCGAGCGGGCCGCGATCGACGTCGCCGCGCACGGCCTGGTCGCGGGCGCCAGCGTGCCGGGGCTCAACCACCTGGCCCTCTCGGGGACACCGCGCATCAGCGTGCACGCGTTGGCCCACGGCATCCCCGCGCCGCTCCAGGTCGGTTCCGGCCGGGCCTTCCAGGTGGACCCCGAGTCGTGGATCGTGCGCTCCGCCTTCGCGGGCGTCGCCGACGGCGTGCAGAACGGCCCGGACGATGCGCTGGGGGAGTTGGTCGAGCGCGGCACGATCGAGGACGATCTCTTCCTGCAGGCCGAGCTCGTCGACCTCGCGGGCAACCGCGCCGGCGCCCGCGCGCGGTTCTCGACCACGAACCTCGTGCTCGACCCGCCCGGGGTGCCGACGATCCTCGGCGCGACGTTCGAGGGCGGTTCGGGATCCCTGGCCTTCAGCGTCAGCGCCGCGGACCGCCTCTTCGACGCCGACGGCCAGCCGGGACTGCACCGCGTGCGCCTCACCGACGGCGCAGGCCGCGGCTGGGACCTGTGGCGCGTCGATGCCCCGGATGCCGCGGGTGGCACGCTCTCGGCCCTGTTCCCCGACGTCGCCGCCCTCGGCGGCCAGGGCCTGGCCGGCAGCGGGGCGTTCGCGGCCGCCGCCTCGAGCGTGGCCTGGCCCGACCTCGACCCGCAGGCGTTCCTCTGGAGCGACGTGGGCCGGCTGCGCGAGCTCTTCTCGGCCTCGGCGCCCCTGCCGTTCACCGCGCCCTGAACGCTCCGGATCCGGGGGGAAACGCCGTTCCCGGCTCGATTCCTTCGCCCGCGTCGCCGCGCTAGACTCCGTCCTCGCGCCGCGCCCGACGGATTCCCAGCCGATGGAGGCTCTCCCCTGATGCACACCCGCCGACTCCTCCCGTTCCTCGCGCTCGCCCTGGCGCTCGGGGCCTGCCGCTCCCTGCCGACCCCCCGGGGAACCGGCGTCGAGACGCTCTACGACGGGCCCCTGGCCCAGGCTGCGCCGGTGGACGTGGTCGTCGCCCCGATCGAGGTCCGCTCGGCGACCGGGGACGTGCCCGTCGACCTGCTGCGGGATGCGTTCCAGCGTGCCCTGGTGAAGCGCCGCTACAGCCCGCTGGCCACCGCCTACGTCGACCAGGCGGTGCAGCGCGGCGAGGAGTCGGGCGGCGCCCGGGCCGCGGAGGCCTCCTACCGGCCCGGTTCCCTGGGCGAGGACGCCGTGCTGCGGGTGCTCGTGCAGTCCTGGGACGACTCGCTCTTCAAGACCCACGCGACGATCACGGCCGAGCTCGACGCCTACATGCTCGACAGCGCCGGCGGCCCCGAGCTGTGGGCCGGTCGCGTGCGCAAGCGCATCAACCTGACCTCGCACCTCACGCGGGCGGCCACGGACCGGGCCCTGCTGGCCATCGGCTGCGACGACCTGGCCGAGGAACTCCTGGCGGCCATGCCCGCCCGCACCGCCAAGCCGGGCCGGCCCTGACCCCCTGACCCCCTGGGGCCCCCGGAGGCCGCGCCCCGGTCGGGGGCAGGCCCTGGAGACGGGCTGCGCGCGCGGGTAGACTCCTCCGCGCTCGACCGGGCCCGGCCCTCCCAGCCGGACCCGCCTGCCGGTTCCCAGCCGCCCCTCGGCGGCGCCGGCGCACCCCGTCACCGGGGGTCCCCCGCGGACCTCCTGGGGCGCGGGCAAGTCCTCCGAGCGCAGCGGCCAGGGGCCGCCGGGAATCCCACGCGTCATGGCACTCACCGCCGAACACAAGCGTCAGGTCATCCAGGACTTCGCCCGCGAGGCGGGCGACACCGGCTCGCCGGAGGTCCAAGTGGCGCTGCTCTCCGCGCACATCACCAACCTGACCGAGCACCTCAAGGTCCACCGCAAGGACTTCACCACCCGGCGCGGCCTGCTGATCATGGTCGGTCAGCGCAGCAAGCTGCTGCGCTACCTGCGCACGACCGCGCCCGAGCGGTACAAGGACCTCATCAGCCGTCTCGGTCTGCGCCGCTAGATCGCCGTTCGATTGCCCGTACCTCCCGCAGCGTTCCGTAGGGATCGACGATCCCGGCCCCAGGGCCGGGTTCCGCGGGAGCACGTTCACGCGCCGCCCATGGACCTCCGCCCAGCGACGGGGTCCCTCGGGCGGCGCGCTCCGTTCCAATCCTCCCGCGTTCCTCGCACCGTCCGTCCGCGTCGATCGCCCTGGGCGCTCGACCACACCCTCCGTGAGGGGGGGACGGTGCCGCGGGAGCCGCGCTCGCGCTCGTGCGCGACCGCCTGCCACCGATAGCGAACCTATTCCATGTCGTCGAGAACGACGCGCCCGCCGAACGGCCGGCCCCTCCTCCGCGGACCGGAGCGGGACGAGCGCAGGCGGGTGGTCCGCGAGCCGGGTCACGCCGACCCGGTCCGGACTGCAACCCAGCGAGAAAGCGATGAGTAACGAAGAACTGAAATTCACCCGCGTCGAGCGGACGATCGGGGGCGTGCGGGTGGCCCTCGAGACCGGGCGGATCGCCCGACAGGCCCATGGCGCCGTGATCTGCACGGTCGGGGATTCGATGTCGTTCGCGGCGGTCGTGACCAGCAAGGGCCGCGACGATCTCGACTTCTTCCCCCTGACCGTGGACTACCGCGAGAAGACCGAGGCGGCGGGCAAGATCCCCGGCGGCTTCTTCAAGCGCGAGGGGCGGCCCAACACGAAGGAGATCCTCACCATGCGGATGACCGACCGGGCCATCCGCCCCATGTTCCCCGAGGGCTTCCGCCAGGAAGTGCAGCTCCTGACCCACGCGCTCTCCTACGACGGCGTCCGCAACAACGACATGGCCGCGATGATCGGCGGCTTCGCCGCCGTCCGTATCTCGGGCCTGCCGGTCGAGGAAACCCTGGGCGCCGTGCGCGTCGGTCACCTGGACGGCGCGCTCGTCGCGTTCCCCGAGGACAGCCGTCTGCGCGGCGAATCGCGCCTCAACCTGGTCCTCGCCGGACACCAGAAGGGCCTCAACATGGTCGAGGCCAGCGCCCTGGAGCTGACCGAGGAGGAGATCATCGACGCCCTCGAGTTCGGCCACGGCTGCATCCGCGAGATCGTGGACCTGATCGACGAGTTGGCCGCCCGAGCGGGCAAGCCGCGCATGGAGTTCAGCCCGCCCCAGGTCGATCCGACGATCCAGCGCGGCCTCGAGCGCTATCGCTCCGAAGTCGCCGAGCGCATCCACACCCCCGGGAAGCACGAGCGTCAAGCCGCCGTCGACGCCGTGCGCGAGAAGGCCATCGCCGAGCTCACCGCGGGCATCGAGGACCCGCTCGAACTCGCCGCCCGCACCAAGGCGATCAAGAACGCCTTCTCCGACCTCAAGGGCGAGGTCGAGCGCGAGAGCATCTTGCAGGGCCGGCGCGCCGACGGACGCGGGCTGGACGAGATCCGTCCCATCTGGATCCTGCCGAACTTCATCCCGCGCCAGCACGGCTCGGTGGTCTTCACCCGCGGCGAGACCCAGGCCATGGTCAACGTGACCCTGGGCACTCCCGATGACGAGCAGATCATCGACGGGCTGGAGGACAACTACCGCAAGGCCTTCTACCTGCACTACAACTTCCCGCCCTACAGCGTGGGCGAGACCCGGCGCATGCTCGGCCCGGGCCGGCGCGAGATCGGTCACGGCATGCTGGCCGAGCGTGCGCTGTCCGCGGTGCTGCCGAGCAAGGAGCGCTTCCCGTACACGATCCGGATCGTCTCCGACATCACCGAGTCGAACGGCTCGTCGTCGATGGCCTCGGTCTGCGGCGGGACGCTGGCGATGATGCTCGCCGGCGTGCCGATCAGTCAGCCCGTGGCGGGTATCGCCATGGGCCTGGTGACCGACGGCGAGCGCATCGCGATCCTGTCCGACATCACGGGCGGCGAGGACCACAACGGCGACATGGACTTCAAGGTCGCCGGCTCGGGGATCGGCATCACGGCCCTGCAGATGGACATCAAGGTCAAGAGCGTGAGCCGCGAGACCCTGGGCCGCGCCCTGACCCAGGCCAAGGAGGGTCGCCGCTACATCCTGCGCAAGATGCTCGAGGCCGTGCCGCGCCCGATGGATTCGATCTCCGAGTTCGCCCCGCGCTTCGAGACGGTCAAGATCCCGTCCGAGAAGATCGGCTTCCTCATCGGCCCCGCGGGCAAGAACATCCGCGGCATGCAGGAGGAGTACAGCGTGCGGATCTCCGTCGACGACACGGGACTGGTCAAGGTCTTCGGGACCGACAGTCCCAAGGTGACGGCCTGCGTCAACCACATCCGCTCGATGTGCGAGACGCCCAAGATCGGCACCCGGTACCAGGGGACGGTCAAGAGCGTCCGGGACTTCGGCGCGTTCGTGGAGATCCTCCCCGGCGTCGAGGGTCTCCTGCACGTCTCCGAGATCTCCTCGGACTTCATCGAGAGCGTGACCGACGTGCTGAACGTCGGCGACCAGGTCGACGTGGTCATCACCAACGTGGACGACCGCGGCAAGGTGCGCCTGTCGATGAAGGAGGCCTCGGAGGCGGTGGGCGCGACGGCCGCCGAAGGCGAGCGCCCTGCCTACGATCGCGGCCCGCGCGAGCGGGGCGGCGACCGGGGGGATCGGGGTGACCGCGGAGACCGCGGTGGCCGTGGGGGCCGCGGCCGGCGCTGATCCGCGCCGCCGTCCCCGATGGGCGAGGCCCCACCCCGGTTCCCCCGGGGTGGGGCCTCGCCCGTTGGGGCCCCCTCCGCGGGCGGCGACCCGCCGAAACCGGCTTCCCAGGCCCGACTCCGATGTGGGGCGTCGGGGAGTCTCCAGCGGAAAGCTGTCCACCCCGCGGCTTCGCCGACCGAAAAGACACGGTCGGTCCGTCCCCGCCCGGGGAGGCAGGGGTGCTCCGCCCCCTTCCCCAGGCTCACCCCATCCAGATGCCTCTGGGGAGGGTGCAGGGGCCGGATGAGGTTTTTTTCACCACGGGATCGGGACGCGGGGAGGGGGCTCTGCCATGATCGGGGTGTGCCCCGGTCGATCCGGCAGGTCACTCTCCCTCGCTCGGAGGCCCGCCGGGGCCCCGCTCGCGCGGGCAGGCGGCCCCGGGTACGGCCCGATCGGGGACTTGGTCTGGATCATGACGCACACCCACTGGAACACCCTCCGGAGCCGCTGCCTGGCCGGCGCGGCTTCGATTCTGCTGGCGCTCGGCGCCGGGGCGACCCCGTCCGAAGTGCCCGCGGCGGCCGGCGACCAGCCCATCCCCCTCGCCCCGGGGGCCGGAGCCGTCTCGGAACCCGCGGCCTCCCCGTCCGCCGGGTGGATCGCCGACGAGGCGGACAACGTCTGTGGCGTGCGTTCGTCCCGGCACATCACCAACCCGGCTACCCTGCGCTACTCGGAGCTGCTCGACGCGACCCCCGAGGTCCAGCGCATGAAGCGCGACGGCATCACCCGCGAGTCGGCCCAGGGTCAGGTCCTGTACGCGGCGGCGGTCGATCGGGTCTCCAAGGCCGCCCAGCGCGTGATGCAGGCCAGGTCCCACTGCAGCGTCTGGAAGCAGGTGCGCCACCAGGACGGCCGCGCGGTCCCCGACATCAGCAGCGAAGTCAAAGCCGAGCTTTGAGCTCCGACGAGCGGCTCGCCCGGGGGTGGCAGGAACCTCAGGGGCGGGTCGATGCCCTCGCCGGGGGCGCCCTTCCAACGCAGGGGTCCGTGGATCGGACCCCTGCGTTCGTTTAGAACGGCGTCTCCCCGTGCCTTGACCGATGGACCCCTCTTCTCTCGCGCGCCTTACGAGGTCCCCGATCCGTTGGATCGGGTTCGCTTGGGCGGGGGCGGCGCTCGTGTTCGGCGCGGCCTGCACCGGGCCCCAGAGCGACGGCGGCGGGAACGCGGCCCGCGAGGAGCTCTCCGAGGAGATGCTCCGTGAGTTGATCGAGCAAGGCACCCTGCGTCCGGTCGCCTCGATGGGGCCGATGCCCCAGCCCACCGAGCGGCCCAGGCCCTACGGCGTCCCGCCCCCCCAGGCAACCCCGCTCGAGCCGACGCCCGACCCGTCGGAAGGGGCCGCGGCGGAGCCGCCCCAACCCGCTCCGCCGCGCGCCGAGGAAGCGCCGCGCCTGGCGCAGGCACCCTTCTTCAACCCCTGGACGGAGTTCGGCGCGCGCATCACGTACGACGAACGCAGCGGGCTGGTCACCAAGCCCTACCCCGTGCGGCCGGGCATGGGCAAGAGATTCTTCGAGCTCGTCCAGGAGTACGGGCCCTTCACGTTCTACGACCCGGCGAACGGCCCGCAGGGGGAAGGGGAGCTCGATCTCGTGCACCTCGAGGGCTCCGACGTGGAGGTGATCACGGCCGACCTGCGCGGCCCCCTGAACGTGCCGGGCACGCCGATCGTCGTGGCCGAGTGGCTCGTGGCGCGCGCGCAGCCCGAGGTCCTGCGGGAATTCGAGTACTTCCTCAACACGTTCATCGGCAGTCCGCCGCAGATCGAGATCGAGGCCAAGATCGTCGAGGTCGTCGCGCGCGACAGCTTCGACATGGGCATCTCGAACTTCCTCGCCACCCTGCCCGAGAAGGCGCTCTTCAACCAGATCGGCTTCAATCTGCCCAACCGCAGCGCGGGCGAGCTGCTGCTCGAGGTGGGCGCGATCCAGGACGGCACGCAGTACAGCGCGCTGATCGAGCTGCTCGCCACCTACGAGAACGTCTCGATCATCAGCCGTCCGCGCAGCGCCGTCCGCGAGGGCGGCCGCGCCAAGGTGGAAGCGGTCGAGCGCATCCCGTTCCTGCAGGTGGCGAGCATCACGGCCCAGGGCGGCTTCAACACGACCTTGAACTACCTCGAGGTCGGCGTGCGCCTGTTCGTGACGCCGCGCCTGGTGGGGAGCAAGGTGGCGCTCGAAATCGACGTCGAGGCCTCCCAGCAGACCGGCGACGCGCCGACGGTCGCCAGCGCTGAGGGTGAGATCATCACGACGCCGATCCTCTCGACGCGCCAGGCGCGCACCCTGGTCTATCTGCGCCCCGGAGAAGCCGTCATCCTGGGCGGCCTGATCACCGAGCGCGTGGTCGATCAGGAGCGCAAGGTGCCCTTCCTCGGCGACCTGCCCGGCGTGGGCCGCTTCTTCCGCTCCACCTTCCAATCCAAGTCCAAGGCCCAGGTCCTGTTCTTCATCCGCCCGCGGGTGATGCAAGGTGCCGAGATGGGGTACGAGTTCTAGCGGTGGGGAGGGGGTCGACACCTGGGTCCTTCGTGCGCCGCGGCCTGTGCTGCGCGTGCCTGGCGGCCTGCGCGACCCTCGCGTGCAAGGGGCCGGAGGCCCGCGAGCAGGAGGGGCGCGAGCGCCGTCAGCGGACCCTCGAGTTGTTCGAGGAGCTGATCCAGCAGGGGACGCTGAACCCGGTCGACTCGATGGAGGATCCCTTCAGCGAGATCCAGCCCGACATGGGGCGCACGCCAGAGGAGCTGGAGGCCGCCGCGCGCGCCGCCGCCCCGCCGCTCACGCCGCCTCCGTTCAACCCCTGGCTCGAGTTCGGCCAGCGCATCCTGTGGGATCCCGACCGGGGCCTGGTGACAAAGCCCTTCACGCTCCCCCCCGGCAAGTCCGCCAACGTGAAGCTGCTGCTCGAGAGCTACGGCAACTTCGCGCTCCACGACCCCGCGACCGGACGCCAGGGCCCCGCCACCGTGCGTTTCGATCTCAAGCCAGGCTGGGACAGCGAGTGGCTGGCGACCAACCTGCGCGGGACGCCGGCGGACGCGGGCAAGTCGGTCGCGTTGCTCGACTGGTTGATCGTCACCGCGAATCCCGAGAACCTGCGCGAGGTCGAGTATCTGATCGACACGCTCGTCTCCAGCCCGCCGCAGATCGAGATCGAGGCCAAGATCGTCGAGTGGGTCATCCGCGACACCTTCGACATGGGCGCGCGTTTCTCGGCCGACCTGCCCGACAAGCTCTTCTTCAAGGACATCTCCTACACCTTCCCGAACGTCGAGAGCAGCCAGGAGTTCTTCACCAGCCTCGGTGCGGTCAAGGAAGGCATCGTCTACGAGGCCCTGATCGAGCTCCTGGCGACCTTCGAGAACGTCTCGATCATCAGCCGCCCCAAGGTCGCCGTGCGCGAGGGCACCAAGGCCATCATCCAAGCCACCGATCGCATCCCGTACGTGCAAGTGACCGGGGTGAACGCGAGCGGGGGCTTCAACACCAAGCTCGACTTCCAGGAGGTCGGCGTGCGCCTGTTCGTCACGCCGCGACTGGCGGGCACGCAGCACATCGCCCTCGAGATCGACGTCGAGGCCTCGCAGCAGACCGGCAGCACGGTCACCGCGGCCACCTCGACCGGCGAGGAGCTGACCGTCCCGCGCCTGGTCAATCGCCAGGCCCAGACCCAGGTCTACCTGCGGCCCGGCCAGGCGGTGATCCTGGGGGGCCTGGTGACGGAGCGCTCCACGGACCTCGAGCGCAAGGTACCCTTCCTGGGCGATCTGCCGCTCCTGGGATCGCTCTTCCGCTCGACCTTCAAGTCCACCGAGAAGGTGCAGGTCCTGTTCTTCATCCGCCCGCGCATCCTGCAGGGCGCCGACCTCTCGCGCGACTTCTGAGAGGCCGAGAAAAAATCGAGCGGACCCGGAGCGGACCCAGAACAGACCATCCAGACGGCCTCTCAGAACGCTTTTTGGACGGCCGGCAAGCCGGCCGTACCGAGAGTGCTCGAATTCTTCTCACACTCTGAGCCCCCTCACGCCGGGAAGAAGCCCGGCCACCCCGTCGTCCTTCCCACCCGCGATGTTGCCGCGCACCTCCCAGGGAACCCGCTCCGCGCGCCGCGGCGCCGCGCTGCTGCTCTCGGTCCTGGTCCTGATCGTGGTGATCACGATCGTGATCCAGATCAGCATCGGGACCATGACCGACGCCCGCGTGGCGCGCAACGCGGTCGGTCTGACCACGATGGAGCAGGCGATCGAGTCGGTCCTGCTGCAGATCCACGAGGATCTCCTGGCCGACATGGACTCCGGCGGCGGCGCGGAGGGCCTGCCGGGGGGCGGGGACGGGCTCGGCGGCGAAGCGGGAGGCGGGGGCGACCCCTCGGCCGCCGCGCCGCCGCCGGCGGTCGACTCGCGCATGGACGAGTGGGCCATCCCGGCGCGCACCGAGATCAACGGCATCGAGCTGCGGATCCTGATCCAGGACGAGGACTCGAAGTACAACGTGCTCAACCTGCTCGACCCCGATCCGCAGCGCGCGGACGATGCGCTGCGGCGCGTGGGGCGCATCGTCGACCTGGCGCGGGAGGGCACCGAGTGGGACCTCTCCCCGGCGGAGGGCGAGCAGATCGCGCGCGCCATGCAGGAGCACATGCGCCAGCGCACCCGGGCGCGCCTGCCCAAGGGCGAACAACTCTCGGACGACCCCGAGAACCGCGACGCCGGCCTGCCGATGGCCCTGCGCGAGTTCGCGGTCCTCGAGGACCTGCACCCCGCGCTCTTCTCGGAGTTCCGCGACGAACGCGACCAGGTCGTGCACTCGCTGGAGGCGTTCCTCACGGTCTACACCTCCGTGCGCGTCGGCCCGGCGGGCGGCAGCGCTGGCGCGGGCCCCGGCGGCGGGTCGGAGGGCGGCGCGGGCGCGGGTGCCGGCGGTGGCGGAGCGGGCCAGGCCGGGGGCCAGGCCGGGGGCCAGGCCGGGGGTCAGGCCGGGGGTCAGGCCGGGGGTCAGGCCGGTGGCCAGGCCGGTGGTCAGGCCGGTGGCCAGGGGGGCGGGCGCGGGGGCGCAGGGGGCGGTCAGGCCGGGGGTCTGGGTGGCCCGGACTTCAGCGGCGGCGGGGGCGGCGGGATGGGCGTGAACCTCAACACCGCGCCGCCCGCCGTCCTGCGCGGGCTGTTCGACGACCGCGACGTGCCGCGGCGGTTCTGGGACGAGGTGATCGAGTACCGCAATCTCGAGAAGGAGAAGCCCCCCGGCGAGGACACGAGCGACGCGCTGCAGATCATCGACGAGTTCGGGGACGAGCTCATCGAGCGTCAGATCTTCGAGACCCTGCAGGACCTCTCCAAGGTGCGCGGCTGGGATGCGCTCGGACCCGAGCCCCAACAGCGGATCCTCGACCTACTCACCACCCAGAGCCAGGTCTTCTCGATCCACGTCACGGCCCGGCGCTCGACCGCGGCGAACGAGGGTTTCGGCGTGATGTCGGCCGAGGACCGGCGGGCCGAGGAGGAGAGCGGCGTGCACCTCTCGCGCACGGTGCGCTCGGTCGTCTGGCGCACCTCGGGCCCCGAGGGCAACGCGATCGTGCCCCTCGTGCGCTGGATGGTGCTCGACCACGTGCCCTACGAGGTCGTCGACGACCCGCTCCTGCGCCGCTGACGGGGCGCCCCGACCCATGAGCGAGCGGCTGCGCCTCGAGGTCTTCCACCATCTCTTCGCGGCGACCGCCGAGGAGATGGGCGTCTCGCTGATGCGTTCGGCCTTCTCGGCCAACATCAAGGAGCGCCGCGACTACTCCTGCGCGGTGTTCGACGGGCAGGGCCGCACGGTGGCGCAGGCCGCGCACCTGCCCGTTCACCTGGGCTCGGCCCCGCTCTCGGTGGCGGCCGCCATGGCGCGCATCGACATGCGCCCGGGGGACGCGGTGGTGCTCAACGACCCCTTCCAGGGGGGCACGCACCTGCCGGACATCACGCTGGTCTCGCCCGTGTTCCTGCCCGGCGATCGGCGGCCCTCCTTCCACCTCGCCAACCGCGCGCACCACGCCGACGTGGGCGGCGCCCACCCCGGTTCGATGGCGCCCGCGCGCGACGTCCACGGCGAGGGCCTGCGGATCCCGCCCCTGCGGCTGGTGCGCGGGGGGATCCTCGAGCGCGAGGTGCTCGATCTCCTGCTGGCGAACATGCGCGTGCCCCGCGAGCGCGAGGGGGACCTGCTCGCGCAGTGGGCCGCCAACCAGGTCGGCGCGCGGCGACTGGGCGAACTCGAGCGCGACCACGGCGCCCAAGCGCTGCGCCGTCACGCCGGGGCGTTGCTCGACTGGACCGAGGAGCTCACGCGCGAGCTGCTGCGCGGGCTGCCGCGGGGCGAGTGGTGCTTCGAGGACCACCTCGAGAACGGGGAGGGCCCGCCCCTCGTGCTGCGCCTGCGCCTGGAGCACCGCCACGACACCCTCGTCTTCGACCTCACGGGCTGCGACGACCAGGCCTCCGGTTCGGTGAACACGACGCGCGCGGTGGCGATCTCGGCGGTGCTCTACGTGCTGCGTTGCCTGCTCCCGGATGGGACCCCGACCAACGAAGGCATCCTGCGCCCCGTCGAGGTGCGGACGCGGCCGGGGAGCCTGGTCGACGCGCGCTATCCCGCCCCCGTGGCGGCCGGCAACGTCGAGACGAGCCAACGCCTGGTCGACGTGTTGCTCGGCGCCCTCGCGCGGGCGCTGCCCGAGCGCATCCCCGCGGCGAGCTCCGGGACGATGAGCAACCTGACCCTGGGCGGCGCCGACTTCGCCTACTACGAGACCCTGCCGGGCGGGGCGGGCGGCGGCCCGCAGGGCGACGGAGCCCACGCGCT
Organism: uncultured Planctomycetaceae bacterium; assembly: GCA_964394665.1. Taxonomy (GTDB): domain Bacteria; phylum Planctomycetota; class UBA1135; order UBA1135; genus CAYMYN01. Next base: position 39,270 of record CAYMYN010000006.1, read on the forward strand.
GCAGACCCACATGACCAACACGCGCAGCACGCCCATCGAGGCGCTCGAGCGCGAGTTGCCCGTGCGCGTGCTGGCGACGAGCGTGCGGCGCGGCTCAGGGGGGGCGGGCGCGGCGCGCGGCGGGGACGGGCTCGTGCGCAGGTTGGAACTGCTCGCCCCGGCGCGCATCTCGTTCATCGGCCAACGCCAGGTCACCGGCCCCTATGGCCTGGCCGGCGGTGGGCCCGGATCGCTCGGGCGAGCGCGCTGGCGTCCGGCGGGCGAGGCCCATTGGCGGACGCTGGGCGGACAGGCGGCCCTCGACCTCGGGGTCGGCGCCGAGGTCGAGATCGAGACCCCCGGCGGCGGCGGTTTCGGCCGGCCCAGCGAGGCCGCACCCTGACCGGAGGCCCGCGGCGCCCGCCGGTGGCCCGGGGGTCGGGCTGCTCCGGGCCATCCTCCCGCGGCCGGAGCGCGGAGGGGGAAATCCCTTGTGGCCCCCCGGGGGGGGCGCGAGAATCGCCGCCCTCCGTGGCCCGGTCCGCGGCGCGCGCGGCGGCCCGAGGCCTGCCCCCGCGTGCCGTCCGGGCCGGTCCTGGCCGCGGGTGCGGCGCGACCCAGCCCGTACGCCGACGTCCCCGGATCCCCCGGCCGCCGGCGCCGGTGCGTCCGGGGTCGCCGCCCGTTCCCTCCTCCGTCCCCGCCCACCGACCGAGACCGCGCATGCCCTCCCTAAGCGTCTTCGGCGCCCAGTGGGGCGACGAGGGCAAAGGCAAGATCATCGACCGCCTCTCTCGGGACGCCGACGTCGTCGTGCGCTACCAGGGCGGGGCCAACGCGGGACACACCGTCGTCGTGGGCGGCGAGAAGTACGTCCTGCACCTGTTGCCCTCGGGGATCCTGCACCCCGGTTGCCTGAACGTGATCGGCAACGGGCTGGCGTTGGATCCCCTGGCGCTGATCGAGGAGCTCGAGGGGCTGCGCGAGCGCGGGGTCGGGATCGGCCCCCACAACCTGCGCATCTCCTCCGGCGCCCACGTGATCCTGGGCTACCACAAACGCATCGACCAGCTCTCCGAGCGCTGGCTCGGCGCCGGCCGCATCGGGACCACCGGGCGCGGCATCGGCCCGTGCTATGCCGACAAGGCGGCGCGCACGGGCCTGCGGGTGGGGGATCTCCTGTTCCCCGATCGGTGCCGCACGCGGCTCGCCGCGGCGTTGGCCGAGAAGAACGCGCTGATCGAGCGCGTGCACGGCGAAGCCCCGCTCGAGCTCGACGCCGAGCTCGAGCGCAGCCTGGGCCTGGCCGAGCGCCTGCGCCCCTTCGTCGACGACACCGGCGCGCTCCTGCGCGGCGCCTACCGCGCGGGCCAGCGCATCGTGTTCGAGGGTGCGCAGGGCGCGTTGCTCGACATCGACCACGGCACCTACCCCTTCGTGACCTCCTCCTCGACGGGCACGGACGGCATCCCGGCCGGCGCGGGCTTCCCCGCGCGCTACATCGAGCGCGCCGTCGGGATCGCCAAGGCCTACTGCACGCGGGTCGGCGAAGGACCCTTCCCGACCGAGGACACCGGCGCCGACGGCGAGGCCATCCGCCGGCACGGCAACGAGTACGGCGCGACGACCGGTCGCCCGCGGCGCTGCGGTTGGTTCGACGCGCCGGCGGTGCGCTACAGCCTGGACCTCAACGGCGCCGACGCCTGGATCATGACCAACCTGGACGTGCTCTCGAACTTCGACGCGCTCCAGGTCGGCGTGGCCTACGTGCGCGGGGGCCGAGAGCTGCCCGGCTACCCGGCCGATCTGCTCAACCAGACCGAGCTCGAGGTGCGCTACGAGGTGCTCGAGGGTTGGGGCGGCGACATCACCGGCGTGCGGCGCTGGGAGGACCTGCCGGTGCGCGCCCGCGCCTACGTGCAGCGCCTCGAGGAGCTCGTCGGCGTGCCCGTCGAGATGTTGTCCGTGGGGCCCGAACGCGATCAGGTGATCGAGCGGAGGTCCTGAACGGTGAGCGGCGCGCGCAAGCCCATCCGGCGGCCCGACCTGGGTGGCCCGTTCCCCGAGCACATCGCCGTCATCATGGACGGCAACGGCCGCTGGGCCGAGCGCCAGGGGATGCGGCGCATCTTCGGGCATCGCGAGGGGGTCTCGTCCGTGCGCGAGATCACCACCGAGTGCGCGCGCATGGGCGTCCAGAGCTTGACCCTGTATGCCTTCTCGGTGGAGAACTGGAAGCGCCCGGCGGCCGAGATCCGCTACCTCATGCGGCTCCTGCGGCGTTTCCTGATCGCCGAGCGCCCGACCCTCATGGAGAACGGCGTGCGCCTGCGGGGCCTGGGTCGCCTGGACGACCTGCCCGCGGATGCCCGGGCCGAGCTGCGCCGCAGCGAGGAGCTGACGGCCGCGAACGACGGCATGTTGTTGCGCCTGGCGCTCTCCTACGGCGGGCGCACCGAGCTCGCCGACGCGGCGCGCGCGCTGGCCCTCGACGTGGCGGCCGGCAACCTCGATCCGGCCCGCATCGACCAGGACACCCTGCGCGCCTACCTCTACGACCCACAGACCCCGGATCCCGACCTGTTGATCCGCACGGCGGGCGAGCGGCGGGTCTCGAACTTTCTGCTGTGGCAGATCTCCTACTCGGAGCTCTACGTCGCGGACGCCTGCTGGCCCGAGTTCCGCCGCGAGCACCTCCTGGCGGCCCTGCAGGATTACGCCCGCCGCGAGCGTCGCTACGGCGGACTGACCGACGGCCCCCGGCCGCGCGCCGGCGACAACGACCCGGCGCGCCCGCCGGTGACCCGGGCGAACCGTTGATCTCGGGACCGTCGAACGCAGACTCCGCCGCGCCCTCCGCGCCGCCGCAGGACACCCCCGCGCGCGGCTCGGGCAGGGCCCGGCGCATCTGGCGTCGCACCTGGGTGGGAGCGTTGCTGGCGGGCGTGGTCGCGGGCCTGCTGGCCGGCGCCTGGTCGCAACACGGCGGCGCGCTGGTGTGGCTCTTCGGATCGCTCGTCGCCCTGGGCTGCTGCGCGGAGATCGGCCGCCTGGGGAGCTTCGCGGGCCGCGGGCTGGCCCCGCCGCTGCTCGCCGCCGGGGCCGTGATCGTGGCGGCCCACGGGCGCGAGCTCGCGGACGGACCCGAGCTCTCCCTGGGTTGGCGCTACCTCGAGGCGCTGCTGTTCGCGGTGTGCGTCGGCGCGGCGACGCGCGGCAGCACGCCGGCGCGGACCAGGACCCTGGCCCTCCTGGCTGCCCTGGTCGGCGTGGGCTTCCACCTGCTCGGGCCGCAGGCGGAGCTGCAACGCGCCGCCCTCGTGGGCCTCACCCTCCCCGCGGCGTTGCTCGCGCTGCGCCTGTGGACGCGCCCCGACGCGCGGGACGAGCTGCGCCTCCTGGCCTTCCTCGCGCTGTGGCTCGTCGTGCCCTCGCTCGGGCTGCTGCACGTCTGGTGGGGTTATGGCGCGGCCGGCCTGACGGCCCTGGTGATCCTCTCCAAGATCGGCGACGTGTTCGGGTACTACGTCGGCAGCGCCCTGGGGCGCACGCACCCCTTCCCGCGCATCAGCCCCGGCAAGACCACCGCCGGCTGCGTGGGTTCCCTGGTCGCGGCGCTGGTGGTCGGGGCGCTGCTGGTGCCCGCGGGCCTGCTGCCGGACGGGCGGCTGGGGATCTGGGGCGGGGTGCTCGCCGGTCTGGTGACGAACCTCGCCGCTCAGGCGGGGGACCTGCTCGAGAGCAAGGTCAAGCGGACGGCCGGCGTGAAGGACTCCGGGAGCTGGTTCGGGCCCGCCGGGGGGCTCCTGGACCTCGTCGACAGCCTCCTGCTCTCGGCGCCCGTGGCCCTGCTGGCCTGGCCCTGGATCCTGGGTGAGACTTGAACCGTAGGATCTGAGGCCCAAAGCTCCGCCCTCCGCGCCCAGGAACCAGCCCCCGACCGTCGGCCGGGACCCATCCTTGATCGAACTCACCATCCCGCTGCGCTCCCACGACGAGGCCGTCCTGGTCCTGGGTCCCTACGACCGTTACGCGAAGCTCCTGCGAGCGGACCTGGGCATCGAGCTGTTCACCCGCCGGGGGAACCTGCGCATCAAGGGCGAGGAGCCGAGCGTGCAGGAAGCGCGGCGCCGCATCGAGCACCTGCTCGGCAAGTCGCGCAAGGGGCGCGCCCTGGAGGTGCGCGACATCGAGCAGATCCTGCTCGATGCCCGCGGCGACGCGGCCGGCGAGGCGCGGCCGGCCCCCGCGCGCCCCGGCGCTGGCGAGCGCGCCGAGGGGGCGAACTCCGGATCGCACTCCGGCAACGGCGGCGGTTGGCGCCGTCCCGCGGTGGGCGCGCGCGGGCTGCGCCTGCGGCCGGTGCAACCGCGCACGGAGAACCAGCGCCGCTACCTCGAGCTGATCGAGCGCAACGATCTCGTCTTCGGGCTCGGCGTGGCGGGCACGGGCAAGACCTACCTGGCGGTGGCTGCGGCGGTGGCCTCGCTGCGCGAGGGCCGCACGCGGCGCCTGATCATCACGCGACCGGTGGTCGAGGCCGGCGAGCGCCTGGGCTTCCTGCCCGGCGACGTCGCCGCCAAGCTGAACCCGTACATGCGCCCGGTCTACGACGCGTTGAACGACCAGCTCGGCTTCGAGGACGTCGTGCGCCTCGAGATGGAGGGCGTGATCGAGGTCGCGCCCCTGGCGTACATGCGCGGCCGGACGCTGTCGCACGCGTTCGTGATCCTCGACGAGGGTCAGAACACGACCGTCTCCCAGATGCGCATGTTCCTGACGCGCCTGGGCGAGAACTCGCGCATGGTGGTGACCGGCGACCCGACGCAGAGCGACCTCGATCGCAGCGTGCGCAGCGGCCTGCACGACGCCGCGCGGCGCCTGCGCGGCGTGCAGGGGATCGGCTTCGCCGAGTTCGATCGACGGGACATCGTGCGCCACCCGCTCGTCGAGAGCGTGATCCGCGCCTACGAACAACCGGCGCGCGAGCGTGGCGAAGGTGAACGGGGCGAGGACGGCGCGGAGGACCTGTGAGGGCCGGTTCGCCCCCGCGGGCGCGGCGATGACGGTGCGCATCTTCCGCGAGTTCCCGGCCGAGGAGCTGGATGACGAGCGGCTCGCGCGGGCCGTCGAGGCGGCCCTGGAGCACGGCGGGCGGCCGTGCCTGGCGGTCGACCTGGTGCTGCTCTCCGACCCCGCGCTCGCGGAGCTCCACGGCCGCTTCCTGGACGATCCCACGCCGACGGACGTGATGGCCTTCGACCTGGGGCCGCCCGAGTTCGCGCCCGATCCGAGCGGGGAACGGGAGCCGGAGGCCGAGATCTACGTGAGCGTCGAGCGCGCCCGCGCGCTGGCCGCCGAGCACGGTCACGGCGCGGACCGCGAGCTCCTGCTGTACGTCGTCCACGGCGCGCTGCACCTGTGCGGCTACGACGACCAAGAGGAGGGCGAGCGCCTGCGCATGCGCGCCGCCGAGGCGGCCGTGATGCAGGGCCTCGACCCGCGCTGACGGACGCCGTCGTCGAGGACGCGCGCGCCGACGCCGGTCGCCGCCGCCATCGCACGCGCTTTTTTTTTGTGCCGCGATCCGCTCCTGCGGAGCGCGGCGTGGCCGTCCGGGTTTGCGTCGCCGCGGCCGAAAACCCGCGCGCGCGGGACGCGCCCGGCGTTCGCGCCGCGCCGCCCTCGACGCTGCGCGCGCGTGTTCTCTCTTGAACACGGCGCGCGGAGCAGTAGGAAGGAGGGGACGGCGCGCCCGCGGAGGCGCCGCTCGTCGCCGGCGCGGGTGCGCGAGCCCGCTCGGCGCGAGTTCCCCGCGGACCGCGACCTCGAGCACATGCGGAGGTGAAGTCCTTGGCCGGAACGAGCATCGAGCGAGCGGGCACCCACGCCGACGGTCCAAAGACCGTTGCGGCGGCTGCGCCCGACGTCGAGGAGCGCCGCCGCCGCCTGGATGCGTTGTGGGCCGCCTACCACGACCAGCCCAGCGACCAGGCGCGCAATGCCCTGGTGGAGGCCTACCAGTCCCTCGCCCAGGAGGTCGCGCGGCGCTTCGCCCAGCGCCTGCCCCGCAGCGTCGACCGGGGCGACCTGATGACGGCCGCCAGCGTGGGCCTGATGGGGGCCATCGGCGGATTCGACCCCTCCCGCGGCGTGCGCTTCGAGTCCTACTGCGAGCTGCGCGTCAAGGGCGCCCTGCTGGACGAGCTGCGCAATCAGGACTGGCTGCCCCGCCCCTGGCGCGCGCGCCTCGAGCAACAGAAACGCGTGATCGAACGCCTGCGCGCCCAGCACAGCCGCGACCCGGCCGACGACGAGGTGGCGGCGGCGATGGAGATGGCCTTCGACGAGTACCTGCTGGTCTTCGGCACCGGGATGCCGGGCGCTCCCAGCGGCTCCGCCCCGAGCGACGAGAGCCCGCTCCCCACCGGCCTCGACGTGTTCGCCGACCCCTCGTCCGACCGAACGGACGATCACCTGACGCGCGAGGAGATCCTCAGCCTCGTGGCCCAGCGCTTGACCGAGCAGGAGTATCGCGTGCTCTACCTCAAGTACTGGGAGGGCCTCTCGATGCGCGAGATCGGCCTGGTCACGAAGCTCTCCGAGTCGCGGGTCAGCAAGTTGCACGCGCGTCTGATCGAACGCCTGCGCGATCGCTTCCGCGTCCCGCGCGACGCCTGACCCGCGGGGTTCCCCCGCAAGAAAGAGGCGAGGGCACGGAGCGCGGCCCCGTGCCCTCACCATTCCCGACGCCCTCGCTCCCGCGGCGAGTCGCGCGACCCGTTCACCCCACGTACGGATCCACGCCCGGCCCCCGTAGGGGCCTCGGCATCGAGAGACGTCGCGGTCGGGGCCGTCCCCACGAACCCCGGCCGGACGTCGTCGCGGGAATGCCGAGCGGTCCCGTCCCCGTGGGACCGAACTCGGACTCGTGGCGGCGCGGATGGGGCGCCCGCGCACCCCCCCGGCCGACCGGCGGGCGCGCGCGCCCCCCGGAGATTCCTGCCCAGCCATCACCAGCCCGACCCCCGCGCCCGCCGACCGGGCCGCGCTCCCCGTCCACCCGATCCCACCCCAGAGGAGCAGGGGCCCGGGTCGGGCGCGGTGCACGGTTTCCATCGGGAAGCCCGCGGAGGTGGGGTTGGCTTCGAAGTCGCATTCTGCGCGAGCCTCTTCGGCCGGGCCCTCCGGGGACCGTAACAGGAATCTGCATTTCCGCCGGCCAGGCCTTCGAGCCGCCCGGCGCCCCCGCGAACCCGCCTCCGGGGGGCGCTGGGGCCGTGCGCGCAGGCGGGGACGGCGCCTTCCCGGGGGGAGTGGAGAACAGGATCGGGCGCCCGCTCCGATCCGGGCGCCGGAGCACCGGCGCGCCCTCCGCGCAGGGCTCTGGGGCCCACTCCGGCGGACGGGAGCGACCCTCCGGGGCCGCCGCGGACCAAAATGAGAACCCGTAAGTCGCTTGCTGGATTGGACTTACGAGAACATGAAGGATTTTTTTGGCCTCCGATTGCACCGCACCGATGCGTTTGCACGACTCGGAGTGCTCCGGGGGCGAGCCCAGCGAGGCGCACAGATGCATACCTTCGCGTTCGTCAACCAGAAAGGCGGCTGCGGGAAGACCACCTCGGCCCTGCACCTGGCGGGGGCCCTGGCCGCGGGTGGGGGGCGGGTGCTGCTCGCCGACCTCGACCCCCAGGCCCACGCCACCCTCGGGCTGGGGATCGCCGTCGAGGGTCGGCCGACCCTGGCCGAGGTGCTGATCGACGGGCTGCCGGGGGCCCGGGCCCTGCGCTCGGCGCCGGGCGGGATCGACCTGCTGCCGTCCTGCCCCCGGCTGGCCGAGTTCGAGGAGCTCGCCGCGCGGCGCCTCGAGCCCGAACAAGCCCTGCGCGGCGTGCTCGCCGAGCTGGCGGACGCCTACGACTACGCCCTGCTCGACTGCCCGCCGCGCACGGACGGCGTGCTGGCGGCCAACGCCCTGCGCGCGGCGGACACCGCGATCCTGGTCGTCGAGGCCGGCGCCTTCGCCCTGCAGGGCGCGCACCAAGCGCTGGCGGTGCTCGGCGAGGTCGCCCTCGACATGGAGCGCCCCTTCGACGTGCGCGTGCTCGGCACGCTCTTCGACCGGCGCACGCGGTTGGCGCGGGAACTCCTGATCGCGATGCAGGCGCGTTTCGGTGAGTCCCTGTTCGACACCGCGATCCACACCAGCGCGCGGCTGCGCGAGGCGGCTGCGTTCGGCCTGCCGATCCAGATCCTCGACCCGACGAGCCGCGCGGCCCGGGACTTCGAGGCCCTGGGGCAGGAAGCGGTCGAGCACGCGCGGCGGAGCGCTCCGGCGCGTCCCGCCGAGCTCCCGCGCCCCGCCGCCGCGGAGGCGGCCGGGCGCGAGGGGACCCGAACCCTGACCTGTTGAGGCGAACCATGGATGGACTGGCCCTCCTGTGCACCCTCCACGCCCGTGGGCCCACGACCCTGGAGCGCCTGCGCGGCGCCGGCGTGCGGAACCTCGACGAGCTCCCGACCCTGCGTGAAGAGGAGCTGGCCCGCATCCTGGGCTGCTCCGCAGCGGCCGCCCGGCGCTTCGCGGGCGAAGCTCGCCTGCTCGCCGGCCGCATCGGCGCGGGGACGGCCGAGCGCGGGGGCGAGCCGCGGCCCGCGCTCGCCCGTCCCGCGCCGGCCGGCGCTCAGGCGCGTACAGCCGGCGAGCCCGAGGTCGAGCTGCGGCCCGCCCAACGCCCGGCTCCGAGCGTCGCCTGGCCGCTCCACGGGCGGCCCGAACGTTCCGGCCTCCGCGCGCCCGAGCTGCGGGAGGCGCCGTCCCCGGCCGCTGTGCCGCCCGCACCGGTCGGCGAGGCCCTGCGCCCGGGCGACTTCCCGGGCCTCTCGCCCGAGCTGTGCCGCGCCCTCGAGCAGAACGGCGTGCGCACCGCGGCGGACCTCGCGCGCACGGCGGACCTCGCCCTCGCGCGCCGCATCGGGCTCTCGTTCCCCAAGCTCCTGGACCTCGCCCACTCGGCACGGGTCCGGAGCTCGGCCGCGCCCTCCGGCGCGGGCCTTCCCGCGCGGAGCGCCGACGCGCCCCGGCGGGTGATCGTCGGGCCGCCCTCCGAGCAGGAAGTCGGCGTCGGCGGTCCGTTCACCTGACACCGCGACGCGCGCCGGCTTCGCGCCCAGCGCGCATCCCCGCATCCCTCACTCCAACGCGACGAGACATGGCAACCACCACCCACAACACCTACACGGGCAAGTTCTTCTTCGTGTCGGGCATCCAGAACGGTCGTTCGGCCTTCCTCGGCCGCGCCGTGGATCAACCCTACGAGGGTTACGTCACGCTCGAGGGCAAGAGCGTGAACTTCGGCAACAACGGCTTCTTCACGTTGTCGCCCTTCACGACGCTGACGCGTTTCCCGATCCAGGACCCCAACGTCACGATCCACCAGGTCGCGAACAACCCGGTCTTCGACGAGGTCAAGAACCTGTTCGAGCGGCCCATCACCCAGATCAGCCGGACCAGCTACCCGCTGTTCTACCGCTGGATGGAGACCTGCCTCTACAACGAGAACCAGAGCTCGAACTTCGGCTGGAACCCGTTCGGCGGCAACGCCTCCCACGGCACGCCGAACAACCCCTTCTTCGGCTTCTACGACGGGTTCGTCTCGAGCGCCAACCAGTTCCGCCGCGCGCTGTTCCAGGCGCCGCAGGTGCACAGCACGCGCGAGCTCGACAAGGTCACCGACCTCGAAGGCAACCTGACCATCGACATCGGCAAGATCACCAACCAGATCGCGATCAAGTTCAACCAGCTCGTCGGCCGCAACAGCGAGCTCTCGAACTTCTTCGAGTCGTTCCAGAGCTTCCACTTCTACAACAACTCCGGCAACGGCGGCTTCGGCTTCAACGGCGGGTACAACAACGGCGCGCTGGCGATCAGCGGCTGGACCTTCCTGCTGAACCGCATGCAGGTGGCCAAGCACTGGGCGCGCCGCAAGGGCGACACGGCGCTGGTGCGCGAGCTCAACTCGCTCACCAAGGAAGGCATCAACCACCTCAACGAGGTCATCCTCGAGCACTGCAGCGCCCTCGACATCCTGATCGCCGAGGCCTTCTCGCAGTACGGCATCACGACCGAGATCTACGGCGAGATGCAGCCCTTCAACGGCTACACCTCGAGCACCCCGACCCCGACGAGCTGGCAGTCGCAGGGCTCGTACTCGACGCCCATGACGACCGGCGCCGGCTACTGATCCGGTAGGTCCACGCCGCCGGAGCGCGCCGCGCGCTCCGGCCCCGCGCGCCCCCGGCGACCTACGCGGTCGCCGGGGGCGCGCGCGTGTCGAGCGGGCCCTGGTTCGGGAGCCCCTGCGAGGCCATCCTCTGCGGCATGTTCTCCTCCGTTCTCTTCGCCGCGGTCCTCGTGTCCCCGGTCCAGGCCGCCCCAGCCCAGGCGCCCGCCGCGGAGCAGGCCGTGGAGCGCGCCGCCGCGCCGCCGCGCGTCGCGGCCACGCCCTACTCGCCGGCGGAGCGCCCGCGCCTGTGCCTGCTCGTCGCCGTCGACCAGATGATCCCCGAGCAGCTCGAGCGCCTCGAGCCCTGGTTCACGGGCGGGCTCGGCCGCTTGGCGCGGGAGGGCGTGGTCTTCCGCGAGGCGTACCTGCCCTTCGCCGTCACCGAGACCGGTCCCGGCCACGTGACCCTCTCCAGCGGTCGCACCCCCGCGCAGCACGGGGTGATCGCCAACCAGTGGATCGACGCCGAGAGCGACCGCGCGGTGTACTGCGTGGAGGATCCCGAAGCCCGCTACGTCGGCGCGCAGGGCCCGGCGGCGCGTCGCGGCGCGCGTTCCTGGCGCAACGCGCGCGTCCCGGCGCTGGGCGATCACCTCCAGCGCGCCTTCCCCGGCGCGCGCGTCGTCTCGATCGCGGGCAAGGACCGCGCGGCGGTCGGGCTGGGGGGCGCGGGCGCCGACGCGGTGCTGTGGTGGGACCGCGGCCGGGGCGGCTTCCAGAGCTCCGACGCGTATCTCGAGCGGCTGCCCGAGTGGGTGACGGGTTGGAACGAAGGCTGGATCGAGCGCCTGCCGGAGCGCTGGGACACGCTCATCCAGCCGCCGTATCCGGGCTCGGGCACCGACCTGCGCCTGCGCGACGGCTCCCCCTCGCCCACCGGGCGCGGGTCCCTGCCGCAGGCGCTCGAGGTGCCGGACGCGGCCCTGCGCGCGGATCCCGAGCACGGACCGCGGGCGGTCGCGCTGCTGGCGCGCACCGTCTACGCGACGCCCTTCCTCGACGAGTTCGTGCTCGAGCTTGCGCTGCGCGCCGTGTGCGAGTGGGACCTCGGCGGATCCCCCGAACGCGTCGACCTGCTGGCCCTGGGTCTCTCCTCCTGCGACGTCGTGGGACACGCCTACGGGCCCTACAGCGCCGAGGTCACCGACGTCCTGCTGCGCATCGACCGCGACCTCGGGCGCCTGTTCGAGCTCCTGGACGACCGCCTGGGCCGCGAGGGCTGGATCCTGGCGCTCTCCGCCGACCACGGCGTGCTCGAACTCCCCGAGGAGCTCGCGCGGCGCGGGGTCGGCGCGCGGCGCGTCCATGGCCGCGCGATCGCGCTCACCCTGCAGCACGTGGCGAGCGCGCTGCAAGACGAGCTGGGGGTCGAGGGCGCGAGCCTGCGCAACGAGGCGGGCGGGATCTACCTGCGCCGCGCCGAGCTGCGGGCGGCCGAGGTCGATCTGGGCGCCGCGCGCCGCGTGGCCCGCGACGCCCTGCTGGCGGGCGGGGACTGGATCGCGCGGGCCTGGACGCGCGAGGAGCTGCTCGACGTCGAGACGCCGGACGCGGACCCGTGGCTGGCCCTGGCGCGCGCGAGCTACGATCCCGAGCGCGGCCCCGACGTCGTGTACCAGGTCCACCCCTGGCACCTGAAGGGGCTCTCGAGCGGCACGTCGCACGGCTCGCCCTATCCCTACGATCGGCGCGTGCCGCTGGTCTTCCACGGCCCGGGCCTCGCCCCGGGCCGCGACCACGAGCCGGCCACGACCCTCGACGTCGTCCCGACCCTGCTCGCCTGGCTGGGCCTCGAGCCGCCGCCCGAGCTCGAGGGCGTCGTGCGCTGATCTGCGCGGTGTTCAGCGCCGCTCAGCGCCGGCCGTGCACGGCGGCGTGCACGGCGAGCACGCCGTCGAGCACCTCGCCGAAGCGTTCGAGCCGGATCATGTTGGGTCCGTCGGAGGGCGAGGAGTCGGGGTCGGGGTGGACCTCGAAGAAGAAGCCGTCGACGTGACCGGTGGCCGCGGCGGCGCGCGCGATCTCGGGGGCGCGCTCGCGGTCGCCGCCGGTGCGGCCGCCCAGGGAACCCGGCTCCTGCACCGCGTGGGTCGCGTCCATCACGACCGGATAGCCGCTGCGCGCGAGGTGGTGCAGGCCGCCCATGTCGACCACCAGCCGGCCGTAACCGAAGGAGCTGCCGCGTTCGGTGACGAGGAGGTTGCGGTTGCCGGTCGAGGCCACCTTGGCCGCCATGCGCTCGGCGTCCCAGGGCGCGAGGAACTGGCCCTTCTTCACGTTCACCGCGCGCCCGGTCTCGCCCGCGGCGAGCAGGAGGTCGGTCTGCCGGCACAGGAAGGCCGGGATCTGGAGCACGTCGACGACCTCGGCGGCGCGCGCGCAGTGCTCGGGCAGGTGCACGTCGGTGAGCACCGGCGCGCCGCAGCGTTCGCGCGCGGCGGCGAGCTGCTCGAGCCCTTCCTCGAGCCCCGGCCCGCGCCCGGCCCCGGCGCTGGTGCGGTTGGCCTTGTCGAAGCTCGCCTTGAACACCAGGGGCACGCCCCGCGCAGCGCACAGCTCGGCCAACTGCTCGGCGATGGCCAGGGTCAGCTCGAGCCGCTCGAGCACGCAGGGCCCGGCGATCACGAACGGCCGCCCCCCGCCCAGGCGGCGGCCGGCGACCTCGATGCTAGGACGGGGGGCCTCGTTCATCGCGCAGAGGGTACCAGCAGGCGCTGGGGTCGGGGATCGACCCGCAGGTCGAGGGGGGTGGAGCCGCCTACGTCGCCGTCGATCTGGACGGGGCAGGGTCGGGTCGACTCGACTCGCACGTGGGCCGCGCGCCGCATGCTCACGCCACCGCCGGGCAGCAGGCCCAGGTGGGCGCGGGCCATCCCGCCGAGGAGCGCCAGGGCGGAGGCGTGCTCGAAGAGGAACACCTCGAAGCGGCCGTCGTCGAGCACGCGCTCGGGCGAGAGGCGCACCAGGCCCGCGTAGTGCACGCAGTTGCTGGCCAGCGCGAACCCAAACGTCCCTTCGACGCGCGCTCCATCGAGCCACACGCGCAGCTCGGGCGGACGATAGTGGGCCAAGGCCGCGAGGGTGGGGCGCAGGTAGGAGAGCTTGGTGATCGGTCCGCGGCGGCGCGCCGTGAGGCGCGCGACCACCAGGGCGTCGAAGCCCACGCTCGCCATCAGGAAGGACGCTCGCCCGCCGACGCGCGCCACGTCGATCGGTCGCGTGTGGCCGGCGCGCACCAGGTCGAGCAACCCACGCACGTCGCGCGGCAGGCCGAGGTCGATGGCCAGGACGTTCGCCGTACCCAGCGGCAGTTGACCGACGACCGGGCCGGGCACCTCGAGCCCCGAGAAGACCTCTCCCAGGGTCCCGTCGCCGCCGACCGCGAGCACCAGATCGACGCCCGGTCCGTACTCGGCGGCCAGTCGGCGCGCGTCGCCCGGGCCCGTCGTGAGGGCGAGTCGCGCGTCGAGACCCTGCTCGAGCAGGCCCGCGTGGAGCTCGCTCGCCGCACGCGCGCCGCGCCCGCGCCCGGCGATCGGATTGGCGATCACCCAGGCGCTCCTGAGGGCGCGCGGGGCGGCGGAGTCCGGCTCGCCGGCGGCGGATCGAAGCGTCGCTTCCAAGGCCGCCCAACATAGCCCGCGGCGACTCGCCCTTGCGCCCCGGGCCCGATCCGGGTTCCCTCGGCGCCGGTGGACGACGTCTCCGGTCTGACCCTCGTGCTGGGCGGCAGCGGCTTCCTCGGCGCCCACGTGGTCGCCGCGGCGGTGCGCCGCGCGCGCGCCGAGGCCTCGCTGGCCGAGCCCGGTGGCCCGCCCGTGGTCAGCGTCGCGCGCCGACCGGCCGAGGGCCCGAGCTTCTGCCAGCCGCGGGACGCGGCCCGACATGCCACGCGCGACCTCTCCCTCCCCGGCGTGGTCGAGGAGCTGCTCGAGCGCGCCCGTCCGGCGCGGGTGTTGTGTTGCGCGGCCCTGGCGACGGTGGCCGAGTGCGAGCGCGCGCCCGAGCTCGCCCGGGCCCTCAACACCGAGCTCCCCGCGCGGCTCGGCGCGGCCTGCGCGCGCGCCGGCGTGCGCCTGGTGCACGTCTCGACCGACCTCGTGTTCGGCGCGCACCCCGCGCCCGCGGGCGGCTTCGGCGAGGAGCACGCGCCCGCCCCGCTCTCGCTCTACGGCGAGACCAAGCTGGCCGGCGAGCGCGCCTTGCTCGCGGCGTGCCCCGGAGCCCTCGTGGTGCGCCTGCCGCTGCTGTACGGGAACAGCGGCGGCCGCGGGCGCGGCGCGTCGGACGCGTTGCTCGAGGCCGTCGATCGCGACCTCGTGCCGCCGCTGTTCGTCGACGAGTGGCGCACGCCGCTCGAGGTCTCGAACGCGGCCGAGGCCCTGGTCGAGGCGGCCCTCGGCGCTGCGCGCGGTCTGCTGCACGTGGCCGGGCCCGAGCGCATTTCGCGCCATGGGCTGGGGCTGGCGATCCTGCGCGCCATGGGGCTCGACGAGGCCGAGGCCCGGGCCGCGGTGCGGGCCGCGCGCCGCGACGAGGTGCCCACGGCCGCGCCGCGGGCCGAGGACACCTCCCTGCGCGCCGACCGTGCCCGCGCGCTGCTCGCGACCCCACTCCTGGGCGTCGAGGCCGGGCTCGAGCGCGCCCTACGCTGAAACCCGCCTTCCTTGACGCCCCGCGGGGGGAGCGTTGAAGTGGTCGCCCCGCAGCGGCGGGCAGCGGCCGCCCGCAGCCTTGGGCGGGCAGCAGTCGCCCGGACCCTTGAAGGAATCGCCCAAATGGAGCTCCCCACCCGATTCGCGCCCGCCGAGCACGAGGCCGCCATCTACTCCGCCTGGGAGAAGAGCGGCGGCCTCGCGCCGCGCCTCGACTCCGAGTCGGGCGGCAAGCGCTTCACGATCATGATCCCGCCGCCCAACGTGACGGGCGCGCTGCACCTGGGCCACGCCCTCAACGGCACCGTGCAGGACATCGTGACGCGCTACCGGCGCATGCAGGGTTGCTCGATGCTCTGGCTGCCGGGCACCGACCACGCCGGCATCGCGACCCAGGCGGTGGTGGAGAAGAAGCTCTACCAGGAGCAGGGCAAGAAACGCGAGGAGATGGGCCGCGCCGCCTTCCAGGCCGAGGTCTGGAAGTGGAAGGACGAGTACGGCGCGCGCATCCTCGAGCAGTTCCGGCGCCTGGGCGCGTCCTGCGACTGGAGCCGCACGCGCTTCACCCTCGAGCCGCACATGAGCCGCGCCGTGCGCGAGGCCTTCGTGCGCCTGTTCGAGAAGGGCCTGGTCTACCGCGGCATGCGGCTGGTGAACTGGGACTGCGAGCTGCAGACCGCCGTCTCGGACGACGAGATCGAGTACGTCACGCGCAAGGCGAAGCTCTATCACCTGCGCTACCCGCTCGAGGGCGACGACGGCGCGCACCTCGTGGTCGCCACGACGCGCCCCGAGACGATGCTCGGCGACACGGCCGTGGCCGTTCACCCCAGCGACGAACGCTACCGCGCGCTCGTCGGCCGACACGTGTCATTGCCTTTCGTCGGGCGGCGCATCCCGATCGTGGCCGACGAGAGCGTCGACCCCGCCTACGGCAGCGGCGCGGTCAAGGTCACCCCCGGCCATGACCCGGCCGACTACGAGCGCGGCAAGCGCCACGGGTTGCCGATCGTGAACGTGCTCGAGAAGGACGGGCGCATCTCCAAGGAAGGCGGCCCCTTCGCCGGCAAGAGCCGCGAGGAGGCGCGCAAGCTGGTCGTGGCGGGCATGGAGGAGCTGGGCCTGCTCGAGCGCGTCGAGGACATCACCCACAACCTCTCGCTCTCCGACCGCTCCAAGACGCCCATCGAGCCCCTGGTCAGCGAGCAGTGGTTCGTGCGCATGGAGCCGCTCGCGGGGCCCGCGATCGCCGCCGTGAAGACCGGCAAGCTGCGCTTCACGCCCGAGCGCTGGACCAAGGTCTACCTCGACTGGCTCGAGAACGTGCAGGACTGGTGCATCAGCCGCCAGCTCTGGTGGGGGCACCAGATCCCGGTCTGGTACGACGCGGACGGCACGCCGGCGGCCTCGCGCGAGGACCTGGCGATCGGCGCGCCGCACCCGCTGAGCGGAAAACCGATCACGCACCAGGACCCGGACGTGCTCGACACCTGGGCCTCCTCGTGGCTGTGGCCCTTCGCCACCCTGGGCTGGCCCGATCGCACCGAGGACCTGGCGCGCTTCTACCCCACGCAGTTCCTCTCGACCGCGCGCGAGATCATCTACCTGTGGGTCGCGCGCATGGTCATGGCCGGGTACGAGTTCCTCGACCACCTGCCCGAGGACCAACGTTGCCCGTTCGAGGTCTGCAACGTGCACGCGACCGTGCTCGACGCCCAAGGACGGCGCATGAGCAAGTCCGCGGGCAACGGCATCGATCCGATCGAGATGATCGACCAGTACGGCGCGGACGCCGTGCGCCTGTCGTTGATCCTGCTGACCCGCGAGGGCCAGGACACGAAGATCGCCGCCGACAAGTTCGAGCAGGGCCGGCGCTTCGGAAACAAGGTCTGGAACGCGGCGCGCTTCGTGATGCTGAACCTGGCGGGCGAACGCAGCGGCGGCAACTCCGCCGACGCGGCGCGCCTCGAGGACCGCTGGATCCTCTCGCGCCTGGCGCGCACCCTCGACCAGGTGACGCGCGATCTCGACGCGTACCGCTTCAACGACGCGGCGATGGCGCTCTATCGTTTCGTCTGGAACGACTACTGCGACTGGTACCTCGAGCTCGCCAAGGGGCGTCTGGTCGAGGGCGATCCTTCGGGCCCCGCGGCGCGCGGCATCCTGGCGCGCGTGCTGCGCGACGTGCTCGCCCTGCTGCACCCGTTCACGCCCTTCCAGACCGAGACGCTCTGGGAGGCGCTGCACGGGACCCTGGGCGAGGACGCCGGGGGCCTGTTGATGAACGCCGCCTGGCCCAGCGCCGCGGGCGCCGAGATCGACGGGACCGCCGAGGCCGAGATGACCCTCGTCCAGGACGTGCTGCACGCCCTGCGCCAGGTGCGCACCCTGACCCAGGCCGGCGAGCGCACGCCCCTGGCCGCCCTGATCTGTGCGCCCCGCGCCGAGGATCGGAGCGTGCTCGAGCGCCACGGCGACACGGTGCGCGCCCTGGGTTTCCTCGAGGCCTACCGCGTCGAGGCCGACGCCCAGCGACCCCCGGCCTCGGCCGTGGCCAGCGCCGGAGCGGTGCAGGTCTTCGTCGCCCTGGGGGAGGGCGTCGACACCGAGCGCCTGCGCGGCGTGCTCGAACGGCGCACCGAGAAGATCCGCGCCGGGATCGAGGGCATCGACAAGAAGCTCGCCAACCAAGCCTTCGTGGCCAACGCCGACCCCGAGATCGTCGAGGGCGAACGCACCCGCCGGGCCGAGCTCGAGCTCGAGCTCTCGATGCTGGCCCAGAACCTCGCGGGGCTCTGATCGGCGCGGGCCTCGGTCGGATGGGGAAGGGGCCCCGATCCCGCGTCGTGCGCGGGATCGGGGCCCCTTCGCGTCGCGGAGCGCGGATGCGCGGGCCTCAGCGCGAGCGGCGCCAGGCGCCTTCGAGGACGCCGTCCTCGAAGCGCAGCGGGAGGGTCAGCTTGAGGCCCTGGCGGCCGCCGCGGCCGGGGAGGAAGAGGCGCTGCTCGTACCAGGTGCGCGAGATCTGCACGCGTTTCTCGCCCTGCATCTCGAAGTCGGGGAGCTGCACGACGGCCGAGGTGCTGGGGGTGATGTTGCCCCAGTCCAGGCCCCGGATCGGGTGCGCCGCGACCGGCGTGCCGCTCATGTCGTAGAAGATGAAGTTGTCCTTCTTGAGGTCGATCCCGGGCAGGAGCTCGTGGATCGGCACGTTGGCCGGCGTCGCGCCCTCGGGGGGCGTTTCACCCTCCGCGGGCGGCGCCTGGGCCCCGCGGCTCGGGCGCTGGGCCGGCGGCTCCCCCGCGCCGCGGATCGCCACCAGGTAGGTGCCCGGGGCGAGCACCGGCTCGAGCGTCGGGAGGGTCGTCGAGAGGATGCCGATGTGCACCGGGCCGGTCAGGAGCGAGGTGTCGCGCACCTCGTTGGGGCCCGTCGCATACAGGCTCTCGGCGGGCACGAAGACGACGTGCTCGTAGCCGGTGATGACGGCGTACTGCGGCGGCAGGGAGGTGCTGCGCGCCTCGGCGTTCCCCCGACCCGGACCACCCTGCAGGCTGAGGCTCTTGGAGTGGTCGCTGCCGTCGCGGAAGGTCCAGCGATCCATGGCCAGGGACGCCTTGGGGGCGTACTGCACCGGACCGTTGACGTCCGTCGGACGGATCGTGGTCGGGACGCGCTCGTTCAGCACCGTGCTCGCGATGTCCCAGCCGATCTCGACCGAGCCGGCGCAGCGGAAGCCCAGCGCGCTGGTGGACTGGTCGCGGCTGGTGGCGCGGCGGGTGGTGCAGCGCGCGGCGAAGGGCTCGTTCTGGATCGAGCCGCCGACCGTGACGCGCCGGTCGGCGTCGAAGCGCGCCACGGCGTTGAGCTCGGTGCGGTCGCGCCCCCGGCCGACCTTCAGGCGCAGGTTCTTGTGGCCGGGGTAGGGCAGGAAGGGGCTCGCGGTCCACTCCCACACGTTGCCGGCGAGGTCGAAGACGCCATCCTCGCTCTGCCCGCCCGGGAAACTCGCGATGGCGAAGGGTTGGGCGACCCGCAGCTCGCTCGTGGGCGCGCGGTCGCCCTCCCAGTTCGGACCCCAGGGGTAGTCGCGGTCGGTGTTGGCGCGCACGGCGCGCTGGTGCTCGAACTCCGTCGGCAGGCGCAGGCCGGCCCAGCGGGCGTAGGCCAGGGCGTCCTGGTAGTCGACGAAGGTGACCGGGTCGAGCGCGATGGCGGCAGGCATCTCCCAGGCCTTGTCCTGCCAGTTGCGCCGCCACCAGATGTCGGCGTCGAAGGGCACGCGATCGGGCAGGGGCTGCCCCGCCGCCTGCAGCTCGCGGCGCCGCCGACCTTCCTCCTCGAGGTAGGCCTGGCGACCGGCCTCGACCGCCGCGCCGCCCCAGGTGTGGGGCGGGCGGTACCCGGTGGCGTCGACGAAGGCCTTGTACTGCTCGTTCGTGACCGTGTTCACCATCAGGAAGAACGAGGGCACGTTCTCGGTGAACTGCGGGGTCTCGCTGGCGAGCGAGTTGACGAGCCCGCGCAGGCTGATGTTGTCCTCGAGCAGCTTCTCGAGGGCCTTCACGTCCGTGCCCAGCTTGGTGCGACCGCCCTGGATCAGCACGGTGCCCGGGGGAGGGGTGACCTGTTGGGTCGCGGTCGGGGGAGCGGCCGGGGCCGGCGCGGCGAGCAGGGCCAGCGCCAGGCCCGGGAGCAGGGCCAGCGGGGTCGGGTCGAAGTTCACGGATGTTCCTACCGATGGCGGACGCGGGTCCGGTTGCGGGCTCGGCCCGGGGAGGCGAGGGCCGGGAAGGATCGATGGGCCAGGGCCTGGCGGCCCGCGGCGGGGGCCCCGGAGGCCCGGTTCTAGCGATGGGGAGGGGGGATGTTACCCGCCGAGGGCCGATCCTTGGAGCCCGCGGCGCCGACCGCGCCGCGCCCGCGCGCCGGGTGCTCGGGGGGCACCGGGGGCGTCGCTGGACCGCCCGCGCGCGCCGGCGCGGCTCAGGCCGGGGGCGGGGCGAGGCCCGCCGCGGCGAGGTCCCGCTGGGGGGCCCGTAGCCAATCCTCGCCGTGGCGCTCGAGCAGCGGCAGGAAGGCCTCCAGCACGAGCGGATCGAAGGCCCGTCCGCGTTGGGCCGCGAAGAACGAGAGCGTCTGCTCGAGCGGCCAGACGTCCTTGTAGGAGCGCTTGGTCGAGAGGCTGTCGAAGACCTCGACCACGCACAGGATGCGGCCGGGGAGCGAGATGGCCTCGCCCGCGAGGCGCTGGGGGTAGCCCGTCCCGTCCCACTTCTCGTGGTGCTCGGCCACCAGGCGGCAGACTTCCGAGAGGTGCGGGTTGCGGCCCAGCTTCTTGGCCCCCAGCGCCGGGTGGCGCTGCACCTCGCGGTACTCCTCGGGGGTCAGCGGCCCTTGCTTGGTCAGGAAGCCCAGGTCCTCGAGGTAGATCTTGCCGTAGTCGTGGGCGATGGCCGCCAGCTCGAGGCGCTCGCGGGCCGCGACCTCGAGGCCCAGGGTGTCGGCCAGCAGGCGGCTGTAGCGCCGCGTGCGCTCGCCGTGGCCCGCGGTGTAGGGGTCCACGCGCTCGATCGTGTTGGCGACCATCTCCGAGAGGATGTCGACCAGCTCGCCGAAGCCCAGGGCCGGGTTGGTGTCCATCTCGCGCTCGCGCAGCGCGCGGTGGATGCGCGCCCCGAGCACGATCGGATCGACCGGTTTCTGCAGGTAGTCGAGCGCTCCGCCCTTGATGGCCGAGACCGCGCCCTCGACGGCGGGATAGCCCGTCATCAGGATCACGACCGCGTCCGGCTGCACGACGCGGGCCTGGGAGAGGATCTCGCGGCCGTCCTCGAAGCCCTCGAAGACCACGTCGGTCACCACCGCGTCGAAGCGCAGCGTGTCGAGCAGGTGCCGCGCGGCGGCGGGCGTCGAGGCCAGGGTGACCTCGAAGCCCTGGCGCGAGAGCACCTCGCCCAGGAGGTCGAGGGTGCGCGTGTCGTCGTCCGCCAGGAGCACGCGGGCGGGTCGGGCGGGTTCGGTGGGGGAGGCCGGGGTCCTCATGTTGGCTGTGCGGCCGGCGCGGCGGTCCGCGGGGCGCTTGTACCAGGCGCCCCGCTCCGACTGAAGGCGCGCGTCGGCGGCGCTACCATGGCGCGCGTGAACGAGCGCGAGGCGATCCACGAAGTGCGCGTGCCCCCCGAGGGTCAGGGCGAGCGCCTCGACCGCGTGTTGCTCGAGTGGCTCGAGCTCCACGGCGGAGCGCCCTCGCGCACGCGCCTGCAGGCCTGGATCCGCGAGGGCCTGGTCGAGCTCGAGGGCGTGCCCGTGCTCCGCCCGGGCCATCCGCTGGAGGCCGGCCAGCACTTGCGCCTGCGCGTTCCCGCCCAGGCGCCCCACGTCGAGCCCGAGCACGCCCGGCGCGAGCTGCGCCTCCTGTTCCAGGACGAGCACCTGGCCGTGGCCGACAAACCCGCCGGGCTCCTGACCCACCGCTCCCCCGGCGGCCGCGAGCCCGCCCTGGCGGACCTGGCCGCGGCGGCCCTGGGCGAACTTCCGAGCTCCGATGGCCCCGAGCGCGGCGGCATCGTGCACCGCCTCGACCGCGACACCAGCGGCCTGGTGCTCCTGGCCCGCACCCACGGGGCGCTGACGGCGCTGCAGGAGCAGTTCCGCGCGCACCGCGTCGAGAAACGCTACCTGGCCCTCGTGCACGGCGAGCCGCGCTTCGATTCCGATTGGATCGAGTCGCCCCTGGGCCGCGACCCGCGGCGCTCCGACCGCGTGACCGTCGTGCCCGAGGGCGAGGGCCGCCCGGCGCGCACCTACTACGAGGTGCTCGAGCGCTACCGCGGCTTCGCCCTGCTCGCCTGCCGCCCCCTGACGGGTCGCATGCACCAGATCCGCGTGCACCTGGCCGCCGCCGGCCTGCCGATCGTCGGCGACCGCGTCTACCCGCTGCGCCGCCCCCCCGACCTCGTCCTGCCCCCCGGCGCCCCCGACCCGGGCCGCCACGCCCTGCACGCCGCGCGCCTCGCCCTCGAGCACCCGATCCTCGCCACCCCCCTCACCTTCGAGAGCGCCCCGCCCCCCGAGTTCGAGCTCCTGCGCCGCTGGCTGGCCCACCCCCCCTGATCCGCCCGCGCCCTGGCCGCCCGCCCCGCCCGCCGCTCCGCCGGGGTCGGCCGGGGTCGGCCGGGAGGTCCCCTCGACCCCATGCAGGGCCCTGAGGAGGGGTGAGTGGGGCCCAAGGGCCCGATTCACTTGATCTTTGGGGCCTTGAAGACGATTTTATTCACCATGCCCAAGCGAACGGTGCCGGTCTTCCCCCCGGGCCAGCGGCAGCTCGAGCAGCTCGGGGAGCGGCTGCGCCTGGCGCGCCTGCGCCGCCGTCTGACCCAGGCCGTGGTCGCCGCTCGGGTTGGGGTCTCCAAGCAGACCCTCGCCAAGCTGGAGGCGGGGAACGCCTCGACGAGCCTCGCGACCCTGGTGCGCCTCCTGGGCGTGTTCGGCCTGTCCCAGGACCTCGACCACCTCGCCGCCGACGACGAGCTCGGCCGCCGCCTCCAAGACCTCGACCAAAAAGCCCCACCCCGAGGCCGGACGAAGCCGTGATCGAGCGGGTCGAGCCGCGATCCCTTCACCGGCCTGCCCGCGCTCGTGCGCCCGAAGTTGAGCGCGCACATCGATCGTGTCCGCCGGCACCACGAATCGGACCTCGCGCGGGGCGCCGGCTTCGTCTAGCTCCCCGGCGCACTCGGACGCAAGCACCCCTCGGCGGCGAAGAAGTGGCCTTGGCAATGGACCTATCCCGCGACCCGCCCCGACCGCGACCGCTCGACCAGCGAGCTCCACCGCCACCCTCCCCCCGAGACGGTGATTCAGAAGGCCGTGCGCGGGGCCGTGCCGGCCTCTCGCCTCCCCAAGCGCGCCACCCGCCGCGCCTTCATCCATTCCTTCGCCACCCACCCCCTGGAGGACGGCGCCGACATCCGCACGGTCCAAGAACTCCTCGGCCGCGCGGACGTCGCGACCACCCAGGTCGACACCCACGTCCTCCGGCGCGGCCCCGGCGGATTCCAGAGCCCCATGGACCGTCTCGGCCTCACCGGCCGCGACCCACCCACCGGCCCGAAACGGGGTTGACCGGATTGAAACGGGTCCCTAGGCTCCCGAAAGCGATGCTCGCCCAGCCATTCGCTCCCGAGCCCAACCCACCGTCTGGCGCCCCGCCGGCCGGGTGGGGAGGGGCCCCCCATTCCGGAGTCCCGAACCACGCCGCTGGTCTCCGGGCCCAGATCGGGCACGATGTCCCATGTCACCCGGGACTCCAGAGCCCCGGCGCCACCGGCTCGGGCCGCCCCTGCCCTCGGGTTGCCGGCGTCCCTGACTCCCAGCGGCCCCGAGCAGCGCAAGCGCCGACACCTGCGCTCGACCGGATCCCGCACCAGGCCCACCTTCGCTACGCCTGGTCCCACCCGCCGCCCGCACCGGCCCCCACTTATGCAGCCCATGCCGAATTGTAGTTGGGCCGCTTCGCAAACCGCGGAGGAACTGTGAGCGACATCGATCAAGTCAACTTTCTCGAAGCCAATCTCACCCGCCAGCTTGGTTGGATTGCGGCGGCAGACTCCAAGGTTTCTTTCGCGTTCGCCGTCGACACCGCGATGCTCGGAGTTCTCGCAGCGGTGTCCCCCAGAACCGGGAGCGCATGGGGTGTCGCGCCGGCGATATGCGCGGCTTTTGCTGTAGCACTCGGTTTGGCCACCCTCGTACTACTATCCTTCGCCTCGTTCCCTCGAACCAGAGGTCCTAAGAGCTCCCTTGTCTATTGCGCTGGGATTGCTCAGCGCGACGTGGACCAGTTCAGAGATGCTGTCGCGCAGCTTTCTCTTGAGTCCTATACCGTAGACTTGGCAGCACAGTGCCATCGGAACGCAGAGATCGCGAGCCGCAAGTTCCTCTGGGTACAGCGAGCGCTCATATCGCTGTACCTGTCGGTGCTGCCCTGGGGCGTCGCAATCCTTCTGCTCTACAACGCCTAGGTTCAATCATGGCTCTCGGCGACGACCTGAAGTCTGAAGTAACGAAGATCTTCAAGGGGCAATGGACAACCAGGAATGGCCAGACAGTTCCGGAGTCGGAGGACCTCAAGCTCGGGAACGATGCGGTCGAACTGGAAGCAACGGTTCTCTACGCTGACCTCTCCGACTCCACGAAGCTTGTAGACGGTCACAAGCCGCACTTCGCCGCCGAGATATACAAGTCGTACCTTCACTGCGCTGCCAAGATCATTCGGTCAGAAGGTGGCACCATCACGGCCTACGACGGGGATCGGATTATGGCGGTGTTCATTGGTGACTCTAAGGACACCTCGGCTGTCCGAGCTGGACTCAAGATCAACTACGCAACCAAGAAAATCGTCAACCCGGCAGTCAAGGCTCAATACAACACCGACTTTCAGGCAAGCCAAACGGTCGGGATCGATACCAGCAAGCTCTTCGTTGCCAGAACGGGAATTCGCGGCTCAAATGACCTGGTATGGGTCGGACGCGCCGCCAACTATGCGGCGAAACTCACCGAGCTGGATTCCGGATACCCAACCTGGATTACTGCATCCGTGTTTGACATGCTGCATGAAAGCGCGAAGACAACAAGCGGAAATCCAATGTGGGAGGCGCGACGATGGACCGCAATGAACGACCATTCCATCTATCGGTCGTCCTGGTCGTGGAAGGTCTAAGACGGCCCAACAACAGCATGCAGCGGACGGCGCTGCGCGCCGCCGCTGATGCTCAGCGTTCGGCGGACTTGATGGCGGACAGTTAAGGGTATGGTCACGACAGCTCGGATTGGATCCAGATGACGGCAACTCTCACTCTAGAGTTCTCCAATGATCGCCCCTTGTCGAGCAAGTCCGACGACAAACTGAGTCGCGCGCCGTTCGCAGAGCGCGTGGCGGGGGTGCTGCGCGAACTGCCGAAGGGTGCGGGTCTGGTTGTCGGCATTCATGGGCCGTGGGGCGATGGCAAGACGACGGTGCTGAACATGCTCCGAGCCGATTTGGACGCGGACGGCGCGACCGCCACAGTCGAGTTCAACCCGTGGCGATTCACAGACGAGCCCGCGATGCTCGCGGACTTTTTCCGGGTGATTGCGGGGGTCATCCGCGCGAAGCTGACGACGAAGGGCGAGGAAATCGCAAGCTGGGTCGAGAAGATCGGGCGCTACGCCAGTGTCGTGGACGACCGTCTCGGCAAGGCCGGTGAAGTTGCGGGTGCCAAAGCCGAGGCGAGCCTTGAAGATCTGCGCAGCCGGCTCTCGGAAGCACTCGCAAAGGCCGACAAGCGAATCGTCGTCCTCGTGGACGACGTCGACCGCCTTGACAAGCATGAGACGCACACGCTGTTGCGGCTCATCAAGGCATGCGCCGACTTCCCGAATGTCTGCTACGTCCTCGCCTTTGACGACGTGGCCGTGGCCAAATCGCTTGGCGATCGTTACGGCGCGGGCGACGAGGCGTCGGGTCGGGCCTTCTTGGAGAAGATCATCCAAGTGCCCCTCAAGTTGCCGGTGGCAATGAAGGAGGACTTGCGATCGCTGTGCTTCCAGCAGGTCGATCAGGCAATCAGCGCGGCGGGGATTGAACTGACCAAGGAAGACGTCGGTGGATTCGTGTCGGGTTTCGATCGCGGCATCTCGATCAGGCTCGACACGCCCCGCGCGGCCAAGCGGTACGGGAACGGCTTGATGTTCGCCCTGCCGATGCTCAGGGGAGAGGTCAACATCGTGGACCTGCTCTTGATCGAGGCCGTGCGGGCGTTCTACCCGGCGATCCACGACATCATCCGGGCCAATCACGACGAGTTCTCCGGCGTGGAGTCGGAGCACAGGCGACGGGGCCACGATGGGCCGCGCGCCGCGGCGCTCTTGAAGCCGGTGGTCGACGCGCTGCCAACAGAGGAGCGAGAGGCGATCAAGTCGCTACTCAAAGGCCTATTTCCGAGGCTCGGCAGTGCATACGGGGGCGGTGGACATGGAAGCGACTGGCTCTCGCCTTGGGCGAAGGCCAAGCGGATTTGTTCACCGGACTATTGCCCCCGATACTTCTCGTACAGCGTCCCCAAGAGCGACGTGCGTGACTCGGAAATGGAGGCGTTGTACGCGAAGGCCGCCAAAGGACCGGCTTCCGAGGTTAGCGCAGACATCATGGCCTACTTCACGGGCAGCAAGGCCAAGCGGGTCATCGAGCGGATGCGGCAGCACGAAGAAAGCACATCGGCCGAGGCTGTGCCTTCGCTTTGCCTCGCGATCGCCGCGAACGCGAACCACATCCCCAATCCCCCTTCCCTGTTCAGTTTCGCTGAGCCGGTGTCACAGGCGGGCATTCTGATCTCGCACCTCATCCGACGGCTTCCCGCAGGATCGGAGCGTGTCACGCTGGCGAAGCAGGTCATCGAGGCCGCTGACCCGCTCTGGTTCGGCGACGAGGTTCTCCGTTGGCTTCACGTGACCGACGACGCCGACAAGTCTGATAGCAACACGTTGACGAAGGACGAGGTCAGGGAGGTTGGCATGGTGCTCGTCAGACGCATCAAGGATCGCGCGAACGCCGGTGAGCCGTTGTTCAACGTGGACGTGCCGCAGGAGCAATCGCTCCTATACGAGTGGTGGCGGGTCGAGGGACGCGAGCCTGTGCAGGCACACCTTGCCTCGGTGTTCGCCAAGGACTCAAAGAACATCGGGCTGTTTTTGCAGGCAATGGCTCCGAGATCGTGGGGCGAAGGCGATGTACTGCCGCGTGTTGGCGAGCTTGATGGAAACCAACTCAAGAACATCAAGCTGATCTATGACCTCGACGCGCTCGCCCAACTCATTCGTCAGCACTTGCCGGGTGACTTCGAGAATCCGCAGTGGTTCCCGGACAGCAGCAAGCCCGTTGAACAGCGGCTGGCCGAGCAGTTCATGTTCATCTACAACAAGTGGAAGAAGGACGGCGAACCACCGGATGCTGGCGGAAAGAGTGACGACGAACCCAATCAGATTGGATCCGCTGAAGGTGCTGACGAAGATCTGTAGGATCAGGACGCCGAACAAGCCGATGCAGCGGACCGGCCTTCGGCCGGCCGCTGATCGGCAAAGCGTTGGGCGGACATGGCTCGTAACGAGAGGATAGGAAGGTGCAAAAAGTAGCCGCATACCTCCTTGAGCGCGTTGACGACATGGAGTGGCCCGGAGCTCGGGCCGCCGAGGCCAACCGCATCCAGGCAGAGGTCGAACGCTGGCTGCGTTCGAAGGGTGCGTCAAGCATCGGTTCGACAGGTACATACCACCCCGAAGATGGAAGTGCGGGTGCGTTCAAGATCCAGCAGGCGGCGGACAGTGACCGCACCTGGTGGATGGTCGACTTGCAGGAGGATACGGCAGAAGGGCGGCGCTTCTCCGTAGGCGCTTCTATCACCGCAGGGAAGGACAGGGTCTCGGTCTACGTCACGCTCGAGACCGGGTGGACGACAACCCAGGTCATGCCAGTGTCAGTGGACCCGCGTTGCCCGAGGATCGTTCGCGACCTGATCCGGTTGCCAGGCCGTTGGCTTCACGGCGCATCGCTGCTTAGCCAGCCCAGATCGGCAACGGGCTTCGATGAGGGCGACACGCTCGTTCGTGAAATCGACTACCCAAAGCGCTCGGTGCCGATCGTCACCATCAGCAAGAGCGATGGAAAACTCGCTTTACCTGGTCTCGACAAGGCACTCGGATACGACCTGATCGGGGTCGCGAATGTTCACGTTGTGGATGAGGAAGCGTCGTGGGCGTTGACCGACGCTCTCGGTCGCAATTGGTGTTGCTATGACGGTGCCGTCCGCCTGTACTGGCCGCGTTTCGCCCGGAACCAAGATCGTTTTCTGCACCCGTTATGGACCGCGGAGCGCTTGAACGCGAGAGACGGAGACCCTCAAGACAAACTGCAGCGGTTCCGACGGCAGCTTCGCAACCTGATCTTTCGCGCATCCGCGCTCAGCGTCATCCAACCGCGGGAGATCGACGAGATTCGCGAGGCTCACAGCCGCCGAGGGTTTTTCGAGCTTCGGCAACAAGCGACTTCCTTGGCAGAGTACCAAGAGCTTGCGGATAGTTATGCGGCAGACAACGATGAGCTGCGCCTTGATCTTGCGTCGGCCAGGAGCCAGGTAGAGGATCTCCAGGAGCAGATCAGGACACTGGAGGGCGATAAGCTAGCGCTCAAAGCTCATCTCGCGGCGAAGGGTATCCCCGAGGACGGCGAGGAAGAGGGTGATATCGCCCCGGGAGGAAACGAAGCGGAGGCGATGTTCGCGGAACCGACGTCGGGAGAGACTCGGTTCTACAAGAAGGTCAGCGCCCGGCCGACGCATGATGTGATGCATCGTGTGCAAGACTGTGGCTGTAACCGGTGGGAAGGTGCGCATAGGGCGGACAAGGCGAAGAAGGGGATCTCGAAACTAGAGAACGATCTTAGCGACTGGAAGAACGTTCAACATTGCGCTAAGTGCACGGGCGGTGGCATGTGGAAAGTGAGATGGTGACGACTCGGGCATCGATAGCTAGTGAGAGGGGCCGGCCAACAACCGATTGCAGCGGACGGTCAGCTGCGCGGCCCGCCGCTGAACCGGAGCGTTAGTCCGCCGAGGCAAACATGAAACCAGGTGACCGCGTATTCTTGTCCGGTGGGTACGACATGGAGCCAGAGTGGTTGTGTGGCCGTCGAGGCCACCGCGGCGTCATTGAGCGACTACTTCCGGGCCGGAACGAGAACTCGGCCGTCCTGGTCCGGCTGGACGAGCCGATCCAGGTTCAAGGGGTGCTCGGGCAGTACATCGTGATGAAGCTTAGGTACGTGGGTGCCACCTGGGACGCCGACCAGGCTACGGCTTCCGTCGAGCTTTGTGGCATGGTTCCTGACGCCAATGCCAGGAAGGAACGTCGTCAAGGGAAGTTGGTCGAGTCACACGCCACCATTGAAACGGAGACGAGTGCGATCGCGCGGGGCGCGGTCATGGAGACCTTGAAGCCGGACGGGCGCTGTGCGTACACCGTTCAATGGCAGGACGTTGGTCAGCCAAATAGCACGCCTTTGGAAGGTCTTGACGATTGCGCGCGGTCGTTCGCTGATGCGTTGTTCGCTGCCGTCCCTGAGCTGCGGGATCATGCGCGCGTCGAGAAGGGCGTGCTGCGAATCGATGTCCGACCAGGACCGCCACGGCAGGGCTGCGACTTCTGGATCAGCACGGACGACGGGGAGATCACCGTCGGATTCGGCATGTTCCATATGCACTTCGACTGGCCGGATGGAGAGGACGTATGGCCCAGCGATCCGATCCAGTTCATTCGGTCGGTGATGTCCGACGAGACCCTCATCGAAGACTGGACGCTCGATGGCAAGTGGAGCGGCTCGGGCATCCTGGCCCCGACCGAGGAGCCTGACCTTCAAGGTATGAAGCCAGGGCACGTCATCTTCGTCAGGTCGTGGTCGGGCGCCCGTGACCGGACGATCCGCGGACGGTAGACTGCTGCCCAACAAGACGCACGAGCCGGCAGGCACCCCTAGCCCTAGATCCAGCGTCCGAGGGTAGCTGAACACAGCGAGATTCACCTGGAACGCTGCGATCTCAGCAGATATACGCGTGTTTACGAAGACGACCCGTAAACCCGTGAGCCAACGTTCCAGGTGAAGCAGCAACATACCAACGAGATCGAGCGCCGCCAAGCCCGTCGCAACGAGCGCCTGTCGCGGCGCAGCCATCCGCAAGGGGACAGCCCGATGATGGCGGGGAGCAACGAGGTGTTCGAGGTCGCGCAGCGGATCCAGGCCACGAACCATGGCGGCATCGGGCTGATCCACCGCTTCGTCCGCCAGTTGGAGTTGCCGAAGTTGATCGACACGGCCGTGCGCGTGTTCAGGGGGCCAAGTCCATACCGAGTGTCCGATCACGTCCTCAACATCGCCTACAACGTGATGGCGGGTGGACGCACGCTCGACGACTTGGAGCTGAGGCGGCAAGACGAGGCCTACATGGACGCGCTCGGCGCCTCGAGGATTCCTGACCCCACAACGGCGGGAGACTTCTTGCGTCGCTTCGAGCGCTCCCAGATCGATGACTTGTCCG
Source organism: uncultured Planctomycetaceae bacterium (assembly GCA_964394665.1). Lineage (GTDB taxonomy): Bacteria > Planctomycetota > UBA1135 > UBA1135 > CAYMYN01. Next base: position 69,321 of record CAYMYN010000006.1, read on the forward strand.
AGGCGCTGAACGTGGCCCGCACCAGGGTGTGGAAGAAGAACGCCCACGAGTTCTTCAAGCGCGCCATCATCGACGTTGACGGCACGATCGCAGGGACAAACGGCGAGTGCAAGGAAGGCATGGACATGAGCTACAAGGGGATCTGGGGGTACGCTCCGCTCCTCGTGACCCTGGCAAACACGGGCGAGATCCTCTACACGCGCAACCGTCCCGGCAACCGGCCTTCGCATGAGGGTTGCTTCGACTATCTGGACCCCGCCGTCGATGTCGTTCGAGATGCGGGGTTCCGTCATGTCCGCCTTCGCGGCGACGGTCACTTCGCGTTGACCGAAAACTTCGACCACTGGACGACACGCGAGGTGGAATTCGTGTTCGGGCTTGCCGCACACCGCTCGCTCGTGGGGATCGCAGAAGGCCTCGATCTCGGCTCATGGAGCCCACTGCGCCGGGAGCGGCGTCGCGGCTCCCGCGGGCGACGGAAGGCTCGCGTGAAGCGCCAAGTGATCGAGGCGCGCGGCTACAGGCACCTTGAGCTCGCCCATGAGGAGTACGCGGAGTTCAGCTACCAGCCCGGCAAGTGCAGTCGCTCGTACCGCGTCATCGCGCTCCGCAAGACGATCAACGTTCACGAAGGCCAACGGCTGCTCGTTCCCGAAGTCCGCTTTCACTTCTACATCACCAACGTGCGTAGCTCGGTGCTGAGCGCGAGGCAGGTGATCCGGGAGGCCAACGATCGGTGCCACCAGGAGAACCTCATCGAGCAGGCAAAGAACGGCGTCCATGCGCTGCGGATGCCCTGCGATACGCTGCTCGCGAACGACGCGTACATGGTGATGGCGTGCTTGGCGTGGAACCTCAAGGCGTGGGCTGCGCAGCTCTGGCCTGACAAGGAAGCGGGCGGCGAGCTTCGCCGAATGGCATTCCGTCGCTTCGCTGCGAGCGTGATCGCGATCCCATGCCAGATCGTGAGGACGGCGCGGGGCCTGGTCCACCGCTTCCTCTCTTGCCCCACTTGGTTGCCGCAAGTCATGAGGGCGCACGAGGAGTGGAAGAGGCTCCGGTTCACGTAACCGCTGGGAGCGCACTTGCGGATGACTTGACGCGCCCCGCGCGACGCGGGAGGTACGCCCAGCACGCACGCCGACGCCCCGAGCTTGTGGAAAACGCCGACTTATCAACACCCAACTGCCTGTGCAGCACGGAGCCGAGCACCACGCGCGGCCATGTGCGCCCGCGGAGCCGACCCCGTCGAGCCTCAACCGCGCACCGGAGAGCAAGCCAGCGCTCCGGACGCTGGATTGACGCCTAGCGGCGCTCGCGGCTCAAGGCCAAAGACGCTAGCCGGGTATGAGTCGCAGGTATCGCAGACCAGGACTCCCCCTGGATGCCGTCGTTGGAGCGCGCTTCGACCTGGCCATGGAGCGATTTCGGTCGGGCGATGCGTTCGAGTTCCGTCAGAGCACGTTCTTCATCGACCAAAGCGGAGTCGTTCATTGCATCGTCGAGTCATCCTGGCAGGCTGAGATCGTCACGCCCGCGACGGCCATTGGAGACCTGGACGAGGGAGAGGCGACCCTCCAATGCCTCATGGGCGAAGCCCCGGAGTTTCGAGCGGCCGTTGGTGACCGGCCGATCGTCTATGAGTTGGTCGTGGACTACGGTATGGGTGGCATCCTGATCTGTTCACGGAGAGACGGGATCTTGGAATGGTCCCATGGATTCCCGCTTGGCGCCGGCTAACCTCAGCATGCAGCGGCTTGCGATTCGAAACGCCGCCGAGACCGAGCGGTAGGCGGCCCGAAACAAGCTGATCGGTCCTCCCATGAAGCTCCCTGTCCCGAACGAATTGATCCAGACCTTGAAGGCGCGGTTCGAGGGGAACATGCGGCGTCACGAAGGCTTGGTCTGGGGGAAGGTGCAGGCGAGGCTCGAGGGGGGCGGGGCGGCGTTGCGGGCGCTTTGGGAGATGGAGCGGTCGGGTGGGGAGCCGGATG
>CAYMYN010000006.1:71414-135179 GCA_964394665.1 uncultured Planctomycetaceae bacterium
GTCGAGGCCCATGGCGAGCTCCGGGGACACGTCCCAGGTCGTGAGCAGGCGCCAGTGCATGGTCCGCCGGGCGGGTGAGGGGGGCGGGCGCGGATCCGGTGACGCAGCGCGACGCCCCACGTCCCAGCGGGCGGGCTCGCCCGCTGGGTGGGCCTCAACCGCAGGTGTAGCAGAGCACCGGGTCCTTCACGGCGCGGCCCTCGTCGAGGCGGCCGACGAGGGTCGAGGACGGCGCCGACATCCGCACGGTCCAATAAATCCTCGGCCACGCGGACGTCGCGACCACCCAGATCTACACCCACGTCCTCCAGCGCGGCCCCAGCGGCGTCCAGAGCCCCATGGACCGCCTCGACCTCCCCGGCCAGGACCCCTCCACCGGCCCGGAACGGGGTTGACCGGATTGGAGCGGGCCCATAGGCTCCCGAAAGCGATGCTCGCCCACCCAATCGCTCCCGAGCCCAACCCTCCGTCTGGCGCCCCGTCGGTCGGTTGGGGAGCGGGCCCCCAATTCGGAGTCCCGAACCACGCCGCTGGTCTCCGGGCCCAGATCGGGCACGATGCCCCATGTCACCCGGGACTCCAGAGCCCCGGCGCCACCGGCTCGGGCCCCCCTGCCCTCGGCTTGCCGGCGTCCCGGACTCCCACCGGCCCCGCGCAGCGCAAGCGCCGACACCTGCGCTCGACCGGATCCCGCACCAGGCCCACCCTCGCTACGCCTGGTCCCACCCGCCGCCCGCACCGGCCCCGACTTATACAGCCCCTGTGGAATTGTAGTTAGACGTCATTCCCGATGCACTACACAGCGCAACTCACGCGGCGGCTGAAAGAAGAGTTCCCGGGCCGGGCATTCGTCTTCTCGGATGCGCCGGGGCTTGTTGTAACAATTGCGCCTGACTGTCCAGATGTTGGAGCGATTGAGATCTACGACGAGGACGACGAGCTGACCGTAAAGATTGGACGCTTCACACATACTCACTTCAGCCCCTACAACTACACAGGTTTCTCCGACGACGAACTGATTGTTGAGCTGGTTGAGGGCACGATCTCGTTTCTACGGGACATCTTCTCCGACAACATTGTCATGTGGGGGTCGCACAAATCCTCAGGTGGCACGTTCCAAGTTGGAGCGACGCCCAATGTGCCAGTTGAGCCAAGAGGGCCGCTTTATGTGTGGTCGGGCCCGTACCATGACGTCTAACAATTCGTTCAAGGGGATGCCGCTTCGCGGCACCCCTTAACTCAGGCGTTAGCCCGCATGGGGGCCATCCAGGGTGTGAAAGATGAATAGGGAGATCGCGGCAGTTCTGGTGGAGCGCGGAAAGGCGCTCTTTGATGCCAAGCCCGTCCGCGTCGCATTCAGCGACGACCCCAACGCCGACGCACTGATCAACGACTTTCGGGGCCACCCACACGCGTTCGTCCTGGGGTGCATCATGGATCGGCAGATCAGGGCCGAGCGGGCGTGGCGGATTCCTTACCTGGTTGCCGAGAAGATTGGTGGCTTCGATATCTCTCTTCTTCGGGCGCTATCCCTGGCGGACGTGCGAGAGCTCCTATCCAAGCCGGAGCCCCTTCATCGTTTCCCCGAGGAGATGAGTCGCAACTTCCACGCCGGTATCGAGCACATCACGCGCGCCTACGCAGGCGATGCCAGTCGCATCTGGGGCGGCAGGCCGAGCAGCGCCGAGGTGGTGCTCCGCTTCTTGCAGTTCCGCGGCGTAGGCCCCAAGATCGCCACGATGGCCTCCAACATCCTCGCGAGAGACTTCAAGATTCCGCTTGCCGATCATTACTCGATCGATGTTTCTGCCGACGTCCACGTCCGGCGCGTATTCGCCCGTCTGGGCCTGGTTTCGGAAGCTGCGTCGCTGGAGGAGACGATCTACGCTGCACGCGCTCTTCATCCGACTTTCCCAGGACTTCTTGACTTCCCGGCTTGGGAGATCGGTCGGGCTTGGTGCCGTCCAACTGTGCCGAATTGCGGCAAGTGCTACATGTCCCACGTGTGTCCAACGGGAAAGAGTGTCGTCGCTAAATCGAGCTAACACGCCGCTGCACTTGACGGTCACCTGCGGCGCCCGCATGTGCGCACCAGAGCGTTAGGCTCCAAGAAGGAATCTTGTCGGTCCTCCCATGAAGCCCCCTGTCCCGAACGAATTGATCCAGACCTTGAAGGCGCGATTCAAGGGGAACATGCGACGCCACGAAGGCGTGGTCTGGGGGGAGGTGCAGGGGAGGATCGAGGTGAGTGGGGCGGCGTTGCGGGCGCTTTGGGAGATGGAGCGGTCGGGTGGGGAGCCGGATGTGGTCGGGTACGACGAGGAGACGGGGCAGTACGTCTTCTGCGACTGCAGCGCGGAGAGTCCGAGGGGGCGGCGGAGCTTGTGCTACGACCGTGGGGCGCTCGACTCCAGGAAGCAGAACAAGCCCGCGGGGTGCGTGACGGAGGTCGCGGCGGCGATGGGGGTCGAGCTCCTGACCGAGCGGCAGTACCGCGAGCTACAGGAGCTCGGGGAGTTCGACACCAAGACCTCCAGTTGGATCGCGACCCCGGAGGACGTCCGCTCGCTGGGAGGGGCGCTGTTCTGCGATCGGCGGTACGGGAAGGTCTTCGTCTATCACAACGGAGCGGAGTCCTACTTCGCGGCCCGGGGTTTTCGCGCGCTCGTTCGCGTCTGATCGACGCGTAGGAGGACTGGACGGCTGCGACGGGGGTCGGCGGCAGCTCAGGTCGAGCGTTGGGACGCGCCCTTCGCTCCCTCGAGCCACTCGCGGGAGGAGTAGCGGGGGCCGCGGCGCTGGGCTTCGGTGTGCTCGGTGGGGGTGGGGTCGGCGGAGTCGAAGCGCAGACCGAGCTCGCGTTCGAAGGACTCGAGCAGGGCGGGGACGAGCAGGCGGGGGTCGGGGGCGGTGCCGGGGGGGAAGGGGATCGCGGCGACGCCGGTGTCGAGGTCGGTGGGGGAGAGCTTGAGGGAGCCGTGGTGCAGGACGCGGCCGGCGCGGCGGCGTTGGGCGCTGCCGAGGCCCTTGCGGCCGTCCCAGACGAGGTCCAGGGCGCTCGAGCGGTGGAAGCACATGCCGGTGCCCGACTGTTCGCTCGCCGGCAGGGTGGTGCCGCGCGGATGGGCGTCGAGGTCGAAGGCGCGCAGGGCGGCGGCGATCGCGGCGTGCACGCGCTCGTAGGAGGCCGCGACCGGGCCGGCGTAGAGGGGGTCGGCGAGGTCGGTCGTGAACGAGAAGGTCAGCTCGCGCGCGTGGTGGATCGCGCCGCCGCCCGTCAGGCGCCGCACCAAAACGCCGGCGCGGGCGGCGGCGGGAACGTCGGCGGGGCGCTGGAAGTAGCCCAGGGAGAGGGCGGCGGGCGACCAGGTGTAGAAGCGCAGGGTGGGCGGCGTCCCCGGACGCTCGAGCAGGGCCTCGTCGAGGCCCATGGCGAGCTCCGGGGACACGTCCCAGGTCGTGAGCAGGCGCCAGCGCATGGTCCGCCGGGCGGGGGAGGGGGCAGGGCGCAGAGCCGGTGGAGGTTCGCGACGCCGCGCGTCCCGGCGGGCGGGCCCGCCCGCCGGGTCGGCCTCAGCCGCAGGTGTAGCAGAGCACCGGGTCCTTCACGGCCCGGCCCTCGTCGAGGCGGCCGACGGGGGTCGTCGTCGGCGAGGCGTGCAGCAGCTCGGGGGTCTCGCGGGCCTCGCGCGCGATCTGCAGCATGTCCTCGATGAAGGCGTCGAGCGTCTCCTTGGCCTCGGTCTCGGTGGGCTCGATCATCATCGCCTCGCTCACCACGAGCGGGAAGTAGATCGTCATCGGGTGGTAGCCCAGGTCGATCAGGCGCTTGGCGATGTCGACCGCGTGGATGCCGCTCGCCTTCTGGTGCTTGGTGTTGCACACGAACTCGTGCATGCACACCCGGTCGAAGGGCACGTGGTAGGCGTCGCGCAGCTTGACGCGCAGGTAGTTGGCGTTCAGCACCGCGTTCTCGGCCACGCGCCGCAGGCCCTCGGCGCCCAGGCGCCGCACGTAGGCGTAGGCGCGCAGGATCACGCCGAAGTTGCACGGCCAGCCGCGCAACATGCCGATCGAGCGCTCGGGGTCGTAGTCCAGGCGCAGGCCGTGCTCGTCCTCGACCAGGTGCGGCGCGGGCAGGTAGGGGCCCAGGGCTTCGGTCACGCACACCGGACCCGCGCCCGGACCGCCGCCGCCGTGGGGCGTCGAGAAGGTCTTGTGCAGGTTGATGTGCATCATGTCGGCGCCGAAGTCGCCCGGCCGGGTGACGCCCAGCATGGCGTTCAGGTTGGCGCCGTCGATGTAGACCAGGCCGCCGGCGGCGTGCACCTTGCGCGCGATCTCCTGGATGCGCGTCTCGAACAGGCCCAGGGTGCTGGGGTTGGTGATCATGAACACCGCGGTGTCGTCGCCGAGCTTGGACTCGAGGTCGGCCACGTCCGTCAGGCCGTCGGGGCCGCTGCGGATCGTGATCGGCGTCAGGCCCGCGATCGCGGCCGAGGCCGGGTTCGTGCCGTGGGCCGAGTCGGGGATCAGCACCTTGTCGCGGCGCGTCTCGCCGCGGTCCTGGAAGTAGGCCCGCGCCACGAGCAGCGCCGCCAGCTCGCCCTGGGCGCCCGCCGCGGGGTGCAGGGTGACGCGCGGCAGGCCGGTGACCGCGGCCAGGGCCTGGGAGAGGCGCTGCATCACGGCCAGCGCGCCCTGCATGCGGCCCGGGTCGAGGAAGGGGTGCACGTCCTTGAAGCCCGGCATGGCCGCGGCGGCCTCGTTGGTCACCGGGTTGTACTTCATCGTGCACGAGCCGAGCGGATAGAAGCTGTCGGTGATCGACACGTTCTTCTTCGAGAGGCGCACGTAGTGGCGCACGAGCTCGAGCTCGCCGATCTCGGGCAGGTTCGCGGGTTTCTGCCGCAGGGCGCCCTGGGGCAGGCGCGCGGGGTCGGCCGCGGGCACGTCGAGGGTGCCCAGGCGCAACGTGCGCCGTCCGGCGCGGCTCTTCTCGTAGAGCAAGAGGTCCTTGTTCATGGCGGGCGAGCCTCAGGCGACCGACGCGGTCTGGGACAGGGTGGCGAGGGTGCGCGCCAGGCGGTCGATCTGGTCGCGGGTGGTGAGCTCGGTGAAGGCCAGCAGCAGGTCGCGCTCGTCGGCGCCGCGGTCGACGCGGCGCAGGGCGAGGCCGCCGATCATGCCGGCGCGGTCGATGGCGCGGTTGACCTCGGCGGCGGGGACGGGGCAGCGCACCACGAACTCGTTGAAGAAGCCGCTCGCGCGGTAGGGGAGCTCGTAGCCCCCGAGGGCGCCGATCGCCTCGGCCGCGTACTGGGCCTTGGCCAGGCAGTGCAACGCCACCTCGCGCAGTCCCTCGGCGCCGGCGGCGGCGAGGTAGATCGCGCCGCGCAGGGCCATCAGGGCGTTGTTGGTGCAGATGTTGCTCGTGGCCTTCTCGCGGCGGATGTGCTGCTCGCGGGTCTGGAAGGTCAGCACGAAGCCGCGCCGGCCCTGGTTGTCGACGGTCTGGCCGACGATGCGGCCGGGCATGCGGCGCACGTGCTCGAGGCGCGTGGCGAACAGGCCGAAGGTCGGTCCGCCCATCGAGACCGGTACGCCCAGGGACTGGCCCTCGCCGACGGCGATGTCGAAGCCCGCTTCGCCGGGGCTCTGCAGGAGGCCCAGCGCGATCGGGTAGACGCAGGCGACCGAGACCGCGCCGACGTCCTTGGCGGCCCGCGCGAGGGCGGCCTGATCCTCGATCACGCCCAGGAAGTTGGGGCTCTGCACCACCAGCGCGCAGGTGTCCGCGTCGAGCAGGCCCGCAAGGTCCGTGCGCCCGTCGGGGCCCACCGGGGCCTCGACGACCTCGAGCCGCGTGCGGTGCACGTAGGTGTCGATCGCGGCGCGGGTGTGCGGGTGCACGGCCTTCGACACGACCACCTTCTTGCGGCCGCGCACGATGGTCGTGGCCATCATCACGGCCTCGGCGGCGGCCGAGCAGCCCTCGTACATCGAGGCGTTGGCGACCTCGAGGCCGCACAGCTCCGCGACCATGGTCTGGAACTCGAAGAAGGCCGTCAGGGTGCCCTGGCTGGCCTCGGGCTGGTAGGGCGTGTAGGCCGTCACGAACTCGTGGCGCCCCTGCAGGGAGTCGACCACGGTCGGGATGAAGTGGCGGTACAGGCCCGCGCCCAGGAACGAGCCCTTCTCGGGGGTCGTGTTCCAGGAGGCGAGCTCGGCCAGCTCGTCGCGCAGCTCGTTCTCCGCGATCCCGGCCGGGAGCGGCAGGGGCTCGCGCAGGCGGATCTCGGCGGGGATGTGCGCGAAGAGCTCGTCGAGGGTGCGCAGGCCGACGGCCCGCAACATCTCCTCGCGGTCGGCGGGGGTGTTCTGGATGAAGGGCATCGCTGGGATCCGGGGGGACGGAGCGGCGTACGACGGCGCGCGGAGAGAAGGGCCCGCGCGACCGGGCTCGGCTCAGTGCTGCTTGGTGAGGAACTCCTCGTAGGCCTTCGCGTCCATCAGGCCGTCGAGGTTCTTGTCGTCGAGCTTGATCTTGATCAGCCAGCCCTGTTCCCAGGGGTCGCCGGAGAGGATCTCGAGGTGCTCCTCGATGGCGTTGTTGACCTCGATCACCTCGCCCGCGACGGGCGAGTTGAGGTCGGCCACGGCCTTCACCGACTCGATCTCGCCGAAGGTGCCGCCGGCCTGCAGCTTGCGGCCCACCGCGGGCAGGTCGCAGTACACGAGGTCGCCCTCGTTCCCGCTGCACAGCTCGTTGACCGCGAAGTCGGTAATGCCGACCAGGGCCGTGTTGCCTTCGATCTTGACCCACTCATGGCTCTCGAGGTAGAGGCGATCGTTCGGACGCATCGTTGGGGCGTTGCTGTTCAGGGGTTGCAGGGGAAGGGTCGGCGCGGCCGGCCCGGGTTCAGCTCTTCTGTTTGCGGGTCCGCGAGTAGAACGGCAGTCCGCGCACGACGCACGGCTGGCGCTTCCCGCTGACCTCGAGTTCGAGCTCGGTGCCCGCCTGCGCCTGGTCGAGGCGCACGTAGGCCGAGCCGATGTTCGTGCCCAGGGTCGGGGAGACCGCGCCGGAGACGACCTCGCCCACCTGCTGGTCGCCGGCGAAGAGGGCGTAGCCCTGGCGCGGCACGCGCTTGCCGTCGGTGGTGAGGCCCACCAGGCGGCGCGTGGGGTGCTCGCGGGCGGCGAGCAGGGCCGCACGCCCGATCCAGTCGCCCTTGGCCTCGGCGAACGAGATGGCGAAGTCGAGCCCGGCCTCGACCGGGTGGTGGGTCTCGTCGATCTCGTGGCCGTAGAGCGGCATGCCGGCCTCGAGGCGCAGGGTGTCGCGCGCTCCCAGGCCGCAGGGCTCGACCCCCGCGGCGCGCCCGGCCTCCAGGATGCCGTTCCACATGGGCTCGGCCTGGTGGTTGGCGAAGTAGATCTCGAAGCCGTCCTCGCCCGTGTAGCCGGTGCGCGAGAGGCGCACGTTCTCGACGCCCAACACGGTGGCGAAGCCGAAGCGGTAGTAGCCGATCTCCTTCAGGTCGCGCTCGACCAGGGGCTGCAGCACCGCTTGGGCCAGCGGCCCTTGCAGCGCGATCATGGTCGTGTTGGAGGTCTGGTTGTCGAGGTGCACGTCGAAGCCCGCCGCGTGCTCGCACATCCAGGCCAGGTCGCGCTCGGTGTTCGAGGCGTTGACGACCAGGTAGTAGCCGTGCTCCTCGCGGTACACGAGCAGGTCGTCGAGCGGAAAGCCGTCCGCCTGGCAGAAGAGCGAGTAGCGGATCGAGCCCTCGGGGATGCGGGCGCAGAAGTTGGTCGAGAGGCGCTCGAGGTAGGCGGTCGCGTCGGGGCCGGTGACCGCCACGCGGCCCATGTGGCCGAGGTCGAACAGGCCGGCGCGTTCGCGCACGGTGCGCACCTCGTCGAGGATCGGCCCGTACTGCACCGGCATGTGCCAGCCACCGAACTCGACCAGGCGCGCGCCGTGCGCGGGGTGGATGTCGTGGAGCGGGGTCAGCTTCATGGGTGCGGCTCGAGGGCGCGGGTGGGGGTCCGTGGAGCGGGCGCCTCGGGAACGAACGAGGGGCGCAGAGGCTTACGCCCATGCGCCCCTGTCCGGTGCCCGCGGCGGCGCGCCGCGGGGTGTTCAGGTGCTTCCTGGGACCCAGGTCCTCTTTGCCTGAGAGTTTCGCGCGGCGTTCTGGCCGGCTTGCCCCTTCGGCGCCCGGTGGCTCGTCGCCTCCGGGACTCTCCCACGGGTCCCACGCTCGTTCCGAGGGGCCGGATGGTATCCGCCGCCGCGCGGGAGAGCACGGGCCAAACCCGGCCCGCACCGCCCGCCGACCGCACCCGCGGGATCGGGATAGGGTTGGGCAGCGCCCCGCCGCGCCCGGTCCCTCCCGGCACGGGCCGCGGGGTTCGGTCCTTTCCCCCCGGGAAACCCCGCTCCATGGCCTCGCCCGCCGTCCGCCCGTCCCGCTCCGCGACGACGCTGCTCGTCCTGGGCACCCTGCTCGCCCCCACGCCGGCCCGGGCCGCCGCCCAGCAGCCCTTCACCCCGGGTCTGCGCTGGACCCTGCCCGCCCCGCTCGACCAGCCCTGGATCCCGACCTCGGTGGCCTTCGCGGCGGCGGACCAACTGGTGTGGGCCGCGGGACCGGGCGCGGCGTCGCGCGTGGTGCTGGCGCCCGGCGCGGGCAGCGGCCCCGCGGCACCGCTCTATTGGGAGCCCACGGCGGCCGGCGCCCTGGGCAGCCTCGAGGTCGCGGCCGCGGCCCTCGAGCCGGGCCTCTTCGCCCTCTCCCAGGTGCCCGCGCCCGACGCCTGGCACCGGCGCACGCTGGTCACGCGCCACGACCCGTTGGCCGCGGCGGCGGGGGCTCCGTTCCAGGCCGCGTGGTCGCTCGACCTGGGTCCGATCGGCAACGGGCCCGGGCGGCTGGCGGTCGACGCGCGCGGCGAGCGGGTGCTGGCCGCGGCCTTCGACGACGGCGTCCAGGCGGCGACGGTGAGCTGGATCGGCGGCGATGGGACGCTGCTCGAGCGCACCACGCTCGGCGCCGCGGCGCTGCGCGGGCTGGCGCTCTCGGCCGACGGAGCGGTCGGAGCCCTGATCGGCGGCGGGGAGTTGCACCTGCTCCCCGGGCCCGGGGCCGCGCCGCTCTCCTTCACGCTCGCCTTCGAGCCCGCCGCGCTGGCGCTCTCCGCCGACGGAGGTCTCGTGGCCGCGGGCGGCGCCGGTCGCGCCCAGGTGTTCCTGCGCCGGGGGAGCGCCTACCAGGCCCTCGTCCCGATCGTCGCGCCGCCGGAGCTCTCCGCGGCGCGCGTCGCGCTCTCGGCGGATGGCTCGACCCTGGCCATCGCCTGGTGGAACCTCGCCGGGTCGGGCCTCCTGCGCCTGGAGGTGCGCGATGCGCGGCGCGGGCACGTGTTCATGACGCGGGACTTCCAGAGCCCGGCCGGGGCCTTGCAGAACGCGCCCCAGGTCCTGCGGATGACCGCCGATGGGGCGCGGGTGGCCCTCGCGAGCTGGGGCGACGGGGCCGGCTCGCCGCAGGTCGTGTTGCTCGAGCGCGACGGCGGCGCGAGCCTGCTCGAGGTCGACCTGCCGGGCAGCGCCCTGGCCCTCGACCTCGACGCCAGCGGCACGCGCGTGGTGGTGGCCACCAAGAACGTGCACGCCAATCAGTTCGGCTCGACGGGCGAGCTGCGCCTGTACGACACCGGCGAGCGCGACCTCGAAGCCCTCGAGCTGCCCCGTGCGGGCGGCGCGCTGCGCCTGGCCGCCCGGCGCGACGGGGCGACGCGGGCCTTCTTCCTCCTGGGCCGGCCGGCCGCGCCCCAGACCATCCCGGGCGTGGGCGGGCGGTTGGTCGTGGAGCGGGCCGGGGCGGCGATCCACTCCCGGCCGACCGACGCGGCCGGCCGGGCCTGGCTCGAGTTGGCGCTCCCGGCCGACCCGCTGCTCGTCGGCAGCCGGGTGCGGGCCCAGGCCGCGTTGCGGGCCGGGGGCGGCCTGCACCTCGGCGTGCACGCCCTGGATCTGTTGATCCTGTGAGGGCCTGGCCCCCGCGGGGGCGAGTCTTGGATCGGCGCGGGTCGGACCCCGTTCCCGCCGCGCCCGAGGGCCGCGCCCCGACTTCGGGTCCGGGCCCTGCCCCGTCTCAAGGCGCGCCGGGGGGCGTCCGATACGGATTCGGATCGGCGCGAGGTGCGCCGTCCTCGCCCCGTCCCCACGGCAGGCCCCATCCGCATCGGATCCGGGCCGGTCGCAGGGGTGCCCCACTGCCCCCGCACTCCTCCTCACCATGTTCATCGGGAAGCACATCGCTCGGATCCTCCTGGGCGGCCTGGCCCTCTTCGCCGCGAGTTGCTCCACGGGCGAGGGCTCCAGCGCCCCGGCAACCGTCAACGGCGCCGTCCAGAACCTGACCCTCGACCCCGCGGGCCTCACGACCGTGCTGACCTTCAGCCAGGCCTTCCCGGGCATCGCGCCCGCGAACGTGCAGGCGAGCGGCGGCCAGACGGCCCAGACCGTCACCCCCAGCGGCAATTCGATCACCGTCACCTGGGACGAGCGGGTCACCCCCAGCCACCAGGTGCGCGTCAACGGCGTGGCCGGGCTCTCGAACGCCTGGCGCTCCGTCACGACCACCAACTCCGGCACGCCGACGTTCACGATCGAGAGCGCGATCCAGACGCCGGGGCTGGGCGGGGACGAGATCGAGCTGTCCTTCAGCGGTCCGCCCGTGGCGCCCGAGACCGCCGAGGATCCGGCCAACTGGGAGCTCGAGGTGGCGGGCAACGTGCTCGACCTGGACGGCTCGACGTTCACGTTCGACGTCGGCACCCAATCGCTCGTGATGGTCCTCGGCCCGCTGGCGAACCTGCACGCGAGCTTCGAGCTGAGCGCGGTCGGCGTCACCAGCGTGGCCGACGTGGCCGTGAACGCGACGGCGGTGGTCGGCAACGCCAACGGCGACGCGATCGCTCCGAGCTTGGTCTCGGCCGAGCAGAACCTCGCCGAGGACGAGTTCGGCCGCGTGGTCGACTTCACCTTCGACGAGGCCATGGACCCGGTCATCGGCCAGGGCCTGGGTCGCTACGTCGCGCCCTCCCCGAACGCGGCCGTCTCGGTCGAGCAGCCCAGCGACGAGGTCTTGCGCGTGACCTTCGCCAGCCCCGTCATCCCGGGCGTGCACCAGATCACCCTGAACGGCCTCTTCGACAACCACGGCAATGCTCTGCCCAACGGGCCCACCGCGGTCAGCCAGCCCTCGCCGGTCGTCAACGCCTACGACGGGGACCCCGCGGCCGTCACGGTCTCGGGCGCCGGCGGCGACTACGTCGTCGTGGTCACCGAGCAGGCCTTCGACGTCGAATCCGCCGAGGACCCGGCCAACTGGTCGCTCGAGGTGGACGGCAACCCGATCGTGCTCGCCGACCAGGTGCTGACCTACGACTTCCTGGCCAAGACGCTCACCATCGAGCTCGACTTCGACATGCTGAACGGCACCGCGTTCAGCGTGCAGGCCCTGGGCGTGCTCGAGGTCGACGGGCAGACCTTCTCGGACGACTTCTCCGGCCAGGTCGCCGGCGACGACGTCGAGCCCGAGGTCGCCAGCGCCGTCCAGAACCGCAACTTCGATCCCTCCGGCGCCACGCTGCAGCTCACGCTCAGCGAGGCCGTGCAGCAAGCGTCGGCCCAGACGATCGGCAACTACACCCTGAGCGACAACGGCATCGGCGTCGTCTCGGCGAGCCTGCTGCCGAACGGCACGGTCGTGCGCCTGTCCCTCGACGCCGTGGCCGTGCCCGGGCTCGTGACCCTCACGGTCGACAACCTCGTCGACCTGGCGGGCAACGCGATGTCCGCGCCCCAGATCGGCATCGTGCTGACCAGCACCGACACCACCGCCCCCGGGATCGTCCTGGCCACGGCGACGGCCAACGAAGGCGCGAACGACGACACGATCGTCGTCACCTTCAACGACGACATGGTGGCGGACGACGTCGAGGATCCTGCCAACTGGACCTTCGAGTCGCCGGTCGGGACCTTCTTCGACGTCAGTGGCTGCAGCTTCGACTACGACGCGGGGAATCGCCGGCTGATCCTGACCCTGGACAGCGGCGATCTCGACCTGCAGCGCGACTCCGACTTCCAGGTCACCGTCACGGGTGCGCGCGACATCGCCGGCAACGCGATCGTCACCGGCACGTTCGACGGTGAGGTCGACTTCGAGAACACGCGCCCGACGCTCGTCAGCGCCTGGCGGGACGCCGTGCAGACGAACCAGATCGTGCTGCGCTTCAGCGAGCCCTGCGCCTTCACGGACGACCTCTACGACGCCTCCACCAACCCGACCGGGACGCGCTACACGCTGTGGGACGGCTTGGTCGAGCGCGGCCTGCCCTCCTCGGCGACGACCCTGGAGGACGGTCTGGGCGTGCGCCTGACCTACGGCTTCCTGGTGAACCTCAGCGACACGCTCGACGTGTACGGTCTCGCCGACCGCGCCGGGAACCCGATGTTCCCGCAGCTCGGGGTGGCGCTCGAGGCCGAGGACTCGACCGTGCCCTCGTTCGACGTCGGCTTCTCGGTCCTGACCGCCGTCAGCGGCGAGGCCAACGACGAGATCACCTTCGTCTTCGACGTGCCGATGAGCCCCTGGAGGCTGCTCGAGCCCTCCAACTACACCCTGACCACGGGCGGCCACCCGGTCTCGCTCGAGGACGCGGAGTTCTCGTTCGACGGCCTGCGCACGGTGAGCGTGCTCCTCGGCCGCGCCGCGGGGGTCGATCTCCAGGCCGCCGAGCAGTACGACATCGGCATCCAGGACGTGCGCTCGGCCCAGGGCGTGGAGCGCGTCGTCCCCTTCGACGAGCCCAACCTCCCGGTCGGCGGCGACGCCGTTCCGCCCCAGGTCGGGCTGTCGGACGTGCGCCTCGACCCGTCGGATCCCAACTCGCTGCTGGTCTTCGCGAACGAGGCCTTGGACGAGCTCAGTGCGGCCGACCCCAGCGCCTACGACTACGACAGCGGCACGCTGGCGACCGAGGCGACCGTGCTCTCGCCGCGCGTCGTGCGCGTGACCTTCCCGGGCCCGGTCTCGGCCGGGTTCCAGGTGGACCTGACCCTCGCCGACCGCGCCGGGAACGCCTCGGGCGTGATCACGCGGAACGTCG
Source organism: uncultured Planctomycetaceae bacterium (assembly GCA_964394665.1). GTDB lineage: Bacteria > Planctomycetota > UBA1135 > UBA1135 > CAYMYN01. The sequence continues at coordinate 84,603 of CAYMYN010000006.1, forward strand.
CCGTGGCGGACGCCCAGGCGCCCCTGCTCGCCGGCGTGGTGGGTGTGGCCACGCCGGGCTTCGGCGGCGACCTCCTGCGGGTGTCCTTCGACGAGTCCGTCGATCCGGACAGCGCCCTGGACGCGGCGAACTACACCGTCACCAACGGCGGCCAGCCGGTCGACCTGCTGGGCGCCGTCACCTACTGGCGGAGCGACACCCTGACGGTCGTCTTCGAGCTCGCCTCCGGCGTGTCCCTCGACCCGAGTCAGCCCGTGAACGTCACCGTGCGCAACGTCGCCGACTGGAGCGGCAATGCGATCTCCGCTGGCGGCGTGAGCCTGGGCGGGGCGGTCGGCGGTGACACCACCGCGCCCGGCGTGGCGGCGTCCTTCGTCAACTGGCGCGCCGACGAGTTCGGCCAGGTGGTCGACGTGCAGTTCAGCGAGCAGGTGCAGGGCGCCTTCGTCGGGACGGCGGGGAACTGGACCGCCAGCGGCGGCCCGTCGGTGCTCGAGGTCCAGGTGCTCGAGCACGACGCCGCGCGGGTCGTGCTCTCGGCGCCCCTGGGCATCGGCGCGACCCTGACCCTGGCGGGCGGACTATCCGACCCGGCCGGCAACACGGCGGGGGTGCTGGTCTTCACCCCCGAGCGCTGAGCCCGACCCGGGCGCGGCGCGAGCGGCGGCCCTCCGGTGCGTGCGGCGATCCAACGCGGGTCGCCGGACGGGCCGGGGGGCCGCCGCGACCGTTCTCGGCAGGGCTGGGAGCGGCCACGCGGGAGCGGATTGGGCTTCAGGGTGCGAACCGCCGGGCTCGATAGAGCGGGGGGCCCGCCCCGGGGTCTCCCCAGGGTCGGCGCCGTTCGCCCGACCCCTCGCCGTGAGGGGCACCCGCCGCAACAGACATCGAGGCTTTTCGAGACGTGGTGACCTCGGTCGAGGAGAAGAGGCAGTTCCTGGATGACGTGGTCGAGGCCCTGACGGGCCCGATCGAGGGGGCGTCGAGCTCCGACGTCGGCATCCAGGAACAACTGAAGCGGGCCGCGGTCGAGTTCGACACCCGGACCGCGAAGGCCTTCGGCAAGGCACTGGTCGAGGCCCTGTGCGAGTCGCCGGGCAACCTGCGCCTGCTCGAGGCGCTGCTGATCCTGGGCCTCGCCCACCCGAACGTCGTCAAACGCTACGGAGTCTCGATCCCGCAGGAAGGCCGGCGCCTGGCGCTGCTGCTCGAGCAAGCCGGAGAGCCGGAGCGCGCGCGCTCGCTCCTCGACCTGCTCGTCCATTCCATGCCTGGGGAGCGCGGCCTCGAGCAGGAGCTGGGTCGTCACATGCGCCGAAACGGTGAGGCCGACGTGGTCGTGGATCGCTGCATGCAGCAGGCCGAAGCCCTGATCGCCCAGGGCCGGATCGAGGAAGCCATCCCGTGGTTGCAAGAGATCCTGCTGCAGGACCGCAACCGCCGGGACGTGGCGCGCATGATCCGCGACCTGCGTTACCAGGGGTTGCAGAAGCGTGCCCGTTCGCGGCGCGCGCGCTTCATCGCCCTGCTGTGCCTGCTGGTCTCGGCCGCGCTGGCCGGGGTCGCGGTGCGCGAGCACGGGCTGATCGGTGAGTTCGCGGCCCTGCCGGCGGCCATCCCCGGCGACCTGGCGGCCCACCGGCGCCGCCTGCAGGACGTCGAGGCGTTCGGCGAGCGCGCCGTGGTCTGGACCGGCATGTTCCGGGCCGAGACCGAGCGCAGCGAGCTGCGGCGCGAGATCGATCGGCTCGCGGCCCACGAGGCCCAGCTCGCCAAGGAACGCCGCGAGCAGCAGGAGCAGGACCGGATCCGGGCCGAGGCCGCCCGCGAGCAGGGCCTGGGGGCCGTCGAGCGCGGCGAACTCCAGGAGGCCCTCTCCCACTTCCAGGAGGCCTTCGCGCTCAGCGCTCCCAACTGGGAGCACCGTCCGCGGCTGGTCGCCGACATGCAGGCCATCGAGGCTTGGTTGGAGCGTTCCGAACGATGATCACCCGATTCCTGTCCCGCACCCGGGCCCGCGTCGCGAGCAAGAAGCTGGCGCAGGATCCGTCGGCCGAGAACTACCTCGAGCTGGCGCGATCGTGCGTCACGGCCGGCCGCTTGGAGGAGGCCCGGACGGTCTGCGAGGAGGGCCTCGAGGTCCACAAGGCGAACGCCGAGCTGCGTCGCCTCTACGACCGTGCCTGCGAGCTGCTGCGCGAGGACCGCATCAAGGAGCTCGCCCGCGAGCTGGCGCGGGCCCCGCGTCCTGCCCTGTGGCGCGAGCTCAGCGAGCTCTTCCTGCGCTCGGGGCGCATCGCGCGCGCCGAGCAGGTCGCCGACGAGTGGTTCCAGGCCACGGGCGAGCCCGAGGCCCTGCTCCAGCGCGCCCTGGTCGCGCAGGAACGTTTCTACGCCGACCGGCGCCGGGACGACGGCCTGCGCGCCTACGAGCTGCTCGACGAGTCGGTGCGCTCGATGACGGGCGACGAGCGTCCGCTCCGGCGGCTGCTCGACCTGACCAGTCGCTGCGGCGCCTGGCTCGAGGCGCGCACCACGGTCGCGCGCCTGCTCGAGCTGCACCCCGGCGATCCGAGCCTCGAGGCGCGCTTCCGCACGATCTGCGCCCAGGCCGAGCGCGCGCCCAAGCTCGACCAGGCCATGCGGCAGGTCGAGCTGACGGGGCGCCTGGTCGACGAGGAGCCCGAGGTCGAGCGCGAACAACCGGTCGTGCGCTCGGTGCGGCCCGAGCTGCAGAGCCTCAGCGAGGAGCCCGGCGTGCGCGGCGCGTTCTACGTGCGCGGCGGCACGGCGCTCGTGCAGGGGCCCAAGGGCGCGACCGCCGAACGCATGGCCCGCTCGGTGCGCGAGCTCGTCGGATCGTCCCGCACGGCGGCGCGCCGGCTCGGCCTGGGGCGCGCCCTGGATCTGCGCATCGAAGGCACGTTCGGCACCCTGCTGCTCGCGACCGGCGAGGTCGGTGGCGCGGCGCTGTGGTGCGAAGGACGGATGAACGAACGCGTCGAGCAGCGCGTGGCCCAACTGGCCGGCGCCTGTCCCGATTCGAAGGAGGTCGAGGCGTGAAGGAAGTCCTGGATCCCCTGACCCGCATCGCGGGCGTCCGCAAGGCGTTGCTGGTCTCCGAGGACGGCGTGCCGATCGCCGCGCGCGACTCGATCGACGCCGAGCTCTCGGGCCGCGGCAGCGGGCCGAACCCCTCCACCGACGACGTCGATGCCCTCTCCGGGCTCGCCGTGAGCCTGATGGGGGATCTGCGCCGCGCGATCGATCCCCTCACCTGGGACGCACCCCGCTACGTCGTCCTGCGCGCCGCCCACGGCACGCTGGCCATCATGCAGTCCCCGGGCAGCCTGCTGCTCGTGATCCTCGAGCGCGGACTCCAGCCGGAGGACCTGCGCGTGCCGATGGAAGCCGCCGTGGCCCGCGTGCAGCGCGTCCTGCGTCGGAACCACTCGATGGAGCCCGCGGCCGCCCTCCCGGGGCGGAGCGATTCCCAGCTCTCCACCACGATCGGGAACGTCCACGAACCCACCGAAGTCCCCGGATTCGCAGGGGAGCGATAGCCCATGGTCCAGATCAATTTCGCCCAACGCACGGTCAACGCCAAGATCGTCTACTACGGACCGGGGATGTCCGGCAAGACGACGAACCTGGAGGTGATCCACCAGCGCGCCCCCTCGAACAACCGCGGCGAGCTGACGAGCATCAGCACCGACGGCGATCGGACGCTGTTCTTCGACTTCATGCCGCTGGACCTGGGCACGGTCGCGGGCATGCGCACCTGCTTCCAGATCTACACCGTGCCCGGCCAGGTCTACTACAACTCCACGCGCAAGCTCGTGCTGCAGGGCGTGGACGGCGTGGTGTTCGTGGCCGACTCCTCGGCGTCGATGCAGGAGGAGAACCTCGAGTCGATGCGCAACCTGCAGGAGAACCTGGCCGAGTACGGCCGGAGCCTGGAGGACCTGCCGCTCGTCATCCAGTACAACAAGCGCGACCTGCCCGACGCGATGAGCGTCGAGGACCTCGACGCCCTGCTGAACCCCTACGGCGCGCCCTCCTTCGAGGGCATCGCCAACACCGGGCAGGGGGTCTTCCCGACGCTCAAGGCCCTGGCCGCCTGCGTCATCGAGCACATCCACCGCGTCCAGCAGGGCACGGCCGCGGCCGGCAGCTCGGCCCAGGAGGCCCCGCCGCGCCTGGCGCAGACCGGCTTCCACGCGCCGCCCGCGGCGCAGCGCGCGACCCTCGAGCCGCCCGCGCCCTTCGCCCAGCCCGCCCCGGCCCAACCCGCCGCGGCCCCGGAGCCCGAGCTCGCGGTCAGCCGCGCGCAGGCCCCGGCCCAAGCGGCCGCGGTCGATCCGAACTCCCTGCGCCTGGCCCGTCCGATCACCCGTGCGGGTGAAGGAACGACCAACGCGCCGCGGCCCCAGGCCGCGGCCCGCATGCCGCAGCCGCCGCCCGCGCCGCCGCTCCAGCAGCAGGCGAACGCGCCCGCCGCCGCCCGCGGCCCCGCGGCAGCGCCCCGTGCCCAACAGCGCGGCGCCCAGCCCCAACGCCCCGGCGCCGCGCGACCGGCGGCGGGGCGGGCCCAGGCCCCCGCGCACCTGATGCAAGCCGACGCGGAGGGCGTCCCCGTGGCTCCGCCGCGCGGGCGCGGCGTCCAGGCGCAACCCGCGATCGCGCCCCACGCGACCGCCCTCTCCACGCCGATGCCCCCGGGAGCGGGCAAGCGCAGCGCCCTCGCCACGGCGCTCATCGTCGGGGGATCCGTGATCGTGGGCGCCGCGATCGGCACCGTCGTGCTGTCGTACCTGTAGGAGGAGAAGCCATGAAGACCGACAAGATGCTGCGCGAGAACCGCCTGGTCTTCTACGCCCAGGACATCGACCGCATCCACCAGGAGCTCGACGGCTTCCTCGAGATGTCGAAGGCCCGTGCCGCGCTGGTCATCGATCGCGAGGGGCACTTGGTGACCCGCCGCGGCGAGGCCATCCACGGCTCGATCGACTCGATCGCGGCGCTGATGGCGGGCTCCTTCGCCGCCACGCGCGAGATGGCCCGCCTGCTGGGGGAGGACGAGTTCTCGCAACTCTTCCACCAGGGCCAGCGCGACAGCATCCAGGTCGGCCTGGTGGGCGACCGCGCGCTGTTCGCGATCGTGTTCGACGACCGCACCAACCTGGGCCTCGTGCGCTTCTACTGCCAGGAGACCCTGCGCCGCCTGGGCGAGATCCTGGAGGAGATGGACGCGCGCACGGCCCCGCCCGACGCGGAGAACCTCTCCGACGACTTCTCGCGCAGCGCGGCGGCGGCCCTCGATCGCCTCTTCTGAGGCCACCGCTCCCCGCCGCCGCTCCCCGCCGGAGCGGTGGGGGAGGGGTCGGTGCGCGCTCGGCCCGGCGCCCGCGGCGGCCCGGGCCCGCCCCCTTTGGGCAGGGCCCGCCGGGCTGCGGGCGATGCGGGCGCTGGCCCTGAGGCCCCGTTCGGCGCCCGGATGCGGCCGGGGTTGCGTGCTCCCGGCGGCCTGGCTAGGCTCTTCGCCCCTCCACCCCGGCCCCCCGCCCGGGCTGGGCCCGATGGCCCGCCCGCACCGGCCGGGTCCACCCCGAGCACCGAGCATCGAGCGATGTCACGCGTCTGCGACTACTGCGCCAAAGGGACCGTCTTCGGCGGCTCCGTCTCCCGTCGGGGTCTCCCCAAGAAGAAGGGCGGCGTCGGCCTCAACGTCACCGGCCACTCCAAGCGCACCTTCAAGCCGAACATCCAGCGCGTGCGCGCCTTCGTCGACGGCCGCGTGCAGCGCGTGAAGATCTGCACCCGCTGCATCAAGAGCGGCCGCGTGCAGAAGGCTCCCCGCAGCAGCGTCGCGGTCTGACCGCAGCACGACTCGGCGAGCGCTCCCCGGCGACGGCCGTCGCCAGGGAGCGCTCGCTGCGTTGATGGGCACCCGCTGGAGGGAGCCCCTCGGCCGCCGCGCGACCCGCCGCCCCCCCGGTGCTCCTGCGGCTCGCGAGCCGTGCTCGCGGGACGCGCGCTCCCCCTCCGTCCGGGCCACGAAGGGCGACCCGCGATCCGCTCGGAGGGTGGAGACGTCGGTCGGACTCCCCGCGCCGGGCCCTCGTATCTGCGCGCTCGCCTAGCTCGCAGGCATTGCGGCATGTGGAATGTCAGTGGGTGGCGCGCCGATGCGGCAGCCCTCGGATGCACGCGCCGAGCCTGTCGTGACGGCCTCGCGCAGGACCTTGCATGTCTCGTTTCCAAGACATGGGAAGGAACGGGGTGCTTTTCGAGAAGGGTGGAAAGTCCCCATCGGAGGGCTCCGCTGCGCGTCGCGAGAGGCCCGCGCGCCGAGCTGCGCGCAGCGCGCGACGCGTGGCGCGCAGACCTCGACGGGCCCCTCCGCGGGTCTTGGACCGATCCTGCGCCGTGGGCGTAACTCGGTGCCTAGCAGGGACTTCCGTCCTTCGATCGGGCCGCGCCCAGAACGCCGGCGAGGGCCTCGCCAGGCTCGCTCGCGATGGCTCTCGGTCTCGGCGCGAGCGGCTTCGGTCGCGCTCCGCCACGCCCTTGCGCGGACCGTCGAGATGGGTTCGGGCGCCTCCGCGGACGGCAGAACTTCAACGCGCCGCAAAAAGTTTCGCGGATGGCTGGCAAGCCGTTCCGTCCGAGCGCCGATGGATCGCTTGATGTCGTGGACCCGGCGCCCCTGGGGCGCCAACGTCTACACCAAACACGTCCAAGGAGACTTCCTCTCATGGCCAAGAAAGCCACCCGCAAGAAGGCCGCCAAGAAGGCGACCAAGAAGACGACCAAGAAGGCCGGCCGTAAGAAAGCCGCCAAGAAGGCGACCAAGAAGGCGACCAAGAAGGCGACCAAGAAGGCCGCCAAGAAGAAGGGCCGCAAGAAGGCCGCCAAGAAGGCGACCAAGAAGGCGACCAAGAAGGCCGGCCGCAAGAAGGCCGCCAAGAAGAAGGGCCGCAAGAAGGCCACCCGTCGCGCGACCTCCGCGCCGGCCTGATCCAGCGACCCATCCCACGCACGGAGCCCGAGGAGCCCGCCGTGAACAAGAGCCACCTCGTCGCCTACGTCGCCGGTGAGCTGGTGACGTCCAGGCTTCAGGCTCAGCGGTTGGTGGACACCGTCCTCGAGGGCATCCGTCGGGGTCTACAGGAGGACGAGTCGGTCACGCTGACGGGGTTCGGGACCTTCGAGGTCAAGTCCCGCAAAGCGCGGCTCGGCCGCAATCCTCAGACGGGCGAGCCCATCCGCATCGACGCCGGTCGGCGAGTGGGCTTCCGCGTCGGCAAGGCGCTCAAGGACAGCGTCTGAGGCGCCGCCCAGGACGAGGAGGGTCCCCTAGCGACCCCTCGACGTCGCACACGAGCGCCCCCCTGGCTCCCGCCAGGGGGGCGCTCAGTCGTTCCGCGGCTGGGCCGCGGTGGCGGGAGCGCCCCGACGACGTCGATGCTCCAGCATCAGGTTGCGGATCGGGTACAGCGGCGTCGGAAGGTAGGAGACGAAGAAGATCAGGCGCGAGGCGCCGCTGCTCTCCACCAGGCTCGCGGTGTAGAGCAGGTTGAGGCCGGCGCCGGCGAGGGTGATCCACCAGAACGCGAGCGGGAAGTAGCTCGTGCCCCGGCGCTCGGTGAAGTACCACTGCACCAGGAAGCGCACGCTCCACACGACCTGGCCCAGGACACCGGCCAGGAGGATCCAAGGCGGGCTTCCGGTGCTGTCCTCCGGCGTCCCTCCGCGCAGCAGGATGAGCCCCAGGCCGGCCAGCAGGCCGATCAGCGCCGCGGGGACCGGGCCCAGGCGCGAGCCGCCCGGCCGGTGCGCCAGCACGAGGTTGCGCACGTAGATCGAGCCGTTGACGAGGAAGCCCGGCACGAGCACCCACTCGCGCTGCGCCAGGGCGGCTGCCCCTTGGAGGATCGAGCCCGCCAGGGAGAACCACCAGAACGAACGCGGCGAGACGCTGCGTTTGGCGCGCTCGGAGGCGAGCCACTGGATCAGGAAGCGGGAGAAGAAACAGACCGCGCCCAGCGCCCCGAGCACGGTCCAGATCACGGCGCCTGGGTCCCCCGCGAGTAGCTCGGGGTGACGCCGGCGATCGGCACGCGCACCAGCCGCCGACGCATCCAGCGCACGGCGAGCAGGTCCTTCAAGGCCCGCAGCGCACGGTTCCGGATGCCGTACTTGCTGCGCCCGGCCGTGCGCGGGTGGTGCCCGACGGGGTGCTCGACCACCGAGAAGCCGTGGTAGCGCAGGAGCGTCGGCAGGAAGCGGTGCATGCCCTCGAAGAAGGGCAGGACCTGCAGCGCCTCGGCGCGGAAGAGCTTGAGCGAACAGCCGGTGTCGCGGATCGAGTCGCCCGAGATGCGATTGCGGATGGCGTTGGCGATCCGCGACGAGGCGCGCCGCACGAGCGTGTCCCGGCGCCGCTGGCGGTAGCCCGCGACGGCGTCGTGTTCGCCCAGGGCGTCGATCATCGCCGGCAGGTCGCCGGGGTCGTTCTGCAGGTCGGCGTCGAGGGTCGCCACCAGCCGACCCGCGGCCAACAACATGCCGCTGGCCATGGCCGCGGTCTGGCCGCAGTTGCGCTGGAAGAAGACGCCCACCACGCGCGGGTCGCGCTCGGCGAGCTCGGCGATCACGCCCGCCGAGCGATCCCGGCTGCCGTCGTCGACCAGGATCAGCTCCCACCGCTCCTCTCGCTGCGCGAAGGCGGCCACGACCCGCCGGTGCAGCTCGGCGAGGTTCTCCTCCTCGTCGTGCACCGGGGCCACCAAGCTGAGGTCGAGCGGCGCGCGCTCCTCGGCGCGCAGGCGCCGGCGGAGTTCGGGCAGGAAGCTCGGGCCGAGCTGCAACGTCTCGGCCGCGTGGACCTGGATCGGGCTCATGGGCGCCACGAGGATGGCACGATCCGCCGGGGAAACGAAGGCCCCCGTGGGCGGGCCGGGGGAGGGCCCTCAGGGCGCCGGCACGCCGCCCCCGGCGGAGCGCGGCGCGCGGCGCTCCCCGGCCGGTCGGAGTCCGTTCTTGTCCAGGCGGCACAGGAGCCACTGCCCGCCGATCGAGGCCGCCGGGACCATCAGCAACGGGCCGACGAGCGGCACGACGAAGACCAGCCCCGCCACCGCTCCGAAGGCCGTCAGGGCGAGCGGATGCAGGCGCACGAAGCGCAGGCGTTGGCGCAGGCTCCACTGGCGCCGCGAGGCCGGGATGTCGAGCAGCGTGATCGCGGTGGCGAAGCCGGCCGCGGGCACGAAGAGCGCCCAGCCGATGCCCGGGACCAGTTGCAGGGGCAGGAAGAGCAACAGGAGCAGGCCCGTCACCGCCGCCGCCTCGAAGCTGATCAGCAGGGCGCGGCCTTCGACGCGCGCCACCCACGCGAGCCACTTGCCGTACTCGCGGTCGAGGCGCCCGACGGCGACGAAGGAACCCGGCACGCCCAGCAGCGCCAGCCACGCCGGCGGCCCCGAGAGGTTCCAGGCGAGGGCCAGGAAGGCGAGGGCGGGCAGCGCGGCGAGGGCCGAGCGCTGCACGCAGCGCGCCCGCGGGATGTCGGTCGGGCGCTCGATCGCGGCGCGTGGGTCGGCGCCGAACCAACGCGCCTCGAAGCGCGCCTGCAGCTCGTCGAGGAAGGGGCCCGCGAGGGCCTCGTACACGATCGAGAAGGTGTAGTAGCCCACGATGCCCGCGGCGAGCACGAACAGCGCCCAGGCCCCCAGGCTGGCCGTCCAGGCGAGCAGGCCGTGCTCCACGACCCAGCGCGCGAGCCCCGCCCACCAGCCCTCGCCCAACCCGAGATGCTCGGGGTCGCCCAGACGCGCGGCCTCGAGCAACGCCTGGAGGCGCTCGGAGAACCAAACGAAGAGCGCGCCGAAGGCGGCCAGCGTCAGCAGCAGCGGCGGCACGAGCAGGCGCTTGGTGCGCGGCGTGCGCAGCAGCAGCCCCAGCCCCTTCGGCAGGGCCCACAGGCCCGCGAGCAGCTCTTCCAATGGCCCCGGGGGCGGCGCGGCGAGCGAGGGCTCGCGCGCCGTCCGGCCGCAGTGCTCGCAGCCGTTCCCGGGCGCGTCGTAGCCGCACAGGGGACAGGGCAGGACGGCCATCGGGTGGGTGGCGAGGGCAGGGGCCGAGGGCCGGCCGCGACCGCGCGTCGCGCGCGCCGGGGGCTGCGCAGCATCGCCCGGAGCGCCGATCGAGGGAAGGGCTGCACGGGGAAGCGCCGCGAGCCGCCGTGGGGCTAGAATGCCGGGTCTCCACCAGCGCCCCCGCCCCCGCGGGAGCGCCCCTCCGCCGCCCCGCGGCCGACCCTTGGCCCCCGCACGACGATGGAACCCTTCCGCCAGCTCGACTTCCTGGCCCTCGAGGAAGAACTCACCGAAGACCAGCGCATGGTGCGCGACACCGTGCGCGCCTGGGTCAGCGAGCGCTTCCTGCCCAGCGCCATGGAGCACTTCGAGGCCGGCACCTTCCCCCACGAGCTCGTGCCCGAGCTGGCCGAGCTGGGCGTCTTCGGTCCCAACCTGCCGGAGAAGTACGGCTGCGCGGGCCTCGACAACGTCGCCTACGGGTTGATCTGCCAGGAGCTCGAGCGCGGCGACTCGGGGCTGCGCTCGTTCTGCTCGGTGCAGGGCTCGCTCGTCATGTACCCGATCTTCGCCTACGGCAGCGAGGCCCAGCGCCAGGAGTGGTTGCCCAAGCTCGCCAGCGGCGAAGCCATCGGCTGCTTCGGCCTGACCGAGCCCGACTTCGGCTCGAACCCGGGCGGCATGCGCACCGTGGCGGTGAAGAAGGGCGGCGACTGGGTGCTGAACGGCCGCAAGATGTGGATCACCAACGGCACCGGCTGCCACGTCGCGATCGTCTGGGCGCGGGCCGAGGAGGGCATCCGCGGGTTCATCGTGCCCGCCGACACGCCCGGCTTCAGCGCGCCCGAGCAGAAACACAAGTGGAGCCTGCGCGCGTCGGTGACCTCCGAGCTGGTGCTCGAGGACGTGCGCGTGCCCGAAGCGCTGCGCCTGCCCGAGGGCAACGGCCTCAAGGCGCCCCTGGGCTGCCTGACCCAGGCCCGCTACGGCATCGCCTGGGGCGCGCTGGGCGCCGCGTTGTCCTGCTTCGACGAGGCCCTGCAGTACTCCAAGCAGCGCATCGTGTTCGACAAGCCGCTGGCGGGGCTCCAGATCCCGCAGAAGAAGCTGGCCGACATGGCGACCCAGATCACGCTCGGCCAGCTCATGGCCCTGCGCCTGGGCAAGCTGAAGGACGCCGGCAAGTTGACCCCCCAGCAGGTCTCGATGGGCAAGCGCAACAACGTGCACATCGCCCTGGAGGTCGCGCGGGTCTGCCGCGACATGCTGGGCGCCAACGGCATCAGCCTCGAGTACCAGGTCGGCCGCCACATGTGCAACCTCGAGTCGGTCTACACCTACGAGGGCACGCACGACATCCACACCTTGGCGATCGGCCACGAGCTGACCGGCCTGCCGGCCTATCGCTGAACGGCGTTCCCCGCAGGTCCGAGAACTCCGCGGCGCGTCCCTCCCAGGGCGCGCCGCGGTCGTTCCGCGAAGCGCTCGCCCGCGGTTTCAGGCCCCGTGGCACTTCTTGAACTTCTTGCCGCTGCCGCAGGGGCAGGGGTCGTTGCGGCCGGTCTTGTCGGCGCGGTGCACGAACGGATCGCTGGGGACGGCGGTGCGGCGCTCCGCGTTGGCGCCCGATCGCACGCGCTCGACCAGCGCTGGGGCGTGTTCGGCCAGGGCGCGGCGCAGCTCGAAGAGGCCCAGCACGACCTCGCTCTCCGCGAGGTGCTCGAGGTAGCGCTCGAGCAACTCGGGGAGGTGCTCCGCCGCCGGATCCCGGGGCCGCAGGCGGCCGGGTAGGCCCTCGAGGAGCGCCGCGCGCAGGTCCTCGCCGTCGAAGTGCTGGGGTGCCTTGCCGAGCTCGTCGAAGGCGACGCCCAGGAAGGCCTCGACCACGCGGCGCACGTCGCGCGCATCGACTCCCGGGACCTTGGCCCGCGGCGAGTCGAGGAAGGCCGCCAGGGCGAGGGCGACGCGGCGGGCGCTGGAGGGGGAGGGCATGGGGCGCGGCCGCGCCTCACTCGGGCGTGGCGGCGGCGACCGAGCGGTAGGCGTGCTCGAGGTCGTCGATCAGCTTGTCGAGGTGCGCGGACTCGTCGGGCTCCAGGTTGCCCGCGGTCTTGTCGCGCAGCATGTGCAGGTCGTCGAGCGTCATGCGCGCGGTGGAGAGGTTCACGTTCTGCGTGCGCGTGAGCGGGTTCTCGATCAGGCCCAGGGATTGCAGGCCGATCAGCCCCAGACGCTGCACGAAGAGCCGGAAGTGGCCCCCCGGGAGCGGCACGTCGGCGGCGGTGCGGACGTTCACGCGCGGGCCTCCTGTGGGCTCGGCGAGCGCCGTCCGCGGGCGCGACCGAGCGCCGCCGCGACGAAGCCCTGGAACAGGGGATGGGGGGCCAGGGGGCGGCTCTTGAACTCGGGGTGGAACTGCACGCCCACGAAGAAGGGGTGTTCCTCGAGCTCGACGATCTCGACCAGGCCGCGCTCGGGGTTGTGCCCCGACAGGCGCAGGCCCGAGCCGCTGAACAGCTCGTGGTAGTCGTTGTTGAACTCGTAGCGGTGGCGGTGGCGCTCGGAGACGAGCGCCGTCCCGTACAGGCGCTGGGCCAGGGACCCGGGCGCGAGCTCGCAGTCGTAGGCCCCCAGGCGCATCGTGCCGCCCTTGTCGACGTCGCGCTGGTCGCTCATCAGGCTGATGACCGGGTGGGGGCTGTGGGGCGAGTGCTCGAGCGTGTGCGCGCCCTCGAGGCCCAGCACGTTGCGCGCGTACTCGATCACCGCGCACTGCATGCCCAGGCAGATGCCGAAGAACGGCAGGCCGTGCTCCCGCGCGTGGCGGATGGCTTGGATCTTGCCCTCGAGGCCGCGCTCGCCGAAGCCACCCGGGACCAGGACGCCGTGGGCGCCTTCGAGCAGCCGGTCGCCCTCGACCAGCACGTCCTCGGCGCTCACCTTGCGCAGCTTGACCTTGCAGCGATTGGCGTACCCGGCGTGGGCCAGGGCCTCGTAGATCGACTTGTAGGCGTCGTGCAGTTGGATGTACTTGCCGACCACCGCGATCTCGACCGTCTCGCGCAGGCCCTTGAGCTCCTCGACCATGGCGCTCCAGTCGGCGAGTTCGGTCTCGCGATCGAGCGGCAGGCCCAGGTGCCGGCAGATGAGCTGGTCGAGCCCGGCGCGCACCAGGTCGAGGGGCACTTCGTAGATCGTGTGCTCGACGTCGCGCTCCTCGATCACGCCCTCGGGACGCACGTTGCAGAACAGGCTGATCTTCTGCGCCATCTCGCGCGTCATGGGCTGCTCGGTGCGGCAGATCAGGATGTCGGGCTGGATGCCGATCTCGCGCAGCTTGCCCACCGATTGTTGCGTGGGCTTGGTCTTCATCTCGCCCGAGGCGCGCAGGAAGGGCAGCAGGGTCACGTGCACGAAGAGCACGTCGCCGCGCGGCTTGCCCAGGGCGAACTGGCGCACGGCCTCGAGGAAGGGCAGGCTCTCGATGTCGCCCACCGTGCCGCCGATCTCGGTGATCGCCACGTCGACGTCGTCGGGGGCGCCCTCGTGGATCGCCTCCTGGATCGCGTCGGTGATGTGCGGGATGACCTGCACCGTGCGCCCCAGGTAGTCGCCGCGGCGCTCCTTGGCGATCACGCTGGAGTAGATCTTGCCGGTGGTGAAGTTCGAGGACTTGGTGAGCTTGGCGTGCGTGTAGCGCTCGTAGTGCCCCAGATCGAGGTCGGTCTCGGCGCCGTCGTCGGTGACGTAGACCTCCCCGTGCTGGAAGGGGCTCATCGTGCCCGGGTCGACGTTGATGTAGGGGTCGAGCTTCTGCAGCGAGACCGCCAGGCCGCGGCGCTCGAGGATCAGGCCGATGGCGGCCGAGGTCAGCCCCTTGCCGAGGCTGCTGACGACCCCGCCGGTCACGAAGATGTGCTTGGGCATCCGGTTCGATCCTCCTGTGGGGCGCTCGCGGCGGCGCAGCGCGCGACGTAGGCAGCGTAGTCCTCGGGCGTGTCGATCCCGCGCGGCACGTGCGAGGCGGAAAGGACGCGGATCCGGCCGCCGGCCTCGAGCCAGCGCAGTTGCTCCAGGTTCTCGATGCGCTCGAGGCGCCCCTCGGGCAAGGCGCAGAAGCGCACCAGGGCCGCGGGGCGGAAGGCATACACCCCCACGTGGCGGCGGCGGGCGGAGCGCACGTCCGCGCCGGGCCGGGCGTGGGCGTCCGAGGGCAGGGCGGCGCGCGAGAAGTAGAGCGCGTCCCCGCGCGCGTCGACGACGACCTTCACGACGCTCGTCGCGTGGGCCTCCGCGGGGTCGGCGAGCTCTCCGGCCAGGGTCGCGAGCTCGACCTCCGGGTCGGCGAAGGCCGCCACGAGGGCGTCGAGGTCGGCGGGCGCGAGCTCGGGTTCGTCGCCCTGCACGTTGAGCACGACGTCGTAGGGGCCGCGCCCGGCCGCCAGCAGGCGCTGCAGGGCTTGGTGCACGCGATCGGTCCCGCTGGGGCAGGCGGGATCGGTCTCGACCGCCTCCAGCCCGACCTCGCGCGCGGCGGCCAGCAGCTCCGGGGAATCCACCGCGAGCACGCAGGCCTCGATCGAGCGCGCGCGCTGGACGTTGCGCGCCGTGGCCTCGAACAGGTAACGGCCGCCCGCGCGCAACAACATCTTGCGCGCCAGGCGCGTCGACCCGAGGCGCGCCGGCACGATGGCCAGCGCGCGCGGCCCCCCGGATCGCCCGCGCGATCCCCGGGTCGGGTCGCCGCTCACGGCTGGCCCGCCCGTCGTGCCGGGGGCGGGCGGAACTCGAAGTCGCTCGACACGCTCTGGAGCTGCGCCACGTCATTCCACAGCCCGATGAAGTTCATCTGCCATGCGAGGAACGCGTTGGCCTCGGCCTTGGGCGTGTGGTCGCCGATGCCCCAGTGGAAGGTGCCCCGCGGGAGCTGCGCCTCGGCGTACTTGATGTAGCCGCTGGCCGGCGCGGGGCCGGGCCGGGAGTACTCGAGGAAGCGGCTCTGCCCGTGGAGGTACTCGACCAGGGCGTCCATGTCCTCGTCCGTGGCGATCTTGGTCGAGAGATCGGAGCGTTGGCGCGAGTAGTACTCGACGCGGTCGGTGTGGGCCTGGTTGACCAGCACCATCTTCTGGTTCTGGCGCAGGTGGCGGAACTCGACGCGCGCGGGCGCGGAGGAGGCTCGCGCTTCCGAGGACCGCGGCGGAGCGCCGGCGCAGGCGACCGCGAGGACCAGGCAGCAGGCGAGGAGGAGTCGGGACATGGCGCGGCCGGGAACGAACCGGGGACGGGGAGCGGGGCGGGCGCTCCCAGGGCGCCGAAGGGCGCCGCTCGGGCGCGAAGATACGCGCGCCGTGGACGGGCCTCAAGCGCGCGGCGGGCCGCCCTTCACTCCGGGTCGGGCCGACCGTCGTCCGGCCAGCGGAATCCGGGGTGGACCGGCAGCAGGAAGGGGCCGACCCGCACCAGGCGGTCGGGCGCGAAGAGCAGGCCCTCGGCGCTGCGCAACACGTCGTCCTCGAGTTCCTCGGCCTGCTCCAGGTCGATCGGTGTGCGCCCGTCGCGCCGCGCGGGCAACATCCACTCGACCTTCGCGCCCGACCCGTCGAAGCGCGCGAGCTGCATCCACATCCAGGCCGGGATCAGGTCCCCGCGCCGCCAGGGGCCGCCCAGGGGCGCGAAGCGCTCGGTGAAGGGCTCGTCGCCGGCCAGCAACACGTAGCCCTCGACGAACAGGTGGCCGGGCTCGAAGCTCGAGGTCGGCACGAAGCCGTAGGCGGGCGCGTGGTCGTTCTGCCAGGCGTTGCGGCCGGTCGGGTCGGTGATGCGATCGACCACGGTCCAGTCCCGCGCCAGCCCCGTGTCGGTCCACCAGTGGTGCTCGATCCAGCCCAGGTGCGAGCCGGGCAGCGGCTCGAAGCGCCAACCCAGGTAGACGAGGCGCGACCCGTCCTCCCCCGGCTCGACGAACGCCAGGGGCTCGAGCAGGTGGCGATCGAGGCCCTGCTCGGCGCGCCAGGCCTCGGGGTCCGCGCACGGCGCGCTGCGCATCAGCGGCCGGCCGTCGGGGTCGGCGCCCGTGCGCCGCAGGACGAGCACCGGGCCGAGCTCGGGAGTGGTCTCGGGGGACCAGAAGGCGGCCACGACCTCGAAGGTCTGGGCGATGGGCTCGAACAGATCGCGCGCCTGCTCGAGGATCGGGCGGTGCAGCAGCAGCCAGTCGACCTGCGAGAGCGCGGCCAGGGTCTCGGCGCGCAGCTCGGCTGGGAGGAGCTTCCAGCGGTCGATGTGCGCCGGCAGCTTGATCAGCTCGACCTCGGGCGACTCGCGCAGGAACACGGCCCAGTGGTAGGCGCTGGCGACGCGCGGCCGGGTCTTGGGCGGGTCCTCGGGTCGCGCGGCCTGCTCGGCGGCGTGGGCGTTGACGTGGGCGATGGCGCGCCAGTACACGCCGTGCCGGCGCATGTTGACCTCGCGCAGCGTGTGCACGCCCAGGCCCAGCGCGAGCAGCAGCGCGAGGGCGAGCGCGGCGCGTCGCGCTCCCCGCGCGCGCGCCCCCGCGGCGCCGAGCACGACCGTCATGCCCAGCCCCGCCAGCGGCGCGATCAACGGCAGCAGCGGCAGCCACAGGCGGAAGGACTTGGCGCCCTTGGTGCACAGGACGAGCGCGTTGGCGAGCAACACCAGGGTCAGGATCGACGTGCCCCAGCGCGGCCGGCGCGCGGCGAGCAGCAGACCCAGGAGCGTGAGGGCGGCCACGGGCAGCACGAGCAGGCGCTCGAACTCCAGCAGGTAGTAGAGCGGCGGCTGGATGCTCTGGACCGCGCCGTCGGCGACCTCGATCGGGGTCGCGCGTTCGTAGAGCTGGCGCGCGAGGTCCTGCAGGCCCAGCCGATGGAGAAACAGGGCCACGCGTGTCCCGCCGTTCTCGAGCAGGTAGTTGCCGAGGGTCAGGCCCCAGCTCCCGTAGACCCACTTGTCGAGCCCGATCTGGCCCAGCACCCCCAGCGCGCACCCCAGCAGCAGGCCCAGGCTCTGACGCGACTCGCGGCGTCGATTGCGCGCGAGCACGAGCGCGACCAGGGTCAGCGCGATCGGGATCGTCTGGTAGGCCATCAACAGCCCCGCGCCGAGCGCCAGGCCGCCCGCGAGCCCGCGCCGCGCGCCGCGCCCGAGCAGGGCCAGGATCGCGAGCGCCATGCACAGCGCGGCCGCGATCCCCGACACCGGCGACACGCTGTACTGCAGGAACACCGGGTTGACGCCCACCACGAAGGCCGCCCCGAGTCCCGCCGCGCGGCCGCCGAGTCGCTCGCCGATGCGGGCCACGACCAGCACCAGCGCCAGGCCCAGCGCCATCTGCAACAGGCGGATCGCGGGCACCACCGTGCGCGGATCGTCGAGCCCGAGCACGCCGACCACCCAGAAGAAGGGCACGAGCAGCCCCGAGAATCCGAACGAGCGCACGAGACCCTCGGCGGGCTGGGGCTCGCCGGCGGCGTGCGCCTTCGCGCGCTCCATGTACTCGACCGAGTCGCCGAGCTGATACCCCTCGAGCTGCCACCAGGCCGAGCCCTGCAGCACCAGCACCAGCAGGAGCAACGCCCCGAGCACCCGATCGCGGCGCAGCCCGGACGCGGTGGACCGGGTGGGGGAGGGATCGGCGGGGAGGGGAGGGACCATCCGGGGCGGCCGGTTCGGAGCGTGCGATCGGGGGACGGCGGACCTCGACTCCCCGCGCGCATTCTGCGCCCCGCCGCGGCCCGTACCAGGGCGCGCCCGCGGGTCCGGCGATCCTGGGCGGCCCGCGCGCGCGTCGCCGGCGGCGAACCCGGCCCCGGATCCAGGGTCCGGATGCGCTCCCAGCCCTGCATCTAGTGGGTCCCGGCGAGGTTTCCCCCCGGCGCAGCGTTGACTCGGGCCCCCCGGACCCCGATAACGGGCCGCGCGCCGGGCGTCCCTGCTCGCGGCCTGGCGCGAAGGCATAAGTCTTTGGCTGGCAGGGACTTGTGTTCGCCGTACCGACCGCCGCCGCACCTCTGACGGGAGCCCGAAACCGATGGGGCAATTCGAGAAGATCGTCGTCCTGGCCGTCCTGTTCACCATCACGGTGATCGTGGTCGCCTCCCTGTCCACCAACGAGGAGCCGGGCCCCGCCGGTCCCCTCGCCGGGTTGGAGACGCCCCGTGAACCCCAGCCCCAGGCGCGCGGGACCCTCCCCGGCGCCCGCCTGCCCCTGGGCACCGAGGAGGTCGCCAGCCGGCCGACCTTCGCCTTCGAGACGCCCGCGGGCCGGCCCGAGATCGCGCGCACCGAGGCGCCCGCCCCGGCCGCGGTCGATCCGCTCGGCGGCGATCTGCTCGACTTCGCCGCGCCCCCCGCGCCGGAACCTGGGCGCGCCGGCGGCCGCAACCCGCTGCTGCTCAGCACCGAGGTCTCCGATCCCGTCGCCGCGCCCGCCGACCTGCCCGCGGGCACGATCCTGGTCCGCGGCGCGGGCCTCGAGCGCACGCCGCATCGCGACTTCATGACCTACGAGCCGCGCGCGGGCGAGACCTTCGCGCTCCTGGCCGAGCGCTTCTACGGCGACGCCTCGCGCGCCGCGCTCCTGCGCCAATCGAACGAAGGTCGCCGCGAGCTGCGCCCCGGCGAGCCGATCCTCGTCCCGATCTTCGACCTCGCGCGCCAGGAACCCGAGCGCCCCCTGGCCACCACGCTCCTGCCCTCGACGGCCGGCGAGCGCACCTACGAGGTGCAGGAAGGCGAGAGCCTGTGGGCCATCTCGAAGAAGCACTACGGCACGGGCAACCGTTGGCAGCAGATCTTCGAGGCCAACCAGGACGTGCTGCGCAGCGCCGACGCGGTGCGCGCCGGCATGCGCCTGCGCATTCCCTGATCTCCCGCGGGGTCCTCGGACCCCGGGCCGCGGTTCGCCGCTTCCGCTCTCCGTCTCGGTCTTCTTGGTCTCCGGTCCGCGGGGCCGTCGGTTCGAATCGGACCGGCGGCCCCGCCTCCGTTCACGGGCCGTTCAACCGCGCAGCTCGTAGCGGTCGAGCTTCTTGTAGAGGTGGCTGCGCTGCATGCTCAGGCGCTCGGCGGTGCGCTTGATGTTGCCGCCGTTCTCCTCGAGCTTGAGCTTGAAGAACAGCGCCTCGGAGCGGTCCTTGAACTCCTCGAAGCTCTCGGCTTCGAAGGGATCGTCCTGGCCGGGCGGCCGGCCGCGACGGGCGGGGGCCAGGGCCGGGCCCGAGGCCAGGATGGGCTCGAAATCGGCCGCCGTGAGGTCGGGGCCCTGGGCGAAGACGTCCGCGCCGGCGAGCAGGTTCTTGAGCTGGCGCACGTTGCCCGGATAGTCGAGTTCGAGGAGCAGGCGCTCGGCGTCCGGCGCCAGGCCCCGCGGCGCGCGACCCGAACGCTCGGCCAAGCGTTCCAGGAAGTGGCGCGCGAGCCACGGCACGTCGGCGCGCCGCTCGCGCAGGGGCGGCACCACCAGCGGGACGACGTTGAGGCGGTAGAAGAGGTCCAGGCGGAAGGTCTTGTCCTCGACGGCCTGGGCGAGATCGGCGTTGGTCGCCGCGACCACGCGGATGTCGACCCGCAGGGGCTGGCTGCCGCCGACGCGCGTGACCTCGTGGGTCTCGAGCACGCGCAGCACCTTGGCCTGGGCCGCGGGCGGCATGTCGCCGATCTCGTCCAGGAAGAGCGTCCCGCCGTGGGCCGCCTCGAAGTGGCCGACGCGCCGCTCGTGGGCGCCGGTGAAGCTGCCCTTCTCGTGCCCGAAGAGCTCGGACTCGATCAGCTCGGCCGGGATCGCGGCGCAGTTGACGGTCACGAACGGCCCCGCCGCGCGCGGCCCCATGAGGTGCAGGTTGCGCGCCACGACCTCCTTGCCGGTGCCGTTCTCGCCGGTGACGAGCACCGAGGCGCTCGACTCGGCGACCTGCGCGATCTGTTCGCGCAGGCGCTGCATGGCGGGGCTCTGGCCGACGAGCTCCCAGCGTTCGGAGAGCTGGCGCCGCAGGGCGAGGTTCTCGCGCTCGAGGCGTTGCTCGCGCAGCGCGCCGCGGATCGTGACCAACACGCGGTTCTCCTCGAGGGGTTTCTCGAGGAAGTTGGCCGCGCCCTGGCGCATCGCGTCGACGGCCGTGCGCACGTCGCCGTGTCCGCTGATCAGCACCACCGGCGGCGCCGGGTTCAGGGCGCGCAGGGCCGCGAGCAACTCGAGCCCGTCGAGCCCGGGCATCTTGAGGTCGCTCAGGACCAGCGCCGGGCCGCGCCCCGCCGCGCTCTCGCGTTGGGCGCGCGCCAAGCCCTCCTTGCCGTCCTTCGCGGTCCAGACCTCGAAGCCCTCGTAGGTGAGCAGCATCTCGAGGGCCAGGCGGATGTCCGGGTCGTCGTCGACCACCAGGATCGGTCGCTTCGCGCCGCTCTCGTTCGCCATGGGTGCGGAGCGTACCCTCGGGCGCGCCGTGGACTCCCTGCGCTCCTCTCTCTCCCGTGGCGCGGCCACCGTCGCCGGCGTGCTCTCGGGCACCTCGGGGGACGGCATCGACGTCGCGCTGTGCCGGGGGATCCCGGGCGCGCCGCCGCGCCTGCTCTGCGCCCGCACCCTGCCCTGGCCGGACGCGCTCGCCGCGCCGGTGCGCGCCGCCCTCGACGGCGCGCCCCTCGACGCGCGCGGCCTGGCCCTGCTCTCCCGCGACCTGGGCCGGGCCTTCGGCGCGGCGGCGCGCGGACTCGCGCGGGAGGCGGGGGAGGAGCTCCACCTGGTCGGCTCCCACGGCCTGACGGTCTGGCACCACGACGGCCGCGAGGCGAGCGGGCCGGCGACCCTGCAGCTCGGGGACGGCGACTTCGTGTCCGAAGCCGCGGGCTGCACGGTGGTCAGCGACTTCCGCCCCCGGGACTGCGCCGCGGGCGGCGAGGGCGCGCCCCTGACGGCCCTGGTCGACGGCGAGCTGTTCCCGCGCCTCGCGCGCCCCGCGGGCGTGCTGAACCTGGGGGGCATCTCGAACCTGACCGTGCTGGGCGAGGGATCGGCGGTGCTCGCGGCCTTCGACGCGGGGCCCGCCGGGGCGTTGCTCGACGGGCTGGCGCGGCGGCTGCTCGGGCGCCCCTTCGACGAGGGGGGCGCGACCGCGGCCCAGGGCACGGCCGACGCGCGCCTGGTGGATGAGTTCAGCGCCCACCCCTTCCTCGCCCGCCGGCCCCCGCGCAGCACGGGCCGGGACACCTTCGGCGAGGCCTGGGTCGAGACCTTCCTCGCCCGCGCCCTCGAACGCGGCGCGCGCGGGCCGGCCGACGTGCTCGCGAGCGGCGTGGCCTTCGTCGCCGAGTGCGTGGCCCGGGCCCGCGCGGCCTTCGCGCCGGACCTGCGCGGTCCCCTGGTCGTGGCCGGGGGTGGCGCGCGCAATCGAACCCTGATGGCGGCCCTCGCCGCGCGCACGGGCCTGCCGGTGGAGGCGAGCGAGCGCCACGGCGTCGACCCCGACCAACGCGAGGCACTGGCCTTCGCCCTGCTCGCCCGGCGCTGCATCCTCGGGGTGCCGAGCACCCTCCCGGCCGCGACCGGCGCCGCGCCCGGCCGGATCCTGGGCAAGATCAGCCCCGCGCCCATCGGGAACGGGATCGGGGCCCCGGGCGGGTAACCGTGCCGGCCGCGCGGGTAGCACCGCCGCCGACCGGGTGCCGCCCACCCGGCGGCGCCGCCGCGGAGCCTCGCGCCTTGATCCGAGGGGCGCCCCCGCTATCATCCCGCGGCTGCTCTCCCGGGGGCGGCCCACGGGCCTCCGGGCGTCCCTCGACCCTCCGGCGGCCGTCCCCTCCCTGCCCCGGGGCATTTGCCCCCGCCCGCCGCCGATCCCCACGCCGCGCGCCCCGCGAGCCCTCCGCGCCCCTTCGGGCCCCGGGGGTCGCGGCCCTCCGCGCGGCCGAATCCATCCTGGACGAGATCATGACCGGAAAGCGCCGGAGTCTGTTCCTCCTCGCCCTCACCGCCCCGCTGTTCGCCCCGCTGGCGAGCGCGGCACCGCAGGGCTCCGCCGAGATCCAGTCGCTGTTCCGCGAAGGACAGCAGCTCTTCCGCCAGGGCCAGAAGGCCCAGGCGCTCGAGCGCTTCACGCGCGTGCTGGCGCTGCAGCCCAGCAACGAGGACGCCTACGAGCTGTGGAAGATCGCGGACCAGCAGGTCCTGCTCGATCTGCTCGTCGAGGGCGGCCAGGGCGAGCTGGTGGCGGCGCGCCTGATGGAGCTCGCCGGCAGCGGCATGCGCGAGCGCGAGAACGACGAGGAGGCGATCCGCGCCCTCCTGCGCCGCATCGAGGGCGAGGATCCGATCGACCGCCGGCGCGCGCTGCGCGAGCTGGCGGTGAACCACGGCGAGTACGCGGTGCCGGCCATGCTGCGGCGCCTGGCGGACCCCGCGGACGACGAGCGGCGCGTGCTCTACATGCACAGCCTGACCCAGATGGACACCGACGTCGTGCTGCCGCTGGTCGCGGCCCTCGGCTCGGCGGACGCCTTCCTGCGCCGCAACGTGGCCAGCGTGCTGGGCTACATCGGCGACCGCCGCGCCGCCGCGGCCCTGGCCTGGATGGCCCGCAACGACTCCGACAGCGCCGCCCGCGAGGCCGCCGTCGAGGCCGCCCGCCGCGTCGGCTCGGACGGCAACCCCCTGGCGCTGTTCCTCGACCTGGGCGACGACTACCACCACCAGCGCGCCAGCGTGCTGCGCCCGGCGGACTTCAGCCGCGTGGTCTGGAGCTGGCACGGCGACGCCCTCGTGAACACCGAGGTGCCCCGTTACCTGTACGCCGACGAGCTCTCGAAGAACGCCTACCACACCGCGCTGGCGATCGACCCCAGCTCGCTCGACGCGCGCGCCGGCCTGGCGCGGGCCTATGCCGCCCAGCAGGCCGAGATGCTCGCCCGCACCCAGTCGGGGGTCGCCGACCAGGACTTCGACCAGCACTTGGCCCTGGCCGAGATCGCCCTCAGCGGCGCCGGCGTCGAGGCCCTCGACCGGGCCCTCGGGATGTGCCTGGCGGCGGGCGAGACCGGCACGGGCGTGCGCCTGGCCGACGCCCTCGGCGGCCTGTCCCTGAGCTCGACCTCGAACCTCGAGCAGGCCCTGGCTTCGGGCGACGGCGCGATCGCCTCCCAGGCCGCCGTGTCCCTCGGCGCCATCGCCCACCGCGCGGGTCGCGCGCCCTCCGCGGCCGCGGCCGAGGGGCTGGTGCGCGCCGCGACCCTCGAGGTGCTGCGCGTGGCCGCCGTGATCGACGGCGACGTCGCGCGGGGCCGCGAGCTCTCCGATGCGCTGCGCGCCCAGGGGCTCGTCGTGCACCACTGGGAGAGCGGCGCGATCGCGCTCGGGCTCCTGCGCCGCGTGCCCGGCATCGACGCCCTGGTCGTGGCCGAGACCCTGCCCGACCTGACCGTCGACCAGATCCTGCGCTCGGTCGCGCGGGACGAGCGTCTGGCCGCCACCCCGGTCCTGCTGCTCACCGCCGACGAGGAACGCGCCGACGAGGTGTACGGCGAGGCCTT
This sequence comes from uncultured Planctomycetaceae bacterium, assembly GCA_964394665.1. Taxonomy (GTDB): domain Bacteria; phylum Planctomycetota; class UBA1135; order UBA1135; genus CAYMYN01. The sequence continues at coordinate 108,248 of CAYMYN010000006.1, forward strand.
GGCCGGCACCCTGGGCTCGGCGGCCGACGCCGGCAAGGTGATCGAGCTCCTGGACGCCAACATGGGCCGCGACCGCGAGCTGGCGCTGCAGATCTCGGCCCGCGCCGCCCAGACCCTCGAGCTGCTGGCCAGCGGCCCGGCCCGCGAGCAACTGACCGGCGCCGCGGACGGCCTGGCGAGCGTGCTCGCCGACCGCACCGACCTCGTGGTCGCCCCGGCCCTGGGCGCGTTGGGCGCCCTGGGCAACGTCCAACACCTCGACGCCGTCAGCGCCCTGGTGCTCGACGGTGAGCGCTCGACCTGGGTGCGCACCGCCGCCGCCGAGGCCCTGGGCAACATCGCCGGCCGCACGGGCCACGGTCCCGCCAGCGATCTGCTCGAGCAACTGGTCGCCGTGGTGGTCTCCGACGCTCCGATCGAGGTGCGCGGGGCCCTCTCGCGCGCCCTCGGCCGCATGCCCCTGACGGCGGCCCAACGCGGGGCGCTGCTTTCGGCCTCGCGCGTCTACGTCGGCGCGACCCACTGAGCAGCCCGCGACCCGATTCGAACAGGCCAGATTAGCTCAGCGGTAGAGCACTGCTTTCGTAAAGCAGGGGTCATCGGTTCAAATCCGATATCTGGCTCCAATTCAAGCGGGGCGGACACCTTCGAGGGTGTCCGCCCCGCGCTGCATTCGAGCGTGGGCTCGGACGAGTCCGCCTACTCGAGCTCGAGCCGCTGCCAGATCGAGAACGACTTCTTGCCGTGGTGGTCGCCCGCGGATCCGTTCCACACGGCGAGGGAGAGCAGGGCGAAGGAGCCGGGCACGAGCTCGAGTTCGCGCTCGTGCCGCGCTGCGAGGGCGCGCCGGAGGACGACGCTCCATTCGCCCTCGTTCCAGCGCGGATCGACCGTCACGCGGCTCGCCTCGGGATGGTCGGGGCTCAGGTCGTCGAAGCCCTCGGCGTGCAGGCTCTCGGGCTCGCGACCCGGGCCACCCGCCCCCGGAACGGTGACGGATTGGTAGAGGGGCGCGTCGAGCCGGCCGGGCCAGGGCTGCAGCGGATCGGGCCGCCCGTGCGGTAGCCCACCCAGGAGGTCGAAGAGGCCCGCGGCGTCCTCGGCTCGAAACGCCTTCCAGTGCCACAGGTTCACCGGGTGCTCGGGCGAGCCCATGCCGACCAGCGGTGGCGCGGGCGCGCTCGTCAGCGCGAGCGAGACGCCGTCGCCGTGGCGCGCGGGGCCGCCGATGCGATCGTCGCGCGAGCCGTCGGGCCAGCGCACGCGCACGGCGAGCGTGGTTCCATCGTGCAGCGCCGACACGCGCGCCGAGACGACGGAGCGATCGTTCCACGCCAGGGGCGCCAGGACGACCTCGAGCTCCACCGCGCCCGCCCAGCGTTCGTCCTCGGGATCGGAGGGCACGGGCGTGCCCGTCCGCGCGGCGCGCACCAGGCCCGTGCGGTGCACCAGGCGTCGCTCGGAGCCCTCCGGGATCAGGCTCTGCACGTAGCGCACGAGGTCGGGCAACTCGTCCGGGTCGGCGAGCACGGTGGGCACCATGGCCGTGCCGGGCAGGCCGAGCAACACCCGCCGCGCGAGGGCCTCGTAGGAAGCGCCGCCCTTGAGCACGCCGGCGGTGAAGTCGCGGGCCCAGTTCAGGTTGCCGTCCGGGTTCCAACGCGGTTCGTCGGGCCGGCCCTGGCCCTGCTCGCCGTGGCACACGGCGCAACTGCGCAGGTAGCTGTCCTGGCCGCGGGCCAGGGCGTCGGCGTCGGCCTCGCGGGGCGCGGGCAGCTCTTGGATCGCTCCGGGCGTCAGCCGCTCGCGCGCCAGCGCCTGCGCCCGCGGGGCCGGGAGCGGCTCGCCGCCCTGCGCGCCGCCGAGCGCCAGACGCTCGGCCAGCCCGCGCTCGGCGAGCCGGCGCACGTGGGCCGCGAGGGCCGCCAGGTCCTCCTCGGGCATCCAGCCGAAGGCCGGCATGGCCGAGCCCGGCAGGCCGCGGCGCAACACCGCCGCCAGGTCCGCGTCGGAGGGCACGCCGTTGGTGCTCGAGACGAGCAGGAACTGCCCGCGGCCGAAGTCCCGCGCGGGCGGGAACAGCAGCGGCGCCGCCGACCCGTTCCCCGCTCCGCCCGGCCCGTGGCACAGCGCGCAGTGGTCGGCATACAGCTCCGCCCCGCGCGCCAACTCCCGCGCCCGCGCCCCCTCGTACCCGCTCCCGGCGCCTTCGCCCGAGGGAAGCTGCCGGCACGCGACCGTCAGCGCCGCCAGGCCGAGGGCCGCGGCGATCAGGTCGCGCGCCGTGCGCGCGCGGGGCTCGTGGGGGGCAGGGGACTCGTCGCGGGTGCGTGTGCGGAAGGGGAACTTCGTCATGGGAGTGCGTCGACCCGCGCGCGGGTGCGTGCGCCAGTCTGCGCGCCCAGCCGCGCCGTTCCAAGCGGTCGAGTCCGTAGCGCCCCGAACCGATGGGCGTAGGCCCGCTGCCGGCTCAGGGCTCCCCGACGGCATTCACCCGCGCGCATTGCCGAACCGCGCCCGCCCGCGGAGCACGTGCTCAGAACTCGGCCTGGGCGGCGAGTTGGGCCAGGGCGCGGCGCAGGGGGCGGTGGGCGTCGAAGAGGCGCACGAAGTCGCTCTCGCGGCGGCCGCCCTTGGCGCGCACGACCTGGGCCAGGGCGCGGCGTTGGGCTGGGGTCCAGCGCTCGATGCCGGGCAACTCGCGCACGAGCGGGGCCCAGCGGCGCCAGGCCTCGCGCTCGCCCGCGCTCCAGCTCGCGCTGGGACGCGTGCGCAGGAGCTTCGCCGCGTCGGCGAGGGCCTCGCGTTCGGCGGCCTCGCGGTCCGAGCCGTGACGCGCGGCGACGCGCGCCGAGACCACCAGGCCCGCATCGGCGCAGGCGAGCATGCCGATCACGTCGTCGCGCTCGGCCCCCAGATGCCAGTAGACGTTCTCGCGCGCGAGGATGCGCAGGGTCTCGATCGGCGTGCGGTGCGAGGGATCGCGGCGCATCCGCGCGAGCTCGCGCTCCATCACGCGCAGGGTGGCCGGGTCCTTGGGGCGAAATCCGAGCTTCTGGTAGAACCACCACGCGCCCGACTCGAGCGCCTCGTCGTTGTCGTCGCCGAGTTGATAGGGATAGATCGTGAAGCTGTCGCTGCCGAAGAGCGCGCGCACCGTGGCGAGCACGCGACCGTAGACCGCCCCCGCCTCCGCGCCGCGGAAGGTCTCGAAGACGTTGTAGGCGATCTCCGCCGAGCCGTAAAGCGCGCTGTTCAGCACGTAACCGATCGGCACACCGTTCTTGATCGTCAGGAAGGCGTACACGGCCTCGAAGAGCAAGCGGCGCTCGGGTCGCACGCCGACGGCCACGAAGCTCAAGCCCTCGCCACACTCCACCACGCGCACGTCGTCGGGATCCCCGTAGGAGAAGGCGTCGAGGTCGCGGCTGCGCGTCACTAGCGCCTCGCGGGCGAGGTCGATCAGGCGCTCGCCCTCGCGGCGCGACACGGCGCGGATCGCGAGCGGCGGCCGGCGCACCTCGCGCGCCAGGTCGGGCCGCTGGCGGCGCAGCGGGCCTTCCTGGAAGTGCACAGGGCCCAGGGGGTGGTGGGCGCGGGTGCGGGAGGGCGTGTCCGGGCCAGGCTCGAGGCGCAGCCACAGACCGAGCTCCTGGTAGAGGTACTCGTGCAGGGTGGGGGAGAGGCCCAGGGCGCCGATGCGCTTCACGAGGAACGCCGCGTCGCCCTCCCCCGGACCGGCGAGCTTCTCGCACCAGGTGCGCAACGGAAAGCCGATCTCCTCCATGCCGGCCGCTTCGGCGGGCAACACGAGCTGGTGCAGTAGGCGCTGGAGGCGCTCTTCGTCCTCGAGCTCGTCCCACAGGACGCGCAGGCGGGTGGGCCAATGCTGCGCCAGCCAACGCGCCATCTCGGCATAGAAACGGTAATCGATCGGCGTGCCGGCGATGCCGCTGTCGGCGAGGTCCTCGGCGAGCTCGCAGAGGTCGCGTCGCGCGTCGAAGCGCGCCAGGCGTTGCTCGACGGCGGCCAGCAGCTCGGCGTCGTCGGGATAGGCGCGCAGGAAACACAGCGCCTCGTGGAGGGCGTGCACGTGCTTGGCGCTGCGCAGGCGCTCGCGATCGAGGGCGGCGATCAGTCCGAGCTTGCGCCCGGCGAGACCCGGGCCGTACTCGGCGCGGATCCGTTCCAGGGCCTTCAGGGTGCGACTCATGGCGCAGAGTGTGCGCGGCCGCCGGAGCCTCACCAAGGGGGCGTGGACGGCGTCCCGTTCCAAGGCGTACAACGCCCTCCCGCCCGGAGCCGCCATGCAGTCCAAGACGAAGACCCCCCAGGAGTCCGCCCGCCCCGCCCTCTCGAGCGTCCAGAAGGGGGTGCTCGTGCTGCTCGCCCTGCTCTTCCTGGGCTCGGTCGCGGTGCGGGCCATGAAGAGCTCGGGGCCCGACGCCACGCCCACCTCGGGCGCGGCCTCCAAGCCGGCGGTCGGGCCCGACGGCTTCCTACCCGGGCTGCCGGGCGGTCCCGGCGCGACAGCCCCGGCCGAGCCGGTCGAGGAACCGGGGGGCATCGAGGGCCTGTTGCCGCTCTTCACCGAAGGCAGCTTCTTCGCCTTGATCGGTTTCGCCCTGGGCTACGCCTCGCGCAAGGTGGTCAAGCTGCTCCTGATCTTCGTGGCCATCTTCTTCGTCGGCATCCAAGCCCTGAGCTACGCCGACGTGATGACGGTCGATTGGGGCCGCGCGGTCGAGCTCCTCAATCGCCTCGTGCTGAACCTCCAGGAGGACCAACCCTTCACCCAGGTCCTCAAGGAGAAGATCCCGACCGTGGGCGCCCTGATCGCCGGCTACTTCCTCGGTTTCCGCCGCGGCTGACCCCCCGCGCAACCTGACTCTCGCGGGTTCTTCGGGTACTCCAGCGCGCTCGAGTTTCGCCACGGTTCCGCTCGGCGCAGCTACGACTGGTGCGCCCCCGATGTCCCCGGATACCCGAGCCGGATAGGAACCAGGGAGGCGAAAAGATCTCGCTTGCCGGCCAGCGCCTCCCCCGTTACGCTGGCTAAGTCCGGGCACCATGTAAGGTCGCATTAGGCCCTGTTGCCCATGGAGTGCTGCCGATGATGATAAACACCGCAATCCTCAGCCTGAGCACACTGGCGATCCTTGTTCTGATACCAGGCTCCAGGCAAGCACCTTTCGGAGACTCGGTCATCGTCGGGGACGGCCAGGTCTTCTCCGGCACGCTCACCTGCACCGACTTCTACGTGCCCCACTCGATCACTGCGTGGGTCGGAGCCGACTTCGTGCTGCAAGCAACAGGCGAAGTCGCGATCCACGGCACGGTGAAGGCCGTCGATCGTGAGCTCGGCGACGAACTCTCCGATGGGCCTCGCATCACGATCCTCGCCGCTGAGCGCCTGTACGTGGCCCCGGGAGGAGCGCTCCTGGGAGGCAAGGGGAAGAGCTACCCGGACAGTCCCGGCCCGTGGTTGGGCCTCTCCGGTGGTGACGGATCCAGCGTCCATGTCGACGCGACCACCTTCACGATCCTCGGCGAAGTTCGTGCCGGTGGCGGTGGAGCTGGGGCCTTGGGAGGGGACGGGGGACGCGGAGGCAACCTCCGGATCGTCGGAGCCCCGGCACCCCATCCCGAGCAACCCCAGGATGCGGGCCCTGGGATGGTGGGCAGCGGAGCAGGGGGGCGGGGAGGTAACGGAATCCTCTCGGGGCTTCACGATCTCGCGGCCGGTGATGGCGGATACGCAGGCAACGTGACCTTCAGCAGCAGGGAGAGTGTCTCGATGTCAGCTCCGTGCTCGAATCTCGGTCCAGCCCACGGGGGAGCCGCTTCGTCGTCATGCCATCAAGGCACCACATGCGCCAGCGGCTTGGCGGGAACGGATGCTTCGGTGCCCGCTGATGGTGCGGATGGCGGCGATGGCGGAGATGGGCCTGATGGAACGGAGGCGAGTCCGAACGGGCGAAGGGGTGGCCATGGCGGCGCCGGAGGGAGCGTCACTGCGTCCGGCGGCGGCGCAGGCGGCAGTGGTGGAGACTGCTGCAACCCCCCCGCCACTGGAGGAAGTGGGGGAAAGGGAGGGAAAGGTGGTGACGCCAAGGGGGGCAAGGGGGGCAAGGGAGGAAAAAGAGGGGACGCCTACAGCCCCGACGGAGGGAGTTCCTACAGCGGAACCGGTGGCGACGATGGGAACGGTGGAGCTGCAGGAAACGCATCCTCAGGCCCCGGGGGCAATGGCGGCAGGGCCGGCAACGGGTGCCCCCCTGGCGGGGCGGGCGTCGGAGGTGAACCGGGTACCCCCACAACCCAGGCCCCTGGGGCACCCGGAACGGCAGGGGCCGGCAATCCGGCAGGTGCGCCGGGTTCGCACGGCGGCCAAGGGGCCAAGGCCCATGGAACTCCTGGCGCACCGGGCGGCCAGGGGTCGAATTGCTGCAACAACTGAACACTCGAGGATGACATGTGCTACCAGGCGATTCATCGTGCCATTGAAGGCCGCAGCGCTCTCGCACTTCGAGCGCTACTGGGGACTCTGTTGATTGCACTGGGTGCGTGTCGCGGCCCGCAGCCGGATGGGCACGGCCCCTTCCAGTTGGTTTCCACCGAGTACAGCGAAGGCGCTCTTCACCTCATCCTACTTGACACCCGGAGCGGAGAGTGCTGGGAGGCACGTGGCGCCGCCTCCGAGTGGAGGCCACGCTTTCCTCCGCCCGGCACGCGCCGAGAGTAATCCAAGACACCTGGGACACGAAGCGCTTCATCCAGTACTCCACAGCGCGGGTGAGACCCGCAACCCAACGCGGAGCGCGGGGCCCGCGCTGCTTCCCCTTGCGGGGGAGGAGGACCTCCCCCGATCCGGCCGCGACACGCGGCCTCCCCCTCCCCGCCGCCTGATGGGCGGCGCGGCGCCTCCGGCGCCGGATCTACTACGGCGCGAATCCTGGGCGCAACGTGCAGGATCGGATCCGTAGTAGATCAGCCCGCCGTGGGCCGGTCTCGGTTGCGTGCGGCGAGCGGAAACGTGCAACGGCGGATCGAATTCGCAAGCCATGCGGAGTTGGCTCCGGGCATCTGGCGCCCGATGGAGATGACGATCCAGGAACTCGACCCGGTGTGTGCGGTGCGGCGCACGGTTCGATATCGATTCTCCGGGGGCTGCCGCGGAAACCAGAGCCCGCTCGAGCTGCGGGTGCCCTCCAACGCCGAGAGTTCCTGGTTCGTGCGAGTCCGCTGACGGCGCCTGCGGGCCTGGACGGCCCACGGCGCGGCCGGCAGCCCGGCAGGGGGCCCATGCGGCGGGGAACGAAGTGGGCCAGCCTGGCCGAACCGAGGGTGGACCTGATACGCCGAGCTGTGACAGGAACGGCAGCGGCCTCGCCTGCTATCGAGGTCCGTACGGACTCCGTTCCGTTCAGCGCACGATGATCGGGACGGAGTTCGTGCGGCGGATCTCGCCCGTCACCGGGTCCTCGAGCTCGGCCTGGGCGAAGAAGAGGACGCCGGGGGCATAGGCAGCGGACAGCGGCAGGGTGATTGCGCGCTCGCCTCCTGCGGGAATGGGCTGGAGGGTCAGCGTGCGAATCGGCTGCACCAGGCGCTCGATGACGATCGGCGGTTCGGCGACGACGATCGGGCGACGGCCGAGGAGCACTCGCACGCGGTCGCCTGGGGTGCCCCAGATTCGAAGCTGGAGCGGCTGGCCCGCCAGGGGTGTGCCCACGGGGTAGAGCACCGGATCGGGAGGTATGGCTTCCGTCGTCGCACCGATGACCGCAGCGAGCGTATCGAAGGTGAAGTTGAAGCCATAGAAACAGCTGGTTCGGGGCAGGACGGCTCCCGAGTAGCGCGCTACGCCGAAGACCGACCAGATGGCGTGACCGGGGAAGCCGTCGTCCTCGCAGTCGCTGCAGTCCCAGCACCAGCCGCCGGGCACGCCTTCGATCCGGCTGGCGTCGCCGCCGGCGACGACGACCTCGCTCGCTCCCGTCACGGCGATCCCGTGGCCGGCATCGCCCGCGGCGTTGCCGATGTCCATCACCATGCCGCCGCGGCCGCCGGTGACGTCGCTGCGTGTGAGGTGCAAGCGCGCAGCGTCGGCGAGGCGGATCCCATCGCCGCCGTCCTGGGGCGTCGACGTGGAGCCGGGGAAGGGCTCGCCCCAGGAACCCTCGAGGTCCGAGCCCACGAGCTCGACACGCGACGCGCTGATCGTCGCCGCCGAACGCCTGGCGATCCCCGGCGGGAAGACCGTCAGCCCGCTCAGCCGCACGTCGGCGCAGGGAACGACCTCCAGGGTCTCGAGGGTGCCGAGCCCCTCGACCACCACCGTGCCGGCCGAGTCGCGCAGCGCGAGGTCCACGGGAGCGAGTCCGACGAGCACCGCCAGTCCTCCCACGGGGACTTGGTCGACGACGATCGACCCCGCGACCTGCACGGACCCATACCCGAGGATCGTCACGCCGCGCGACAGCGTGAACGGGCTGTAGACGCCGGGTTGCACCAACAGAGCGTCCTGCGGCTGCACGACGAGCAGCGCCGCCGGAATGTCGGTGAAGTCGACGCCCGGCCCTCCGGCGGCATCGACGACGTAGGTCTGACCACCCGAGACAACGGGCGCGCCGAGGAACAGCATCGCGAGCAAGCGGATCTGCGGCTGCCACATCGCGTCAACCTCCTAAATGGGAGCTCCGAGCGAACGGCGAGGAATGGGCCCATCCTACCCCCAAGCCCCGATCCTGCTTGACTACGGGCAGGGCTCACCCCACCTCGATCCCGCCACAGGGAAGACTCCCCAAGTGGCGGTCGGGTAAGGACCGAGTGGGACCACGCCGGCAGGACGATGTCCGGCGCCTCGCCCCGTGTCCGCGGGCACGTCCCAGGACCGGACGGACCTTGCGTGCAGGACGCTCGATGGCTGGGTGGACGAGCGCGGCGAGGTCGAGGACGGGCTCCCGAGCCAGTCCACTCTGAGCGAGCCTGGGCGGCGACGTGGTGTTCAGCGCAGAGTTGCGTCGCGCATCAGGTGGCCGTCACGGACCGGCGCCTCGCTCGTGAAGCGGCGGCCGGAATCCGTCGTGTGGGCGGCGAGCAGGCTCGTGCCTAGCGGATCGACGAGGGGGCCAGGGTCGCGCCCGAGGTGCGCGTCCACGGCGAGGCGCAGGAGGCGCACGCGGGCCAGGTTCAAGCGCAAGCTTCGCTCGACCGAGCCCCACTTCGCCAGACCCGCTGCGTTGGGATGGCACTGGAGCCGGGCTTCGGCGTAGTCGATCTGCGCCTCGCGCTCGGGCCAGGGCAAGGATTCGCTGCCCTGCAGCTCCGCTGAAGCCTGTGCGAGCCGCTCGAACGTGTCGGCGATCATCCAGCGGCTGGAGAACGCGTGACGCCAGCGCGCCGGATGCTCCGGGTGGAGGACCTCCGGCCCGTCGAGCAGGTGATGCGCGAGCAGCATCAACTCTTCCTCGCGCGCCACGGTCCGCGGCAGCAGTGCGTCGAGCCGCGCGAGGCCCTCGGCGAGCAGGTTGAGCGCGGGCCCACCGAGCTCGCGCAGCGCCTCGTCGGGCCAGGCCTGATGCGTCGCGATCGTCACCAGCGCCGTACCGACCATCTTGTCGACGACGAGCGGCGAGCGCATCCTGTCGGCGCCGAAGGTCGCGGCATCGAGGGAGACTTGAACGGCTTCCACGTCGTGCCCCTCGCGCAGCAGCGTGCTCGCTTCGATGAGTGCGGCGTTCACGATGTTGCGACTGTGCAGCAGAGATTGGGTCCGGTTGTTGAAGCCTAGCTCGGGCCGCACGCCGGGCCGCGCGTCGGTGCGGTGGGCGCCGGCGTGGAGGGCCGCAAGCACCGGCGCCCAGCGCGTCCGGAACGCCGCGCGTTGCGGCGCGGGTACGTCGTCGCGCCCTTGCAGGAGTGCGATGAGCAGCTCCCCATCCTCCTGCGCCAACGCCGTCGCGCGCTCCTGCGCTTGGCGATAGTGCTCGCTAGCCGAGCCGGAGAACGAGTCACCCCAGAGCGGCGTCCGCTGGAAGTCCCGCGCCTCCCATTCGAGCTTCGAAGCGTGGGCATACGCCCCGATCCGGCGCCAGGTCTCGTCGACCGACGCGGACACGAGCAGCGCGACGAGGCCACTGACTCCGAGGGCGACGGCCGCGGCGAGCAACCACGGGCGGCGCCGCCGAAGGCGCGGTTGGGCGGAGTCCATGGCCGGTCCCTCGGGGTTGGAAGCTCGGGATCTTGAGCGGTTCCCGTTGCCGCGCGTGCCGGGTGGGGCGCCCTGGTCGGCGGCCGGCTCGACCACCGCGAGCCCACCCAACGGCGGGCTCTCGTTGGACGGCGCCTCCGGGTTGGGCAGGACCCCCGGCGGGATCACCAGGGCAAGCTGGGCTGGGGTGGGGCGCGGGGAGACGCCAGGGGGAGGGGCTCCGTGGGAAGTTCCAAGTGCGCGAGGTTGCGGCGGATGACGGCCGGATCGGTGAGACCCAAGACGAAGGAATACCGAGCCGTAGCAATCCTTCAACGATTCGCCCACTAGACGCTCGCGTCCAGTGGGCGAATCGTTGAAGGATTGCGACGGCTCGGTGTTCTTTAGCGCGGCGGGCGAGGGTGGCCCGCGCGGCCGCGGTCGAACCAGGGCAACGGATCGCGGGCCTGGATGGTCCATGGCAGGCGTCGATCGAGCCACTCGACGGCCTCGGGGTCCTCGCGGCTCGCGCCGTCGACGACGTACTCACCGATCGCGGCGCCACCGATGGCGTATTGGCCGATCGCGAGCCCGCCGATGGCGCCCTGGCCGATCGCCACGCCGCCGAGCGCGATCCAGCCCAGCGCGCCGCCGGCGAAGGCATACAGGCCGGCCGCGAGCCCGCCGAAGCCGAACACGAGGCCCGCTGCCAGCCCGCCCCACGAGAAGAGGCCCAGGGACAGGCCGCCGATCGCGACGCCGCCCAGGGCCATGCCGCCGCTCGCGAAGAGCACGCCCTGGGCGCGCTCGCCCATCGCGATCCAGCCGCGGGCCGTGCGCGGACGCGTGCCCGCCGGGCGCCGGCCCGAGATCACGTGCACGAGCGGCAGGCCGAGCAGGGTGCACGCCGAGCGGTACTCGTAGGGCTGCGCGCTCGCGATGCGCCGCAGCGTGCCCAACCCGCGGCGCAGCGGGCCGCCCTCGAGGGCACGGGCGCGGGTGGCGCGCGCCTCGCTCAGCGCGGCGAGGTCGGCGGCGAGCTCCTCCGCGCTCGCGTAACGCTCTCTCGGCTCGCGGGCCATGGCGCGGCGCACCACGGCCAGCGCGTCGCGCGAGATCCACGGGGCGAGCGATCGGAGCGAGGGCGGATCCTGGGTGCGAATGGCCTCGATCACCTCGAGGAACCCCTCGCCCTCGAACGGCCGCCGTCCGGCGAGGGCTTCGTACAGCGTGACGCCCAGGCTCCAGATGTCGGTGCGGTGGTCGAGGGCTTGGCCGCTGACGCGCGCCTGCTCGGGGGACATGTAGTGCGCCGTGCCCAGCGCGTCGCCGCTGAGCGAGAGGCCCGCGTCGCCCTCGGCCTTCGCCAGGCCGAAGTCGGCCAACAACGCGCGCCCGTCGGGGTGGAACAGGATGTTCGAGGGTTTGACGTCGCGGTGCAGCAGGCCAGCGGCGTGGGCCGCTTCGAGAGCCTGCGCGATGGGCTCGAGCAGGACGGCCAGGGCCGCCTCGTAGCCGACGCCGAACTGCGCCAGCCGACCGACGCCGCTCGCGCGCGCCAGATCCTCCGCCGTGCGCCGGCCGACCTTCGGCAGGGCCTCGAGCACCGTGGCGAGCGAAGGCCCGGCGACGTACTCCATGGCCAGGAAGTAGAGGCCGCGGTCCTCGCCGACGCGGTGCACCGTCACGACCCCGGGGTGGCGCAGGCGTGCGATGGCGAGCCCTTCGCGGCGGAACCGCTCGGCATGGCGCGCCTCGAGGGCCAGGCCCGGCCGCAGGATCTTCAGCGCGACGGGCCGCTCGAGCTCGAGGTCGCGCGCCAGCCAGACCAGCGCCATGCCCCCGCGCCCGAGCTCGCGCACCAACTCGAAGCCGCCCACGCGCAGCCCCGGCACGAGGGCCAGGCCGCGCTCGGGCGCCTGGGCCAATCCGGCGTCGAGCAGCTTGAGGCAACGCTCGAGGCCCGGCCGGGCGCGGGCGGGGACCTGGGCGAGGTAGTCGGCTCGGCGCGGGAGCTCGCCGGCGGCCAGCCGATCCGCGTACTGCGCCACCAGGTCGTCGAGTCGATCCTCGAGGTTCGTGTCCATGCCGGTTCCAGGCGTCGGCCGCGCGCCGATTCGTCGCGGATTCTAGGAATCCGGTCCGGGGCCGGGCCCTCCGCGCCCCAGGTCGTGCTCGAAGGCCGCCAGCGCGCGCCGGAAGAGGGAGTGCACCGCGGCCTCCGAGCGCCCCATGCGCCGCGCGGTCTCGGCGGCGCCCAGGCCCTCGAGCCGCCGCAGGGCGAGCACGCGACGGTACTCGGGCGGCAGGGCGAGGAAGGTCTCGAGCGCGCGTCGGCCGGCTTCGCGGCCGGCCGCCGCGGTGGGGGGGCCGGGGCCGCGGGAGGGTAGGGCCGATTCGGCCACGCCGACGCGCGACCAACTCGAGCGCTCGAGCCGCAGCGGCGCACCGTCGCGGCGCGCGCTCCGCGCGGCGCGGGCGGCGTCGATCACCGCGTGGCGCGCGATGCGCGCCAAGACGCGGAAGAGCGCTTCCTCGCCCTCCTCCACGGCGGGCAGGCGCGTGCCGGGGGCGAGGGCGCGCAGGAAGGTCTCCTGCACGAGATCGCTCGGCTCGACGCGTCGGCGCAGGGCGCGGCCGACGAGGTGCGCGACGAGCAGGCTCAGCCGCGGCTCGAGCGCCCCCAGGCGCTCGCCGAGGGATCGCGCGGCCCCGTCCACGGGCTCCGATTCCATCGCCGGGGTTCAGGAGAGCTCGATCGTCTCGCCCAGCTCCGCCACGTGCACGCTGCCGGCGAAGTCGGGCGCGATGCGCCGGCGTAGGGCGTCGGCGGCGGCGGGCTCGCCGTGGGTCAGGATCACGCCGCGCGGCGCCCGCTCGGCGCCGGCGAGCCAGGCGAGCAACTCGCCTTGGTCCGCGTGGGCCGAGAAGAGCTGGAGCTGCTTCACCTGCGCCAGGACGGGCAACCAGCGGCCGTGCACGCGCACCTCGCGCGCCCCCGCCACTAGGTCGGCCCCGCGCGTGCCGGGGGCTTGGAAGCCGGGCAACAGGATCAGGTTGCGCCCGTGCGGCCCGTAGACCTTGAGGTGGTGCAGCACGCGGCCGCCGGAGAGCATGCCGCTGGCGGAGAGGATGATCCGGGGCCCTTCCTCGCGGTTGATGGCCTTGGAGTCGGCCGCGCTGCGCGCGTAGCGGGCGAGGGCGCAGACCTCGCGCGCCTGGCGCGCGTCGAGGCGGTGCTGCTCGGGGTGGTTCTTGAAGATCGCCGTCGCCTCGGTGGCCATCGGGCTGTCGACGTGCACCGGCACGCGCGGCAGGCGGCGTTGCTCGAAGAGTTGGTGGAGCGCGTACAGGAGCGTCTGGGCGCGGCCGACCGCGAAGGACGCGATCAGCACCACGCCGCCGGCCTTCAGGGTGGGTTCGATCGCCGCGGCGAGCTCCTCGAGCGGATCCAGCTCCGGGTGCAGACGATCGCCATAGGTCGACTCGAGCACCACCCAGTCCGGCGCGCCGGGTTTCTGGGGCGGGTACATCAGGAGATCCTCCGAGCGGCCCAGGTCGCCCGAGAAGAGCACGCGCAGGCCGTTGCGCTCGAGCTCGACGCTGGCCGCGCCCAGGATGTGCCCGGCGTAGGTGAAGCGCGCGCGGAATCCCGCGACGTCGAAGGTCCGGGCGAAGTCCACGGGACGCATCAACGCCAGGGCTTTCTGGGCGTCCTGGGTGTCGTAGAGCGGCAGGGCCGGGTGGTGCTTGGAGAAGCCCTCGCGGTTGGCGAGCTCCGCGTCCTCCTCCTGCAAGCGCGCGGCGTCGGGCAACAACACCTCGCACAGGGCGCGCGTCGAGGGCGTGGCGTACACCGGGCCCGAGAAACCCTCGCGCACGAGGCGCGGCAGGTAGCCCGAGTGGTCGACGTGGGCGTGGGTGAGCAGCACCGCCGAGACCCCGGCGGCCTCGAAGGGCAGGGGCTTCCAGTTGCGCTCGCGCAGGTTCTTGAGGCCTTGGAAGAGGCCGCAGTCGACGAGCAGCCGCTCGCCGCCGGCCTCGACCAGGTACTTCGAGCCCGTCACGCACCCCGCCGCGCCGTGGAATGTCACTCGCATGGGCCCAGGGTACCAACCGGCCGTTCCCCGTCGCGCCGGGCGGGCGGCGGCGCCAGACTGTGCCCATGCCCGATCCGGCCCCGCAGCCCGCCGCCGACCTCGCCGCGTGGCTGGCCTTCATCGAAGAGCTGTTGCACGAGAGTGGGCGCCTCGCCTTGGCGAGCTTCCGACGGCGCGACCAGGCGGTCGAACGCAAGTCGGACCGTAGCCCCGTGTCGCGCGTCGACCGCGAGATCGAAGCCCTGCTGCGCGCCCGCATCGAGCTGCGCTACCCCGGGCACGGCATCCTGGGCGAGGAGGATGGCGCCAGCGGGCCCCAGTCGCGTCATCGCTGGTTGCTCGATCCGATCGACGGCACGCGCTCGTTCCTGGCGGGGAACCCGCTCTTCGGCACCTTGATCGCGTTGCTCGAGGACGGCGCGCCGCTCGTGGGCGCGATCGACCATCCGGCCCTGGGCCGACGTTGGCTCGGCGCCCGCGGCCGACCCACGCTCGAGGACGGCCGCGCCGTCGCGACGCGGACCTGCCCGTCATTGACCGACGCCGTGCTCGCCACGACCTCGCCCTACCTCTTCGAAGCCGCCCGCCGCGCGGCGTTCGAGCGCCTGCGCGAGGCCTGCGCCGACCTCGTGTTGGGCGGCGACTGCTTCCTCTACGGCTCGCTGGCCAGCGGACACCTCGACCTCGTGTGCGAGGCGGGCCTCGCGCCGCACGATTTCTGCGCGTTGGTGCCCGTCGTCGAGGGCGCGGGCGGCGTGATCAGCGACTGGAGCGGCGCCCCCCTGGGCTCGTCGTCCGCGGGCGACATCCTGGCCGCCGGCGACCCCCGCGTGCACGCCCAGGCCCTGGCTCTGCTCGCCGAGCAGGTCAGGTGAGGGCCGCGTGCAGCTCGCGGGGTAGGGGCATCTCGGCCAGGCGCGCGCGCAGGCGTTGCCAGCGCTTCGAGACGGTCTCGCGTTCGAGGTCGAGGCGCTCGGCGACCTGCGCGTGGGGCAGGCCCTCGAGGCCGCAGTGGATCACGAGCGCGCGGTCGTCCTCGGCCAGCCCCTCGATGAACTCGCGCAGGAGATCGAGGCCCTCGAGGCGCGCCACGCGGCGGCTGACCGCGGTGGCCTCGTCGGGGATCTCGCCCAGGGCCGCCAGGTGCGTGGTCGAGCCCGGGGCGGCGCCGCTGCGTTCCGCGCGGCGCAAGGCTTCGAGCAGCACGTGCTTGGCGATGCGGAAGACCCACAGGCGAAAACTCGTCTCGGCCGGGTCGAAGCCCGCGAAGCTGCGCCAGGCGCGGCACCAGACCTCCTGCACGAGGTCCCCCGGGTCGATCGAGGAGCGCAGGCTCGGCCGGATGCGCAGGGTGGCCCAGGTGTAGAGCGCCGGCGCGATGCGCTCGTACAGCCGCCCGAAGTCGGCCTGCGCGCCGGCCTGGGCCGATCGCACCAGTCGCAGCGTGACGGCGTCGGACTCGGGCTCCGCGCCGGGCGTGGGACCGTTCGGAGAGTCGGCGGAGGCGGCGGGCGGCACGCCGAGGATTCTAGGGCGGGTGCAGTCCCCGCGCGCCGTGGAGGTAGGATCGCCGCGCTTGGGCGAGCCGTGGGACAGCGACGATGGGGGGCCGGGGGGCGCAGGGCCGCCTCCCTCCCACGCGGCGGGGCTCGGGCCCCAGGACCTGGGCGCGGAGGAGGAGCTCGAGAGCGCCGCGGAGGTGCTCGACTTCCGCGAGGAGTTCGAGCGCGATCGGGCCCGCGGCCGACCCCGCTCGCTCTCGGACTACCTGCGCCGCTACCGGCGCGCGGAGCTGGCCGTGGCGCGCGAGTACCTGGCCCTCAGCGCCCCCGCGACGCCGCCGCGCCCGAGCCTCGCCGCGGGCCGCGCGGCGGACGATGTCCAACGCGTCGGGCCCTACCGCCTGCTCTCGGAGCTCGGCCGCGGCGGACAGGGCTCGGTGTGGCTGGCCGAGGACGAACGCCTGGCGCGGCGCGTCGCGTTGAAGCTCCTGGCGCCCGGCGGCGCGTGGATCGCCGGCGATCGGCGGCGGCGCTTCCGGCGCGAGGCCGAGGTCGTGGCGCGCCTCGAACACGCCGCGATCTGCCCGGTGCTCGAGGCCGAGCTCGAGGCCGAGACGCCCTACATCGCGATGCGGCACGTCGAGGGGCGCACCCTGGCGGCGGTGCTCGCCGCGGCGCGCGAGGGGCGGCGCGCGCCCGAGCTGCCCCTCCCGCCGCGCGACCGGCTCGAGCTCGCGCGCGCCCTCTCCTACTTCGAGCGCGCCGCGCGCGCCCTGCACGCCGCCCACCAGGCGGGCGTGCTGCACCGCGACGTCAAGCCCGGCAACCTGATGGTGACGCCCGCGGGCGAGCCGGTGGTGCTCGACTTCGGCACGGCGCGCGACCTCGCCGCCGACGCCGACGGCGAGGTGACGCGCAGCGGCGAGCTCTTCGGCACGCCGGCCTACATGTCGCCCGAGCAGATCGCCGGGCAATCCGACAGGCTGGGTCCGGGCTGCGACGTGTGGGCCCTGGGCGCGAGCCTCTACGAGGCGCTGACCCTGCGCCGGCCCTTCGAGGGCGCGAGCACCGCGGCCCTGGCGCGGGCCATCGCCGAGCGCGAGCCCGCCGATCCGCGCGCGCTCAACCGCGCCTGCCCCGAGGACGTGCGCGCGGTGCTCGCCACGGCCCTCGAGAAGGACGTTTCGCGGCGCTACGCGAGCGCCCTCGAGTTGGCCGAGGACCTGCGCCGCGTGCGCGAGTTCGAGCCCATCCACGCGCGCCCCGCCGGACCCCTGTTGCGCCTCGCGCGTTGGGCGCGCCGCCGGCCGGCGCTGGCCGCGGCGTTGCTCGTCGCGGCGCTCTCGCTGACCCTGGGCCTCGCGCTCTTCGCCCTCGGGCTGGCGCGCGAGAGCCGGGCCCTCGATCGGCGCGCCGAGGCGATCGAGGGCGAGTCCGCGGCCCTCTCCCGTGAGCAGGCCGCGCTGGCGCGGGAGCGCGAGGCGCTGGCCGCCGAGCGGGTGGCCCTCGACCACGCGCTCGCCCGGCACCTGGCCGAGCGCACCCTGGCCCTGCTCGGCGAGGACCCCAGCGCCGCCCTGGCCCTGGGCATCGAGGCCGTCGAGCTCGAGGCCAACGCCTTCACGCGCGCGGCGCTGCTCGCGGCCCTCGAGGGTTGTCGCCTCGAGAGCCTGTTCGAGGGCCACCCGGCGCGGCGCGTGCTCGACGTGGCCCTGCTCGCCGACGGCGAGCGCGCGGTGGCGGCCCTCGACGACGGGCGCGCGGTGCTCTTCGCGCTCGCGAGCGGGGCGCCGCTGGTCGAGTACGGCGGCCACGGGGGCGCGCTGCGTTGCCTGCGCGTCGCGGCGCCGGACGGCGCGCGCACGGCGCGCGTCTGGACCGGTTGCGAGGACGGGCGCGTGCGGGTCTTCGAGCTCGAGAGCGGCGCCGAGCTCGCGCGCAGTGAGCCCCTGGGCGCGGCGGTGTTGGCGCTCGACCTCGCGCCGGACGGCGCCGAGCTCGCGGTGCTCGACGCGCAGGGCGGCGTGCACGCCTTCTCCGCGGACGGGCTGCGGCCGCGTTGGAGCAGGACCCTGGGGCACCCCGCGGGCGCCCTGCGCTACGCCCTGGGCGGCCGGAGGATCGCGCTGGCGAGCGCCGTGCTGCAGGGCGGCCCCACGCCGCGCTCCGCCGAGGCCACCCTGCTCGACGCGGCGAGCGGCGACGAGCTCGCGCGCCTCTCGGGGCACCGCGGCCCGATCCGCGACCTGGCGGTGTCGCCCGACGGCGCGCGGCTCGCGACGGCCTCGGAGGACGGCGAGGTGCGCCTGTGGGACGCCGCGGACGGCGCCCAGCTCGGCGCGCCCCTGGCGCACGCGGGCCCGGTGTGGAGCGTCGCGTTCTCGCCCGACGGACGCCTGCTCGCTACGGCCCAGGACGGTGGGGGCGAGTCCAACGTCAGCCTCTTCGACCTCGCGAGCGGCGCGCGCCGCGACCTGCCCGCGCACCGCCACGCGCGGGTCGTGCACGTCGCCTTCGATCCCGGCGGGACGCGCCTCGCGAGCTCGTCCTTCGACACGACCGTGGCGCTGTGGGACGTGGAGAGCGGGCGCGAATCGGCGCGCCTGCGGGCCTTCTTCCAGCCCCTGCGGGCCTGGTTCAGCGCCGACGGCCGGCGCCTGGTGACCCTGCCCAACGACCGCAACGTGCTCGTGTGGTACGCGGGGGCGGCGCCCGACGCGCACGCGCTGGCGGGGCACGCGGGGGCCGTGCTCGACGCGCGTTTCGTGCCCGGCGAGTCCGGCGCCGACCCGCGCGCGGTGACCGCCGGCGCCGACGGCACGGCGCGCGTGTGGAGCCTGGTCGGCGCGGACGCGGGCCGCGAGCAGGGCCGCCTGGCGGGCCACGGCGCGCCGGTGCGGCGCGTGGTGCCGCTGCCGGGACGCCAGGAGGTGCTGACCCTGTGCGACGACGGCTTCGCGCGCCACTTCGCCCTCGGACCGCCGCCGCGTCTGCTGGCGGCCTTCGAGCTGGCCGCGATCCCCGTGCGCGCCTGCGCCGACGCCAGCGGCGATCGGGTGGCGCTGCTCGACGCGCGGGGGAACGCGACCCTGGTCGATCTCGAGAGCGGCGTCGCGCGCGCGCTCCCGGGGACGGACGTCACGGCCCTGGCGTGGGACGCGCGGGGCGAGCTGCTGGCCCTGGGTGAACGCGGGGGCCGCGTGATCCTGTGCGACCGCGACGGCCTCGAACGTTCGCGGCTCGCGGGCCTCGAGCTCGCGGGCGTGGCGGCCGGAGGCTCGACCCTGCGCGCGCTCGCCTTCCGGCCGGGCGCGGACGAGCTGGCCGTCGCGCTCGCGGGCGGCGGCGGGGGAGGGGTGTTGTTCCTCGACCCCGAGGGCGGGCCGCGGCGCGACCCGCTGCGCCTGTTCGAGCCCTCCGAGCTCGTGTTCGACACCAGCGGCGCGCGCCTGCTCGTGCTCGGCCCGCGCGGTGGCGGCGCGCGCCGGCTCTACGACCTCGAGGCGGGCGGCGAGGTGCGCCAGGAGTTCTTCCACCAGGGCAACCTCAGCGCGGCGCGCTTCAGCCGCGATGGAACCCTGGTCGCCACCGCGGCCCAAGACGGCTGGGTGCACGTCGCCGACGCCCACAGCGGCCTGCCGGTGCAGCGCCTGGCGCGCCACGCCGGCGGCGTGCATGCCCTGGATCTGTTCGACATGCCCGCGGGCGTGGTGGCCCTCACCGCGGGGGAGGACGGCCTGGCGCGCCTGTGGCCGATCGACCCCCTGCCCTTCGCCCGCGCCCGCCGCCCACGCGGCCTGCACACATGGGAGATCGCCCGCGAGGAGCGCCTCGCCCGACCGCTGGTCTACCCTCCGGCCCGGCGGGAAGGGGAGTGAGGGGACGTTTCGGGTCGATTTCCGTCCAGCCCGCACCCGCGCGCGCCCTTGGGGGCATGCGGCCCACCCCCCGTTCCCCGCGGACCCCCCTGCTGCTCGTCCCGATCTGGCTCCTGGTCGCCGCCTCAGGCAGGGGAGCGGAGATCCCGACCGGACCTGGCGACGGGCCGCCCTTCCGCGACTGCAACGGCAACGGCATCGAGGACGCGATCGACATCGCCCTCGGGACCTCGGCCGACGCCGACTTCGACGGCGTGCCGGACGAGTGTCAGGTAGGCTTGCGCGGGCCCCTGCTCCCGGCCCTGCCCGGGTCCGGGAACCCGGGCTCCCCGGCCGCCGTCCCAGCCACGGCGCGCTGACCGTCCCCCCCGCGCAGGATCCGCGCGCGACCGCGCCGGCCCCGAAGCCCCGAGTTCCCCATGCACCCCGGCCCGACCCCCCTGCGCCACGCGTTCCTCCCGGCCCTGCTGCTGCTCGCCCCGGCGGCGACGAGCCTGGCCACCGCGGCGACCCAGGGTCCGGGCGACGAGATCCTGTTCTCGATCACCTTCCGCGGGCCGACGATCTCCCAGCCCGCCACGGGCTCGGGGGTGCTGATGACCGAGGGCGACCTCCTCTCGCCGGCTTTGGGCATCCCGGACGCGGGGCCCCAGCCGCGCCCGCGCATCGTGCTGACCGGCGGAGCGCTGGGCCTCTCGGCCTACACCAACTGCGTCGGGCACCTGCCCGGCGAGACCTGCGGGGTCGAGCTCGACGCGCTCTCCCGCGGCCGCGATCCCCTGCTGCTGCCGGACGGCCTGGCGCGCAGCCGCTACCGCTTCCTCTTCTCGGTCGACAACCGCGCCCTGGGTATCCCCGGCATGGCCGCGCCCCCCTCGGTCTGGACCGAGGGCCCGGCCGCGGACGCCTCGGCCGACGTGTTCGTCGAGCTGGGCCTGCCCTCCGGCCCCCTGCCCCCGCCCGCCGGCCCGCCGCCCTTCGCGCCGCCGGCCGGGAGCGTGGGCCTCTTCGACGGCAACGGCATCCCGAGCGCGACCGGCGCCCGCTATCCGGGCCTGGGCCTGGTGGAGCCGAATCCGCCCAGCACGCAGCCGGCGAGCCCCGGCGACGACCTCAACGCCCTCGACGTCAACCCGCACCCGGCGGGGGTGCCGCAGGTGGTGTACTTCTCCCTCGACGCGGGGTTCACCGATCCCCTGACGGGCCTCGTGAACGCCGGCTCGGCCGCGCTCCAGGGCGCCTCGGGCGCGGCCGTGCTGCGCTCGCTGGGTGGCGTGATCACGGTCTTCGCGACGCCCCAGCAACTGGGGCTCGAGTTGGTCGCGGGGGACGTCGACGACATCGACGCGCTCGTGCTGCACGAGAACGGGGACGGCATCTACCAGCGTTCGCTCGTGCCCTACGACTGGACCAGCGGCCAGCGCGATCTGTTGCTCTTCTCGGTGCGCCGCGGCTCGAGCGTGATCGGTCGCCTGGACAGCATCTTCGGCCTGCCTATCGAGCCCGGCGATCTGCTCGTGCCGCCGCTCTCGGGCTCGGGCAACCCGGGCATCTTCATCGCCGCCGAGAACCTGGGCCTGCGCACCGTGCGTTCGGGCACGGCCATGCTCTTCGGCGACGATCTCGACGCGGTGGCGGTCGAGGAAGAGCCCTTCTACGACTGCAACAACAACGGCATCGAGGATGCGGTCGACATCGCGCTCGGGATTTCCAGCGACGCCGACTTCAATGGCATTCCGGACGAGTGCGAGGTGATCGGCGGTTCCTACTGCTACTGCCCCTCGCCCAAGGGTCCCTGCGGCAACCACGCGCCGAGCGCGGGCTGCATCAATGGCACGGGCCAGGGCTCGCTCCTCGCGGTGCTCTCGGGCAGCGGCAGCGTGACCCTGGACGACCTCGCGATCCGCGCCACCTCCGCGCCGCCGAGCCAGCCCGGGCTCTTCTTCATGGGCGGCGCCGCGATCGAGTTGCCCTTCGGCAACGGCCTGCGCTGCGTCGGCTCGGGCGGAGTGGGCCTGCACCGCTATCAGCCGGCGAGCTCGGGCCCCCTGGGCCAGTACGAGCTCTCGCCGGCGACCCTGGGCATGGGCATCGTCGCCAAGTCCCAATCGCTCTTCCCGCTCTCCGGCTGGATCCAACCCGGCGCCACCTGGTACTTCCAAGCCTGGTTCCGCGACCCCTCCGGCCCCTGCGCCCTCGGCTACAACCTCTCCAACGGCCTCTGGGTCACCTTCACCCAGTAGGGCCGACGCCGCGGCGCGCGGGACCGTTCTAACGCTCGAGCAGGTCGAAGGCGGCGGGGAGG
The DNA here is from genome assembly GCA_964394665.1 of uncultured Planctomycetaceae bacterium. GTDB lineage: Bacteria > Planctomycetota > UBA1135 > UBA1135 > CAYMYN01. Next base: position 130,228 of record CAYMYN010000006.1, read on the forward strand.
GCGAGGGGGACGAAGGTGGTGTGGCCGTGGTGTTCGAACTCGAGCAGTTCGGCGCCGGCGGCGAGGGCGGCGCGGCGGGCGGGGGCGGGGGGCACGATGCGGTCGAGGGTGCCTAGGGCGACCAGGGTGCGCGGGAGGGTGGGGCTCGGCAGGAGGTTCGCTCCGCCGGCGAGCAGCGCGACGCCGCGCAGGAGGTCGGGGCGGCGGTTGGCGAGGTCGGCGGCGGCGGCGGCGCCCATCGAGTGGCCGATCACGAGCACGCGCGTCGGATCGAAGAGCTGGTCCTGCGCCACGTCGAGCAGCAGCTCGGCGAAGAGGTCCGGGCGGCCGGTGAGGGCGTAGGTGCGCGGGAGGACGAGCAGGCAGCCCCGCTCGCGCGCCAGGGCCACCAACGCGCCGCGGCCATAGGCCTCGATCCACTGGCTCTCCTCGCCGCCCGCGCCGTGCAGGGCGATCACCAGCGGGGGCGCGGGCGCGCCGGGCGCGCGCGGCGGAGCGATCGTCCACAGCGGGACCTCCACGCCCAAGAGGCGCGCCACGCGCCACAGCGCGCCGGGACGGCCGCGGTAGGGGTCGCTGCCCGCGCGCAGCTCCGCGAGCTCGCGGACGAGGTCCGCTTCGAGCCGCGCGAGGTCGCTCGCCAGGCGCGCGCCGGCGCCCGCCTCGGCCCGCGGATCGAGCAGCCCGATGCGATTCGCGAAGGTCTCGAGGGCGCGGGCAGCGGACGGGGCGGCGGTGCGGCGCAACGCGGCGAGCTCCGCGCGCAGCTCGGCGGCGCGCGCGGCGGGATCGGCGCGCAGCACGGGCCAGGGAAGGCGTTGGATCACGCGCCCGGCGGCGTCGCGCAGCTCGACGTACAGGGTGCGCGGCGTGGGGAGCTCGAGCGCGTCGCCCAGGCGCACGGGCGCCGATCCGGGACGGGGCGCGTCCAGGGCGAAGAGGACTTCGCCGTCTCCGTCGACGAGCAGCGCGCGGGCGGGCGGAGCGCCGCTCCGCGCCACGTCGACGGGCGGCTCGGCGTCCTCGGCAGCTTCCTCGATGTCGTAGAGCGGCTCGAACACCAGCGCCGGCCCCGCCTGCCCGCCGACCAGCCCGTGCTCGGGCTCGAGCTCGAGGCGCGCGGCGAGCCACGCGCGCGCGGCCCCGCGCTCCAGTCCCTCTGGCCCGAGGTCGAGGGTCGCTCGATCGAGGGCCCCGATGGCGGCCGCCGCGTCGCCCAGGAAGAAACGCGCCGTCGCTTGGTCGAGGGCCAGGCTCGCCGCTGCGAGCCGTTCGCCCACCGGCTCATGCGCGAGCAGGGCCTGCTCGAAGCGCACGTAGGCCCGCGCCAGATCGAGCCGCGTCGCAGCTTGGGCGTGGGCCGAGTCGACGGAGGAACACAGCGCGAGACACGCGCTCCACGCGACGAGCACGATGCGTGACATGGCGTCACGATAGCCCGGCCCCCCTGCGCGTCACGAACCCGGGGCGGGCGGGCTCTGGGCATCCAGCGGGCGTCGACCGGCGAGGAGGAGCCAGGCGAGGAACGCACCGCCCGTCGAGAGGGCCACGAAGAGGCGCGTCTCGAGGGGCGCGTGGGGCGTGACGTAGCCTTCGATCAGGCCGGCGGCGACGAGCATGGCGAGGGCCGGGGCCAGGATCTCGAGGGCGCGGCCCGCGCCGCGGCGCAGGGCCTCGCTGCGGCTCCAGGGGCCGGGGGCGAGCCATCCGCGCACGAGCACCAGGCCGGCCGCGCCGGCGAGCACGATGGCCTGCAACTCGAGGGCGCCGTGGCACCACAGGGTCGCGCTGATCGAGCCCGCCTGGCCGTAGTGGCCCGCCACGGCGGTGTAGGTGCCGACCATCAGGCCGTTGGTGGCGAGCACGAAGAGGAACAGGGGCGGGACCAGGCCCGAGGCGAAGAACAGCACGCTCACGCCCAGGTTGTTGGCCATCACGCCGCCCGAGACGGCCGAGGACTCGCCCAGGCCGAAGGTGAAGTTGCCGCGGTAGGACTCGCCCGGCGCGAGGGCTTCGAGCTGCTCGATCTGGTGCGCCACGGCCCCCGCGTCGAAGAGCGAGAAGGCCAGGCCCAGGTCGCGCGCCACGGCGATCCAGGACAGGGCGACGAAGCCGTAGAACAGGCCGAAGACCAGCAGCAGCATGCGCCACTCGGCCCGCAGCGCGCGCGGCGAGCGCACGAGCAAGAGCTGCGCGAGGCGCGCGGGGAAGGGGCGCGGGTCGCGCTCGAGGGGCCGGTAGAGCACGCCGTGGGCGGCGGCCAACACCCCGCGCAGCTCCTCCAACCCGCGCGGATCGTCCCCGGCGCTCTCGAGGCGCGCGTGCAGGGACGATGCCTGGCGATAGAGCCGGGCCAGGCGTTCGAGCTCGGGCCCGGAGAGCGCCGCGCGCGAGCGCCGGCGGGCGGCCCGCCGCGCAAGCCGCGCCAGGTCCTCGAGCGCGCGCCGTTCGGCTTCGACCAGTGCCACGGCCCGATTGTGCCAAGGCGCGCGGGGCCCGGCACCCCTTGGGATCGCGCCCGGCGGACGGCATCCTCTGGGCCATGGCGCGCCTGCTCGTCCGGACCCCCGAAGGCATCGACCTCCAGCACGAGGTCGCCGGCGTGGGCAGCCGCTTCGCCGCGGGCTTGCTCGACCTGTGTGTGCTGGGGGGGCTCTATCTCCTGATCTCGGCGCTGGTGGTGGCCGCCATCGCCGTGGGCTCGGGCCTGGAGGCCATCGGCACCTTCGTCCTCGGCTGGCTCTCCGCCGGGCTGATCCTGTGCGGCGTGCTCTACCCGCTGATCTTCCACCTCCTGTGGCAGGGCCAGACGCCGGGCAAGCGCCAACTCGGCCTGCGGGTGGCCGCGGCCGACGGGTATCCGCCGACGAACGTGCAGCTCGTGCTGCGCGCGCTGATCCTGCCCGTGGACGTGTTGCTCCCCGTGCCGTTGCCCCTGGGCCTGCTCCTGATCGGCGCCACGCCCCGCTGCCAACGGCTGGGCGACCTGGCGGCCCAGACCCTGGTGCTGCGCGAGCGCCGCGCCGCGAGTCAGGAGGAGCCCTGGCCCGACGAGAACTGGTCGACGCGCACCGAGCGCGGGCTCGAGCTCGTGCCGGGCATGGCGGCGCGGCTGGGCGAGGAGGACCTCTCGCTGCTGCGCGACGTCGTGCTGCGGCGCGGACTCTCCGAGCCCCACGCCGCGCGCCTCTACCAGCGCGTCGCGCGCCACTACGTCGAGCGCTTGGGCCTCGATCCCAAGTGCAGCCCGCGCCAGGCGCTCAAGGAGCTGTACCTGTTCGCCCGCGAGGCGCGGCGCGGCGGTGACTGAGGATCAGGGCTGCGAGCCGCCCTCGCCCGTGCGGAATTGGTCCAGGCGACCGGGGAACCGCTCCAGGCGCTCGATGTCGGCGGCGCTGTAGCCGCCGCCGCGGGGGGCGGGCGCGCCCTCGTCGTCCCGCGCGCCGAGTCTCCCGTCGGGGTGTGGGGCGTCGCGTTCCCCGGGCGGCGCGCCGAAGCCGAACATCGACGCCAGCACCGCCTCCGGACGGGTGCGGTCGCCGAAGGGCGCGATCGGCACCAGGCCGTGGCGCAGGCGCACGCCCATCAGCTCCTGGCTCCCCGTGAACCAGATGAAGACGGCGATCAGGGGCAGCACCAGGTTGAAGTGCATCAAGGGCCAAGCGAGCAACATCAACAGCGCGAACCAACGTCCGACGCGCACCGCGCGTTCCGTGGCGCTGACCCAGTCGCGCGTGCGGCCGAGCCAGGCGCGCAGGAGGCGCCCGCCGTCCATCGGGAAGGCCGGCAGCAGGTTGAAGGCGCCCATCAGGACGTTGACCGCCAGGAAGAACTGCACCAGCGGCAGGAAGGGCTCCGGCGCGAGCAGCAGCGGCAGGGCCACGAGCGCCAGGGCGAAGTTCACCGCCGGTCCGGCGCTGGCGATCAGGGCCTCGGTGCGCGGCACCTCCGGGATGGTGCTCATGCGCGCCATGCCGCCCAGGGGCCAGAGCGTGATGTCGAGCACCTTCAGGCCGAAGCGTTGGGCGACCAGGCTGTGGCCCAACTCGTGCAGGAGCACGCAGCCGAAGAGGATCGGGAGGGCCAGGGCGAGCCGCGGCCAGAAGAGCATCACCGCCAGCAGCATCACCACGAACAGGCCGTGGGCGCGGACGGTGATGCCGAACAGGCGGCCGATGGGGAAGGATCCGAACACGGGGGCCGGGGGGCGGGTGGGGAGGGTGCGCGGCGCGGCGCGGAGGGGCCCGTACTATGGACCACGCGGCGGCCGGGGACAGCGCGGGCCGCGCGGACTTTCCCCCGGTGGGGTGTCCCGCGGCCCGAACCCCGCTCGACGCCGCGCCGCAACCCGGACGCCGGCCCCATGCCCCGCCTCCTCACCGTGGACCTCGCGCGCTGCGCCCCGGGCGGAGCCCCCGCGTCGCGACGCAGTGAGTTCGCCGATCCCGACCCGCGCCTCGCCCGCCTGGGGGCCGCCTCCGGCGAGGCCCTGGCCCTGGCGCTCCTGTTGGCCCACGCGCGGCGCGGGACTCCGGCCGAGTCGCCCTTCGTGGTGGCGGTGGGGGACGCGGTGCGGCGCGGGCTGCCGACCGCGGCGCGCGCCACCCTGGCGGGGCGCTCGCCCCTGGGCGGTCTGCTCGCGGACGGGCAGGTCGGCGGGGACCTGGGGCGGCGCTTGGCGAGCGTGTGCGACGCGCTCGTCGTGGAGGGCCGGGGCCCGGGGCGCTCGGTGCTGGTGATCGATGGCGCGGGGGCGTCGCGCTGCGTGCCCGCGCCCTTCGGCGTGGACGCGCCGCCGCGCGAGCGCATCGCGCGGCTGGGGGAGCACCTCGGCCCGTGCGCGGCCCTGGTCGCGGGGCCGGGGGCCGAGCGCGGGCTGGCCTTCGCGAACCTCGCCAGCGGCGAGCCGCCTTCCTTCGTCGGGCGCGGCGGGTTGGGGGCGGCCCTCGCCG
>CAYMYN010000006.1:135189-156284 GCA_964394665.1 uncultured Planctomycetaceae bacterium
TCGCCGCGCGCGGGCTGGTCGCGCTGTGCGTCGCCGCCGAGCCCGTGCCCGACGCGCCGGACGGCGCGCTCAGCGCGACCCTCGCCGGCTCGCCGCGCCTGCGGGCGCGCTCGGCCGGGGGCACCCTCGAGCTGCTGCACGCCTTCGCGTCCCGCGGCGACCTCGGCGCGCGCGATGGGGCGGCGGGCGCGCGCCTGGTCGGCGAGGCGCGCGCCGCGGCCCGCGAACGCCACGGATGCAAGGGTTGCCCCACGCCCTGCGGCTGGGTCTTCGAGACCGAGTCCGGGAGCGCGCCGCAGGGCGCGCGCTTCAACGCCGTGCAGGCCCTGGGCGTCGACCTCGGGCTCGAGCGCTTCGAGGACTCCCTGACCCTGCTCGCGGTGTGCGACCGCGCAGGCGTCGACGCGCGCGAAGCGGGGGCGCTCCTGCGGGCAGCCCTCGACGCGGGACAGGGCGGGGGTGAGCGCGCGGGGGCCTCGGCGCTCGCCCGACGGCTCGAGGAGTTGCTCGCCGATCCGCGCGCCGCGGGCGGCGCGGGTGCTTTCGCGCGCGCCCTGGGCGTGGCCGAGAGCGTGCGCCGCGCGCGGGGTCTGGCGCTGCGGCCCGAACGTTCGCCCGCGGCCCTGCTGGGGCAATGCGTCAGCGCGCGCGGGGCGGACCCGATGCGCAGCGCGAGCCACGTGTTGCTCGACGCCGGCGATCGGCGGCGGCTGGTGGAGCTCGTCGCGCCCCTGCCGCTGCCCGCGGGCGCCGAGGATCCCCTCGATCCGGCCGGGAAGGGCCGGCTCGTCGCCTGGAGCGAGGCGCTCTCGGCGGCGGTCGACACCAGCGGCTTCTGCGCCTTCTCCGCCGGGGCCCTGCTCGCCGACGGGCTGACGGACCTCGATGGGCTCGCGCGGCGGCTGTTCCCCCTCGCGCCGGGCGCCGGGGCGGGTCGGCGCCTCCTGGCCCTCGGCGCGTCGGTGTGCCTGGCGGCGCGCGAGCTCGAGCGGCGCTGGGGCGCGCCGCCGGACGTCGATCGGCCGGCCTGGGCGGTGGAGCGATTGGACCACCCTTCGTTGTGGCCCGAGTACCGCCGCGCCCGCGGCCTCGACGCGCAGGGGCGGGCGCGGCCCGAAGTCTGGGAGCGGCTCGGCGAGCCGGAGCTGCTCGAGGTGTGCGAGGCGGCGTTCGTGGCCGAGGCGTCCGAACCCCCGCGGGCCGCGTTGGCGCTGGGCCCGCGCCGCGCCGGCGCGGTGGGGCTGCGCGCGGTCGGACCCCTGGGGGAAGCGCTCGCGGCGCTCGGCCCCGTGCCGCGGCTCGAGCTCGAGTTGCCCGCGACCCTCGCGGAGGTGCTCGCGACCCTCGCCGAGCGCCTCGCGGGGGAGGGCGCGGGGCTCGTGCGCGGGGGGCGCCCCGTGGCGTTGGCGTACCGCGCGGGCTCGCGCCTCGCCGCGGACGAGGCCGTGCACGCGGGGGACGTGCTCGACCTCGTGGTGGCGATCGGCGGCGGTTGAGGGCCCGGGAGGTTGGCGGCGGGCGCCGCGCGGCGCATGCTCTCGCGCGCCGTGCGCGCCCCACCCATGCCCTGCGACTCGATCCTGATCCTCAAGACCGGCGCCCTGGGCGACGTGTTGCGCACCACCTCGATCCTGCCCGGTCTGGTGGAGGCCCATCCGGGGGTGCGCGTCACCTGGCTCACCGCCCACGGCGCGGCGCCGCTCGTGCAACACCATCCGTTGGTGGCCGAGATCGTGACCCTCGACCCGCGCTCGGAGGCCGAGGCCCAAGCCGCCGCGCGCGAGCTGGGCGGGCGGCGCTGGGGCTGGGTGCTCTCCTTCGACGACGAGTTGCCCCTGTGCCGCCTGGCGAGCGCGCTGGGCGCCGAGCGCCTGAGCGGCGCGCACCTCGACGCCACGGGTCGGCGCGCCTACACCGCCGACGTCGGGCCCTGGTTCGACATGGGGCTGCTGTCGGTGCACGGGAAGGACGTGGCCGACCGGCTCAAGGTCGAGAACCGGCGCAGCCACCCGGAGATCTTCGCCGCCATGCTCGGGATCCGCATGGGTCGGCCGGAGCTGCCCCTGGCGGAGGAGCTCCGCGCGGCGGCCCGCGCGCGGCTCGGGGAACGCGGTCCCGGCGCGCGCATCGGGCTCAACACCGGCGCGGGCGGGCGCTGGGTCTCCAAGCAGCTCGACCCCGAATGCACGGTTGCGCTCGCCCGGCTCCTGGCGCGCGACCTGCCCGAGCGGCCGACGTTCGTGCTCTTCGGCGGGCCCGAGGAGCGCGAGCGCAACCGCGGCCTGCGCGCGGCCCTCGAGCGGCACGCGGACGAGCTGGCCGTGCTCGACGCGGGCACCGACAACGGGTTGCTCGAGTTCGCGGCCCTGGTCGACGCCTGCGACCTGCTCGTCACCAGCGACAGCCTGGCGCTGCACGTCGCCCTCGCGCGCGGCGTGCCGCTGGTCGCCTTCTTCGCGCCGACCTCGGCCGACGAGATCGAGCTCTACGGCCTGGGCGAGAAGGTCCGCTCCACGGCCCCGGACTACTGCAGCTACCGGCCGGACGCGGACAACTCGAGCCTGACCCCCGAGCGCCTGGCGGCGGCCGCCCGGGCGGTGCTCGCCCGTCACCCCAGGGGCTGAGCGCCCCGCCGCGGGCGGCGGATTCGGGGTCCAGGGGCGCGACGGCGGGCCCGCCCTCGGGTAAGGAAGGGGGCCGCATGGAGACCTCGCGCACCTATCTCGTGGGCAAGGGGCTGCAGGCCCTGGGCCTGATCGTGGTCCTCGTGGGCCTGGTCGTCTCGATCGGCCTGGGCAGCATGGAGCAGGGGCTGGGGGCGATGATGGTCGAGCTGCAGGCCCTGCTGGCCGGGATCCTGCTCTTCGGGGCCGGGACCTTCCTGCTGCGGATCGGGGGGCGGGGCAACCGCTGAGGCTCGGCCGCAGCGATTGCGAGGGAACCTGGACGCGCCCGCGGCGGTCCCAGGGCCCGGTGCGGCCCCCGCGGGCCCCCAGGACGGCCGGGGGGCGGGTATAGTTGCTCACCGCACCCGGCCGCGAACCGCGCCGGGCCCCGCCGGGCGTCCCCGCGGGGCTCCGCAGCGAGGTTCTCCCCCACCCCCAGCTCCCAGCACGCTCCATGGCTCAGAGACCCCTCCCGCCCGCCTGGGCGTCCGTTCTCGCCGCCCTGACGGTCCTCGGCTCCACCGCGCTCGCCCAGGGGCCGTTCATCGACAACACGACGAACATCCCGAGCGGATCCAGCTTCAACCAGCACACCTCGGAGAACGTCGACTTCGGCGACGTCGACCTGGATGGGGACTGGGACGCGGTGTTCGCCAACGGGGGGGACAACTTCCAGCAGCAGAACCGCATCTGGATCAACCAGGGCCCGGCCAACCTGGGGGTGTTCCAGGACCAGACCGCGACGCGCTTCCCCTCGGTCCTCGACCAGAGCCGCGACATCGACCTGGTTGATTTCAACAATGACGGCTGGCTGGACATCTACGTCTCGAACACGGCCCAGATCCTGGCCCAGTCCAACCGCTGGTGGCGCAACACGGGCGGCGGCTTCTACGCGGAGGAGACCGCGGCGCGCTGGGTCGGCGTCGGCGGGGCCGGCTCATCGATCTCCCCCGGCCAGGTCCTGCCCCTGGGCGGCTTCATCGATTTCTCCTGCGACTGCGAATTCGCCGACATCGACAACGACGGTGACCTGGACCTGGTGCACTCGAGCTACGGCGGGGCCTTCGGCGGCCAGGTGCCGACGCGCCTGTTCCTGAACGACGGCAACGGCTTCTTCAGCGAGTTCAACCCCAGCGGCTTCCAGCTCCCCGGCCAGACCATCGCCGACGGCATGCCCGGCCTGTGGTGCGAGGGCACCCAGCAGAGCAACACCACCAACTCCACCGGCCAGTTCTGCGACATCGCCTCCAGCGCGCTCGACATCGACGTCGGCGACATCGACGGCGACTTCGACCTCGACATCCTGCACGGCGCGCGCGTGGAGGTGCCGCGCATGTTCCGCAACCTGCTCGAGGAGAACGGCGGCGTCCTGGGCTTCCGCGACGTCACCGGCGCCGTCTTCCCCGTCGGCTACAGCACCGGCAACGGGCACTACGAGCAGGAGATGGGCGATATGGACGGGGACGGGGACCTCGACATCTACGGCCTCAACTGGCAGGTGTCGGGCTTCTTCTTCCGCGACATCACCCTGCGCAACGACGGCACGGGCGTCTACACGACGATCTACCAGGTCCCGAACTCGACCCTCGACCACAACGAGGCCGACTTCTTCGACTACGACAACGACGGCGACCTCGACGTCTTCATCTCGAACTTCTCGGGCAAGGACAAGCTCTACCGCAACAACGGCGGGGTGACCAACAGCCTGACGGACGTCTCGAGCCTGCTGCCCAACAGCATCTCGAGCTTCACCTCCCTGGACGGCCAGATCGCGGACGTGGACGAGGACGGCGACTACGACGTGTTCGTCGCCAACGACCTGAACGCGCGCAACGTGTACCTGCAGAACATGGGCAACGTGCCCGACACGCACGCGCCCTACCTGCCCAACACCGAGCAGGCCCCCGACCGCGTCGCCGGCCCCGCGCCGACGGTCATCCGGGCGCACGTCTACGACAACGCGCCGAGCTACACCACGCGCTACAACCCGACGGTCGTCGAGTACACGGTGAACGGCGGCCCGCCCCAGACCGTGCCCGCCATGTGGTCGGGCCACCAGGTCTTCCGCGCCGAGCTGCCCGGCAACCTGGTCGGGACCGTGTGTTACCGCTGGGTCTCCCAGGACCGCTACGGCAACACGGGCCAGTCCGCCCAGCGTTGCTTCGACTCGTCCGGCCCGACCCTGGGCACCGCCTACTGCGCCGGCGATGGCTCGGGCACGCCCTGCCCCTGCGCCAACGACAACGACGGCTCGAACGGCCTCGCCGGCTGCGCGAACAGCGCGGGAGCCGGGGGCGCCAAGCTGACGGCCTCGGGCAGCAACTCGATCGCCGCGGGCGATCTCGTCCTGGCGGGCTCGACGCTGCAGCCCGGCCAAGCGGGCCTCTACCTGCAGGGCAACAACGCCACCAACGGCGGCAACGGCACCGCCTTCGGCGACGGCCTGCGCTGCGCGGGCGGCAACGTCATCCGCCTGCAGATCCGCAACTCCGGCATGGCCGGCGCGTCCAACACGACGGTCAACATCGCCGCCCTGGGCGGCGTGTCGGCGGGCGAAGTGAAGCGCTACCAGCTCTGGTTCCGCGACACCGCCGGTCCCTGCGGCAGCGGCTTCAACTTCACCAACGGTCTCGAGCTCACCTGGGCGCCCTGATCGCGCCCGAGCCCGAGTTCCCTGCCCCAGCGGGGGCGGCGCGCCGCGCGGTGCGCCGCCCCCGCGTCGTTGGGTTCCGGCCGCGCGGGCGCTCGAGGTTGCGGGCCGCGGTCCGGGGCCGTCCAATCCCCTCGCCGTGAACGCCCTCCGCTACCTGCCGTTCCTGCGCCGAGGCCTGGTGCGCTCGGGTCCGCCCGTGCACCTGACGCTGTTCGTCACCGGGCGCTGCAACCTGCGTTGCCGGCACTGCTTCCACCACCGCGAGGTCGCGGCCGGCATAGAGGGGCCGAGCTTGGAGGACGTGGGTCGCCTGGCGGACTCCGCGGCGCGCATGGGGCCGCTCCTGTGGCTGAGCCTGGGCGGCGGCGAGCCGTTCCTGCGCGCCGACCTGCCCGAGCTCGCCGAACGCTTCGGTCGCCACGGGTTGCGCCACCTGGCGATCCCGACCAACGGGCTCGTCGCGCGCACCGAGCCGGCCCTCGAGCGCATCCTCGCCGCCTGCCCGGAGACCTTCGTCTCGGTGGCGGTCTCGATCGACGGTCCACCGGCGATCCACGACACGATCCGCGCCCAGGAGGGGGCCTACGCACGCTCGATCGCCGCGGCCCGCGCGCTCGCGGCGCGGGCCCGCGCCGAGCGGCGCCTGGGCCTGGGCCTGATCGTCACCGTCACGCGCGCGAACCAGGACGTGCTCGCCGCGCACCTCGAGGAACTCGTCGAGACCGTGCGCCCCGACAACCTCACGATCAACCTGGCGCGCGGCGACGCCCTCGACCGCGAGTTGCTCGCGGTGGACCTCGATCGCTACCGCGAGGTCGTGGCCGAGAAGCGGCGCCTGCAGGCGAGCGGGCTCCTGGGGTACTTCGAGTTCCCCCTGGCGCGCCTGGCTTCCGCGCGCGACCACCTGATGTACGAGCACGTCGAGCGCGTGGCGCGTGGGGCCCCGCGGCGGCACCTGCCGTGCACCGCCGGGACGCTCTCGGCGGTCGTGTTCGAGGACGGCGCGGTGCATCCGTGCGAGGTGCTCGGAAAACCCATGGGGCACCTGGCGGACTTCGATTGGGACCTCGAGCGCCTGTGGCGCGGCGCGCGCGCCGACGCCCTGCGGACCGAGATCCGCGCCACGCGCTGCGCCTGCACCTGGGAGTGCGCGCAGGCCGACAACGTGCTCTTCGACCCCCGCTCCTGGCCGCGGCTCGCCGCGGCGACCTGGCGTGCGTGAGGGACGGGCAACGGGCGCGGGGCAGGGGACCGGCCCGGTCCTGGGCCTGCTCGTGCCGTGCCGCAACGAGGGGGCGGTGATCGCGCGGCGCCTGGCGAACCTGGCGCGGCAGGCCTGGCCCGACGCGCGCGCGCCGCACCGCGTGCTGGTGGTCGACGACGGCTCGGAGGACGGCACGGCCGATCGCGCGCGCGCCGCCCTGGACGCCATGCCCCTCCCGTCGCAGGTGCGGAGCGAGGTCGTCGCCAACGCGCGCCGGCCGGGCAAGGGCGGGGCGATCGAGACGGGCTTGGCGATCCTGGAGGACCACGTCGACCTCGTCGTGCTGACCGACGCCGACGTCGTCTGCGACGATCAGGCGCTGCTGGCCCTCGCGCGGGCCTTCGCCCGCGATCCGCGCCTGGTGCTCGCCTGCGGCGCGCAGCGCTTCGTCGCGGAGCTGCCGGCGGACGGCGCGGCGCGCCGCGCGGACGGCTCCCTGCCGCCCGACGTCGGCACGGCCTACGACCGGGTCAGCGCCTGGGTGCGACGCCGCGAGTCGGCCCGCGGGCGGCTCTTCAGCGTGCACGGCCAATTGCTCGCCTGGCGCGCCGAGCTGCGTCTCGCGCCGCGGCGCGCGCTGGCGGCGGACGACCTCGAGCTGATGCTCGCGGCCCGCGAGCGCGTTCCCGACGGGCGCATCGAGCTCGTGCCGAGCGCCCTGTTCCTCGAACAACGGACGTTTCCCGGCCCGGACGCGCGCGCCCAAGCCCTGCGGCGGGCGCGGGCCTACGTGCAGCTCGTGCGCGAACACCCCGGACCCGCGGGCGGTGCGTCGAGCCGCATCCAGTGGGCGCTCTACCGGCGCCTGCCGCTGGCCTTCCCGTGGTTCGTGGCCGGCGTGTGCGGCTCGTTCGTCCTGGCTTCGCTCCTCGCCGCCTGGCCCTGGAACCTCGTCGCCGCCGCGGTCCTGGCCCTCGCCCTGGTCTCTGCGCCGGGTCGACGTGCGCTCGACCTGGCCCTCACGATCCGACGCGCCGCGCGGGCCGAGGGCCGCGAACGGCTCTCCGACCGCTGGGAGATGGCGCGCCGGTGAAGCCACGCTCGAGCACCCCCCGCGGCCGCCTGCTCGCCGGGCTGACCCTCGTCCTCGCCCTGGCGCTGGGCCTGCGGACGGTCGCCGCCGTCCAGTACCAGCGCGCCCATCCCCAGGCCGAGCACCTCTCGATCGATGAGGAGTCCTACGACTCCTGGGCGCGCGAGCTCGCCGCGGGCGACTGGCTGGGCGACGCGGTCTTCTTCCAGGAGCCGCTCTATCCCTACGCCCTGGGCGCGTTCTACCGCTGGGTCAGCCCCGAACGCGTGCATGTGCGCTTCGCCCAGGCACTCCTCGGCGCCCTGGCCTGCGTGCTCACGGTGCTCGTCGGGCGGCGCGCCTTCGGAGCCACGGCCGGTTGGATCGGCGGCCTCGCGTTGGCCCTGCACCCACCGGCGATCCTGCTGCCGAGCCTGCTGCTCAAGCCCAACCTCGTCTTGCTGGTGTTGTTGGGCCTGGTGCTGGCCCTGCCGCCGGGGGAGGGGCGCGCGCGGCGTTGGTTCGGCGTGGGGGTGCTGGCCGGGCTCGGCGCGCTGCTGCGCGGCAACGTGCTGGTGCTGCTGCCGGTGCTCGTCGCCTGGCCGCTTTTGCGGGCCGCCCTGGCGCGGGCCCCGCTCCGCCCAGCCCTGCCGCGGGCGGCGGCCGTGTTGGGCGGCGTGGCGTTGGTGCTCGCGCCGGTGGCGCTGCGCAACTGGGCGGTGGGGGGCGTCGTCGCGCTCAGCACCTCGGGCGCGGGCACCAACCTCTACGGCGGCAACAACGAGCTCAATCCCTACGGCGTCGCGACCGAGTTCCCCTGGGTGCGCGGCATCCCGCGCCACGAGGCCGAGGACTGGCGCGCGGAGGCCGAGCGCCGCACGGGGCGCGCGCTGGACGCCGCCGGGACCAGCGCCTTCTGGAGCGGCGAGGTGCGCCGTTCGGCGCGCGAGCGGCCGGCGCTGCACGCGCGCATCCTGTGGAACAAGCTGCGCGCGACCCTGGGCGCCTACGAGGTGCCCGACAACCACCTCCTCGAGTGGGATCGCCGCTACGTGCCGCTGCTGCGCCGGCCTTGGCCGGGTTTTGGCCTGTGGGGCACCCTGGGGCTCGCGGGGCTGTTCGCCTTCCTGGCGCGCGGGTTTCGGCGCGACGGGTATCGCCACGGGGGCGCGCGGCCGCGGGCGGCCATCGAGCTGGCCGCGCTCGTCTGCCTCTACCTGGCGACGATCGTCCTGACCGTCACGAGCGACCGCGTGCGTCTGGCCCTCGTGCCCCTGCTCCTGCCCTTCGCCGGGGCCTTCGTCGCCGCGTCCTTCGAGCGCTTGCGTTCGCGGGCCGCGCCGCGGGCCTGGATCGGGCCGGCGAGCGCGCTCCTCGTCGCGGCCCTCGTCGTGCACGTGCCGGTGTTCGACGCCTCGACGCGCGCCGGGGACCTCGCCGACCGCGAGCACAACCACGCCGTGGCGCTGCTCGAGCAAGGGCGGCTCGAGGAAGCCACGGCCCTGGCCCAGGACCTGGCCCGGGATTGGCCGGGCAGCGCGCGCATCCAGCTCCTGCTGGCGGACTGCGAGTGGCGCCGCGGCTGGGCGCTCGCCGCCGAGCCGGAGACGCGCGCGCAGGGGCAGGAGCGGATCGGCGCGGTGCTCGCGCGGTTGCGCGCCCTGCTCGAGCTGCCCGGCCTGGCGCCCAAGGAAGCCTCCCGCGCGCGGCGCCTGGCGGGCTGGATCCAACTCGCCCTGGGCAACGCCGGCGCCGCCGAGCGGCACTTCCGCCTGGCGCGCGAGTTCGCGCCGCGGGACGCCGACCTCGCCCTCGGCCACGCCCAGGCCCTGATCGCGCTGGTGGAGGGCGGCGCGCGGGAGCACGGCGCCCAGGCTGGGGAGTTGTTGGACGGACTCGCCGCCCGCGCGGGCTACGCGCCGGCCGTGGACGAGCTGCGCGCGCGGCTGGCGCGGGCGCTCGAGTGAGCTTCAGCGCGGCGTCTCGCGCAGGCCGGGTAGGACCTCGAAGTCCTGCTCGCTGACCAGACCGTGGACGAAGCTCACCAGCTCGACGCGGCTGGGGCGCGCGGCCTCGAGCTCGGCGCGCAACTCGGCCTCGACCGACTCGAAGGGCACGTCGACGATGCCGACCAGCTCGAACAGGAAGACCAGGCCGCCGGTCAGCTCGAGGGGCTCGGAGAGCTCGCCGGGGCGCAGGCCGCGCAGCGCCTCCTGGACGTGTTCGGGCCAGGTGTGCAGTCGGAAACGGCCCTCGGGTTCGCCGCCGCGGCCGCGGGTGAGCGGATCGTCGGACAGGCGGCGCGCGAGGGTCGGGAAGTCGAGCCCTTCCTCGAGGATGCGCGTGCGCAGGGCGCGCAGCTCGTCCTTCAGGCGCGCGAGCTCGCGATCCAGGTAGGCCTCGATCTCCTCGGGCGACTCGAGCGGTTCCTCGGACGCCGGCACGCCGCGCACCAGGAAACGTACCCGGGGGTTGCGTCCGCCGGGACCGTGGCGTCGTTCCCACAGCGCCCGCACGCGCTCGACCGGGATCTCGCCCGTGCCGCGCAGGATGCGTTCGGCGAGCAGCTCGTGCCGCGAGCGCGGCGCCGCGTCGCGCATCCAATCCTCGCGCGAGCGCCCGCCGGCGGCGAGGCCGGCGATCCAGGCCCCGCGGTCGCCCTTGTGGAAGATCCCGATCAGGCGCTCCTCGTCCTCGAG
This sequence comes from uncultured Planctomycetaceae bacterium, assembly GCA_964394665.1. Classification (GTDB taxonomy): domain Bacteria; phylum Planctomycetota; class UBA1135; order UBA1135; genus CAYMYN01. The sequence goes on from CAYMYN010000006.1 coordinate 145,484, forward strand.
CAGGCGCTGGGCGAGCTCGTCCGCCCCGGGCGCGATGCCCCGTTCGCGCGCCAGCGCCTCGACCGTGCGCCGCTCGACGAAGGTGCGCGCGTAGGCCACCCCGCGCGTCGCGAGCAGCCAGGCGCCGAGCGCGCGGCGCGTGAGCGGCTCGCCGTCCACCTCGGCCACCGGCGCGTCGAGCCGGTCGCGGGCCGCGTCGGGCTCGAGGGCCATCTCGGGGAGGACCGTGAGCGTCTCGAAGCTGGTGAAGCGCGCGGCGACGGCCGCGGCCTCGGCCGCGCTGGCGGGACGCTCGCGGAAGGTGCGCAGGAGCTCCCCGCGCGCCGCCTCGAAGTCCACGCGCGCGAGGCGCGCGACGCGCAGCAGGTTCCAGCCGCCGCGCGACCAGAGCGGCTCGCTGATCTCGCCCTCGGCCAGCGCGTGCACCGCGTCGCGCACGGTGCGGGTCCAGTGCCCGACCTCGGCCCCGTCCAGGAGCCGCCCGCCGCGGGCGCGCGAGACGGGGTCCTCGGAGTGGCGCCGCACGAGCTCGGCGAAGGGCTCGCCGCCGAGGGCCGCGGCGCGCAGGGCGATGGCCCGCTCGCGCACCAGCTCGCGCGCGGCGCGGTCGAGGGCGCGCACCTCGTCGCGCGTCGAGCCCGGCGGCGGGATCGGCGGCTCGACCCGCAGGTGCAGCAGCTCGAGCTCGCGCTCCTGCCCGTCGGGGCCGTGGCGCAGGGTCCACTCGGCGCGCAGGGTGGCCTCGTCCGGCTCGCGCAGGGCGCGCGCGAGGGCGTCGAGCAGCAGCGTCTGGCGCAGCTCGCCGCGGCGGTCCTGGTAGTACAGCTCCTCGCTGCTGCCCAGACGCTCGAGCTCGTCGCGCCAGGCGCGGACGTTGCCGCCGAAGGCCTGGGCCACGCGCGCCAGGGCGTCGGCGCGCAGGCGTTCCTCCAGCTCGACTTCGGTCACCTGGACGCCGTGCTGGGCGGCGGCGCGCTCGAGGGCCGTGCTGCGCACGTAGGCCTCGAGCTCGCGCGCGCCGTGCTCGCGCACGAGCCAGGCCGCGTACTCGGCCCACGGGACGTCCGCGCCGCGGATCCGCAGCACCGGCGGCGGCTCCGGGGCGTCCTGCGCGCGCGGCCCGGCCGACGGGGAGGGGCCACAGACCAGGAGTGCGAGCAGGAAGCCGGCGCGCACACGGGCTGTTCGGGCGGGGGCCATCGCGGGACCTCAGGGGCGCCGCGCGTGGGCGAGGGCTTCGATGCGCTCGACGAGCAGGGTTGTCGCGCGCTCGAGCTCGGCCTCGCCCTGACGCGCGGCCAGGCGCAGCAGGGGCAGGGTCTCGGCGCTGTAGCCGGTCTCCAGGCCCGGCGCCCAAAGCTCGTTGCGGAACCAGGTCCGACCGGGCAGACCCTCGGGCGCGAAGAGCGCGCGGTAGAAGCGCGCTTCGCCCAAGGGCGCGCTGCCGCCGCGGGCCTCGCAGGCCTGGGCCAGGCGCTCGAAGGCGCGCTCGAGGCGCGCGGCGCGCTCGTTCCCGAGCCACTCGACCTCCGCCGCCGCGAGCTGACCCATGCGCCGCGCGGCCTCCTCTTCCTCGAAGCAGGCCGGGCCGCGCTCGCCGACCTCGAACAGGAGCTCGGCCACCAGGTGCGCCGCGGTCTCGTGCCCCATCCAGGTGGGGTCGAGGAAGCGATCGACGAAGGTGTGGTCGTCGAGCGCGGTGTGGTAGAGCCCGCCCGGGTTCCCGCCCAGGCCCAGGTCGAGGACCGGCAGCCCCAGGTGGTGCAGGAAGACCGTGTAGTCCGAGCCCGAGCCCGGCAGCCCGAGGCGCGGGCCGGCGGGCAGGGCGGCGGCGCTCCACTGGTCGAAGAGGCTCGCGCCCGACTGCGCGTCGACCGCCGGCACGCGGCGCGTGACGTCCTCGACCAGGCGCATCAGACCCGGCGTGCCGCCCATGCCCTGGAGCCGTGTGCCCGAGACGGCGACGTCGGCGTTGATGTAGCACAGGCCCTGCTCGACGAGGCGCTTGGCGTGGATCTCGCCCCACTCCGTGCTGCCGATCAAGCCGGTCTCCTCCGCGTCCCAGAAGGCGAACACGATCGAGTACCGCGGGCGCCAGCCCTCGCGGGCGCGCTCGGCCAGGCGCTGGGCCGCGCGGATCAGCACCACCGTGCCGGTCGTCGCGTCCTGACCGCCGCGCACCCAGGCATCGCGGTGGTTGCCGACGATCACCTGCTCGGCGCGGCGGCCCGGGATGCGCGCGATCACGTTGTGGATCGTGCGCACCTCGCGCCGCACGTCGAGGTCGAGGCGCGCCTCGACGGGGCCCGGGCCGACGGCGCGTTCGGGGCTGTCCTCGCCGGCGGAGCGCCGCTCGAGGCGCGGCAACAACTCGCGCGCGACCTCCCAGGGGATCGGCAGGCAGGGGATCGTGGGCAGGAGGGCGTCGAGCTCGGGGCCCTCGAGGCGTCGGCCCTCGAGCCCCCGGCGCGGCGAGGGCCAGCCGGGCGTCGAGGGATCCCCCGGCGCCTGGGCGAGGTCCTTGATCGAGCCCCGCTCGACCTCCCAGTCCGGGCGCCAGGGGCCCCGGGGCCAGGGCTCGCGGGGCGTGCCGTCCTCCTCCGGGCCGACGGGCTCGGCGGTGAAGAGCAGGCCCACGCAGCCGAACTCCTCGGCCAGGGTGACCTTCACCCCGCGGTAGCTGCGCCCGTAGCGCGCCAACGCGATCGTGCCGCGCGGATCGACGCCCGCCGCGAGCAGGGCCTCGTAGTCCGCGCGCAGCCCGAAGCCGACGTCGAGCACGGGCGCGCGCACCGCGCCGCTCTTGCTCCACGAGTTGAAGGGCGGCAGATCGCCGGCCGGGATGGCGTCGGGATCGAAGCGCCGGCGTTGGGCGTGGAAGGGCTCGCGGCGCGTGCCGTCGGCGAACAGCTCGAGCCCCAGGCGGCGCGGCAGGGAGAGCACGACGTCGAAGGACTCGATCTCGACCTCGCAGCCCGCCTCCTGCATGCGGCGCGCGACGGCGCGCGCGCCCCACAGCCCGCCGCTGGTGCCGGCCAGGCGCGCGGAGGCCGTGAGCTCGCGGTGCAGCGCGCGCGAGGGCGACTCATCGCCCGGATCGTCGGCCCCCGGTCCGTGGGGGCCCGACCCGTGGGGATCCGGCATGGCCGGGGGCGCCGGGAGCGCGTGCGGGGCGGGGGACGGACCGACGGCGAGCGCGACCGTCGCGGCGAGGGAGAGGAGGCCGGGGTGCATGGCGCGCGCATCGTAGCAGCCGCGCGGTCCGCGCCGCCGCCTGGCGGCGACCCACGGCGCTGGCTACGTTCGGCCCATGTCGGCGCCCTTTCCCTTCGACGCGGTCGTCTTCGACCTCGACGGCACCCTGCTCGCCACCGACCGGTTCTGGATCCAGGCCGCGCGGGTGGGGGCCAAACGCGCCTTCCGCGAGTTGGGCCTCGAGCGCGAGTTGCCCAGCGCCGAGCAGTGGATGGGCCTGGTGGGCCTGCCCCTGGCGGTCGGCTTCGACGCGCTCTTCGCCGACCTCGAACCGGCGCAACGCGCGCGGGTGATGGAGCGCTGCGTCGAGGAGGAGCACCTCTCGTTGGCGCGCGGCGAGGCGGCCCTGTTGCCCGGCGTGAAGGAGACGCTCGACACCCTGCGCGAGCGCGGCGTGCGCCTGGGCATCGCCAGCAATTGCGGCGCGGATTACCTGCGCGCCGCCCTGGAGGGGCTGGGCCTCGCGGCCTGGATCGAGGCCGCGCGTTGCCTCGACAGCCCGGGCATCGCGACCAAGGCCGACATGGTGCGCGACCTGCTGGAGCACTTCGACACGCGCAGCGCCGTGATGGTGGGGGATCGCCAGGGGGACCGCGACGCGGCCCACGCCAACGCGCTCCCGCACCTGCACCTCGCCTCGGGTTTCGCGCCGCCGGGGGAGGAGATCGAGTGCGAGGCGGTGCTGGCCGATTTCCTCGAGTTGCTCCCGCGCCTCGAGGCGCGCGGCGCGTGGCTCGACGACGTGCTCGCGCGCGTCGGGCACCTGGGTCCGGGCGGACCGCGGCGCATCGGCGTGACCGGCTCCCTGGCGGCGGGCAAGACGCTCTTCGCGCGCGACCTGGCGCGGCGCCTGGAGAGCCGCGGGCGCGCGGTCACGCGCGTGTCCCTGGAGGAATTCCGACGCCCGGACACGGGCACGGCCCCGGCCGATCCCGAGCAACTCCCCGCGGCCTGGTTCGACCTCGATGCGCTGGTCGAGGAGGTGCTCGAACCCCACGCGCGCCGCCGACCCGTGCGCGCCCGCCTGCGCCGCGTCGAGGACGGCGAGGTGCAGACGACGGCGGTCGAGCTCGAGCCCGATTCGATCCTGATCCTGGAGGGCCCGTTGCTCGCGCACCCTCGATTGGCGACGCGCCTGGATCGCCTGATCCACCTGGCCCTGCCCGAGGCGTCGTCGCTGCGCCGCGTCGCGGGCCGCGACGCCCATCACGGCGGCCCCGAGGTGCTCGAATCCGCGCGCCGCCGCCTGGCGGCCGAGCGCGCCTTCGAATCCCGATTCCCGCCCACCGATCGCGCCGACCTGGTCCTCGACGCCGCCAATCCCCTCGGCCCGCCGCCGGCGTGATGCCGGCCCGCGGGGATCTGGCCGCTCCCCGCCCCGGGTTGACCCCCCCGGAACCCCTGCCTAAGCTCCGGACCGGGTGGACGTGAGTCGCGCCACGCCCCACCCCGCGGCCCGCGCCGCGCACACTCCGACGCACAGGAGGCTGGGCTTGGACGATGATCCGTGGGATCTCACTCCGAATCGCGACGCCCGGGGCCGGTTCCCCGGTTGCGAGGTGCTCGTGGGGCAGAGCCCCAGGGAGGTCCTACACCGACTGGTGGACCACGATCCCTTCGAGCTCGGCGCCCGCAGTGAAGCGCGCCTCGACGCCCGCGCCCTCCTGCTGCCCCAGCGCCGCGTCTGGCTGCGCACCCTCGCCCGGGTGGCCTACGCGTCGATGCGCTACGCCGGCGATCCGCCCCTCGATCCCTGGTTGGCCGGCCGGGTCGACGTCGCCATCGACGAGATCCTCTTCGAGGAGGTCGAGGCGGAGCATGGCGACGAAGCCCTCGACCTGGACGACGTGCGCCACCTGGTCTTCGTGTCCCAGCGCTTCGGCATCGAGATCGGCTCGGCGCGCCGCGCGTGCAATCGCTTCAACGCCCTCCCCGACGGGGTGCGCGCGACCTTCTTCGCCCTCGCCGTGCACGGCAAGCCCCTGCGCCGCTGGGTGGCCGAGGGCCACGGCCCGCCGCTCGCCGTGCGCGAGGACCTGAACCTCGCCCTGTGCACCCTCTCGAACCCACCCGACCCCGACCCGCCCGAGTTCCAGGACGATCCATGGTGAGCCCCGATCCCGATCTCTTCCCTCCCGAGTTGGAGGAGCTGGTGACGGAGATCGCCCGCGACCCCCGCTCGAGCTTCCTGCGCACCGAGCGCCCCCCCCGCCCCACCGCCCTCTTCGACCCCCCCGACCCCCTCTCCCCCCGCACCCCCGGCCTGACGTCGGCCGAGCGGGAGATCTTGACCGTCTACCGCGAGGAGCTCACCGCGCTGCTTCTGCAACGTTGGCTCACCGAGGTCACGGAGAGGCCGGCGAAGGGAAGCTGGATCTTCGCTGGATCGGCCGCCGATGGCCGTGTTTCCCGTGCGGAGCCGCCCCATTCCGTCCGCGAGCTGGTCGAGCTGGGTCGGCGCGAGCTCCCCGGCGCGGACCTGGCCGAAGGCCTGCTCGATCCCGCACTGGTCCTGTCGCCGGATCAGCGCTCCAACCTGGTCACCTGGGCCGTTCGCCTGAGCCCCGATACGCGCGGCAAGATCTATCTCGCCAGCGACTACAACCTCACCGGTCAACGCCGCTCCGCGATCGCCGTCGTCGGGCGGCTGCTCGCGATCGAGTGGCGGGCGGAGCTGCGGCCCTACCTGTGGGGAATCCTGGCCGCGGCTCACGGGGACGACTGGAATCCGCGCGACCTCGTGCGTTGGTATCGCAAGGCGGCACAGGGTCCAAAGCCCGGTGCCGATGCGTTGCTCGTGTGGCTGCTGGTGGCGGCCAACACGGGCGACTCGCGCTGCGCCCGCGAAGCCGCGGAGATCGTCGACGGCCTCATCGCTCCCGATGACCCGTTCCTCGTACTGCACGTCGACAATCAACGGCGAACCCGATCCGAGGGTCGCTGGGCACCCAACCCACGGCGCCGAGCTGATCTCGACGCCTTGCTGGGGGCCGTTGGCCCCGCGTCCAGGAGGGCTCTGCATGCGCTCGAACCATGAACCCCAGTGCGGGATCCGAAGGGCCTTGTTGTGTCTGGTCCTGGGGGTGCTGCCCACCGTCGAGCTGCTGCACGCCCAGGGAGGCCACGGCGTGCCGACGCAACCCCAGGCTCCTCCGCGCGCCGAGGCTCCCGGTCAGAAGAGTCCGCCGAACGGTACTTCGGGTCCGCCAGCGTGGCGCCCCGGGCCGTGAGGTCTGTTCGAGCACGAACACGATGGACGGGCGCGTGGAGCATCGATGAGCACTCAGAGACTGAGTCTCGCTGCTGGCGCGATCCTGGCGCTCTGCATCGTGGCCTGGGTAGGCCCATGGCGCAGCGCAGCATCTTCGCGGCCTGCGCTGCTCGCAACGCCTTCCAATCTCGCGGCGGAGGAGGGTGCGAAGCGGGACTCGCGGCTCGAGAAGCAGGACGAGGTGTCCTCGGCGGGAGAGAGCCAGACAGCCGTCCGCTCCGAGGAGTCGACTCGGAACGCGCTCGGATCGGCGCGGGCAGCACGACTGCAGGGGCGGGTGATCGATACCCAGGGGCGTCCGATCGCGCAGGCGACGGTTGGTGTGAACGTGGAACAGGCCACGTGGCGGAAGCCGGCGCTGGCACGGGATCCCTCCGCGAACTTGGCGGCCGGCATTCAGGCGATGACCGGGAGCGATGGCTCCTTCGACCTCGAGTTGCGCGAGAGTGGGTCGGGAGTCAGAACCTTCGTGTGGGCTTCCCATCCCGACTTCGTCGCGGCCGGCCGCGAATGGGACGGGGGGTTGCTCGAACCGCTCGTGCTCACCGCCGGGGCTGGGGTGCGCGTTCAGGTCGTCGACGTGGACGGGCGACCGCGCGCGGAGGTGGAGCTCTTCACGTTCTTGCCCGACGAGCAAAGTGAAGGAGCGGCTCCCGACCTGAGCCCGGAACTGCGCGCGGCCTTCGTGCGATCGGCGCGCACGGATGGGGGAGGCCGGGCATCCCTGCCGGCGGGCCCGGGTGCGCAACACGTCACGGTTCGCGCGGGTGAGGAGAGCGCAGCTCCCTGGTACGGGCCCGCGCCCGCGGACATCCGGCTCGTGCTTTCGGGCACGGTCTCCGTGTCCGGTCGGGTTCGATGGCCCGCGGGCTTCGACCGCCACGGGGAGTTGCGCATCACCGCCCTCGCCCGGTCCGCGATGGAGCGCCGCGCCCTAGGTCGGGCCGAGGTCACGGCGGATGGGCAGTGGGGCGCGCTCCGAATCGCGCGGCAGGAGGGCGCGGACTTGCTCCTGCGCCTCGACGGCGCGGACCTGCTCCCGATCGAGAAGGCTCTTGCGTTTCCCGACTCTGGAGGGCGATTGTTCGTCGACTTCGAGGCGCAGTCGGCCCTGGTGCTGCCGATCCGCTTCGAGGACGACTTGGGCCGTCCCGTGGTCGGGGCGCATGTGGGCGCCTGGTGGCAGGAGGGCGACGAATGGCGACAGGCGCAGGCCGCGGGGGATGGCGAGGGATTCGCGCGGCTCGCGGTGCGACCAGGGTGGCTCTGGATCCGGGGTCGGGCGTCGGGACACCAGCAGGTCGAGCTGGGGGCCTTCGAGCAGCTCGTTTCGCTGCTCGAGCCGATCGTCCTGCGCCTTCCGCGCGCCGGCCGGATCGCCGGTCGCGTCCTGCGCGACAGCGAGCCCGTCCCGTCCTACACCCTGAAGTTCTGGGGGACGGGCGGGACTGAGATCGGCAGCGAGTCGATCCTCGATCGGGCCGATGGCGCCTTCGAGGTCGATCGCGCTCCGCTCGGCGAACTGGCCATCGTGGCCATGGCGGAGGTTGGGGGCAGCAGCGAGATCGTGCGGGTTCGGGTGGATCCGGACGACGTCGCCCGGGTCGAGTTGCACTTGCGAGCGACCCGCAGCGGCAGGGGACGGGTCGTGGATGCGTTCAGCGGCGAGCCCATCGAGTCGGCCGTGGTGCGCCCATGGATCCGCGACGGTCCGGCGTGGATCGCGCCGACCGGCGCCGAGGTGCGCTGCGATGGGGACGGCGCGTTCGTGCTCGACGAACTCGGGCCGGGCGCCAACCACCTCGAGGTCTCCGCACCCGGTTACGCTGGCTCGAACGGCTTCGTCGAGGTGGGGGACGATCGGGAGCTCGTCGAAGTCGGCACGTTTGCCCTCGTGCGATCCCAAACCCTGACCGTCGAACTGGAAGGTCGATGGGGAGCGGACTGGGACTCCCTGCGCGTGCGCCTGCCGCGGGCAATCCCGCCGCGGGAGGGCACACCTTCCTCGGACGGCATCGTGGTGTTCCCAGCCCACTCCGGGGGCGCGACCTTCATCGAGGTCGAGCAGCCGGACGGCGTGCGCACGGACGAGTTCGCCTACTTGACCGCTGGTCAGCCCTGGCATGTGCGCATCGCCCTCGAGAGTGTCGAAGCAGAAAACGTCGATGTCGAGCTGCGCGGCTCGGAACCGCCGCCGCCCGGCTGGTGGATCGCGAGCATGACCACACCGGGTTCGGACGGCTGGCGAGGTCGGCGCGTGCCGATTCTCGCCGGCCGGGCCCGCGTGCCGGGCCCCTTCGGGGAGCACGTCGCCCTGGAACTGATCGACCCCTCGGCGCGCGTCGTCGCGGTGCGCCATCTGACGCGCGGCGCCGCCCTGTCCCGACCGGTCGTCTTCGAGCTCGACGAGCCACAGCGCCCGATCCTCGTCGTCGACGGTCGCGACGAGCCGCTCCCGGACGTGCAGTTGATCGTCGCGGTCCCGGGCAGTCGGTCCGCGTGGGCGGGCTCGGCCCGCACCGACAGCCGCGGTCGCGCCGTGATCTGCCTGCCGCCGGACAACACGATTCTCTTCCACGTCCTGTTCCCCGGCGGTGGGGGGAAGTCGGACATCCGCCCCGACTTCCCCGCCGATCCCCACGAGCCCCTGCGCGTACGGGTCGAGGTCGACTCGGCTCTCCGGGTGCGGCTCGAGGATCGCGGAACGCCAGCTCTCGGTGTTGCTCCCGCCCTGCGTTCTCCCAGCGGCTTTCGCTTCCTCTACCTCTCCCACTCGGGTCCCGACGGAGTCAGCGAGTCGGGGCCGATCCCCTCGGGCTCCTACACGCTCGACGTGTTCGGGCAGGGGTACTGGGAGTCCCTCGTCCCGATCGCAGTCGGTCCCGGAGGGACCGAGGTGACGATCCCCATTCGCCGCCTGGGTGGCCTCGACCTGCGGGTCGTCGGGGCGGAGGGACTCCCCGTCGCCGGCTCGAGTTGGATCCTGCACAGCGCCGAGTTCGAAACGGACGTTGCGGATTGGGTGCGCAAGGGGCGCGTGTTGGCGGGCGCGGAGGGGATGGTGAGCGGGGCCGAGGGGACGCTCTCGCTCTCAGGCTTGCCCAACGGGCCCTACCGCTACTTCGTGCGCGCGCCGGATGGGCGCACGGCGGGCGGGGAACTCGAGGTACCTCCCCACGCGCGGACCGAGGTCACCGCGACCCTGCCATGAACCCGCGGCCGTCTTGGCGGGGGCTCCATGGGCGGAGGGGTGGGGCTTGGTTCGACCTCGACCCCCGCGTGGAACGGCACGTCAGCGAGCAGCTTCGCACTCGGCGGGAGGGGGCCTGGGCTCCGAGGCCGATCGTGCGGGGGCTGCTTCAAGACCTGCTCGAGGAGGTCGGCCCAGCATCGAGGAGAGTTCTTCATGTGCTCGAGTGAGAAGAAGAGAGTGGGGGCGCGGCTCGTGTTCGTGCTCGGGGTGGCCTTCGGGTGCTCGTTCGCGGGGAGCGCGGGCGGGCAGGTCACCACGGGGCTCCCGCGGGCGGTGGTGCCGAACGCGCAGGGCGTGGCGGCTCCCGATGTCGAGGCCCCGGGTTCGGCCACGGGGGGCGTGAAGGTGGGGAGGGGGCCGGGAGTGGTGACGAAGGTCGGTGGTTGAGGGGGATCGATGTCCACCGGAGTCCGGGCATGAAGGGCGCGGGGTATGCATGGGGGGCGGTGCTCGTCCTGCTCCTCGCGGTGGTCACGTGGTTCACGTGGAGAACGCCAAGCGGTCCCGCTCAGCGGCCCGAGGTCGAATCCAGTGCCGGGAAAGTGGGGCGGGTCGACATCGAGGGGGAGTCCGCCCCTCCGGGGACCACGCGGAGTGCGGCGTCAGCCGACGCGACCACCGAGCCGCGGGCCAGCTCGGCAGCCGAGGTTCCGTTCTCGAGCCCCGCAACGGAGGCCCCACGGTCGGTCGCGACGAGCACCCTGCGCGTGATCGACGGGCAGGGACACCCGATCGAGGGAGCTTGGGCGACCTGGACTCCAGTCGCCGCGCTACAGGACGAGTGTGCCCTCGGGCGGGACCATGGGGCGTTGCTCGCGTCGAGTCGACACGCGATCAGCGACTCGGAAGGTCGATTGTCGCTCGAGCGCGAGGAGGGCGGGGGGGATCAGCCGTGGCTGATGTGGGTGACCCATCCCGCCTACCAATCCCAGGCGCGCCGGGTCGGCGCGGGACGACTCGGGGTCGACTCCGAGCCGCTCGTGCTCGTAGCCGGGGCTGGCGTTCAGGTGCAGGTCGTGGAT
>CAYMYN010000006.1:156294-200618 GCA_964394665.1 uncultured Planctomycetaceae bacterium
CGCGGGAGGAGCTTGCGGACGGCCGCGTGCGTCTCACGGCGCGCGCCGGTGAGCTGCGTGCGCCGCCCTGGTATGGCTCGGCCCCAGCGGAAGTTCGTCTCGTGCTCGCCGGGACCGTGTCCCTCAGCGGTCGGGTTCGATTGCCAGCGGGAGTCCCGTTCCCCGACGACCTGCGCGTCACGGCGCTCGCCTACACGGACGCTCTCGTGCGCACGTTGGGCCGCATGCGCGTTGGGCCGGACGGTACCTTCGAAGGCCTGGAGGTCGCCCACCAGACCGGATTCGAGCTCCAGGTTCGGGTGGACGGTCGCGGCCTGGTCGCGACGGGCGAACGGGTTCCCTTCCCTCCTCCGGGTGGGCAGGCGCACTGGGTCCTGGAGCCCGAGGCGGCCGTCGAACTCGCGCTGCGCATCCGCGATGCGCAGGACCGTCCCGTGCATCCGGCCCACGTCGAGGCCTGGTGGCAGGCGGAGGGCGAATGGATGTCCGGCCAATGGAGCGCCGATGCCGCGGGTGAGGCGCGCGTGGACGTCCCGCCGGCCGCGGTCTGGATCCACGCCCAGGCGCCGGGTTTCCAGGCGTCGGACATGCTGGCGCTGGACCTCTCGACACCTTCGAACGATCCCTTGACGCTGCGGCTCGAGCGCGCGGGCAGCATCGAGGGTCGGGTGATGCTCGAAGGCGAGCCCGTCCCGAACTTCGTCGTCCACTACTGGGGCGCGAATCAGGCCGGCGCGAACCGTCAGGGCTTCTCCGACAGCCTCGATGGCCGGTTCGCGTTGCTCGACGCCCCCGTCGGGCAGGTGAGCTTGGTCGCGCAGGCGGAAGGGCTCGCACCCAGCGCGCCCCGATACGTGGAGGTCGTCGCCGGCCAGACCTCCGAAGTCGAGTTCGAGCTCCATGCGGCGCGCAGCGCACGCGGTCGGGTGGTGGATGCGATCACGGGCGAGGGGCTTGCGAATGCGCGCGTGTCGACCTGGATCAAGGACGGATCGACCTGGGTGCAAGCCACGGGGTACTCGGCCGTCAGCGATGGGCAAGGGGGCTTCGCCCTCGAGCCCCTGGCGGCGGGCGCGAACCACCTGGAGATCTCCGCTCCCGGCTACACGACGCTCAACGGGCTGCTCGAGTTGGATGCCGAGGGGGAAGGGGGAGATGCGGGGACGTTCGCCCTCGCTCCGGCGCAGGATCTCCTCGTGCGACTCGTGAGCGACGGTCCATGGGATTCCGGGGGGTTGCGTGCCTCGCTCGTCGGCGCGGATCCGCCCCAGGAACGACCCTTCTCAGCGGCGGGGGAGGCGCTCTTCACGGGGATCCCCGCCCGATCGCAGACGGTGCGCGTGCTGTTGCCAGACGGAGTGGTGCTGGAAGAACGGGCCACGTTCGTCGCGGGCCGGCCGTGGCGGCTCGAGCTGCAGGTCGATGCGAATCCGGGCGCCGGACTCGAGGTCGATGTCCGTGCTCCCGAGCCGCTCGGGAACGAGTGGTCGATCCGCACCATCACGTCCGCCGGTCGGGACCACTGGCGCGAGCGCCACGTCGCTCTGCTCGGCGGTCGCGCGCGGGTCCCGGGCCCCTTCGGCGAGGATGTCGTCGTGCGGCTCGTCGACGGGGAGGGACGCGCCAGGATGACCCGCCATCTGTCCCGCGCGCAGGCTTTGGGGGAGCGACTCGTCCTCGAGTTCGACGACGAGCGCCGCGAGTTCGAGCTAAGCGACCAGCGCGGCGACCCGATCGCGGGCGCGATGCTGATCTTCCATCTGCACGGTGAGGGATCCAACTGGTCGGAGGGCATGCGCACCGACGGCCGCGGACGCGCCCTTCTCTGCTTGCCTTCCGCGCGGGACGTGTTGCTGCACGTGCGGTTGCCCGGCGGAGGGGGCGTCGCCGATCTGCGGGTCGATCTGCCGCCCGAGCGCTCCGAGTTGGTCCGCCTGCGGATCGAGACCGATGCCCGGCTGCGGGTGCGCTTCGAGGACCACGGTGTGGCGGCGCAGGGCTTGGCTCCGCCGCTCACGGCCGCGAGCGGCTATCGCTTCCAGTTCCTCTCCAACTCCGACGCGCGGGGCTACTCGGACTCGGGCCCGATCCGAGCGGGCTCGTACCGCTTGACCTTCGAGACCTCGGGGTACTGGCCGATCGATGTCCCGATCGAGGTGCGCCCGGGAACGAACGAGCTCACGCTGCCGATCCGCCGGCTGGGCGGCCTCGACCTCCTCGTCCGCAGCGCCGAGGGGGCCGCGGTCAGCGGAGCGCGCGTCGTGTTGCGCAACCTCGAGTTCGGCGAGGAAGTGGAGTCCTGGATCGGGCAGGGGCGCGCGCAGGCCGCCCCGCCGCAGCTCGTCACCGGCCCCGAAGGGTCCCTGTCCCTCGCGGGCCTGCCCAACGGCGACTATCGCTTCCGGGTCCAGGCGCCGGATGGGCGGGTGGCGGTGGGGGAGCTGAGCGTGCCCCCCCCACGCGCGGGCCGAGGTCGCCGTGACCTTGCCCTGAGCTCGCGGCGCCTCTTGGTCGGGTCTTCACGGACGGCGGGGTGGGGCTCGGGTAGGCTGCGGCTGCCCGGGAGGGAGGTCCGCCGGGCCCAACTTCGATCCCGCACGCGATGTACGAGAACTTCCGTCCCACCCGCCGCTCCATCCTGCTCGCCCTGGCCGCCGTCGCGGGCCTGCTCGCGCCCGCCTCGTCGGCACGGCAAGCAGCGAGCGGGGCGAGCGAGCCGGTGCACCTGGTCGTGCTGCACACCAACGACGTGCACGGCCAGGCGCTCGCGCGCACGATCGGGGCGAACGGGGAGCGGGTCGTGGGGGGGCTCGCGCGGCTGGCGGCCAAGGTGAACGAGATCCGGGCCGAACACACGGGGCCGGGGCGCGGGGTGCTGCTGCTCGATGGGGGCGATTGGTACCAGGGCACGCCCGAGGGCGGCGCCGACGGCGGCTGGCGCTTCGTGCAGGCCCTCGCGGCGGTGGGCTACGACGCGATGGTGATCGGCAACCACGAGTGGGACCTGGGCGAGGAGAACCTGCTCGCGATCCTGCGCCGGGCCCAGGTGCCGGAGGTGCTCGCCAACGTGCGCCTCGCGGAGGGCGCCGAGCGGCACCCGGCCTTCACCCCCTGGCGTGTGCTCGAGGTCGCCGGGCTGCGGGTGGCCGTGGTCGGGATGGCGACGCCCAGCACGCCGGCCATCACGCACCCCGACGCGCGGCGCTACCACTTCGCCGACCCGAGCGAGGAGCTGCGCGCCGTCCTCGGCGAGTTGCCCGCGGGAATCGACTTCGTGTTGCCCCTGACCCACGTCGGCCACGGCCCCGAGCGCGACCTGGCGCTGGCGATCCCCGGCTTGCCTTTGATCGTCGGCGGGCACAGCCACACCTTCGTGCGCGACGAGATCGACGTCGACGGCACGCGCATCGTGCAGGCCGGCGCCAAGGCCGAGGTGTTGGGGCGCGTGGACCTCTTCATCGACCCCGCGACGAAACGCGTGCTGCGCGTCGCCTCGCGCCTGATCGAGCTCGACAGCGAACCGCCGGAGGCCTTCCGCAACGCCGAGGTCGAGCGCCTGGTCGAGGAGCTCTCCCGCGCGACCGAGGCCGAAATGTCGGTCGTGGTCGGGACCCTGCTCGCCGAACCCGTCGCGGGCGGCAGCCTGCGCTCGAGCGGGCTGGGGAGCTGGACCTGCGACGCCATGCGCCGCGCCGCGCGCGCCGACGTGGCCGTGCACAACAAGGGCGGCATCCGCAGCACCCTGCGCGCGGGCCCGATCACGCGCCGCGACCTGTTCGAGACCGCGCCCTTCTACAACACCGCCGTGGCCTTCGAGCTCAGCGGCGCCGAGCTCGCGCTCGTCACGCGCCGCGCCTTCGAGGGCCGCGGCCGGCGCGGCTTCGAGATGGCCGGCATGACGGTCCGGCTCGTCGACGACCCCGAGGGCGTCGGCGTGCGCGTGGCCGAGATCCGCGTGGGCGGCGAGCCCCTCGACCCCGAGCGCCCCTACCGCCTGGCAACCAACTCCTACCTCGCCGCCGGCGGCGACCGCCTGTTCGAGCTCGAGCGCGAGCTCCTGGTGCACGACACCCAGCGCTACCTGCACGTCCTGCTCGAGCAGGAACTCGCCGCCGCCGGCGAACTGCGCCTCCCCAGCGACGAACGCATCCTGCGCGCGGAGCGCTGATTCGCGGCGCGCCGCTCAGTCCGCGCTATCGTCCGCGCCCGGATAGCCCGCCTCCAAGGGGCGCGCGAAAGGCTGCTCCTGCGCGGCGCGGCGTTTTTCCACCCAGGCCAGGGCCTCGGACAGGATCCGCTCGCGCCAGGCAAGGAGCTGCGCATCCTCCGGGGCTTCGGCCAGCAGCGCCTCGACCTGTTCGAGGGCCGTGGGCCAGGCGCCGCGCCGCACGGCCTCCTCGGCGAGCAGACGCGCGGGCCGCGTATCTTCGGGGAAACGCAGGGCCCACTCGTGGACCAGCGCCTCGAAGGGGCTGTGGGCGTAGCGCCGCGCGAGGCCGGCGAAGATCTCGAACTGGTCTACGTCGGCTTCGGGCCAGTCGAGGATGCGCAGCAGGTCGCGGCCGGCGTCCTGGGGCCGCGGGGGGCGCTGCACCGAAGTTTGGGTGTCGAGAAGGCTCTTGGCGTAGACGCGCCAGTAGTCGGAGGCCAGAGAAGAGTTCTTCAGCAAGGAAGGACGAGTTTGGCCGAGCGCGTAGAGGGCTTCGGCCTCCTCTAGCTTGGCCACCATCGCATCCGGAGTGTCCTGTGGACGCGTCTCCATGACGCAGGCTGCGAGGAGGTGATAGGTGAGGCCGTCCCCGTGGTGTTCGAGCATCCCGCGCAGGACGGTCTCCGCCTGCTCCCACCGTCCCCATTGGATGTGCCCCAATGCCTGCAACATCGGCGCGAGGCCGCGGCGCAGGCTGGGGATCGTGATCAGGTAGTCGCTCCATCCCCCCGCGGCCATGAGCGGCGGGCGGCGGCGAGTGCCGACGAAGAACCGCTGCGCGCCGGCAAGCAGGTTCCCCCGCGCGCTGCCCGCGATCCAGTTCGCGATGTGGTCCGCGGCCAGGGCGGCGGAGAGATCCTCGCTGAGGGCAAAAAATCCCTCGACCCGCTCCGGTCCGAGCTTGCCCTCGAGATCGCGCCGAAATCCAGCGGGATCGAGCCCCTGCTTGCCGAGGACGCGCATCATGGCCTGGAGCAGGACGGGCGTCGGGTCGTCCGGGTACAGGACCGCGAACATGCGAGCTTGTTCCTGCGCTTCCTCGAAACGCCCGCTGGTGAAGAGGGTCGAGAGCAGGAAGGAGTGCGCCAGGTAGTGGGTCGGATCGTGTTTCACCGCGTCGCGCAGGAGCTCGAGGGCCCGATCGCTGTGTGGGGCCACGATCCCTTCGGCGAGGGTACGCTCGGCGGGCTGGAGCTCGAGGTTCAGCGCCCGCTCGAGCTCGCGCACCCCCTCCTCCTCGGGAAGACCGAGCAGGAAGTGCAGCGCCCCCAGGCGCACGTGGGTCGGGCCAGCGAAGGCGCCGAGGTCGGGCTCCGTGGCGAGGGCCTGGAACTCCTCGAGCGCAACCTCGCGTTCGTAGCGCGCGAGTCGCGCGTCGGCCGCGCGGTAGCGGAGCTCGATCCCGTCGGGATAGCCCGCTTCGCGAGCAGCGTCGACCTGCTCCAGCACCTCGCCCCAGTCGCCGCGGCGCGCGGCCAGCTCGGCGTTGCGTACGTGCGCCTCGCCCAGACGGTGGCGACTTTCCTGTAGGGCCTGGTCGCGTTCCACGCCGATCTCCCGTTCGCGCTCCAGGGATGCGCCCAACTCCTGGGCCCGTACCTTGAGTTCCTCCTGGGTCCCGAGTAGCGCGCGGTTTGCGCGCAGGTTTGCGGCCAGCAGGGTCGTTACCGTCAGGAATGTGAGTGCCGCGAAGGCCGCCGCTGCGCTACGGCCAGGGTTGCGGCGCACGACCTTGATCGCGCGCTCGAGCACGCTCGGCGGTGCGACCGAGACCGGTTCGTGGGCCAGGAAGCGGCGCAGATCGGCCGCCAGGGTGGCCATCGAGGGATAGCGGCGCCCCAGGTCGGGCTCGAGCGCACGCAGCGTGATCGCGGCCAGCTCGCGCGGCAGTTTCGGACGCAGGGCCCGTGGGTCGGGCGGACTGCAGCGCCGCAGGTCGTCGGCCGAGCGCAGGCTGGCGCCGTAGGGCAGCTCGAGGGTCAGCAGCTCATAGAGCACGACGCCCAGGCTGAAGACGTCGGCGCGCGCGTCGAGCTCGGTGCCCTTCGGGTCGATGTGCTCGGGGCTCATGTAGCCCAGCGTGCCCACGGCTAGGTTCAGGCTGAGGCCCGACTCGTCGCGGATGCGCGCCAGGCCGAAATCGGTGACCTTGGCTCGGTCCTCGGGCGAGAGCAGGACGTTCTCAGGCTTGAGGTCGCGGTGGATCACACCGCATGCATGCGCTGCGGCCATCGCCTCGGCGATCTCCGCCACGATGCGGGCGCAAGTGCGTTCGTACCCGACGGGCAGTCGCTCGAGGCGGCGCATCAGCTCGAGGAACGCATACAGATCGCGCGCGCCGGGTATCAGCTCCATCGCGATCCAGGCGAGGTTGCCCAGCCTCCCGTAGGCGTAGAGGCCCACGATACCGGGGTGTGCGAGGCGGCCGGCCGCCCGCGCCTCGCGGGCGAAGAGCTTCAGGTTCGACCGGGTGAGCCGATCGGGGCGAACGAATTTGAGCGCGACCAGGCGCTCGCCCAGGTTGAGTTGGTGCGCGCTCCACACCTCGCCCATGCCGCCTCCGCCGATGCGCTTCTCGAGTCGGAAGCCGTCGACCAGGCGCCCCTCCACGAGCTCGGTGGCGGGCAACACCCGCTCGCGTTCGTGTCCGCGGAAGAGAGCGAAGGCGGCTTCGACGCCCTCGGGCGACTCGCCGGGATCGAGCGCCATGGCCGGCACGTGGGGATCAACCACCAGCCACTCGTCGTGCAGGCGCCGCAGTTCCTCGACATGGGCGGGATGCGCGTTGCAGAATTCCTCGAACGGTGGCGCCTGGGCCTGCTCGCGCAGCGTCAGCCATGCGGCGAAGCGGCTCTCGGCTGGGGAGGATTCCGGTCCGTCCTCGTGCGGATTGTATGCGCTCATGTCGGCTCGGGATAGGGCGCGTGGGGACGTGAAGAGCGTCGGTGTCAGCAGGAATCGCGCAGCCTGGGCGCAAGGACACGGCGCAGTGCGATCCAGGCACGCTGGTGCAGTTGGCGCGCGGCCTCCGGGCTTGGCCGCTCGAGCGCGTTGGTGATGTGCTCCCAGCCCGCCCCGCAGTAGTCGCGCAAGTACACAACCTCGCGCTGGTCCGCGGGCAGCTCGGCAACGGCCTGGTCAAGCATCTCGCGCAGCTCCGCGCGCCAAGCCAGATCGCCGACCGAATCGCCCCCCTGTTCCGGCTCGAAGGGCCCGCGCGAGCCGTCGGGTCGAGCATCGAGGGGGACCTCGCGGTCGATGTCGTTCTTTCCCGCGGCGAGCTTGTCGGCCGCGTCCCGGATCTGGTTGGTGGCGATCGTCGCCAGCCAGCGCAGCAGGGCCGGCGCGTCGCGGGCCTCGAAGTGCTCGAGGTGCGGTAGGGCGGCCAGGTAGGTCTGCTGGACGATGTCCATCGAATCGTGGCGCAGGCGCACTTTGGCGCCGAGCTGGATGCGCACCATGCGCCGCAGCCGATCCTCGTAGTGGGTCAAGAGCTCCTCGAGGGCGGGGCGATCCCCGGCGCGGGCGCGCTCCCAGAGCACGACCGAGGAGCGCGGATCGGCGAGCTCCCCGGGGGTTAGGGTTGCATCGGGAACGATGGCTCGGCGGGCGTCGGTCATGGCTGGAGTGTCGTCGCGGGTCCTGGTCGATGCCACGGGGGACGGCCGGCGCGGATGCCGGGTCCCTGGCTCCAAGGGGAAGGGTGGCGGTTTCGTGCCGCGTTTTTCGGCCGAGGCTCGCTGGGCGCGCGCCCGATCGCCGGCGGCCCCTTGCCGGTTCCGGGGGCGCTCGGCATGCTTCTGGGGCCACACCGGGGGGAGACGTGCCCCGTGGCCCAACCCCTGCTTGGAAAGGCATCCACACCGATCGGGGTCCACGAGGGGGCCTGCGTGACGCCGTTCCCCGCGCAAGCGTTGGAGCTGGCCGAGGCGGCCGCCGAGTCCTCGAAGCTGCTCGAGGCCGCTTCGCTCGTGGTGCTGCCGTTCGCCCACGAGGACCTCGCCATCCTGGCCGGCGCCTACGCCGTGCTGAACGGGGTCCTGCCGTTGGCGCTGGTCGCCGCCTGCCTCTACGGCGGGATCGTGGTCAGCGACGTGGCGCTGTATGGCCTGGGGGTCGCCGCCCGGCGCGTGCCGTTGCTCGAGCGCTGGGCGGTGAGCGGCCGAGCCGGCGGACTGGGCGCGAGGCTCAAGCGCAACGTGTTCTGGATCGTCGCCGTGTGCCGCGTCGTGCCCGGGGCGATGTTCGTGACCTTCGTGGCCTGCGGCTGGAGCGGCGTCTCGCTGCGCCGCTTCTCGGCCGCCAGCCTGGTCGTGTCCGCCGTGTACTTGCCGATCATGCTGCTGCTCGCGTTCAGCGTCGGGGAGAGCCTCGTGGGGCGGATGGGCAACTGGACCTGGCCCCTGCTGGCGGGCGCGCTGCTCGTCCTGGGGCTCCTGCGCAAACGCCTGACGTCCTTCGCCACCGGCGGCGAGGCGGAGGCGACCCTCGAGGAGCCAGTCTGGCTCGACGCATTGCCCGATGCGCAGGCGCGCACGGCCGCCGTGGCCGCCGCCGAACGCATCCCGCCGCTGATCTTCTACGCGCCCCTGGCGTTGAGTTGGCTGGCGCTCGCCCTGCGGCATCGCAGCCTGAGCCTGCCCGCCTGCGCCAACCCCCACATCCCGACCGGCGGCATGTGGGGCGAGTCGAAGGGCGACTACTTCGAGCAGGTCGGGTCCGACCAGCGGCGTTGGATCGCGCGCAACGTGCGCCTCGAGCGCACGGCGGACCTCGAGCGCGACCTCGCGGCGGCCCTGGGCGCGATCGAGGCCGAGGGCATCGCCTTCCCGCTGGTGGCCAAACCCGACATCGGCTGGCACGGCTACGGCGTGCGGCGCATCGCCGACGCGGGCGAGCTGCGCGAGTACCTGGCCCGCTTCCCGGTGGGGGAGCGGTACCTGTTGCAGCGCCTGGTGCCCTACGTCGGCGAGGCGGCGGTGCTCTACGCGCGTCACCCGGACGAGCCGACCGGCCGCATCGAGGGCCTGACCTTCCGCTACTTCCCGCACGTCGTCGGGGACGGCGCCTCGAGCGTGGCCGAGCTGGTGCGCGCCGATCCGCGCGCGCGCTGGAAGGCCAGCCTGCACCTGGGCGCCGACCCGACCCACCGCGGGTTGCCGCGCGAGGAGCTGGCGCGCGTCCCGGCCCGCGGCGAGATCGTGCAGCTCGCCTTCGTCGGCAATCAGCGCGCGGGCGGCATCTACCGCGACGCGCGGCGCGTCATCACGCCCGAGCTCACGGCGCGCTTCGACGCCATCAGCCGCAGCCTGCCCGACTTCTGCTACGGCCGCTACGACATCCGCTTCGAGTCCTCGGCCGCCCTGGCCGCCGGCGAGGGCTTCGAGATCGTCGAGATCAACGGCATCGGCGGCGAGGCCATCGACGTCTGGGATCCCGCGCGCACCGTGGCCCAGACCTACCGCGGCCTCTTCCGCCAACAACGCCTGCTGTTCGAGATCGCCGCCGCCAACCGCCGCCGCGGCTTCCGTCCCCCCGGCATCCGCGCCTTCCTCGCCCCCGCCTGGAGCCAGACGCGCCTGATCGCCCGCTATCCGCGCTCGGAATGAGGGCTCGGGAGTCGGTGCCTGTCCTGGGAGCCCCGCAGGCCTGTTCGGGTCCACGCGCAGGCTCTACCGTGGCCGCATGAGTCCCGCTCCCACGGGGTCGGCTCCGGACGCCGGGCCCGCCGACGAAGGCCTGCGTGCCTTCGGTCACTACCGATTGCTGAAGGAACTCGGCCGCGGCGCCCAGGGCGTCGTTTTCCTCGCCCAGGACGGTCAGCTCCAGCGCAAGGTGGCGCTCAAGATGCTCGAGGGCCGCAACCTCTCGGACGTCGTGCGCGGCCGCTTCCAGCGCGAGGCGGAGGTCACCTCGCGCCTCTCGCACCCGGGGATCTGCGGCATCTACGAGGTCGGCGAGATCGAGGGCGTGCCCTACATCGCCATGCAGTACGTGCGCGGCACGACGCTGGCCGAGATGATCGAGGAGGCGCGCCGCGGGGGCGGGCACGGCGCGGCGCACCACACGGGTTCCTCCCTGACGGGCAAGGACTCCCTCCAGGACGTGTTGGCGCTCGTGGAGCGCATCGCGCGGGCGCTGCACGTCGCGCACGAGGCCGGCCTCGTCCACCGCGACATCAAGCCGGCCAACATCATGGTCTCGCCGGAGGGCGAGCCGGTGCTGCTCGACTTCGGCCTCGCGCGCGACGTCGAGGACCAGGGCCACACGTTGACCGAGACGGGGACGGTCCTGGGCACGCCGGCCTACATGGCGGCCGAGCAGCTCCGGGGCGCCCGCGACCAGATCGACCGGCGCACCGACGTGTACGCCCTGGGCGTCACGCTCTACGAGTGCCTGACCCTGCGCCGCCCGTTCGAGTCCCAGTCCTTCGAGGAGCTGTTCCAACTCATCCTGCAGGGCACGCCCGTCTCGCCGCGGCGCCTCAACCCGCGCATCCCACCCGACCTGGCGACGATCGTCGAGGTGGCGATGGAGCGCGACCGCGCCCGGCGCTACCCCAGCGCCCTGGCCCTGGCCGAGGACCTCCGGCGCCTACGTTCCTTCGAGCCGATCCAGGCCAAGGCCGCCGGGGTCCTGACCCGTGCCTGGAAGTGGGCCCGGCGCCGGCCGGCGATCGCCACCGCGAGCGCGGCGCTGGTCTGCTTCGTCTTCGCGGGGATGGCGCTGTTCCTCGGGCGCGACCTCTCGCGTCGCGCCCAGGTGCGCGGACATCTCGAGCGCGCCGCGGCCCTGCTCGCCGCGGGGGATGCGGAGGGCGGCATCGTCGCCGTGGCCCAGGCGCGCGCCCTCGCGCCGCGCTCGGTCGCGGCGGTCGAGCTGGAGACGCGCCTCGAAGAAGCCCGCCGCGCGGCCCAGGTCGAGGAGCGTCGGCGTGCCGACCTCGCCGCCGCGGCGGCCGCCATCGGGGAGGCTCGGGCCTTCGAGCGCGAGCACGGGGAGCTGCGCGCGCGCATCCTCGCGCAGCAGGAGACGCTCGCGATCGAGCACAAGCGGGTCGGCTCGGCGGCCGCGCCCGCCGACGCGCGGGCGGCCTTCGCCGCCGGCCAGGAGGAACTGCGGCGCTTGGTCCTGAAGGACGAGGAGTCGCTCCAGCGCGCGCGCGAGGCCCTCGAGCGCGCCGCGCGCTTCGAGGCCAACTGGGGCACGTCGCCCCAGACCGAGGCGGCTTTCGCCGCGTTCTACCTGAACCGCTGGCGCGAGGCCGTCGAGACCCGTGATGGCCTGCGCGAGTCGATCTTCGGCGCTCTCGTCGAGCGCCACGACGCGGCGGGCGCACACCGCGACGAGCTGCTCGGCCGCGGCACGTTTCGCATCGGCGGTCTGCCGCCGGGCGGCGAGGTCTTCCTGTTCCGCTACGAGCCGTACGAAACGCAGCGGCCGGGGGCCGTGCTCCCGCGCCTCGTGCCGGTCGCGACCGGGGGCATCGGTGTCTGTCGCGAGGGACCGTGGGCCCTGGACTTCCATACAGGTGATGCTTGCCTGGTCGTGGCGGCTGTCGCCCCGGAAAGCGCCGCGGCCCGCGCCGGTCTCCGCGCGGGCGACCTCGTGATCGCGCTCGACGGCCAACCCGTAGGGGACGGACTCTTCGTGGCCGAACCGCCAGCGGAGGGCCTCCCCGGTTTGGCCTTCCACCGGCGCATCGCGGCCCTGAACGGCTGGCCCGTCGAACAGGCACTCGACTGGGAGCGGCTGCCCGTGCTGGGTGAGGGTCGCGGGGATCGCATTCGTTTCCACGGCGAGGACGCGGAGATCGAGTTCCCTCGCGGGGCTCTCGAGACGGTCACGGCACACGAGCTGCTCGAGCGTGGAGGGCGCGCACCGATCGAGGTCGCGTGCCTGAAGGATGGGGAGCTCCTGCACTTGCGCCTGGCGGCCGGCGAACGGGCGGGACTCGCCCTGGAACCCAGCGCAAACGCGCTGATCCGTTCGCCCGAGAATCGCGTCGATGTCGGGCGCGAGCTGGCCTGCGACCCGGGCTCCTACCTCGCCCTGGTGCTCGCCCCGGGGCACGAGCCGCAGCGTGTGGCCTTCGTCGTCCCGCGCCAGGGGCAGGTGTCGGTCGAGGTGCGCCTGCTGCCGCAGGGCGCCTCGCCCCCGGGCTTCGTGCGCGTCCCCGGCGGTCCCTTCGTGCGGGCGGGGGATCCCGCGGCCAAGGAGCCGGCGGTCGGCGAGGTGGTCCACCTACCGGGATTCTGGATCGCGCGGCGCGAGCTCGACAACGCGGCCTGGAGCGAGTTCCTCGCCGATCCAGCGGTGCAGGAGCGCATCGCGGCCTCCCCCGAGCCGATCCTCGTCCCGCGCGAGCGCCAGGGCCCGATGCCGGCCGAGAACCTCGGTGGGCCGACGACCCCGGTCATGGGCCTCTCCAGGTTGGACGCGCAGGCCTACCTCGACTGGCTCAACGCGCGCGCCACGGCGGCCGGCGAGGCATGGGAGTACGACCTCGCGAGCGCGGCCGAGTGGGAGAAGGCGGCGCGCGGCGTGGACGGCCGCACCTTCCCCTGGGGCGATCGGTGGGACAACGACCTGTGCGTGACCCTGTTGCGCAAGCCCTATTGGATGCACGACGTGCCGGGCGGCTTCGAGCCGCGCGACGAATCACCGTGGGGCGTGCAGGACCTCGCCGGGCATCGACGCGAGTGGACCGCTGAGCTGTACGGCCCGCCGAACGAGCGCGTCACGCTCTACCAGCTCCGCGGCGGCTCGTGGCGCGACGAACGCGAGCAGGACTTTCGCGCCGCGTCCGTCAACTTCGGCGATCAGTCCTGGGCCGCGGGCATCACCGGCCTGCGCCTGGTGGCCCGCGAGCGGCGCACGGGCTCCCCTTCGGGTCAGTAGGGTGTCGGGAAGTTGGGCGGCGAGCTGCTGCGGGTGAAGATCGTGCTCCCGGTGCTGTTCATCTCGTCCCACTCGTTGAGGCACATGCGGATCATGGCACGCCACTCCTCGTCACCGCCGGGTCCGGTGTTGGCCGAGCGCGGGTCGCACAGGAGGCCGAGCGTCAGGGCGGCGAGATCCTCGAAGGAGATCAGCACGCCATCCCCCAGGCGGTCGATGTAGGTCGTCCTGCCCGCCAGCGGACCGCAGCTCCAATTGAGGTTCGCGGCCGCGTACTGCACGGAGAGGATGTTCGCCAGCACCCCGTTCGCCGGAGCGACCAAGTAGGCGCTGAGCTGGGCGAAGGCCGTCTGGAAGGGCACGTCCGTCGGGACGCTGAAGAGCGTGCCCTCCTGACCGTTCGGGTTGGTGACGTTCGTGCGCAGGCACAGGTCGTTGAGCGCCTCGCGCCACAGGGGATCGCACGCTGCGAGCTCGCCCTGGCCCTGGTTGTGCCAGTAGCCCTTGCTGCGCGCGAACTCGGGCGTGTTCACCAGGAACACGTTGCCGAAGCCGATGCGGATGCGCGTCGAGTCCGCCACGACGAGGGCCGTCGTGGCGCTGGTCGGGAGCCACTGCCCGCCGGCGATCCCCACGAAGCCCGGCGTGGGTGCCAGCGATTCGAGCAGGTACACGGTCCCGTCGATGGGCCGTAGGAACTGCACATAACCGTCGGCATCCGTAAAGGCGTCCTCCCGCCCGAGGGGGCCCGTGATGCGGACCTTCCAGCCCGCGAGCGGCAGATCGCCCCCGATCGAGGGTTGGAACGTGCCGTCCTCGTCGAGGTCGTAGAAGACCCGCCCGCGGATCACCATCACCTGGCGCGCAGGCTCCGCGGCCTGTTGCTCGCCATGTGCGGAGGGAACAGGACGGGCGCCGGGGACCGGCAGCGCTCCCAACTGCGCGAGGGCGAGGCCGGCCAGAAGGGGCGCTGCCAGGGACGGGAGCAAGGGAGGGACGAGCTTCATCGGGACGGCGCGGGCGGGGACTTCCAGGCGTATCCACCTGGCTGATCTCGGCGCCGGGAAAGGGGAGTCCCAGGCAGTCGAGCCCCAGCAGAGTACCCCAAGTCGGGGTGCGCTGCGGGCAGGCGGGCGGGTCCCAGGGCTCCGGGCTCGAACGCTGCCCCCAGGCTCAGCCCCCCTCACCGGCCCGGCCCGCGGGACTCCGGGCGGGCCAGAGGGGGAAGACGAGTTGCCGCGCCAGGTTCGCGGGCACTTCCCCGTCGCCGGGGTAGCCGATGCGCTCGGGCGCGCGTTCTCGAGGCCAGTAGGCGGTGCGGAGCAGGTAGTCCCACAGCGAGAGCACGATGCCGAAGTTCTTGGCCGTGCCGCCCTCGTCAGAGAGGTCGTGGTGCCACCGGTGCATGCGCGGGCTGTTGAACACGCGGCCCAAGGGCCCCAGTCCCAGGTCGATGTTCGAGTGGTTGAAGTGGCCCCAGAAGGTCGCGAACACCGCTACCGCGAAGAGCGGCTCGGGCGAACCGCCGAGCCCGAGCAACGGCACGTAGAGCAACGAGCGATAGACGACGACCTCGACCCAGTGGAAGCGGAAGTTCCCCGCCCAGTCCATGACGTGGATCGAGTGATGGAGCTTGTGGAACTGCCACAGCGCGGGAACGCGATGCAGCAGCCGGTGCACGTTCCACTGCAGGAAGTCGCTCACCACGAGGTAGATCGCGAACTGCAGGGCGAACGGCCGCGCGTCGAGCCAACCGCGCTCGGGCAGCAGCAAGGCCAGCGCCAGGCCCTCCCGCGTCCACGCCGCCACGAGCGCGATCCACCCCCCGACGAGCAGGTAGTAGAGGTGGCCGTGCAGGAGCAGATAGAAGAGATCGTTCCCGAGCTGCGGCCGCAGCACCCCCTGCCCCCGCCGCGCCGGCCGCAAACGCTCGGCGACGACGAAGAAGAGCGAGATCCCGATCAACCAGGGCAGGTACTCCACCGCGCGCCAAGGATACCGGGCGCCCACAGCCCCCTCGCTCCCTGGGCCCGGCGAACGGCTCCGGGGACGCAAGCTCGCGCTGCCTTGGGCCCTCTGGTGCGCTGCGGACCGAGTCCACCGGTCCCGCGCGTGACACGCCCTCCTGTTCGGGATTCCATGCAACCGAGCGCCCCCCCGAGGGTTGGTGCGCGTCATGCCTACGATGGCTCTGGTTCCGTTCGCGCTCGGGCTGCTCCTCTCCCTCACCCCACGCGGGCCGGGGGTCCGGATCGAGGAGCCAGGCGAGCTCCCCCTGTTCGTGGAGGTCTCACGGGACGGAACTCGCGTCGCGGTCGCGCGCGAGGACGGGATCGTCGAGCTCTGGGACCCTCGGGAACTGGTTCCCCGGGAGAGGCTCGAGCCCGGCTTGGGCGGAACGCCCTGGGCCCTGGAATTCGCTCCGGACGGCATGCGGCTCGCGGCCCTCGCGGAGCGCGGAGCGCTCGTGGTTTGGGAACTCGCGGATGGAACGAGTGCCGCGACCCGCGCGCCCGGTCGGATGCGGCAGGTCCTCCATGGGCGTCTCGGTCTCCTACGGCTTCCGTTCGGGGCAGCCATCGCTTGGGCGCCGGGAAGCGCGCACTTGGCCGTGGTGGAGAGCGCGGGCCGGGCCCTGCTCTCGGATTCCTCCGGCGAGGTGCTCTTGCGCTGGGAGATCTCGCGCACGTTCGCCACCCCTCCGGTCGCGTGGACGGGGGATGGCCGGAGCGTGCTGACCGCGCTGGGGGAGGCGATCGAGATCCGTACCTTGGACACGGACGCGAATCGTGAGCCTGCCGTGCGCCGTCTGTTGGCCCAGTCCCCGGTCGTGACCCTCGCGGTCCATCCCACGCGGGACTTGCTCGTGACCGGTCACGATCGCAGCCGGGCGATCCTGTGGGATCTCGCGACTGGCGAGCGAGTGCGGGAGCACGAGGTCCCGGATCCCTGGCTGCCGGAGGACGAGGATGAGGTCGCCTGGGCCGCATTCTCGCCGGACGGGAAGGTACTCGCGCTCTCGACCCGCGGTGGATCCCACGTGTTCCTGCTCGACGTCCAACGGGGCGAGTTGCTCTGGACCAGCGAGTTCCTGGGCGCCCACTTCTGCGAGCCGCTCGAGCTCGCCTGGAGCCCGGACTCGAGCCGCATCTGGTACGCCTTCGCCTGCGGCGGCGGCGAGTTGGGTTCCCACGCCCTATCCCCCTCGGCGCGGCACGAGCCCTACTCCGGCCAGGGGCGTCTGCCTCGCTTCGGGGGCGAGCTGGGCCTCACGATCACGACGGCGGGCGTCATCCGCCGCGTCCTCGACGTCCAGTTCGGGGACGTCCAACCCGGGCTTGAACCCGATCACCCGCCGCGGGAGGAGCGTTGATCGGTGCCCCAAGGGACCGCTCCAGGGGGAGAGGTTCGATCCGCCAATCGCCGCGCTGGCCGGGGCTGGGTGCCCGGTACGACTCCTTCCGCTCGGGGGCCCGTCCGCGGGTGGTGCGACTCGACGGGGCGCTCGAGCCCCCCCGGCCCCCGCCCTGCCCCCTGGGGGTGCCCGGATGCCCCGGTCCTTGCAAGCAAGGCCGGCGCCGCTAGGATCTTCCGGTTCGATCCCCGCCGGGGAGTCCGGGTTGGACCCCCCCTGGCCGGCGCGGGCGCGCCCCGGGATCGCCGCCGGCCCCCGCGGGGTCGGCCGCCCACGAGTCCGTCGGTCCCGATCGATCCCCATGGAGCAACAGACCCTTCCCCAGCGCCTCCAGAAGTCCGTCTGCGGCTCGTTCCACAAGACCGCCCTGCTGCAGAAGCGCGTGCGCGAGCTGATCCGCGGCGCCGCGCCGCTGATCGAGACGCGCGAGGTCAACCCGATCAAGATCGCCTTCCTCGAGATGGAGCGCGGCCTGATCGAGCTGATCCCCGACGAGGACCTCGGCCCGCCGCCGACCCTCTGAACCGGCTGCCGGCGGCGCGCTCGCCATGTCCGAGCCTCCGCGCAGGATCGAGGAACGGCTCGCCCGCCGCGGCGGTGCGCTCGAGCTCCTGCGCGCGCCGGCCCTGCTCTTCGCCGGGATCGCGCGCGCGCGCAACGCGCTCCACGGCCGCGGGCTGCTGCCCCGCGCGCGCCTCGCGGCGAGCGTCGTGAGCGTCGGCAACCTGACCGTCGGCGGCACGGGCAAGACGCCCTGCGTGGTGTTCCTGGCCCGCCTGCTCGAGCGCCGCGGCCGGCGCGTGGGTCTGCTCTCGCGCGGCTACGGCCGGGCGCGCGGGGCCGCGGTCAACGACGAGGGCGAGTTGCTCGCGCGCCTGTTGCCCGGCGTGCCGCAGGTGCAGGACCGGGACCGGGTCGCGGGTGGGCTCGAGCTCGAGCGCCAGGGTTGCGACGTGATCCTGCTCGACGACGGCTTCCAGCACCGGCGTCTGGCGCGCGACCTCGACCTGGTGTTGATCGATGCCACCCGTCCTTGGGGATTGGCGAGCGTCGACGGCCGGCCGGCGGTGCGGGCGGTCTTGCCCCGCGGACTGCTGCGCGAGCCGCCCTCGGGGCTCGCCCGCGCCGACGCGTTGCTGCTGACGCGCGCCGATCAGGTGGCGCCGGCGGAGCTGGCGGCGCTGGAGCAGGAGTTGGCGGACCTGGCCCCGGGGCGCGCGATCCTGCGCGCCGCGCACCGGCCGACGGGGTTGCGCGCCGCGCCGGGCGCAGGGGAGCGTCTGGAGCTCGGAGCGCTCGCCGGGCGAGCGGTGACCCTGGTGTCGGCCATCGGCAACCCGGCGGCCTTCGAACGCGCGGCCCGCGAGCTGGGCGCCGACGTGCGCGCCGTGCGGCGTTTCCCCGACCACCATCGTTTCAGCGCCGCGGAGCTCGCGGGCGCCGCGGCGAGCGGCAGCGAGCTGCTCGTCACCGCCAAGGACGCGGTCAAGCTCGAGCCCCTGGGCATCCCGTGCCTGGTGCTCGAGATCGAGTTCGCGATCCTATCGGGCGCGTCGGTGCTGGACGCCCTGCTCGAGGCCCTGCCGCCCGCGGCCGGACGGCTCGAGCGCCGCGCGCTGCACGAGGGTCTGCATGGCTGAGCACCGGGAAGGGCAGGGCGCGGAGGAAGCCGAGGAGGGGAGCCCCGACGTGCTGGGCACCCGCGCGGGGCCGCTGGCGTGGCTCGAGTATGGCGCGGCGCGTGCGCTCTTCGGGTTCCTGGCGCGCCTGCCGCACGGCGCGCAGCAGCGGTTGTTCACCGGGCTCGCCCTCCTCGCGCGCGCCCTCGACCGGCGGCGCTCCGACGCGGCGCGCGTGTTCCTGCGCCAGGCCCTGGGCTGCGCGCGCACGGAGCACGACCTCGAACGGCGCGTGCTCGCCGCCTGGCGGCACTTCTTCCGCGTCACCCTCGACACCCACGCCCTCGGTGCGCGCATCGCCCCCGAGCGCCTGCTCGAGCACTTCGAGGTCGAGGAGTGCGAGGGCCTGCGCGAGGCGCTCGCCGCGGGGCGCGGGGGCCTGATCGCCTGCCCGCACCTGGGCAACTGGGAGGCCGGCTCGGCGCTCCTGCCCGCGCTCGGTTTCCGGCCCCTATGGGTCGTCGCGCGCCCACCGAACAACCGTCCGCTCTCGGCCTACCTGAACCGCGCGCGCCTGGCCCGCGGCATCGGGGTGTTGCCGCGCCGGGGCGGCATGGCCGAGGCCGCGCGCCGCATCAAGCAAGGCGCGTGGATCGCGCTCCTGCCCGATCAGCGCCCGCGCAAGCGTTGGGTGATGGCGCCCTTCTTCGGCCGCCCGGCGCGCTGCGAGCGCGGCGTCACGGCCCTCGCGCGGCGCCTCGACGTGCCGCTGGTCGTGGCTTCCTGCACCTACGACGGGGGAGCGCTGCGTTTCCGGGCGCGCTTCACGCGCGTCATCCGACCCAGCGAGCTCGCCGGCCTCTCGCCCGAGGAATCGACGGCGCTGCTGAACCGCGAGCTCGAGCGCCTGATCCTCGCCGCGCCCGAGCAGTACTTCTGGCTGCACGACCGCTACCGCGGCGAAGCCCCGGTAGCGGCGACCTGCGCCCCGGCCTCGCCGGGGGAGAACCAACCATGACTTCGAACACCCTCCGTCTCGTGTGCGCCGCCCTGGCCCTGGTCGGCGCGGCCTCCCCGTGGAACGCGCCGACCGCGACCGCCCCCCAGGATCCCGCCCCCGCGCCCGTGCCGGCGCAGGAGCCGGCGGAGCCCTCCGAGCCCACGATCGCCGTCGCCGCGATGCTCGAGGGCGCCTGGGTCGAGCGCCGCGCGCAGGCCGGCGGCACGAGCCACGTCGAGGAGGTCTGGTCCGCGCCCGCCGGCGACAACGTCATGGGCACCTTCCGCTGGCTCGCGCCGGACGGCAGCGCGGCGATGTACGAGATCCTGGTCCTCACCGCGGAGAAGGAGGGGATCTTCCTGCGCCTGCGGCACTTCGGGCCCGACCTGGTCGCTTGGGAGGAGCGCGACGCGCCCAAGACCCTGCGCCTGGCGCGGGCCGAGCCCCGGCGGCTCGTGTTCGAGGCCCACGCCCACTGCGGCGACCTCGCCCGCGTGACCTACGACCGCTCGGAGGAGGACGTGCTGGCCATCGAGGTGGCCTTCGAGGCCGAGGGCGGGCGCCCGCCCCTGCGCTTCCGGCTCGCGCGCCGGCGCTGAACCGCCGGCGAGCACGCCCGAGTGCGCGGGGAGCACGGCGCTGCCCGGGGGCCCTACGCTCGCACGCAGCGCTGCGGTACCTTGCCCCGGCCCATGCCGCCCCTGGATCCCGACCCCGCTGCGCTCGCCGTCCCGACCCAGCCCCGTCCCCCGGTGCTCGCCGGCGAGTCCGGCGCCGATCCCGCCCGGGAGGGACGCGGACCCGCCGCACCCCGGCCGCTCGGCGCGCGGAGCTCGGGGGGGAGCGCGGCATGAACGCGCGTGAACTGGAGCGGGCCCTCGAGACCCTCGGCGCGCCGCGCGTGCTGATCGTCGGCGACCTGATGCTCGACCGCTACGTCAGCGGCGACGTGTCGCGCATCTCGCCCGAGGCGCCGATCCCGATCATCGCCGCGCGGCACAGCGAGGAGAAGCTCGGCGGCGCGGGCAACGTGGTCGCGAACCTGCGCTCGATGGGCGCGGAGGTCGAGATCGTCGGCATGCTCGGGGCCGACGCCTTCGGCGAGACGGTGCGCAGGCTGCTCGCGGAGTCGGGCGTGGACGACGCGGGCCTGGTGGTCGACGGCGAGCGCCCCACGATCCAGAAGACGCGCATGATGAGCGGCGTGCAGCAGATGTTGCGCGTCGACTGGGAGGACCCGCGACCGGCGAGCGGCGCGGTCGAGGCGGCCCTGCTCGAGCGCGCGCTGGCGGCCCTGGGGCGCGCGCAGGCGGTGGTGCTCTCCGACTACGGCAAGGGCGTGCTGACCCCGGGCGTGTTGCGGCCGCTGATCGACGCGGCGCGCGCGCGCGGCGTGCCGGTGCTCGTCGATCCCAAGGGGCACGACTACACGCGCTATCGGCGCGCGAGCCTCGTGACGCCCAACCGCAGGGAGGCCGAGGAAGCCCTGGGCCGCAAGCTGGTCGGCACGGCGGCGCTCGAACAAGGCGCGCGCGACCTGATCGCCCTGGCCGAGCTCGACGCCGCGGTCATCACCCTGGGGGCCGAGGGCATCCTGTACTCGACCGCCGCGGGCGAGGTGGGCCGCGACCCGGCCCGGGCGCGGGCGGTGTTCGACGTCACGGGAGCGGGGGACACCGTCGTGGCGCACCTGGCGCTGTACCTGGCCGGCGGGCTGCCGTTGGCGGCGGCCGTCGGCCTGGCGAACCAGGCCGCGGGCATCGTCGTCGGTCGCCTGGGCGCCAGCACGGTCACGCGTTCGGAGCTGCGCGCGCAGCTCCGCGAGGGCGGCCTGCCCGAGGGCAAGGTGCTCTGCCACGAGGACCTCGACGCGGTCGTGACCAACTGGCGCCAGGCGGGCAAGCGCATCGTGCTGACCAACGGCTGCTTCGACATCCTGCACGCGGGGCACGTCGACTACCTGCGCTTCGCGCGCTCGAAGGGCGACGTGTTGCTCGTCGGCGTCAACGACGACGCCAGCGTGCGCCGGCTCAAGGGCGAGGGTCGGCCGGTCAACGGCATCGAGGATCGCCTGGTGGTGCTGGCGGCGCTCGAGATGGTCGACGGCGTCGTGCCCTTCGCCGAGGACACGCCGGCCGAGCTCGTGCGCCGCGTGACGCCCCACGTGCTCGTCAAGGGCGAGGATTGGCGCGACAAGGGCGTCGTCGGCCGGGAGTGGGTCGAGGGCCACGGCGGGACGGTGGTGCTGGCGCCCCTGGTGCCGGGCCGCTCGACGACCGCCATCCTCGAGCGCGGGCGCGCCCCGCGCGGCGACGGGAACCAGCGCGTGGAGGGTTGAACGATGCGCGTGCTCTTCGTGTATCCCAACCTCTACACCCAGATGGGCTTCAACCACGGCCTGGCCTCGCTCTCGGCCGTGCTCAAGCGCGCCGGGCACGGGACGCGGCTCGTGAACCTCAACGAGCGCCTGCCCCCGGTGCCGAGCGACGAGGACGTCTGGCAGGACGTGCGTGCCTGGAAGCCCGGCGTGGTCGCCTTCTCCTGCCTGACCCAGCAGTACGAGGCCGGCCGCGACCTGGCGCGGTACCTGCGCCGCCGCGCGGCCGAGGACGGCGTCGCTCCGCCGGTGCTGGTCGTGGGCGGCATCCACCCGACCATGGTGCCCGGCGAGGTCATGGCCGACGGCGTCTGGGACCACGTCGGCGTGGGCGAGTGCGAGGATTCCTTGCTGGCCCTCGTGACGCGCCTCGAGGCGGGCGAACGCCCGGCCGACATCCCGAACTTCCTCTCGTGGAAGGACGGGACGCGGCCCGCGTCGGCCGACGTCGCGCCGGTCGCGGCCGAGCGCTGGGTGCACAACCGCGTGGGCGAGTTCCCCGACCTCGCGGCCCTGCCGCGGCCCGACTACGAGCTCTTCGACACCCAGCGCATCACCGACCAGAAACACGGCTGGTTCGGGCTGATGACGAGCCGCGGTTGCCCCTACCGCTGCACGTACTGCCTCAACCACAAGATCGTCGACCGCTACCGGGCCGAGCTCGACCGCAAGGTCTCGGACCTCGAGTTCTTCCGCTACCGGCGCCCCGAGGACGCGGTGGAGGAGATCCGCTGGGTGCTCGCGCGCTACGAGCGCATCTCGACCTTCATCGTCGACGACGACCTGTTCACCCACAACGCCGAGCACGCGATCGCCTTCTGCGAGGCCTACGAACGCGCGGGCATCGACGTGCCCTTCGTCGTGAACGCCCACGTCAAGGCCGTCGAGCCGCGCGTGGCGGAGGCCCTGGCCCGCGCGGGGTGCCGCATCCTCAAGCTGGGCATCGAGTCCGGCTCGCCGCGCGTGCGGCGCGAGGTGTTGCAGCGCTTCATGACCCAGGAGGACATCCTGGCCACGGTGGCGAGCGCCGAACAGCACCGCCTGCACACCTCGGGCTTCGTGATGGTGGGCCTGCCGACCGAGACCCCGGACGAGCTGTGGGAGACCGTCGACCTGCTCGCCGCCTCGCGCATCGGCCGCTTCCGCACCTCGTTCTTCTTCCCCTTCCCCGGCACGGGCGGCTACGAGCGCGCGATCGCCGCCGGCCACGTCACGCGCGAGACGATCGGCTCGCGCACGACCTTCACCGACGGCAGTTGCCTCGACTTCGGGGCCGAGCAGAACCTGCTCGTCGACAAGCTCGGGCGCGCCATGCCCTGGTTCGTGAACGCGCGCCTGGCGCGCTTCCACGCCGACGCGCCCGCCGCCGCGCGCTACGCGCCGCTCGTCGAGCGCGTGCTGGCCATGGACGCCGCCGAGTGGAGCGCCTTCTTCCCGCGCCTGCGGGAGCTCGACGCCGAGCTCTCCGCCGCCGCGACGGCCGCCGGCGAGCTGCACTACGCGATCCGCTACGAGAGCACGATGGGCGTGCGCTCGGACTGGTTCCTGGCCGAGGACGCCGGCATCGAATGGGCCACGGCCGCGGCCAAACCCGACCGGCGCGACCAGTTGCTGGCGCTGGCGGCCGCCGCCGCGGAGGCCTGCTAGGCCGTGCAGCCCGCCGACGCCGAGGACGTCGCCCGGCTCGAGCGCGAGGTCGCGCGCTTCGCCGGCCTGCGCGTGGCGGTGGTGGGCGACGCGATCTGCGACCACGACCTCTTCGCCAGCCCCCAGCGCCTCTCGCGCGAGGCGCCGGTGATGGTGCTGCGCCACGAGGGCGAGCGCTACGGCGCCGGCGGGGCGGCCAACGTGGCCCGCAACCTCGCGGCGCTGGGCGCGCGGGTGACGCTCCTGGGCACGGTCGGGCGCGACGCGCCGGGGCGCGAGCTGCGCTCGATCCTCGAGCGCGCCGGGATCGACGTGACGCGCCTCTTGCTCGACGAACGCTGGCGCACGCCGACCAAGACGCGGGTGCTGGCCGCCGAGCCGCGCCGCTATCCGCACCAGGTGCTGCGCATCGATCGCGAACCGGAGGCACCGCTCGACGGCGCGGCCCGCGCGCGCAGCGCGCGCGAGCTCGCGGAGCTGGTGGGGGAGCTCGACGCGCTCGTGCTCTCGGACTATGGCTATGGGGCTCTTGGCCCGGAACTCGCCGCGGCCGTCGGCGCGCACGCCGCCGCGGGCGCGCCAGTGGTGCTCGATCCGCGCCGCGACGTGGACTCCTTCCCGGGCCTCGCCGCGCTGACGCCCAACGTGGGCGAGCTGGCGACCTTCACCGGCCGCGCGCCGGACGTGCTCGAGGATCCGCGCGAGCTGGCGCGCGCCGCCGGCGAGCTCGCCCGGCGCAGCCGCGCGCGGCTGGTGCTCGTGACCCGGGGCAACTCGGGGATGGCGCTCTTCGGCCGGGACCTCTCTCCCGCGGGAACGGCCGTGCCGGCCTGCGGCGCGGGCGAGGTGACCGACGTGTGCGGCGCGGGCGACACCGCCAGCGCCGTCTTTGCCCTGGGCCTGGCGGCGGGGCTGGCGCCCGCGCGCGCCATGGGCATCGCCAACGCCGCCTCGGGCGTGGTGGTGATGGAGAGCGGCGCCGCCGTCTGTTCCCCCGAGGCCCTGGTGCGCGCCCTCGGGCGGGCGCCCGTGCCCGCGCCGCTGGAGGTCGGGTGAACCCGGCCGCGATCCTCGCCCGCGAGGCCCTCGCCGAGGTCCTGCGCGAGCTGCGCGCGGCCCATCCCGACGCGCGCATCGTGCTCGCCAACGGTTGCTTCGACCTGTTGCACGTCGGCCACGTGCGCTACCTCGAGGACGCCCGCTCGCGCGGTACGCACCTGGTCGTGGCGCTCAACACCGACGCCTCGGTGCGCGCCCTCAAGGGGCCCGAGCGGCCGCTCACGCCGCTCGCCGAGCGCTGCGAGCTCCTCGGCGCCCTGCGCTGCGTCGACTTCGTGACGAGCTTCGCCGAGCCGACCCTCGAGGCCACCCTGCGCCTCCTGCGCCCCGACGTGCACGCCAAAGGCACCGACTACCGCCCCGAGACGGTCCCCGAGCGCGAGCTCGACCGCGAGCTCGGCATCGAGATCGCCATCTGCGGCGACGAGAAGCGCCGCTCCTCCACCGAGCTCGCCCGCCGCGGCGGGACCGGGACGGCGCCGCGGGGCTGACCCGGGTGGGGGAGCCGGGCCGGCGCGGGCGTCGTCCGCGCCGGGCGCGCGGCGATCCTTCAACCACGCCTGCCACCGCGGTACACCATGGGCTCCGCAGCGCCCTCCCGGACCCTCTTGGGGAGCGGGGCCCGCGCTCCGCCCGCACCTGGCCGCGCACCCTGTGAGCTACCGTCCGCCCCCTATCTCCCCGCGCCACGCCGCGGGCCTGGCCCTCCTGGGCCTGGTGATCGCGACCTACGGCAGCGTGCTCGGCCTGGGCGGCGGATTCATCGCCGTGCCGGTGCTGCACTACCTCTACAAGCGGCCGCTGAAGGAGAGCGTGGCGACGTCGCTCGGGCTGGTGGCCGCCACGACCAGCGCCGGCACCTTGGCTGAGGTGCTGCGGCCCGATTCGCGGCTGGTGTGGTCGCTGGTGGCGTTGCTCGTGAGCGGCAGCCTGATCGGCGCGCAGCTCGGCTTCTGGCTCGCCCAGCGCACGCGCACCTACTGGATCAAGCTGGCCTTCGCCGTGCTGCTGGTGTGGTCGGGAATCGAGTTCCTGGTCGGGAGCGGCCTGCGCGGCGGGGACGTCTCGCCGGGCGCCGACCTCGTGCAGGATGCGCACTATGGACTCCTCGCCCACCTGATCGCCCTGGGGATCGGGATCAGCGCCGGCACGGTCTCCCCCATGCTCGGCATCGCTGGCGGCCTGATCGCCGTGCCTGCGCTCTACATCGCCGTGCCGGGCCTGGGATATCTCGGAGCCCGGGCCTGCGCCCTGGCGATGGGCATGGTGGCCTCGCTGCGCTCGTTGATGCTCTACCGGAGCCAACACCAGGTCCACATCGGCCGCGCCCTGGCCCTGGCCTCGGGAGGGCTGTTCGGCGGCGTGCTCGGCGACGTGGTCGTGAAGATCGAAGGCTTCGAGGCGACGGCCAAGGTGCTGATGGGCATCACGTTGGTCGTGCTTGCCGCGCGCTTCACCTGGGACGTCCTGGGCGGCCAGGAGGGGCGCCGCTGGCGCCGGGCGCTCAAGGGCGTGCGCGCCCAACAGGCCCTGGCCGAACGCCGCGCGCTCGCTGCCCCGAAGAACGAACGCGAAGAGCGCTCGAAGCTCTGAGAGGCCGAGAAAAAATCGAACGGACCCGGAGCGGACCCACAGCAGACCATCCAGACGGCCTCTCAGAGCGTTTCTTGGACGGCCGGCAAGCCGGCCGTACCGAGAGTGCTCGAATTCTTCTCACACTCTGAGGCGGCCCGAACGGGCCCGGGGGCTCGGGGTTCGGACCACGTCTCCCGGGTCGACGCGCTGAACGCTCAGGGGTGCCAGTAGGGGTTCCACAGCGACCAGTCCGAGTACGGGCTGGCTTTCCACTGCAGGCCGTCGAGCGTCGCGGTGTGCACGAACGTGCCGTCGTTCTCGGGGTCGGAGAACACGGTGTAGACCTCGCTCGCGCCGTTCGCGCAACCCTTGAAGTTACGCCGGACCAGGAGCTTGCGCCCTTGGTCGGAGAAGTCCATGACCTGGAGGATGCCCACCTGGTCGAGCTGAGGGTGCGTCAGGGCCGAGGCCAGGAGCTGGGGAATCGGCTGGGGAGCATCAAGGGATAGCAGGTAGAGGGCCTGCAGCTCGTGGTCGTGGTAGACGAGATAGCGCCCCTGCGGATCGGCGGCGAGGGCCAGGAAGGGTCCGCTGTGGCTCTCGAGGAGGGGCGAGCGTTCGGCGGACGGAAGGGTCCAACTCGCAGCGGGTTCCTTCCATCCTCCCAGGCCATGGACCTTGAGCTCGGCGATCGCGGGTGGAAGGGCGGTGCCGGGGGGGAACGATTGGGGTAGGGGAGGGCAGAGCGCGTACCAACCGTCCTTGCGCGGGGGGTAGCTCCAGCGCTCGAGCACCGCCTTCCCGTCGGGATCCACACCGCTGACGACCAACTCGTTCCCGCCGTGGAAGCCAGTGACGTCCGTGATGAAGTACGTCGTGGATTCCTTGCCCCTCCAGCAGAGCCAGGGATCGCCGTGCTGAGCTCGCTCGCAGCGCTTGTGCTGGACGAGCCTGCCGCCGACCGAGTACTCGAACAGGCACAAGTACTCCGGGCCGGAGTAGGCTCGCAGCGAGACGTCGGCGAAGAGCGCTTCGTCGGGGATCTTGTCGAGACCGTCCTGTGACCGCGGAGGGAGGCCCACCAGCCCGAGCGAGGGGAATACGCAGACCAGCAGTGACATCGATCCCAGGGCGAGCCGAGTCAGGATAGAAGTCCCCATTGTGTTCGTTTCCCTGGTCGTAAAGCCTGAGGGGGCTCGCTCCCCGGGCGGAGTTCATGGGCAGCCCGCCGGAGTGCGATCTTAGAGCCCGTCCTCGGTCACCCCCAAACGACTTCGTTCCAAGGCCGGGGCGCTCCGAGCGCGGTGGGCTCGGCGGGAATCGGGCCGGTGGCGGGTTCCCGGTCCAAGCCAGGAAGTCGCCCCCGGGCCTTCGACGGGGAGGTGCTGGGACCGGGCGCGCGGCGCGGGCCGCCGGCGCCTCAGGCGTAGATGCCGCGCAGCTTGTCGGCGGCGGCGACGCGCTGCACGGCCAGCATGCTGGCCGCCATGCGCAGGCGCACGTCGTGCTGGGCGGCCATGGCGAGGGTGGCGTGCCAGGCCTCGCCCATGAAGCGGCGCAGGCGGCGTTCGACGACGGGCTTGATCCACTTGAAGCCCATGCGGTTCTGCACCCACTCGAAGTAGGAGAGCACCACCGCGCCGCCGTTGGCCAGGGTATCCGGCACGACCGGGATGTCGCGTTGCTCGAGCACGCGGTCGGCGCGCACGGAGACGGGGCCGTGGGCGCCCTCGATCACCAGGCGGGCCTGGATCTGGGCCGCGTTGCCCGAGTGGATCGCGTTGGGGACCGCGCAGGGGATCAGGACGTCGCAGGGCCGCAGGAGCATCTCCTCGTTCGAGATGCGCTCGAAGGAGCCCGGGGCGTCGCGCAGCGAGCCGTGCTCGGCGTTCCACGCCAGCAGCGCCGGCACGTCGAGCCCCGCCGCGTCGTGGAAGGCGCCGTGCACGTCGGAGAGCCCGACCACGCGCACGCCGTCGGCGTGCAGGATGCGCGCCAGCGTGCCGCCCACGGTGCCCGCGCCCTGGATGATGACGCTCGGGCGGGGGTCCGTCGAACCGTAGTGCTCGAGCGCCAGACGCAGGACGACGCGCAGGCCCTGGGCCACGGCGTCCTCGTGACCCTCCGAGCCGCCCAGGTCGAGCGGCTTGCCGGCCACGGCGGCGTTGACCGTCATCCGTTCGTGGCCGCTGATCGTGTCCATGATCCAGGCCATCACGTTCTGCGAGGAGCCGATGTCGGGCATGAACACGTCGCGCTCCGCGCCGACGTCGGCCATCAGGCTGGCGGTGTAGCGGCGCACGGCGCGCTCGATCTCGCCCAGGGAGCGCCGGCGCGGGTCGATGCGGATCGCGCCCGCCGAGCCGCCGAAGGGGACGTCGAGCACCGCGCACTTCCAGGTCATCCAGCCCGCCAAGGCGCGCAGCTCGTCGACCTTGAACTTGCGCTGCAGCCGCAGCGGCCCGAGGAACGGCCCGAGCCCGGCGTTGTGCTGGATGCGGTAGCCGTCGAAGACCCGGATCGAGCCATCGTCCATGCGCACCGGCACCGCGACCGTGACCTCGCGGTCGGGCTTGCGCAGGATGGCGTAGGCCGCCGGGTCGATGCCGAGCTTCTGAGCAGCCAGGTCGAAGCTGCTCATCATCGTCGCGAAGGGCGTCTCGTCGTCCAGCAACGGCGTGCTGGGGAGCATCCCCTCGAAGTCGTCCTGCAGGAGATCGCTCTTGTCCATCAGGCGAAGATCCCGCGCATGCGATAGACGCTGGCCACGCGGTCGATGGCGAGCACGTAGGCTGCGGTGCGCATGTTCGTGCCGTAGCGCTTGGCCGTCTCCTCGACGTCGGCGTAGGCCTTGACCATCACCTGCTCGAGGCGCGTGTTGACGATCTCCTCGGTCCAGAAGTAGCCCATGCGGTCCTGGACCCACTCGAAGTAGCTGACCGTCACGCCCCCGGCGTTGGCCAGGATGTCGGGCACGACCACGATCCCGCGCGAGTCGAGGATCTCCTGCGCCAGCGAGGTCGTGGGGCCGTTGGCGCCCTCGACGATCAGCTTGGCCTGGATGCGCTCGGCGTTCTCGGACGTGATCTGGTTCT
The DNA here is from genome assembly GCA_964394665.1 of uncultured Planctomycetaceae bacterium. GTDB lineage: Bacteria > Planctomycetota > UBA1135 > UBA1135 > CAYMYN01. Next base: position 185,193 of record CAYMYN010000006.1, read on the forward strand.
CGGTGGCGGCCGGCACGAGCAGGTCGCAGTCGACCTCGAGCTGCTCGGAGCTGGTCAGGCCCTCGGCCTCGGGGAAACCCTCGAGGCGACCGTGGTCCTTGAGGTGGGCGAGCACGGCCGGCACGTCGATGCCGGCCGGGTTGTAGAGCGCGCCGTACATGTCGCTGATCGACACGATCTTGTAGCCCTCGCGGTGCAGGAGCAGGGCGCTGATGCCGCCCACGTTGCCCGAGCCCTGGACGGCGACGCGCGTGTCCTCGGGGCGCCGTCCCATGCTGCGCAGTGCCTCGCGCGCGATCAGCATCACGCCGCGGCCGGTGGCCTCGCGGCGCCCGCGGCTGCCGCCGATCGAGATCGGCTTCCCGGTGACGACGGCCGTGGTCGTGCGGCGCACGTGCATGGAGTAGGTGTCCATGATCCACGCCATCGTCTGCTCGTTCGTGTTCATGTCCGGCGCGGGCACGTCGCGATCGGGACCCAGGATGTCCATGATCGCGGCGGTGTAGCGCCGGGTGATGCGCTCGAGTTCGCCCAGCGACAGGCGCCGCGGGTCGCAGATGACCCCGCCCTTGCCGCCGCCGAAGGGCACGTCGACGACCGAGCACTTCCAGGTCATCCAGGCCGCCAGGGCGCGCACCTCGTCGAGGTTCACGTCGGGCGAGAAACGGATGCCTCCCTTGCACGGTCCGCGGCTGAAGTTGTGCTGGACCCGGTAGCCCTTGAACACCTGGATCGTGCCGTCGTCCATGACGACCGGCAGCGACACCGAGAGCTCGCGGTCGGGCTCCTGGAGCACGCGGCGCAGGCCGTCGTCCAGGTGCAGCTTGTCCGCCGCGAGGTTGAACTCGCGGGCCATGGACAGGAAGGGGTTGAACTCGTTGATCCTCGCCTGGGTGTCGGCGAGCGCCGGTCCGTGAGCCATGTCCTGGTCGGGCGCTGCGTCGATGCGGCGCCCCCTGTTCGGAGGGACGGGGGCCTGGGGGGATGGGGGCGTGCGTGAGCGCGCGAAGGCGACCATTCCAATCCGTGGGACGCGCGGAAGGAAGGGCGGTCCGCTCGGATTTCGGGGCCGAGCGGCGCTCCCGCCCGGCGCCCGGTGGGCCCGCGCTGGGTCTTGGGCGACGCACGGTTCCCATCGGGCCGGCGGGCGTGCACGATCGCCGCCGCGGCAACCAGCAGCCGGCGCGATGGACACCCAGCCCTCCCGAGCCCCCCTGCCCCCTCCGGGGCCGTCCCTGGCCGGTTCGGCCGCCGACGGGCCGCGCGCCCCGGAGGCGGAGGAGCTCGAGCGGCTCCTCGACGCGGCGCCGAGCGCCTGGCTGCGCCGCGTGCCGGGCCGGGAGACCTTCGCCTGGTCCGCGCGCGGCGCGGGGGGCGAACCTGATTGGATCGTCAAGCGTTTCGCCCGCCGCGGCCTGCGCGAGGGCCTGGTCGAGCTACTCGGCGGGGAACGGCCGCGCTCGCCGGCGCGGCGCGAGGCGCACAACCTCGCTGACCTGCTCGCCGCCGGCCAGGACGTGCCACGTCCGCTGGCCTGGCTCGAACGCGGCGCGCGCTCGGTGCTCGTGATGGAGCGCGTGGCGCACCGCGAGACCCTCGACGGGCGCCTGGCGCGCGCCCCGCGCCCCGAGCGCCGACGGCTGGCCGCGCGGCTCGCCGCGCGCGTCGCGCACCTGCACGGCGCGGGTTGGTACCACCGCGACCTCTACCTCGTGCACTGGATCCTGGCCGATGCCGGCGAGCGCGCGCCCGAGCGCCTCGTCCTGCTCGACGTCGGCCGCGCGCGGCGCCGCCCGCGCCCGCGGCAGCGTTGGTTCGTGAAGGACCTGGCGGCGCTGCTCCACTCGGCGCCCGCCACGGTCGGCCCGCGCGAGCGGCGCGCGTTCCTGCTGCGCTACCTGCGCGCCCGCGGCTTGGCGCTGGGCGAGGCGCCGGCCTGGGCGCGACGCGTGGAGCGCAAGCGCGCGCGCATCGCGGGGCACGTGCCGCGCCACGACGCGGCCTCGCGGCGCGCGAGCGAGGTCGGGGCGTGAGGCGCGCGGCCCCCCGCACGCTCGCCATCCGGGCGCCGAACTGGGTCGGGGACCTGGTGATGGCGACGCCGGTGATCGAGGCCGCCTGCGCCGACCCGCGCTTCGAGCGCGTCGACGTGTTGGTGCGGGCCCACCTCGCGCCGCTGCTCTCCGGTTCGCCCTGGGCCGCGGCGCTGCGGCCGATCGCAGGCTCGGGCGCGGAGCTCGCGCTCTACCGCGAGCTCGCCCCGGACGCCGCGTTGCTGCTCTCGAACTCACCGGGCGCCGCCTGGCGCGCGTTCCGCGCCCGGGTGCCCCTGCGCGCGGGCGCGGCCCTGGGCGGGCGTCGGCCGCTCCTGACGCACGCCGTCGTGCCGCCCGCGCGCGCCGGCCGGCGCCTGCCGATCCCGACCGCGCACCTCCTGCGCGACGTGGCGGGACTGCTGGGTATCGCGGTGCCCGACCTGCACCCGCGCCTCGCCGTGCCCAGCGGCGCCGCGCAGGCCTGCGTGGCGACGCTCGAACGCGCGGGTCTCGCCGCGGGCGAACCCTACCTCGTCTGCACCCCGGGCGCGGCCTTCGGCGCCGCGAAACTCTGGCCGCCGGCGCGCTTCGCCGCGGCCCTCGACGCGCTCCACGCCGCGACCGGCCTGCGGGCGGTGATCGGCGGCGGGCCGGCCGAGGGCGCGACGATCGAAGCGGTGGCCGCGGCCTGCGCCTCGCCGATCGTCTCGCTCGCGCCCTTCGAGCGCGATCTGCCGCAACTGCTGGCCCTGGTGCGCGGCGCGCGGCTGTTGCTCGTGGGGGACTCCGGTCCGCGCTGGGTCGCGGCGGCCTTCGACGTGCCCTGCGTGAGCGTGATGGGGCCCAACTTCCCCGAGCTGACCGCGAGCTCCCTCGAACGTTGCCGCGTCGTGCGCCTCGAGCACCTGGAGTGCGCTCCGTGCCTCGAGCGCGTCTGCCCGCTCGCGCACCACCGCTGCCTGACGGAGCTGCCCGCGGCGCGCGTGGTCGGCGCCGCGCTCGAGCTCTTGGCCGAAGCGTCCACCGCCCCCGCCGCGACGCCGTGATCGAGCTGCTCTCCAGCGATCGCCTGTTGCTGCGCCTGCCCTCGTGGCTGGGCGACTTCGTGTCGACCGAGCCCGTGGTGCGGGCCGCCGAGCGCGCCCTCGGCGAGGGGCGCCTCGCCGCGGTCAGCCTGGCGGCGCCCGCGCGACTGCTCGAGCTCTTCGAGGGCCGCTTCGCGCACCTCGCGCGCCTCCCGCTCGAATCCAGCGCCCGGCCCCGCGCGTGGCGCGGCCACGACGTCGCGCTCCTGCTCGACGGTTCGTGGCGCAGCGCCCTGGCGGCCGCGCGGGCGGGAATCGCGGTGCGCGTCGGACCCGCCCGTGGCCTGCGCGCCCCGCTGCTCACGCACGCCGTGCGTGGAGCCCTCGAACGCGGCGCGACGCCCCTGGGTCTGGGCCGACCCGGCCGTTGGCCGCGACCCCTGCCGCGGCCCTTCGGCGGCGTGGCGGTGGAACTCGCGACCGGCATCGGCCTCGAGGTGCGCGAGCGTCGGCCCTTGCTGGTCCCGACGCCGGCCGGCGAGGCCGCGGCCGATGCGCGCCTGCTCGCCCTCGGACTCGCGCCGGACGAGCCCTACGAGCTGGCGAACGCCGGCGCGCGCCCGGGCTCGGCCAAGGGCCTTCCGCCCGAACACCTGGCCGCCTGGATCCGGCGCTCGGCCGAGCGCGGCACCCGCGTGCTGCTCGTCTGCGCGCCGGGCGAGGAACGGCCCGCGCGCGAGTGCGCCGACCTCGCGCGGCAGGCCCTCGCACCCGGCGCCCCGCCGCCGCTCCTGCTCGATGCGCCGCCGCCGGGCCTGGCGGAACTCGTCGCGCTGCTCGCCCGCGCCCAGCGCCTGCTCACAGCCGACAGCGGTCCGCGCCACCTGGCCGTGGCCCTCGGCCGCCCGGTCGTGTGCGCCTTCGGCCCCACCGATCCGCGCCACACCGCCGACCACACGGCGCACACGCTGACCCTCCGCCGCGAAGTCCCCTGCGGTCCCTGTCACCGCGAACGCTGCCCCCGGCCCGCCCCCGACCGCCACGCCTGCTGGCACGCGATCCCCTGGCCGGAATCCCCCTGACCGGCGGTACCCGGGCGGAGGCGGAGGTTTGGCTCGACTGATTCCCCACCCAGAAGTAGTCTCGCCAGGGTCGGGGAGGGGGACCTTCCCACGTTCCTTCGATCCGCCCTTCGTGTGCGGGACGCGGCAACGAGCCGCACCACGGTCGCTTCGCCGTGCTGCTTCCCGTGCGCCGGGAGCTTCGGTGCACGCGGAGTGCCCGCTGGCGTGGGCTCGTCCCGTAATACGACTCTCCGCGACACCCGAGCCCTGCGCGATCGATTTGCAGTCCCATGATCACCTGGATGTACGGCGCGTTGTTGGCTTGGGCGGCCGTCGGCGTCTCGCCAGCGGAGAACGAGCTCGAGGAAGTGATCGCCCGACTGGCCGCGATGGAGGCGCGTTTGGAGCTGCTCGTCCTGCCCTTCGAGGCGCGGCATCATCCAGCGCCGACGGGGGACCGGCTCACCTTCGGGAAGTCGGGTTGGTGGATTCGAGATGGGGCGCGCATCGGGCTGCACATCCACGACCTGGCCCAGGACCCACCGACGGTGAGCCGCGCGGTCCGGGACGGCGCGGGGGTCACGCACGTCGCCGGCGAGGACGGCCTGGACACGCGCTTCGTCGACACGGCGCAGATCGGCCATCCGTTCACGACCTATCTCCCAAACTGGTTCTTCCTCGATCACTGGCACCGCCCCTGGTCGGAGTTGCTCGGCGGGAAGCACGGGGGCCGGGCGAGCATCCTTGGCAAGGAAGTCGTCGGCGACGCGGAGTGCACGGTGGTGCAGCACGACTCGGGGGTCCCTGCGCGCCCCGGGGCGTGTGTGCGTGTCTGGATCGACGCGCAGGGCCGCGTACGCATGGCGCAGTCCTTCCATCCCGACCCCACGCCAGCGGAGGAAGCTCCGTTCACGACGGGGCCGACCCCTCTCTCGGCCTTGCGATTCGTCGGGGAGGGGCAGCGGTCCTTCTCGGCCAGGCTGCGCTGGAGGCCCCTGGAATGGACCACGCTGAGCGATGGTCTCTCGATCCCGATCCTCATGGATCAGGAGTACCTCACGTCTCCCGGTCACCCCGCCGTGCGGGTCACGGTCGACGTCGAGGGAATCCGCGTCGGCGATCGGGCCGCCGCGGAGGCGCTGCTCGACGTGCGCCCGAGCCGCTGGGTGCCGGCCACGTCGGATACGGATTCCGCCCGATCCGAGTCGGGCCCGCACGGGTCGGACGAGGAGGGGTCGGCCCGCGGACCAGAAAGCGCCGGCTCGCTGCTGGGTCTCGAGCCCAGGGATGGCACGGCGACCCGCGTCCCGGACCGGCCGCGCGATCCCGGTCCCCAGGCGTCCAGCGGGGAGGGCCTGGGCGGAATCAGGCCGCTCCTCGCCCACGGGATCTTCTGGCTCTCGATCCTGGGCCTCGGCGTCGGAGTCGCAGGCCTGCTCCTCGCACGACGAACGCACCCGAACCGAGCTTGAGAGGCCGAGAAAGGAACGAGAAAAGCCGGAGCGGACCCGGAGCAGACCATCCAGACGGCCCTTCAGAGCGCTGTTTGGACGGCCGGCGAGCCGGCCGTACCGAGAGTGCTCGAGTTCTTCTCACGCTCTGAGCCCCTACCCATGCCCGCCCAACGCGTCTTCCTGTTGTTGATCCTCGTCTCGAGCGTCGGCGCCGTGTGCGGTTGGCGCCTGCTGGACCGCGCTCCAGCTCCGGTGAAGTTCCAGCCCGCGCCGCGACCGGCGGTGCGGCCGGACACGCGCGCTTCCGCGGAGCTCGAGCTCCTGCGGGCGGACTTGGCGCGACTCGCCGCGCGGCTGGAGCGGCTGGAGCGGGGCGCCCGAGCGGGGACCGACGAGTCCGGACGCGTCACCCTCGACGCCTCGACCGCGGGCGCGGTCGTGGGCCTCGAGCCCGGAGAGGTCGAGGCGCTGCGCGAGCTCTCCCTCGTGCACGAGATCGTGCTCGATCTGGCCGAGCAGAACCGAGCTCGCTACGCCTGGAAGCGTCAACTGCGCCGGATCGAGAGTTCCGCCGAGCGACTCGCGCGCGATTACGGTCTGGAGAGCTTCGATCGGCTGCGCGACGAGTGGTTGACGTTGGGGGAGAAGAAGTTGGTGCTGGACCACCGGCGGGAGCAGGCCTTGGCGCGTGGGGTGCCCGCTCACCAGGCCGAGATCGAGTGGCAGCAGGGCTGGCAGGCGCTGCACCTGTGGATGGAGGAGCGCCTGATCCGGACCAACCTGTGCAACCCGCTCAACGCCCGCGACCTCGCGTTCGACTCGCTGGCGGCCTTCCTGGAGACGTTCGACGAGGCACCGTAGGGCTGCCGGTGGCCGGTCGATGGGCTGGGGCGGGTTGCCAGGGGGCGGAGGGAGGCACTACCCTCCTCGCCCCCATGAGCTCTCCCCTGGCCGACTTTCCCGACGACGTCCCCGATCAGCCCGAGCTCGTCAGCCTGCGCCGCGAGGGGGACCTCGCGTGGGTGACGATCGAGCGCGAGGAGGTCATGAACTGCCTCTCCTTCCCGACCCTCAAGCGTTTCCGCACCCTGCTGGCGGAGCTGCGCGGGGACCTCTCGATCCGCGCGGTCGTGATCTCGGGGACCGGCGAGCGGGCGTTCTGCGCCGGGGCGGACCTCAAGGAGCGCAAGAGCATGCCGCGCGAGCTGGTGCCGCTGTTCGTGAAGAACATCCGGCGTCTGATGGACGACGTCGAGAACCTGCCCCAGCCCACGATCGCCGCCATCAACGGCTTCGCCTTCGGCGGTGGCACCGAGCTGCTCCTGGCCTGCGACCTACGCGTCGCCGCGCCCCACGCGCAGCTCGGTCTGACCGAGGTCGCGCTGGCGATCATCCCCGGCGCGGGCGGCACCCAACGTCTACCGCGCCTCGTGGGCAAGTCGCGCGCGAAGGACCTGATCCTGACCGGCCGGCGCGTGGGCGCGGTCGAGGCCGAGCGCATCGGGCTGGTCAACCGCATCGCGCCCGAGGGCGGGCTCGTCGGCGCCGTGCGCGAGCTGGCCGCGGCCATCGCCGCCAACGGCCCGGTCGCCGTGCGCGCCGCCAAGGAGGCCATCGAGCGCGGCAGCGAGCTGCCCCTCGCCCAGGGCCTCGAGGTCGAGGCCCGTTGCTACGAGCGCACCCTGCCCACCCAGGATCGTCTCGAAGCCCTCGCCGCCTTCGCCGAGAAACGCAAGCCGCGCTTCACCGGCGCCTGACGTCCCCGGCATTCAGCGCCCGCCGCGGCTGGGAAGCTCGACCAGCGACTTGAAGCCGCCGTAGGCCATGCGCGTCATGTCGAAGGGCATCTTCTTGCCGGCCATCATCTTGGCCAGGCGCGGATCGGCCATGATCTTGGCGTTGGCACGGTCGCGCTGGGCCCGCGAGCGGTACACGACCCAGGAGAACACCACCGTTTCGCCGCGCTTGGCGCCCACCAGACCGGGGAAGGGCAGCATGCCCTGGATCGCGAGGTCCTCGCCGACGCACTCGTGGTACTCGAGCGCGCCGTGCTCGAGGAAGATGGGGCCGGCCTTGCGCGCGAGGGCGCGGTAGGCAGCCAGGTTCTTCTTGGGCAGCGGGAGCAGGAAGCCGTCGACGTAGGTCATGGGATCGCGTGGTGGGGGTTCGGGCCGGCGCGCGGCGCGGCGGTTCAGAAGCGGACCATCAGACCGTCCGAGAGCGCGATGCCGGTGCCGTCGGGGTGCGTCGGGTCGCGCATCCAGGCCTGGTGGAAGCGCGTGCTGCCGGCCAGGGGCGCTGCGTCGATGGCCCAGGCCGCGGTGCCGTCCTCGTCCTGCAGGCGCACCGCCAGGCGCTCGACCGGGGACGCGACCAGGCGCAGGCCGCCGAGGAAGGGCACGTTGGCGGGGCGCGGGCTCCAGAAGAGCAGGGCGGCCTGGTGCGGCACGCCCTCGGACAAGGTCACGTGGAAGTCGCCGCCGGCCCGCGGGACCCCGCTCCAACCCAGACGCGGCAGGGTCCCGAGCGAAGTGCTCTTGGGGGGACCGTAGGGCAGCGGCTGGGGATCGGCGCGGAACCAGGCGGCCGAGAGCGGGTCGTCCTTCAGGAACGCGAGCAGGAGCTGGGCCATCTTCTCGCGCCCCGCGTTCGAGGGGTGCGTGCCGTCGGGTGCGAAGTCGGCGCACTCCCAGATCAGGCCGTCGGCCCGCGGGACGAGGCCGTCGGCCCAGGCATACACGCCCCACGAGAGCCAGGGGGCCTGCACGGGGCCCTGGGCCGGGTCGAAGGCAAGCTCCGGCGCGCCCGCGATCTGATCGGCGATCAGCCACTTGACCGCGAAGGCCTGCTCGTAGGCCCAGGGCTCGGGGTTGAGCGGTCCGGTCGCGTAGCCGGCGTAGATGCGCGAGTTGAGGTACGCGACGGCGGCGTTCGGGAACAGGGCGCGGGCGTTGCGCAGGATCTGGCCGAGCTGGAGCTTCAGGTTCTGCGCGTGCTGCGGGAAGGGATCGCTCGGTTGGCGGTTGGCCTGCTTGAGCCACAGCACCTGGACCTGCGCCGGGGTCAGGCCCGCCTGCTGCACGCGGTCGAGGATCAGCGTCCAGTAGGGCGCCGCCGGATCGGTCATGTCCTCGGCCGGGACGCCGCCCTGGGCGCCGTTGATCGGGACGACGTGCGGTGCGCGTTGTGGATCGGCCAGGGCGAGCTGCGCGAAGCGCGTGAACTCCTGGGATGCGTTCGACATGCCGATCGAGAGGAACCCGATGCGGCCGTTCGCGGGGTCGACCGCGCCGCTCGGGGACCGGGGCACGACCGCCGACACCTGCGAAAGCCCCGCGAGTTGGTGCGCCACCGGCCGCGCGTTCGAGGCGGGCGCGTACAGCCCGCCCGGAAACCCTTGGTAGGTGCCGCTCGCCAGCTCCGTCAGCGGCGTCTTGCCGGTGGAGGTGTTCTGGCAGTTCTGGGCCGTCGCCGATCCCGCCCCGGCGATCAGGGCCAGGACCCATCCAAGGCACAGCGCGTCGCGTCGCATGGACTCCTCCTCGCCGCCCGGGCGGCGAGGGGACAACCTACCGCAGCCGCGGCGGTTGCGCGCATCCTCAGATTCCCGCGTCGCGGGACCCGACCCGCGCGTGGAAGGACTCAATCTCCCCCATACCATTCCTCCGTCTCGCGCGCCTGGCGTTCGACCTCGGCGGCGGAGTGCAGCGGCCCGCTCCCGATCCCGGGGCAGATGGCCTTCACCGGTCCCTCCCAGCGCTCGCGGACGAGGTTCTCCTGCCAGAAGGGCCAGGTGCGGCACTGCTTGGGGCGCGCGGGGTAGACCGCGCAGCGCCGCTCGGGGGTCAGGAAGGGGCACTCGGGCTGGTCCATGCGCAGCAGGACGTGGCCCTCCTCCTCGGCGCAGTGGCGGGCGAGGAACTCTCGGACCGTGAGCCCCAGGTGCGCGGCCAGGGCCTCCTGGTCGGCCGGGGCCAGGTAGACGTAGGCGTACTCGCCGTTCGACGTGCAGCAGTTGCCGCAGCGCTGGCACTCGAAGCGTAACCCGTTGTGGTACCAGGGCTTGGGGGCTGCCATCGGGTCTGGGAGTGGGGTCTGTGCGGTTACCGCGCAGGGGTGCGGGGGGTAGAGTGCGCCCGGCGTGCGATTCCACACACCGTACCTCCAGGAGCCCGGAGCGCCCCGCGCCGCATGAAGGTCACCATCGTCGAGGAAGGTACCCGCTCCGAGCTCGAGTTCGACCGCCCGGTGGTCTCGATCGGCCGCGCGATCGACAACGACGTGCGGGTCGCCTCGACCCTGGTCTCGCGCCACCACTGCCGCATCGAGAGCGGCGGCGAGGGCGCCTGGATCATCGACCTGGGCTCCTCCAACGGCACGCTCGTCAACGGCGAGCGCGTCACCCGGCGCCTGATCGAGCTCGGCGACCAGATCCAGGTCGGTCCGGTGCGCCTGTACGTCACCGGCGGCCTCGCCGGCCCGCAGGTCCCGGCGCCGGAGGACACCCAGGCGATCGCCGCGCCGGCGGCGGACGAGGCCGACCTGGGCGGGGTCGGCTCGCGAACCCTGACCGGCGAGGCGCGCCGAGAACGGGACAACCTGCGGGTCTTCGCGCGCATCGCCCGCGAGCTCTCGCGCGAGACCGAGCTGCTGCCCCTGCTGCGCCTGATCGTCGATTCGGCGGTGGCGCTGGTGGGCGGCGAACGCGGCTTCTTGCTGATGGGGGAGGGCTCGCTCGAGTCCGGCGCCGTGCCCAGCGGCGCGGGCGAGCTGCGCGTGCGTCTGGCGCGCAACTTCGACCGCACCGACATCCCCGTGCCGCGCTCGCGGCTCTCGATGGGCATCGCGCTGCGCGTGGTCGAGACGCGCCGGCCCGTGCTGTCGGTCGACGCCAGCCTCGACGAACGGTTCTCCGGCATGGCGAGCGTCGAGGACCTGCGCCTGCGCTCGGTCGTCTGCCTGCCGATCCAGGTCGAGCACGCGGTGCTGGGCGTGCTCTACGTCGACAACCGCCTGCAGCACAACGCCTTCAGCGAGGAGGACCTCGACCTGGTCGAGCTCTTCGCCGCGCAGGCCGCGATCGCGATCCTGAACGCGCGCCGCCTGGACGAGCTCGAGCAGCGCGCCGAGCGCCTGGAGCTCTCGCGGCGCCAGATCGAGGCCCTGAACGAACAGCTCGGCCGCAAGGTGCGCGACCAGGGCAGCGAGCTGGCCGTGATCCGCGCCGAACGCGACCGCGAGCGCGGCCGCTACGACTACAGCGCCATCGTCGGCGCCAGCGACGGCATGCGCGAGGTCTTCCGCCAGCTCGACCGCATCATCGAGACCGACATGCCGGTCCTGATCCAGGGCGAGAGCGGCACGGGCAAGGAGCTGATCGCGCGCGCCATCCACTTCAACGGCCCGCGGCGCGACAAGCCCTTCGTGACCGAGAACTGCGCCGCCCTGCCCGACACCCTGCTCGAGTCCGAGCTCTTCGGGCACGCCCGCGGCGCCTTCACCGGCGCGCACCGCGCCAAGCGCGGGCTGCTCGAGCAAGCCGACGGCGGCACGTTGTTCCTCGACGAGATCGGCGACATGAGCGCCGAGATGCAGAAGAAGCTCCTGCGCGCGCTGCAGGAGGGCGAGTTCCGCGCCCTGGGCTCGAACCAGACCATCCAGGTCGACGTGCGGTTGCTCGCGGCGAGTCACCGCGACCTCGAGCAGATGGTGCGCCAGGGCGAGTTCCGCGAGGACCTCTTCTATCGCATCCACGTGCTCGCGGTGAATCTGCCGCCGCTGCGCGAGCGCCAGGACGACGTGCCGCTCCTGGCCGAGACGCTCCTGGCCCGCGCCGCGCGCGAGGCCGGCCGGCCCGTGCCGGTGCTCACCCAGGAAGCGCTCGCGCTGCTGATGGCCCACGACTGGCCGGGCAACGTGCGCGAGCTCGAGAACGAGATGCGGCGCCTGGTCGTGTTGGCCCAGGGCGAGGTGACCCCCGAGCACCTCTCGCTCTCCGTGCGCGAGGGCCGCGGCCGGCGCGCGGCCGACACCAGCGAAGCCCTGGCCGAGAATCCCGGCGACATCCGCGCCGCCGTGGCGGAGTTCGAGCGCCGCTCGATCCAGGCCGCCCTGTCCCAGGCCGAGGGGAACAAGAGCCGCGCCGCGGCGGCCCTCGGCATCAGCCGTTTCGCCTTGCAGCGCAAGCTCGAGAAGTACGGCCTCGACGAGCGCCGCGAGAACGCGGACGACGGGGCCGGGGCCGAGGAGCTCGACGCCGAGGACGCCGCCGAGGAAGGGGGCGAGCGCTGAGAGCCCCGATGCTCCCCACCCGCTAAGGTAGGAGTCCCGGCGTCCACCGCGCCGCCCCGCGACCATGCTGCGCCCGATCCTGCTCCCGCTGGCCGTCCTGGTGTGCCTCGCCGCCCTCGCCCTGGCCGACGTCGTCGTGACCCGCGACGGCCGGCGCATCGAGGGCACCGTCGTGGCCGAGACCCCGACCGAGGTCCGCATCCGCACGCGCCTGGGCGAGATCACCGTGCCGCGCTCCGAGGTCGTCTCGATCGAGCGCGGCAAGAGCCGGCGCCAGGAGTTCGACGAGCGCTGGCAGGCGGCGACGGACGCCGACGGCTTCCACGCCCTGGGGCTGTGGTGCGAAGGGCAGAAGATGCGCGCCGAGGCGCGCCGTGCGATGAACCGCGCCCTGGAGCTCGACGCCAACCACGCCGGGGCCAACACCTGGCTCGGGCGCGTGGAGTACAAGGGCGAGTGGATGACCCCCGAGGAGCGCGATCGGCGCATGGCCGCCGACCGCGAGGCCGAGATGCAGGCCCGGGGTCTGGTGCGCTACGGCGACACCTGGGTGACGCCCGAGGAGCGGGCCAAGCTCGAGCAGGGCCTGGTGCTGCACGCCGGGCGCTGGATCCCCTTCGCCGAGGCGCAGCGCGCCAAGGGCCTCGAGGAGTGGATGGGGGCCTGGGTGCCGCGGCGCGTGGCCCTGGGTCGCGACTCGGCGGCGCGCGTGTCGGAGGCCGCCGGCGTGCCCTTCGAGGTCGTGCTCGCGGGCGATCGCGTGCTCGCCGCCGGTCCGCTGCCGCGCGCCTCCCTGGAGCGCGTGGCCGAACGTTGCCTCGCCGGCTGGAGCTGGTTCTTCGAACGCTATGCCCTGCCCGCCGAGACGGACCTGTTCGACGGGCGACTCGCCGAGCTCTACCTGTTCGACCGCGACCCGGCCTACCACGCGACGATCGAGCACCTCGCGCAACGCACGAGCACCCTCCCGCCGGGCTGGGCCGAGGCCGTCAAGAACACCCACGGGTTCCTCTACTGGGATCCCTTCCCGCTCTCCTCGGCGCGGCGCTGGAAACGCGAGGAGCTCGACCTCGAGGGCCACTGCTACCACCACTTCGGCCACCTGCTGGTGAACCGCCTGGGCTACGACGGCCGGTTGCTGCCGCCCTGGTACGACGAGGCCCTGGCGGCGCTCGTCGAGTACCACCTGCACGGCCGCAACGCGGTCTTCTGCCGCTCGAGCGTGCACGAGGGCCGCGGCACCGCCGCCGCCGGCACGACCTTCTCCTTCGACCCGCGCGAGTTGCGCGAGGGGAGCTGGAAGGGCATTCTCTCGCGCGCCCTGGCCGAGAACGCGGTGATGTCCTTCGACCACCTGGCGCGCAAGCAGTTCGGCGAGCTCGAGCTGGTCGACGTGGCGGTCGGCATGGGCGTGCTCTCCTGGCTCGCCGAGCAGGAGCCGGGGGCCCTGGCGAGGTTCCACGCCGAGCTGCGCAAGGTCGCGCCGCCGGCCCCGGCGCGCGTGATCGAGCTCGGCCGCGAGCGCCAGGAGCACTACGACGCCGCCTTCGCCGCCGCCTGCGGCAAGACCTGGCGCGAGGTCGACCAGCTCTGGAGGGCATGGGCGAGGAACCGCTGAGGCGCGCCGCCCCCGGCGCAGGGCGGCCCGGACCGCCCGCCATCCCCGGGTACCGCATCGAGGCGGTCCTCGGGCGCGGCGCCACGGGGGTCGTGTACCGCGCGGTGCAGCTCTCGGTGGGCCGGCCGGTCGCGCTGAAGGTGTTGCACGAGAGCGCGGTGCGCAGCGAGAAGGCCGTGCGGCGCCTCGAGCGCGAGGCGCGCGTCGCGGCGTTGCTCGCGCACCCCAGCATCATCTCGGCCATCGACATGGGCCGCAGCGGCGGGACCTACTGGTTCGCCATGGAGCTGGTCGAGGGCCCGTCCCTGGCCGAGCGCCTCGAGCACGGCGGCCGGCTCTCCGAACGCGACGCCCTGCGCCTGTTCATGCCCCTCGCCGACGCGCTGCAGCACGCCTGCGAGAAGGGCGTCGTGCACCGCGACGTCAAGCCGGCCAACATCCTGCTCGAGCCCAGCGGTCGCCCGCGGCTCGTCGACCTGGGCCTGGCGCGCGTCGACGACGATCCGGCCCTGACGCGCACCGGCGGCACCCTCGGCACGCCTTACTACATCAGCCCCGAGCAGGCCCGCGACCCGGGCGCGGCCGACATCCGCGCCGACATCTGGTCGCTCGGCGCCACGCTCTACCACGCGGTGTGCGGCCGTCCGCCCTTCGCCGGCCAGGGCGCGGCCGAGATCCTGTCCCAGGTGCTCTACCAGCCGATCCCCGATCCGCGCGGCCTGCGGCCCGAGCTCTCGCGCGGGCTCGCGCTGGTGATCCGCAAGTGCCTCTCGCGCGACCCCGACCGGCGCTACTTCACGCCGGCCGAGCTGCGCGAGGACCTCGAGCGCATCGCCGGTCACCGCGCGCCCGCCGTGCGCGAGTCCCAGCTCGAGCCCAGCGCCGAGTCGGGCCGCGCGCGGCGCCTGGGGCGCGGGGTGGCGATCGCCGCGGCGGCGGCCGCGTTGCTCGCGCTGATGCTCTGGCGGCCGTGGGCGCGCGCGACGGGGCCGGATCCGGCGGACGCCGCGCGGAACGAGCCCTACGCGCCCCTGGGCCTGATCGCGGCCGAGCTCGAGCGGCCGGGGCACGAACTCGCCCCGCCCTACCACCAACTGCTCGAGCTCGAGCCGCGCCTGCCGGAGGCCGAACGCGCGCGCTGGACCGAGCTCTACGCCACCCTGCACGCGCAGCTCCGCGACGCGCTGTGGCGATTGCGGCGCGACTTCGACCCCGAGCTGGAGTCGGCCCTCGCCGAGCATCGTTTCCGCGCCTTCGACGCGCGCCTGGAGCGCGAGTGGCCCCTGGCCCTGGGCGAACGCACGGGGTTCTCGCCCCAGACCCTGCCCGACGCGCTGCGCGCGGGTCTCGAGCAGTGGCGCGCGCAGTGGGCCGCGCGCCGCGACCACGCCTACCAGGCGGCGCTCGGCTCGATCGCCGCGGCGCTCGCGCGGCACGTCGACGACGTGCTCGCCCCGCGCATCGAGCGCCTGGCGGCCGAAGCGCGCTGGTCCGAGGCGCGCGGCGAGCTCGAGGGCGGCGCCTTCGGGCGCATCGAGGCCGCGGGCGCGAGGCGTGGCGAGCTCACGCGCGAGGAACTCGCGCCGCTCCTGGCGCCGGTCGAGACGCGCCTGCAAGCGTTGCTCGTGCGCCTCGAGGAGTCCTGGCGCGCCCTCGACCAGGATCTCGCGCGGCGCGTGCGCGAGCTGGCCCGCGAGGCCGGCGAACGCCCGCGCGCGCGCCAGGGTCATGCGCTGCACGCCGGTGAGTCCGGCGGCCAACAGCGCGTTGGCGCGGTCCTGGATAATCCGGGTGGCGCCGGTATCGGCCGGGCCGCCGTTGGGTGGATTGTACTTGAAGCCGCCGTCGGCCGGCGGATTGTGGGATGGGGTGATGACCACACCGTCGGCCAGGCCCGCACTCCGCCCGCGATTATGGGTCAGGATGGCGTGAGAGATG
>CAYMYN010000007.1:0-156410 GCA_964394665.1 uncultured Planctomycetaceae bacterium
TCCCTGCTCGACCAGCCGGCCCTTGTGCAGGACCAGGATGCGATCCACGTCGCGGGCAGGACCTGGTCCTGGTCGAGCAGGTGGAAGATGCGGTCCGCCGCCGTCATGGCGTTCTGCAGCACCGTGTACTTGAGCGAGAGGTCGATCAGCGGCGCGAAGAAGCGCCCCATGTAGTGGATGAAGGCGAAGAGCGCGCCCAGGGTGAGCGCGCCGCCCGGGCCGGCGGCACTTCCGGAGCCCCACAGCCCCAGCACGACCCAACCGCCCAGGACCAGGATCAGCGCGATGGTCAGGGACTCGAGCAACTCGGTCAGGGCCGAGAGCGAGGACTCCCACCACACGGCCTGGACCTGGGTGCGGGCGAGCTCGTCGCTGATGGCGCCGAACTCCGCCGCCGCGCGCCGCTCGCGCAGGAAGGCCTGCACCAGGGGCATGCCGACCACGTGCTCGTGCAGGTAGGCGTTGAGGTGCGAGCGCTGCACGATCATGCGGTCGTAGGCCCCGCGTACCTGGACCCGGATCCAGAGCGTCGTCGCGAGCAACACGGGCACGACGAGCATCGTCGCCAGGGCGAGCTGCCAATCCATCCAGAACAGGATCCCGGCCGTGACCGCCAGCACGACCAGGTCGCCCAGGATGGTCACGACGCCGGAAGAGAAGAGCTCCTGCAGGGCCTCGATGTCGGTCGTGACGCGGCCGACGAGGCGCCCGATGGGCGTGCGGTCGTAGAAGGCCGAGGACAGGCGCTGGAGGTGGCGGAAGACCGCCAGGCGCAGGTCGAGCAGGGCGTTCTGGCCGGCGAGGTCCACGGTCCAGGTCTGCAGGCCCTTGGCCAAGAGCTCGACGGCCGCGAAGGCGGCGAAGAGCGTCACCAGGGGCCACAGGCCGGCGATCTCTCCCTGCGCGAGGTGCCGGTCGATCACGAGCTTCAGCACCCAGGTCGTGGCCAGGCCCGCGGCGGAGCCGAGCAGCAGGAGCGCCAGGGAAGTCAGGATCAGCCGCCGGTGGGGGCGGACGTAGGGCAGCAGGCGCCGGGCCAGGGAGAGGTCGAGGGCCGCGCCCGTGCGTTTGCGCTCCTGGGGCGCGCCGACGAGCGGCGCGGCGCGATCGGGGGCGACGCGCTCCTGGGCCTGGGGAGCGCTCATCGGACGCGCCCCTCCCCGAGCTCGACGCCGTCGCCCAGTTCCACGCGCTCGCCGAGCTCGCGCTCGAGCAGCGCCTCGCGCTCGGCGCTGCGCTCCTGGCGCTGCCACAACGCGGCGTAGCGGCCACCCTGGGCCAGGAGCTCGGCGTGCGTCCCGCGCTCGACGATGCGCCCGTCCTCGAGCACCACGATCTGGTCCGCGTGGCGCACGCTCGAGAGGCGGTGGGCGACGACGATCGTCGTGCGCCGCGCGCCGAAGCCGCGCAGGTGGGCCTGGATCTGATCGGCGGTCGCGGTGTCCACGGCCGAGAGCGTGTCGTCGAGGATCAGGACGTCCGGCTCCAGCAGCAGCACGCGCGCCAAAGCCGCGCGTTGGCGCTGGCCGCCGGAGAGCTGCACGCCGCGCTCGCCCACCAGGGTCTCCAGGCCCAGGGGGAGCTGGTCGAGGTCCTGCTCCAGGCGCGCATTGCGCAGGGCCGCCTCGATCTCGGCGCGCCCGGCGTCGGGGCGGCCCAGGGCCACGTTCTGCGCCAGGCTGCTGCTGAACAGGAAGGCTTCCTGGGGCACGTAGCCGATGCGCCGGCGCAGCTCGGCCAGGCCCAGCTCGGTCACGTCGACGCCGTCGATGAACACCGTTCCCGGCGGCACCTCGAGCTGACGCGCCAGGGCGCGCACGAGGGTCGTCTTGCCCGAGCCCGTGGGGCCCACGATGCCGAGCGTCGTGCCCGCCGGGATCCGCAGCGAGACGCGCTCGAGCACGCGCCGGCCGCGGTCCTCTCCGCCGGGGCCGAGCAGGTGCTCGGGCAGGCTGCCCGAGAGGTGCGGCTGCTGGACGAGGGGCGGGTAGTCGATGCTGAGCTCGCGCACCTCGATCTCGCCCTGGGGCTCCGCCGGCGCGCGCGGATCTTCGGGCTCGATCAGGGTGACCTCGGTCTCGAGGATCTCGCCGATGCGCTCCAGGGCCGCCGCGCCGCGGCGCAGGGAGCTGATCACGAACCCCAGGGTGCGCGTGGGCCCGGCGAGCATCTGCAGGTAGAGCACCAGCGCCACCAGGGACCCCACGCCGATGTCCGCGAACAGGCCGGCGCCCATCGACGCGAGCACGATCAGCAACGAGAGGGACGCGAGCCCCATCATCATCGGGATCAGGTAGGCCCGCGTGCGCGTCACGTCGAGGTTGAGCGCGCGGTACTCGCGCGAGCGGGCGGCGAAGCGCGCCGCGTCCGGCTCCTCGAGGGTCAGGGTCTTGATCACGAGCTGGCCCGAGAGGCTCTCGTCGACCTTGGCCGCGATCTCCCCCAGGCTGTTCTGCGCCGCGCGGCTGCCGTCCTGGATGCGCAGCGCCATGCGCCGCGCGACGACCAGGAAGACCGGGAAGGGCGCCAACGCGCACAGGGTCAGCAGCGGGTCGATCGAGACCATCATCGTCACGCCGACGGCGAAGAGCGTCGCGGTCTCGACCAAGTACAGCACCACCGGCCCCACGAGGCCCTGCACGTTCTGCATGTCGTTCACGCAGCGCGAGAGGATCTGGCCCGCGGGGTTGCGCACGAAGAAGGACGGCGCGAGGCGCAGCAGGTGGGCGAAGAGGCTCTCGCGCAGATCGTGGGCCACGCGCCGCGAGACGCCCAGCACGAGCACGCGGCTGGCGGTGCGCACGAGGGCCGCGACCAGGGCCGTGCCGACGATCCAGAGCGCGATGGTGACCAGCGCCGCGCGCACCTCCCGCGCGCCCTCGCCCGGCGTCGCGCCACGGGCCGCGAGCTCGTCGAATCCGCCGCGCACTAGCAGCGGGATCCACAGGCGCAGACCGACGCTGACCAGGATCGCGAGCACGCCCAGCGCGTACACCCGCCGATAGCGGCGGAAGGCCGGGCGCAGCAGACGGTACTCGTGGAGCATCGGGGGAGGGGGGACGGGCGCCCGCGGCGGATCCCGGGGGCGGCGGCGAGCCCGATAGCTTGCCACGCGCAGGGCCCCGGTTCCTACGCCCCGCGCGCCGCGGCGGAGTCCGGCCGCCGACGGGGTAGCATGTCGCCCTTCCCATGGCCCATGCCCCCCTGGTCGAGCGCGCCGGCGGTCCCGAGACCCTGCGCGGGGTGCTCGAGGACTTCTACCGCCGCGTCCTCGCCGATCGCATGATCGGTTTCTTCTTCGCCGGGGCCGATCCGCGGCGGCTGGTGGAGAAGGAACTCGAGCTCGTGCTACAGGCCCTGGGCGACGGGTCGCCCTACACCGGCCGGCCGCTCGCCGAGCTGCACGCGCGCCACCCCATCCAGGGCGGCCAGTTCATGCGCCGCCTGAAGCTGCTCGAGGAGACCCTCGTCGACCACGCCGTGCCCCCGGAGGTCGCCGAGCCCTGGCTGCGCCACAACCGCGAGCTGCGCGCCCAGATCACGCCCGACCTTCCCGAGCAGTGCGAGCCCCGCGGCAAGCCCGGATACCCCGATCGAGCCCGCTGACCCCCGCCGACCCATGCGCGCCCTGTCGTTCTCGCTGTTGTTCGCCTGCGCCCTCGCGCTCGGCGCCTGCCGCTCGCAGGAGCCCGGCCCGAGCCCCTTCCCCGACCTCGAGCTCCTGGTGCTCTCCGACCTCGATCACCCGCCCTTCGCCTACCTCGGCGAGGCCGGCGAGCCGCGCGGCTTCGAGGTCGAGCTGGTCGAGGAACTCGCCCGGCGCCTGGGCCGCCAGGTCACCTGGGTCCGCCAGCCCTTCGGCGAGCTGCTGGCGCGCCTGGCGGCCGGCGAGGGGCACCTGGTGGTCGCGACCCTGGCCATCAACCCCGAACGGGCGGCGCGCTTCGCCTTCACCCGGCCCTACTTCGAGAGCGACCTCGTCGCCGTGGCGCGTCAGGGCGCGGGCGAGCCCCTGGCCCTGCACCAACTCGCCGGCCGGCGCGTGGGGGCCCCGACCGGGACCCACGCGGCCTACATCGTGCGCCGCGTCCTGCCCGAGGCCCTGCCCGTGCCCGCCGCGGCCGAACGACAGCTCGTCGACCGACTCTTGGGCGGCGAGCTCGACGCCCTGGTGCTCGAGCGCCGCGCCGCGCAGCGCCTGGTCGCGAGCGGGATGCCCGTGGCCGTGCTCGAGCCGCGCCTCGACCGCGAGCGCTACGCCCTGGCCCTGAGCCCCGAGCGCCCGCGCCTGCGCGCCGAGCTCGACCGACACCTCGCCGACCTCGAGCGCGAGGGCTTCCTTGCCGACCTCGCCGCACGCTACGCCCTCGACGACGAGCGGCGCTAAGGAGCGGACCCTCAGCCTTCTGCCTGGCCCTTCAGGGGCCGAAGTCGATCTGTAGGGCGTGGGTGGTGTTGAAACCCTGGCCGCAGGGGCTGGGATCGGGGTCCCGGTACCAGGCTTGGAGGTAGAGGGTTTGGCCCGCGGACCACTGGCCAATGGCAGAGAGGGCCGGACCCCAGGCGGCTTGGCCGTTGGCGTCGGTATGACGGACGCCGACCCGTAGGGCGCCTCCGCCGATGCAGCGCAGGCCGTCGCCCCAGAAGGGAGCTTGTCCGCCGGCCAGGAGATTGTTGGCACGAAACAGCAGTACGGGTTGGCCCGGAGGCAGGTACTCGACCCGCAGGGAGAGGTCGTCGCTCGCGACGCTGGCCGAGCCGCAGGCGGCGAGGCCCGCGCCGCGGCCGGTGGAGTTCTCGCAGCCGCGGGCCGGGTCGCGGTTGGCGCAGGGGCAAGTGTCGCCGAAGCAGCGGCCCCGGGCGAAGGTCGGGACCTCGAGCACCCAGGCCTCGCCGGCGGGGCAGGTGCCGATCGAGCACGGCACCATGGCGTTCCAGGCGCCGATCAGAGCTCGGCCCTGGGAGTATGCGACCGTGCCGAATGCGGCCCCGACCTGGGGTACGGGCGCGCGCAGCTTGCGAATGAAGCCGTATCCGCCAGCGGTCTGCTCGAAGAGGTAAGCCGAACCGCTGGCGGCAAGTCCCTCCCCATCGGTCGAGGCACCCGCCAAGAGCAAGCTTTCCTTCATCGAGATCGACGTGGCGAACTTCGTGTTGGTGACGGCATCCGGGGCGACGAGCTTGACCAGTGGGTTCCAGTGCGTACCGTGGAACTCGAAGACGTAGATCGCGCCCGATGCGGTGCCCGCGGTCTTGGCATGGTGGGCACCCAGGGCGAAGCGATTGCCGGACAGCGCGACACTCCAGCCGGCATATAGATTCCAGTTTACCCCCCCGTTGTCCCAGGGCACGAGGCGCGTGAAGGGCTGCCAGCCGGACGCTTCGCGCCTCCAGAGGAAGGCTCCGCCGCTGTTGATCACCGGACCGTCGATCCCGACCGCTCCAGCGGCGAGCCATTCGCCGTCGAGGGCGAGGCTGTAGCCGAGCCAGTCGCCCGCGGCCTGCTGGGGCGAGCCGAGCACCTGGGTCAGGGCCCAAGCGCCTGCTCCGCGCTCGTAGACGTAGACTGCCCCGGACTCCCCGCCCACCG
Organism: uncultured Planctomycetaceae bacterium; assembly: GCA_964394665.1. Classification (GTDB taxonomy): domain Bacteria; phylum Planctomycetota; class UBA1135; order UBA1135; genus CAYMYN01. The sequence continues at coordinate 5,591 of CAYMYN010000007.1, forward strand.
AGGCGGCGAGGTGCGCTCCGACCACGGCGGTGTCACCCTGCACGGCGACCGACTGGCCGAAGGCGGCGCCGGCCTGCGGGACGTTTGCCAGCAGCTTGGCGGTCTCGGTCCAGGCTCCCTGGACGCGCTCGAAGACGTAGGCAGCCCCGGCCTGGGGCTGGCCAGGTTCATGGTGATTGCGAGCCCCGGCGACCAGGTGGTCGCCCGAGAGTGCCACCGAACAGCCGAAGTCGCTGTAATTGCCCGCGTCCGATCCGATCAGGCGTCCGATCTGGGTCCAAACACCCGCCACCGGGGCGTGCAGGTAGACCGCTCCCGGGGAGTAGGTCGGATTCGCGGTCGCGCGGAAAGCACCCACGGCGGCCAGGTCACCCTCCAGCGCGACGCACCACCCATAAGAGCCTCCGATCCCGGCTCCATGCGGGTAGATCCGCTGATCAGCGCACCCCTGCGCCGCGGCCGAGGCCCCGATCGCGAGCGAGCCGAGGACCGTGACGGTAGCCGCTACCCGCAGCGCTCGGATGGCGCGGGAATCGCCCGCGCGCGCAACCGACTGCAACCAACTCAGCATCCCGTCCATCACGGGGTCTCCTCCCGATCCCGCACCAGGGCCTGATTGGTCTTCTCGCCCCCATGGACGCTCAGGTACCCCCGGGTGGGGGAGAGGAACATCAACCCCCGCGCATCGGCGTCCGTGACCCTACCCGATCGGGGCGGGAACGGGGCCGTCCTGGGATGGAATCTTCCGGAATCGGCCCGCCAGGAGTCGATTCCGGGACGGAGCCCCCTGCGTGGGCGAGTTGGGACGGCGGATCAGGCCTCGAGGAAGGCAGTCATCGCGGCGCGCATGTAGGCCGGGTCGCGCGAGCCGCACAGCTCGCGCGCGGAGTGCATGGCGAGCATCGGGTTGCCGACGTCGACGGTGCGGATGCCTAGGCGCGCGGCGGTCAGCGGGCCGATGGTCGAGCCGCAGGCGAGGTCCGTGCGGTTGACCCATTTCTGGTAGGGAACCTCGGCGCGCTCGCAGGCCATTTGGAAGAGGGCCTCGGTCTCGGCCTCGGTGGCGTAGCGTTGGTTGGCGTTGAGCTTGATCACCGGACCGCGGTTCAGGAACAGGTGGTGGTCGGGCTCGTGGCGCTCGGGGTAGTTGGGGTGCGTGCCGTGGGCCATGTCGGCCGACAGGCAGACCGAATCGGCCAGGGCGCGGTGGTAGTCCTCGCGCGCGCCGCCGCGGGCCAGCACCGTGCGCTCGAGCAGGTCGGCGAGCAGCGGGCTCTGGGCGCCGCGGCTCGAGGTGCTGCCGACCTCCTCGTGGTCGAACAGGCACAACACCGGGATGCGCCGCGCGCCCGGGTCGGCGGCCAGCAGGGCGCGCAGGCCCAGGAAACTCGAGCACAGGTTGTCGAGGCGCGGCGCGCCGACGAACTCGCGCTCCCAACCGACGAGGGACGCGGGCTGGACGTCGTGGCACATCAGCTCGAAGGAGAGCAGGCTGTCCGGGTCGAGGTCGAGCTCCCGCGCCAGGAGGTCGTCGAAGGCGGGCTCGCCCAGGCCGCCCGAGAGACCGAAGAGCGGCACGAGGTGTTGTTGGGCGTTGAGCAAGAGGCCCTTGTCGTGGATCTCGCGGTCGAGGTGGATCGCGAGCTGGGGCACGCGCAGCACGGGCCGATCGATGCGCACCAGGCGCGCCTCGGGCCCCTGTGGGCCGCGCACGAACACGCGGCCCGAGAGGCCCAGCTCGCGGTCGAGCCACGAGTTGCGCAACACGCCGCCGTAGACCTCGACGCCCAATTGGCGAAACCCCGCGCGGCCGGTGTCGGGGCGCGGCTTGAGGCGCAGGTTGGGGCTGTCGGTGTGCGCGCCGACGATCCGGAAACCGGTGTGCGGCGGCGTGCGCTCGAGCAGGCGCCAGGCGACCAGGCTTCCGCCGCGCACGACGAAGGCCCCGCCGCCGCCGCCGTCCCAGCGCCCGAGCTCGTCCAGGCGGCGAAACCCCGCGGCCTCGAGCTCGCGCGCGCTGCGCTCGACGGCGTGGTAGGGGCTGGGCGAAGCGTCGATGAAGGCGCACAGCTCCTGCGCCAGATCGGGGGAGGGTCGGACCATGGGCGCACTGTAGCGCGCCGCAGGCCCTGGGTCGGCCTCAGACGGGGCGCGCGGCGTCCGGCGCGTCGACGGACGGAAGCGGCGGCAGCTCGACCGGGCCCTGGGCGAGCAGCTCCAGCGCCACATCCGGCTCCGTGCCCACGGCCGCCTCGAGGGCCGCGCGCGGAGCCCGCGCGAGTCGACCGGCCACGTCCGCGGCCAAGGCTTCGGCCTGCGCGCCCCCCTCGGGCGGCGCGCCGCCGCGCAACGTCCCGCGCTCGGCCCGTTCGAGCGCCGCGTGGCGCTCCAGCGACCGCGCGCGATCGGCGTCCAGGTGCTCCTCGGCCCGCTGCAGCGCCTCGAAGGCGGCGTCGAGCGAGCCCAACGCCGCCACCGCGTTCCCCTCGCTGACGAGCTTCACCACCAGCGGCCCGAGGGCGACCTGTCGCTCCAGCGCCGCGGCGTCGAGGGTCGGCGCAGCGGTCGCCTCCGCGCGCTCCGCTCGACCCGACGGCGCCCGACCCGACTGGGTGAAGCGCCCCGCCGCGCCCGCGAGCCCTTCGATCTCTCGCGACCAGGCCCCGTCCCGCTCGGCGCCCGGAGCCGGAGCCGCGCCCTGGACCGTCAGCTCCCGCAGCCGCCCCAGGCTCGCGCGCACCTCGCGCAGCGCCTGGCGCGCGGCGTCTCCCTGGCCGATCCCCTGCAGGCTGCGATGCGCCGCCCGGGCCAGGGCGCGCGCCTCGGCCCGCAGACCCTCTCCGGCCTCGGCGGCCGCCGCGCCGCCCAGCGCCGATCGACCGAGCCCCCGCGTGCTCGCGAGCACGCGACGGGTCGCGCTCTGGATCTGCCTGCGGGCCAGGATGGCCCCGACGTCCGGTTCGATTCGTCCTGCCATGGACCGTCGAGCGGCCCTGCGACCGCTCCCCCCGCCACGGTTCGACGGGCCTGCCAGCCCGCTTCCCACGCACCCGGCCCACCCCCCCGGGGGACCGCTGGTCTTCCCCGCTTTCGATCGGCGGGCGGGGCGCCCTGGAGCCGATCCGGGAGATCCCAGGCGGCGGCCCCGACCGTCGTGGGGGCCGCCGCGCCGGGTGCGGCGATCAGCGCCGGCCGCCGGGGCGCGTGCCGAGGACGTGGTCCTTCACGAACGCGCGCAGGGCTTGCTCGATCGGCTCGTGGTCGTCCGCGCCGATCCAGTAGCGGAAGGTGTTGCAGCTCGTCTGGCTCTTGGGGTCGAACACGGTCACGGTGTTCAGGGGCACGTCGGTGACCATGCCGGTCGCATCGCGCAGGTTCAGGGCCCGGGCGTTCAGGAGCTTGCCGTGCAGGGTGCGCACGATCTCCGGGTCGAGCTGGCGGTCGACGTTGTGGTCGTCGTCGGGCGCCCCCGAGCGGCTCACGTAGGCCACGTGCCCGTCGCTGTAGACGAGCAGGTGCATGTGCGTGGGGCCGAGCAGGGTGAAGCCCGTGCGGTCGACGATCACCAGCGGCGAACGCGGCTCGAGGGGCTCCTTGGGTCCGTCGAAGCCACGGGCCAGGGCGAAGAGCGAGCCGCCGCCGAAGAGCAGCAGGAGCAAGGTGACGAGGGGACGTTGCATGGCGGGAGAACTCCAATCCGAAGGGTCGCGGGAAACGCCGGCGGACGATGCCCGTCGCGCGTCCAGCCGGTGACAGCATCCGGCCTGGCCCGGCGGAGGGGCAATACGGCGCCGAGCGCACGCGCCTGCGCCGATCAGCCCGCCTGCAGGGTGCGCACGGGCGGGGCCGCGAGGGCCCGCGCGCTGGCCAGCAACCCGGCGAGGCAGCACAGCAGGGCTCCGCCGAGGGCCAGCAGCGGGGGCGTGGCCCAGGGGGTCTGGGGCGCGAGCTCGAGGGCCCGCTCGAGGAACAGGCGGCTCGCCACGACCGCGCCCCCCGCGCCGAGGGTGCCCGCCACCAGGCCCACGAGGGCGTGCTCGATCGCGAACAGCAGCGCGACCCGCGCGCGCCGCAGGCCGAGGGTCTTGAGCAGGGCCGCCTCGCGGGCGCGCTTGACGTGGCCGGCGGCCACCGCGCCGATCAGGATCGCGATCCCGGCCGCGATCGTGAAGGCGCCCAGGATGCGCAGGCCCAACGCGGCGCGCACCAACAGCTCGAACACACGTTCGAGGATCGGCCGCACGCGCAGCAGAGTGACGTTGGGGAAGTCCTGGGCCAGGCGGTCCTGCAGCGCGGCCTCCTGCCCCGCGTCGAGGCGCGCCGCGGCCAGGCGGAAGTGGGGCGCCTGGTCGAGCACGCCCGGCTCGACGACCAGGAAGAAGTTGATCCCGAAGCTGCGCCACTCGACCTCGCGCAGGCTGGTGACGGTGAGCTCGATCGGCACGCCCTGCACGTCGAAGACGAGGGTCGAGCCGAGATCCACGCCGAGGTCGCGGGCGAAGTCGCGCTCGAGGCTGACCTCGTCCCGCGCGGGATCGCTCCACAGCTCGCCCGCGACGAGGGCGTTGTCGCCGGGCAATGCGTCGAGCCAGGTCAGGCGTTGCTCGCGGGTCAGCGTCCAGCTCCCGCGGCGGCCCTCGCCGCGTTCGGCCGCGACGTCCTCGACGGGGCGGCCGTCGATCCGCGCCAGGCGCGCGGTGACGACCGGCACCGAGCCGATCTCGCGCGCGCCGTGTCCCTCGAGCAGGGTCCGCACCCCCGACCACTGGTCGGGCTGCACGTCGACCAGGAACGCGCTGGGCGCGTCCTCGGGCAGGGCGCCGGCGAGCTCGCGCCCCAGGCGCTCCTCGACCAAGGTCAGGGTGCCGATCGTGCCCAGGCCCAGTCCGAGGGCGACCACCGCGCCGGCGGTACCCGCGCCCGGTCGCGCCAGGGCCGCCAGGCCGTGGGCGAGGTGGGGTCCCAGGGAGCCGCGCGGGATGCGCGCCAGGGCCACGAGCAAGAGCTTCGCGCCGCCCCACAGGAGCAGCGCCGCGGCCGCCAGCCCGCCGGTGTAGGCGGCGGCGAGCGCGAGCTCCCGCGCTTGGATCCAGGCCGCGCCCAGGATGCCCGCGGCGAGCAGCAGCGGCGTCGCGACGCGCGCGAGCCGGGGCGCGGAGAGCGGCTCGGCCTCCTCGCGCAGCACGCGCGCGGGGCTGACGCGCCAGACCGCGAGCAGGGGCGGCAGGGCGAAGAGCAGGGCCAGGCCCGTCCCCAGGAAGACCCCGCGCAGCACCGCCGGGCCCGAGAAGGCCGGGAGCAGGTCCGGGGGCAAGAGGTCCGGCACCAGGCGCGTCACGGCCAGGGGCAGGAGCGAGCCGGAGGCCGCGCCCAGGAGGCTCGCCCCCAGGCCCAGGGCGCCGGCATGGGCGAGGTACAGCGCGAGCACGTCCCGCGGTCGCAGGCCGAGGCAGCGCAGGATCGCGATCGAGGGCGTGCGCGTCGCGATCCACGAACGCACCGCCTGGGCGACGCCGACGCCGCCGAGCACCAGGGAGAGCAGCGCCGCGAGGCCCAGGTAGCGCTCGAGTTGTTCGAGCGAGCGTCGCAGGCGCGGCTGCGCCTGGCGGTGGGATTCGATGTTGAGGTAGGCGGCGCCGGGCAGCTCCTGGGCGAGTCGCGCGCGGCGGCGCTCGAGCTCCAGGGCGTCCGGCGGCGGGTCGAAGCGCGCCAGGGCCTGGTGGCGCACGCGGCTGCCGAAGGTCACGAGCTCCGTGCGCGCGAGCCCGGCCTGGGAGATCAGCACGCGCGGCCCGAGGGCCAGGCGAAAGTCGAGTCGGTCGGGTTCTTCGGCGATCAGGCCGGCGATCGTGAACGCGGCGCCGCCCAGGTACAGCGGGTCACCGACGGCGAGCCCGAGCGCCGCGGCGAGCTCGGGCGCGACCAGGGCCGTCTCGGGGGTGAGCAACTCGGCCACGGGGCGCGGCGGATCGAGGACCAGGCTCCCGACCAACGGGAAGGGACCCGAGACCGCCTTGAGCTCCACCAGGCGGCTCGTCGCGCGGGCCCCGGGCGCAAGTTCGGTCGATGCTCGCACCGAGGCCATCGTGGCCAGCTCGCGCACGTCCGCGCGGGTCGCGCCGCCGAACTCGGCCAGCAGGGCGTCGAGCTCCTCCGGCAGCGGCCGCAGGGAACGCACCGAGAGGTCGGCGCCGAGCAACTCGCGCGAACGCGACTGCAGGCCGCGCTCGAGTCCGCCCACCAGGGCCGCGACGCCGACCACCGCGGCCACGCCGATCGCGAGGCACGCGACGAAGAAACCCAGGCGGCCGCGGGCGCCGCGGGTCTCCCGCGCGCCCAGGCGCAGGAGCACGGCGGCCCTCACGGCGCGTGCTCCGGATCGGGTCCGCGCCCCGCGCCGCGCGCCGTGGTGCGCTGGCCGGCTTCCACCCGTTCGACGCGCCCGTCGCGCAGGAGGATGCGGCGCTCGGCGCGCGCGGCGACCTCGGGGTCGTGGGTCACGAGCACCAGGCTCGTGCCGGCCTCGCGCCGCAGGGCGAAGAGCAGCTCGAGCACGCGCGCGCCGCTCTCGCCGTCGAGGTTCCCGGTGGGTTCGTCGGCGAACAGGATCCTGGGCCGCGGCCCGAAGGCGCGCGCCAGGGCCACGCGCTGTTGTTCGCCGCCCGAGAGCTGCGCCGGGTAGTGGTGGGCGCGCTCGGCGAGCCCGACCTCGGCCAGCAGCCGTTCGGCCCGCTCGCGGGCGCCGGGGAAGCCGCCGAGCTCGAGGGGCAGGGCGACGTTCTCGCGCGCCGTCAGGTTGCCCAGGAGCTGGAAGTTCTGGAACACGAAGCCGACGGACGTGCGCCGCAGATCCGCCAGGCCGTCCTCGTCGAGCGCCGAGAGCGCGCGGCCCTCGATCCAGACCTCTCCGGCGCTGGGCCGGTCGAGGCCCGCGAGCAGGCCCAGCAGGGTCGACTTGCCGCTGCCGGAGGGCCCGAGGATCGCGACCACCTCGCCCGGCGCGACGTCGAGGTCCACGCCCTCGAGCACGGTCAGGGTGCGCCCGCCCGAGCCGAGCCGGCGCGTGAGGCCGCGGGCCGCGACGCGCGACGTGGGAGCGCCGCTCCGGGTGGGCCCAACGGGAGCGGCGGGGCTCGCAGGCAGATCGTGCATCGGTTCGGACCAGGGAGAATGGAGTGGCCGGGCTCGCGCGGGCGACCTCCGCGGTCTACGCGCGTCGCCCGGCGCGGGACGCCCTCGACGCTCGCGCGCGGGTAGGATGCCGCGCGCGGTGCGGCCGGGCCACCCTTCGGGGGATCCGAGCGAACCACGGGAGACCCGAGCGACCTACGAGGAACCCGAGCGGTGAACGAACGTGAAGCCATTGGGCCCGCTGCGCGGCGCGCGCTCCTGCTCCCGCTGGGGGCGGCGCTCGCGCTCGTCGCGGGCGGTTGTGGCCCGGCCGAGCAGCCCGCCGGGGCGCCGGCCCCCCCGGCGCAGACCGTGCCCGCGGAGAGCGGCGGCCCGCGGGTCGCCTTCCTCGGGGACAGCCTGACCGCGGGCCTGCACCTCGATCGGGACGAAGCCTTCCCGGCGCGTCTGGGCGAGCGCCTGGCGGCGCGCGGGCTCCCGATGCGCGTCGTCAACGCGGGCGTCTCGGGCGACACCGCGGCCGGCGGCCGGCGGCGCATCGAGTGGTTGATGCGCCAGGCGCCCGACCTGGTCGTCGTGCAACTGGGAACCAACGACGGGCTGCGCGGCACGCCCCTCGAGTCGATCGAGGCCGATCTCTCGGCCATCGTCGAGCGCGCCCGCGAAGGCGGAGCGCGCGTCCTGCTGCTGGGCCTCGACATCCCGCCCAGCTACGGCGCGGAGTACGCACGCGGTTTCCGCGAGCTCTATGGGCGCGTCGCCGAGCGCAGCGGGGCCGCCCTGGTGCCGGCCTTCCTCGAGGGCGTGGGCGGCGTGAGCGAGCTGAACCTCGAGGACGGCATGCACCCGACCGCGGCCGGCCAGGAACGGCTGGCGGACAACGTCGAGCCGCACCTGGCGCGCATGCTCGAGGAGCTGGGCACGCGCGAGTGAGGCCCGAATGCCGGGGACCCCGGCGCGCGCCGCGCACCGGGGTCCCTCGGGGTCCAACGCTCACCCCCGGTGAGCGCCGACCGCAGAGCTGGAGGGGGCGCGCGCTCCGGGTCGTGCGCGCGCCGGGCCTCTCAGTTCGTGCGGGCGTACTTCACCGAACAGCCATAGTTGCGGGTCTTGGCTTCCTTCACGGCCCGACCCGCGAAGACATCGGCCAGGGTGGCCTCGATGTAGTTCAGACCCTTGCCGTCGTCGTGGCCGCCCATGTAGACGAGCACGCCGCGGGCGTCGATCACGTACATGTGGGGCGTCGTGGTGGCGCCATAGGCGCGGCCGGTCGTGCCCTCGGGGTCCATCAGCACCGGGTTGGCGAGCTTCCAGGCCTCGCGCGCCCGCTGGTTGTGCTCCAGGCCGTAGCCCTGCTGGCCCGGCGCGCCGGAGTTGATGCCGAACCACGCCACGCCGCGTTCCATGGCCTTCTTGGCGTAGCCGTCGAGGGTCGCGCCTTCCTTGTAGGCGTTCTTCACGATCGGGCAGTCGGGGTTGAACCACTCGAGCACCACGACCTTGCCGAGCTGATCGGCCAGGCTGTGCTCCTTGCCCTGGGTGTCGGTGAGGGTGAAGCGCGGCGCGACCAGGCCGACCTCGGCCTTGCGCGGGTACTTCACCGAGCAGCCGAAGTTCTTGGTCTCGGCCGCCGCGACGGCGCGGCCCGCGCGCAGGTCCTCGACCGCGGCCGCGACCGGGCTGGCCGCGCCCGGCTCGCCGTGGCCGCCGACGTACGCGAGCTGACCCTTGGCGTCGACGACGTACATGTGGGGCGTCGTCGTGGCACCGTACATCGTGCCGACCCAGCCGGCCTCGTCGACCAGGATCGGATAGGCGAGGCCGAGCTCCGACTTGGCCTTGGTGTTGCGCTCGATGCCGTGGCCCTGCTGGCCCGGCGCGCCGGAGTTGATCGCCACCCAGACGACGTCCTCGAGACCGTCCAGGCGGTTGCCCAGGCCCCGCAGGGTGCCGTTCTCCTTGTAGGCGTCCTGGACGATGGGGCAGTCGGGGTTGAACCACTCCAGCACGACGATCTTGCCGCGCTGGGCGGAGAGCTTGAAGGTCTTGCCCGCCAGGTCGGCGATCTCGAAGTCGGGCGCCGGGCGGCCGAGCTGCGCGCGCCAGTACTGCGCGCCCGAGGTCTCGATCGCCGCCTTCTGGGCCTGGGACTGGCGCGCGTCGTCGGCGGCGCCGTCGGTGCGGGCCAGGGCGGGCAGGGCCAGGCCGCCGATCAGGGCCGCCAGGCAAGTCGTCTTCAGGGTGCGGTGGGGTTTCGTGGTCATCGCGAGGGTCCTCGTTCGAGGGTTTCGTCCCGGTGGATCGCCGCCCTGCGGCGCGCGGGACGCCGCGGGGCGTCCATCCGGGACCTGGATCTTCGGCCTACGCCGTTCCCGCCGGGCGGGAGCCGCGCGGCCCCGAGAATAGTCTCCAAAGGGCGAGCGCGGGATCACCATCCCCCGGGCAGGCCCGCCCGGGCGAACGGAGGGTCCTACGCGCGGCCGCCGAACACCGTTGGAAGCGGTCCGGGCCGCGTCTGGGGGGCGCTGTACGACTTGCGTGGCCCGGGGCCCGAATCGAACGCGACGGGATCCCCGCCGGCAGCCGGGAGCCGAGGGTGAGACGCGCTTCATGCGCTCGGTGGGTGGTTCGCGGAGCAGGCGCGCCGGGTCGAGCGCGCCTCGCCGCGCGCCACGCGCACGGCGCCGCGACTCCGACGCGACGCGCCCGCGCGCGCATCGCAGCGCATCGATCGCCGTGTCCGCACGGCGCTTCCAACCCGATCGGAGGCTTGGCACACTGCGTCGCTCGCGACGCCGCGCGCACTGCGCTGCGTCGGAGATCCCTTCCTCCCCATCCGACTTCCGCGCATGACCCGCCCCGCCCGCACCCGCCCGTCCGCCTCCGAACCGGGACCTCCCGCTCGACCGGCCGCGAAGGGCGGCGCGCGCGGGAAGACGGCGAGCGTGGACCCCAAACCCGAGCGCCCCGCCCGCAAGGCCGGCGGTCGAACGAGCGCGGTCGTGGTGGGGGAGAGCCCGATCCACGGCCGGGGCCTGTTCGCGGCGCGCGTGATCGAGGCCGGCGAGCGCATCGGCACCTACAGCGGGCCGCGCTCGAGCGCCATCGACACCTACGTCCTGTGGGTCGAGGACGAGCAGGGCAACGAGTACGGCATCGAGGGACGCAACGACCTGCGCTACGTGAATCACTCCGCCGAGCCCAACGCGGTCTTCGAGGGACTCGAGCTGCATGCCCTGCGGCGCATCGAGCCCGGAGAGGAGATCACGCACCACTACGGCGAGGAGTGGGACGATCTGTAGGCGTGGGTGACCCGCTCACCCGACTCGCGCGCGGGGCTCACTCGGAATGCGCGCTCACCAGACTCGCGCGCGGGCCTGCACGAAGGAGTAGAAGAACACCGCGTTGGGGTCGCGGCCCACGACGCGCAGCTCCTCGGTCATGCCGCGCACCGTCTCGGCGGTGACCTTGCCGGCCTGCTGCAGGCCCTCGGAGCCCGAGAGCAGGAGATCGGACCAGTAGGCCAGGAACTCGGCCCGCTCCCCCGGGGAGCGGCTGTCGAGGTGGATCGTGCGCACCTCGGTGACGATGTCGCGGTAGCCGATGGCCTGCAGCAGGTTGCCGAGCTTGGCGCCCACGAAGGGATCGCCCCCGATCTCGAGCTGGTGGTCGTTGAACGCCATCCAGTAGGCCATCGTGTGCGGGCTGTAGGGGTCGATGAAGAAGGTCGCGTTCTGGACCTCGGTGACCACGATCGGCGCGCCGGGTCGCATCACGCGCCGCGCCTCGGAGAGCACCAGCGCCGGGTCGGCCACGTGCTCGAGGATCCAGCACAGGAAGGCGCCGTCGAAGGAGTCGGACTCGTAGGAGAGCTGGGCGGCGTCCTCGCGCGCCAGGGCGTAGCGCCCCGTGGCCCAGGGCAGTTGGCCGAGGTGCTCGGCGGCGCGGGCCAGGTTCGACTCGGACTGGTCGACCCCGGTGACGTGCAGCTCGGGGAAGTGCCGCAGCAGGATCTCGGTCTGGGCGCCGACCCCGCAGCCGATCTCGATCAGACGCCGACAGCGCCGGAAGGGCAGGTGGTCGTGCACGCGGTGCTCGACGAACCGCGCCTGGCGATAGAGTCGATCCTGTTCGTCGCGGGTGAAGCCGTGTAGGTAGCCCGTGGTCGTGCGCTTCGCGGAGGTCTTGGGGGCGCTCATGGCGGGACCATGCTACCCGCTTCCCAGGGCGGAGGCGTGCGCGGCGCGCGGGCCGGGTGGGGCACCTCAGGCCAGGCCCAAGCTGCGCTGGACGGCGTCCTCCCAGCGGGCGATGAGCCGCGCGCGCCGCGCCCCGTCCAGGTCCGGCTCGAAGCGACCCGAGGCGCGCCACAGGGCGGCGAGTTCCTCCAGGGAGCGATACACGCCGCGCGCGAGCCCGGCGGCCTGGGCGACGCCGAGGGAGGTCGTCTCGGCCACCGCCGCGCGCACCACCGGACGCTGGAGCAGGCCGGCCTGGAGCTCGAGCAGCAGGTCGTTGCCGGTCATGCCGCCGTCGACCTTCAGCTCGGCCAGGGGCAGGGGCGCGTCGCGCTCCATCGCTTCCAGCACCTCGCGCACCTGGTGGCAGACCGCCGTGAGCGCGGCCCGCGCCAGGTGCGCGCGCCCGCTGGAACGGGTCAGGCCCACGATCACGCCCCGCGCGTCGGGCCGCCAGCGCGGGGCGAACAGGCCCGCGAAGGCGGGCACGATCTCGACCCCGCCGCTGTCCTCGACCGAACGCGCCAAGCCCTCGATCTCGGCCGCCTCGCGCAGGATGCCCAGTCCGTCGCGCAGCCACTGCACGAGCGCCCCGGCGATCGCCACCGAGCCCTCGAGGGCGTAGATCGGCGCCCCTTCGCCGAGCTTCCAGGCCACGGTGCCGAGCAACCCGTGCGCCGATTGGACCGGGTGCTCGCCGGTGTTCAGGAGCAGGAAACAGCCCGTGCCATAGGTGTTCTTCGCCTGGCCGGGGCGGAAGCAGGCCTGGCCGAAGAGCGCCGCCTGTTGGTCGCCGAGCACCGCGGCGATCGGCACCGCGGCGGCGAAGGGCCCCTCGGCGCGGGTGTGGCCGAAGGAGTCGGGCGCGACGCTGGGGACGATCGTGGGCAGGAGCTCGCGCGGCACGCCGACGCGCGCGCACAGCTCGTCCGACCATTCGAGGGTCGAGAGCTCCATCAGCAGCGTGCGCGAGGCGTTGCTGGGGTCGGTGCGGTGCAGGCCGCCGCGCGGGCCGCCGGTCAGGTTCCACACGAGCCAGGCGTCGACCGTGCCGGCCAGGACCTCGCCGCGCGCCGCGGCCGCGCCCAGCCCCTCGACGTGCTCGAGCAGCCACCGCAGCTTGGGCCCCGAGAAGTAGGTCGCGGGCGGGAGCCCGGTGCGCGTGCGCAGGAACTCCGCGCCACCGTCGCGGGCGAGGGCCTCGGACAGCTCGCGGGTGCGGGTGTCCTGCCACACGATCGCGTTGGCGTAGGGCCGGCCGTCGCGCGGATCCCAGGCGACGAGCGTCTCCCGTTGGTTGGTGATGCCGACCGCGGCGAGGTCGGCTCCGCGCAGCCCCCCGTCGGCGAGCGCCCCGGCCACGACCCGCTCGACGGCGCCCAGGATCTCGAGCGGATCGTGCTCGACCCAGCCGGGCCGCGGATAGATCTGGCGCAGCTCCTGCTGCGCGCGACCGACGACGCGGCCGTCGGGCTCGAAGACGAGGCAGCGCGTGCTGGTCGTGCCCTGGTCGATGGCGGCGAGGAGCTCGGGCATGGGCGCATGGTAGCGCCGACGGTCAGTCGAGCTCGACCCGCGCGCGGCCCGCGCTGCGCTCGCCGAGCTCGGCCAGCGACCGCGCCAGGCGCCCCACGGGCAGGTCGACCTCGAGCTGCACCTGGGCGTCGTAGCGCGCCGAGCGCGGCGCGAGGCCCTCCGCCGCCAGCCAGGCCTCGATGGCACCCGAACACTCGTAGGGATGGGTGATGCGCGCGCGGCGCGTGATCTCGACCTCGACCAGCTCGGCCCGCGCGAGCACGGCCGCCGCCGCGCCGCCGTAGGCGCGCATCAGGCCGCCCACGCCGAGCTTCACGCCGCCGAAGTAGCGCGTGACGACCAACGCCACGTCGCCCAGGCCCTGGCCCTCGAGCTGCTGCAGGATCGGCCGGCCGGCGGAGCCCGCGGGCTCGCCCGCGTCGTTGGAGAAGGAATCCGCGCCGCTGGGGCCCAGGCGCCAGGCGAAGCAGTGGTGGCGCGCCGCGGGGTGGGCGGCGCGCGCCGCGTCGACCAGGGCCAGGGCCTGTTCGCGCGAGGAGCAGGGCGCGACCCGCGCCAGGAACCGCGAACCCTGGATGCGCTCGAGCTCGTGCTGCGCGGGGGATCGAACGCTGCGGTAACGCTCCTGCACCGCGCCATCTTGGGGCGGGCTGCGCCGCGCGCAAGCGGCGCGGTGTGTCTCACCCGCGGCCACCGATCGCGTACCCTCGGGGTCCGGCCCGCGGGGCGGAACCGCGCTCCCACGCCAGGGTTGGGCCGCCGCCCCGACCCGCCAACCGAAGAGGACCGACTCCGTGCGACTCCCGATCCCGCTGCTCGCCCCGTGGATGCTGCTGCTCTCCTGCGGAACGCCGGAGCGCGCCCCGCACTCCTTCCCCGGCGACGGTCCGCCGCGCGCCGCGGAGCCGGCGGCCGAGGACGGGGCGCAGGCCGCGGACGCCGCCGCCGAACGACGTCCAGGCCGGCGCGAGGCGCCCCGCCCGCGGGGCGAGGGAGCGCCGCCGCGCATCCTGGGCGAGATCGCCGACGGCACGATCCGCGACGTGGTCGGCACGCCCAGCGGGCCCTGGATCACCTCGGGGCGCAACCTCTGGCGCCTCGATCCCTTGAGCGGCGAACCGCTCGAGCTGCACCCCGCCTCGCCCTTCGCCCACACCCTGGGCGCGCTCGAGGTCGCGACCGACGGCACGCTGTGGGCTTCGACGGGCAAGGGCATCTACCGCCTCGACGCGGACGGCGCGCAGCGCCTGTTCGAGTCCCCCGAGCTGGGCCGTTTCTTCGACTTCGAGCTCCTGGGCGACTCGGGCGCCGTGGCGGCCCTCGCCGGGCGCGAGGTGGTCGTGCTCGGGCCGGGGGAGGGCGGCCGGCTCGTCCTGCGCGCGCGCAGCGGCCAGATCGCGGACCTCCTGTCCCTCGACCGGCTCGAGGTGCTCGAGCACGCGGCGGGCTACAGCGTGTACGTCGTCGGCGCGCCGCGCACCGCGCGCCAACGTTGGGTGCGCGCGCTCGTGCGGCTCGAGATCCCGCGCGACACGTGGGTGCCGCGGATCCAGGGGGCCATGTTCGATCCGACCGAGGAGTTCGACGATCCCTCGGCCACCACGCAGGCGGTGGCGGTGCTCGCCTACGGCAACCGCCGCGTGGCCTACGTCGCGGCGGGAAAGGCCGGCCAGCTCCTGCGCCTGGACGTCAGCGACCCGGCGCGCCCGCGGCGCCTGGGGCGCATCGTGCTGGCGGAGGAGCAACGCGTGCTCAACGTGTCGGTCGACCGCGAGCGCGACCTCGTGTTCGCCGTCTCGGCCAACCGCCTGCACGTGCTCGAGGGCCGCGGCGGTGAGCTGCTGTCCGAGCTGCACGTGCCCTTCCAGGACGCAGGCGAGCGGGGCCTGGGCCTGTGCGTGCTCCCGGACGGCCGGCGCATCCTGTGGAGCGGCAATCGCCACGAGGTGGAGTACGCGTTGTATGGGATCGACGTCAGCGACCCGCGGGCGCCGCGCGTGATCGCGCGCCGCTGGTGGCTCGCGAGCAGCGACGGGGCGGTCGCGATCCCCGAGTGGGACTCGGTCTACCTGCCGACCTGGGGCGGGATCGCGCGCTACGACATCTCCGACCCGACGCGCCCCGTGCCGCGCGGCTACCAACCCGCCGGCGTGGGCGCGACCGAGCACATCGAGTGGATCTGGCGCGATCCGGACTCGCGCGAGGAGGCCTACCTCGTCACGCCCCAGGGCAACGGCCCGATCCTGCTCTGGCCGGTCTCGCGCCAGAACCCCGACCCCGGCCCGCCGCGGCGCTTCGACTACCCGCTCCCGGGCCTCGAGCCGGGGCGCTCCTACCAGAACGACGCGGAGTTCTACCGCAAGGACGGCGAGCTCTACCTCTTGAGCGACATGGGCTGCCGCGTGCGCGGCGAGGTCACCCTGCGGGCCATCGAGGTCTCGAGCGGCCGCCGGGCCCACGCGAGCGAGCGCCACGCCGAGCTCCTGGCCAACGCGCAGAGCATCACCGTCGCCGGCGACCTGGCCTTCGTCACCTGCATCGGCGGCTTCTTCGTGGTGCGCCTGGATCTCCTGCCCGAGCGCCTCGAGGTCGTCGGCGAACACGTGCTGCGGCACGGGACGGGGCGCTTCCGCGCCTCGGGCCTGGCGGTCAGCGCCGATCGCCGCCACGTCTTCGTCGGGCGCGACTCGCCCGGCGTCGTGCTGAGCCTGGCCTACGACCCCCAGCGCCACCGCGCCAGCGCACCGCTCAGCGTGATCGACGGCCTCGAGGGGATCGCGGGGCGCATGCGCCTGGTCGCGGGGGGCGAGCGCCTGTTCGCCGCCGCGCGCGAGGGCCTCGTCTACGAGTTCGACGTCGCCGACCCCCGTCGCCTGCGGCTGCGCTCCACCTGGCAGGCGCCGGGCTACGACGGCCCGATGCAGGACGTCCACCCGATCGAGACCCGCGAGGGCCTCTTGATCCTGGCCGCGAAGAACAACGAGGGGTTCGCCCTGCTCGTCCCGGCGCAGGATCCGTGATTCAGCGCGCGCGGACGTAGCCGAGCGACTTGACCACCTCGAGGATCTCGCTCCAGTTCGGGAACGGGCGCCGATGGAGGCGCTTGTACTCCTCGATGGCCGTGATGAAGGTCACGACCTCCTCGTTCATCTGATCGGGGCGCGGCGGCGTGCCGGGCCGGGTGGCTTCGCCCTCGTCGCCGTCCTCCGCCCCGCGGGAGGCCTGGAGTTCCTTGGGCACGGAGGCGCCCGCCTTCGGGGTGGATTTGCGGACGGACTTCTTGCGCGGAGCGGTCATGGCGGTGGGCTCGAGGTGGGGGAGAGCCCTCCCTCTTCGACTCCCCGCCGCCGGGGCCTGTAGTCGGTGGCCCGCCGCGCTCGCCCCGGCCGGGGCGGCGCCTTCAGCGAACGGGCGGCAGGGGCAGACCGGCGCGGCGGAAGGCCGCCTCGACCTTCGCGGTCGTGGGGGCCTCGATCAGCCCGACCTCGGTCACGATGCCGGTCACGTAGCGCGCCGGGGTCACGTCGAAGGCGGGGTTGTAGACCTTCACGCCGACGGGCGCCGTGCGCCGGCCCAGACCCTCGGTGATCTCCTCGGGGGCGCGTTCCTCGATCGGGATGTGGCTGCCGTCGGGCAGAGTGGGATCGAAGGTCGAGAGGGGCGCGACGGCGTAGAAGGGCACGCCGTGGGCGTGGGCGAGCAACGCGACGCCATAGGTGCCGATCTTGTTGCACACGTCGCCGTTGCGCGCGATGCGATCCGAACCCACCAGCACGAGGTCGACGCGGCCCTCGGACAGGACCCGCGCGGCCATGCCGTCGCAGATCAGCGTCACGTCGATGCCGGCGCGCTGCAGCTCCCAGGCCGTCAGGCGCGCGCCCTGCAGCAGCGGGCGCGTCTCGTCGGCGTAGACCGCGACGCGCCGGCCCTGCTCCGCGGCCACGTAGATCGGCGCCAGGGCCGTGCCGATGCCGGCCGTGGCGAGCGCGCCGGCGTTGCAGTGCGTGAGCACCCGCGCGCCGTCGGCGAGCAACGCCGCGCCGTGTTCGCCGAGCGCGCGGCAGGTGCGCGCGTCCTCCTCGGCGATCGCCCGCGCCTCCTCGAACAGCGCCGCCACGAGGCGCGCGCCGTCGGCGCCCGCGGCCGCCTCGCGCTCGCCCCGCGCGCGCATGCGCTCGAGGGCCCAGAAGAGGTTCACCGCGGTGGGGCGCGCCGCGCCCAGGGCCACGACCGATTCGCGCAGGCGCTCGATGACCCTCGCGGTGGAGGCCTCGGCGAGCTCCTGCACGCCGAGCACCACGCCGAAGGCCGCGGCGACGCCGATCGCGGGCGCGCCGCGCACGGCCAGGCGTCGGATGGCGTCGACCATGCCGGGCACGTCGCGCACCTCGAGCAGCTCCTCGCGCTCGGGCAAGCGGGTCTGTTCGATCAGGAGCACGCGGCCCGGCAGGCCGCCCTCCCAGCGGATCGTCTCGGGGGGCGCGGGGACGGCCATGGGCGGGGGATGGGGTGGCGGGTGCGCGTCAGGCGCGCGCGCTGGCGGGCGGGGAGCCGGTCAGGAGCTCGCAGATCTCGAGGTAGCGCCGCGACAGGCGCGCGACGACGTCGGGGTCGAGCGGCGGGCCGGGGGGACTCTTGTCCCAGTCGAGCGTCTCGAGCCAATCGCGCAGGAGCTGCTTGTCGTAGCTGGGCGGGCTGGTGTCGAGGCGCCAATCGGAGCGCGGCCAGAAGCGCGAGCTGTCGGGGGTCAGGGCCTCGTCGATCAGGATCAGGCGTTCGCGGCCGTCCGGGCCGGCGACGGTGCCGAACTCGAACTTGGTGTCGGCCAGCAGGATGTCCAGGCGCTCGAGCACCTCGGTCCCGCGCCGGAAGAGCGCCAGCGCGGCGTCGTGCGCGGCCCCGAACACCACGTCGCCGACGCGCTCGCGGGCTTCGTCCAGGGAGAGCGGCAGGTCGTGCCCCTCCTCCTTCGTGGTCGGCGTCAGGATCGGGGTCGGCAGGCGCTCGGCCTGGCGCAGGCCGGGCGGCAGGGCCACGCCGCAGATGCTCCCGCGCTCGCGGTACTCCTTCCAGCCGCTGCCGGCGAGGTATCCGCGCACGACCCACTCGACGGGCGTGGGCCGCGCGCGGCGCACGATCAGCACCCGCCCGCGCAGCCGCTCGCGCCAGGCGGCGTCGAGGCCGCCGAGCGAATCCACGTCCGTCGAGAGCAGGTGGTTGGGCACCAGGTCGCGGGTGCGCTCGAACCACCAGGCCGCGATGGCGGTGAGCACGGCGCCCTTGTGGGGCACGCCCTCGGCGAAGACCACGTCGAAGGCCGACACGCGGTCGGTGGTGACCAGCAGCAGGCGCTCGCCGTCCAGGGCGTAGATGTCGCGCACCTTGCCCGAGGCGACGCGCTCGAGGCCGGGGATGGGCTCGCGCCCGAGGTAGGGGCGCGCGGGGTCGGTGGTGCGCATGGGTTCGGGGCGGGAGCGACGGGAGCGCGCGCGGGCGGATAGGATCCCGCCATGTCGGGCGCGGAGCAAGACCGATCGGCGGCGCGCGGCGCGGCCGCGCTCACCCTCGGGCCGGGTCCGCCCCTGGTGGGCGAGGCGCGCGTGCCGGGCTCGAAGTCGCTCGCGATCCGCGCCGTGCTCGCCGCCTCCCTGGCCCAGGGCACGACGCGCGTCACGAACCTCTCGCAGGGCGAGGACGTGCGCGCGGCCCTGGCCCTGGTCGCCGCGGCGGGGGCCGAGTCGCGCTCCCTCGCGCCGCGCGCGGTCTCGATCGGCGGCCGCCCCCCCGGTCCCCACCGCGGTTGGGCGCCCAGCGCGCCCCTCGACGCCGGCGAGTCGGGCACCCTGGCGCGCCTGGCCAGCGCGGCCCTGGCCCTGTGCGCGCGGGTGGGCGGGCCGTACGAGTTGCGCGTGCGGGGCACCCTCGCCCGGCGCGCGAGCCCGCCCCTGCTGGCGGCCCTCTCGGCCGCCGGCGCGGGGCTCGAGCCCGGGGCCGCGGACACGCCGCCGGGCGGCTGGCCGCTGCGGGTGCGGCCCATCGGCCCGCCGCCCGACGTGCGGCTGGTGGACCCGGTGTCGAGCCAAGAAGTCTCGGCCCTGCTCCTGGCCCTCGCCGCCTGGCCCGGCCGCACGCGCCTGCTCGTCGAGGGCGAGATCCCGAGCCGCCCCTACCTCGAGCTGACGCGCACCACCCTGGCGCGCTTCGGCGCGCGCATCGAGGGCGAGCGCGGCGCGCGGGGCGAGGTGTTCTGGGTCGGCGGCCCACTGCTCGCCCCGAACGAACCCTTCGCCGTCGAGCCCGACGCCTCCGCCGCCGCGGTGGCCCTGGCCGCGGGCGCGCTCTCGGGCGGAGCGCTGCGCGTCGCGGGGCTGGGCGCCGATTCGCCCCAGGGCGACGTGGCCATCGTGCGCCACCTGGCGGCCTTCGGCGTCGAGGCCGGCGCGGACGGGGAAGCGCTCTTCGCCCGCGGGTTTCCGCGCCACGGCGCCGAGCTCGATCTGGCGGGCGAGGCCGACCTCGCGCCGGTGCTCGCCGCGCTCGCCGGCGCCCTGGCCCTGCGCGCCGCGCGCGGCGAGCTCGGGTCCGCCCGCGCGCGCACGCGGCTGGCCGGCCTGGGCACCCTCGAGGGCAAGGAGAGCCCGCGCCTGAGCGTGCTCGCCGGCGCCCTGCGCGCCCTGGGTCTGGCGGTCGAGACCGGCCCCGACACCCTCGTCGTCGCGCCCGCGCCGGGCGCGACGGCCGAGACTCCCCTGACCCTCGATCCGCGCGGCGACCACCGCATGGCCTTCGCCTTCGCCCTGCTCTCCCTCGTGCGCCCGGGCCTCACGATCCTGGATCCGGCCTGCGTGGCGAAGTCCTGGCCCGAGTTCTGGAGCGAGCTCGAACGCCTGCGCGCCGCTCGGCAGGACTGACAGGCCGGGCCGTCGTTCCCACGGGCCGCGCGGCGCACTACCCTGCGTCCCGCATGTCCGCCCCCGATCCCCAGCGTCCCATCCTCGTGGCCGGTGGGGCGGGCTACATCGGGAGCCACACCGTGCGTCTGCTCGAGCGCCGCGGCCTGCCCGTGGTCGTGCTCGACGACCTCTCCACGGGTCACGCGCGGGCCGTGCGCGCGCCCCTCGAACGCGGGAGCCTGGGGGACGGCGCCTTCCTCGCGGAGGTCTTCGCCCGCCACCGGCCGCGGGCCGTGGTGCACTTCGCGGCCAAGTGCTACGTCGGCGAGTCGGTCAGCGATCCGGCGCGCTACTACGAGCACAACGTCGTGGCCACCTTCCGCCTGCTCGAGGCGATGCGCGCGGCCGGCTGCCCGGTGCTGGTCTTCTCGAGCACCTGCGCCACCTACGGCGATCCCGTGCGGGTGCCGATGGGGGAGGACCACCCCCAGGCACCGATCTCGCCCTACGGCCGCACCAAGCTGCACATGGAGCACATGATCGCCGACTTCGGCCGGGCCTACGGCCTGCGCTGGGCGGCGCTGCGCTACTTCAACGCGGCCGGCGCCGCGCCCGAGGGCGACCTGGGCGAGGACCACGAACCCGAGACGCACCTGATCCCGCTGGTGCTCGGCGTGGCCCTGGGCCGCCGCGAGGAGATCCTGATCTTCGGCGACGACTACCCGACGCCCGACGGCACCTGCGTGCGCGACTACGTGCACGTCGAGGACCTGGGCCGCGCGCACCTCGCCGCCGTGGAGGCCCTCGAGGGCGGCCGGCCCGCCCTGATCGCCAACCTCGGCACGGGCACGGGCTTCTCGGTGCGCCAGGTGATCGAGCGCGCGCGGCGGATCACCGGCCATCCGATCCCCGCGCGGGTCGTCGCCCGCCGGCCCGGGGATCCGCCGGAGCTCGTCAGCGGCGGCAGCGCGGCGCGCGAGCTGCTCGGCTGGCGCGCCGAGCGCTCGGACCTCGACACCATTCTGTCCGACGCCTGGCGCTTCCACCGCGCGTTCCCGCGGGGCTACGGCGCTTGATCGGGAGCCGCGCCATGCCGGAGCGCGACCCCACTCGCACGCGCCCTCGCCCGGGGACGGCGCGCGCGGCACGAATTGCCGGCGAGTCCCCTTGACCCCCTTCCGTCCGGCGGTGGACCCTGCTGCGCCGGGCCAGCGCGCGCTCGAGCCCGACCCCCGTTCCGCGCACCGCACCCCACCCCCGATCCGAGCCCGAGGCACACACGGATGAGCGCACCCCCTGACCCGAGCTCCGAGTCCCAGGCCCTGCGGCTCCTCGAGGCGCGCTGCCGCACGGCGACGCGCACGGCCTGGCTCGGCCTGGGGGTCGGCGCCTTCGCGGTGCTCGTCCTGGCCCTGCAGCGCATCGGCACCGACTCGGGGAAGGTGCGCGCCCAGGGCTTCGTGCTCGAGGACTTCAACGGCCGCGAGCGCGCTGGCCTCGACTTCGTCGGCGGCGAGGACGGGGTGCGCCTGGAGCTGCGCGACGTCGAGGGTCGCCCGCGCCTGGCGTTCGTGGTCGACCAGGGCGGCATGCCCCAGGTGCACCTGCGCGACGCCCAGGGCAAGGTGCGCCTGGGCCTGGGCGTGCTGCCCGAGGGCACGCCGGCCATCAGCCTCAACGCGGCGGACGGTTCGCCGCGGGCCTGGATGCGCGTCGAGGGCGAGAACGGGCGCCTGTTCGTGCGCTCGGGCGCCGAGGGCGCGCCCTACGTCGTGCCGCCGCGGGAGGGAACTCGGTGAGCGCCGCCCCGCGGTGCGCGCGGCGAACGCCGGTGCTCGCGCTGGCCCTGGCCGCGGTCCCCGGCCTGGCGGCCTTCGCGCCCGAGGGGGGGCACGGACCGGCGGCGGGGCACGCCGCCATCCGGCGCGCGAACCTCGAGGGGCACCTCGAGGCGATCGCGGACCTGCGCCTGGCGGGCCGCGACTCCCCGAGCCCCGGGCTGCGGCGCGCGGCCGAGTACATCTCGTCCCGCTTCCGCGCCCTGGGCCTCGAACCCGCTCCCGACGCGCTGAGTCTGCTGCGCGAGTTCGAGCCGGGCCTGGACGGCCCCGAGGGCGAGGGCGCGGCCGAGCCGACGAGCTCCTCCGCCGCCCCGAACCTGTTCCTACGGCCGTTCACCCGGCCCCTCGAGGCGCCGGTGCTCGAGGAGTGCGAGCTGCTCCTCCCGGGCGCCGAGCCCTTCGTCGCCGGCCGCGACTTCGTGCCCGTCGCGGGCTGCAAGGGCGCCGCCGAGGGCGAGCTGGTCTTCGCCGGTTTCGGCATCGAGGACAAGAAGGAACGCTACGACGACTTCGCGCGCCTGCGCCTGGCGGGCAAGGTCGCGGTGATCTTCGAGGGCGCCCCGCGCCACGCGCGGCGTTTCGGCGGCGCGGAGGGCAGCGAGGCGGGCTCCTTGTGGAACAAGTTGCCGCGCCTCGCGGCCGAGAAGGTCGCGGGCGTGATCGTGATCCGCCGGCCGCTCGTCGACCACCCGGACTACGAGTTCGACTACCGCTACGGCTTCGCGTTCTTCGCCGACGAGCCGATCCCGCGCGCCCCGCCGGGCCGTCCGCCGGTGATCGAGGTCAGCTACGACGCGGCGACGCGCCTCCTGGGCCGCGACGCGCGCGCCCTGGCGGCGCAGATGGATCGCAGCGTGCGGCCCACGGCCGTCGACCTGAAGGGGACCCAAGTGCGCTTCCGGGCCTCGACCAGCCTGCGCGAGGTGCGCGTCGACAACGTGGTCGGGATCCTGCGCGGCACGGACGCCACGCTCGCGGACGAGTACGTGGTCCTCGGAGCGCACTACGACCACGTGGGCGTCGACCTGCGCGGGCGCGTGGGGCCGGGGGCCGACGACAACGGCTCGGGCACCTCGGCCCTGCTCGAGCTGACCGCGGCCCTCGCGGCCGCGGGCCCGCGCCGCTCGATCCTCGTGTGCGCCTTCGGCGCCGAGGAGGCGGGCCTGCTCGGGTCGGCGGCGTTCACGCGCCGCCTGCCCGTGCCGCGCCAGAGCCTGGCGGCGATGGTCAATCTGGACATGATCGGCCGCGGCGACGCGCGCGAGGTCGCGGTGCTGGGCGCGGACCGCAACCGGCACCTCGAGGCGCTGCTGCAGCGGGCCTCGGCGCTCTCGACGACCGGCGTGCGCGAGGTCGTGACCGGCCGCGGGAACGAGCTGTGGAACCGCAGCGATCACTACAACTTCCACAAGATCGGGATACCCTCCCTGTTCTTCTTCGAGGGCCTGCCGATCACGCGCAACCCCGACTACCACACGTGGCGCGACACCCTCGACAAGCTGGACCTGGCCAAGATCGAGAACACGACCCGGCTCGTGTTCAACACGGTCTGGCTGCTGGCCACCGACGACGCACGGCCGCCCGCCTCGCGCGACTGAGCCTGTTGGCCGCGGCGAACCTGCTCGCCGTGCTCGTGCTGCTGCGCCTGCTCGCGGGCCCGGACGGCGAGGCGCCCTCCGGTTCGGCAGCGCGGGCCGTGCCTGCGACGGCGGGCGCGGAGGCAGCGCCCGAGCTCGCCTTCGAGCCCCTGCGGCAGGGCCAGGAGTCCACGGCGCCGGGCCGGCTCGCGCCCGGCGAACGCGTCTGGGCCCAGGGGGCATCGGATGGACCCGCGCTGCTCGCGACCGAGGTCGCGGCCCCGCCCGAGCGCCCGTCCGTCCGGCCCACGCCCGCGCCGACGACGACGAAGCCCGTGCGCCGCGAGCGGGCCCTCGAGGAACGCCTGCGCGCCCGCATCGGCGCCAGCCTCGAGTCGGCCCGCGGCGCGACGAAGGGCGCCGTTACGGGCGCCAACACGACCGTCGCGGTGTGCGTGCGCGTGCTCGGGCGACCGGGCACCTTGGCCGAGCTCTCGGCCGATCGGGCGCTGCGGCCGGCCTCGAACATGAAGCTCGTCACCGCCGCCGCGGCCCTCGTGCTGCTCGGGCCGGGGGCGCAGCTCGAGACGCGCTTCGAGAGCGCCGCTCCGCCGCGCGGCGGGGTCCTGGAGGAACTCGTCGTGCGCGCCGGCGGCGACCCGCTCTTCGACCCCGGCGCCGAGGGGCGCGTCGATCACCTGCTCGCGCCGCTGGTGGCGGAGCTCTGGGCCCGGGGCGTGCGGCGCATCGAGGGCGACCTGGTGCTCGACGAGGGCGGGTACGCGCGGCCCGGTCCTGGACCGGGCTGGCCCGACGCGAGCCAGTACTGGCAGGAGCACTGCGCGCTCGCGGGCGGTTTCTCGGCCAACGCCGGCTGCCTGACCGCGCTCGTGCGCGCCACCGAGGTCGGCGCGCTGGCGCGGGCCGAGGTGTTCCCGCGCCACCACGGGCTCGCGCGCCGGGGCGAGGTGCGCACCGTGGCCTCCCCGCCCCTCGACGTGCGCGTCGGCGTGCAGGGCGTCGGGGCGCGACAGGTGGTGCTCGAGGGGACCGTGCCGGCCTCGGTCGCGCGTTGGAGCGCGCGCTTCGCCCATCCCGATCCGGTCGAGCTCTTCGGGAACGTGCTCGTGGCCGCCCTGGGCGAGGGCGGCATCGAGCTCGTCGGCGGCGTCCGGCGCGAGGCGCGCCCCGCCGGGCTCGAGACCCTGGCCGTGCTGCGCACGCCGGTGATCTCGCTCCTGGGGCCGATCAACACCGACTCCAACAACGCGGTCGCCGACCAGCTCTTCCTGGCCCTGGGCGGCGCGGTCGTGGGGGAGCCCACGCGCGCCGGCGGGGCGCGGGCGACGGGCAAAGCCCTCGAGCGCCTGGGCGTCTCGGCCGCCGGCCTCGTGCAGGTCGATGGCTCGGGGCTCTCGCGCGAGGACCGCATCAGCGCGCGCCAACTGGCGGCCCTGCTCGACGCCGTGTTGTCCGAGCCCGGTGAACGCGCCGAGGCCTTCCGCGCCTCGCTCGCCGTGGGGGGGGAGACCGGCACGCTCTCCGATCGGTTCCGCCAGGCCGACGCGCGCGGCCGCGTGTGGGCCAAGACCGGCTTCATCGGCGGCACGAGCTCGCTCTCGGGGCTGCTCGTGACGGACGGCGGGCGGCACCTGGTGTTCTCGATCCTGATCGAGTACCCGCGGCACGGCGGGCTCAACACCTCGCACTGGAAGCCGCTGCAGGACGCGCTCGTCGGGGAGCTGCTGCGCCATGGCTGAGCCCGCTCCGCCCGGTCGCGACCTTCCGAGCGCCGCCGTCCTGGGCGCCGATCCCTGGGAGGTGCTCTCGGTCGCGCGCCGCGCGGCCCTCGACGCCGGCGAGCTGTTGCTGGGCTATCTCGGCCGCCTGGCCGTCGGCACGACGCGCACCAAGAGCTCCGCCCGGGATCTGGTGACCGAGGCGGACCTCGCCTCCGAGCGTCTGATCGTGGCTCGCCTGCGGGAGGCCTTTCCCACGCACCGCATCGAGGCCGAGGAGGAGACCCACGACGCGGGCGGCGACGACGGCGCGCCGCGTTGGTTCCTCGACCCCCTGGACGGCACGGTGAACTTCGTGCACCAGCTCCCGGCCTTCGCCGTGTCCCTGGGCCTGTACGTCGGCCGCGAGCCGCAGATCGCGGTCGTGCACCTGCCGCGCCTGGGCGAGACCTTCACCGCAATCCGCGGCCTCGGTGCGCGCCTGGACGGCGCCCAGATCCAGGTCTCGTCCGCCGCGTCCCTCGGCGAGTCGATCCTCGCCACGGGCTTCCCGTACCGGCGCAACGAGCTGCGCCACTCGAACCTCGAGAACTTCGCGCGTTTCTTCTACGACGTGCGCGGCATGCGCCGCATGGGCTCGGCCGCCATGGACCTCGCCTACGTCGCCGCCGGTCGCCTGGACGGTTTCTGGGAGCTGCACCTCGCACCCCACGACGTCGCCGCCGGCGCGCTGCTGGTGCGCGAGGCCGGGGGAATCGTCACCGACGCCGCCGGGGGCGAGGACTGGCTGCGCGGCGGCCACATCGTCGCCGCCCCCCCCGCCCTGCACGGGTCGATCCGCGAGCGGCTGGTGTACGGCGACTGAGGGAGAACCCCCGCACGCCCGCTTCCAGTCTGGACGCGGGCGTGCGGGGTCCTTTTCTCTACCTGTCAGGGTCCGGATGGAACCACGCGTTCGTGGGCCCCCCGGTCCACGAGGGGCGGGGTGCCCGCCCCGACGTCGGGGGCCGCAGGATCATCGTAGAAGCGCGGGTTGCCGAGGCGATCGAAGGGCACGGGCTCGAGCAGGTCGAGGTCCCCGTCGAGGTCCATGCGGTCGGGCGCGACCAGCGCGTTCGAACCCGAGTCGATGCACGGCGAACCGGCGAGCAGCTCCAGGTCGGGGCCGAGCAGGGGATCGAGATCGATGTTCTGGTTCCCCAGGGGGGAGACCAGGCCCTGGACGCAGGAATGATGGAGCGTCAAGACGCCCGTCGTTCCCTGGATCACGAGCTGGCCGGCCTCATCCGCGATGCCGGCGCCCGTGTTGCCCCACAGGATCGAGTTCGAGACGGTGAGCAGGCCACCGGAGGATACCAATCCGCCCCCCTCGAGCTCGGCGTGGTTCCCATGGAAGGTCGAGTTGGTGATCCGCAGGCGTTCGCCGAAGGTCCCGGTGCTGAAATCCGAGGCGTGCAGGGCCGCGCCCCGATAGGCCCGATTCCCGCGTAGGAGCGAACCGTCGATGGCGCCGTAGCCGCTGAACTGGCTGCCGTTGATGTACAGACCCCCGCCGAAGCCCGTGGGTCCCGTGACCTCGTTGTCGACGATCTCACAGTTCAGGACGAAGATCCGGTTGGAGAGCGCTGCACCTCCCCCCCGCTGGACGGCGCGATTGCCGCGGATCTCGCAGTCGAGGATCCAGGTCGGCGCGCTGCTCTCGGCCCAGATACCGCCGCCATATCCCTGGGAATCGTTGTCGACGATCCGGCACTGGCTCAGGATTCCGCTCCGCAGGTACACCCCGGCGCCGTGGATGTAACCGGGGGCGTCCGCTTGTCCACCCCGGATGGTCAGGCCGTCGAGCCGCGCGGGGTTCCCGAAGGCCAATGGGAACTGCACGACCCGATGGGCGTTGTCCGCCCGGTTCGTGAATCCGGGCCCGTCGTCGCCCTCGAGGTCGCCCGAGAGGATCGTGGGGTTGGCCTGCGGGTCGCGCTGCGCGGCCGAGGTCTCGTGCCCGGCGAAGCCGCCCAGGAGGGAGACGCTCCTCGGCAAGTCGAAGCGGACCGTACGGGGCGATCCGGGCGGGCCGGGGGTGTAGGTGCCCGCGGCCAGCCAGATCTCGACGTTCCGCTCCGGACAGACATCGGCCCGTGAACTCGCCGCGACCAGGGCCTCTTGGAGATCGGCGAAGGCGCTCGCCCAGCTCTCCCCGTCTCCGCCCGGCGCGGCCCCGGCGCGCACGTGCACCGGTCGCTCGCAGAAGGAGCCGAAGCCCGGATCCAGGGACTCGATCAGGATCGGTCCGCCGAGGCGACGTTGCCCCTGGGCATCGATGACGTTCAACTGGCCGAGGGTGCGACGGGCACCGCGGCCGCCGGACAGGGAGGGGACGTCCAACTCGGCGCTCAGCACCCCGGCCGCCCCGACGCTCCCGAGGGGCAGGCCGCGATAGCCGCCCGCCAGGTGCACGAATCCGCCCCGGCCCACCTGGGACTTCAGGGTGCCCGAGGGGCTGGTGGCCAGGATGACCTGGTCGCCCGGCGCGGCATCCACCCGCAGTTGGAAGGTGCCCGGGTAGTGCAGGGTGTGCTCGCTGGCAAGGCGGCGAATCGGCGTGTCGAGCGGGTTCCAGACCGAGCCGGTCTCGACCGAGACGCCAGGTCCGTTGTTCTCGCAGTAGATGCCGCAGAAGGGATACGCGCAGCCGCCCAAGCCACCCTGGGGCTGGGTCGCGACGGCGTGCGCGATGCTGCCTTTGCTCAGACGAACCCCGGGCCCGCCCTCGCCTGGCCAGTCGCACGAGTCGTCGCCGTCCCCGCCCCGGATCTCGACCGCCTGCAGCAGCGCTTCGCTGAAGTGGTGCAGGAGGATCCCAGGGGCTCCCGGTGTCCCGGTGAAGTACTCCAAGCCCCGATTCCCACCCCGAATGGACCCGCCATAGATCGCGACGAGCGAGTCGCTGGCGCTCAGGCCGGGCTGCGTGGACCACGGGTAGTCGCCCCCGACCAGTCTGCACTCCACGAGGGTCACGTCCCGTGAAGCGAAGATCCGTACCCCCTCGTGTTTGCCCACGGCCTCGACCCCGAGTCTCGATGCGAACACGGTCCCCGCGCAGGCCACGATCTCGAGCGCCGGAACGGTGCTGTTGTAGGGGATCCGCACCTCGAGCCGGCTCAGGGCCGCGATCTTGCCCGTGGACAGCCCCTCGATGCGGATCGCTCCGGTCCAGACGCGAGCGCCGCGCAAGCTGGCGACGTGCAGCGCCTTGTCGCTGATCGTGAAGCCGTCGTAGGTGTACAGGGGCTCGCCCATCCGCGGACGCAGCAGGATCAGGTCCCCGTCCATCGCGGCGTCGACGGCGGGCTGGACCTGGGTGAAGTCTCCACCCCCGTCCGCGTCCACGACCCAGACCTGCCCTTGACCCGCGGCGAGCTGGGCCAGCAGTCCCCACACGATCAGTCGGCGGATCGCTCGCAACATCTCTCCACGCCTCCCGCCCGCGCGAACTCCGCGCCGGGCAGGCCGAGGGTACCACGCTGCCGCGGGTCGCTCGGGAGCGGGAGGGGCCCGGGGGGCCATCCGAGCCGGTGGCGGGCGCCTACCCGGTCCTCGGGGAGCGGTGCTACCATGCCGGGCCGCTCGGAGGGCACCCAGGGGCTCGGGTACGGCAGGACACCCCTGCCGGACGGGGGCTCCGGGGGGGCCGGGCGGCCGCCGGGGCCCGCGGGCCACGACCCCATGACCGTCTCGGAGAGCATCCAGATCCTGGGCGCCCGCCAGAACAACCTGGCGGGGGTGAACGTGACCATCCCGCGCGGCCGGCTGGTCGCGATCACGGGGGTCTCGGGGTCCGGGAAGAGCTCGCTGGCCTTCGACACGCTCTTCCGGGAGGGCCAGCGGCGCTTCCTCGAGACTCTCTCGGCCTACGCGCGCCAGTTCCTGGGGCGCATGGAGAAGCCGGACGTCGACTCGATCGAGGGCCTCTCGGCGGCCATCGCCGTCGACCAGAAGTCGATCCAGCGCGGCTCGCGCTCGACCGTCGGCACCCTGACCGAGATCGTCGACCACCTGCGTGTCCTCTACGCCCGCGCCGGGCGGCCCCACTGCCCCGAGTGCCGCCTGCCGATCCGCTCCCAGACCCCCGAGGCCATCTGCCAGCAGATCCTGGCGCGCTACGCCGGCGAGCCGCTGCTGCTCCTCGCGCCCCTGGTGCGGGACAAGAAGGGTCATCACCGGACCCTCTTGGCGGAGCTGGCCGCGAAGGGCTTCGTGCGCGCGCGGGTCGACGGCCAGGTGCTGCGCATCGAGGACGCGCCCGAGCTGGCGCGCTACGTGCGCCACACGATCGAGGCCGTCGTCGATCGCCTCAAGCCCGACCCCGAGAAGCCCGACCGCCTGCGCGAGGCGCTCCACCAGGCCCTCGAGCTGGGCGCGGGCGACCTGGTCGTGGCCGCGCCCGACGGCGACCAACGGTTCTCGACCAGCCGCACCTGCCCCGGCTGCGGAGGCGAGGTCCCGCCCCTCGAGCCGCGCCTGTTCTCGTTCAACTCGCCCCACGGCGCGTGTCCCACCTGCGAGGGCCTGGGCTTCGTGCGCGAGCCCTCCGAGGAGGCCCTGATCGCCGATCCGGCCCTCACGATCCGCGCCGGCGCCCTGGCCGTGACGCGCGCCAGCGGCGGGGCCCTGCTCTTCCCGCGGGTCGAGTTCGCCTTCCTCGAGCAGGTCGCCGCCGCCCACGGCTTCGACCTCGACACGCCCTGGGAGGAGCTCCCCGCCAAAGCGCGGCGCGTGATCCTGCACGGCGCGGGCGAGGCGCGCTTCGAGGACCAGGCGAGCTGGAACGGCAAGCGTTGGCAGGGCAACGTGGTCTGGAAGCGCAAGTACCGCGGGGTGATCCCAGCGCTGCTGCGCGGCCAGGATCGCGGCGCGCTGCAGCGCCTGGCGCGCCGGCACCTCGAGGAGGTCCCGTGCCCCGATTGCGAGGGCGTGCGCCTGAACGGCGCGGCGCGCGCGGTGTTGCTCGGCGCCATGCCGCTCGAGAGCCTGCTGCGCGCGCCGATCAGCGCCCTGCCGGCCTTGCTCGCGGACCTCGAGCTCAGCGAGCGCGAGGCGCGCATCGCCCGCGATCTCCTGGCCGAGATCCAGCGGCGCGTCGACTTCCTGCTCTCCCTGGGGCTGGAGTACCTGACGCTCGAGCGGCCGGCCGACACGCTCTCGGGGGGCGAGGCCCAGCGCATCCGCCTGGCGGCGCAACTGGGAGCCGGCCTCGCGGGCGTGCTGTACGTGCTCGACGAGCCCTCGATCGGCCTGCACTGGCGCGACCAGACGCGCTTGATCGGCGCCCTGCGGCGGCTCGCCGACGGGGGCAACACGGTGGTGGTGGTGGAGCACGACGAGGCCACCCTGCGCGCCGCCGACTGGCTGATCGACGTCGGCCCCGGCGCCGGGCGCGCGGGCGGGCGCATCGTCGCCGCCGGGCCGCCGGCCGACGTCGCGCGGAGCGACACGCAGACCGCGCGGCTGCTGCGCGGCGAGGTGCGCGTGGCGGCCCCCGAGCGGCGCCGGCCGGGCAACGGCAACGAGCTGCTCGTGCGCGGCGCGCGGGCCTTCAACCTCAAGGACATCGACGTGCGCCTGCCCCTGGGGACCCTGATCGCGGTCACGGGGGTCTCGGGCTCGGGCAAGAGCACGCTCGTGCAGCGCGTGCTGCGGCGCGCCCTCGAGCGCCACCTGGGCCGCGAGGCGCCCACGCCGGGCAAACACCGGCGCATCGAGGGCCTCGAGCACGTCGAGGAGTTGGTCGCCATCGACGCCGCGCCGATCGGGCGCACGCCGCGCTCGAACCCGGCCACCTACACCGGCGTGCTCTCGCCCATCCGCGACCTGTTCGCGGGCCTGCCCGAGAGCCGCATGCGCGGCTACACCAAGAGCCGCTTCTCGTTCAACGTCGCGGGCGGCCGCTGCGAGGCCTGCGGCGGCGCGGGCGCGACCGAGGTCGAGCTGCAGTTCCTCGCGCCCGTGACCGTGCCCTGCGAGGAGTGCGGCGGCCACCGCTTCCAGGAGGACACCCTCGAGGCGCGCTACAAGGGCCGCTCGATCGCCGACGTGCTCGCGGCCACGGTGGACGAGGCGCTCGAGCTGTTCGCCGACCACCCCAAGATCGCGCACCCGCTGCGGCTCCTGGCCGAGGTGGGGCTCGGCTACCTGACCCTGGGCCAACCCTCGACGACGCTCTCGGGCGGCGAGGCCCAGCGCATCAAGCTCGTCACGCACCTCGCGCGGCGCACCCGCAAGCACACGCTCTACCTGCTCGACGAACCGACCACGGGCCTGCACCTGGCGGACGTCGAGCGGCTGGTGAGCGCCCTGCAACGCCTGGTCGACCAAGGTCACACGGTGCTGGTGGTCGAGCACGAGCTGGACCTGATCCAGGCCGCGGACTTCGTCGTCGACCTGGGGCCCGAGGCCGGGGCGGCGGGGGGCGAGCTGGTGGTCGCGGGCACGCCCGAACAGGTCGCGGCCTGCCCGCGCTCGCACACCGGCGCGGCGCTGCGCGCCCTGCTCGCCGGCCGCGGGCCGCTCGCGAAGGGGAAGGCCCAGGCACCGCCCGCGCCGCCGCCGACCCACATCCGCGTCCTCGGCGCGCGCACCCACAACCTGCGCGAGGTCTCGCTCGACATCCCACGCGACGCGCTGACGGTGATCACCGGGGTCTCGGGCTCGGGCAAGAGCTCGCTGGCCCTCGACACGATCCACACCGAGGGCCGGCGGCGCTTCGTCGAGTCGCTCTCGACCTACGCGCGCCAGTTCCTCGGCAGCCAGGACCGCCCGCCGGTCGAGCGCATCGATGGGCTCGGGCCCTCGGTCGCGGTCGAGGCCCGCGGCGCCGGCGGCGGGCCGCGCTCGAGCGTCGCCACGACGACCGAGATCCACGATCACCTGCGGGTGCTCTGGGCCCGCGCGGGCACGCCCCGCTGCCCCGAGCACGGCCAGGCGCTCGAGCGCGCGGACCCGGCGGGGGTCGCGCGGCGCGTGGTGAAGGAGCTCGACGGAGCGCGGGGCTGGATCCTGGCGCCGATCCTCGGGCCGGGCTTCGAGTCGCCCGACGATCCGCGCGCGGCCCTCGCCGAACGGCTCGAGCTCTGGCACGGCGCGGGCTTCGTGCGCGCCCTGGCGGACGGCGTCGAGGTGCGCCTGGACGGGCCGCTGCCGGAGCTGCGGCCGGGATGCGAATTCGAGCTCGTCGTCGACCGCGTGCGGTTCGACGCCGCCGCGCGCACACGCATCGCCGAGGCCGTGCAGCAGGCCGAAGCGCTCACCGGCGGGCGCATCCGCGTCCAGACCCAGGCCGGCGAGCGGCGCGAGTACGCGACCCGCGGGGTCTGCTCGCAGTGCGGCTTCCACCTGCCCCAGGAGCCCGAACCGCGGCACTTCTCCTTCAACACCCACGTCGGCGCCTGCGTCACCTGCGACGGCTTGGGCGTGGTCGTGGCCGCCGACCCCGAGCTCCTGATCGACGCCCCCGAACGTTCGCTCGTCGACGGCGCGATCGCCGGGAAGCTCGGCCGTTACCTGACCAAGGGCAAGGGCTTCTACGAGATGTTGCTGCGCGAGGTGGCCGCCGCCCACCGCATCGACATCGAGAAGCCCTTCGCCAAGCTGACCGAGCGCCAACGCGAGCTCCTGCTGTTCGGCAAGGGTGCGCGCGCCGAGTACCGCGTGGTGATGACCAAGGAGCACCGCAACGCGTCCATCGAGGAGCGCTTCAGCTCGGACTGGACCGGCCTGTGCGGCCACGTCGACGCCTGGCACCAACGGGCGGACGACCCGGAGTGGGCGGCGATCCTCGAGGGCGTGATGTCGCAACGGACCTGCCGCACCTGCGAGGGCGAGCGCCTGCAGCCCGCCTGGCGGGCGGTGACGGTGGGCAAGAAGCGGCTGCCCGAGGTGCTCTCCGCCACGGTGGAGGAGGTGTTGGCTTGGCTCGCGGGCCTCAAGCTCAACGCCGCGCGCCGCGCGGCGGTGGAGGCGGTGCTGGCGGAGCTGCGCGGCCGGCTCGAGCTGCTCCAACGCGTCGGGCTGGGCTACCTCTCGCTCTCGCGCCCGACCAGCACCCTGTCGGGGGGCGAGGTGCGCCGCGTGCGCCTCTCGGCCAGCCTGGGCTCGCACCTGGTGGGGGTGTGCTACGTGCTCGACGAGCCCACCGTCGGGCTGCACCCCGCGGACGTCGAGCGCCTGGGCGACGCGCTGCTCGAGCTGCGCGACCGCGGCAACACGGTGCTGGTCGTGGAGCACGACGAGGTGCTGATGCGGCGCGCCGATCACCTGGTCGACATGGGGCCGGGCGCGGGGCGCCTGGGGGGCGAGGTCGTCGCCAGCGGCACCCCGGCGCAGGTCGAGCGCCACCCGACGTCGCTGACGGCGCGCGCCCTGCGCGGCGAGCTCGGCCTCGCGCGCGGCACGCGCGGGGAACCCCGGCTCGTCGCGCGGCTCTCGGGCGCGCGCACCCACAACCTGCGGGGCGTCGACCTCGAGCTCCGGCTCGGCGAGTTCCTGGGGCTGTGCGGCCCCTCGGGCTCGGGCAAGAGCTCGCTCGTGCTCGACACGCTGCTGCCGGCCCTCGCCGGCGAGGAGGCCCAGGGCCGCTGGGCGGACCTCGAGCTGCCCCACGGGCCCGTGCGCACCGTGCTCGTCGACGCCAGCCCGGTGGGGCGCACGCCGGCCAGCGTGCCGGCGACCTACTCGGGCCTGCTCGATCCGCTGCGCGAGCTCTTCGCGCGCACGCCCGAGGCGCGCGCCGCGGGCTTCGGCCCGGCGCACTTCTCGTTCAACTCGCCCCGCGGGCGTTGCCCGGCCTGCGAGGGCCTGGGCGCGACGAAGGTCGAGATGCAGTTCCTGCCCGACCTGTGGCTCGTCTGCGAGGAGTGCGACGGCGAGCGCTACCGGCCCGAGGTGCGCGCGATCCGCTACCGCGGCCGCAGCCTGCCCGAGATCCTGGCCCTCTCGGTCGACGAAGCCTCCGAGCTGCTCGAGCACCAACCCCAGGCGGCCCAGATCCTGGCCAGCCTGCGGGCCGTGGGCCTGGGATATCTCGTGTTGGGCCAGAGCTCGACGACCCTCTCGGGCGGCGAGGCCCAACGCTTGAAGCTGGCCGCCGAGCTCGTCGCCGTGCGCGGCGCCGCCAGCCTGGTGCTGCTCGACGAGCCGACCACCGGCTTGCACGCGGCCGACGTGGTGCATCTGGCGCGCGTGCTCGACGCCCTCGTCGAGCGCGGCAACGGCGTGGTCGTGATCGAGCACCACACCGAGCTCCTGGGCCTGTGCGACCGTCTGGTCGAGCTCGGGCCCGGGGGCGGCGGCGCCGGCGGGCGCGTGATCGCCGCCGGCACGCCCGCGGAGCTGGCCCTCGACCCGCGCTCGATCACCGGGCCCTTCCTCCCGCGGAACGCCGCCCCGGCGGTCGCCCCCGCGCGGGCCGCCGCGAACCCGACCGGGGCCGCGCGCCGGCCCAGGAGCACCCGCGCATGAGCCTGCGCCCCGACGACCCCCTCATCGTGCAGGGGGACCGAACCCTGATGCTGCACACGGTGCGCGCCGTGCGGGACGCCGCGGGCCGCCCCGCGCGGGACGAGCAGGGTCGCCCCCTGCTCGAGGAACACCCGCGTTTCGCCGCCGCGCGCGACGACCTGGCGCTCTTCGCGGAACTCGAGAAGAGCCCCGACTACCTGCACACCTACCGCATCACGCCGGTCTCGGTCTGGAACGCGGCCGCGCTCGGGATCTCGGCCGAACGCATCGAGCAGATCCTGGACGAGTACGCCTGCGTGCCCGTGCCGCAGAACGTGTTGGCCGAGATCCGCGAGTGGATCGGGCGCTACGGCCAACTGTGCCTCGAGAAACGCGACGAGGGCTTCGAGCTCGTGGCGCGCGACCCGGACGTGCTGGCCGACGTGTTGGGGTACTCGGAGATCGCCAAGCTGCTGGAGCGCCGCGACGACGGGCGTGTGTTCGTCGCGCCCTTGCAGCGCGGCAGCGTGAAGCACGCGCTGATCAAGCTCGGCTTCCCGGTCGACGACCGGGGCGGGTACGTCACGGGTGACGCGCTCCCGGTGCCCCTGCGCGAGCGCACCCTCGCCGGTCGGCCCTTCGGCCTGCGGCCCTACCAGAGCGCGGCGGCGCAAGCCTTCTACGCCGGCGGGAGCGTGCTGGGCGGCAGCGGCGTGGTGGTGTTGCCCTGCGGCGCGGGCAAGACCGTGGTCGGCATGGCCGTGATGAACCTGGTCGGGCAGAAGACGCTGGTCCTGACCACGAACACCGTCGCCGTGCGGCAGTGGCGCGAGGAGTTGCTCGACAAGACCGGGCTCGGCGAGGACCAGGTCGGCGAGTACACGGGCGACGAGAAGATCGTGCGTCCGGTGACGATCACGACCTACCAGATGCTGACCTGGCGCCGCAGCAAGACCGACGAGTTCGAGCACTTCGGCCTGTTCTCGAGCCAGAACTGGGGCCTGGTGATCTACGACGAGGTGCACCTCCTGCCGGCGCCGATCTTCCGCGCCACGGCCGACCTGCAGGCGCGCCGGCGCCTGGGCCTCACCGCGACCCTCGTGCGCGAGGACGGCAAGGAGGACGAGGTTTTCTGCCTGATCGGGCCCAAGCGCTACGACGTGCCCTGGAAGGTGCTCGAGGGCCAGGGCTTCATCGCCCCCGCCCAGTGCATCGAGGTGCGCGTGCCCCTGGATCCGGGCCTGCGCAGCGAGTACCAGGCCGCCGACGCGCGCGGGAAGTTCCGCGTGGCCTCGGAGAATCCGGCCAAGCTGCCCGTGCTCGAGCGCCTGGCCCAGAGCCACAAGGACGGGCGCGTGCTCGTCATCGGCCAGTACATCACCCAGCTCGAGGCCTTGGCGAAGGCGCTGCGCGCGCCGCTGATCACCGGCAAGACGCCCAACGCCGAACGCGAGCGGCTCTACGAGGCGTTCCGTTCCGGAGATCTGCGCCTGCTGGTGGTCAGCAAGGTCGGGAACTTCGCCATCGACCTGCCGGACGCCAACGTGGCCATCCAGGTCTCGGGCACCTTCGGCTCGCGCCAGGAGGAGGCCCAGCGCCTGGGGCGCGTGCTGCGGCCCAAGTCCGACGGCTCGGGGGCGATCTTCTACAGCATCGTGACCCTCGGTTCGCGGGACCAGGAGTTCGCCGAGAAGCGCCAGCTCTTCCTGACCGAGCAGGGCTACACCTACCGCATCGTCGAGGCGCGCGAGCTCGAGGCCGCGCTGGAGAGTGGAGTTCCCTCTTGACCCCCACCCGTGGAGCACGCGGCGCCGAGGGCCCGCGCGAGGAGGGCCGCCCGGGGGCGGCCGAGCGGGACGGGGCGCCGGCGCGCGACGTCGCCGGAGCCCTGGCCGCGCTCGAGGAAGCCGAGCTGCCCGAGCTGCACCGCTTCTGGGCCGGCCCAGGCGGCGAACCCCCGCCGGCGGACGCCGCGGAGCTGCGCCGCCGCGTGGCGCAGTGGATGGGCGAGCCGGAACGCGTCGAGGCGCGCGTGCAGGGCCTCGGCCGGCGCTTGGCGGCCATCCTGGACGCGCACCTGGCCGCGCCCGGCTACGAGCTCCTCGTCTCCCAGCTCGCCGCCCAACGTCCATTGGCCTACCTCTCGCGGTACGACTGCGAGGCGGCCCTCTCGACCCTCGCGCGCCGCGCCCTGCTGGTGCCCGTGCGTTCGCGCGACGTGGCGCACTTCGGCGAGGAAGGGCACGCGGTGCCCAGCGACCTGGGCGAGGCCCTGATGCGCCTGCGGCGCGAGCACCGGCGCGGCATCTTCGACGTCTTCACGCTCAAGGGCCACCTCGAGCGCGTCTACGCCGATCCCCAACGCGCGAACCGTCTCTCCGCCGCGCGGCTGCGCGAGATGTACAAGATGTACACCAAGGAAGCGGCCTGCGTGGCGCGCATCGAGCGCCTGCCCGAGGGCCTGCGGGGCCTGGTCGAGAAGGCCATCCTGCAGTTCGGAGGCTTGCTCCCGCGCAGCCTGTTCGAGCGCATGGACCACGAGCTGCCGCACTGGAACGCGCGGCGCTGGAGCAAGCTGCTCGAGGAGTCCTTGGTCGGCACCGTGGAGCGACTCGAGCTGGCGCGCTACGGCATCGGGCACAACGACGAGACCTTGCTGGTCTTCAACGAGGTGGCCTTGGCCTGGCTCAAGCGCGTGGCCGTGCCCAGCGACCCCGACCGGCCGCACGACGAGGCTTCGCTGGGGGTGGACCTGGTCTCGAACCTCTCGCGCTTCCTGAGCTTCATCCTGGACAACGACGTGCGCTTCACGGTGCGCGGCGAGATCTTCAAGACCACCGAGAAACGCCTGCAAGAGGAGCTGATCCCCAACCCCGGCCGCGAGCTGGAGCGCGCCGAGGTGCTCGACTTCCTCTACCGCTTCGCGCGCCACGCGCGGATGATCGAATCGACCGGCGAGCGCACCTTCAGCGTCACCCCGCGCGGCCGCGAGTGGGAACCCCAATCGCTCGAGGAGAAGCTGCGCGTGTTGCTCGACTACTGCCTCGAGGAGCGCGACCTGGGTGGGGAGTACTTCCACCAGGCGCGCCTGCGCCGCATCTACCTGCGCCTGGTCAAGCGCGTCGAGCCCGACGTCTGGTACGACCTCATGTACCTGCCGTTCCTGGCGCGCAACACCTACCTCGCGACCCTCGACGACCTGGGCATCGAGGAGGCGTTCGCCGCCCTGGGCGGGGGTGCGGCCCAAGCGGGCGAGGACCTGCAGCGCCTGACCTGGAACCTCGTGAGCTGGGTCAAGAAGCGCCTCTACCTGCTGGGGATCGTCGACCTCGGCTACGACAAGGCCGGCCGGCCGGTCGCGATGCGCCTGACGCGCATCGGCGCGCGCCTCCTGGGGCTGGTCGCCGCGGCGCGCGAGCCCGGACACGCGCTGGGGACGCTGATCGTCACGCCCGACTACCAGGTGGTGCTCTTCCCGACCGGCGACGACGCCGAGCTCGTGCACGACCTGGACCGTTTCTGCGAGCGCGACAAGCAGGGCGAGCTGATGCACTTCCGCATCACCGAGAAGGGGCTGGGCCGGGCCCTGGCGGAGGGCGCCAGCCTGAGCTCGATCACGAACCTCTTGCAGGAGCACTCGCGCACGCCGGTGCCGCAGAACGTGTTGTTCGCCCTGCGCGACTGGTCCACGCGCGCCGGGTTGTTGCGCCTGGGCAAGGACTGCGTGCTGCGCAGCGACAACGCCGACGTGTTGCGGCGTCTGCGCTCGGACCCGGGCGTGCGGCCCTACGTGAGCCGCGCCCTGGGCGAGAGCGCGGTGCAGCTCGAGAAGAAGATCACGCCGCGGCGCCTGCAGGCGTTGTTGCGCGACCTCGACTACCTGGTGGAGCTCGAGGGAGCGCCGTGAGCGGGCACGGGCCGCGCCTGCCCGCGGGGCTCCTGGCCCTGACGCCCGGGGACCTCGACGCGGCCGGCGCGCGGGTCTTCGTGCCGCGCGCCGCGGCGGCGGTGAAGGCTGGCCTGGCGGCCTTGCTCGTGCGCGAGCGCTTGTTGAGCGATCGGGCGGCGCTCGAGCTCGCCCAACGCCTGCGGGACGTGCTGGGACCCGCGGGTTGGCTCGGGGTGCACGACCGGGTGCACGTGGCGCTGGCGGCGGGCGCGGACGGCGCGCACCTGGGATTCCGTTCCTTGCCCATCGCGGCCGCGCGGCGCGCCCTGGGGCCGGACCTGGCGCTGGGGTTCTCGGCCCACGCGGGCGACGAGCCCGCGCGCTGGGAGGGCGCCGATTACCTCGTCTTCGGGCCGGTGCGCGCGACGCCCTCGAAGGCGGGCCTCCTCGAGCCGACGGGCTTCGCGGGCCTGGCCTCCGCCTGCGCCCGGGCGCGGGTCCCGGTGTTCGCGATCGGCGGCCTCGAGCCCGCCGACGGGCCGGCGGTCCTGGCCGCCGGCGCGCGCGGGGCGTGCGTCCTGCGCGGCGTCTTCGGCGCGGCCGATCCCGGCGCCGCGGTGCGCGCCTATCTCGCGGCCTGGGGGACGCCGCAGGGATGCTGAGGGACGGCGGGGAGAGGGAGCCGCGGCCGTCGGTCTCGCCGCGGGCGGTGCAGCGCTGGGTGCGCAACGGCGTGTTCCTGGCCTGCGGACTGGGGCTCGCCTACCTCGTCTGGCGTTTCGAGCTCGTGCGCCTGCCGCGCGCGGGTTGCTCGCCGCTCCTGCGCTTGGCGCCCGGGGACCTGCTGGTCTTCGACACTCGGGCTCGCGCCTACCACACCTGGGACGTGGTGCTCTTCCGCGGCCCGCGGGGCGAGCTGCTGCTGGGCGAGCTGCGCCCGGACAGCGAGGGGATCGGCGCGCCCCCCTCGCCGGCTGGGGATCACGCCTGGATCCGCACCGACCGGCCGGATTGCCCCGGCACCGACAGCCTGCAGTTGGGCTGGATCCCGCGCGACGCGCTGGCCGGCCGTCTGCTGCTCGCCAGCGGGCAGTTCTGACGGCGGCCGCGCCGGGTCGCTACGATCCGGCGATGCCCTGGAGCGAGGACTCCGTCCACCGCTGGTTGGCCCGCGCTCCGCGGCCGAAGGGGCTCGCGGGCAGCGCGCTGCACGACGCGAGCGTGTTGCGGCGCTTGGCGGGCAAGCCGGTCGTGTGCGTGGACCAGACCGTCGAGGGCCGTCACTTCGAGCCCGGGGCCGACCCGCGGGCGGTGGGGGCGAAAGCCGTGCTGCGCGCGCTCAGCGACCTGGCGGCGAGCGCGGCGCGGCCGCGGGCGGTCGTGCTCGCCCTGAGCGCGCCGCCGTCCACCGACGAGGCCTGGATCCGTGCCGCGATCGGCGGCCTGCGCAGCGCGGCCGCGCGCTACGGCGCCGAGCTCGTGGGGGGCGACCTCGCCTCCGCGAGCGGTCCGCGTTCCCTGTCCGTGACGGCCCTGGGTGAGTTCCCCGGCGCTCGCCGCCCGCCGGGCCGCGATCGCGCGCGGGCCGGCGAGCGCGTGTTGCTCAGCGGTCCGGTGGGCGGCAGCCGCCTGGGTCGCCATCTCGCCCTGCGCCCGCGCCTCGACGAAGGCCGCTGGCTGTTCGAGCGCGGCGCCGCGGCGCTGATGGACGTCAGCGACGGGCTCGCCTGGGACCTCCATCGCCTGGCGCGCAGGGCCGGAGTGCGCATCGTGCTCGAGCGCGTGCCCCTGCACCGCGACGCGCGGCGCGTGGCGCGGCTCGACGGGCGCAGCGCCCTCGACCACGCCCTGCACGACGGCGAGGACCACGAGCTGATCGCGACCCTCGCGCCCGCGCGGTTGGCGCGCGTGTTGCGCGAGGCGCCGGCGCGTTGCCCGGGACTCGCGGTGATCGGGCGCGTCGAGGCGGGGCGCGGGCTCGTCCTGGGCGCGGAGCTCACCGCGGGCCGACCGCGGCGCTGGGACCCACGGGAGGGAGGTTGGCGTCATGGCGCGTGAGCGGCGCTTCCACAGCGCCGAGCCCGAGGCGACCGCGGCCCTGGCCGAACACCTGGGGCGGCGCTTGCCGCCGGGCAGCGTGCTGGCCCTCGAGGGC
Organism: uncultured Planctomycetaceae bacterium; assembly: GCA_964394665.1. GTDB lineage: Bacteria > Planctomycetota > UBA1135 > UBA1135 > CAYMYN01. The sequence continues at coordinate 46,082 of CAYMYN010000007.1, forward strand.
GAGCTCGGCGCCGGCAAGACGACCTTCGTGCGTGGGCTGGCCCGCGGGCTCGGCCTCACCGATCCGGTCTCGAGCCCGACGTTCACGCTGATGCACCGCTACGGCGAGGAGGGCGAGGGCCGGCGCCTCGATCACTTCGACGCCTGGATGGAGGGCCGCGAGCGGGCCTTCCTGGCCGACGGCGGGGGCGAGGCCCTGGGCGGCGCGGACGTGGCCGCGGTCGAGTGGGCCGAGCGCGTGGGGGAGTGGCTGCCCGCCACGCACCTCGTCGTGCGGCTCGCGCACCTGGGGCCCGAGGAACGGCGCATCGAGCTCCAGGTGCGCGGCTCCGGTCCCCTGGCGGCGGCCCTCGAGGCCGCCCTGGCCGCGCTTCCGCCCCTCCCGGGCCTGGGGGAGGAGCGACGGGTGGGCCCCGGCGATCCCCCGCGGAGGGGCGGGGAACGGGGCTGAACCGCGCGGCGAACCGCGCGTTGGGGGACCGTTGCCGGGGACCTGGGACACGGACCGCGACCCGCTGGAGGCGCTCGCCGCCGGGGATCGGGGGCCGTTCGAGGTCTTCGTCGCCCGCGCGACGCCGACCTTCCTGGGCTTCTTCCGCCGGCTCGGCGCGGACGAGGCCGAGGCCGAGGACCTGGCGCAGGAGGTCTTCCTGAAGTTGTTCCGACAGGCCCGCAGCTACACACCCAGCGGTCGCTTCGCACCCTTCGCGTTCCGCGTCGCGCGCAACGCCTGGATCGACCGCCGCCGGCGCGCGGCGGTGCAGGTCCGGGGGACGGGCGGAGAGGAGGGCGAGCCAGAATCCGACGCCGGCGCCGAGGCGCGTTTCGTGGATCGCGCCCCCCTGCCGGAGCACCTGTTGGCGCGGCGCGAGGAGGCCGAGCGGGTGCGCGCGGCGCTGCGCTCCCTGCCCGAGGGCCAGCGCCTGGTGTTCGAGCTCGGCGTCGTGCAGGAGCTGCCCTACAGCGAGATCGGCGCCCTGCTCGAGATCCCCGAAGGAACGGTCAAGTCGCGCATGTTCCACGCCCTGCGGCGGCTGCGCGAACTGCTCGCGGTGCAACGGCCATGAACCCCTTCCCCGATCCCGACCACGGCGCGCCCGAGCGCCGCTCCCACGACGACGAGCGGGCCGAGGCCGAGCTGCTCGAGCGCGTGCTCGAGGAGCTGCGCTCGGACTCCCGCGCGACCCGGACGCCGGCGGCGGGCGACGGCTCGCCCGCGGCGCGCGAGTGGGCCGACTTCGTGACCTACCTGCGCGCGTCGCTCGCGGGCGAAGCCGAGGGCGCGGCCCGCGGGCGACGGGAACGCGCGCTCGTCGAGCGGGTGCTCTCGCGCACGACCCGCGAGGACCTCTCGCGCTGGGGCGACGCGCGCCTCCTGGTCGGGTTCGTCGCGGCGCGCCTGCGCGGCTCGGTGGCCCTGCGCCTCCTGGCCGCGAGCCTCCTGCTGCACCTCCTGGCCCTGCCGGTCGTGGCCTGGGTCGTCTGGGTGCGGCCGGCGGACGCGCCGCGCATCGGGTTCGAGCTGCCCGCCGAGCCTCCGTCCTTCGCCGAGATCCCGCGCGAGGTGCCGCCCGAACCCAGCGTGCCGATCCTCGACGAGTCGGCGCCCAGCCTGCGCGGCGCCGCGGCCTCCAGCGGCTACGTCGCGAACTCGATCCGCTGGGCGCGCTGGATGCTGGCCCAGGGGACGCTCCCCGCGCCGCCGCCGATGGAGGGCACGGACGCGCTCGACGCGCTGCTGCGCCAGCGCCTGGAGATCCTCGGGGGAGCGTCCCCCGCGGCCGGGCCCGCGGCCGCGCGCGGGCCGCTCGAGCGCGCGCTCGAAGCCGAGCGGGGGCTCGACCTGCTGCTGGTGACGGGCCGCGTGCCGGCGGAGCTCGAGCTGGCGCTGCTCTCCCTCTCGCCCTCGGCGCGGGCGGGGTCCGATCCGGATGGACCCGCGGGCCCCGAAGCCCTGCTCGAAGCCTGCGCGCTCGCCCGGGCCGAGGCCTACGGGGTCCTGCCCGCCGCGGCGTTGCCCGAGCTCGCCTGGGCGCGCGCGGAGTTCCCCGCCGCGGCCCACCTGCTCCAGCGTGGGGAGGAGGCGCGGCTCGTGGCGCCCTTCGATCGCGCGTGGTGCGCGCTCCTGCTGCGCGCCGCGGACGAGCGCCTCGCGCCCGCCTGGGCTGCGTCCCTGGGCGCCCGTTGAACGCGCCGCGGACCCCGGAGGTGGAGCGCCGCGGGCCGCGCTCCTATGCTCTGCGCCGATGTGCCCGCCCGTGCTCCCGCGGCTGCTCTTCGTGCTGGCCACCCTGGCCGCGCCCTTCCAGGACGGGGCCGCGCCCACGCCGGCCCAGGAGTTGTTCGGGGCCGACCGGGCGCTCGAGCTGACCCTGGACGCGGCCCTGCGCCTGGCCGAGGCCAACAACCTGCGCCTGCGGGTCCAGGAGAGCGAGACCGAAGCCGTGCGCTACGACGCCCGCGGGCGGTGGGGGGCCTTCGATTGGGTGCTCGGGGGGCGGGCGCGGGTCAGCGACTCGGAGCGGCCGGCCTCGAGCCAGCTCACCGGTGCCGACGTGCTCACCGTCAACACGCAGTCCGGCGGCCTGTCGCTCACCAAGCCGCTCACCACCGGCGGCTCGTTCCAGATCGACTACGACCGCGTCAACGAGAAGACCAACAACCTCTTCACGCTGATCAACCCCTCGACCACCGACGTGATCTCGGTCAGCTACACCCAGCCGTTGCTGCGCAACGCCTGGTACGACGTGGCGACGGCGGCGCAGCGCAGCGAGCGCCTGCGTTTCGAGCAGGAGCTCGAGGTCCTGCGCCAGACGCGCCAGCAGGTGCTGTACGACGTGGTGCTGGCCTACTGGGAGCTCGTGCTGGCGCGCCAGCGGCTCGAGGTCGCGATCAATGCGCTGGAGCTGGCCCGCGAGCAGCTCGAGCGCAACGACCGACGCCTGGCGGCGGGCGTGGGCACCGAGGTCGAGGTGATCCAGTCCGAGGCCCAGGTCGCCGTGCGCATCGAGCAGTTGCTCGAGGCCGAGGTCGCGACCCTGCGCGCGGACGATGGCCTCAAGCGCCTGATCTTCCCCGGCACCGAGACCGGCCCGTGGGAGACCGAGCTCGTGCCGATCACCCCCCTGCCGGAGGGCGACGAGGTCGACGCCGGGGCCCTGCCGAGCTGGTCCGAGGCCTTCGGCGTGGCGCTCCTGCACCGCTCCGAGCTGCGCCAGGCGAAGAAACGCATCGAGACCGCGGAGGTCGGGCTGGAGCTGGCGGCCTCGGCGCGCCGACCCCAACTCGACCTGGTCCTGGGGGCCAGCGCCCTGGGTTTCGACGGTGAGTCGCAGGAGGCCTTCGAGCAGGCCAGCGGGTTCGACTTCCCGACCTACAGCGCGGCGCTCAGCTTCAGCTATCCGCTCGAGAATCGCGCCGGCCGCTACGGCGAACGCGCGGCGCGCCAGCGGTTGCGCGGCGCCAAGCTGGCCTTCGACGCCCTCGAGTCGGACATCGTGGCCGACGTGCGAGAGGCCCTGCGCCAGGTGCGCTACCAGGCCGAGCGCGTGCGCGCGGCCGAGAAGAGCCTCGAGGCCAGCCGGCGCCAGCTCGAGGCCGAGCAAGCGCGTTTCCGCGAGGGCCTCTCGACGAACTTCCAGGTGCTCGAGTTCCAGCAGGACTACATCAGCGCCCTGAACTCCGAGCGGGCAGCGCGCGTCGCCTACGCGCGCTCGCTCTCGGGGCTGCGCTTCTCCCAGGGCATCCTGGGCGAGGGCGCGCGGTGAGGATCGCCCGGGTCCTGGGCGCCGGCCTGCTGGTGTGCGCTGCGTGCCGCGAGGAGACTCCCCGGGCGCCCGCCCCGGACCCCGTGCAGGCCGCGGCCGGGCGCGAGCCCGACTGGACCCACGACGATCGATTCGTCGCGCTCCTCGCGGGTTGCCCGCGCGGCTCGTACTTCGACGGCGACACCAGCGACCTGATCCCGATCCTGGTCGCCAAGCTCGCCGCCGGCCAACGCGACGTGATCCAGGGCGTGCGCGCGGACCTCGCCGCGCTGGGGGAAGCCGCGCTGCCCGAGCTCGAGCGCCTGGCAGCCGAGCACTTCGCCCAACGCGACGGCGTGCACGTCCTGCAGAACGTGCTCGGCGTGCTGTGGCTCTCCGACGCCCCGGGGGCCCGCGTGGCCCTAGCCCGGCACCTCGCGCACCCGGCCGAGTCCGTGCGTGCGCAGGCGATCCGAGGGCTCGTCAAGCACGCCGGCAAGGAGGACTACGACGCGTTGCTCGCCGTGCTGCCGATCACCTCCGGCGCGGTGCGCCCGACCCTCGTCGAAGCGCTGCAGCACGCCGACCCCGAGCGCCTGGAGGCCGAGGTCGCGAGCTGGATCGGCGGCAACGCCGAGCACGACCTGTGGCGCGGCGCGGTGCGCCTCGTGCTGACGCGCGCGGACGCCGCGAGCGCGGCGCGCTTCGAGCCCTTGCTCGAACGGATCGTCGAACCCCTGGTGCGGATCCCGCTGCTCGGCGTGTTGGCGCGCGGCGGACATGCGGCGGCCCTGTCCGAGTTGCTGGCGGAGTTCGAGGACGCCGACGCGCAGCGGCGCACGGCCGCCCTGGAGACCCTCGAGCACGTCGGAGGGCATCTCGACGTCGTGGCGCGCGTGCTGCGCGCCGACCCCGAGCTCAGCCTGCGGGTGATGGCCGCGAGCCTGCTGAAGGTGCACGCCGCCGAGCCGGAGAGCCGGCGTGCCCTGCGCCAGGCGCTCGACGACCCCGCGCCCGAGGTGCGCCAGATGGCGCTCACGGCCCTGCTCTCGGTGGGGGACGCCCAGGCCGCCGATCGGGTGGTCGCGCTCATGGACCGCGAGCGCAGCGACATGCAGTTGGCGCTCTTCGCCGTGCGCGGACACTGGGACACGAACCCGGGCCTGGCCGCCGCGGTGCTCGAGGTGCTCGACCGGCGCCAACGCGCGGAGACCGAGCTCTCCGAGCGCGACCGCAAGTACCTCGTGCAAGCGATCGGATTGGTGCCGGGTCGCGCGGCCGCCGAGCTCCTGATCGAGCTGGGGCGTACGCGGGAAGGCGTGGTGGACAAGCTCGACGCGCACCGCTTCCACGTGTTGCACGTGGGCAACACGGGCCCGGAGGGTCTGGCCCTGCTGCGCGATCTGTACGCCGCCGAGCAGGACCCCGCGCGCCGCATGGACTACCTGTGGGGCGCGCTCGCGGGTCAGGACGGGACCACCCGGGCTTTTCTCGTCGAGGTGCTGCTGGGCGAGGGGAGCCGACCCCACGAGAAGCTGCTGGCCGCCGATCGCCTGGTGCGCATGGGCCCCGCCCAGTCGGTCGCGCCCCTGCTCAAGCGCGCCACCCTGCGCGTCGAGCACCCCGAGGTGCGCGTGGCGCTGCAGTGCCTGCTCTGGCAGTGGTACGGCTGACCCGCGCGCGCCGCGCTTCAGTCGGCGCGGCTGGGTCGCAGGCGGCGCCAGTCGTCCGACGCCCGGTCGTCCGCGCGCGGGGGCGGGTTGGGGCCGCTCCAGCGACCGTCGCGATTGGGGTGGCCGAGGATCTCGCCCGAGGGGGCCTGGACGAAGGCGCCCAGGCCCGTGCGCCCGCGGTTCCAGGGCCAAGCGCGGAGCACGGGACCGGGGGCGGCGCCGTGGGGCAGGGCCGGGGCGAGGTCGAACAGATAGCCGTGACGGCGCAGGAGGCGGCCGCCGTCGAGCACCTCGGCGTCGATCAGACGCCGCGCGAGGTCGGGCTCGAGCTCCAGCAGGTGCCCGATGGTGGCCGGCGTGCGACCCGCACGCGCGAACGCCTCGAGCGGCGCGGCGAGTTGGGCCAGGGAGCGCAGGGCGTCGAGCTCGTTCTGCCGCAACGCGTGGGTGCGCAGCAGCGGGATGCTGACCACCCCGACGACCAGGAGCAGGGCCGCGATCGTCAGGCGATCCGCGCTGGGAACGCGTTCGAGGAGCCGTCCCAGTCGCGTCGCCCACCTGCCGCCCAACTCCACCGCGATCGCCGGACCCGTTGCTTCGCCCTTTTCCATGCCGCACCTCCGGAGCGAGTCTGGCGCCCGCGCGGGGTCGCTTCAACGCCGGGGCCGCGCCCCTTCAGGAGGGCGGGAAGCGGCGCGCCAAGAGGCGCGAGAGGGGGAAGCCCAGGCCCCCCGCCGTGGCCGCGACCAGCGCGGCCGTGGGGCTCGAGCCCAGCAACGCCACGGCCGCGGTGAAGAGGAGCAGCCGCCGCAGGGCCAGGCCCATCGAGATCCCGACGCGCTGGGCCGTCCACGGACCGACCGCCCCAGCGCGCCGCCAGAGCCCGAGCGCGCCCAGCGCGAGGAGCGCCAAGGCCACGGCGCGGTAGCGCAGGGCGACGTCGGCGAGGGGCACGCAGGCCGGCAACAGGAGCAGCACCGCGGCGCTGCGCAGCAGGCGCGCCGGCCGGCCGCCGGCGAGGTCGCGGTCCTCGCCGTCCTCGAGCCGCCCCAGGCGCGAGACCGTGAACACGTAGCCGCCGTAGAGCGCGGGCAGGGCCCAGACCCAGGGATCGCCAGGGCCCCCGAGCCGCAGGGCGGCGAACAGGCCCAGGCCGAGGTTCAGGGCGCGGCAGGTCCCCAGCAACAGCGGCCCGCGCAGGGGCCCGCGGCCGATCAGGTCGTAGGCCGCCGCGCAGGCCGCGAGGACCGCCGTCCACAGGCCGAGCCAGAGGTCCACGCCCGCCGCCAGGGCGATCGCCGCCGCGAAACCCAGTGCCACGGCCGGCGGCACGGCGGCGGCGGGGATCGCCCCCGAGGGCAAGGGCCGATCGGGCCGCGTGGCCGCGTCCGCGTGGCGGTCCGCCCAGTCGTTGAGCGCCAGGCCGCCGTGGTAGACGAGCAGCGACGCGCCCACGAGGGCGAGCACGGCGCCCGCGCCGGGCAAGCTCCCGCCTCCGGCGACGACGAGCCCCGCCAGGACGTCCGCGACCGCCGTGGGCGCGAGCGAGATCCGCAGGAGCCGCGCCAGGGCCAGGGCGCGGGCCGCCGGGCCGATCCTCACCCGAGCACGCGCCCCAGGACGCGCTGGATGTCGTTGAAGATCACGAACACGAACAGGGTCGCGATCAGGACCAGGCCGACGAGCTGGCTGTAGCTCATCACGCGCTCGGAGACCGGCGAGCCCTTGAGCTTCTCGATCAGGAGGAACATCAAGTGCCCGCCGTCGAGCAGCGGGATCGGCAGCACGTTGATCAGGGCCAGGTTGATGCTGAGGATGCAAAGGAAGAAGAAGAACTTCGCCAGGCCCAGCTCGGCCATGCTGTGCGAGACGACCGCGATCAGGATCGGGCCGCCGATGTTGTCGGCCGAGACGCGGCCGAAGAGCATGCTCTTGAGCGTGAGCCAGGTGTCCTGCAGGAAGCGCCAGCAGGCGGAGGCGCCGAAGCTCAGGGCCTCGCCGAGGCTGCTCGCCTGGTAGACGTAGGTCGCGGCGGCGAGGTGGAAGCCGTAGTCGGGGGCCTCGATCGCGCTGGGCTCGACCCGCAGCTCGTGGAACTCGCCTTCGCCGTCACCGAGCCCCGCGCGCAGGACGGTGAAGGTCAGCGCCCGCCCACCGCGCACGGCCTCGCGGGCCCGCGACAGGACCTCTTCGGCGGTCGCGACCGAGGCGCCGTCGACCTGGCGGATCTCGTCCCCGTCGCGCAGGCCCGCGCGTTCGGCCGCCGAGCCGGGCAGGACGTTGAACAGCGCGCGCCCCTCGCCGTGGGTGAGGGCCACGTCGAGCGCCAGGCGGCGGCGTTCCTCGGGGTCGAAGGAGCGCGTGGTGAAGGCCAGCGGGCGGCCCTGGCGCTCGAGCTCGAACGCGATCGGGCCCGCGTCGGCCTCGAGGGCCTGCGTCAGGTCGCGCTGGCGCAGGATGCGTCGTCCGTCGACCGCGAGCAGGACGTCGCCCTCGCGCAGGTCGAGCTCGCTGCTCAGCGCGGAGGAGCGCAGGGCCTCGAGCTCGCGCTGGGAGGGCGTGATGCCGATCAGCACCGCGCCCGACCGCGGCCGCGGCTCGATCCGCACTTCGAGTTCCCCGTCCTCGCGCAGCACCCGCAGACGCAGGGGCGCGCGCGACTCGAGCGCGTGCTCGAGCTGGCGCAGGACGGGCAGGTCGGCGTCGGCGCCGAGCACGCCCAGCAGGCGGTCCCCCGCGCGTAGGCCGGCTTCCTCGGCCGCGGAGCCGGCGCTGACGCCCAGCGCGTGGTCGGGGTCCGCGCCGTGGGCCACGCCCAGGGTGTAGAGGCCCTGGCCTGGATCCCGCACGGCGGAGAGCGCCACCTCGCGCGGCCGTTCGCTGCCCGGATCGAGCACGCGCAGCACGATCTCGTCCCGCGGCGCGATCGCGACCGCGCTCAGCACGCCGACGAAGTCGTGCACTTCCTTGCCATCGACGGCCAGCACGCGCGTCCCCGGCTCGAGTCCGGCTCGCCAGGCCGGCCCCCCGGGGAGCGGCGTCACCACCGGCGCGTCGAGCGGCACCCCGACCGTGAACAGGATCGGGAAGACGACCAGGCCGAAGACGACGTTCATGATCACGCCGCCCGAGTAGATCAGGAAGCGCTGCCCGACGCTCTTCGAGCCCAGCTCGCGCGGGTCACCGGTGCGCCGGCCGAGCTCGTCGTCGCCGGCCATGCGCACGTAGCCGCCCAGGGGCACGGCGGCGACCTGATAGAGCGTGTCCCCGCGTCGCCAACCGAACAGGCGCGGTCCGAAACCCAGGCTGAAGACCTCGACGCGCACGCGGCACCAGCGCGCGGCCAGGAAGTGGCCGAGCTCGTGCACGAAGATCACCAGGCCGATGCCGAGCACGACCTGCAGGATGCGCCAGATTGCGAGCGGTTCCATGGGCGGTTCAGCGGCCGCGGGTGGCGAGGTCCGGCGCCGATCGGCGGCAGGCGGCCACGGCGGCGCGCGCCTGTTGGCGGGCCAGGGTGTCGGAGCGCAGGAGAGCCGCGACGTCGCCGTCCAGCCCGCCGCGCTGCTCCAGGACGCTGCGGTTGATGCGCGGGATGTCGAGGAAGGCGATGTCGCCCGCCAGGAAAGCCTCCACGGCGACCTCGTCGGCCGCGTTGAGCACGCAGCCGGCGTCGGAACCCTGCTCGACGCAGCGGAAGCCCAGCTCGAGGGCCGGGAAACGCTCGAGGTCGGGACGCTCGAAGGTCAGGTTGCGGAAGAGGTCGAAGTCGAAGCCCACGAGGTCCGCGGGCGCGCGCTCGGGGTAGTGCAGGCAGTAGTGGATCGGACCGCGCATGTCGGGCGGGCCGAGCTGTGCGATCACCGAGCCGTCGACGAATTCGACCATCGAGTGCACGATCGACTGGGGGTGGATCGCGACCTCGATGCGCTCGCGCTCCACGCCGAACAGGTGGTGCACCTCGATCACCTCGAGGGCCTTGTTCATCAGCGTCGCCGAGCCGATCGTGATGCGCGGCCCCATGTCCCAGTTGGGGTGGCGCAAGGCCAGCGCCGGGGTCACGTGCTGCAACTCCTCGCGCGGCGTCGAGCGGAACGGTCCGCCGCTGGCGGTGAGCACGATGCGGCGCACGCGGCCCAGGTCCTCGCCGCGCAGGCACTGGTGGATGGCGTTGTGCTCGCTGTCCACCGGCAGGATCGTGGCCCCGTGCTCGGCGGCGAGGCGCATCAACAGGTGACCGGCGACGACCAGCGACTCCTTGTTGGCCAGCGCCAGGGTGCGGCCGCGCTCGAGCACCGCCACCGAGGCCGGCAGGCCGGCGGCGCCGACCACGCCGTGCACGGCGAGCTCGTAGTCGGCCTCGCGCGCGAGCCTCTCCAGGGCGTCGGGGCCGGCGAGCAGGGCCGTGCCGGGGGGCAACTCGCGGCGCAGGGCGTCGGCCGCCTCGGCGTCGGTCAGGGCCACGAAGCGCGGCCGCCACTCCCGCGCCTGGGCGAGGAGTTGGGGCCAGGAGCGGGCGGCCGCGAGCCCCTCCACGCGGAACCGACCGGGGGCGGCGCGCAGCACGTCCAGGGTCTGGGTTCCGATCGAGCCGGTGCTGCCGAGCAGGATCAGGGACTTGGGTTGCATGGGGTGGGCGCGGGAAGGGAGCGGGCGCGCACCGGGCTCGGCGCGGGACCAGTGTAGGCGCCCCTCGCGGGCGTGGAAGCGCCCGGGCGCGATCCGAGCGGGTCGGACCGCCGGTCGCGGGCGTGTGGGGGGCGTGCAACCGCTCCGCGGCGCGGGTACGTTCAGGGTCCGCGCCGGCCGAACTCCGGCCCGCGGGAGCCCCCCAGGAGGACCCTTGAGCCACGACGCGCCGCTCTCCTACGCCGACGCCGGCGTGAACATCGACGCCCAGGACGAGGCCCTGAGGCGGGCCAAGTCCGCCATCCGCGCCAGCTTCACCCCCGGGGTCCTGGGGGACGTGGGGCTCTTCGGCGGCCTGTTCGACCCGGCCCGGGTCGGTTGCGCGGGCGCGATCCTGGTCGCCAGCGCCGACGGCGTGGGGACCAAGCTCGAGGTCGCCAAGCGCGCCGGGATCTACGACACCGTCGGGCGCGACCTGGTGCAGCACTGCATCAACGACATCCTGGTGCAGGGCGCACGGCCGTTGTTCTTCCTCGACTACGTGGGGACCGGCAAGCTCGATCCGCGGGTCGTGTCCGAGTTGATCCGGGGCTGCGCCGAGGCCTGCCGCGAAGGCGGGCTCGCGCTGCTGGGCGGCGAGACGGCCGAGATGCCGGGCCTGTACGCGCCGGGCGACTTCGACCTGGTGGGTTTCATCGTCGGCGCCGTGCGGCCCGAGCACCTCCTGGACGGCTCGAAGGTGCGCGCGGGCGACGTGTTGCTCGGCCTGGAGAGCAGCGGCCTGCACACGAACGGCTTCTCGCTGGCGCGCAAGATCCTGTTCGAGCGCGAGGGCTTCTCGATCGACGATCGCCCGCCGCAACTCGGCGGGCGTACGGTGGGGGAAGCGCTCCTGGCCGTGCACCGCTCGTACCAGAAGCCGCTCCTGCCCCTGGTCGAGGACGGGCTCCTGCATGCGATGGCCCACATCACCGGCGGGGGTCTGCGGGACAACCTGCCGCGCGTGCTCGGCGGGCGCCGCGCGGTGATCGACCTCGCGGCGTGGACGCCCCCGCCCCTTTTCCGGCTGCTGTGCGACGCCGGCAAGTTGGCGCGCGACGAGGCCTACCGGGTGTTCAACATGGGCATCGGAATGGTGCTCTTCGTCGATCCCGTCCAGGTCAGCACGGTGCGTGGACGGCTGGAAGCGGCGGGCGAACGCGTCCTCACCCTCGGCGTGGTCGAGGATGCCCCGCCCGGCGCGGGGGGCGTGGTGTGGCGTCAGGCCTGATCGCGCTGGCGCTGGCGCTCGCCCTCGAGCCGGCCTGGGGCCCCGCGCAGGGCGCGGACGGGGCGCTCGTCGAGGCCCTGCACGCGGCGCCGCAGGCCGAGCTCGTGCCCCTGCTCGAACGGGGGCATCGGCGTCTCGTCGAGCTCGGCCTGCGCGGCGATGCCGCCGCGGCTCTCCCGATCGCCGAGGCGCTCTTCGCCCGCGCGCCGGCGCCCTGGAGCGCAGACTCGCTCTCCTTGACCCTGACGCGCCTGGGGCGACACGAGCGCGCGCGCACGGTGCTCGCGGCGCTGCTGCGCGACCTGCCGCCCGGGCCGGAACGCGACGCGCTCCGGCAGCGGCGCGCCTTGGCGGCCCTGGGCGCGGGGCGGCGCGACCTCGCCCTCGAGGACCTCGGCGCGACGCTCGCCGCGGGCGACGCGGACGCGGCGCTGATCCTGGGGATGCTCGCCCTGCGCGAGGGGCGCGCCGACCCAGCCCGGGACCTCTTCCGCGCCGTCCTCGTGCGCACGGCCGATGCCGATCCGCGCCAAGCCTGGGCCCGGCGGGGTTGGGGTCTTACCATGCTCCCCTGAACGCTCCGCCCGGGGCGGGTTCGCCCGCGACGGTTTCGCGCCTGTTCCAAGGGGCGATGGTCACCGCCCCGCCGTAGCCCACTAGGGTCCCCGCACCCCGGCGGGGCCGCCCCCGACCCTTCGAGGCCAGCATGTCGAAACGATCGATCCTCGGACTGGGCGCCGGCTTGGCGCTCTTGCCCGCCCTAGCCCTCGGTCCCAGTGCCGCCGCGTTCCAGGGCGCCGCCGCGAGCGACGCCGGTGAACGCGTCCTGCGGGATCGGGATCACGAGGGACTGGGCAAGCTCCTGGCGACCTGCATCGAGTCCCTCAGCAACCAGCGGGTCGACCGCGTCGCGGCCCAGGCGGCCCTGCGGGAGGAGTTCGAGAAGCTCGAGAAGCGCCGCTCCGGCGGTACGGGCGAGCGCCCCATGCTGGCGCTGACGAAGGACCTCGGCCGCGCGCTGTGGTTGGCCCAAGGCTATGCCGGCCAACGCGTGCGCGCCGGCAGCGTCGAAGCGGTCGACACGACCTCGCCCTTCCGCAACAAGGTGTCGTACGCCGTGGCGGTCCCCGGAGGCTACAACCCGCGGCGCGGGGACAGCTACCCCTTGCTGCTGTTGCTGCCGGACGTGCCGACCCCGGGCCAGCCGGTGGGCCCGCAGCAGTTCCTGACGGACAACTGGGTCGACTCGGAGCTGCGCAAGTCGGCCCTGCTGGTGGCCGTCGGGATGCCCGCCAAGGTCGAGGCCTGGGCCAGCTTGGGCGAGGAAGGCGTCCCGGGGGGGGTCGCCACCCTGTTGACCGTGTTGCTCGAGGTGACCCGCAAGTACGCGGTCGACTTCGATCGCATCTACCTCGTCGGCCACGGCGCCGGGGTCGATGCCGCCATGCGCATCGGCGCCATGTTCCCCGACCGCTTCGCGGGCGTGATCGGACGCCGCGGAGACGCCGCGGAGATCGCGCCGGGCAACTTCAAGAACCTGCCGACCCTGCTGACCGGCGCGGGGGCCCGCGCCACGGCCTTCGAAGCGGCCGCGAAGGCCGCCGAGCTCGACAACGTCACCCTGGCGGCCGACGCCTCGGAGGCCGACGTCTGGAAGTGGGCCCAGGAACACCCGCGGCGCGCGAACCCCCTGGAGGTCGTGCTCGTGCCCGGCAGCCCCTTCCCGCACAAGGCCTACTGGCTCGAGGTACCGGCTTCCGAGGGTGGCTCGGAGGTCCGGATCCGGGCCGTGGCCGACAAGACCACGAACACGATTCGTCTCGAGACCAAGGGCGTGAGCGAGGTGACGTTGTTCTTCAACGACGACATCCTGGACCTCGACCGCCCGATCCAGGTCATCAGCAACGGCAAGGAGCATCCGCAGGAGGTGATCCCGCGGAACTTCAACACCTTCCTGGCGCTGATCTACGGCGGCCGCAACGACCCGGGCAAGCTGTACGTCGCGAGCAAGCGCTACGACGTCACGGAGTAGGCGCGTGCCGAGGAACGTCGCCGCGGGGAACGGGGGGCGATGAGCGGCGCGCAGGGGCCCACCGGGGCGGCGACGCGCTCGGGCCGCGGAACGGCGGGGCTGCTGGTCCTGGTCTTCCTCGCGGGGGCCGGGACCATGTCGGTCGAGTTGGCGGCCGTCCGATTGCTCGCGCCCTGGTACGGCACGAGTCTGGCGGTCTGGACCAACGTGATCGGGGTGGTGCTCCTGGCGCTGGCCGTCGGATACCTGCTCGGCGCGCGGCTGGCCGCGGGCCGCGATCCAGGCCGCGCGCTCGCCGGGGCGCTGCTCGTGGCGGGCGCGGTGGTGCTCACCCTGCCCGCGCTGGCGCGCCCCGTCGCCGGCGCGTTCTTGCCTCCGGGCCAGACCCTGGATGGCGCGGCGGAGTTGCTCGCCTGGGGTTCGCTCGCGACCTCGTTGGTGCTCTTCCTGCCCCCGGCCCTGGCCCTGGGCTGCATCGGCCCGCTCGCGGTCGAGCTGGTCCAGGCGCGCACGGGCGTGCACCCCGGCACCGCCGGCGGCCGGGTCCTGTGCGCCTCGACCCTCGGCAGCCTGGTGGGCACCTTCGGCACGACGCACGTATTCCTGCCGCGGGTGGGCCTGGGCCTGACCTTCGGCGGAGCGGGGGCCCTGCTCCTGATCCTGGGGGCGCTGCTGCTCTTGCGCCGCGGTCGCGGCGCCGTTCCCTGGGCCGTCGGAGCGCTGCTGCTCGCGACGGCCGCCGCGTGGGCGCCCGGCCCCGGCGCGGCGGGCCTTCCCGCTGGCATGCGCCTGCTGGCGGAGCGCGAGTCCCCCTACCAGCGCGTGCGCATCGTCGAGGTGGGGGAAGGCCCGGAGGCCTGGCGCCTGCTGCAGGTGAACGAGGGCCTCGACTCCTTCCAGTCGGTGTGGTCGCCGCGGCCCGGCCTGCTCGGTGGCGGGCACTACTACGACGCCTTCGCCCTCCCGCCGTGGTGGGACGGCGCGGTGGGGGACTGGAACGTGCTCGTCCTGGGCCTGGGGGCCGGCACGGTCTGGCGCGTGCTCGAAGGGGCGCTGCCGCCGGAGGCGCGCCTGGTGAGCGTCGGCGTCGAGCTCGACCCCGTCGTCGTCGAGTTGGCCCAGCGTTGGATGGACCTCCCGTCGCCGGGGCCCGAGCGCGAGATCCTGTCCGGTTGGGACGCGCGGGCCGCCCTGCGCTGGCTCCCCGGGCCGTTCGACCAGATCGTGCTCGACGTGTACGCCAACCAGATGGAGATCCCGGCGCACCTCGCCACGCGCGAGTTGTTCGGGTTGCTGGCCGAGCGCCTACGCCCGGGGGGCTGGTTGGTGGTCAACGTCGGCGGCTTCGGGCTCGATGACCCGGTGGTCGAAGCCGTGGCGGCCACGATCGCCGCGGCCTTCGGCGAGGACTGCCTCGCCCTCGCGGTGCCGTTCTCGCGCAACGCGGCCCTCGTCGCGCGGCGCGCGGGGAGGGTCCCGGGTCCCGGTAGCGCGGGTTGGGTCGCGACCGAGTGGCCCGTCGCTCCCTTCCTCGAACGCGCCGCGGTGCCGGGGGCCTGGCGCTGGATCGGGGCGGAGGACGGACCGCGACTCAGCGACGATCGCAGCGGCCTCGAGTGGCTGCAGCGGCGCTCGGTCGAACGCGCCGCGCGGGGGACGGACCCGTGATCGGCTCGCTGCTCCTCGCCGCGTCGTGGATCGCGCCCCAGGGTGGGGGCTTCGAGGCGGCCCTCGAGGCCGTCCAACGGGGGCGCTTCGCCGAGGCCCTCGTCGCGGCCTCCCAGGAGGCCGATCCCCTGCGGCGCCGCCAGGCCGCCGTGCACACCCGCCACCACGCGGGGGACCTGCGGGGAGCGCTCTCCGAAGCGGCCGCGGGGCTGGCCGAGGCGCCCGGGGACCCGTGGCTCCTCGAGCAGGCGGCGTTCCTTGCGGTCTCGCTCAACGAGGGGCCGCGGGGACTGGCCTGGGCCGAGGACCTCGTGGGGGTGGTGGAAGCCCGCGGGGGCGCGGACGACCCCGCGCTGGCGCGGGTGCGCGACCTCCGCGCCCAGGCCCGGGCTGCCGCGGAGCGCTCGGTCGCCCGCGGGCAGGCCCTCGGGCGCGCTCGAACGGTGGCCGGCCTCGGTTTGGTCGGGGCCCTGCTGGCTCTCACCTGGCTGGCCCGTCCGCTCCGGTCCTAGCAGCCCGACCCCCGTGCCGCGGAAAGGACTCCGCAGGAACGAGACCGCCCACGCGAGCTGCGGCCTCGCGCGGGCGGAGTTCCCCTTGCTTCTCGTCCAGGGGGTGAGTGCTTGAGCGGACCATAGCGCCGGGAGGGTCCGGGGAGAAGCGCCCTTCGTGAACTTTCCCGATACCTGGACCCTGGGCCCGTTCCCGAACCGATCCACCCGAACGGCCAGGGCCCCCGCAGGTTCGCTGCGGGGGCCCTGGGCGGGTCGCGTCGGACCCGATCGCCGTGCGTGGGATCAGAGGATGTCGAGGATCCCGGTGCCGCCCTCGCCCGTGAGCGTGACGGTGTTCGCGCGGTAGTTGATGTTGACACCGATCTTGGAGTTCCAGGGCAGGGGCTCCTTGTCGGCCACGATGCCGAGGGCCACCGCCGCGAAGGCGCGCGCGCGCGCCGTCAGGGACTGGTTCTCGAGCATCTCGACCAAGGGGTCCACCGAACGGGCGTCGCCGATGAAGCCCAGGGCCGAGGCGATCGCGGCCTGGGTCGCGAGGCTCTTGGCGTTCTTCAGCATCTCCATCAGGGAGTCGACGACCCGCTTGTCGCCCAGCAGGCCCAGGGCGATGGCGGCTTCCTTCAGGAGCTCCGGCCGGAACTGGGACTCGCTGATGATCTTCTGGATCGGCTCGGTCGCGCTGGTGTCGCCGAGCAGGCCCAGGGCCACCGCGATCTCGCCGCGGGTCTCGTCGACGTTGATGCTCCCGAGCTTCGACAGCAGAGTCGCCGAGGCTTCCCCGTCGCCGGCGATGCCGGCACCGAGCGCATAGGCGCCGACGTTGGCCGGGCCGTTCTCGCTGCGCAGGCTCTCGCGCAACGCCTGGATCACGTCGGTGCTGGCCGACTGACCCTGGTCGATGCGGCTCCGCTCCATCACGCCCATGGCGAGGCCCACCCAGGGCTTGGCGGTGCCCTTGGCCTGGGCGAGCTGGCGCAGCAGGAAGCGCTTGATGTCGTCGTACCCGGCGTAGGGGTCGCCCTCACCCAGGCCCGGACGGCCGGCGATCTGTGCCATCGAGATCAGCGAGAAGCTGCGGACCTGCTGGTGGGCATCCCCGTAGGCTTCCTGGAGCGCCGTGCGGATCTTCTTGTCGATGTCCTCGTTGCCGAGGCGTCCGATCTGGCCCATCGCCAGCGCGGCGCTCATGCGCATCTCGACCCGGGCCTTGGTGTTGCGGCCGATGAAGTTGAGCAGCGCATTGCCCGCCGCCTGGCGCAGCGAGGGGTCGCCCCCCTCGATGAGCTGCCCGATTGCGCGCGGGGCGTGAGCCCGGTAGCGGTAGTCGATCTTGTCGTCCTCCAAGTACCTGACGAGGTATTGGATCTGCTGGAAGCGATCCGCGGTCGGATCGGGCTTGTTGATCCGGTCCCGCTCCCAGTCGGCGCGTTCCTTGGCGTCCGCGGGCGGCTGCTGCTGCTGCAACTCGATCGGCACGAGGCCCATCGCGATCACGGCCGCCACCGGGATGTCCGGCGAGGAGAAGTTCTCGCGGGCTTCGAGCAAACTGCGCAGGATCCCGACGATCTTGACGCGGTCGTCGGCGCTCGCCCGATAACCGACCAGTCCCAAACCGTACGCGGCGAAGGCCCGCGTGCGGAAGTTGGTCACGCTGGCGGGGTCGACGCCCGCGGCGCGGATGCCGGCCGCGTCACCCAACGCGATGGCGCTCAGGAGATCGATCGAGCGGGGGTCGGCGAGGATGCCGAGCGCGACCGCGGCGGTCTCGCGGATCTCCTGGTTGGAGTCGCCCAGGCGCCGCTGGATGAGCTGCTGGAACTGCGATTGGCCGCCCTCCGTTCGCACGTCCCCGATCTTCGCCAGGGCGATCATTGCGCCCGTCACGATGTCGTTGTTCGACTCGGTCTCGAGGGACCGAATCAGCGCGGGGACGATCTTCTCGCGGATGGTGGCCTCGCTGGGCTTCATGCTGTCGCGACCCTGATCGCGTTGGCCGAAACCGAGGAACCAGTCGTCGCCGCCGGTCAGCGAGGAGGCGTCGTGGATCTTGGCCTTGAGGTTCAGGTAGGGGTCCTTGTTGAAGCCCCACCAGAACTGCCAGACGGTGAGGTCCGGGCCGGCATCCACGTTGCCCGTGGTGGGCTGGGCCGGACCCTGCTGGCCGCCGCCGCCCGGGGCCGCGGGGGCACCCGGACCGGGGGTGCTGGGGCCCGAGGGACCGGGGGCCGCGGGACCGCCGGGGCCGGGCGTGGCGGGGCCGCCGCCGCCGCCGCCGCCGCCCCCGCCGGGGGGCACGGTGTCGCCGGGCCCGCGGTAGGTACCGCCGTGGCCCACGGAGGCGTCCTGGAGGCCGAGGCTGCCGGCCACGAGCAGGGCGCCGAGGAGAAGCAATCGTTTCATTGTGGACTCGTCTGGGTTCGTGCCTGGTGGCGTGGGTATCCACCTCGTGCGTGGAGGCAACCCGCCCGGTGAAGACGTTCAGGGGCAATGCCCGTGCCGGTCCTCGATGGGGAGGCCCAGGATAGGCCCTCCGGTGCGCGGGATGCAAAAGGGGAGTGCCTGGAGTCCGTATGCTCCGCGGCGCCCGACCGGAGTCGTGTTCCGCCCTCGTGACGCGCAGGTACGCACGCGTCCGGAGTCCCCCCACGACGAGCCCCCACGCGTCCTGCGAGACCCTTCCATGCCCGATCCGCCCAGGGCAGACTCCCGGGGTGATCGACCGCAAGACCGAGGGCGACTGCGCGGATCCGCGGCCCTTCCTCGAGGCCTGGCTGCGGGCGCGACCGGAACTCGTCTCCGCCGTCTGGCTCGGTAGGGGAGACGGCGCGTGGGGAACGCTGCTCGTCGCGGGCGGCTCGGAAGGCGGGGAGGGGGCCGAGACCCCGGATGGCTTCCCCTGGCCGGCCCTGGCCCTGGCTGAGGATGGGACCCCTTGGCGTTGGGGTCAGCGGGAGTTGCGTGCCTGGCCCGCGCTGCTCGCCCGCGGCGTGCGCGAGGGGCTGTTGTGGGTCGGGGACGCCGCTGCCCGCGCGCTCTGGCTCGAGGCGCGCGCCCCGGGCGCCCTGGCCGCGGGGGAGGCGTTGGCCCTGGTTCGCAGCCTGCTCGAAGCGGAACGCCGATGCGAGCTGGAGGACCGCAGGCGGCGCGCGGTCGAGCTCGAGGCGCGCGCCAAACTCGCGCTCGCCAACCGCCACGACCTGCGCAACGAGCTCATCCTCGCCCAGCTCGAGCTCGAGCGCGCGGCCCTCGAGCCCGAGAACGGTCTCGCGGGCCTGCGCCGAGCCCTGGAGGGCGCCCGCCGGCTCTCCCAGGAACCCCTCGATCCGAGGCCGGGAGGCGCGGTGGGGGAGTCCGTCGCGCGAGGAGTGCGGCTCGAACCTCTCCTGCGCGAAGAGCTGCGCGCGGCTGCGCGGATCGCTGGACGGGACTCGGAGGTGCGCGTCGTGCTGCGCTGCGCGGCCGATCTACGCTGCGCCAGCTCGCCTTCGGAGTTGGGGCGCTGGGTGCGCAATGCCGTTCTGAACGCCCTGCGCGTCTCCCCCGCCGGGGGCGCGGTACGCGTCGAAGCCGAGGTCCGGGGGGACGGTCTACGCGTATCCGTCACCGATGCAGGCCCGGGCATGGACGCCGCGACCGCGCGCCGGCTGTTCGAGCCCGGACGCAGCGCAACCGGCGGGAGTGGGTTCGGCAGCGCGGCCCTGGAGGCCTGCGCGCGGGTCCTGGGTGCTGCGTTCGAACTCGAGACCGAGCCGGGGGTCGGCACCCGACTCTCGCTCGACTTGCCCGGCGCGCCGGACGCCCGAACGCGCTCCGGCGAGAGCGGCCCGCCCGTGGGGTCCGAGTCGCCGGAGGGCGCGTTCCCCAGGATCAGGTGAACGCAGAACGCAGGTACTCGCGATTCAGCTTGGCGATCGCGGAGACCGGGATCTCCTTGGGGCAAGCCGCGCCACACTCGTACTCGTTGCTGCAGTTGCCGAAACCCTCGGCGTCCATCTGTTCGACCATGCCCAGCACGCGCGTCGCGCGCTCGGGGCCACCCTGGGGCAGGTCGCCCAGGTGCACGACCTTCGCGGAGGTGAAGAGCATGGCCGCGGCGTTGGGGCAGGCCGCGACGCACGCGCCGCAGCCGATGCAGGCCGCGGCGTCCATCGAACGCTCGGCCTCGTCCTGGGGCACGAGGATGGCGTTTCCGTCGGGCGCGCTCCCGGTGTTGACGCTGATGTAGCCGCCGCGCGCGATGATGCGGTCGAACGCCGAGCGGTCGACCGCCAGGTCGCGCACGATGGGGAACGCGCCGGCGCGGAAGGGCTCGATCGTGAGCACGTCGCCGTCCGTGTAGTGCCGCATGTGCAGCTGGCAGGTCGTGGTCCCCGGCAACGGTCCGTGGGCCCGGCCGTCGATCATCACGCCGCACGAGCCGCAGATCCCTTCCCGACAGTCATGGTCGAAGACGATCGGTTCGCCGCCCTGCGCCGTGAGCTGCTCGTTCAGGACGTCGAGCATCTCGAGGAAGGACATGTCCGGCGAGACGCTCTCGAGCTTGTAGACCTCGAAGCGTCCGGCGGCCCGGGGGCCTTCCTGACGCCAGACCCGCAGGGTGAGGCGCATGGTGTGGGTGCTGTGGCCCGCGCTCATTTGTAGCTCCTGGTGGAAAGCTGCACGTTCTCGAAGCTCAAGGGCTCGCGGTGCTCGCGCGGTTGCTGCCCTTCACCCTGGTGTTCCCAGGCGCTGACGTGGCTGAAGTTCGCGTCGTCGCGTTTGGCCTCGCCCTCCGGGGTGCGGTGCTCTTCGCGGAAGTGACCGCCACAGGACTCCTCGCGCACCCGTGCGTCGAGCGCCATGAGATCGGCGAGTTCGAAGAAGTCGGCCAGGCGCCCGGCGTGCTCGAGGGTCGGGTTGACGTGATCGGGATCCCCGGGGACGCGCAGGTCGTTCCAGAACTCCTCGCGCAGGGCCGCGATCTGCTTGCGGGCCGCGTCGAGGCCCGCGGCCTCGCGCGACATGCCGACGAGGTCCCACATGACCTTGCCCAGCCGCCGGTGCAGGGCATCGGGGGTCTGGGTGCCACGCTGCGAGAGTAGGCGCTGGTAGCGTTCGCGCGAGCTCTCCGCGGCCTCGCGGAACGCGTCGTGGTCCGGGTGCAGGCGCTCGAGGCCGCGACTGGCCAGGTGCGAGGTGATCGTGGAGGGGATCACGAAGTACCCGTCGGCCAACCCTTGCATCAGCGCGCTCGCGCCGAGGCGATTGGCGCCGTGGTCGGAGAAGTTGGCTTCGCCCAGCACGAAGAGGCCCGGGACGTTGCTCTCGAGGTTGTAGTCCACCCACAGGCCGCCCATCGTGTAGTGCACGGCCGGGTAGATGCGCATCGGAACCTTGTAGGGGTCCTCGCCGGTGATGCGCTCGTACATCTGGAACAGGTTGCCGTAGCGCGCCCGGATGGCGGGCTCGCCGTCGCGCGCGATGGCGTCGCGGAAGTCGAGATAGACTGCCTGGCCCGTCGTTCCGACACCGTATCCGGCGTCGCAACGTTCCTTCGCGGCGCGCGAGGCCACGTCGCGCGGCACGAGGTTGCCGAAGCTCGGGTAGCGCCGCTCCAGGTAGTAATCGCGCTCGGCCTCGGGGATCTGGTCGGGCGAGCGCACGTCGCGTCCGGCCTTGGGCACCCACACCCGTCCGTCGTTGCGCAGGCTCTCGCTCATGAGCGTGAGCTTGGACTGGTAGTCCCCCGAGACCGGGATGCAGGTGGGGTGGATCTGGGTGAAGCAGGGGTTCGCGAAGAAGGCCCCGCGCTTGTGGCAGCGCCAGGCAGCGGTCACGTTGCTCGCCTTGGCGTTGGTCGACAGGTAGAAGACGTTGCCGTAACCGCCCGTGGCGAGCAGCACCGCATGTGCCGCATGGCGCTCGTACTCGCCGGTGAGCAGGTTGCGCGCGATGACCCCACGCGCCACGCCGTCGACCACCACGAGGTCGACCATCTCGCGCCGCGGGAAGAGCTGGACCTTGCCCGTGGCGACCTGGCGCATCATGGCGCTGTAGGCTCCCAGGAGCAGTTGTTGCCCAGTCTGGCCGCGGGCGTAGAACGTGCGCGACACTTGCGCGCCGCCGAAGCTGCGGTTGGCCAACGTGCCGCCGTACTCGCGCGCGAAAGGCACTCCCAGCGCCACGCAGTGGTCGATGATCTGGTTCGAGATCTCTGCCAGGCGGTAGACGTTGGACTCGCGCGAACGGTAGTCGCCGCCCTTCACCGTGTCGTAGAACAGGCGATGGACGCTGTCGCCGTCGTTCTGATAGTTCTTGGCGGCGTTGATGCCGCCCTGGGCCGCGATGCTGTGCGCACGTCGCGGCGAGTCGTGGATGCAGAACGCCTTGACGTTGTAGCCCAGCTCGGCGAGGGACGCTGCGGCCGAGGCTCCCGCCAGGCCCGTGCCGACCACGATCACGTCGAACTTGCGACGGTTGGCCGGGTTGATGAGCTTGAGTTGGAAACGGTGCGACGTCCAGCGGTCCGCGATCGGGCCGCTGGGGCACTTGCCGTCGAGCTTGTGGGTGCCGGCGGACATCAGGCGTTGCCTCCCAGCCAGTAGTAGAGGGGGAAGGAGAGGAAACCCAGGGTCAGGATGGCGGCCAAGGCGTACCCGGTGACGCGGATGGCGGGCGTGTACTTGGGGTGGTTGATGCCCAGCGTCTGGAAAGCGCTCGCGAAGCCGTGGCTGAGGTGGATCCCCAGGGCCAGGACGCCGCCGATGTAGATCAACGCGCCCAGGGCCTGCGAGAGTCGCTCGTGGACCATGCCGGCCAGGTCGGCCGGGGTCTCGGTCTGGACGCGGAAGTCCACGATGTGGATCACGAGGAAGATGCCCACCAGGATGCCGGTGATCGGCATCGTGCCCGAGCCCAGCGTGCGCCCGCCGTGGTTCGCGCGTTGCCGGTAGGCCGCGCGGCGGGCCTCGCGGTTCTTCAGCGAAACCTGCAGACCCAGCGCGATGTGGACCAGGAACAGCACCAGGAGGCCGATCTCGGCGATCCACAGCGCCGGGCCGAGATCGTGCAGCGCCTGGGCGTACTGACCGAAGGCGGCGCCGTCGGCGTCCTTGTAGAGGGTCAGGTTTCCGAGCAGGTGGACGACCAGGAAGCCGACCAAGAGCAGGCCCGTGATGGCCATCAGCGCCTTGCGGCCGATAGAACTGGTGAACGTGGTGCGCAGCCAGCGTGTCATGGGACGGTGCGTCCGCGGGGACGTCAGGCGGTGAAGGCGGCTCCGGGTGGGTTACGCCGACGATCGAGCGGGTGTGCCGCGGATCGTGGAGCGTAGGAAACTACGGAGGACCCCCAGGCGGGGCAACGTTCGCCTGCGCTCTTTTGCCGTTCGGTGGGTGCTGGCGCGGCATCCACGGCGTCTGCCTCTCGAAGGCGCGACCGGGACAGGGCGCGCGAAGCCACGGTGGGGGACGCGGGTCCCCCGCCGGGGCTCTCCCGCGCGGGCCGCCGCTGCGGCTCCGGACGCGGCCCGCCCGCGAGCCCGTCCGCTTCGCCGTCGTCGCGCGGGAGTCATCCGCCGTCAGTTGTTCGGGAAGCCCTTCGGGCCCTTCGGGCCCTTGCTGGAGGGACCGGGGCCACCGCTGGGGCCGGCGCCCGAGGGCGGGGTCGAGCCGGCACCCGGCGAGCCGGGGAACCCGGGCACGCCTTCCAGCGACCGCTTCACCTCGAAGAAGCCCTCGCCCATGTGGTATGCGAGCCAGATGAAATAGCAGTCGATGTTGTCGACCGGGTCGTCCACCTCGAAGGCGGCCTTGCACGTCAGGTCGCAGGGCCGCGCGGCGTTCATGAAGCAGTTCTTCTGGGCCATCGGAGGGAGGATCGACGGGTGTGGGTCCGTGCGGCACTCGTCGCGGGAGGGCGACGGTTCGCGGCGGACACGCTATCGGGATCGGGGCCGACCTTCGAGGGCGGGCGCGCGCGAACTGGCCTGTGTCCGCGCGCCGGGATCGGATCGTCGGCGGATGGATCGAGCACGGCGCGCTCGCGACCGGAGGCCGCCGCGCGACCCGCTCCCGTCGGAGGGGTCGCGCGCGGGGCGCGTTCACCGGCCCACGGGGACCGACAGGGAGGTGCGCCGCCGATCCGGCTGAGCGCGGGCCGGGTCGGCCTCCGTGCCTTCGGGACGCCGTCTAGAGAAACATAACGTACATTATCGGACGCTCGTGATGGCCTGCGTTCGGCCGCTTGGACCACCCCGATCCAGCCTCCGCCCGGCACCGATTAGGTCGGGAGGCCGACCGAACCCGCGGACCGCATGCTGCCTGGGGCTGGGAGCCAGGGCCTGGTAGCCTGCGTCCGTGAAGCCCTCCCGCGCGTCGCAGATGCCCATCGCGTCCGGCCCCGAGTTCCGAGTCCACGCGGCCTCGCGCGAACGTGGGCACCGGCCCGTGTGGACCTGGGCCATGGGTGCTGCACTCGCCGCGAGCCTCCTGGGCTGCCAGGGGCCGGCGGCCGGTCGTCGCGACGTGTCGGGACAGAGCGATCCGCCGCCGTGGTCGTACGTCCCCGACGTGCGCGTCAGCCACCCGCCCTTCGAGGACGTGCACGTCGAGTGGAAGCACCGCCTCGATCAGCCCTATGTGTACCTCGAGCACCGCGGCTCGTACCTGGGGACCGGGGCGCTGCTGCCGCGGCTGCAACGCGCGTTGCTCGACCAGGGCCTGCGCCCGGCGGGACCGCCCTTCGCCCTGTTCTACGACGACCCGGGCCGGGTCCCGATCGACGAGTTGCGCTCGCGGGCCTGCATCCCGGTCGATCGCGAATTCCTGCCCGCCGCACCGCTCGCGTTCGACGTCCTGCCGAGCACGACCGTCGCCTACGCCCTGGTCTCCGGAGCCTACCCCGAGGTGCCGCGGGCCTACCCGGCACTCTTCGCGTACATGGCGGGCCTGCGCTGGGTCGAGGACGGCCCGATCCGCGAGGTGTACCTGGTCGAGCCCGGCTCGGTGAACGACTGGAGCGAGCTGCGCTGCGAGATCCAGATCCCGGTCCGTCACGCAGAGCGTTGAATCGGGCCCGGACTCAGACGAGCTGGGCGATCTGCGGCGGATAACAACGGTGGATGCGCAGGCTGCCATCCGCGTGGCTGGCGCGCAGGCGGTCTCCGGGCTGGAGCCAACGCAGGACCTCGGGATCCGCCTGGAACTCCAACTCGTCGCCGTGGGAGTCGCGAAGTCGAGCGCGGCCGCGGGTGGCGGTGCGGAACTCGAAGAGCTCGCCCGTCTCGCCATCGTCCGCTTGCGCGTTTGCGTGCCCGGCGCCACAGACACGGTTGGCCACCGTTGCGCGGGCGAGCCCGGGTCGCAGGTCGGCCAACTTGTCGGCCGCGCCCGCGAACTGCGTCAGCGCGTGCTGTTCCTCGGACCAGCGGCAGAATCGCTCGAGCGCATCCAGGGCGGCGAGGGCCTCCGCTTCCCCCCCGAGGGCTCCCCGCTCGGGCAACCAGAACACGGCGAAGCGCAGGACGTTCGAGAGGGCGAGTTCCTCGAAGACCCCGAGTTCGCGCTCGATGTGCGCGAACAGGCGCAGGCACTGGGTCTGGGTCGGATCGAGCGCGCTGCCCAAGGTCTCCTGCTCCCACAGGAATTCCTCGACCATCGCGCCGACCACTCCCGGGAAGTCCGGGACCTTCGACGACTCGCCGAGCTCCGTGTCGGACGGATCCTCGCCCTCCAGGCCGTCGTCCTCGCCCGCGTCCCGGCCCGCCCCCGGCCTCCGTCGCGCGGACGCCGAATCGACCTCGTCCTCTTCCGGGTCGGGCAAGGCGTCGAGCCCGAGGGTGCGCTCGAGTTCGTCGAAGCACGCCAGTACGTCCTGGCCGGCCTGCAGGCGCTGGTCGAGTTCGGCCACCGCACGCCGCACGTCGGTCTCGGCCTCGGTTTCCGGTGCGTCCGGGGACGGGGCCGCCGCCGGTCCCGGGGCGCCCACGGCCGACGCGGCGCGACCCATGTGCTGCCAGGCCAGGAGCAGAGCCACGCGCGCCTCGCCCAGGTCGACCGCGGAGTCGAAGGCGAGGTCATCGAGCACGTCCCCCAGCGGGTCGCCGTAGCCGGGCGTGCGGTTCGACGCCTCGAGGGGCGCGGCGCGCAGGGCGGCCAGGATCGCATCGGCGCGCTCCGGCGTCAGGCCGCCGGCGAGCAGGCTCCGGCGCGCGTCCCCCACCGGATCGCCGCCGCCACCCCAGCGCTCCGCTCCCCAGAAGGTGGCCTCGAGCTCGCGTTGGGCGATGCGCAGCACCTGGTGCGAGCGGTTGCGGCGCAGGCGTTGCATGTCGTCCTCGAGCGCCCGCACCAGGTCGGGCTCGCGGAAGAAGCCCGCGCCGTGCGAGATGCGGTAGAGCGAGTCCCCCACGGGGAACAGGCGGCCCACGATCAGGTCGTCGACGGCGAACAGGTGCGAGGCTTCGGCCTCGGCCACCGGATAGCGGCCCAGACCGGCGAGGTCCTCGAGCCAGGCCCCCTGCCCCGGATCGACGTCGGTGACGGCGAAGATTCCGGCGTGGCTCTCGAGGAAGGTCTGCTCGTGGGCGGCGAGCTCGGGATCGGCGTTCGCGCGCCAACGATCGAGCAACTGCTCGGCGACCAGCTCGCGGATCGGATCGCCGATACGCTCGAACAGGAACCACTCCAGGTGCCGGCGGGCCGCCGAGATGCCCTCGGGGGTCGTCGGATCGGGACCTGCCCCGGCCAGGAAGTACTGGGCGGCGCTGCGGCGGAAGTCCTCGCGCAGACCCTCGTCCTCCCGCACGAGGCGCTCGAAGAGCACGAGGCCCTGCTCCAGTTGTTCGGGTTCCAGCACCGGTTCGATCCTCCGACGGCGTCGCCGCGGCCGAGCATTGTAGGCCTCCGGCGCGTCGATCGGATCCCCGGGTGGGCCTCGTTCCATCGGGTCCGCTCCTGCGCTAGGGTGCGCCCCTATCCCCCACCCACCCATGTCCGCGCTCGTCCAGCTCCCCGCGCTCCTGATCCAGGATCCCGCCCCGGCGGCTGCGGGCCTGCACTGGCTCGACCTGGTCGGGCTGGGCTTGCTCGCACTCTTCGGGTTCTTGGGCGCCCTGCGCGGGCTCTGGTGGCAGGTGATCCGCCTCCTGGGTCTGGCCGCGGCGGTCGCCGTCGCGCGCGCGCTCGCGCCCCGCTTCGGGCCCGACTTCCAGCGGCTGAGCGACCTGCCCGGACCCGTGGCCAATGGGCTCGTCTGGTTGCTCCTGTTCCTCGCGGTGCTGGTGATCGCGAGCCTCCTCGGCAATCTCGGACGACGCACGCTCGAGGCGGTGCGCCTGGGTCCGGTCGATCGTTTCGGCGGGCTCGTCGCGGGCTTGCTCACGGCGCTCGTCTTGCACGCGGCCTTCCTCGTCGCGGTCTCGTACCTGGGGCCGACGGTGTGGGCCTCCGAGAGCCTGCAGCAGGCCGAGAGCCGACGACTCCTCACGACGGTCACGACGCGCCTGCAGCTCTACGTGGGCGCGGAGGACGCGGCCCGGATCCGTGGCTGGTTCGAGGGCGACGAAGCCCAGGGCGAGCCCGCCGACGCGGCGCGGGAAGTGGAGGACGAACTCCCCACCGATCCCGCACCCCTCGACGGGGACGAACCGCTGCGCTTCGAGGAACCCCTGCCCCCGCGCCCGGGCGGGACCGTGCACTAGCAGCCCGTGGTGAGGTTCGCTACTGCGGCTTCGCACGTCCGCGCGCCGGGGCTTGACCCCCGCGATCCACGCGAGTAGGGTCAGGTCTTCACAACCCGGCAACGCTCTTCGTGAGGGAAGCAGGTGAGAACCCTGCACGGTCCCGCCACTGTGAGTCGTGAGCCGGTCGCTCCCGAGGGATCCGCCTAGGCGGATCCGGGTCACTGAGCACTCGCCAGAGGGCTTGGGAAGGCTGGGCGGCCGGAGAAACGGCGAGTCAGGAGACCTGCGACGAGCGCTCTCGGACGACCGGCCTCGGGGATTGGGCCGACTCCGCGCTCCCGGCGGGAGGACTCCCGCGCGGGGTCTCGGATCGACGCATCGATCGACGATGCACTCCCCGCGGCCGCCTTCGACGCGGTATCGAACGGAGTCCCGATCCCATGCGCACCCCCATCGCGCCGAGCGCCCTGGCGCTCCTCGCCCTCTCCCTGCCCCTCTCCGCCCAGGACAGCGTGTTCCCGGGCTTCGCCCAGACGGCCCAGCAACCGGTGCCCGTGCCCGGCTCTGCCTTCGCGACGCTCCCCGGCGGTGAACGCGTCGTGTTCGACGGCCTGACCGTCGACCTCTACTCGGCCGGCGGGGCCTTCCTCGCGAACCTCGGCTCCTTGCCGGGCTTCGGTTTCCCGAGCTTCGTCGCGATCTCGCCCAGCGCCTCCACGGCCCTCGTGGGCGAGAGCTCGAACCACGGCCTCTACCGCGTGGGCCTCGGGGGCGGCGGCCTCGCCCTCGTGGCGAGCGCGATCTTCAATTTCGACGCGGTCTACCTCGACGAGAACCTGGCCGTCGTCAGCGCCGCGACCTGCGGCTTCGGTTGCGGCAACGACCTGCTCGAGGTGAACGTCCACACCGGGGCGGTTCGCCCCTTGGCCGCCCTCCCGGGAGCGTCCGGCCCGCTCGCCCTGGGCAACAACGGCTCGCTCTTCTACACGACCGTCAGCGGGTCCTTCCCGCCGCCGCCGGGAAGCTCGCAGGTGCTGCGCTGGAGCGCGGTCCAGGTCGCTTCGGGCGTCCTGCTCGGGGTGGCGGACGCGACCGTCGTCGTGCCCGCGCTGGATGGCGGCGCGTCGATGGCGGTCGATGCCGTGCTCGGCGGCATCGTGGTCGCCGAGTCGGCCTTCGGGGCCACGAGCCGCATCCGGCTCTTCTCCGCCGGCGGCAACCTGGTCTCGACCGTCGTCGAGAGCCAGGACTGGATCGGGAGCATCGAGCTGCGCGCCGGCGGCCGGCTCGGTCACTTCTTCCCCTACCAGCCCGCGGACGGGGTCTTCCTGACCTACACCTCGGGCGGCCAGATTCGCACCGTTCGGCCGCAACGCCCGCAGGCGAGCTTCGCCCAGTCGGGTTCGACCGGCGAGCTGACCGTCACCGGCGCGCCTGCGGGCGGCGGCCTGCTCGTCCTGTGGCAGTCGTCCGCGATCTGGAACCCGATCGAGACGAGCTACTTCCTCGGCGCCTTCGGCTTCCAGCTCCACACCGGCGTCGCGCCCTCCGCCCTGCGCCGGCTGCCGTTCTACACGCCGGTCGACGCGAACGGCCAGGGTGTCTTCAGCTACTTCGACCCGGGCAACCTGGCTGGCACGTTGGTCTTCCAGACGCTCGTGCTGGACGCGAGCGGCGCCTTCGTCGGGAGTTCGACCTCGGTCGCCAACTGAGCTTCTCGCGGGCCGCGCGCTCGACGGCGAGCGCGCTGCCCCGCCTTGCGTTCAACCGCGGACTTCGCGCACCGAGCGCACCCAGTCGAGCCGCTCGCGCAGGCGCGGCTCGAGGGCGCCTGCGATGGTGAGCGAGCGCACCGCGCAAGCATGGCAAGCGCCGACGAGCTCGAGCTCGACTTCGCCCGCTTCTCCGACCGCGACCAGGCGCACGTCCCCGCCGTCGAGCGCCAGCGCCGGACGGAGTTCGTCGAGCACCGCCTCGACCTCGGCGATGCGCCCCGGGTCCCCGCGTGGCGCCTCGGTTCGGGCTCGGCCTCCGAACAGGCGCCCGAGGAAGCTCACGTCCGGGCCTCGAAGCGCAGCCAACCCACCGGCAGCCACAGACGCGCGGCCTCGCCCATGAGTTCGAGGCGCACCCCACCTCCGCGGGTCGCGAGCCGCTCGACCAACGTCGAAAGGGACGCGCCGGGCGCCACCTCGACGCTCAGGCTACCGGCCCCCTCCGCCGACTCGAGGGACCAACACAACTCCCGCGCGCCGTCGCCGTCCCGCCCGGCGGCAAAGAGCACCGAAGCCACCGCCCAGGGCGCCTCCCACCCCGCGCCCGCCGCCGCCGCGAGTCGGGGTAATGGCCCCGGGGGCTCCGCCAGCGGCCGTCGCTCGCGGCGCAGGGCATCCCGTGCCGCGCCGACCAGCAGCTCCAGGCCCCGGGGATCGCGCCGCTCCTGCAGCAGGTCCGCGCCCGCCGCCGAGGCCAACACCGCCAGCACGTATCCCAGCTCCTCGACGCGCGCGCTCACCTCGGCGAGATCGGCGCTGCGCTCCCCGATCCAGTCCCGCTCCGCGTCGAGCCGCGCCAGCGAGCCCAGGGTCTCGAGCAACTGCGTGGCGTTGTTGAGCCGATGCAGCAGCACGGGCATCAGGGCCGCCGCGAGGGGATCGCCCGCTCCCACCTGCTGCGCCGGCAGGCTCACGCCCCTCCCCCACCGCCGCCCACCAGCCCCCCTGGTACCGAGGAGGGGACTCGAACCCCTACACCCTTGCGGGTAATGGATTTTGAATCCATCGCGTCTGCCATTTCGCCACCCCGGCAGGGGAGCGTCAGCATCGGGGATGGGGAGGGCTTCTGCAAGGGGCGGGTGAGGTGCGGGAGCGAGAGGTTCGTCTGGCGCGCAAGGTGGTCCAGCGCGGCGCGAGCTCAGGGCTGCGCTTGTGAGTCGGCGAGGGCGGCGCCCAGGCCGCGGGCGACGCCGAGGGCAGTGTGGGCGTGGCGCAGGGCGAGCAGGATGCCGGGGCCGAAGGACTCGATGCCGTAGGTCTCGTGGGCGATGCGCAGGAGCTCGCCCTGGCCGCCGAAGACGACCTCCTGGTTGGAGTGGGGGCCGGGCAGGCGCAGGGAGTGGATCGGGAATCGGCCGGGGTCCGTCCCCAGACGCGCGGCCATGCGTTCGGCGGTGTCGAGGGCCGTGCCCGAGGGCGCGTCGCGCTTGCGCTCGTGGTGCGTCTCGAGGATCTCCGCGCGTTGGAGGTGCTCGACGACGAGCTCGCAGCAGCGCTGCATCAACCACACCCCGAGGCTGAAGTTGGGCACCACGAGACCGCCCAGCCCGCGGCGGCGCGCGAGCTCGTCGAGCTCGCGGTTCTGCTCGAGGGAGACGCCGCTGGTGCCGATCACCGGACGCACGCCGCGCTCGAGCATCGCCAGGCCGTGGGCCGCGCCAAGGCCGGCGACCGTCAGGTCCAGTCCCAGCTCCGCCCCGCTCGCCACCAGGCGCGTGGGCAGGTCGTCCTCGCGCTCGAGCTCGGCCACGACCTCGAAGTCCTCGCAGCCCGCGAGCAACCCGACCGCGAAGCGGCCCATGCGGCCGCGCGCCCCCACCACCGCCACGCGTAGCCGGCGCGCGCTCACGCCGGCCGCTCCCGCCGCGCGCGCAGGCCCAGGCGCACGAGTTCGAGGCACAACGCGGGGAAGTCGAGGCCGGCGATCTCGGCCGAACGGGGCACGAGCGAGCGGGCGGTCATGCCGGGCAGGGTGTTGATCTCGAGCGCCACGGGATCGCCCCCATCCGCGGGGACGATGAAGTCGGTGCGCGAGACGCCGTCGCAGCCGGCGACCTCGTGGGCGCGACGGGCGAGCTCCTGCAAGCGCTCCACGATGGCGGGGTCGAAGCCCTCCGGGGGGCACAACTCCAGCGCGCCGGCGGCGTCGTACTTCTCGCGGTAGTCGAAGTAGCCCGCTCCCCGGGGTCGGATCTCGACCGGAGGCAGCGCGCGCAGCGCTTCGCCGCGGTTCCCGAGCACGCCGCAGGTCGCCTCGACACCCGCCACGCGCGCCTCGACCAGGGCCGCGTCCCCCGCGCCGAGGACGGCCTCGACCGCGCCGCGAAGCGCCCCGTGGGATTCGACCTGGACCACGCCCAGGGACGAACCTCCGCGATTGGGCTTCACGAACCACGCTGCGCCGCCGAGGGCTTCGAGGCGCGCGACTTCGGCGCCCCGGTCCCGGCCCCAAGCCTCCGGCCGCACCAGGTGCCCGGGCGCGACGCGCAGCCCGGCATCGGCGAGCACCAGCCGCGTGCGGTGCTTGTCGAGGCACAGCGACGAGGCGGCCACCCCCGAGCCGGTGTAGTCGCGCCCCGCCCCCTCGAGCAGGCCCTGGACGACGCCGCCCTCGCCCTCGCCGCCGTGTAGCGCGAGGAAGAAGACCGTGCCGAGGGGAAGCCGGCAGAGCGCCTGGGCGGGCTCGAGTGGCTCGCCCGCCAGCAACCAACGGCCATCGACCGCGATCTCGACCGCGACCACCGAGCGCGGGGCGTCCTCGCCGCGATCGAGCGCACGCCGCTGGCCCAGCTCGAGGGCCGCCGTGACGGCGCGGCCCGAGTCGAGCGAGACCTCGCGTTCGCTCGAGCGCCCCCCCAGGAGCACGCACACCGTTCGCCCCGCGAGTCGCGTGCCCAGCCCGTCGTCGGCAGGTGTCACGATGCCCCGTCTTCGTAGAGGTGTCCGGTCTCCAGGCGCCGCGGCGCACGTGGCGCGGCGCGGCGGAACTCCTCGGCGTCCTCGGCGAGGAGCGGATCGACCTCCAGCGGCGCGAGCCCCTCCCCGTCCGGCGCGGGCGGCTCGAGGTCGGCCTGTTCGAGCCAGCGCAGGAAGAGGTTCACGAGGTCGCGGCGCACGCTCTCGGGCGAATCGGGACCGGCGGCGTTCTTGAGCGGGCTGAACTCGAGGGCGCGGTCGACCTCGACGGTCAAGGTGCGCTCGGCCAGTCCGAGGGCGTCGAACACGAACGTCTCGAACTTGATGCCCTCGCGCTCGACGGCCCGTCCCGTGCCGTCGAGGGCCTGGACGCCCTTGCGCGCCAGGTGCCAGGGCAAGCTCAGGCGCGAGCCCGTGATGCGCTCGAGGAACCCGAGGTCGAAGGCGTGCACGGCGATGTTGCCGGCGCGGAACAGGAGCTGTCCCTCACCGTCCCGGGCCTCGCGCAGCGCGGCGGGCAGGTCGGAGTACTCGATGCAGCCCAGGCGGCCGTCGGCGCGCCCCAGGACACCGACCTTCTCGTGCGCGTCGCGCTTGGAGACGACCTTGCTCGACATCTCGGCCCCTTCGAGCGCGTGCAGGCCGAGGAAGAAGGCATCGGCGGGGCGCGCGAGCGGGTTGTCGACCTGGAAGTACGAGAGGACCGCCAGGCCACGGGCGCGGGCGTCGGCCAGGCCGCCGGAGTCCCGGAAGGCCGACAACACGCCGCCATGACCGCTGGGCGCGAGGAAGAGCTCGCCAGGCCCGGAGAGCAGGATCCGCCCCTCGGGGTCGAGCGCGGGCAGCATCGCCTGGCTGAAGAAGTGCACGTCCGCCGGATCGAGCCCGAAGTAGCCCTGGGCCTCGAAGAACGCGCGCGTCGCGGCGTCGTTGGCCGGCGAGGTCATCACGTAGAACGGCGTCGGAGCGCCGTGGCGTCGTTGCGCGGCGAGCAGGCGTCGCGCGTGCCACTCGAACAGGCTGCGGCCGCTGACGGGGCCCACGGGGAAGCAGCCCTTGGGCTGCAGGATCCCCAGCCGCGAGGCCTGGCCGCCCGCGACCAGCAGGTAGCCGACGCGGCCCTCGCTCAGCAGCTCCTCGCCGCGCCGCCGCGCCTGGGCTGCGCGGCGTTCCTCGTCGGGACCGCGCTCGAGGGGAAAGAGATCCGGCGGCTCGAACGCGGATCCGGCCTCGGGAGCGGGTCCCTCCAGGAGTCCGCGGAACTCCGCGACCCGCTCGAGGTCGAGGGCCTCGAGCTGGTCCAGGAAGCGCTCGCGTTCCCCGGGTCCGAGACGGTCGAGGAAGTCGAACAGGTGTTCCTGTCCGTGGCCCCGCAACCGTTCCCGCAGGGACCTCTCGCGTACGTTCATGGATCGGTCCGGGACCTCGCCGCCCGCGACCCGCTCCCGTGTCGGATCGGCGTCGTGGGCGCGGCGGCGTTCAGGAGGAGACCGTGTCGGTGAGGCCGCTCGAGAGGGTCTCGAAGGCCTGCTCGAGCAGGTGCAGGAGCGCTTCCTGTCGACGCTCGAGGAGCATCTGGCGGTGAACCAGCTTCTCGACGATGGGCGGGAGGATCGCCTCGCGCGTGTAGTTGTTGATCATGTTGATGATCTCCGCGCGGCCGGCGTCGGGCAGCTTGTGGAAGTGGTAGCTGAACTTCTCCTGCAGCACCTCCTCGGTGACGTGCATGCACTCCGACGCGATCTGATCGACGCTCTGCTTGTTGTGCTCGGCGTGGAAGACGTCCTTCTTGTACTGGAGCAGGAGTTCACGGAACTTCTGGTGCACGGATCGCTCCTTGGGGGGGCTCGGGGTGGGTTCCCCGGAGGGCCCGGGGTGATCGGGGAGCGCCCCATCGGGCGCTGGGAAACGGCGATCCTACCACGCGAGGGGGCCGCGGGCCCGGACCTCCGGCGCGCACGGGCCCCTGGCTCGGAGCGGGGCGCGCGGAGCGGTCCAGGGTCAGCCCTGGACCTCGCCGATACAGATCGAGATGTTGTGACCGCCGAACCCCAGGGAGTTCGAGAGCGCGTTGCGCACGCGACGTTCACGGGCCTCGCCCGGCACGTAGTCGAGGTCGCAGTCCGGGTCCGGCGTGGTGTAGTTGCGCGTCGGGTGGATCTGTCCGTGGTGCACGGCCAGCGCGGTCGCGACGAGCTCGATCGCGGACGACGCGCCCAACAGGTGCCCGATCATCGACTTGGTCGAGGAGACCGCCAGCTTGCGCGCGTGCGCGCCGAACGTGCGATGGATCGCGCGCGTCTCGATGGCGTCGTTGTAGCGCGTGCTGGTGCCGTGCGCGTTGATGTAGTCGACCTCCTCGGGGGAGATCCGCGAGCGCTCAAGGGCCAGGGTCATGGCCCGCGCCGGTCCGTCCCCGTCCTCCTTGGGAGCGGTGATGTGGAAGGCGTCGTCGGTCGAACCGTAGCCCTTGACCTCGGCGTAGATGCGCGCGCCGCGTTTGCGGGCGTGCTCGAGCTCCTCGAAGACCAGGACGCCGCAGCCCTCCCCCATCACGAACCCATCGCGGTCGCGGTCGAAGGGCCGCGAGGCCGCGCTGGGATCGTCGTTGCGGGTGGAGAGGGCCTTGGCCGAGCAGAAGCCCGCCAACCCCAGGGGCGTCGTCGCGGACTCCGAGCCGCCGGTGACGACCAGGTCCGCCTCATCGACCTGGATCGCCCGGTAGGCGGCGGCGATCGCATGACCGGAGGAGGCGCAGGCGCTGGAGGTGGTGAAGGCCGTGCCCCGCAGGCCGAAGTCGATCGCGACCTGCCCGCTGACGGCGTTGGCCATGATGCGCGGGATGAAGTGCGGGCTGACGCGGCGTGGGCCCTTCTCCATCATCAGGATGTGTTGTTCCTCGATGCCCGTGATGCCCCCGATCCCGGTGCCCAGGATGGCGCCGTAGCGGTCGCGCACGGACTCGGGGAGCTCCTTCACGTCGGCCAACCCGGCGTCGGCGAGGGCCTGGGCCGAGGCCATCAGGGCCCACATCGTGAACGGGTCGAGCTTGCGCAGGTCGGGTCCGGCGAAGTGCTGGGCCGGGTCCCACTCGACGCAGGCGGCGATGTGTACCGCGTGCGCGGAGGTGTCGAAGCGCGTGATGCGCCCCACCCCACTCTCGCCCGCGAGCAGGCGCCGCCAGGTGGTCTCGATCTCGAGGCCCAGGGGGTTGACGGTCCCAAGGCCGGTGATGACTACGCGCCGCACGTCGGGGCCTCCATGGTGTGGGGACGGGGTTGACTGGAGCCTGGTTCGGCCCGAGGTCACGGGCGCGGGCCGGGAGCGTGGGGTCGAACCGGGGAGGGAAGCCCCGCGCTCGGCGAACCTGCGGTCGGAGGGTCGATCGCGACCGCGTTGGGTCGGACGGGGTAGGACGGGGTCGGATGGGGAGGAGCCGGGCGGGCGCGGGGCGCGCGGGCACGGGGCCCGATGCCGACGTCGAACCGCCCGGCCGCGACCGGGAGCGCGGAGCCCCCGCGCGGGACCTCAGGATTTGGCCGTGATGTAGTCGATGGCCGCGCCGACGGTCTGGATCTTCTCCGCGTCCTCGTCGGGGATCGAGATCTCGAACTCGTCCTCGAACTCCATCACGAGCTCGACCGTGTCGAGGGAGTCGGCCCCCAGGTCGTTGATGAAGGACGTCTCGCGGGTGATCTTGTCGGGCGTGGCGCCCATCTGATCGCAGACGATGCGCTTGACGCGCTCTTCGATGGAGGTATCGCTCACCGCTGGCTTCCTTGTCTGTGTTGGGTCTGTGCTGGAGGGGACCGCCGCGGCGGCCGGCCAGGGAACCAACCCTGGTCCAGGGGCCGACGCAACCGATCCGTGAGGTCGTAGAACCCCCGCGTCTCTCGCGCGGGACTTGGAGCCGGACCCGAGGAGTCCGGGTGCTCCGGGAACCCGCCGACGGGGCGCGTTCCTTGCACGAGCGTGGCCGCGGTGCTCACAGCGAGAGCCCCCCGTCCACGACCAGGGTCTGTCCGGTGACGTAGGCTCCGCCCGGCCCGCAGAGGTACGCGACCGCTTCGGCGATGTCCTCGGCGACGCCGATGCGTCCGAGCGGGATGCGCGCGCGCAACTCCTCGGCCGCCTGGGCGCTGATCGCCGAGGTCATGTCGGTCTCGATGTAGCCCGGCGCCACCGCGTTGACGGTCACGTTGCGGCCGGCAAGTTCCTTGGCGAGCGAACGCGTCAGGCCGATCAGGCCCGCTTTGCTGGCCGCGTAGTTCGACTGCCCGGCATTGCCCGTCAGGCCCACCACCGAGCTGATGTTCACGATGCGTCCCTTGACCTTCATCAGCGGGCGCGCGGCGGCGCGGGCGAAGTTCCAGGCGCCCTTGAGGTTGACCTCGATCACGCGGTCGAAGTCCTCCTCCTTCATGCGCAGGAGCAGTTGGTCGCGGGTCAGGCCGGCGTTGTTCACGAGCAGGTCCAGGCCACCGAGCTCGTTCTGCACGCGCTCGACGAGGTCCGCGACCGCCGCGGTCACCCCCACGTCGACCCCGAAGGCGGCGGCGCCCTCGCTCGCGCGGCTGCACTCGGCCACCGTCTCGGCGCAGTTCTCGGCCCGGGTGGCCACGCAGGCCACCCGCGCGCCGTCCTGGGCCAGGCGCACGGCGATCGCTCGGCCGATGCCGCGGGAGGCGCCCGTGACCAGGGCGACCTTGCCCAGGAGGGGCCGGGGACGGGGGCTCGCTTCGCTCAACGCTGGGCCTCCTCGGGAGGCGCGGGGACTATACGGGGGCCGCCAGGGGACTGCAACGCGCGCCGGGGTCAGGAGAGGACGTCCGCCGGCGTGGCGGCCGAGCGCACCTCGGCCCCCGGGTCGATCTTCTTCATCAACCCGGCGAGCACCGTTCCCGGGCCCGGCTCGAGGTAGGTGCGGACGCCCTGGGCGAGCGCCCAGCGCAGGCCCTGCTCCCAGCGCACCGGGGCGCAGACCTGGGCCGCGAGTTGTTCGCGGATGGTCTCCACGTCGCTGCTCGGCGCCCCGGTGACGTTGGTCACGAAGGGGATCCGCGGGCTCTGCAGCGGCACGTCGCCGAGCGCCGCCGCCAGGCGGTCCGCGGCGGGCCGCATGCACTCGGAGTGGAAGCCGCCGGCGACGACCAGACGTCGAGTGCGCCGCACGCCGTGTTCGGCGGCCAGGGACTCGGCGGCGTCCAGGGCGACCCGTTCGCCGGACAACACGACCTGGCCCGGCGCATTGAGGTTCGCGACCGAGCAGATGCCCACCGCCGAGGCAGCCTCGGCGAGCGATCGGGCCTGGCCCTCGTCCGCGCCCATCAGGGAGAGCATCCCGCTCGGGATCCGTTCGCTGGCGTCCTGCATCGCCGCGCCGCGCAGGCGCACCAGCCTCAGCCCGTCGGCGAACTCGAGCGAGCCGGCGCACCACAGGGCGGTGTACTCGCCGAGCGAGAGGCCCGCCGTCAGCGCCGCGCGCTCGCGTCGCAGGCCGTGCTCCTCGAGCACGCGGACGATGGCCACGCTGGTGACGAAAATGCCCGGCTGCGCGACATCGGTGCGGTTCACCGCCTCGCCGCCGCTCCAACAGGTCTCGCTGAGCGGGAAGCCCAGGACGCGGTCGGCTTCCTCGAAGGTGCGCCGGGCGACCTCGAAGGCCTCGGCCCAGTCGCGGCCCATGCCCTCGAACTGCGCGCCCTGGCCGGGGAAGAGGATGCCCGCGCCTTCCTGCACGATCTCGGCTCTCATGTCGCTCGTCCTCCGCGCCGGCGGCTCACCAACGCAGCAGCGCCGCGGCCCAGGTCAGGCCCGCGCCGAAGGCTACGAGCACCACGTGTTTGTTCGGGACCAAGCGGCCCTGGCGGCGCGCCTCGTCGAGCGCGATCGCGACGCTGGCGGCCGAGGTGTTGCCGTACTTGTCGATGTTGATCATCACCTTCTCTGGCGGGATGTCGAAGCGCTCGACGGCCGCCTCGATGATGCGCCGGTTCACCTGGTGCGGGACGATCAGGCCCAGGTCGGACGGTTCGATGCCCTCGAGCATCTCACCGATCAGCTGGCCCATCTTCAGCACGGCGAACTTGTAGACCTCCCGGCCCTTCACGCGGATGAAGTGCTCGCCGGCCTCGACCGTGTCGTGCGTCGGGGGTCGGCGCGAGCCGCCGCCGGTCATCTGGATGAAGTCGTAGCCTTCCCCGTCGGCGCCCATCGAGGTGCGCAGCACCTCGCCCTGGGCGCACTCGGAGTGCGCCGTCAGCACGGCCGCGCCGGCGCCGTCCCCGAACAGGATGCAAGAGCCGCGGTCGGAGCGGTCGAGGAAGGCCGAGA
The DNA here is from genome assembly GCA_964394665.1 of uncultured Planctomycetaceae bacterium. Classification (GTDB taxonomy): domain Bacteria; phylum Planctomycetota; class UBA1135; order UBA1135; genus CAYMYN01. The sequence goes on from CAYMYN010000007.1 coordinate 84,300, forward strand.
GCGTCTCGGCCCCGATCACGAGCACCTTGCGCGCGCGGCCGGCGGCGATCAGCCCCTCGCCCAGGGCCAGCACCGAGACGAATCCGCTGCACGCCGCGCTGACGTCGAGGGCTCCGGCCCGCTGGGCGCCGAGCCCCGCCTGCACGAGGGGCGCGCAGGCCGGCAGGTACTGGTCGGGGCTGACCGTCGCGACCAGGATCAGGTCGAGCTCGTCGGGCGCGACGCGGGCGTCCTCGAGGGCCCGACGCGCCGCCCGCAGGCACATGTCGGACGTCGTCTGGCCCTCCTCCACGAAGCGCCGCTGGACGATGCCGGTGCGCTGGCGAATCCACTCGTCGCTGGTGTCGGTGAACTGGGTGAACCAGTCGTTGTCGATCACTCGCTCGGGAACGTACGAGCCCGTTCCGGCGATCCCGACCTGGATCCGGGGCGCGCTGGTCATCGAGGGTCCATGGCGTTGGCGGAGTGGGGGCGATCGGGGGCCGGAACGGTCCCCGACGGGCGGGAGTGTGCCAGCCCGGCGGGCCCGGCGGAAGCCCGGCGCACGGGACCGAGCCCCGCTGCGTCAGCCCGGAGCAGGCCGCGCGGAGCGCTCGATGCCGCGCACGATCCCCTCGTTGACGCCCGAGTCCAGGGCCACGGTGGCCTGGTTCAGCGCGCTGGCCACCGCGTGGGCGTCCGAGCGTCCGTGGCCGATCACGACCACGCCGGCCACGCCGAGCAGGAGCGCTCCACCGTACTCGCTGTAGTCGATGTGCTTGCGCAAGCTGGCGGCGACGTCGGGGGGCAGGTCGTGTCCGGCCTGGACCAACTCCGAGCGCACGAGCCCGAGCAGGAAACCCGCGAACTGCTCGAGCAGCTTCAGCACGACGTTGCCGGTGAACCCATCGGTGACCACGAGGTCCACCTTGTCGGCGAACAGGTCGTTGCCCTCGACGTTGCCGACGAAGTCCAGGGCGGACGCGGCGAGCAGGCGGTGGGCCTCGCGCAACTCGTCGGTGCCCTTGGACTCTTCCTCGCCGACGTTGAGCAAGCCCACGCGCGGGCGCTCGACCCCGAGGGCACCCCGCATGTAGGCCGCGCCCATCAGGCCGTTCTGAAGCAAGTGCTCGGGCTTGGGCTCCAGGTTGGCGCCCATGTCGATCACCGTCAGCGGCTTGCCGGTCAGGCGCAGGGTGACCGCGATCCCCGGTCGGCGGACCCCGGGCAGGGTCCCCAGGCCCAGGGTGCTGGCCCCCACCGCGGCGCCGGTGTTGCCCATGCCGATCACCGCTCCGGCGCGACCCTCGCGCACCAGGCGCACGCAGCCCCCGATCGACGAGTCGCGCTTCGTCCGCAGGGCGGTCGCCGGCGACTCGTGCATCTCGATCACGTCCTCGGCGTGGACGATCTCGAAGCCCGGGTTGCCGCCGAGCTCCTCCAGGAGGCCTTCGATCACGGGCCGGCGGCCGACGAGCACGATGCGCTCGGCCGGTACGGGTCGCGCGAAGGCCGGTGAGCAGGCGCGCAGGGCGCCCTCCACGATCGCGCGGGGGGCGCGGTCGCCGCCCATCACGTCGAGCGCCACACGGGGGGCGGTCATGGGCGGTGGAGCTCCCCTAGATCCCGTCCTTCGCGAAGACCTCGGTGCCGCCCTGGCCCTTCTTGGCAAAGCCGTAGAAGCCGCAGTTGTCGCACACGCGGTGGGACTTCTTGGCGGCGCCGCAGCGGGGGCACTGGTTGAACTGGGGCGACTCGAGCCCGAGGTGCGAGCGGCGGATGCGCTTGCGGTGTTTGGAGTGGCGGCGCTTGGGATGGGGCATGGCTCTAGGGAGGCTCTCCGACGGGAGGGGCCGATACGGGCGCAGGGCGCCGGGGCGGCCGTGGACCGCTCCGCCCCACGCGCCCCGCGGCCGACGAAGGGGCGAGAGACTAGCCACGCCCTGGGGGGGTGTCAACGCGCCCCGGGGGGCAGGCCGTGTTCGCGATCAGGGCCGCGGGCTGCCCGCGAGGCGCGCCGCGAACTCGTCGCGGACCCAGTCCAAGGCCGCGGGCAAGGCTCCCGCGTCCTGACCCTGGGCTTGGGCCAGGTCGGGTTTGCCGCCCCCGCCGCCCCCGAGCCGTTGGCCGAGGGCCTTGGCCAACGTGCCGGCGGCCAGGCCCCGGGCCTGGGCCTCCCGGCCGACGATCACGACGATCGGGACGCGCTCGCCCTCGCGGCCGGCGAGCACCAGGGCCGCCTCGGGCAGGGCCTGGCGGCAACGGTTGGCGAGCTCGCGCAGCGACTCGCCGTCGAGGTCGGGCGCATCGAAGGCGGCGAAGGGCGTCGCGCCGCCGGTCAACCCCGCGCGCAGGCGCTCGAGCACCGCCGCCACGTCCGCGCCCGCGCCGCTCTTCTGTTGTTTCTTGGCTTCCTTGAGCTGGGCCTGGAGCTTCTCGATGCGCTCGGGCAGCTCCTCGGGTTTGGCCTTCAGACCCTGGGCGGCCTCGCGCAGGATGCGCCGCTGGCGTTGGATCTCCTCGACCGCCGCCTGGCCGGTGAGGGCCTCGATGCGCCGCACGCCGGCCTGGATCGCGCGCTCCGAGAGGATCAGGAAGGGCCCGATGTCGCCGGCGGCGTTCACGTGGGTGCCGCCACACAGCTCGGCCGACCAGTCCCCCACCGCGACCACGCGCACGCGCTGGTCGTACTTCTCGCCGAACAGGGCCGTGACGCCCCGCGCCTTGGCGGCCTCGAGTTCCTCGATCGTGGTCGAGAGGGCTCGGTTCTCGTACACGCGCTCGTTCACCAGGGTCTCGATCGCCTCGAGCTCCTCGCCGCTCACGCCGCGCGGGTGCGAGAAGTCGAAGCGCAGGCGATCGGGCCCGACGTACGAGCCCTGCTGGGTGACGTGCTCGCCCAACACGAGCTTGAGCGCGCGGTGCAGCAGGTGCGTGGCGGTGTGATTCCGGCGCGTCGCGTCGCGACGCCCCTCGTCGACCCGCGCGCGCACCCGCCGGCCGGCGAGCTGCCCGGGCTCGCCGCGCTCGAGTACGCCCAGGTGCACGACGAGCGACCCGACCCGCTGAGTATCGTGGACGGCGATCGTGAGGGGCGCACCATCGGCGCCTTCGATGCGGCCCACGTCCCCGACCTGGCCCCCGCCCTCGGGGTAGAACGGGCTCGCGTCGAGCACGACCTTCACGCCCCGCTCCCCGAGGGCCGGGTGCGGCGCGCCCCAGACCAACACGGCGGCCACCTCGCTCCCCTCCGCGCCCGACCCGTGGTAGGTCGAGCGCGTCGCGGGGGCGGCGCGCTCGAGCTGGACGAGCTCGTCCGCCGAGAGCAACTGCTTGAAGGTGCCCTCGGCGCGGCTCGCGTCCTGGTGGCGGCGTTCGGCGCCCTCCCAGCCGGCCGCGTCCAGGACGAGCTCGCGCTCGCGCGCCATCTGCTCGACGAGGTCCTTGGGGAAGCCGTAGGTCGCGTAGAGCTCGTAGGCCTCTTCGCCCGGGAGCTCGTTGCGACCGGCTGCCCGCACGCGCCGTTCGAGGTGCTCGAACTGCACCAGGCCGCGCCCCAGGGTGCGGCCGAAGGAGGTCTCCTCCTCGCGGATCACGAGCTGCACGTGGTCGAGGCGCTGGCGCATCTCGGGGAAGGCGTCGCCCAGCACCTGGGCCACGACCGGCGCGACCTCGAACAGGAAGGGTTCTTCCATGCCGAGCTCGGCCCGTCCGAAACGCGCTGCGCGGCGCAGCAGGCGGCGCAGGACGTACCCCCGGCCGGTGTTGCTCGGACCCGCGCCGTCGGCGACGGCGGCGGTCACGGCGCGCACGTGGTCGGCGACCACCCGGAAGGCCACGTCGAGCGGAGCCGCGCTGGCGCCGTAACGCTTGTCCGTGAGCTCGCCGATGCGCGCGAACAGGGGCGTGAAGAGGTCCGTGTCGTAGTTGGAGCGCTTTCCTTGCAGCACCGAGAGGATGCGCTCGAAGCCCATGCCCGTGTCGACGTGACGCGCGGGCAGGGGCTTGAGCGCGCCGCCCTCGACGCGGTTGAACTCCATGAAGACGAGGTTCCACAGCTCGATGAAGCGCTCGTTGCCGGCGTTGACGCCGATCGCGCGGTTCGAGCCGTCCCGCGGGTCGCTGCCCGGACCGCCGCGGTCGATGTGGATCTCGGTGCAGGGGCCGCACGGCCCCGTATCCCCCATCTCCCAAAAGTTGTCCTTGCGGGAGAAACGCAGCACGCGCTCGGCCGGGACGCCGGCCTCCTCGATCCACAGGCGCTCGGCCTCCTCGTCGGCGGGCAACCCGTCGGCCTGGTCGCCGCCGAAGACGGTGACCCACAGACGCTCCGGCGGCAGGCCCCAGACCTTCGTGAGCAGCTCCCAGGCCCACAGGATCGCGTCGCGCTTGAAGTAGTCCCCGAAGGACCAGTTCCCGAGCATCTCGAAGAAGGTGTGGTGGTAGGTGTCCACCCCCACCTCCTCGAGGTCGTTGTGCTTGCCCGAGACGCGGATGCACTTCTGGGTGTCGACCGCGCGCTTGTACGGTCGCGTCCCGGTGCCCAGGAACACGTCCTTGAACTGGTTCATGCCCGCGTTCGTGAACAGGAGCGTGGGGTCGTCCTGCGGGAACACCGGGGCCGAGTCCACGCGCGCGTGGCCGCGCTCGGCGAAGAACTCGAGGAACTGGTTGCGGACGGCCGCGGCGCCGCGGGCCGTGGCCTTGTGGATCTCGGGACTCATCGCTCGCGTGGATCGGTGCGCCTGCGGGGCCGGTTCGCCCGGCGGGGGTCGGGGAGAGAAGAGGGTAGCCCGGCCCCGGCGCGGCTCCAGCGGCGGAACGGCACCGGCCGGGCCCGCCGCGCGGGCCCGGCCGGACGGGCGATGGCTCCTCTACGTCAGGCCTGGGAGTCTTCGGCTGCCTCGGCGGCGCTCTCGAGGGCTTGGGGAGGCACGGCCTTGGCCTTGATCCAGCCCTCCAGGGCGTCGGCCAGATCGGCGTTGTCGAGCAGGAACTGGCGCGCCCGCTCCTGGCCCTGGCCGAGGCGGATCTCGCCGTCCGTCGGGTGCTTCAGCGAGAACCAGGTGCCGGACTTCAGCACCAGGCCGGCGACCTGGCCGAGGTCGAGCAGCTCGCCCTCGCGGCTGATGCCGCGGTTGTAGAGGATGTCGAACTCGACCTTCTTGAAGGGCGGCGCGATCTTGTTCTTGACGACCGTGACCTTGGTGCGGTTGCCGACCACGTCGTCGCCGTCCTTGAGCTGGCCGATGCGGCGGATGTCCAGGCGCACCGAGCAGTAGAACTTGAGCGCCCGACCACCGGCGGTCGTCTCGGGGCTGCCGAACATGACCCCGATCTTCTCGCGGATCTGGTTGATGAAGATCACCAGACAGTCCGACTTCGAGATCGCGGCGGTCAGCTTGCGCATCGCCTGGCTCATCAGGCGCGCCTGCAGGCCGACGAAACTGTCGCCCATCTCGCCCTCGATCTCGGCCCGCGGCACGAGCGCCGCCACCGAGTCGACCACCACGACGTCGATCGCGTTCGAGCGCACCAGGGTCTCGACGATCTCGAGCGCCTGCTCGCCGGTGTCGGGCTGGCTCACCAACAGGTCGTCGAGCTTGACCCCCAGCTTGCGCGCGTAACCCGGGTCGAGGGCGTGCTCGGCGTCGACGAAGGCGCAGATGCCGCCCTTCTTCTGGGCCGCGGCGATGACGTGCAGGGTCAGCGTGGTCTTGCCCGAGCTCTCCGGGCCGTAGATCTCGACGATCCGCCCGCGCGGCAGTCCCTTGCCGCCCAGGGCGATGTCGAGCGCCAAGGATCCCGTGCTGATCCCGGTGATCTCGCGTACCAGGGAGTTCTCGCCTCCCAGGCGCATGATCGAGCCCTTGCCGTAGCTCTTCTCGATCTCGGCCACCGCGCCGAGCAGGGCCTTCTGGCGCGCGGGGGTGTCGCGTTGGGCCGCCGCGGCGCCGTCGCGGGCGGGGGAGGTCGTGGGTGCGTCGGCCACGGGGGAGGTGCTCTTGCGCGCCATGGGTGCGGCTTCCTGGGGCTGGTGGGCGGAGGGGACGCGGCCCTCGCGGCCGCGAACGGGGGGTCGGGGGGCGATCATAGGGCTCCGGGGAGGGCGGACCAAGCGCGTGGAAACGCGCTCCAGGCCCCCTAGACCGCGCTTTGCGGCGGCGGTTGCAGCCCTCGCCCCGGAGCCGTGTCGAAACGGCCGCCGAGCGTCAGACCGTGACGATCGAGAGCAACTCGTCGTAGCGCTGGTCGAGCTCCGCCGGGGTGCAAGTCGCCAGGCGTTCGACGCTGAAGCCCTGGACGCAGAAGGAGGCCGTGATGGTGCCGCGCAGCATCGCCCGGCGCAGGGTGGCCGGCGAGAGCTCGTCCTGCTGGGCGAGGAAACCCATGAAGCCGCCGGCGAACGAGTCCCCGGCGCCGGTCGGGTCGACCACCGCGGGGACCGGGTAGGCGGGCAAGGAGAAGTGCACGTCCTGTCCGATCAGGAAGGCGCCGTGTTCACCCTTCTTCAGGATCACGTAGCGCGGGCCCAGGCCCAGGACCTGGCCCGCGGCGCGCAACAGGTTGCGCTCGCCGGTCAGCATGCGCGCCTCCTCGTCGTTCAGCACCAGGCCGTCGATGTGGCGCAACAACGCGAGCAGGTCCTCGCGCGCGTGTTCGATCCACAGGTTCATGGTGTCGGCGACCACGAACCGGGGGCGCTCGACCTGCCCGAGCGCCTTCATCTGCACGCTGGGCGTGGCGTTGGCCAGGAACACGTAGCGCGAGTCGGCGAACGCCGCCGGCACCTTGGGGTCGAAGTCCGCCAGCACGTTGAGCTGGGTCTCCAGGGTGTGGCGCGTGTTCCAATCGGCCTCGTACCGACCGGACCAACGGAAGGTCCGGCCCTCGGCCGTCTCCAGACCCGCCAGGTCGACGCCCCGCGACGCGAGCAACGCGCGGTGCTGGTCCTGGAAGTCGTGCCCCACCACCCCCACCAGCCGCGGCCGGTGGTAGAGGCTCGCGGCCAGGGCGAAGTAGGTCGCCGAGCCACCCAGGACGCCCTCGCGGCGCTCATGGACGGTCTCGATCGAGTCGTAGGCCAGGGTGCCGAGGACGAGCAGGCTCATGCGCGGGGGGATCGCTGGGGGGAGGCGGAGTTCGGCCGGCGGTCGTCGGCCGGGCGAGGGGTAGCCTCCCATCCCACCCGGCCCGGGGGCGAGGGTCAAACCCGCGCCCGGAGCAGGAACGGGTTCAGGGCTCTCCGTCCGGCACCACGCCGACCACGAGCGCTTCGTCCCGCGAGCGCGGGCCGCCGGGGATCAACATCGCCAGCCCGCCCCCCAGCCCGATCGCGTGCAGCAACAGGCGGTAGGTGACGCTGACCGCGACGCCCAGGGTCGCGGTCGAGCCCACGAGCGCGAAGAGCGTCCCGTACGCCGCCTCGCCCAGCCCCCAGCCCCCGGGTGCGACCGGCACCGCGGTGATCGTGTTGGCCACGGAGCCGACGGCCAGGAACGCCGCGAAGCCCAGGCTCGCCCCGAACGCTCCGCCCAGGGCCCACAGGGCGCCGGCGGTGCACAGGTGGTTCGAGATCGACAGGCCGAAGGCGATCGCGAGCTCGAGCGGGTGTCCGCCGTAGATCTGGGCGGCGCGGTCGAGCTTGCGCAGCCGCCGCGCCTGGGGGAGCTTCTCGATCCAGGTTTCGAGACGCACCAGCCGCCGCGACGCGGGGTGCAGGGCCACGGCGAGCCCGACCGTCGCCGCGAGGAAGGCCAGGGCGACCGGCCAGCGCAGGCGCTCGAGCGAAGCCTGGGAGCCGAGCAGCAGGACGCCCGCCGCCAGGCCCAGCAGAGCCCACAGGCCGAGCAGGCGGTCGATCAGGACGCTGACCAGGGCGTCGGCCCGGGTCTCGGGGTGCTGGCGCACCGCCAGGCCGGCCTTGACCAGGTCGCCGCCCGTCAAGCCGGGCAGGACTAGGTTGAAGAACAACCCGAGGAAGGTCAGGCGCAACGCGTCCCGCCAACGCGTCCCGCAACCCGCCACGCGCAACAGGCGCCACCAACGCGTCACGCCGAAGAACACGCCGGCGAGGAGCAATCCCAGGGCGAGGGCCAAGCCGCCGGGGCGCACGTCGAGGAAGACCCGCGGGAGACCGGGCCTCCAGGAGACGGGCTCGCCCGCCGGGTCCCCGCCGCGCGTGACGACCAGCGCCGCGCCCGACGCCAGGGCTTGACGCCAGGGCTCGGGCCAAGCGGGGGCCGGCTCGAGGTCCGGGTCGAAGGTGAAGCGGATCGCCTCGCCTTGCCACTCGCCCTCGATGCGGCCCGTGGCGCTCCACTCCTCGTCTCCGCGCTCGAGCACCAGGGTGTCGCGCCAGGGCAGGTTCCAGGCCACGAACCCCAGCAGGCCCAGGGCGAGCACGACCTCGAGCGCCCGCAGCAGGTTGCGCCGCGGGGTCGGAGGGACGGGTCCCGGACCGCTCAACCGCCCACGGCCCCCGGTCCGACCTGCTCGGGCGCGGCCGGCAGGACCTTGCGCCGCTCCCACCAGCGAATCCAATCCTCCTCGCGCAGGCTCGCGAGCTCGCCGCCCGAGAGTCGCCCCAGAGCCGCCATGGCGGTGGCCCGCACCCATCCCTCGCGGTGCTGGACCGCGTGGAAGTGGATCTGCGCCAGCCAGCGCTCGTGGGCGTCGCGGTAGTCCTCTTCGTCCTGATCCGCGGCCCGGGGCGGCAGGCCGTGGCCGGCCACCAGGCGCAGGACGGTCAAGACCACGAGTTCGTCCGGCTCCTCCTCGAGGCGCGCCAGGCGCTCGGAGAGCACCGCCGGGCCGCCGGCGGCGACGCTGGACGTCCAGGCGGCGGCGCGCACCCGGGGGGCCGGGTCGACGAGGGCCGAGGCGAGGCCCAGGTGCACCAGGCGCACCTGGAGGTCGCGCGAGAGCGCCACCAACTGCGGCAGCTCGGCGCGAGCGCGGGTCGCGGCCTCCAGCAGGCGAACGGTGCGCAGGGCACGCCGGCCGCCCTCGAGGTCGAAGTGCAGGGCGCGGATCTCCTCTACCAGCGCCGTCAGGCCCCGTGGACCGCCGGCCGTCGAACGTTCGGCGTCGATGTCGGCCTTCACCGTGCGCAGCAGGCGCACCAGCAGCTCCCCCAGCTCGGCGGGGCCCACGGGCTCGCCGTCCGGGGGCGCGGCCGGCGGGGGCCCGCTGGAGAGGCGCCGGGCCGCCCGCCCCAGGTGCAGCACGGCCGCCTCGCGCGAGAGCAGGTAGGGGTCCTGGACGGCCAACCGGGCCGCCCACTCCACCTGCAGGGCGGCCAGGGCGGGGTCGCCGCCCGGGGCCTCGAGCAGCTCGAGCAGGTTGTCGAGGCAGCGTCGGTGCGGGTCGCGCAGGCTCTGGGGATCGCGCCGGGGCGCCTCGAAGCCCTTCCCCGGACCCAGGCCCGTCACCAGCCGGGTGAGGAGGAAGGCGATGTCGCCGGTCAGGGCGGCCGAGTAGCGGTGCTCGGTCTCGGGGCTGTGGAGCTGCTCGAGGTTGTAGGCCTTGGCCTCGGGGATCGAGACGACGTCCAGGGCTCGGACGACCCGGCAGCCGGTCCCTGCGGCCAGCAGGACGGCCGCCGCCAGCGCGCGTTGGAGGATCGACACGCGCGGGAGTCTAGCAGCCCCTCCCAGCGGGCCCTACTGCGCGGCGCAGGCCGCTGGGAGCGCGCGCTGGGCTCGAGGCTGCCGACGCCTGCCCCCCCGCGCCGCAGGCCGCCTTCGATCCGGGTACCCCGCCGCCGCGGGGGGCGCGTCGGGCCGCGGACAGGGGCATAGGCAGGACGTTGGACGCCATAGATCCTACGTATCCGCGCTGGGCACCGACCTTTCGGCCCCCGGAGGGATTGTGCCCCTGGGGGACGCGGATAGGGTCGAGCGAGTCGAGGGAGCCCCGCGCCCTCCACCCACGCCCGGCCCGCCGGCCCGAGTCGAGTCCATCCCAGCCCCAGATTCCCCGATGCCCTCATCGCGCAAGACCCTGCCCGTCGCCCTGGCCCTCCTCGTGACCGCCGCCGTGGCCGGCCCGGCCGCCGCCCAGGGCGAGACCGGGTTCCTGCGCGGCAAGGGCAAGCTCGACGCGTCGCTCACCTACACGCTCGACTGGTACGACACGTTCTGGGTCGGCACCGAACGCGTGTCCATGCCGATGGTCGGCGAGGTCGAGCGCGAGACCTGGTCGCTGCACCTCGCCTACGGCCTGCGCGACGACCTCGACCTGGTGCTGAGCGGCGCGTTGGTCGAGTCCGAGGCCGATGGCGCCGGAGGCATCCCCGACGTGAAGGACATGCAGGATCTCGTACTGGGCCTCAAGTGGCGCTTCCTGCACGAGCCCTTCGCCGGCGGGCACGTCTCGCTCCTCGCCGCGCCCTCGATCAAGACGCCGATGGGCACCTATCCGACGGATCAGGTCACGGCGATCGGCGACGGCCAGACCGACCTGCGGGGCCGCGTCATCGCGCAGTACCAGCACGGGAGCGGCACCTTCCTGGCGCTCGAGACGGGCTACGACATCCGCAACGGTTCCCCGGACGACGAGTTCCCGCTGCACTTGACCCTGGGCTTCACGCCCATCGAGAACCTGACCCTGACGCCCTTCTACTCGCGGGTCTGGAGCGAGGGCGGCATCGACATCAGCGACGTGCCGGCCCTGGGCGGATTTCCGGCCGTTCGCGAGGAGTACACGCGGGTCGGCGTCGGCGCCTACTTCCGCCTGCGCGACGACCTGGGCTTGACGGGCATGTGGCGCACGACCGTCGACGGCCGCAACACGGGCGAGGCCGACGCGGTCTCCCTGGGCCTCGTCCTGCGCTTCTAGACCGACCCCGCGGCCCCACTCCGACCCTCCCCACCATCCAGCCCCGCCCTGCCCTCGCCATGCAACTCCACGCGCGCTCGCTCGCCCTCCTGGTGCTCGTCTCCGCGACCCTCCCCTCGTGTTTCCGCAGCAGCTCGAGCGCCACTCCGCCGACCGAGCCGCCCAGCGCGGCGCAGGCCTCCTCGGACGTGGCGCAGCAGTGGTTCGACCTGCTCTACGAGGTCGTGCGCACGCAGGCGCTCTCGCCGCCCGTCGCCGCGCGGGCCTACGGCTACGCGGGCGTGACGCTGTACGAGTCGGTCGTTCCGGGCATCCCGGGCCGGCGTTCCCTCGGAGGGCAGCTCAACGACCTGCCCGCGCTCACGCCCCCGGTGGCGGGCGAGCATCACTGGCCCTCGGCGGCCAACGCCGCCCTGGCCGAGTTCCTGCGCGAGTTCTTCCCGGCCCAGGCGGCCACCATCGACGCGCTCGAGGCGGACCTCGACCAGGACTACGACGCCGTCGCCGGACCGGCCGTGCGCGCGCGCTCGATCGCCTTCGGGCGCCAGGTCGCCGAGGAGATCCTCACCTGGTCGGAGGGCGACGGCTTCGCGCAGCAGGGGGCCTGCGTCTACGCTCCGCCCGTCGGACCGGGGCTCTGGGAGCCGACGCCCCCGGGCTTCGCCAATCCGCTCCTACCCTGCTGGGGCGAGATGCGCACCTTCGCGCTGGTGGACGGGACGGACTGCACGCCGCTCGGCAACCCGCCCTTCGACACCGACCCGCTCTCGCAGTTCTACTCCGAGGCCCTCGAGGTCTACGCCGTGACCTCGAACCTGACCCCCGAGCAGCTCGCGATCGCGAACTTCTGGGCCGACAACCCGGGCGCCACGGGCACGCCGGCCGGCCACTGGGTGCGCATCCTGGCGCAGGTCGCCGCGCAGAACGAGCTCCCGCTGTCGCTGGTGGCCGAGGGCTACGCGAAGATCGGGATCGGCATGGCCGACGCGTTCATCACCTGCTGGAACTGCAAGTACCAGTTCAACCTGCTGCGCCCGCTGACCTACATCCAGGACGAGATCGACGCCCTGTGGACCTCGCCGGTCGGCACGCCGCCCTTCCCCGAGTACACCTCGGGCCACTCGACCCAGTCGGGCGCCGCCTCCTGGCTGCTCCAGGATCTGCTGGGGCTCGTCTCCTTCACCGACGACACCCACGCCGGCGTGCACCCCGCGCGCACCTTCAGCTCCTTCCTCGAGGCCGCGGAAGAGGCCGCGATCTCGCGCCTCTACGGCGGCATCCACTACCGGGCCGCGATCGAGGACGGCATCGAGCAGGGCCGCTGCGTGGCGCTGACCCTGCTCGCCGCGATCCAGTTCGAGGAGTAGGCCCCCGAACTCCACCGTGCCCACCCGCCCCTCGCCGATCGTACGCCTGGCCCTCGCCGTCGCCCTGTGCGTCGCCGGGGCGTGGTGGGCGCTCGGCCGGGACGGCGCGGCCGGGGACAGGGATGCCCTCACCCTGCCCCGACCCTCCGAGCGGCCCGCGCAGGCGCGGGAGGCCGCGCCCGGGACGCCCCCCACGCCGAGGCAGGGTGGGGGCTCGGACAGAGCGCTCGGCGCGCTTCGCCCGCTCCGGGCGGCGGCTCTCCTCGAGGTGACGGCCCGCCGGGCGGACGGCGGCGCGTTGCCCGCGGACCTGCGCCTCGAGCTGGAGGGCGAGGACGGTCGCGTGCGGGGCGAGCGGCTCGCGGACCCGAGCGCGGCGGCCCGCTTCGAGCTCGAGCCGGGCCGCTGGCGCGTGACCGCCCGGGCCGCGGGCCTGCGCAGCCCGACGCGGGAGGTGCGCGTCGCGTCCGGCGCGCGGGCCGAGCGGGTCGAGCTCGAGCTCCTCGCGAGCGGCGCGCTGCTGGTCTGCGCAGAGCACGCGGACGGTTCGCCCGCCGCGCAGCTCGAGGTCTTCGTGGTCGGCCCGTCGGGAGAGGAGACGCGCTCCGCGCGCACCGACGCCGACGGCTGCGTGCGCTTCGAGGACCTGCTCGCCGGTCCGCACCGGATCGCGCTGGGCCATGCGACGCACCCCTGGCTCGAACCCCATGGGGTCGAGCTCGCGGGCGCCCTGACGCAGGTCGCCCCCCTGCGCCTCCCGCCGGTCGCTGACCTCGCCGTGCGCGTCGTCGACGACGCCGGACTCGCGGTCGGCGGCGCGCGCGTGCGGGCCATCGGCCGCCGCGGCGGGGACGTCGAGGCGCTGAGCGACCCGCGGGGCGACTGCGTGCTGCGCGCCCTCCCCTTGGGGCTGGTGCGGGTCCAAGCCGGCGCGGTCGGCGTCGGGCAGGGTGACCTGGCCCACGACCACCGCGGGCCGGACACCCCGGCGCTGGTGCTGCGTCTGCGCCCGCGCAAGGGCACGCCCTGAGCCCGCGGATCCGCCCCGCGACCGGAGCGAGTGCGCCCTGGAACGCATCGGCCCCGATGCTCGCCGTCGAGCATCGGGGCCGGTGTGCGGATGGTGGAGGCGGCGGGAATCGAACCCGCGTGCCGGAGGCGCCGAGCGCCGAGCGTCTACGTGTGTGTTCCGTGGTTTGGATCTCGCCCCGCGCGACGCCCACGGACGGGCTTCGTCGGGACCAGCCTCGGAAGTGTCTCGTCGGCTCGCCCCGAGGCGCAGCTCACCGACCAGCCCGCTGGTGGCGTCCCGTCGCGGTCGCAGGCATCCCGCGGGGGACGGCTACCTGGTTGAATCAGGCAGCGAGAGAGTAGTTGTTGGCATGTAATGCCGTTTCCCGGGAGCTTGGTACGAGGTGACCCGGGGTCCGCGACACGCAGCCCGGCGGCGGTCGTCACCGGTCGAATCCAGTGCGCCCCCATCCAGGTGCGCGGATCGTAGCACACCCCGGTCCGGGCTCCAGGTGGGCCTCAGCGCCGCCGCCCGAGGGCTTGCTCGATCTCGCGCCGGGCATCCTTCTCGCGGCCCGCTTGCCGCTTGTCGTGGAGCTTCTTGCCCCGCGCCAGGGCCAGGCGCACCTTGATCAGGCTGCCCGAGAAGTAGATCTCGAGCGGCACGATCGTGGTGCCCTTCTGGTGCACTTCCTTGGTCCAGGAGGCGATCTCGCGCGCGTGGGCCAGCAGCTTGCGGTCGCGCACCGGCTCGTGGTTGTGCACGTTGCCGTACTCGTAGGGCGGGATGTGCATGCCCACGAGCCACAGCTCGCCCTTGCGGATCATGCCGAAGGCCTCGGCCAGGGACCCGCGGCCGGCGCGCAGGCTCTTGACCTCCGTCCCGCGCAGTTGGATCCCGCACTCGAGCTCCTCGACGACGTGGTACTCGTGGCGGGCGCGCCGGTTCTTCGCGATCGAGCGCACCACCTGGGGCCGGCTGGACATGGGCGAAGCATAGCCGCCCCCGGCCGGCACCCCGAGGCCCCGGGGCGCGGCCGTTTCCGCGCCCTGGCCCGTTGACCGGCCCTGGCCCGGACCCTATCGTCCGCGCCTCGTTCACCTGCCCGGGTGGCGGAATTGGCAGACGCGCATGGTTCAGGTCCATGTTCTCGCAAGGGAGTGGGGGTTCGACTCCCCCCCCGGGCACCACTTGCCTATGCGGGGGAGGAGAGCCTCCCCCGATCCGGCCGCGGCACGCGGCCTCCCCCTCCCCGCCGCCTGATGGGCGGCGCGGCGCCCAAGGTGCGCCGGGGGGCGGGCTCGGCAGCCTGCGTGGAGCGCGCTGAGCTAGGGTGAGGGCCGCTCAGAACGAGTTGTCGTCCGGGTAGGCGGCGATCGCGGCCACCACGAGCACGACGAGGGCGACGAGCGCCGCCACGCCGATCCAGGCCAGGAACGACATCGCCCGCGGCCGGCCTAACGGCCCGCGCCACCCGGGGCGCGATAGACGAGGATCGCGCGCCCGCCCATGCCCTCGGGCAGCTCGTGCTCCCAGACCGTGTCGAGCACGAAGCCCAGCCGTTCGGCCTCGCGCTCGGCGGCGCGCACCTCGCGCGACCAAGAGGGCCCCTTGAGCATCACGAGGTCCCGCAGCGACTGGCGCACCTTGCGCAGGGTGCGGATGTTCTCGCGCACCGAGCTCACGGCCCGCACGAGCACCGTGTCGACCCGGTGGGTCGCCAGGTAGTCCTCGACCCGGCCGGCGTGGACCTCCACGTTGGGCGAGCCCAACTCCCCCACGAGCTCCGTCAGGAAGGCCGCCTTCTTGCCGTGCGAGTCGACCAGCACCAGGCTGGCCGTGGGCTCCATCAGGGCGATCGGGAGGCCGGGGAAACCCGGCCCGCTGCCCATGTCGACCACCCGTCGTCCGAGGAGCGGCAGGAGCTGGGTCACGCGCCAGGAGTCGAGGAAGTGCTTCGCGGCCACCTCGCGCGGGTCGAGGATCGCCGTCAGGTTGACCTGGCGGTTGCGCTCGAGCATGCGCTGCGCGTGCAGGGCGAAGCGCTCGACGACCTCGGGCGGGATGGCCTCCTTCGCGAAGGCCCAGCGCATGGCGGCCAGGAGCTCCTCGAAGGGCGGCGCGGGGACGTCCGGCCCCGCATCCTCGTCGCGCGCGGTGGGGTCCTGCGCGCCTTCCCCGTCCTCGGGGAGCGCCGGCGCCTCCGGCTCCTCGCCCCTGGGTCGCGGCCGCTTCGGCACGGACCCGGCACCGGCGCCCGTGGGTCGGGTGGCTCCATCGGCCGGCTCGGGCTCGGGCGGGTCGATGGGCTCTCGGGTCATGCGCGGGGGCGGATGCGCGGGCCGGGGGACCCGCCAGGCGAAGGGCGCGTGGGCACGCCCGGGAG
This sequence comes from uncultured Planctomycetaceae bacterium, assembly GCA_964394665.1. GTDB lineage: Bacteria > Planctomycetota > UBA1135 > UBA1135 > CAYMYN01. The sequence continues at coordinate 99,886 of CAYMYN010000007.1, forward strand.
GGGCTGGCAGGGCAGCAGGGATTCGAACCCCGAACCTACGGATTTGGAATCCGTCGCTCTAACCGATTGGAGCTACTGCCCTCGAAGGCGACGAGGGTAGCCGCCGCGGGCGGGGCGGGCAAGGGCACGGGGCGCGCGCGCCTTGAGCCCCGCCGTCGGGCCGCTAGAGTCTGGCGCCCTCAGCGGACCCCACGGGCCTTCGCCCGGTCCGCGCGAAGCGTCGCCCCGGATGCCCCGCGCTCCGCGCGCGACCCCCTCCCCGGGCGGGACCCCGCGCCAGGGGTCTCGCCCCGCCCTCCCGCCGAGCCCATGAGCGAAGAGCCCGCCAGACGCACCCGTGACGACGACCTCCCCGGGCGTCCACGCGTGATCGAGGCCGACCGCGACCTCCTGCGCGAGCTGGAGCAGGCCGGGCAGGACGCGCTGCGCGTGATCTCGCGCCTCGAGCGCTATGGGTACCAGGCCTACCTCGTGGGCGGCTGCGTGCGCGATCTCCTGATCGGCCGCGCACCCAAGGACTTCGACGTCGCCACCAGCGCGCACCCGCGCCAGGTCAAGCGCCTGTTCCGCAACGGGCGCATCATCGGACGGCGCTTCCGCCTGGTGCACGTACGCTACGGCGAACGCGTGATCGAGACGGCCACCTTCCGCTCCGAGCCGGGGGAGCGCGAAGGCGACGACCCCGAGGACCTCCTGATCGTCGAGGACAACGAGTACGGCACCGCCGAGGAGGACGCACGGCGACGCGACTTCACGGTCAACGGCCTGTTCCTCGACCCGACGCGCATGCGCATCATCGACTACGTCGGCGGGCTGGTGGACCTCGAAGCCGGCCTGCTGCGGGCCATCGGCGATCCGCCCGTGCGCATGGCCGAGGACCCGGTGCGGATCCTGCGCGCGATCAAGTTCGCCACGCGCCTGGCCTTCCGCATCGAGGACCGTACCTGGCAGGCGATGGTGCACCACGCGCCCGAGCTCGCCCGCTCCGCGGCGCCGCGCGTGCTCGAGGAGATCCTGCGCCTGATGCGCTCGGGCACCGCCCTGGGGGCCTTCAAGAAGCTGCGCTCCTGCGGAGCGTTGGGCGTGATCCTGCCGCCCCTCGACGAACACCTGGGCCTCCCGGGCGACGAATCGAAGGAGACGCTCGAGCGCGCGGGGATCTTCTGGCGTCAGCTCGAGGCCCTCGACGCCCAGGTCCACGCGGGCCACGAGCCGAGCGCGGCGGTGCTCATCGGCCTGCTCTTCCACGACATCGTCGAGCGCCAGGCCGATCCCGAACGGCGCACGCTCCCCGGTGAGCCGCGCGATCTCCTGCACGTCTCGGGCGAGGTGCTCGACCCCTTGACCGAGGCGGCGCGCCTCTCGCGCCGCGACACGGCCCGCGCCCGCCGCATCATCCTGCAGCAGCGCCGCTTCCTGCAGCCCTCGACCAAACGCTTCCGCCCGCGGCTCTTCTGCCTCTCCGAGGACTTCCCCGAGTCGCTCGAGCTCTTCCGCCTGCGCTCCCAGGCCCTCGGCCAGGGCTGGGACATCTACGAGGCCTGGGTCGAGCGCTCGCGTCGAGCCCAGGAGACCTCCGGCGAGGAGTCGGAGCAGGAACAACGCGCCGGTCGCCGCCGGCGGCGCCGGGGCCGCGGGCCGCGGCGCCGGGGCGCGGGCGAGGAGCAGGGCTCCGCCGGCCTGGGCGCAGGCGCGGACTCGGGCTGAGCCGGGCGTGCGGCCGCGCGCCGGAGGGGCTCCTCCCGGCCGGCGCGCGGCCGGAAATCCACGCCGGACGCCGCTCGCCCCGTCGGCCCGGGATACGGTTCCTTGGTTCGACACCGAAGTTCCTTCCGGGGTGACCGACCGTCGCTCTCGATGCCGAAACGGCACCGGCCAGCGCCCGGACTTGCGGTGATCCGGGTGCACCTTCCTCACCAACGGCCGGTGAGCGGTGCGTGTCCGGCCACCCCGCGCGGGGAAGGGACGGAGGACGTCGATCCAGGGTCGGAGGGGGAATCCTTCCTCCTCCTCCGGCACACTCGCCAGTGCGGGGAGCGGTCCCATCCGGACCGCTCCCCCGTTTCACTTCCCGGGTCCTGCCCCGCATCGGCGCCGGGCCGTGCCCCGCCGGGGGGACGGGACCTGGCTCGCCACGCGCCGGCGCGCCTGGCAAGCTCATGCGATGGCACGACCCGTCGCTTGGGCCCTGGCCGCGCTGTGCGCCGCGTCCCTGGGAGGGAGCGCGCAGGAACCCGCGCCGCCCGCCGCCGATGGGGTGCGGGAGCGCAGCGACGACGAGTTGCGCGCGGCGTGGAAGCGCCTGCCGGAGGAGCGACGCCGCGAGGTGCTCGAGTGGGTGCGCTTCGAGCTCGACTTCGAAGGGTCCTTCCAACAGAACCTCCTGCGGCACGCGCTCGGGATCGCTCCCCGGCCCGCGGCCGAGTGGCCGGCCGCAGCCCCGGCCCCGGTGTACGACCCCACGCTGCACGCACCCGCGCAGCCGATCGCGCGCAAGCCCCTGCCCGAGGACGGGGCGCGGGCCCAAGCGCTGCGGGCGCGGGTCTTCGCCCGCGTCCCGGCGCGGCGGCTCGACAGCGCCTGGAGCTACGACTACGGCGCGCAGGAGCTGCGCCGCGCCGAGCGGGCCGCGGACACCTTGCGCCACTTCGAGAACCTGCTGGCCGGGTTCCCCGTCGATCTCGACCTGGCCGAGGCGCTGGTCGAGCTGCGGCTCGACGACGGCGCGCAACGCGTGGCCCTGGCGGCCTTCGCCCACGCCTACGCCGATCGCGGCGGGGCGGTGTTCCCGGGGGTCACGCTGTACGACGCGTGGTGCTCGGGAATCCAGATGGAGATGCCCGACGTCGAGTGCCTCGGCCTCGTGCACGACATCCTCGGCGACTGGAAGACCTGGCGCGCGCCCGTGCCCGCCGGCCGCCAACGGGAGCTCTATGCGCGCATCGAGGGGCTCTTCCAGGCTGCGCACCACCACCGCGGCCTGCGCCACGCGTTGGCGCGCACCTACCTCATCGCCGACCCGGTGCTGCGCGACGGCTATGGCCCGCACGTCGAGCGCTTCCACGCCCTGTGGGACCTCGCGAGCTCCGATCCGGCGCGCCTCGCCGCCGAGCTGCCGGCCGCGGCCGAGCGATCGGCCTGGTTGGAGGCCCTGGTGGAGCGCCTGCGCGCGGAGCCCGAGAGCCTGGAGCGCGGCCGCGTGCGCCGCGCCGCGCTCGCCGCCGACCAACTCCGGGTCCGCGCGACGCTGGCGCGGGTGATGGAGCTGTCCGGGGCCCTGGAGTAGCAGGCTCCCACGGATCGGCCGCCACCCTCGTCACGCCTGCAGCAGGAACCAGGCGACGAGCCCGCCGTGCGCCAGGGCGAGGATCAGGGTGAACGCCACGAAGCCGGCCTTGCGCAGCTTGTGGCGGAAGACGCGCATCGCGAGCAGCGCGCCGGGCCAGCCGCCCAGGAGCGCCAGCAGGTGCAGGTGCGCCTCGGGCACGCGCCGCCGGCCCAGGCGCGCCGCCCGTTTGTCGAAGCCGTACACGGCGAAGGCGAGCGCGCTGAAGAGCAGCGTGGTGACCCACAGGAGCTGCAGGGGTTCGTTCATCGCACCGAGCGCGGGGAAGCCAGGGCGCGCAGGGCCATCTCCGCGCTGGCGAAGGCCGCCTGGAAGGAGAGTCCGCCGATCGGGCCACACAGGTCCAGCAGCTCGCCCACGACGAACAGACCCGGGAGCGCGTTCACCTCCATGGTCGCCGGCGAGACCTCGCGCAGGGCGAGACCGCCGGCGGTGACCTCGGCCTGGTCCCAGCCGAGGGTGCCGTGGATCGGGACCACCAACCCCTTGAGCGCCTCGACCAGGGCGTGTCGTTGGGCTTTCGAGATGCCGTTCGCGCGCGGGTTCTCCCCGACCAGGCCCGCTTGGCGCGCGGCGGCGGACACCAGCCGTCGCGGGACGTGCTCGGCGAGCACGCGCGCCAGGTGCGGAGCGCCGGGACGGGCGCCGGCCTCGAGCAGCAACGCGCGCAGCGCCTCGCGCGACAGGTCCGGCACGAGGTCGAGGGCGAGCTCGAGGTCCGGGGCGTCCTGCCCGCGCCGGCGCAGGGCGTCCCGTCGCGCGACGGGCGCGGAGAGGTCCATCGCGGCGGGCCCGGACAGGCCCTGGTGCGTGAAGACCAGCGGGCGCCGGCGCCGGCCGAGCTCCCGCGTCGCGCCGCCCGAGCCGCGGGCGAGCAGGCGCGCCTCGGCGTCCTGGAGGGCGAGGCCCGCCAACTCGCGCACCCAGGGGACCTCGCTGACCAGGGGCACGAGCGCGGGCACGGGCTCGACCACCTCGAGACCGAGGGCGGAGAGCCAGGCGTAGCCCTCGCCCTCGGTGCCCGTGCGCGGATAGCTCTTGCCCCCGGCGGCCAGCACGACCCGCTCGGCGATCACGCGCCGCTCCAAGAGGTGCAGCACGAAGCGCCCGTTCCAGGGCTCGAGGGCGCGCAGCGGCGACTCGAGCCACAGCTCGGCTCCCGCCGCTGCAGCGTCGCGCTCGAGCGCGTCGCGCACGTCCCGCGCCCGTTGGCTGGCCGGGAACACCTTCTCGAGGGGCGCCTCGACGGTCGGCACGCCGAGTTCCTCGAAGCGCCTCCGGACGGCGTGCGGGGGCAGGGTGCGCAGGGCGGGGCGCAGGAATCGCTCGCCCTGGGGGCCGAACAGGCGCGCGGCCCCGTCGGCGTCGAGGGTCGTCGTCAGGTTGCAGCGCGTCCCTCCGCTGGCGAGCACCTTGGTGCCCGTGCGGGAGGTCTTCTCGAGCAACAACGTGCGCCGCCCGCCGCGCGCGATGCCCGCGGCGGCCCACAGGCCCGCCGCGCCCGCGCCGACGACCGCAACTTCGACTTCGACTTCGACCGGCGAGTCCGGCTGCGCGGCGCCCTCACCCCCCACCGCAGAGCGCCCTCTCGAGTTCGTCCAGCGCCGCGGCGTCCCGCGGGCCGCTGGGCGGCGTGTCGTCGTCGCGGTCGGCGAGGTAGCCGTGGGGCAGCTTCACGACCTGGGTGTGACCGCGCTTGGCGCGCCCCACGCGCAGGGCGTGCACGGGGAAGGGCGCCGTCGGATCGAGCTCGGCGAGGATCGCGTCCAGCTCCGCCAGGGTCGAGATGCGCGCCAGTCGGTCGCGCACCTCGGCCGAGCCGGGAAAGCCCTTCGTGTACCAGGCCCCCCACTTGCGCATCTGGCGCATGCCGTGGTCCTGGCCGAAGAACTCGGCCAGGTAGGCCGCGTGTTCGCGGGCGATCTCCACGATCTCGCCCAGGCGCGGCGGCAGGTCCGGTTCGCGGCCCTCGCACACCTGGGCCAGCTCGCGGAACAGCCAGGGCCGACCGAGGCAGCCGCGGCCGACGATCACGCCCGCGCAGCCGGTCTGGCGCAGCATGCGCAGCGCGTCCCAGCACTCCCAGATGTCGCCGTTGCCCAGCACCGGGATCGCGAGCGCTGCGACGAGCTCGGCGATGGCGTTCCAGTCGGCCTCCCCGGAATAGAGCTCGGACGCCGTGCGCGCATGCAATCCGATCGCGGCGGCGCCTTCCTCCTGGGCCACCCGTCCCGCGTCGCGGTAGGTGAGCAGCTCCCCGTCGATCCCCTTGCGCACCTTGATCGTCACCGGCACCGCACCCGCGGCGCCGACCGCGGCGCGCACGAGGCGCGCGAGCAGACGCGGCTTGACCGGGATCGCGCTGCCGCCGCCGGCGCGCGTGACCTTCGGCACGGGGCAGCCGAAGTTCATGTCGACGTGGTGCACGCCATCGTCGACGAGGGAGCGCACCATCTCGGACACGTCGAGCGGATCGGCGCCGTAGACCTGCACCGAGCGCGGCCGCTCGTCGGGATGCCCGCTGGCGAGCAGCCGCGTGAGGCGGTTGCCCATCAGGTAGCCGCGGGCCGTGATCATCTCCGACACGTACAGCCCGGCGCCGAAGCGCCGGCACAGGCGGCGGAAGGGGTAGTTGGTGACCCCCGCCATCGGCGCGAGCACCACCGGCGGCCAGACCTCGAGCGCGCCCAGGCACAGGGGAGCGAACTCCCCGGGCCGCGCCGGCGGGACGTCGAGATTCAGCTCGCTGGCGACCCGTTCGTCCCGCGAGGGGGGCGGGGCCGCGGAATCGGAGCGCGGGTCGGAGGCGGACATCGCCGCGCATCGTAGCCCGCGGCGCGCCCGACAAGGACGCGGCGGGCCGGAGCCCGCCGCGCGAAGGACTCGGCAGACGGGCTCTCTCAGGACCCGTCCGGCTGGCCCGGGTACGCGGGCCATCAGGTTCTCTCCGGGCTCCGCCGGGTAGGCGGAACCTGCTCCGTCCTCCTTCTCCAGGGGAAACCGATCGGCGGACGGCGGGGGAACCAGCGGAAAAGTTCGCGCGAGGCGCGGCGGCGAGCCAGAGTCGGGATGCCCGCCGGTCCGCCCCGGCGTCAGTCCTCCCCGTCGCCCGTCGGCGGATCGCCGGGCGCCGGATCCCCGTCCCCGGGCTCGACCACCGGAGCCGGAGCGCGGCTCGCGACCCGGTCCGGGGGCAGGGCCAGGCCCGGCCCGCCGAAGGTGCGGGTCTCCAGGCCCTCCATGCGCACCCGACCGCGGCCCAGCACGCGTTCGAGGCGCTCGAGTCCGCCGTGCGCGCGGAAGGTGGCCACCAGGGGGCCCTGGGTGGTGCGCACGGCGTGGATGCCCCCCGGGCGCACCTCGAGGGCCCAGGGGCCCACGGCCGGCTCGAGATCCTCGAAGTAGACCGCGTCGAAGGCGCCGGCTCGGACGTGTTGGGCGAGGATCAGGGCCGCCGTCGCGCTGCCCGCGTCGACCAGCATGGGCCGCAGGGTGGTCGAGTTGTTGTCGACCTGGACGCCGTTGAGCAGGCGGCGCACGTGGAATTGGCCGCCGATGCGCCGGCCTTCGACCTCGATGCGGTTGGGGCCGGTGCGCAGCACGAGCTCGAAGGAAACCAGGGTCGGCCGCACCAGCCCCGTGACGCTCTCGACGTCGGCGATGCGCTGCACGAGGTGCAGCTCGGTGGCCGTCTGGCCCACGCCGCCCGGCGTGACCACCCGTCCGACGTACGCCGTGGCCCCATCGGGCTGGCGCACGACGGCGTAGCGCTCGGCGCTGTAGCGCTGCTCGTAGGCGCTGGTCTCGACGTACCCGGCCAGCACGACCGCGCCCTCCGGCAGGTCCGGGGGCGGCACCTCGATCGGCTGGGCATCGCGCAGGCGCAGCTCGTCCTGGGCCGCGACGAGACGCGCGCGCAGCCCGTCGAGTTCCTCCCGCTCGAGCACCCGGCCGCGCAGCACGACGACCTGCGGCCGACGCAGGGAAGCGAGGCTCTCCCGCGGATCCCCCTCGACCACGAGCAGGTCCGCCACGCGTCCGGGCTCGAGCGTGCCGCGGCGATCCGCGAGCCCGAGCACACGCGCCGCTCCGGCCGTCGCGTGGCGCAGCACCTCGATGGGCGGGATCCCGGCCTCGACCCACAGGGCGAGCTCGTCGTGCAGCGCCTCGCCCGGGGGCAACCAGGGGTTGGGGCTGCCGCTGCCCGGGACGAGGGGCACGCCGGCCCCGTGCAGGGCCAGGAGCAGCGCGCCTTGGGCGGCCACGACCCGTCGCCCCAGCGCCAGGTAGTCCGGCTCGAACAGCGGCGTGCGCAGGGCGAGCTCGGCCCGCCAGAGGCTGGCGTACTGGGAGCTCAGGGGCGCGAGCAGCTCCGCGGCGCGCTCGCCCGGATCCTCGACCCGCAGCGCGTAGGCGCGCAGCAGCGGCGTGAGCGCGGCGCCGCTCGCGCGCAGGGCCTCGATCGCATCGGCGAGCGCCCCGGGGTCCGCGTCCTCCCAGTCCAAGGTGCGACCGCCGGGGCCACCCGCGAGCACGCTCTCGAGGTACAGCAGCCCGTGCTGGCCCTTCGCCAGGGCCTCGCCGAGGCCGACCCCGTTGGGCAGCGGCCCCCAGACGCTCAGCCCCGCCCCATCCCCGAGCTCGATCAGGCGCTCCCAGGCCGGCCGCGGGATACCGCGGTGGAAGGAGAGGAAGTCGACCGAGGGCCGCCCCTCCAACTCGGCCTGCGCGTCGAGCACGAGGAGCCGGGCGAGCTTGTCGTCGACCTCGGCCGCGTTCGTGACGACGATCGACTCGGTCGTGGCGGGCGGCACGCCGTCGAAGACCGCGCCGGAGATCCACAGCTCCGGACCGGGCGCGTTGTCGCGCACGGCGGGCCGGGCGGCGATGAAGATGCGGCCGAGGTCGTTGCCCACGTCGCGGGCCAGGGTGATGCCCGCGATCACGTACAGCGGGTCGTGCTCGAGGTCGTGGTGGATCATCCCGTCCACCAGCCCGGGCAGGACGTGTCGGCCCCGCGCGTCGATCGTCTCGGCGTCCTCGGGGGCCTCGAGCCCCACGCCGACGGCCTCGATGCGGCCGTCCCGCACCAGGACGTCCGCCACCCGGGCGCCCTCGCCGGGGGTCATCGGGTGCAGCGTGCCGCCGCTGATCAGGACCGTCTGCAGGAGGAGGATCGGGTTCATGTCCAGGGGGGTCGGGTTCGGGAGCGGCGTGGCGGCGGAGCGGTCCGGGATGGCACTCTACGCCGCGCCACCCCGGCCGCGAGGACGCCCATTGTGCCGCGCGGGGCCCCGCGAGACCCGCCCCTCCCCTACCCCGGAACCCAGCGCACCGTGCCCGAGAATCTGCCCGCCGTCCGCCTCACCAGCGACCGCCCCCTGTCGGGACCCTGGGTGTTCGGCCGCGACGTCGCGCGCGAGCCCGGTCCGCGCGAAGGTCCCCGACCGGGCGATCTGGTCGAGGTGTTCGACGCTTCGGATCGCTACCTCGCCACGGGGCTGTGGAACCCGCACTCGGACCTGCGCGTGCGCCTGCTCTCGCGCGGACGACGCACCGAGGCGCGCGACGTGCGCGAGCTCCTGCTGCGGCGCCTGGCCTCCGCCGATCGCCTGCGGCGCAAGGTGTTGCGCATCCCCGAACACTCGGACACCTACCGCGTGGCGCACGCCGAGGGCGACGACCTGCCCGGGCTGATCGTCGACAAGCTCGGGCCCGTGCTCGTCTGCGAGCACCACTCCCTGGGTTTCTGGCGCCTGCGCGCGGAGGTCCAGTGGGCGCTCTCGCAGCTCTATCCGGGTCTTCCCGTCGTGCACCGCGTGCCGCCCCGGGCCGCCGCCGAGGAGGGCTACGAGGGCGATCCGGCGCGGTTGCTCGAACCGGCCGAGGGCCTGGGCGAGGTCGAGCTCGACGAACACGGCCTGCGTTTCCTGGCGCGCCCCGCCGGTGGGCACAAGACCGGCTGGTTCTGCGACCAGCGTGAGAACCGCCGCTACGTGGCCTCGCTCGCGCCCGGCCGCGACGTGCTCGATCTGTGCTGCAACGCGGGCGGCTTCTCGCTGGCCTGCGCGCGGGCCGGGGCGCGGCGCGTCGTGGGCGTCGACCTCGACGAAGACGTGTTGGCCCTGGCGCGGCGCTCCGCCCAGCTCGCCGGCCTCCCGATCGAGTGGCGTCACGCCGACTTGTTCACCGTCCTGCGCGAACGGCTGGCGAGCGGGGAGCGGCCCGATCTCGTGGTGCTCGATCCCCACAAGCTCATCCCCAACCGCGCGCGGCAGGAAGAGGGCCTCAAGCGCTACGGCGACATGAACGCCCTGGCCCTCGAGCTGGTGCGGCCGGGCGGGTTGCTCGTGACCTTCTCCTGCTCGGGCGCCCTGGCCCTGGCGGACTTCGTGGGGCTGGTGTTCCGCGCCGCGCGGCGCGCCCGACGGGAGGTGCGGCTCCTGGCCACCCTGGAGGCCGGCCCCGATCACCCCCAACGGCCCGACTTCACCCGCTCGCGGTACCTCAAGGGACTGGTCCTGGCCCTCGACTGATCTGGCCTGGCTTGGTCCTGGCACGCGGCCGTCCCATGGGGCATCATGGACGCCCGAACGCCCTCGCGGCGCCCCGACCGGGGGGCCGCGGGGGCGCGTCCTTCGGCGGCAAGTCCGTTTTTCCGCTGCTCCGTCCGTTCCCGGTGGGCCCGCGCGCCGCCCTTCCGGAGCGCGGGCGGACCTCCCCACTCCGAACCGGTGCGAAAGGTGCAAGCATGAATCTCGCGATCCTGGTGGTCCACGACAAGTGGCAGGAGTTCGACAGCGCCTGGAACGAGCTGATGGCCGGCGAGGGCCCGCTCGAGCCGCTCCTGACGGCGCTCAAGATCGCCGGCGAGAAGAAGCGGATCTCGCGCTGCATGCCGCAGTTGCGGGAGCACGTACACGCCCTGATCGAGGGCGGACGCACCGGGGACGCGGCGCGCATCATGGGGGCGGCGCTGGTCGCCGGCGCCTCCGCCAGCGAGTTGGGCGCCTCCTTGGCCGAGGTCGCCGAGAAAGCCTGGGGCGCGGAATCCTGGTGGCCGGCCTACTCGGCCCTCAGCGGCCTGGGCGATCCCGGCCGCGACCTGCGCAAGGCCTGGCTCGCGTTCGACAAGCTGCGCACCTTCCAACCCGGCAGCCTGGTCTACCACCCCGGCGGTTGGGGCACGGGCGAGATCCTGGAGGTGCGCGAGCAGAGCCGCGAGCTCCTGATCCGCTTCCAGAACGGCCGCCGCGACACGTTCCCGATGTCGGGCGCGATCGACATCTTCGAGCCGCTGTCCGAGGAGGACCTGCGGGCGCGCTACTTCCGGGATCCCGAGGGCCTGACGAAGGCGCTGAAGAAGGATCCGATCGAGGGTCTGCGGGCCGTGGTCGAGCGCTACAACGGCCGCACGACCCTGGCCGCCCTCAAGAACGCCCTGGCGCAGATCGGCATCGACGGCAGCGCCTGGTCCGCGTGGTGGCGCAAGGCGCGCAAGGAGGCCGAGGGCAGCCCCTGGTTCCGCGTCACGGGCGCGGGCACGCGGGCCGAGATCCGCATGTTGGTCGAGGCCTCGGATCCCGCCCAGGAGCTGCGCAAGCAGCTCCAGACCCTGGGTTCGTTGGAGGCGGTGCTGGCGCGGGCCAGCGACCAGCTCGGCACGGGCGGCGCCGACGAAGCGATGAAGGGCATGCTGGTCGAGCTGCTCGGGCGCATGGCAGAGGACGCCGAGGAGCCCGCCGAGCTGCGCGTCGGCGCCTGGCTCCTGATCCGCGAGCAGACCGGCGAAACGCCCGCGCCCTTGCTCGATCTCCTGCGCGCCTACGCCGCCGAGCCCGACCCCGCCGACACGACCCAGGCCCCGGCCCTGTGGGCGTTGTTCGGCCGCCTGCGCACCTCGCGCGACCAGGAACGCGCCATCGGCCTCCTGCCGGAGCTGTTCGGCGACGCCTGGGCCGACGTGGCCGTGCAGCACCTGCAGTTCGCCCCCGCCGGCATGGTCCGGATCCTGATCGACCAGTTGCTGGCGGCGAAGAAACACAGCGAGCTCGCCGACCACTACCGCGAGCTGCTGGCCCGTCCGCTGCGCGCGCCGGCCGTGTTGATCGGCCTGGCCAAGGTCGCCGAGTCGGGCAAGCTCCAGGGTGACTGGCCGCCGCCGGTGCAGCGCGCCCAGGCCCTGCTCACCCTCGCGGCGCAGCTCTGGAGCGAGCGGCGTGCCGATCCGACCTCCGGCCGGGTGCACACGCGCATCGTCGAGTTGCTCACCGGCGGGCGCGAGCCCTTGCTGGAGCGCCTGCTCGAGGACGCCGACCGCTCCGCGATGCGCAGCGTGCAGCTCCTCTGCCAGCGCGGCGTCGAGGAGGCGATCGAGAACCTCATCATGGTGCTCTCGGCGCGCGGCGCCGGCGGCGCGCACGGTGACGGTCCGCCCTTCTGGGAGTCCGACGCGATCTGGACCACGCGCGCCGGCCTCGCGCGCATCACGGCCGAGCTCAAGGAGCTGAAGGAGGTCAAGGTCCCCGCCAACGAGGCGGCCATCGGCCGGGCCGTGGCCCTGGGCGACATCTCGGAGAACGCCGAGTGGGAGGCGGCCATCGAGGAGCAACGCAACCTCGCCGAGCGCGTGCGCACGCTCGAGGGGGACGTGCGGCGCGCGGCCCTGCTCGAGGACGCCACCCTGCCCGAGGACACGGTGGCCCCGGGCACCCGGGTGCGGTACCGCAACACCTCGAGCTCCGAGCAGGTGACCCTGATCCTCCTGGGCCCCTGGGACACCGAGGGCCGGGACGACGTCATCAGCTACCGCGCCCCCCTGGCCCAGGGCCTGCTCGGCCTGCACACGGGCCAGATCGCGAAGGTGACCCTGCCCTCGGGCGAGATCGAGGTCGAGATCCTCCAGATCCGCACCGCCGACATCGACTGAGCCCCGCCGGGGCGAAAGATCGGCCCTGGGGCTTGCCCCAGGGCCCATATCAGCCGATCATGATGGGGTGTTGAAGGCCCCCGAGGACTCCGGACGGGTGACCGCCCTCCTGCGCGTGCTGGGGGACGGGACGCGGCTGCGCATCCTGGCCCTGCTGGAGCGCGAGGAGCTGAGCGTGGGCGAGCTCTCGCGGGCCCTGGGCCTGGCCCAGAGCCGCGTATCCAACCACCTGCGGGTCCTGCGCGAGGCCCAGCTCCTGCGCGAGCGGCGGGTCGGGCCGGCGAGCTTCCTCGCCTTCGAGCCCGACCGCGAGGACGCCGCCGAGAGCGAGGCCGCCCTGGCGGGGCACCTGTGGCCCGCCCTGCGCCGGGAGCTCGCCGCTGCCCGGGAACACGCCCAGGACCTCGAGCGCCTGGGCGCGGTGCTGGCCGAGCGTCGCACGCGCAGCGCGGAGTTCTTCGACCGCGTGGCCGGCCGCTGGGACACCATCGGCACCGACTTCGCGACCGGCCAGGCCCGCCAGCGCCTGATCGCGGGGCTCCTGCCCGCGGCGTGGGTCGTGGGCGACCTGGGCTGCGGCACCGGCTACCTCGCCCGCGCCCTGGTCGGCCTGGCCGGCCGCATCGTGTGCGTGGACCGCTCCGAGGGCATGCTCGAGGAGGCCCGCCGCCAACTCGAGCCCCTGCCGCCGGGCGTGGAGCTCGACCTACGCCACGGCGAGCTCGACGCGCTGCCCCTCGCCGACCGCGAGCTCGACGCCGCCCTGTGCGGCATGGTGCTGCACCATTTGGCCGACCGCCGACCCTTCCTGGCCGAGGCGCGCCGCGTCCTGCGGCCGGGGGGCACCCTGTGCGTGCTCGAGCTCTTCCCCCACCGCGAGGAGTGGCTGCACGAAGCCCAGGGCGACCTCCACCTCGGCCTGGACCCACGCGCCGTGACCGACGACCTCGCGCGCGCCGGCTTCGAGGACCTGCGCCTCGAGACCCTCGACGACCGCTACCGGCCCCGTCCCTCGACGGACGAGCCGGATCGACCCCGCGCGGACCTCGCGCTCTACCTCGTCCGCGGGCGCCGGCCCGCGGATCGTTGAACGCGCCCCGCGCTCCACCGCTTCCGACGACCCGCAACCCCTTCGACGACGATGACCACCACCCAGACGCAGACCTTCACCGACTTCAAGGTCAAGGACCTCTCCCTGGCCACCTGGGGCCGCAAGGAGATCGAGCTCGCCGAGCACGAGATGCCGGGCCTGATGGCCCTACGCGAGGAGTACCGCGGCAAGCGGCCCCTCGCGGGCGCCCGCATCGCCGGCTCGCTGCACATGACGATCCAGACCGCGGTCCTGATCGAGACCCTGGTCGACCTGGGCGCCGACGTGCGCTGGGCCTCGTGCAACATCTTCTCGACCCAGGACCACGCCGCCGCGGCGGTCGCCGTCGGCCGCGACGGCACGATCGAGTCGCCGCGCGGCGTGCCGGTCTACGCCTGGAAGGGCGAGACCCTGGCCGAGTACTGGTGGTGCACCGAGCGCGCGCTGACCTTCCCGGGCGGCAAGCACGCCAACATGATCCTCGACGACGGCGGCGACGCGACCATGATGGTGCTCGACGGCGCGCGCTTCGAGGCCGAGGGCAAGGTGCCCACCCCCAAGGCGGACGACCCCGAGGACGTGGTCGAGTTGCTCGAGCGCCTGCGCCTGGTGATGGCCGAGGACCCGCGCCGCTGGAGCACCATCGCCAAGGAGATCCGCGGCGTCAGCGAGGAGACCACCACGGGCGTGCACCGGCTGTACCAGATGCAGCAGAAGGGCACGCTGCCCTTCCCGGCGATGAACGTGAACGACTCGGTCACCAAGAGCAAGTTCGACAACCTCTACGGCTGCCGGCACTCGCTCGTCGACGGCATCTGCCGCGCGACCGACGTGATGCTGGCCGGGAAGGTCGCGGTCGTGCTCGGGTACGGGGACGTCGGCAAGGGCTGCGCCCAGTCCCTGCGTGGCCAGGGCGCGCGCGTGGTCGTGACCGAGATCGACCCGATCTGCGCCCTGCAGGCCGCGATGGAGGGCTACGAGGTCACGACCCTCGAGGACGTGCTCGAGCGCGGCGACATCTTCATCACCGCCACGGGCAACCGCGACGTGATCACCGTCGAGCACATGGCGAAGATGAAGCACAACGCCATCGTCGGCAACATCGGCCACTTCGACAACGAGATCGACATGGCCGGGCTCCAGAAACACAAGGGCGCCCGGCGCACGACCGTCAAGCCCCAGGTCGACGAGTGGACCTTCCCCGACGGCCACGCGGTCATCATCCTGGCCGAGGGTCGGCTGCTGAACCTGGGCTGCGCCACCGGGCACCCGAGCTTCGTGATGTCGAACAGCTTCACCAACCAGGTGATGGCGCAGATCGAGCTCTTCAACAACGCCAAGCTCTACGAGAACAAGGTCTACACCCTGCCCAAGAAGCTGGACGAGCGCGTGGCGCGCCTGCACCTCGACAAGCTGGGCGTCAAGCTGACCCAGCTCACGCCCAAGCAGGCCGAGTACCTGGGCATCCCGGCCGAGGGCCCCTACAAGCCCGACCACTACCGCTATTGAGCGCGGGGCGGCTCGGCCGACCAGCGCGCATCGCGACGCGGGGCCCGTCCCGATCCGCACCGGATCGGGACGGGCCCCGTCCTACGTGTCCGGGCCGTTCGAAGGCGGGCGCGCCGGCCCTCCGGCTCAGGCTTCGGCCGGGACCGCCGGCCGGACGACGGCCGGGTCGGCGAGCTGGGTCACGACGCGCACCGTGTCGCGCGCGATGAGCAGTTCCTCGTCCGTCGGGATGACCCAGGCGGAGAGGCGGCTCCCCTCGCTCGAGATGCGGCCCTCCACGCCCCGCGCCCGTTCGTTGGCGGCGGGGTCGAGCTCGAGCCCCAGGCACTCGAGACCGGCGCAGATCCGCGCGCGGACCTCGGGTGAGTTCTCGCCGATGCCGCCGGCGAAGACCAACGCGTCCGCCCCGCCCATGTCGGCGTGGTAGGCCCCGACGTACTTGCGCACCCGCTTGCAGTACAGATCGATGGCCAGCGTGACGCGTCGGTCGGCGTGCTCGCGCTCCTCCGCCAGGAGCTCGCGCATGTCGCTCGTGAGCCCCGAGACGCCCAACACCCCCGACTGCTTGTTCAGGAGGTTGAGCACGTCCTGGACCGAGAGCCCCTCCGCGTAGCACAGGTACTCGATGATCGAGGGGTCGATGTCCCCCGAACGGGTGCCCATCACCAGCCCCTCGAGGGGCGTGAAGCCCATCGACGTAT
Source organism: uncultured Planctomycetaceae bacterium (assembly GCA_964394665.1). GTDB lineage: Bacteria > Planctomycetota > UBA1135 > UBA1135 > CAYMYN01. Next base: position 115,461 of record CAYMYN010000007.1, read on the forward strand.
CCACCGAGACGCCGCCCCGGATCGCGCAGGCGCTGCTGCCGTTGCCCAGGTGGAGCGTGATCACGTTCACGTCCTCGAGGCGTTTCCCCGTGAGCTTGCGGTAGCGGTAGGCGACGTAGCGGTGCGACGTCCCGTGGAAGCCGTAGCGCCGGATGCGGAAGCGCCGGTAGAGGTGGTAGGGGATCGCGTACAGGAAGCTCGTCTCGGGGCAGGTGGCGTGGAAGGCCGTGTCGAACACGGCCACCTGGGGCAAGCCCGGCCCGAGGATCGCGGTGGCGGCCCGGATGCCGCGCAGGTTGGCGGCGTTGTGCAGGGGCGCGAGCTCGACGTGGTCCTCGATGCCGCGGCGCACGGCGTCGTCGACGAGCACCGACTCGCGGAAGAGCTGGCCGCCGTGCACCACGCGGTGCCCGACCGCGTCGATGTCCCCCATCCTGCGCAGGCCCTCGGGGCCCGCACCGCCCTCGAGCACCTTCTCGAGCACGAAGGCGAGGGTCGCCTCGAGGTCGCGCAGCGGGCGTTCGTGACGCGCGCGCCGGCGGCCCTCCACGTCCAGGGTCACGATCGAGAGCCCCCCCACCCGCTCGACGACGCCCCGCGCCAGGCGCCGGTCCTCCCCGGCCCGCATGCGCGCCGGGTCGGTCTGGATGACTTGGAACTTCAGGGTCGAGGAGCCGGCGTTGAGGACCAGGACGTTCATCGCGCGCGATGGTAGCGCCGAGGGGCCGCCCTTCCCCGGACACGGCGCGGGCGTTACAGGGGGAGCCGTGGAGACGACCCCGCCGACCGGCCGCCTGGCGCCGAGCCCGACCGGGCGCCTGCACCTGGGGCACGCGCGTTCGTTCCTGCTGGCCTGGTGGGACGCGCGCTCCCGCGGCGGGCGCGTCGTGCTGAGGCTCGAGGACCTCGACGCCTCGCGCGCCAGACCCGAGTTCGTCCGCGGCTGCGTGGAGGACCTCGCCTGGCTGGGCCTCGATTGGGACGGCCCGCCGCGGGTGCAGTCCGAGGGCCGCGAGCAGCTCGTCGCGGCCCTCGCGGGTCTCGAGCGCCGGGGCCTGGTCTACCCCTGCGTGTGCACCCGCAGCGAGATCGAGGCGGCCCTCTCGGCCCCCCACCCGGGCGAGTCCGGCGCGCGCTATCCCGGCACCTGCCGCGGGCGGTTCCGCGACGCCGCGCACGCGGAGCGCGAGACGGGTCGCCGCGCGGCGCTGCGCCTCGCGGTCCCCGAGCGCGAGCTGGAGCTCACCGACCGCGTCGTCGGTCCCTTGCGTTCCAACCCCTCCCGCGAGGTCGGGGACTTCCCCCTCACCAGCCGGGACGGGCAGATCGCCTACCAGCTCGCGGTGGTGGTCGACGACGCCCGGGACGGGGTCGACTCGGTGCTGCGGGGCGACGACCTGTTGGACTCCACCGGGCGCCAGGCGTTGCTCCAGGAGCTGCTCGGCCTCCCGCGCCCGACCTGGGCCCACGTGCCACTGGTCGTCGATGCGGGCGGACGGCGCCTCGCCAAACGCGCGGACGACCTGTCCCTGGCCGAGCTGCGCGCCCGGGGAGTCCGCCCCGGGGCGATCGTGGCCTGGGCGGCGCGCTCCGCGGGCCTGGACGTGCCCGCCGAGCTGCGCGCCGAGGAGCTCCTCCCGGCCTTCGACCTCGCGCGCATCCCCCGGATCCCGGTCCCCGCGCCCACCCCACGGGAACTCGGGGCCGATCCGCTCTAGCCCGGCCCGAACCGCTGCCGATACCCCCGCCGCGCCCCGCCTTGACTCGCGCCCCGGCGGAGCTAAGGTTCTGGGCCTGATCCCCGATAGCTCAGTTGGTAGAGCAACCGGCTGTTAACCGGTTTGTCGTAGGTTCGAGTCCTACTCGGGGAGCCAACCTCTCCCCCCCGCCGCGCGCGGATTTCGGCGCGGTCCTTCACCGCCACGTTCGGGCGGGGGCGTGCCGCCGCCGCGGTCGAACTCGGGGGGCAGCAGGAGTTCCGGTCGCAGGGCGCCGAGGGCCGCCTCCAAGCGCGCGCCATCCTCCGAGCGGCCCGCCTCGCCCAAGCGCGCGCGCAGAGTCGTTGCGGTCATGACCGGCGTGAAGCCCAGGCCGTCCAGGGTCGCGGCCGCGTCCTCGCAACGCTCGAAGCTCGCCAACACGAGCTCGAGGGCCTGGCCCAGCTCGCCGGCCTCCAACGCGAGGCGCGCGCGTCCCGCCAGGGAGAGCGCGACGTAGTGGTCGGCCGAAGCGCGCGCGGTCGGGTTCGCCGCGACGCTGCGTTCATACAGCTCGACCGCGCGGTCGTAGGAGCGCGAGGCCGCCTCGGGGCGACCGCGCCGGCGGTGGAACTCGGCCGCGACGAGCGAGGCGTAGCCGGCGAACCAGGGCAGGTTCGGCGACGCGTCGGCGCGCTCGAGGCGCTCGCGGTAGTGTTCCTCGAGCCCCTCGACGCCGCGTTCCCACAGGATCCGTCCGCGCAGCCGCTCGTGCAGCGTCCAGGAGTCGGGGAAACGCGCCAGACCCTGTTCGAGTACCCGGTCCGCCCGACCTCCGGCGCCGAGGAACCGCAGAAAGTCCTGGTGCTGGACCACGTGTTGGTCCGTGCCGAGCGGGTGCTGCGCGAGCACCGCGTAGGCCGCGTCGACGTCGGTCAGCCACTCGCCCGGCCAGTCGCGTTTCGCGCGCACCGCCTCGGTGATCGCGCGCTGGCGGGCCTGGGCGAAGAGCGCCAGGGTCGAGATCGCGCTCCACTCCGGGGCGCCCGCGGGGATCGTCGGCCCGGCCTCGAGGGCCCGCGCGTAGGCCTCGTCGACCTCGCCCAGGTAGAACGCGCACAGGGCGAGCAGGCCGGGCACGCGCCAGCCGCCCGCGCCCGCTGCGCGGGCTCGCTGTGCCTGGCGCCGCGCGTCCTCCAACAGGAGGCGCGCATGACCCGCGCTCTGGCGCGCGCCGGGGCCGAAGCCCGGTGAACCCGTGGGGTCGATGGCCAGCATCAGGGTGGCCTCGGCGGCGACGAGCAACGCTTCGCCGTCCACGGCTTCCTCCCCGGCGTCCGCGATCTCCATGCGCGCCTCGAGGGTCGAGCGCGGGACGGCCCCGGCGTAGCTGGCGCCGCCGGAGAGGGCGCTCGACCAGCCGTCGAGGTCGATCTCCCGCGAGCGGCTGGCGAGCCCGCGGTGCACCACCGCCAGGGAGCGCGCGCGCGGCGAGGTCGAGCCGATCTCCGCGAGCGCGCCCACGAGGGCCTCGCGCTCCTCGGCCGCGAGCGGCGCGCGCAGGGCCTCGGCGATCAGGTCGACCGCGTCCTCCGAACGGGCCCGCGCCAGCGCCTGGCGCGCCAGGGCCCCGAGCTCGCCGTCGAGGCCGAAGAGCGCGCGCCGCAGCAGGTCCACGGGCGCGGCGTCGATGTGCTCGGCGGCCGCCTCGAGCAACGCGCGGCGCAGGGCGGCGTCGCCGCGCTCGTAGGCTTCCTCCACCGCGCGTCGGTCGACGATGTCGCGGCTCGCCACGCGCTCGACGATCGGCCGGTCGCCGCGCACCACGTCCTGGAGCAGACCCTCGGGGCGCTCCAGGATGCCGCGCCGCAATCGGTCGAAGACCGAGGCCGTGTCGAAGGCGTAGTAGACGTCGTAGGTCTCCGAGCCGTCGAGCTCGATCATGATGTGGCGCGGCGCGACGCGCTGGCCCTTCATGTAGCGCTCGAAGAGCAGCGGCTCGATGGCGATGTGCTCGCCGCAGGTGACGCTGCCGAAGCGCGGGCACAGGATGCGGCGGCCGGCCTCGTCGTGGTCGCGTGGGCTGTGACGGTAGACCGAGGCGATCACGCACACGTATGGCTCGTACAGGGCGGCCGTCTCGGGTCGGCGATAGCGCACGCCGGCGTAGTGCTCGCTGGCGATCTCGCCGTCCATGTTGATGCAGGCGAGGATCGGCTTGCCGGTCTCGCGCGAGACGGCCAGGGCGTCCTCGAACGTGCGCTGGAAGGTGATCGCCACCGGCCGCTCCCAGTCCGCGGCGGTGGGCGCGAACCACATCGCCTCGCGCGCGACGCCCACGGGATCGCCGGGATTGCGCCAGCCGGCATCGCCCTGCGCCGGGGCCGATTCCTGGCCGAAGGCCGGGAGCGCGAGGGCGAGCGCGACGAGGGTCTTCGCGATCGACCCGTGGGGAGACGCGGGTGCCTGCTGCATGGCGAGATCTCTCGAGTTCGAACGGGCCGAGCGCGGCCCGGGACGGGGCGCGGGGGCGAGCCTAACCACGCCCGTAGGACGCGGCAAGGCGAACGGCTACCGTCGGCGCCACGCGCGCCTTGATCCCCGCGGGGCTGCCCCATAGAACTCGCACCCACGCCCTCTCATCCATGGAGACACGCCCTTGACCGATCTCGCCGCGCTCCACGAGCGCATCGACCAGGAGAGCGCGTTCCTGCGCGACGTGCGGCGCGAGGTCGAGGGCGTGCTCGTGGGCCAGCGCTCCCTGCTCGACGCGCTGCTCGTGGGCCTCTTGGCCGACGGTCACGTGTTGCTGGAGGGCGTGCCGGGCCTCGCGAAGTCGCTCGCGGCCGAGTCCCTCGCGGGCGCCCTGGGCGGCGTCTTCCGCCGCATCCAGTTCACGCCCGACCTGTTGCCCTCGGACCTGGTCGGCACCCAGGTCTACGATCCCGCGCGCGGCACCTGGAGCGTGCACGAAGGGCCGGTGTTCGGGAACTTCGTCCTGGCCGACGAGATCAACCGCGCGCCCGCCAAGGTGCAGTCGGCCCTGCTCGAGGCGATGCAGGAGCGCCAGGTGACCCTCGCGGGCGAGACGCGCGCCCTGCCCGACCCGTTCCTCGTCCTGGCCACCCAGAACCCCCTCGAGCAGGAGGGCACCTACGCGCTCCCCGAGGCGCAGGTCGACCGTTTCCTGCTGAAGGTGATCGTCGGCTATCCCGAGCGCGAGGAGGAGCGCGCCATCGTGCGCCGGATGGCGAGCGGAGCGCACCGGCCGCGGGTGCGACGGGTGGCGAGCCCCGAGCAGGTGCTGGCCGCGCGGCGCCTGGTGGACGAGGTGTTCCTCGACCCCAAGATCGACGCCTACGTCGTCGACCTGGTGTGGGCGACGCGCGAGCCCGCGGCGGCCGGGCTCTCCGACCTCGTGCCCCTGATCCTGCACGGCGCCTCGCCGCGCGCTTCGATCGCCCTGGCGCGGGCCGGCCGCGCGCACGCCTTCCTCGCGGGCCGCGCCTACGTCACGCCCCACGACGTCAAGGCCGTGGCCCTCGACGTGCTCCGCCACCGCGTGCTCCTGACCTACGAAGCCGAGGCCGAGGGCGTGCGCAGCGAGGAGCTCGTGCGGCGCGTGCTCGACACCGTGCCCGTGCCGTGAGGCCGCGCGCGTTCCCCATGCAGCCTGACCCGCGCACGGGACCCGACCAGGAGCGCGGCGAGCAGGCCGCGGTGCTGCGCGAGGTGCGCCGGATCGAGATCCACAGTCGGCGACTCGCGAGCGACCTGCTCGCCGGCGGGTACGCCTCGGCCTTCCGTGGGGCCGGGATCGAGTTCCACGAGGTACGCGAGTACGCCGCGGGCGACGACCCGCGCAGCATCGACTGGAACGTCACGGCCCGCGTCGGCCGGCCCTTCGTCAAGCTGCACGTCGACGAACGCGAGCTGAGCGTCGTGTTCCTGCTCGACCTCTCGCCGTCGATGGACGCAGGCTTTGGCGCCTGGTCGCCGCGCCAGGCCGCCGCGCGCGTGCTCGCGTCCCTGGCCCTCTCCGCGGTGCACAGCGGGGACCGGGTCGGTCTGCTCGCCTTCGGTCGCGGACACCTGCACTTCGTCCCGCCGCGCAAGGGCAAGCGCCAGGCGCTGCGGCTCGTGCGCGACGCCCTGACCCTGCCCTCCCCCGCCGGCGCCTGCGATCCGGCCCCGGCCCTGGACTTCGCGCGGCGCGCGCTCGCCCACCGCTCGGTGCTCTTCGTGCTCTCCGACTTCCTCGGGCCAGGCTTCGGCCGCCCGCTGCGGATCTGCGCCAGGCGCCACGACGTGGTGGCCGTGCGGCTCGAGGTGCCCGAGCTCGCGTCGCCGCGCGCGGGCACCCTGCGCCTGGTCGATCCCGAGGGCGGGGGCGCGCGCCTACTCGACTGGCGCGATCCGGCGCTGCGCGCGGCCTACGGAGCGCGCGTCGCGGCCTGGCGCGGGGGCCTCACGTCCGAGCTGCGGCGCGCGGGCGTGGACGAGATCGCCATCGCCCTGCCGCGCACGGCCCACATGGCGAGCCTCGCCCGGCCCCTGATGGCCTTCTTCCGCCTGCGGGAGCTGCGCCGGAGGCGGCGGTGAGGTCCAGGGGCGCGGCGTGGCTGTTGCTCGCCGTGCTTCCCGGCTGCGCGCCGGGGGGCAACGGCGTGGACGTCGCGCCGCGCATCGAGCTGAACCTGGGCGTGCCCGAGATCGAACTCGGCCAGGGCTTCGCGTTGACGGTCGTGCGCGTCCATCCGCACGACCTCGTCCCGGCTCCGTTCGAGGAGTCGGCCCTGGCGCCGCTCGCCCTGCGCCCGCTCGAGGTCCGCCGCCGCGTCCGCGGCGCGGCTGCGGTCGAGACACGCCGCTACCTCGCCCACGCCTTCGATGCGGGGCAACTGATCCTCGGCCCGCTCGAGCTCGCCGTCCCGGGCCCCGACGGCGTGGCGCGCGTCGTGGCGAGCTCCGCGCCGGCGCGCCTGAGCGTGCGCCCGGCCTTCCCGCCCGGCACCGATCCCGGCCCCGCCGAGCTCCCCGGGGGCCTGCTGCACGCGCCGGCCTCCCCACTCGGGCCGCTGAGCCTGGGCGTCCTGCTGGCGCTGCTCGCCGCGGGCGCCTGGCTCGTGGGCCGTGCCCGCGCGCGGCGCGCCGCGCGGGCCGCGGACGGACCGACGCCGCTCGAGGGGGCCCTGGCCCGCGCCCGGGAACGCCTCGCCGCCCTGCGCGCCGACGCGCCCCGCACGCGCGCCGAGGACGAGGCCTTCCACGGCGAGCTCGACGCCCTGCTGCGGGCCTTCCTCGAGGAGGGCTTCGAGCTGCCCGCGCGGCGCCGCACGCGGGAGGAGCTCGCCGCGGACGCACGTTGGGCGCGGCTCGCCGACGGCGAACGCCGGGCGTCCCTCGATGCGCTGCTCGAGCGCTGCGACGCGCTGCGCTTCGCGCCGAACCGCTCGACCCGGGACGGGCGCGTCCAGGCCCTGGCCCGCGCGGCGGACTTCCTCGCGGCCGCCCAGGACCGGAGGTCCGACCCGTGAACGCGGCCCTAGAGTCCTGGACCGGCCTGTTCCTCGCCGACCCCGCCTGGTTGGCCCTGCTCCTGCTGCTGCCCTTCGTCCTGTGGCCCCGGCGCGGCGCGCCGCGCCTGCCCTTCGCTCCCCTGGCGCTGCTCGAGGGGCCCGGGGAGAACCTCCCTCCGCGCACCTGGCGCGTGCGCCTGGCGCCCGTGCCGCGCGGGCTCGAGGCCGTGGCCCTCGCGCTGGCGATCTTCGCGCTGGCGCGGCCCGTGGAGCGCGAGGTGCTCCCCGAGGAGCGCGAGGGCGTCGACATCCTGCTCGTGCTCGACGTGTCGTCCTCGATGGACGCCCGGGACCTCGACCCGCTCAACTCGCGCCTGGCGCTCGCGCGCAGCGCCGCGGCGCGCTTCGTCGCGGCCCGTCCCGAGGATCGGATCGGAATCGTGACCTTCGCGCGTTATCCCGACCTGGTCTCGCCGCCGACCCTCGACCGGCGCGCGCTCGCGGACTTCCTGGAGCGCATCGAACGCGTCGAGCCCGACGGCCCGGAGGACGCCACGGGCATCGGCACGGCCCTGGCCCTGGCCGTGCGCCTGCTCGCCGGCGGCGCCCCGGTCGAGGGGGCTCCGCCGCGGGTCGTGATCCTGCTCTCCGATGGCGAGGAGAACGTCGCCGGGCCGCGGGCGCCGCGCGAGATCGCCCCGGAGGCGGCCGCGCAACTCGCCGCGCGGGCCGGCGTGCGCGTGCACGCCATCGCGATGGGCCTGGGCGAACCCGACGGTGCCGGCGGATGGAGGGCCCTCGACACCGGCGGCCTGCGCCGGATCGCGCACACCAGCGGTGGCCGCTTCTTCGAGGCGCGCGAGGCCGGGGCCCTCGGCGACATCTACGACGCCATCGACACCCTCGAGACCCAGGCGCGCGCCGAACCGCGCTTCGCGCTGCACGATCGCTTCGCGCCCTTCCTCCTGCTCGCGTTGGCGCTCGTCGCAGCCGCGGCGTTGCTGCGCCGCGGCCCCCTGGAGGTCTGGCCGTGAACCCGCTCGAGGTCTTCGCGCAGCCCCTGTGGTTGCTCGGCCTGGGGGTCCTTCCCCTGCTGGCCGTGTTGCAGCGGCGCGCGGAGCGGCGCCGGGCGCGGGTGCTGGAAACCTGGCTCGGCCCACGGGCCGCGCTCCTGGGGGCCGAGCGCGACGCCGGCCGCGCGCGACGCGCCCGTGCGCTCGGCCTGGCCGCCCTCGCCTGCGCGGCCCTGGCCCTCGCGCAGCCGCGGCTCGGGCGCGGAGCGGACGCGACGGCGGACGAACCCTTCGACGTGATCGTGTGCCTGGACGTCTCGCGCTCGATGCTCGCCCGGGACGTTCCACCCAGCCGGCTCGGACACGCGCGCGCCGAGCTCGCGGCCCTTGCCGAGCGCGCCCGCGGCGAGCGCCTGGCCCTGATCCTGTTCGCGGGCGAGGCGCGCCTGCGCGTGCCCCTGACGCGCGATCTCGACGCACTGCTCCTGCTCGCCCAGGACGCCGGGCCGCTCAGCGTCGAGCTCGGCGGGAGCCAACCAGCGAGCGCCCTGGACCTCGCGCGCGAGGTGCTGGCCGCGCGCGCGCCGCTCCCGGGCCGCGGCGCGCCCTCGCCCGCCGTGGTCGTGTTGATTGCCGACGGGGATCACGGCGGCGAGCGGGCGGCATCGCGCGCGCGCGAACTCGCCCAGCTCGGGTACCCCGTCTCGTGCCTGGGGATCGGCACGCGCGAAGGCGGCAAGATCCCGCTCGACGCGCAGGGCCGTGAAGGTTTCTTCACCGATCGCGCCGGCAACGAGCTGATCGTGCGCCTCGAGCGCGCCGAGCTCGAGCCCATCGCGCGGGCCGGGGGCGGGCGGTACGTCGAAGCCCGGCCGGACGCGGACACGTTGGCCGAGCTCTACGCGACGCAGCTCCTGCCCGCGGCGCGTCGCGCGGCGGCGCGGGAGCGGGAACGCCCGGCGCGCTTCCAATGGCCCTTGCTCGGCGCCCTCGCGCTCGGGATGCTGGTCCTGCGCACGGAAGTGCGCCGAGCGACATGAGCTTCGCGCGCATCGTCTTCCCCATCGCGGCCTGCGCCGCGGGCCTCTTCGGCGCGTGCGCCGAACAGGATGGGCGGCTCGCGGCGGCGCGCGCCGCCTTCGCGGACGGGAGGCATGGGGAGGCGCTGAGCCTCTTCGCCGCGTCGCGGCCGGGCGACGAGCGGGCCTCGCCGCCGAGCCTCGTGCACGACCTCGGCCTGTGCGCGCTGCTCGCGGGCGACCTCGCGACCGCGGAGTCGGCCGGCGCGGAGCTCGCGGCCGGGTCCGACGCGCCCCTCGCCGCGCGCGGGGAGTTCTTGCTCGGCAACGTCGCCTTCGCGCGCGCCCTCGCGTCGGCCGAGCTCGCCGCCCAGCCGGAGGCCGAGCCCTTCGTGCTGGAGGGCGCCCTGTCCCAGACCCGGCGCGCGCGCCAGGCCTGGCAGCGGGCGGCCCAGAGCCGGCTCGACTGGCCCGCGGCGCGCCGCAACGTCGAGCGGGCCGCGCGCCTCGAACGGGAACTCGAGCGCCTGGCCGAAGAGGCGCGCGGCGAACCACCGCCGCCCGAGCCCCAGCCCGAACCGGAGGAACCCGAGGGTGAGGTCCTCGAGGAGCCGGAGGAGCTGCCGCCTGCCCCCGACTCCCCGCCGGCGCTCGACGAGGCCGAGCTCGAAGCCCTCCTGGAGCTCCTCGCGCGCAAGGAGCGCGAGAAGCTCGAGCTGCGCGCCACGCGGCGCGCCGAGCGCAATCTCGACCTGGAGCGCGACTGGTGATGGGCGCGCTCGCTCTCCTGCTCCTGTTCGTCGCGCCGCGGGAGATCCCGGCCTCGATCGAGCTCGTCCCCGAACGCGCCCAGGTCTTCGTGCACGAACCCGTGCGCCTCGCCCTGCGCGTGTGGATCGAGGAGGAGTTCTTCACCGAGCGCGTCGTGCAGCCCTTCCTGCGTCCCCTCGACCTGCCCCTCGAGGTGCAGACCGCGGGCCTGCGCGAGTTGACGAACGCGGAGCTGCTCGCCGAGAGCGGGTCGGTGCGCGCCCCCGGTCCGCGCTTCGCCCTCGACGACGCGCCGGCGCGGGCGGAGCGCCTGGAGGACCTCGTCCGCGATGGACGGCGACTGCGCGGCTACGAGCACGGGTTGGTGCTCGTCCCCACGCGCCCCGGACCGCTCGAGTTGCCCGCGCCGCGCCTGCGCCTGGTGCACACGAGCGGGTTCCGCGAGGACTTCCTCGGCGGCCGGGTGCCCATCGACCGCCACGAGGACGTGTGGGTCGGCGCAGCACCGCGGCTCGACGTGCGGCCCTTGCCCGAGGCCGGCCGCCCGGCGGCGTTCAGCGGCGGAGTCGGGCAATTCGAGCTCGCCGCGCGCCTGATGGACGACCGCGTCGTGCTCGGGGAGAGCGCGCGCCTGGTGCTGCGCATCGTGGGCGACGGGCAGCTCGCGCGCATCGAGCCGCCGCGCCTCGACGCGCTGGCCGACTTCCACCTCTTCGGCCTGCTCGACGAGACGACGGACGGCGAACGACGACTGGTCTACGACCTCGCACCGCGCTCGGTCGGGGTGCGCGCCGTGCCGCCGATCGAGCTGTGGACCTTCGACCCGCGGCCACCGGGCGCCTACCGGCGCCTGGTCACGCCCGCCCTCGCGCTCGAGGTGCTGCCCGCACCCGACGACGAGCGGGGCCCCGGGCCCGCCCCCGAGAGCTCGGACGCCCCCTCGCCCCAGGCGGGCGACGGGAGCAGCGCGAAGGACTCCGATCGGACCCCGTTCGCGCCCCTCGCCGCCGGGCTCGCCCTGCTGGCCCTCGCCGCCTGGGTCCTGGGGATCCGCCGGCTCCGGCGCGTGGCGGCGCAGCCCGCGGACTCGCGCGGCGCGCCCTCGGACGTTCCCCCGGGGCCACGGACCGATGCCGAGGGCCGCCTGGGCGATCGGCTCGCCGCGCTGCTCGGGGTCCCTCCGGCGTCCCTGATCGATCCGGCCCTCGCCGAGCGACTCGTTCGAGCGGGCGTGGACCGCGCGGCGGCGACCCGTTCCGCGCGGCTGCTGGAGGAGCTGATCGCCATGCGCTACGGCGGCCCCGCGGTCGAACGCGCGCAGGAGCAGGTGACGACCCTGCTCGCGGAACTCCCGCTCCCAGGCCCCCAGCCCGTCGCTCGCGCGAGGTGAAGGCGTGTTGCGGCTCGCGGCCTACGTGTACCCGGGCTGGCACCCGACGCCCGAACGCGACGCGGCGCTCCATCCGGGCTTCACCGAGTGGGAGCTGGTCGCGGCCTGCAAGCCGCGCTTCGACGGGCACGAGCAGCCCCGCATCCCCCTGCTCGGGCCCTACGACGATCGCGATCCGCGCGAGGTCGGCCGGCGCGTGGCCCTGGCCGCCGAGTACGGCGTCAATGCCTTCGTCTACGGCATCTTCTGGTGTCGCGGCAAACGCGCCTTCGAGCAGGCCCTCGATCGGGGCTACCTGGGCTCGCCCGAGGGCCGCTCGATCCCCTTCGGGTTGATGTGGGCCAACCGCATGCCGCGGCACATCCTGCCCGTGCGTCGCTCGGACGTGCCGGTGATCGAGGACGGCCGCCTGGTCTCCTCCGACGTGCAGGACTTCGTCGAGCTCATCGACCTCGCGGCCACGCGCTACTTCCGCCTGCCGAACTACCTGACCCTCGGCGGCCGACCCTACTTCTCGATCTTCGACTCGACCTTCTTTCTGCGCGAGCTGGGGCTCGAGAACGCGCGCCTCGCGGTGCAACGCGCCCGCGAACACCTGCGTCGCAAGGGCCTGCAGGGCCTGCACCTGGCGGCCATCGACCCCGCCGCCGACGTCGTCGAGTCCCTGCGCGAAGTGGGCTTCGACAGCGTCACGCACTACGTGCACCTGCCCGTGTGGAAGGGGCCGCTGCTCCAGGACTACGCCGAGTGCGCCGCGGCGCGCGCCAACGAGTGGCGGGACTTCGCCGCGCGCTCGGGGCTGCCCTACATGCCTTCGGTGGCGACGGGCTGGGACGCCTCGCCGCGCGCCGCCGACCTCTCCCCCGAACGCCCGGGGAAGTACCCCTGGTCGCCGATCGTGACCGGCGCGACTCCGCGCCGTTTCCAGGCCGCGCTCGAGCGCGCCCTCGACGGCGCCCGCGCCGGCGCGCTCGGCGCCGACCCTCAGGAGTCGTTGGTGTTCGTCGCGTCGCTCAACGAGTGGAGCGAAGGGCACTACCTCGAGCCCGACCGACGCCACGGCAACGGTTGGCTGGCGGCGATCTCGAGCGCCCTGGGCACGTCGTACTGATCGGGGACGCGCCGTGGCAGGTCGGGGCGGCGCGTCGGGGCCAGCGGGAGTGCCCGCAGGCTACGGAGCAGCCGCGGCCCTCGGGCATCGAAACGACGAGCACGTCCTCGTACGCCGCGGGCTCGACGGACCGAGGTCGTGCGCCAGGCCGAGCGCGAGCGCGGCCCTCTGGCGTCAATCCCCGGGGGCGCTGTCCGGGGTGTCGGCGATCCCGGTGCGGTAGCGGCCGGTGACCTCGGTCGGTTCGTCCGCGGAGCTGTACTCGGGCAGGAGATCGAAGCGCGAGGGCGCGTCCCCCTCGGGGACGGGCAACCCGCCCGACTGGGCGCGCTCCTGCTTGCGCTGTGCCTTGATCTGTGCCTTCTCGCGCTTCTTGCGTTCGCGCTGACGCTTCTCCATCGAGTCCGCCATGCTGCTCCTGGGGTGGCTGCCGGCCCGCTCGATCGTCGCCCCTGTCCGAGCCGGGCCCTGCCCGGACGGGGCTGCCGCGCCGGCGTTGCCGGCTGCGACGAGAAGACACCGTAACCCCTGGGGACCGTTCCTCCATCGCCTCGCCAGGGAGGGCGACGGAACGCCGGATCCCAGGGATGTCAGCGGGAGCGACCCCGCTTGGGAGACGCGACGGGATCGAGGCCCGCGCCGAAGGCCGAGTTCGATCCGACCGAGACCGCGTGGGGGCGTGACTCCTTCGCGGGTCGCGCTTCCTTCGCCGGGCGAGTGTCCTTCGCGGGACGGGCCTGCGCGCGGCCGCGCGCAGTGCCGGCCGATCCGTTCGAGCCGGTCCGTCCGCGCTGGGGACGGGCCGGGGAGCGGCCCGCGGCGCCGCGGCGCGCGGCGAGCGACGCGGCGGCCGTCGTCCGGGACGGGGGCGCGAGGTCGGCGCTGAATCCCGGCCAGACGAGGCGCGGGATCGGCGTCCCGATGCGCTTCTCGATCGCGCGCACCGCGTCGGCGTCCTCGCGCGTCACGAAGGTGAAGGCCTTCCCGCTGCGCTCCGCGCGGCCCGTGCGGCCGATGCGGTGCGTGTAGGCATCGGGCGTGTTCGGCACGTCGAAGTTGACGACGTGCGAGACCCCAGCGATGTCCAGGCCCCGGGCGGCGATGTCGGTCGCCACGAGCACGTCGTACTGGCCGCTGCGGAAGCCGGCCATGGCGCGCTCGCGTTGGCCCTGGCTCATGTTGCCCTGCAGCGCGACGGCACGGTGGCCGTCCCGCTCGAGCTGTTGCGCGAGGCGCCGAGCCCGGTGCTTGGTGCGTAGGAACACGATCGCCGAGCGGAACGCGGGCTCGCGCAGGATCGCGCGCAGGAGCTCGGGCTTGTGCGCGTCGGCGATGGGCAGCAGCGCGTGCTCGATCGTCGCGGCGGGCGCGGAGTTGGCGAGCTCGGCGGTGTGCGGCTGGCGCAGGACCCGATCGGCGAGCCCCCGGATCTCGGCCGGCATGGTGGCCGAGAACAGCAGGTTCTGACGGCGCGCCGGGAGGGCCGAGAGGATGCGCCGGATGTCCGGCAGGAAACCCATGTCGAACATGTGGTCCGCCTCGTCGAGCACGAGCACCTCGACCGCGTCGAGGCGCACCAGGCCCTGCTGGAGGAGGTCGAGCAATCGACCCGGGCAGGCCACGACGACCTCGGGGCGCTTGCGCAGGGCGGTGGCCTGCGGGCCCTGGCCGACGCCGCCGAAGACGGTCACGACGCGGACGTTGGTGAAGCGCGCCAGGGCTTGGAACTCGGCCTGGATCTGGAGGGCGAGCTCGCGGGTGGGCGCGACCACCAGGGCCCGCGGGCCGGCGCCGGGGCGCTCGAGCAGGCGCTGCAGGATGGGCAGCGCGAAGGCGGCCGTCTTGCCCGTCCCGGTCTGCGCGAGGCCGAGCACGTCCCGGCCGGCGAGGGCGGCGGGCAGGGTCTGGCGCTGGATCGGTCGGGGCTCGGTGAAGCCGAGCTCGCGGACGCCGCGCAGGAGGTTCGGGTGGAGCTGGAAGGGTTCGAAGCCGGCGGCAGCCGGCGAATCGGATCGCGACATGGAGCGGTCGTGCGGTGTGTGGGGATCGCGGATCCCTCCCCAGGGGGGGGATCCACGCGATGCGACCCATACAAGCAGCGACAGGTGCGATCGGAGATGGGTGGGCGCGACCGGGATCGGACGATCCCCTGGGTCCTGCTGTGCGCCGTGCGGGCCGGGGCCCGCCAAGAACAGGACGCAGGCTAGCCGTTCCCGCGACCCGTACCACCCTCCGATCGACGGAATCCCGTCCGACCACGAGGAAAACCGCCCCGCGGCCCCTTCCAGGCCCCCCGGGCCGGGACCGGGCGCCCCTGCGGGCAGGTCAGGCCTGGTCGCGCTCCTCGAGCTCGAGCCGGCAATCGAGCTCGAGGGCGAACCGGCCGCGGCGCACGGGCACCAGGCGCACCTGGGGACAACGCGCCGCCAGGCGCTGGCGAAGCAGGATCAGGCGCGCCTCGAGGTTGTCCTTGAGGGGCGGCAGGCCCAGGCTCGGGTCGAGGCGCAGCTCGCGGTTCGTGAACTCGTGGCGTCCCTCGGTCCGGTGCGCGGCGAGAAGCTTCCACAGGATGCGTCCGGGCACGTTGCGCACGAGGTACTCGCCGTCGACGAAGATGCAGTCGTCGTTGCGGTAGAAGACGAAGCGGCGCAGGGGTCGGCCGTCGAGCTCGGGAGCGGGCGCCGCGCTGCGGCGGGCCTCGATCGCGGCGGCGATCTGGTTGGCCACGATCTGCAGGAACGCCTCGTCCCACTCGTCGAAGCACAGGGGATCGTGGCTCTCGACGGCCAGCACGCCCACCAGCTCGTCGCGCAGCAGCAGCGGCAGAGCGAGCTGGGCCTCGGCGTCCGCCAGACCCGGCAGGGGCAGCTCGGGCGTCATGTCGCTGCGCCCGCCGCACTCCTCCACGCGATGGCGGATGGCCCGGCCGTAGCGCAGCTCGTTGCCGAAGCCCGCCACGCGCACCATGCGGCGGGACGCGGCGGCCGCGCCGACCAGGCCCGCGCCGAGCTCGACGGTCGCGCCCAGACCCTTGCCGCCGTAGCCCCGGCTGGCGGCGGTCACCAAGCGCTCGCCGCCGGGCTCGAGCAGGAGGATCATCGAGTGCGAGAAGCCCAGCAGCTCGTCGAGGGCGGTGAGCGCGACCTCCATCAGGTCCTCGAGGTCGCCCGCCCGACCGATGCGTTCGCAGACCACCTGCAGGCCGCGCAGCTCGGTCAGCGGTCCGCCGACGGGGGCCTCGGCGCCGTCGAGGAGTGGGTCGGCTGGAAGGAGGAAGCCTTCGATCTCCTCCACCGAGAGCACGCGGTAGACGTCGGCCGAGAGCAGGCGGAAGACCCCGGTCATGCCCGTGTGCGAGGCGATCACGTCGATGCGCACCGACATCTGCTCGAACAGCGGCCCGCTGGTCTCGGCGCGCACGAAGCGCCCCACGAGGCGGAACGCGCGCAAGTTGACCGGATCGTTGAAGACGATCGTCATCAACGGGTTCTCGGCCACGTTGCGCCGGGTCTTGTTGAAGAACTGGCAGGAGAGCGCGACGTGTTCGGAGTCGACGCGCGTGACCTGCGAGAGGTAGGTCACGTTCGGCTCGCCGTCCGCGCTGCAGGTGGCGATCAGGGAGGGCACGATGCCCTGGAAGCAGGCGCCGAGGTCCTCCAGCCGCACGCTCATCGCGGATCGGCCCCCGCGCCCGGCCCCAAGGGCTCGCCCGCGCCCGGGCCCGGCGTCTGGACGAAGACCGACTCGACGGCGATGCGCAACGCGTGGCAGGGCCAGTGCGCCAGGCGCAGGGTGACGCGTTGCGGCAGGCCGACCTCGGCCAGGGTGGCGGCGAAGGCGAATCGATAGCGCTCGACGAGCGCGCGCTCCTCGGGGCCCGTGGGCGCCACCTCGAGCAGCCGGCCCTTGACCTGGATCGTCTTGTGGTCCGCCGGGCGCGAGCAACACATGGCGACGCGGCCGTTCTCGAGCGCGTTGGCGAGGGTGCGGGCGCCCGTCGCCTCGGGGACGAAGACCGTCAACCGTGCTCCGTCGGCCTCGACGCGCGCGCCGACCGCGCGCATCGCCTCGGGGCACAGGCGCGCGTCCCGGGTGCCGACGAGCATCGAGACGCCCGAGTGGATGAAGTCGAACAGGTCTCGCGGGATCAAAGGCCGGCGCTCCGGCGCGCGATTCTAGATCCGCACCGGAGCGCCGCCAGCGTCGAGTCGCTCCGCCCGTGGCCGAGCGCCCGTCGGTCCCGCTCAGCCGCCGTGGCTCGCCCCGGCGGGCGCGACGGGCTCGGGCACGCGGTTGTGGATGGCCGGGATCGTGCGCAGGTAGCGATAGATCGAGCGCAGGTCCGCGTCGGTGAGCTTGGCGTAGGCCGGCGCGGGCATGGGCGGCAGGAGGGCGCGGCCGATGCCCATGTGGCGGCCGGTGCGGATCGTGGCCAGGAAGGTCTCCTCGTTCCAGCGCCCGATGCCGGTCTCCTCGTCGGGGGTCAGGTTGGCGGTGAAGCTCACGCCCCAGGGGCCGGCCCAGGCGGTGTTGGTGGCCGAGAGCGCGACGATCCACGGACCGGGGGGCAGCTCGGGCGCCGGCGGCATCACCAGGCCCGCGGGATGGCCCGAGAGATCGCGCGAGGCGTCCGGCTCGGGGCCGTTCGGGCCCATGTGCCAGGGCGTGTGGCAGTCGTTGCAGGCCATCGTGGTCACGAGGTAGCGGCCGCGCTCGACGCTCGGCGCGCCGGGCCAGTCCCCGTCCGAGGCCCGGGCCGGGCCGCAGCCCGAGAACGCGAGGGAGAGGGACAGGGTCGTGAGGGTGGCGAGGGCCGGGATGCGGATCAGGGTCTTCATGGCGCTTCAGGGTCGTTGGTGTGACAGGAGTCGGGGGTGGGCCTCGAGGTCCGCCCCGCCGACCGGGGCGGCGAGGTCCTCCAGGATCCAGCTCCGCACCAGGGCGAGCGCGTCCGCGTCGACGCGTGCGCTCCCCAGGGGCGGCATGGCGAGGGCATTGCCGCGGGTGCCCAGGCGCGCCGCGAGCAAGCTGTGATCGGGTTCGCCGGGGGTCACGAGCGACGCCGCCGCGCCGGCCTGCGCCGACCGATGGCGCGCGCTCCTCCCGACCAGCGATTCGGGCGCGGTGGGCGCGTCCCCGCGGGCGAAGGTCTGATCGAGGCGCGGGATGAGCTCGGCCAGGGGGCCCCCGGCGCGGTGGCATCCACCGCAGTTGGCGTGCAGGTAGCCGAGCACCGCCCGCTCGCGCGGGCTGGCGGCGACGATGCGCGGCGGCGACGCCAGGAAATCGCCGTCGAGCCCCGTCAGGGCACCCCCGCGCACCAGGACCTCGAGGTCGACGTCGTCCGGACGCGGGGTCTCGGCGTGGGGCGCGAGCGGGTCGCGATCGGGCGAGAGCTGCAGGGCCGAGAAACCCAGCACCGGCGTCGCGCCGTTCCCGTGGCAGCTCAGGCAGTCGGCGCGGGCGGGCACGTCGTGCGCGACGCCGTCGGGCGCGACGTAGGCGCGCCGCAGGCCGCGTTCGGGGGCGAGCTCGGCCCGCTCCTGCGCGTCGTCCCAGACGTAGGCCGCGAAGCTCCACGAGCCGTCGGCCAATCGCTCGAGCACGCGCGTCTCGATGCGCCGCCCCCCGTGGGCGAACTCCTTCCACAGCTTCGTCCCCACCGGGAAGTCCCAGGCGTCGGGGTCGGAGGCGTCGATCGCGCTCCCGGCCGGGAGACGGATCCAGCGCCGCTTGGCCGCGCCGTCGGTCCACAGCGGATACTGCGGCGTGTACGGCAGCAGCTCGCCGAACGGTTCCCCCGTCGCGGGGTCGAGCACGAAGCCCGTGGCCTCGAGCCAGCGGGGCGGTTCCTGCGCGCAGGTCGCCTCGAGCGCGAGCGGGGCGTCCACGCTCCCGGCGCAGCCCGCGAGCCACGCGAGGCAGGCCGCGGCGAGCCTGGCCCAGGACGGGCGGATCACGGGTTGCGCTCCTCCACGCTCGCGAGCGCCACCGGCATCGAGGCCAACGCCGCGGCCCAACGCTCCGCGCCCAGGGCGGCCCGGGCCGGGGCGGTCAGCTCGGCGAAGACGGGCGGCGGAACGGCCTGCGCCAGCCCGGCGAGGATCGTGGCGCACTCGGGGCGCGCGACCGCCGGCAACAACACGACCAGCCACTCGGCCAGGCGCGCGGGCTCGATCGAGGCCAGGATGCGGCCTTCGAGCCCGTGCAGGCGCCCGTCGTCCAGGTGCGCCCACAGGAGGCGGTTGACCTGGCACTCCTCGCGCTCGAGGTGCAGCAGATGTTCGGCCACCAGGTGCCCCAGACGGTCCTGAAGGCGTCGCCCCAGGGAGAGGCGTTCGCTCCCCTGGGCACCGGTCAGGCGCTCGGCGAGGGCCAGGAGCTCGGCCTCGAGGCCCCCCACCCGGGCGTGGTCGTTGCGCAGATCGGCGGCCAGGTCCGGGGCCAGGCGCTCGACCTCCGGCACGATCACGTCGTCCTCGTGGGCCGCGTGCTCGTGCAGGAAGGCCGTCAGGCGCCGCAGCGCCGCGGCCGCCCGCGCGCTCTCGGTCCCGTCGCCGAAGTCGGTGCGGGCACAGAGCTCGGTGGTCTCGAAGAGCAGGGTCCGGATGGCCTTGTGGATCGGACGGTAGAGGTCGAAGCGCTGCATGGTCGGAGGGGGGTCGGGTGGGGATCGGCGCCCCACGGGAGATGGCATCGGCGCCCCGCGGGGCATGGCGTCGAAGACTAGGGGCGCGCGCCACGCCGGGCTTCCTCAGTGCCCCCTAGCGCGATGCTCAAAGTTCCCTAAGCGCAGCCCGCGACCGCGGGGCCCCGTGTTCGAGCTCGGTACCCCGATCCGCCCCGGCGGCGGGCGCCGTACACTCCTCCGGCTCCCCTCGCCGGGGCCCGCGAATGTCCATGCCTCCGACCGTCCCGAGCGCGCTGTCCCTCGTCCTCGCGACGGTCCTGCTGGCCGGATGCAGCGATCCGACCCCGCCCCCGGGGCGCGGGGTCGCCGAGTCGGGTGCCCCGCCGGCCGAGGTCCGGGTCGTCCGGCTGCACACCGTGCGGGCCGAGCCTTGGCCGCGGACCCTGCGCGTGACGGGCGAGCTGGAGGCCTTCGAGGAAGCCACCGTGTCGGCCAAGGTGCCCGGGCGCCTGGCCTCCTACGCCGTCGACGTGGGGCAGGTCGTGGACGCGGGCGAGGCGCTGGCCGAGCAGGACACCACCGACCTCGAGTTGGCGGTGGCCGGCGCCGAGGCCGCCCTGGCCACGGCCCGCGCGCGCCTGGGCGCGAACGGGGCCGGCGGCGCCGAGCCCGAGGAACGCCCCAGCGCCTTCGTGCGCGAGGCCGCCGCCCAACTCCAGGGCGCGCGTCAGGAGCGCGACCGCCTGCTGCTCCTGGCCGGCGAGGGCGTGATCACCCAGGCGTTGTTGGACGACGCGCAGGCGCGCTTCGAGGCCGCCGAGGCGCGCTGGTACGGCGCCCTCGACGAACACGCCCTGCGCCGCGCCCTGCTCCACGAGCGGGAGGTCGACCTACGCCTGGCGCGGACGCGCCTCGCGGACGCGCGGTTGCGTGCGCCCTTCGCCGGCGCGGTCGCGGCGCGGCTGGCGGGCCCGGGGGACTACCTCTCCGTCGGCAGCGGCGTGCTGCGCTTGGTGCGCTTCGATCCCCTGCGCGTGCGCCTCGAGGTCCCCGAGCGCGGCGCGGGCGAGGTGCGCGTCGGCCAGGCGCTGCGCCTCGAGATCGAGGGCCGACCCGAGGCTTTGCCGGCGGAGATCGCCCGGCGCGTGCCGCGCCTGGAGCCCCGGAGCCGGGTGCTGGTGATCGAGGCCGACCTCCCGAACCCGGACGGCGCGTTGCTCCCGGGCTCCTTCGTGCGCGCCGAGATCGTGCTCGAGGCCGGGGCGCGGGTGCTCTCGGTCCCGACCCAGGCGCTGGTGCGCTTCGCGGGCCTCGACAAGGTCGTGCTCGTGCGCGACGGCCGCGCCCTGGAGCGCGAGGTGCGCGTCGGTCGCAGCGACGGAGCGCGCGTCGAGCTCCTCGCGGGCCTGGCCGAGGGCGAGGAGATCGTGCTCACCCCCCAGGGCCTGCGCACGGGCGACCCGCTCGAGGTCCAGCCCTAGGGCGCCGTCATGCTGCGCGTGATCGACGTCTTCGTCCGGCGGCCGGTGTTCGCCTCGATGCTGATCGGCGCCCTGGTGGTGCTGGGCGCGGTCTCCTTCCTGCGCCTGCCGGTCGACCGCTTCCCCTCCGTGGACCTGCCCACGGTCACCGTGCGCACCTCGTTGCCGGGGGCCTCGACCGAGGAGACCGAGACGCTCGTCAGCCAGCGCATCGAGGAGGCGGTCAACACCATCGAGGGCATCGATCAGTTGCGCTCGATCAGTTCCTCGGGCTCCTCGATCGTCAGCATCACCTTCGACCTGGACCGCGACATCGAGGCCGCCGCCCAGGACGTGCGCGATCGGGTCGCCACGGTGCTGCGCGACCTGCCGCCCGAGGCCGAGGCGCCGATCATCGGCAAGTTCGACAACGATCAGTCGCCGGTCGTGACCTTCGCGCTCTCGGGCGAGCGTTCGATCCGCGAGCTGACCGAGATCGCCGACAAGCTCGTCAAGCCCCGCCTGGAACGTTCGCGCGGCGTCGGCGAGGTGCGCATCGAGGGCGGCGCCCAGCGCGCGATCCAACTGTGGATCGACGCCGATCGCTTGGCGGCCTACGGCCTGCCGATCGGCGCCGTGCGCGAGGCCGTCACGCGCCAGAACGCCGAGGTCCCCGGCGGCAACGTCACCGGCGAGCGCCGCGAGCAGGTCCTGCGGACCCTCGGGCGCTTCCAGGACCCGCGCGACTTCGCGGACCTGGTCGTGGCCACCGTCGGCGGGCGCGCGGTGCGGCTCTCCGACCTGGGGCGCGTCGAGGACGGGACCCGCGAGGTGCGCTCGATCTCGCGCCTCGATGGCACTCCCTGCGTGACCCTGGAGGTGCGCCGACAGTCCGGGGCCAACACGATCGAGGTCGTGCGCGGGGTGAAGGACGAGCTGCAGCGCCTGGGCGCCGAGCTGCCCGCCGATCTGCGGGTGGAGGTCCTGCGCGACCAGTCGGTCTACATCGAGGCCGCCCTGGCGGAGATCGAGTCGCACCTGGTGATGGGCAGCATCCTGGCCAGCTTGGTCGTGCTGCTGTTCATGCGCTCCTGGCGCTCGACCCTGATCGCGGGGATCGCGATCCCCTGCTCGGTCATCGGCAGCTTCGCCGTCATGGACGCCCTGGGCTTCACGCTCAACAGCGTCACCATGCTGGCGCTCGTGCTGATGGTCGGGGTCGTGATCGACGACGCCATCGTCGTGCTCGAGAACATCTTCCGCTTCGCCGAGGAGAAGGGCCGCTCGGCCTTCGACGCGGCGCGCGAGGGCACGGCCGAGATCGCCCTGGCGGTCACCGCCACGACCTTCTCGCTGGCGGTGATCTTCGTGCCGGTGGCGTTCATGTCGAGCATCTCCGGCCGCTTCCTCTACCAGTTCGGCATCACGGCCGCGGCCGCGGTCCTGATCAGCCTGTTGGTCTCGTTCGTGCTCACCCCCATGCTGAGCGCGCGCGTGTTGGCCTCGCACCCACCGGCCCAGACCGGCGTGGCGCGCTCGCGCGGGGGGTTCTACCGGTACATCGAGGGCCCCTACCTGTGGCTGCTGCGCCTGGCCCTGCGCGGGCGGCCGGCGGTGCTCTTGCTGGCCCTGGTCACGATCGCCGCCACCGTGCCGCTCTACGGCCGCGTCAAGCAGGAGTACACGCCCACCGACGTCGACGAGGCCCAGTTCGAGGTGCGCGTCACCGGCCCCGACGGCCTGAGCCTGGCGGCCATGGACGAGGCGATGCGCGAGGTCGAACGCGTCATCGCGCAGACGCCGGGCGTCGTCAGCGTGCTCTCGACCGTGGGCGGGGGGTTCATCTCGCAGGTCGCGCGGGCCCAGCTCTTCGTGCGCATCGAGCCCCACGAGGGGCGCGTGCTCTCCTTCACCCGGCTCGGGCGCGCGCTGCTGCGCGGCGAGCCGGCGGCGGCCTTCCGCGGCAACTACTCCCAGCGCGACGTGATGGTGGCGCTGCGTCAGCGCCTGCGGGCGATCGAGGGCCTGCGCTTCTCGGTGCGCAACATCCCCTCGTTCAGCATCGGCGGGGGGAACTTCGAGATCGACTTCTCGATCCTCGGTCCCGACCTGGAGGAGCTGACGGCCTTCGGCGCGGAGCTCCTGCGGCGCGCGGAGGACCTGGGCGGCATCGTCGACGCCGACATCACCCTGCGCCTCGATAGCCCCGAGCTACGGGCGCTGGTGGATCGCGAACGCGCCGCGGACCTGGGAGTCAACGTCCGCGACGTCGCGAGCGCCCTGCGCCTGATGGTCGGCGGCGAGGAACGCGTCTCGCGCTACCGCGATCCCTCGCTCGGCGAGGAGTACGACGTCGAGCTGCGCCTGGCCGAAGCCGACCGCAACGACCCCGATCGGCTCGGGAACCTGTTCGTCCCGGCGGCCGGCGGAGGCCTGGTGCGCCTGGACGAGGTCGTGCGCCTCGAGGAGGTCACGAGCGGCGCGCGCATCGACCGCCTCGATCGCCAGCGCCAGGTCTCCCTGCGGGCCGGCGTCGCGCCCGGCTACGCCCTCGCCGATCGGCTCGCGGCGCTGCGCGGGGCCGTCGACGGGATGAACCTGCCCGTGGCCTACTCGACCCGGGTCTCGGGCCGCGGGCGCGAGCTCGAACGCACCTTCGTCGAGTTCCTGTGGGCCTTCCTGCTCTCGATCGTGCTGATGTACCTGATCCTCGCCAGCCAGTTCGAGAGCCTGGTGCACCCCTTGACGATCCTGCTGTCCCTGCCCCTGGCGGTGCCCTTCGCCCTGTGGTCGCTCGACCTCAGCGGCAACACGCTGAACCTCTACTCGGCGCTCGGCATCCTGGTGCTCTTCGGCATCGTCAAGAAGAACTCGATCCTGCAGGTCGACCACACCAATCACCTGCGCGCCCTCGGCCTCGAGCGCCGCGAGGCGATCCTGACGGCCAACCGCGATCGGCTGCGCCCGATCCTGATGACGACCCTCTCGCTCGTGGCGGGCATGTTGCCCCTGGCCCTGGGCGCGGGTCCTGGCGCCGAGGAACGCCGCGCGGTGGCGGTCGTCGTCATCGGCGGCCAGAGCCTCGCGCTGCTCCTGACCCTGCTCGTGACCCCGGTCGCCTACACCTACTTCGACGACCTCGGCCGGCTCCTGGGGCGTCGCCGCCGCGCGGCGCCGTCCGCCGCGGGCCTCACGGATCCGTCGGGCGCGGGACGAGGTGCAGCAGGACCGTCTCCTGGGTGACGCGCAGCCGATCGAGCCCCCCCAGGCGCGCCGCCTCGCTGTGGCGCGCTCCGCGGTAGACGCCCGCGAGCAGATCCCGGAGCGCGGCCCGCGGGAGCTCGAGGGTCTCGCGCACCACCCAGCGGCGCGCGAGCTGGAAGCGCTCCCCGAAGGCCTTCAGGGCGCGCGCGTCGGGATCGCGCGGCAAGCCCGCGCCGGCGGTCGCGCCGCGCAGCTCCGCCAGGTCGTTCCGGCCCGGAACGCCCAGGAGCAGGTGTCCCCGCGGCGCGAGCACGCGCGCGAACTCCGGCGGATGCTTGGGCCCGCGCAGGGAGAGCAACACGTCGAGCGCGCCGTCGCCGAAGGGCAGGCGCCGCTCCGCGTTCGCCACTACCCAAGCCGGCTGGCGCGGCGGCGCGCCCCCGTCCGGACTCCGCGCCGCGGCGCGGATCGCCGCGGACGAGAGATCGATCCCGTGGGCCGCCAGGGGACGCACGCCGCACAGCCGCCGCAGCAGGACCCCCGGCCCGCAGCCGACCTCCGCCAGCAGCGGCGCCGGATCGAGCTTCAGCGCTTCGATCCAGGCCCCGACCTCGCCCCACAGAACCTGATCGGCACCCGCCGCCGCCAGCCGCAGGCGCGCCTCGACCGCTTCGGGCGAGTCCCCCGCCGCCAGCGAGCGCCGGTCCTGGGGCTGCAGGAGGTTGACCCAGCCGCCGCGGGCGACATCGAAGGTGTGGCCGGCCGTGCACGCCAGGCGGGTGCCCTCCCGCTGGAGCGCCCGGCCGCAGCCGCGCACGGTGCAGGCGAGGTGGGTGGGCGAGGGGGCGGCTTCGTCCATCGAGGTCCGGCGCGGGGGGCGCGCGCCCATCCTCGGGGACGGGCGCAGCGGACACCAGGGTCCGCCCGATCCTCAGGCGCGGCCCTCGAGCAGTCGCTCGAGGCGCCGGCGCATCCCGTCGAGGGACGCCGGGCTCGGTGCTCCGCCCGCGGGCGCGTCGGCGGCATTCCGTTCCCAGCCCTCGATCTCGGCGCGCAGGGCCGCGCACAGACCCTCGAGCGCTTCCAGTCGACCGTCGCGGGCGCGCAGACCCTCCCGGAACTCGCGCAGCTCGGCCGCCCGCGCCAAGGACCGCTCGCGGTGTTCGCGGGCCTTCGCGCGGGCCGCCTCCGTGCGCGCGCGGGCCTGCGCCAGGCGCTCCCGATCCCGATCCCGCTGGGCGTCCCGGCGCTCGAGCTCGCGCTCCAGGCGTTCGCCGCGGGCCTCCAGGCGTCCGTTCTCGCGCCGCGCCTCGACCAGCTCGCTGCGCAGGGCGAGGAGCTGGTCCGCGGCGCTGCGCTCGCCCCGCGGCAGCCCGCGCCAGCGCGCGGTCAGGCGCGCGTGTCGCTCGCGCAGGGTCTGGTAACGGCGCACGAGTGCCCCGTCCTCCTCCGCTCGAGCGGCGCCCCGCTCCGCGAGCCCGGCCACGGACGAGTCGACCTCGTCCAGGCGGCGCTGGAGCTCCTCGGCGTGCGCCTTCCACAGGGCGGCCTCCTCCCGTGCGCGGGCGCGCTGGCCCACGAGTTCGTCGCGTTCGGCGAGTCGCTCCTGCTCGATGTCCGCCAGCGCGTCGCCCATGCCGCGCAGGTCCTTGAGGTTGCGCTGCAGCTCGGCGATCTCGAGCTCCTTGAACAACACCTGGGCCTCCAACTCGGCCGGCCCGTCGACCGCGCCCAGGGACTCGAGCAGGTCCGCGAACTCACCGGCGTCGGGCATGCGCGGCTCCTCGGTGCGGGTCGATGGTCCCCCGGTGAACGCGGAGGGCCCGCCCAGGAGCACCCGCTCCCGGCCGTCCTCGGCGCGCAGGCGTTCGCCCAGGAACGCGAGCATCTCATGCCACCAGTGCTTCATCCGCCGTCCCCGGGGACGGGGACCGGCAGGCCATCGGCCGCGCCCACCCCCGTTCCGAAGGTCGGATCCCGATTCCAGCCCCGGGCGCGCCGCGGGAGCGGGCCGCCCTCGGTGTCCACCGCCCGGCCGCGCCGCCTTCCTCGCCTTGGCCTCAAGACGCGCGGGCGAAGGCGCCGACCCCCGGCGGATCGAAGTGAGCCTCTCTTCACTCCCCGACCTGCTCGCCCCATGGTGATCCCCGCCCTCTTCGCCACCCTCGTCGTCGCCCTCGCGGCCCTGCTGGTCCATCGCTCGGCGCTCGTCCGCAATCACGCGCTCGAGCTCGACGAGCTGGAGCAGGACATGACCCGCGCCGTCGAGGAACGCTACCGGGCCTATCTGGCACTCGAGGCCAAGGTGCGCCGCATCCTGACGCGGCTCGACGAGCTGGACGCCGAGACCCGCGAGGGGCTCACGCGCACGGGGATGCGCCTGGTCGACCTGGGACGGGCCCTGGCGGCCTGCGATCCCGAGGCCGCGCCGAGCGTGGCGGACGAACCCGTCGCGCCCCGCGCCGCGGCGCCCGAGCGGAGCGTCGACCCCGACATGGACATCGCGGTCTGGCAGGCCCGCCTCGAGACCCTGGCCGCCGAGAAACGGGCCGAGGTCGAACGTCAGGCGGCCCTGGTCGCCGAGCTCACCGCGCGCCTCGAGGCCCAACAGGCGAAGGCCCAGCAGCGCGAGCTGGAGCCCGGTTTCGAAGACGGCTCGGCGGAGCCCCGCAGCACGGCCCAGGAGCTGCGCATCTGGCGTTCGCGGCACCTGGCGCTCGAACAGGAGACCGCCGCCGAGCTCGCCCACCTGCGGACCCGGGCCGAGGAGGCCGACGACCTCGAGCAGCGCTTCGAGTCCATCCAGGAAGAACACGAAGCCCTGCAGCGCGAGGTCAGCGAGCTCCGCGAGCGTCTGGGCCGTTCCGCCGAGAGCTACGAACTGCGCCTCGCGCAAAGCGAGGCCCGCGAGGCCGAGAGCTTCGCGCGCCACAGCCAGGAAGCGGCCGAGTTCCAGACCCGCATCGGCGATCTCGAGCCATTCGTCGAACGCGAGCGGAGCGCACGCGAGGAGTGCGAGCGCCTCGCGCGGACCTGCCAGGAGCAGCGCGCGCGCCAGGAGACCCTCTCGGCCGAGTTCGAACGCGAACGCAACGGCCTGGTGGAGGAACTCGCGGCCACCCGCGCCGCGCGCCGCGACGAGACGCGCGCCTTCGAGGCGCGCACCGAGGAGCTCGAGGAACGGCTGGACCTGCTCGAGGGCGCCAGCGAGCGCGTGGGCGAGCTCGAGCGCGAGCTCGCGTCGGGCCGCGCCGATCTCGAGCGCGTGCAGGGCGAGTGGACCGCGACGCTGGGTCGGGTCGGCGAGCTCGAAGCGCAGCAAGCGCGCCTCGAGAGCGAGCTCGACGGGGCGCGGGGCGACCTGTCGGCCGAGCGGCGCGTGGCCGAGGAGCGGGGCGCGGAGCTGGCCCAGACCCGCTCGGCCCAGGCCGCGGCCGAGCGACGCGTCGAGGAACTCGAGGGGGCCCACGCGGAGCTCGTCCAGGAACTCGAGCAGGTCCGCGGGGAAGCCCGCACCTGGCGCGGGCAGGCCGAGGCGGCCGAAGCCGAGCGGCGCGCGAAGGTGGCCGAGCTCGAGGAGCAGTTCAGCGTGCTCGAGGAGCTGAGCGCGAGCCTGCGCGAGGCCGCCGAGCAGCACCTGGGCCGCATCGCAGAGCTCGAGGACCGGCGCCAGTCGCTGGAACGGGATCTCGAGCGGCGCTCGAACGAGCTGGTGACCACGACCGGTCGCCTGCACGACGCCGAACGCACCCTGCAGGCGGCCTTCGCCCTGCTCGCGCAGGCCCAGGAGTCCGAGTCGCACCCGCCCGCGTCCCCGTGACCCCGGCCCGCGGCGGTTCCGCGCCGGGTCGCCCGGCGGTACCTTCGCGGGGTGACGAGCGAGCCGAGGTCCGCCAAGGAGGCTTTCGTCGAGCTGCTCGAGCTG
This sequence comes from uncultured Planctomycetaceae bacterium, assembly GCA_964394665.1. GTDB lineage: Bacteria > Planctomycetota > UBA1135 > UBA1135 > CAYMYN01. The sequence continues at coordinate 143,201 of CAYMYN010000007.1, forward strand.
ACGGAGGCCGAACGCGCGGCCGAGCTCGGGCGCCTCGAAGGCGAGGCCCCCGAGATCGCGACGCGCGTGCGCGCCCTCCTGGCGGCCCATGCGCGGGCCCAGGGCCTGCTGCCGGACGAGGCTCGCAGCGGCCCACCGACGCGCCTCGAGGTCGGACGGCGCATCGGCGACTACGAACTGCTCGCGGTCGTCGGCGAGGGCGGGGCGGGCGTGGTCTACCGCGCGCGGCAGGTGAGCCTGGATCGGGTCGTCGCGATCAAGGTGTTGCGCTCGGGGCGTTTCGCCAGCGAGTCCGAGCTGGCGCGGTTCCGCGCCGAGGCCGAGCTCGCCGCGCGCCTCGACCACCCGCGCATCGTGCCGGTCCTCGAGGTTGGCCAACTCGACGGCGCGCCCTACTTCTCGATGAAGTACATCGAGGGCCGGAGCCTCATGGAGCGCGCCGGGGAGTTCGCGCAGGACTTCGAGGCCATCGCCCGACTCGTGGCCGAGGTCGCGCGCGCGGTGCACCACGGCCACCAACGCGGGGTGCTGCACCGCGACCTCAAGCCCTCGAACGTCCTGCTCGCTCCGGAAGGTCGCCCGTACGTCGCGGACTTCGGCATCGCCAAGCGCCTGGACGAGCGCGGGCCGCGCACCTTCACCGGCTCGTTCCGCGGCACGCCGGCCTACATGGCCCCCGAGCAGGCGGCGGGCCGCGAGGTCACCGTGCGAACCGACGTCTACGCCCTCGGCGGTCTGCTCTACGAGCTGCTCACCGGCCGCCCGCCCGCGGGCGGGGACAACCTGGCCGAGGTGCTGCGCGAGGTGGCCGAGGTCGAGCCGCCGCGCGCGCGCAGCCTGCGCCCCGGCGTGCCCCGCGACCTCGAGACGGTCGCGGCCAAGTGCCTCGCCAAGGACCCCGCGCGGCGCTACGGGTCGGCCGAGGAACTCGCGCGCGAGCTCGAGCGTTGGATCGCCGGCGAACCGATCGAGGCGCGCCCCGTCTCCTGGCTCGAACGCGGGTGGTTGTTCGGACGCCGTCGTCCCCTGGTCGCGAGCCTGGCGGCGACCGTGGCCATCCTGCTCGCCGCGCTCGCCATCGGCGCGACCCTGACGTCGGTGCGGCTGGGCGAGCACCTCGCGCGGGCCCAGGACGCCGAGGAGGTCGCCAACGAACGACTGCGCGCGTCCCTGCTGGCCGGGGCGCGGCTGCACCGCACCTCGTGCGTGCCCGGGCGGCGCGCCGAGGCGCTGGCGATGCTGCGCGAGGCGGCCCTGCTGCGGGCGGACGGGGACCTCGTCGACGAGGCGCTGGCGGCGATCGTGTTGCCCGACCTCGAGATCGAGCACGAGTGGCCGGCCGAGGAGGGTGCCTGGGTCCTGGCCTTCGATCCGGACGGCCAGGGCTTCGTGCAGCGCACGCCCGAGGGCGGCCTGGCCCACGTGGACGGCGCGGGCCGGAGGCGCGTGTTCGCGGATTCGGTGGGCGACTTCCCCTGGGTGTCGGTGCTCGGCCGCGGGGCCCGGCGACTGGTGCTCAAGCGCCATCCCCTGGCCGGCGCCACACGCGTGCGGATCGAGGTCTGGGACCTCCCGAGCGGGACGTGCGTCCTACGGCGGGCCGAGTCCCTCGCGGGCCGCGCGGCCGCGCTCAGCGCCGACGAGCAGCTCCTGCTCTACGGCAACGACGCCGAGGAGCTGGTGATCGTCGAGCTCGCATCGGGCACCGAGCGCGCGCGCTTCCCCCTGGGTTCCCGGGCGCACGAGATCTGCCTCGATCCGGCGGGCGAGCGCGTCGCGGTGGCGCTCGACAGCGGCCGCGTCGAGCTGCGCCGGACGGACGACGGCGAGCTGCTCGGTGCCCTCGAGAACCCCGCGGCCGCCTACGCGATCGACTTCCTGCCCGACGGCCGGCGTCTCCTGTGCGGATCGGGCGACGCCGCCCTGCGCCTGTGGGACGTCGAAGGCGGAGACCTGCTCCTCGAGCGCTTCGCGCACCAGGCCGAGGTCGTGCACGTGCGCGCTTCGCCCGACGGACGCTGGTGGATCTCCTACGCCTGGGACGAGACCGCGATCCTGTGGGACGCGCAGAGCGGCGAGCGTCTGCTGACGGCGTCGGCGCGGCCGCTCGAGTTCTCCCGCGACGGCAAGCGCCTGGGCTACTCGACCAGCAGCGGCTTCGGCCTCTGGCGGCTGGCGGGTGGCGAGGCGCTCGCCGAACACTTCGGGCACACGGGAAAGTCCCCCACCGGGATCGACGTCTCGCCCGACGGCGCGTTGCTGGCATCGTCCGGACCGGATGGCGTGCTCCTGCGCCGGCTGGCCGACGGCGGAGGGCTGGTCGACCTGGGCTGCGAGGAGGTGCGCGGCGTGCGCTTCGCCCCCGACGGCGCGCTGCTCGTGGCCCACGGGGGGGCCGGGCTGGTGCGCTTCGAGGGCGCCGCGGGAGCGGGCCGGACCCTGCTCGCCGGCCGCTGCACGAGCGTCGACCTGCCGCGGGACGGGTCCTGGATCGCGGCCGTGCTGGACGGCGAGTTGGTCGTGCTCGACGCCCACGGCCGGGAACGCGCGCGGGGCAAGTTGCCCCCCAGCCCCCACCGCCTGGCGGCTTCGGGGGACGGGCGTTGGCTGGCGTGCGGCAACTGGCAGGGCCTCGGCGCCTGGCTGCTCGACCCGGCGAGCGGCGCCTTCCTGCGCGACCTGGCCCCGGGGGAACGGGGCGTCGAGCTGGCCTTCGACCCGGCCGGCGAGCGGGTCGTGCTCGCCACGGGGCGCGAGTACCGCTGCCTGCGCGCGCCGCACTTCGAGCTCGAGTGGACGATCCCGCGCGAGCTCGAGCTCGCCGCCCGCCCCGGCACGTCGGCCTTCGCGCCCGATGGCCGCACCCTGGCGCTCTCGCTGACCCACCGGCGCATCGGCCTGGTCGAGGTGGCCACGGGCCGGGTGCTGGCGCGCCTCGAGCCGGCCGATCCCCAGCCGCTCTCCGAGCTGCGCTTCGCCCCGGACGGCCAGCGTCTGGTGGCCGGGACCCAGACGCGGCGGGTCGAGATCTGGGACTTCGCGGGCCTCGAGCGCGCCCTCGAACGAGCCGGCCTGGGCGCCCTGACCCCGGTGCTCGGTGTTCCGGCGCTCGGCGGGCGCTAGCCCTGGCTGGCGCCGAGGGCGATGCGCGGGGCGGAGCCGCGCAGGGCCTCGGCGATGGCCTCGTTGGCGGCCTCGAGGGGGAAACGCGCGCCGATCAGGCGTTCGAAGGGCAGCTCGGGCGCCGAACGCAGGAACTCGTGGGCGGTCAGGAGGTCGCGCGGCGCGTAGCTGTGCACGCCGCGGATGGTCAGGTGCCGGCGCACGACGAGCTCGGGATCGAGGGCCACCGAAGGCGCGGGGAAGACCGAACCCACGAGCAACAGCACGCCGCCGGTGGCCATGAGCTGGATCTGCTCGGCGATCGCCTCGGTCGCGCCGGAGGCCTCGAAGGCCGTGTCGACCCCGCGGCCGCCGCTCAGCTCGGCCACCCGCTCGCGCAGGGTGGGATCGCCGGAGCGCACGGCGTGGCTCGCTCCGAAGGCGCGCGCCAGGTCCAGGCGCGCGGGGTCGACGTCGACCGCGATCACCGCCCGCGCGCCGGCGCGGCTGGCCATCGCGCAGGCGTACAGGCCCACCGCCCCGGCGCCGTGCACGAGCACGACCTCGTCGCGGCAGCCCTCGGCCAAGCGCAAGCCCGAGGCCACCGTGGCGCCCGCGCAGCTCGCGGTGCAGGCGACCGCGTCGTCCAGTTCGTCCGGCAGAGGCACGACGAACGTTCCCTCGACGAGTTGGCAGGTCTCGGCCAGGCCCCCCAGCAGCTCGCGACCCTCGCGCAGGGGTTCGTGGCCGTACTTGACGAGCCGCTCGCACTTCTGCGGCAGCCCGCGGCGGCAGGTGGGACAACGGCCGCAGCTCGTCGAGAGGGCCCAGGTCACGCGCTGACCGATGCGCAGGGGGCGACCGAACGCGTCCAACATCGGCAGGCCTGGCCCCAACTCGCTCACGCGCCCGACGATCTCGTGACCGAGCACCATCGGCAGGGCCGTCGGTCGCCGCCCGGTGTAGGCGTGGAGGTCGCTGCCGCACAGGGTGCAGCACGACACCTCGACCAGGGCTTCGCCCGGCGCGACCTGCGGCCGGGCGAGCTGGCGTTCGACGAGCGGTGCGCCGCAGGTTGCGAGCACCATGGCGCGGGTGGTGGCGATCACGGGAGTCGGCATGGGTGGGGTCCGGGGTGGATCCCCTCACCTTGCGTCGCCCGGGGGTGCGCTACAAGGGCCCGATCCAGCGCGCGCCGGATGCGGCGCGGGTTCAGGGCGGGGTCAGGCCCAGCCGACGGGCCAGGGCCAGGACGTCCGGATGGGTCGGGGCGATGCGGCGCGAGTCCTCGAAGACCCGCAACGCCTGCGCCCGTTGTCCCAGGCGCTCGTGGGCCAGGACCAGGCGCGTGCGCGCCGGCAGGTGGTCCGCCTTGCGCTGCAGGGCGCCTTCGTAGGCGCGCACGGCCTCGACGTTGCGCCCCAGCTCGAGGGCCACGTCCCCCAGCATGGCGAAGGTCAGGAAGTCCCCCGAGTCGAGCTCGGTGGCCCGCACGAGGTCGTCGTAGGCCTCGCGCCAACGCTCGAGGGCGATCAGCGCCCGGGCCCGGACGAAGTAGGGCCGGCCCACGCTGCGCGCGATCTCGATCGCGCGGGTCGCGGAGGAGAGCGAGTCCTCGGGTAGCCCCAGGGCGAGTTCCGCGGTGGCCCGGTTGACGTAGGTCGCGAACTGATTGGGCTCGAGGGCGCGGGCGCGCTCCAACAGGGACAGGGCCCCTTCCAGGTCGCCGGTCTGGATGCGCACCGCCGCCAGGTTGTTGAGCGCGGTGACGTCCTCGGGGTGCTCGCGCACGATCTGTTCGAGCATGCGCCGCGCTTCGTCGGTCCGGCCCACGCGTTCGAGCTCCGCCGCCTCGTTGATGCGCACGGTGTAGCCGCGGCGAAACCCCGCGATCCGCTCGGTCAACGGATCGGGGACCCAGGTGCGCTTGGCCTCCAGGCCCCGTTGCAGGGCTTCGCGCGCCTCGTCGAGGCGCCCCTGTCCGCGCAGGGCCAGGCCCAACACGTAGTGCGCGCGCCGCGAGTCGGGGGCCAGGGCGAGGGCCCGGCGGCAGAGCTCCTCGGCGCGCGCGGGTTCGTCCTCGCGGCTGGCGATCTCCGCCAGGCTGATCAGGGGGTCGGGGTGCCCGGGCAGCCGCGCGTGCGCGGCCTCGAGCTCGCGCCGGGCCCCGGCGAGATCGCCGGCCTCGAGCAGCGCTTCCCCCAGGCGATAGCGCGCCCCGGCGAGCTCCGGATCGCGCGCCACGACCGCCTCCAGCAGGGCGCGGGCGCGCTCGTCGTGCCCCGCCTGCCGGGCCGTGATCGCGCGGTGCAACGTCCACAGCGGGCGATCGGGGGCCAAGGCCAACGCAGCGCCCCAGGCGCGGTCGGCCTCGTCCCACAGCTCGTTGGCCTCGTAGACCATCGCCAGAGCCGCGCGGCGCTCGGCATCGGCGGGCGCGCGCCGGGCCTCCTCCACGTGGCTGCGCACGAGTGCGGTGACGCTGGGATCGACCTCCGCGCCGCGGGTGAGCTCGACGATCGGAGGCGGTTCGGGCGCTCCGCAGGCCGCGACCCCGAGCGCGAGGTGGACGAGGAGCACGGGCAGGCGGACCGAGCGCGAGCGGGACGGGGCGGTCATCCCCCAGATCCTAACGCCCGCCCGGGCCCGTGCCGCCGTCCTGCCCGACGCGACGTCCCGTCCCCTGCCGCAGAACATGGACGCGGTCGAGTTCGAGGGCCCCGAAGGACTCGCGCTCTCCGGCGGGCCAGGTGACCTCGACCGCCTCGAGCGCCGACACCGGGCCCAGCCCGAAGTGCACGCGCGGGTCATTGGCGGCGGCGTAGGAATAACTCATCTGGCACAGCCGGTAGTGGTCGCGCCCCCCCGCTCGCACCCGGGCCACGGCGCCCAGGGCGTCGACCCCGCGCGGATCGAGAAGCCGCAGCATCAGCCAGCGCCCGGCCCTGGGGGCCTGGTTCCAGAGCACGTGCACCCGGCCGTCGAGGTCCTGGTAGACGACGTCGAGGGCGCCGTCGCCGTCGAGGTCACCGAAGGCGGCCGCGCGGCTCGTGCCCAGGAGCCGCGGTGACGACAGCAGCGCGCTGACGTCCTCGAAGCGTCCCTCGCCCAAGCCGCGATAGAGCTGGTTGGGCTCGGCATAGGGCGCGTCGTCGCAATAGAAGGGCCGGGAGAGGTCCACGCGCCCGTTGGCGATGAACAGATCCAGGTGCCCGTCGTGGTCGAAGTCGGCGAAGCCCATCCCGAACCCGGTGAAGCGTCGGCTCGAGCTACCGAGCCCGGTGCCGTCGGTCCGGTCGCTGAACACCCCGCCGCGGTTGAGGTAGAAGGTGTTGGTTTCCTCGCGCACATGGGTCATGAACAGGTCCCAGGCCCCGTCGCCGTTCACGTCCACGGCCTGCACGCCCATGCTCGCCTCCGACGCGCCCTGGGCGTTCACCGCGCAGCCCCGCACGAGGGCCTGATCCGTGAACTTCCCGTCCGCGCCCTGGATCCACAGCACGTTGGGCACGCTGTCGTTCGCCACGTAGACGTCGATCCGACCGTCGCCGTCGAAATCCGCGGCCATGACGCCGAGCCCGATGCCGGTCGCCGCGTGCAAGCCCACCTCGCGCGACACGTCCGTGAAGCGCCCATCCCCGTCGTTGCGGTGCAACCGATCGGCGGAGGGTGCGCTGTAGTTCTTCGGGTTGCAGTAGTCCCGCTCGGCGTGGGGCGAGCTGCAGACGCGCTCCAGCGCCGGCGACCAGTTCAGGTTCTGGACGACGAAGAGGTCGAGGTCCCCGTCCGCGTCGTAGTCGAGGAAGGTGACAGCGGTGCTCCAGCCCTCGCCCGCCACGCCAGCGCGGGCAGTCACGTCGGCGAAACGACCCTCCCCCAGGTTGCGGTAGAGGACGTCGGGGCCGACGTTGGCCACGAAGAGGTCCACGTGCCCGTCCGCGTCGAAGTCCCCCGTCGCACACCCGTGGCCGTATCCCGTGTCCCCCACGCCGGCGCGTTCGGTGACGTCGACGAAGCGGAGTTCGTCGCGCTGCTCGAACAGGCGATTGTGCTCGCGCGGATGCCCGCGAGCCGGCTCGAGATCGCCGCTCTGCACGCAGTACAGATCGAGGTCACCGTCGTCGTCGTAGTCGAAGAGCGCCAGGCCCCCGGGCGAGATCTCCGGCATCCAGTAGCGGCGCACGTGGGCGGCGACGTGGACGAAGTCGATGCCCGCCTCCAGGGCGACCTCCCGGAACCACGGCCGCGCCGGATCGGTGGTGGGCCCGTCCGGCCGCCCCGCCGCGCGCTCATCCACGGAACAGCCCGCCAGCCACAGCGCGAAGAGACCCGGGAGCAGTTGGCGGGGTCGCGTCACCGAATCACTCCGGGAGGGGGCGCCCCTCGCCCGGTCGCAGGGGATGGTAGCGGCGGGCTTCGAAGGGACCGAAGGTCTCGCGCGCGCCGTCGGGCCAGGTGACGAGCACGGACTCGACCCGTTCGTGGTCGCCGAGTCCGACGTGCACCCGCGGGTCGTTGGCGGCCGCGTAGGAGTAGGCCGAGTGGGCGATGCGGTGCCAGGTCCGCAGGCCCGCGCGCACCTCCAGCACGGCGCCCAGGGCCGGCGCCCCACGCGCGGTCAGGGGAGCGAACCCGATCCACGCGCCGCGCTTGGGCGCGCTGTTGCGCAGGAGGCGCACCGGGGCGTGCGCGTCCACGTAGAGCACGTCGAGGTCCCCGTCGTCGTCGTAGTCGGCGAAGGCCGCCGCGCGGCTCGTCCCGAGCGGCGGAGGATTGCGCGTCCAGCCCTCGAGCGACTCGAAGCGGCCCTGGCCCAGGCCCCGGAAGAGCTGATTGGGCTCGGCGAAGGGGTCGTCCGGGCTCAGCGCGGGGCGCCAGTGACCGACGCGCCCGTTGGCCACGAACAGGTCGAGCAAGCCGTCGTGGTCGAAGTCGTGGAATCCCAGACCGAAGCCGGTGAGGGCGATCGTCGGCCGCGCCAGGCCGGTCGACTCGGTGCGGTCGGTGAACAGTCCCCGACCGTCGTTGAAGTAGAAGGTGTTCGTCTGCTCGCGGACGTGGGTCATGTAGAGGTCCCAGTCCCCGTCGTCATCGATGTCGACGGCCTGGACGCCCATGCCCGCCTCGGCCTGACCGCTGGCGTCGACCGCGCAGCCCGCGAGCAGCCCCTGCTCGCGGAAGGTCCCGTCGCGCTGGTTGATCCACAGGTGGTTCGGCATGCCGTCGTTCGTGACGTACAGGTCGACCCAGCCGTCGCCGTCGAAGTCCGCGGCGACGCAGCCCAGGCCCGTGCCCGAGGCCTCGGCCAGTCCGCTCGCGCGGCTCACGTCGCGGAACGTGCCGTCGCCCTCGTTGCGAAACAGCGTGTCGGTCGTCGGCGCCGAGTAGTTGATCGGGTTGCAGTAGTCCCGTTCACCGTAGGTCGACTTGCAGGGCAGCTCGCGCTCGGGGCTCCAGTTGAGGTACTGGACCACGAGCAGGTCGAGGTCGCCGTCGCGGTCGTAGTCGACGAACAACGCGGCCGCGCTCCAGCGTTCCTCGGCCACGCCGGCCTCGCGGGCGCGCTCCTCGAAGGTGCCGTCGCCGCGGTTGCGGAAGAGCAGGTTGCGCTCGAGGTTGCAGACGTAGAGGTCGACGTGCCCGTCGCCGTCGTAGTCGCCCGTGGCGCAACCGAACCCGTACCCATCGCCGACGATGCCCGCCGCGGCGGTCACGTCCTGGAACGAACTCCCGTCGACGTTGCGCAGCAGCCGGTCGTGGACCCGCTGGCGCTGGCCCGGGATCGGATCCCCGCCCTGCACCAGGTACACGTCGAGCCGCCCGTCCCCGTCGTAGTCGAACCAGCCCGCGCCGCCCGAGACCGTCTCGGGGATCCAGTAGCGCAGCTCGTCGCTGCGCGCGTGCACGAAGTCGAGACCCGCGGTCCGGGCGAGCTCCTCGAACCAGGGCGCCGTGCCCGCGCTCGCCGCGGAGCCCGGGGCGCCCTGCGGCGGGGCGGAGGGCCCGCACGCCGGGACGAGCAGGGCGACGAGGAACAGGCACGACGCGACGGCGGGGCGGGGGTGGGGCTGCATGGGGGACGGCCTGCGAGCATACCGTTCCCATACGCCGTGGTCCGGGGAACCCCGCGTGGCTCAGAACGGCCCGCCGCGCCGCTCGGCGAGCTCCTGGGCCCAGTGCCCGGCCTCCTCCGCGCGCCCCCACAGGCGGTAGACCAGCTCGAGCTTGAAGACCGCTTCGAGGGTGCGCGGGTCGGTCGGGCCGTGGCACCGGGAGAGCCGTCGCTCGGCCTCGAGCAGCAGCTCCTCGGCCTCGAGGAAACGCCCCTGGCCGCCCACGGCGACGGCCAGCAGGTAGGCGGCCCGGCCGTGGCGCGCATCGTCGGGCCCCAGCACGCGCCGGTAGTGATCGCGCACGGAGCGCGCGATGGGCTCGGCCTCGGGATACCGGTCGAGCAGCGAGAGCGCGTCGGCGAGCTCCGCGCGGGCGTCGTTCAGCAGGCCCTCGTCCTCCCCGCGCGAGACCTCCAGTTCGTCCACGAGGGCCTCGAGTCGCTCGACCTTCCCGTGCAGATCGCCCTGCGCCCCGCGCAGGATCGCCAGGTTGATGCGCGAACGCAGGGTGGCCGGATCGAGGGCCCCGAGGATCGCCGTCTCGCGCGCCAGCAGGTCGAGGGTGAGCTCCTCGGCCTCGCCCGCGCGCCCCTGGCGATGCACCACGTGGGTGAGCGCCTTGCGCAGCCCGAGCGCCTGCGGATGATCGGCGCCGAGCACCCGCTCCGCGCGGGCCAACAGCTCGCGGTACAGGGTCTCGGCCTCGACGCGCCGCCCCTGGTCGGCGCGCAGGGCGGCCAAGCTCGCCGCGGCGCGCAGGGTGTCGGGGTGATCGTCGCCCAGGGAACGCGCCCAGCGTTCGTGCAGGGGTTCGAGCAACTCCGCGGCCTCCGGCAGGCGGCCCGCGTCGCGCAGGAGGTCGCCGAGGTTGTGGGCGGCCACCAAGGTGTCGGGGTGCTCGGGGCCGAGCAACTCGCGTTGGAGCTCGAGCACGCGCCGCAGGAGCGGCTCGGCGAGGTCCGCGCGTTCGCCCGCGAGGTGGTGCCCGGCGAGGTTCGAGAGCGCGCCCAGGGTGGCGCGGTGGCGTTCCCCGAAGATCGCCCGCCGCCCCTCCAGGACCTCCTCGAAGAGCGCCCGCGCCCGCTCGGACTCGCCCGACCGGGCGCAGGCGATCGCCAGGCTCCCGGCGATGTCCAGGGTCTCCGCGTGTCGCGGCCCCAGCACGCGGCGGGCGCGCGCGAGGGTCTCCGTCAACAACTCGCGCGCCTCCTCGCGCCGCCCCAGGCGCAGGTGGAGGGTCGCCAGGCTGGCGGCCGCCGAGAAGGTGTCCGCGTCGTCCGCGCCCAGCAGCCGCTGGGAATCCTCGAGCGCGCCCTCGGCGATGCCCAGGGCCTCGTCGTAGCGCCCCAGCTTGCGCAGGGACACCGCCAGGGCGACCCGCGCCCGCAGGGCAGCACGCGGATCGGCCGCCGCGCCCGCGCTGCGCAGGGCCGCGATCCGCGCCAGGTGCGCTTCGGCCTGGCCGTAGAGCCCGAGGGACGCGTAGGAGCCGGCGATCGCCTCGCGCACGCCGGCCTCGACCAGGGGCTGATCGACGAAGCGGCCGCCGGGCGCGGCGTCGAGGGCGATGCGCGCCGAGGCCAGGTCGAGCACGTCCGCCAGGCGCGCGTCGCGGCCCCGGCCCGCCTCCTCGCTCGGACGCACCGAGCCCAGCACGACCTCGTTCAAGAACTCGAGCACCGCCTGCGTGACGGCCCCCTGGGCGCGCGCCCGTTCCTCGGCCCGTCGCGCCCGCTGCGTCTCCTCGCGCTGCCCCTCGAGGGCCAGGTCGAGGTCCGCGTTCGCCCGCACCGCCGCCGCCAGGCCCATTCCCGTGCCCAGCACGCCGAGCACGAGCGTCCCGCTCACGAGCACCACCGCGGCGGAGAGCGCGCGATGGCGCTGGACGAGCTTGCGCACGCGGTAGAGCGCGCTCGGCGGCGCGGCCTCGACCGGGTGGCCGCCCAGGAACCGTTCGAGGTCCGCCGCCAGGGCGAAGGCCGTCGGGTAGCGCCGCGCCGGGTCCTTCTCGAGACAGCGCAGCACGATCCAGTCGAGGTCGGCGGGGACCGCGCCGGCGCCCGGGCGGGAGCTGGGTCGGGGCGGATCCTCCTCCAGCACCGCGCGCGAGATGTGCGCCAGGCCCGCGCCGTTCGTCCGGGACGTCTCGAAGGGCGGGGCGCCCGCGAGCAGCTCGTAGAGCAGGGCTCCCAGCGCATACACGTCGGCGCGGGTGTCGACCCGCGGGTCGCCCAGGAGCTGTTCGGGACTCATGTAGGCGGGCGTCCCGATCACGTCGCCTTCGCGCGTGAGCCCCGACGCGTCCTCGGGCGGCGCGAGCGCCTTGGCGATCCCGAAGTCGATCACCTTGGGCAGGGGCCTGTCGTCGACGGTCGCCACCAACACGTTGGAGGGCTTCACGTCGCGGTGCACGACGCCCTTCTGGTGGGCGTGCTGGATCGCCAGGGCCACCTCGCGCAGGAGCTCGATGCGCTGTCGCAGGGTCAACTCGCGCCGCCGGCAGTAGTCCGTCAGGGGCTCGCCCTCGACCAGCTCCATGACGAAGTACGGCCGCCCACCGTCGGTCGCGCCGGCGTCCAGGACGCGCGCGATGTGCGGGTGGTCCATCAGCGAGAGAGCCTGGCGCTCGACCTCGAAGCGCGCGATGACGCGCCGCGTGTCCATGCCGAGCTTCACCACCTTGAGGGCCACCTCGCGCCGCACCGGGGCCTCCTGGCGCGCGCGGAAGACGCGCCCGAAGCCGCCCGCGCCGAGCTCGGAGAGCAGGACGTAGGGCCCGATGCGGGCGCCGATCTCGAGGTCCCCCGCCGCGCCGCGCGCCGCGAGGACCGGCGGCCGCGGCCGGCGCTCGAGGGCCAGGCGCTCGGCGTGTTCGTGCGCGCCGAGCAGCGCCTCCACGCGCGCCGCCAACGCCGCGTCCTGCTTGCGCAGCGCCTCCACGAACCCCGGCCGCAGCTCGGGGCGCAACTCGAGGGCGTCGAGGAAGACGTCCTTGGCGTCGGCTCCACCCGCGTTCATGCCGGTTCGTCGTGCCCGAGCAACTCAGCCAAGCGCGCCCGGGCGTAGGCCCACTCGCGCATCACCGTGCGCTCGGAGACTTCCAGCGCGTGGGCCGTCTCCTCCACGTCGAGCCCGGCGAAGAAGCGCAGGCGCGCGACCTCCGCCGCGCGCGCATCCTCCGCCCCGAGCACGTCGAGGGCATCGTTCAGCGCGAGCAACCGATCGGGATCGTCCTCCACGCCGAGGTCGCACACGGTGATCGGCACGCGCTCGCGGTTGCCGCCGCGTTTCTCGCTCTTGACCCTGCGCGCGTGGTCGACGAGCACGCGCCGCATGGCCTCGGCCGCGGCGCCGAAGAAGTGCCGCCGGCTCTTCCAGTCCATGCCGCGGTCGTCCACCAGCCGCAGCCAGGCCTCGTGCACGAGCGCGGTGGCCTCGAGGGTGTGCTGGGCGCGTTCGCCCGCCATGCGCCGGCGGGCGATCTGGCGCAGCTCGTCGTACACGATCGGCAAGAGCTCCGCCCAGGCCTGCTGGTCGTCCCCGCAGTCCCTGAGCAGCCTCGTGACCCGTTCCTTGGCAGGTTCCATCCGCAGCGCGCGCACAGCCCGATCCGCACCCGACGCCCGGCCGGGGCGCCTCCGACCCCATCCGTGGCGCGATCCGAACCCTCCGGGTGCCAGGGCGCGACCCGGATTCTGTCCCCAACCGGTCCCCGGGGCGAGCCCCCCGTCGGGCGCTTGACAGTCCCCCGCTCCCCGTGGTCCAAGGGTCCCGCGAGCCGGAAGCCGCCTCCGCCGTGGTGGCCGAGCTCTCCCTCGTCCCCACCCCCTTGCGTCGCCGCCCGCCCCCACGGCCGGCCCGCGGCGTACCCGACTCCGATTCGAACCGCAGATGGGCAGGAAGCTCTACGTCGGCAATCTCAGCTACGACACCACCGAGGACTCCCTGCGCGCGGCCTTCGGCGAGAAGGGCGCGAACGTCACGCGGGTCGACAT
>CAYMYN010000008.1:0-47466 GCA_964394665.1 uncultured Planctomycetaceae bacterium
GAGCGCGAGGCCGAGGATCACACCGGGCGCGAAGCGCCCACGACGGAACGAAGGCAACATCATGACGGGTCTCCTGGACCGACCTCGATGGGCCGGTCGGTGGCTCGTCGGCCCCCTCGAAGGAGCGCGGCGCGCGCCGCTCGACGCGCGCCTTCGCTCCGGCCCCCGGGGGCCGCGTCGGGACGGGAGGGTTACTCGTGGCCGCCGGCGGCCTGCACTCCGGCGCGGGAGCCGAAGGGCAGGTTGGGGCGCCGCAGTTGGCGCACGTCGATCGACTCGCCCTGGAGCCCTTCGGGCTGGTAGTAGACGGTGCGGCGCGGGCGCTGGTCGCTCGAGGGCCGCAGGGCCTGCGGGCCCGGGTCCCCGGCCAGCAACTCGGCGCACTCGGGTTCGGCGGCGGCGAGCCCCGGGCTCGGCGCGGCGCGGCGCACCGGCACCACCCAGGGGCCGCTGCCTCCCGTCGGGGCGGAGCTCACCAGGCGCACCCCGCCCCCGGAGCCGGCCGTCGGGGCCGGAGCCGCCCGGCCCGGATCGCGCTCGCTCGCGCCGGCGCCAAACGTGACCGGATCCAGGGGTTGGACGGTCGGTTCGCCGCGCACGATCGGGTCGGACTTCGCGGCGGGATCCGGGGCCCCACCCCCGAACGAGAGGGCGCCCCACAGGGCGGCGGAAAGCAGGCCCGCGGCCGCGAGGGAGGCCACCAGCGGGCGCCAGGCGCGGCGCGCGGGCCGCGGCACGGCGGAGGCCGCCGCGGCGATGCGACCTTCGGACACCAGCGCGGCGCGCACGCCGGCCCACACGTCCGGGGCCGGGCGCTCGACGCGCAACACGGCCAGGGCGGCGCGGGCCTGGCGGGCGGCCTCCAGGGCGCGGGCGCAGGCCGGACAGCCCTCGACGTGTCCGCGGGCGGACTCGAGGGCCTCGGGCTCGAGATCGTCACCGACCAGGAGCGGAACGGCGGCGCGCACCAGGGCGCAGGTATCGGACGGGTGGGTGTTCATGGTTCGAGCCTCCGCGACCGGGGGCTTCAGCTCTCCGATCCCGCTGGGGATCGATCGTCGTCTACGGCCCGGGACGGCCGCGTGTTGGCGTCGCCGTCCGCGGCGGCGAGCCCCCGGCCCCGCTCGGCGAGACGCCGGCGGCGCTCCCACTCCTCCTGGAACAGCTTGCGCCCGCGGTGCAGGCGCCAGCGCACCGTGACGTGGGTCGCGCCCACGATCTCGGCGATCTCGTTGCAAGGCAGACCCTCGAGTTCCCGCAGGCGCAACACGGCCTGGAAGTGTGGGGCGAGCGAGTCGAGCACCGCGTGCACCTCCAGCGCGGTCTCCTCGCGCTCGAGCCCGGCCGAGGGCGCCTCGGCGGCGGGGTCGACGAGATCGAGGTCGGGTTCCTCGTCGTCCGCCGAGCGGGTGCTCAGCGCGGGGCGCCGCCGGCGCAAGAGGTCGATCGCGAGGTTCGTGACGATGCGGTGCAGCCAGGTCGCGAACGTGTACTGGAAGTCGAAGCGCTCGAGGTTGCGGAAGACGCGCAGGAAGGCCTCCTGCACGAGGTCGCGGGCGTCCTCGTCGCTGGGGACCATGTTGCGCGCGATGCGCCATGCCCGGCCCTGGTACTCGCGCACCAGGCGCTCGAAGGCGGCTTCGTCGCCGGCCTGCGCGGCCCGGATCCAGGCGTGCTCGGCCGCGGGCGAGGCGGACTCCGCTCCCCCACCCGCGGCGTCGGGCGCGCTGGCGGGCGAGGGGTCCGGCTGGGGCGATTCGTCCGCGTCGGACCGGCGGAGGGCGGAGCTTTGGTGGTCCATGTCGGGGAGAGGGCGGGAACGGGGGCGGTACGCAACCCGCACCTCCAGTGTTGGCCCCGATCCGCGCTCCTGGGAAGGGGTCGGCCGGCCGCCCGGCTCCTTCGGCCGACGCGGCCCGCCCACCCGAGGGCAGGATTCAGATCCGTTCCAGGGTCGGAGGGGGTGGGAAGCGCCCCTCCAGGGCCCCGGCGTGGCGGAACTTGCGCCGACGGGTCGTGAGCAACGCGTCCCCGGGGACCCGCGCCAACTCGCCCAGCTCGCGCACGATCGTCGCGCGCACGGTCTCGATCGCCCGCGCGCGGTCCCGGTGGGCTCCGCCCTTGGGCTCGGGGACGATGCCGTCGATCAGGCCCAGCTCCATCAGGTCCGGCGCGGTCAACTTGAGCGAGCCCGCCGCGTCCGGCGTGCGCGCCCCGTCCTTCCAGAGGATCGCGGCGCAGCCCTCGGGGCTGATGACCGAGTAGTAGCTGTACTCCATCATCAGGACCCGGTCGCCGACGCCGATGCCCAGCGCGCCGCCCGAGCCGCCCTCGCCGATCACGATCACGAGGATCGGGGTCTCGAGCGAAAACATGCCCAGGATGTTCTCGGCGATGGCGCCGGCCTGGCCGCGCTCCTCGGCGCCGATGCCCGGGTAGGCGCCGGGGGTGTTGATCAGGCACACGATCGGCAGACGCAGCTTCTCGGCCAGGCGCATCTTGCGCAGGGCCTTGCGGTAGCCCTCGGGGTGCGCGCAGCCGAAGTTGGTCTCCAGGCGCTCCTTGACCGTGCGGCCCTTGCGGTGGGCGACGAGCAGGAAACGCGTGCCGTCGATGCGCGCCAGGCCCGTGGCGATGGCGCGGTCGTCGCCGAAGGCGCGGTCGCCGTGGAGCTCGATGAACTCGTCCAGGCTGGCGATGTAGTCCGCGGCGATCGGCCGGTCGGCGTGGCGCGCGACGTTGACGCGCTCCCAGGCCGAGAGGCTGCCGTAGATCTCCTCGGTCTTGGCTTCGAGCCGCGCGCGGATCGACGCCACCTCCTCGGAGAGATCGAGCCCCGTACTCTGCTGCATCTCCTCGAGCGCCCGGACCTTCGCCTCGAGGTCCTGGATCTCGCGTTCCCGGCCGAAGCCCAGGCCCCCCGCCGAGCTCGCGCCCTGCCCGCCCTTGGCCTTGTCCGGCTTCTTCTCCGCCTTGTCCTTCTTGTCCTTGTCGCTCAAGGGCTGGGGCTCGGTCGAACGGCTCGTGGGAGGACGCGTCCGGCCCCCGCGGGGCCCGGCGTTCGTCAGGGCGCCCATCCTCGGGGCCCGGCCGCCCGCGCGCAAGCCGAGGGAGCGCCATTCCGGTAGAGGAAAGGCCCGCGGGCGCTTGATAGGATCCGCCGCTCGTTCCAGCGGGCCTCCGGTCGGTCGCCGGGAGCGTCCGTTCCCTCCTGAGCGCATCCGAGCGGCTCGTCCGTAGACCTCCGGGCGACCAAGGGCGGGCCGCAGCGCCGATCATGTCCTCTCCGAGCGCCGCCGATCCCCACCCCTCCCGCTCCCCGCGCCCCGCCGCGGACGGCGCATCCCCCGCCGCTCCCTGGCGGATCGAGCTCTACACCCGCGCCGGATTCGAGGACGTCGAAGGCGGACACCTCGTCGCCGCGGCCCACGAACTGGGTTTCGGCGGGCTCGCGAGCGCGCGCCTGGGCCGCGGCTACCTGCTGCCGCCCACCCTCTCGCGCGCCGGGGTCGAGCGCATCGCGCGCGAGCTGCTGGTCGACCCGGTGCTCGACGAAGCGCGGCTCTACGCGCCCGGCGAGCGCCCTCCCGCCGGCGCCGCGCGCCGCGTGCTCGTCGCGCGCAAGCCCGGCGTGATGGACACGGTGGCCGCGACGGTCGAGCACACCCTGGGCCGCGCCGGCTTCCTGCCCGAGGAAGGGCCGCGCCACGTGTCGACCTTCCGCGCCTGGGAGCTGGCGGGCACGCTCTCGGCCGATGAGTGCGCCGAGCTCGCGCGGCGCCTGTTGGCCAACGAGACCATCGAGGACGTGCGCGTCGACGACGAACGGCTCGCCTACGGTCCGCCGCCCCCCGGTCCGCAACACGGCCGGGTCGAAGTCCCCCTGCGCGAGGCCGACGACGCGCGGCTGCTCGAGCTCAGCCGCGCGGGCGGCCTGAGCCTCGACCTGTTCGAGATGCGCGCCATCCAGGGGCACTACCGCGAGCTGGGCCGCGAGCCCAGCGCCTGCGAGCTCGAGACCCTGGCCCAGACCTGGAGCGAGCACTGCAAGCACAAGACCTTCACCGGCCCGGTGGAGTTCCGCGGCGAACGCATCGAGAACCTGCTCTCGGCCACGATCAAGCGCGCCACGCGCGAGCTGGACCGCGACTGGTGCATCAGCGTCTTCCACGACAACGCCGGCATCGTCGCCTTCGAGGAGGGTTGGGACCTCGCCTTCAAGGTCGAGACCCACAACCATCCCAGCGCGATCGACCCCTATGGCGGGGCCGGCACGGGCGTGGGCGGGGTGATCCGCGACATCCTCGGCGTGGGCCTGGGCGCGCGCCCGATCGCCAACACCGATTGTTTCTTCGTCGGCCCGCTGGACCTGCCGCGCGAGGAATGCCCCAAGGGCACCATGCACCCCGCGCGCATCCTGCGCGGCATGGTGGCCGGCGTGCGCGACTACGGCAACCGCATGGGCATCCCGACCGTCAACGGCGGCGTGTGGGTGCACCCGGCCTACGTCGGCAACCCGCTGGTCTACTGCGGCACCGTGGGCCTGATCCCGCGCCGCTTCGCGACCAAGAGCGTCGCGCCCGGCGACGCGATCCTGCTCGTCGGCGGGCGCACCGGTCGCGACGGCATCCACGGCGCGACCTTCAGCTCGCTCGAGCTCTCCGAACACTCCGAGACCGTCTCCAGCGCCGCGGTGCAGATCGGCGACCCGATCACCGAGAAACGCGTGCTCGACGGCCTCCTGCGCGCGCGCGACGCCGGCCTGTACCGCGCGCTCACCGACTGCGGCGCGGGCGGGCTCTCCTCGGCCGTCGGCGAGATGGGCGAGCACTGCGGCGCCGAGGTGGCCCTCGAGAGCGTGCCCCTGAAGTACCCGGGGCTGGCGCCCGAGGAGATCTGGATCAGCGAAGCGCAGGAGCGCATGGTCCTGGCCGTCCCGCCCGAGCACCTGGAGGCCTGCCGCGCGGTGTTCGCGGCCGAGGACGTCGAGACGGCGGTCATCGGGCGCTTCACGGACAGCGGCATGCTGCGCCTCACCTGGCACGGCGAGCCCGTCGGCGAGCTCGACATGGCCTTCCTGCACGGCGGCACCCCGCGGCGCCTGCGACGGGCCGAGTGGACGGCGCCCGAGCACTCCGACCCGGGCGCGCCGGTCTGCTCCGACCTCGAGCACACCCTGCTCGGGCTGCTCGCCGACCCCAACATCGCCAGCAAGGAGTGGATCGTGCGCCAGTACGACCACGAGGTGCAGGGCATGAGCGCGGTCAAGCCGCTGGTCGGCCCGCGCGGCGATGGACCGGGCGACGCGGCCGTGCTCCAGCCCCTGGCCCACTCGCGGCGCGGGGCGGCGATCGGCGTGGGAGCGCAACCTTTCCTGGGCCTGCTGGATCCCTACCGCATGGCGTTGGCGTCGATCGACGAGGCCCTGCGCAACGTCGTCGCCGTGGGCGGCGATCCGACGCGCACCGCGATCCTCGACAACTTCTCGTGGGGCAACTGCGAGAAGCCCGATCGCCTGGGGGCGCTCGTGCTGGCGGCCCAGGCCTGCTACGACGCCGCGATCGCCTTCGGCACGCCCTTCATCAGCGGCAAGGACAGCCTCAACAACGAGTACCGCGTCGGCGACCGGACGCTCGCGATCCCGCCCACGCTCCTGATCTCGGCCCTGGCCCCGGTTCCGGACGTGGCGCGCGCGACCACCATGGACCTCAAGGCGCCGGGCAACCTCGTCTACCTCCTGGGGCGCACGCGGCCCGAGCTCGGCGGATCGCGGTACCTCGCGCAGCTCGGGCTCGAGGGGGGCACTGTGCCGGCCCCCGACCTGGCCGAGGCCCCGCGCCTCCTGGCCGGCCTGCACGCGGCCAGCGCCGCGGGCCTCGTGCGCGCCTGCCACGACCTCTCGGAGGGCGGCCTGGCCGTGGCCGCGGCCGAGTGCGCCTTCGCCGGCGACAACGGCCTCGAGCTCGACCTCTCGGCCGTTCCCGCCGAGCCCCTGCCCGCGCACTACGACCGCGTCTCGACCCTGCTCTTCGCCGAGTCCTGCACGCGCTTCCTGATCGAGGTCGAACCCGCCCGACGCGAGGCCTTCGAGCGCACCCTCGCCGGCCTGCCCCTCTCCCTGGTCGGGCGAGTCGTGTCCGAGCCCCACCTGAGCATCCGCGACGGTTCGGCCGCGCCCCTGCTCGCCGTGCCCCTCACCGACCTGCGCCGCGCCCACCGCGGACGCTTCCAGGGCTGACCCCTGCTCGACCCCATGGCATCCGTACAGGCCCTCGTCCTGCGCACCGGCGGCACCAACTGCGACGCCGAGACCGTGCGCGCCCTCGAGCAGGGCGGCGCGCGCGTGGAACTCTGTCACCTCGATCGCCTGGTGGCGGAGCCCGCGCGCCTCGAGGCGGCGCGCATCGTGGTCTTCCCGGGCGGCTTCAGCTTCGGGGACGACGTCGCCGCCGGGCGCGTGTTCGGCTTCGAGGTGCGCCAGCGCCTCGCCGAGCCCCTTCGGCGCTTCGTCGAAGCCGGCGGCTTCGTGCTCGGCATCTGTAACGGCTTCCAGGTGCTCGTCGACACCGGGCTGCTCGACCCCCTCGAGCCGGGGGAGCGGCGCGCCGCACCCCGCGACCTGGCGCTGACCTCGAACCAGTCCGGGCGCTTCGAGTGCCGCTGGGTGACCCTCGAGGGCCTCCCGAGCGCCTGCCCCTGGATCGAGGCCGGAGAACTCCTGCCCTGCCCGGTGGCCCACGCCGAGGGCCGGCTCGTGACGCGCGACGGGGCCACCCTCGAGCGCCTGCGGAGCCGCGGCCAGATCGCGCTGCGCTACGTCGACCCGCTCGGCGGCGCGGCGGACTACCCCGCCAACCCGAACGGATCGGTCGAGGCCATCGCCGGCCTGTGCGACCCCAGCGGGCGGGTGCTCGGCCTGATGCCCCATCCCGAGCGCAACCTCTCGCCCTTCCAGCACCCCCTCTGGTCCCGCCGCGGAGCGCGCTCCGAGGGCGAGGGCGCCGCGTTCTTCCGGCGCATGGTCGAAGCCGCGGGTTGAGCTCGGGTTGCATCACCCCTCACCGGCGGTAGATTCGGGACTCCCCACCCGGATGCACCCCCGATCTTCCCCAGGAGTTCCCGCCATGCGCCCGACCCTCGTCGCCCTCTCGCTCCTTCCGCTCCTCGGTGGATGCGCCGCCGCCGTCCTCGGCGTGGGCGCCGGCGTGGTGATCAGCCAGGAGGTCGCCGAGAACAACTCGCACGTGGCGCACCTCAACGAGGACCCCGCGCGGGTGTGGGTGGTGACCAAGAGCACCCTCAGCCACCTCGCCAGCGAGCCGATCCACGTCGACGAGGACCTGCGGCGCGTGAGCGGCAAGGTCGACGGCGCGACGGTCGACATCAGCGTCGAGACCTACGACCAGAACCGCTGCCTGGTGCGCGTCGGCGCGCGCCGCTACGGGATCGCGAACGGCGAGACGGCCGAGATGGTCCTGAACCGCCTGCTCACGCGCCTGACGGAGTAGCGCCCGCGGCGCCGCCGGCCGTGGCCCCTTCCTCGGCGCGTTGCTTGCGCCGGCAGGTGGAGCAGTGGCCGAGCAGGCGGTGGGAGTGCTTGACGAGCTCGAAGCCGCGGCCCTCGGCGATCTCCTCCTGCAGGGCCTCGATGCGTTCGTCGTGGAACTCCTCGATGCGGCCGCAATCGACGCAGATCAGGTGGTCGTGGTGGCGGTGGCCGAGCACGTGCTCGTAGACGACCTGCCCCGCGACGGCTTCGAAGGAGTCGATGAAGCCGCCCTCCTGGAGCAGGTTCAGGGTGCGGTAGACCGTGGCCCGGCTGACGCGCGGTCCCTGCTCGTCCCGCATCCACTCGTAGAGCGTCTCGGCGCTGAAGTGCTCGTGAGTCGCGAAGGCGCGCTCGAAGATGCGCAGGCGCTGGGGCGTGGTCTTGAGACCCTTCGCGGCGAGGTACTGCTCGAAGCGCTTCTGGATCGCGGCGTGGTTCACGGACAAGCTCCCTGCGGGGGCGCGGCTCGGGGTCGTCGCGGCGGCCGCCCAGGATCGGCTGGATGGGCGCCCCGTGCAAGCCGAGACGGCGATCTCGCGGGCCCGCCCGTCAGGCGTTCTCGCCGAGCAGCTTCGCCAGGCGTGCCTTGCGCGCGTCGACGCGGCCGCCGATGTCGCGCCGGCAGAACTTGCCCGGCCAGTCGATGCGGTCGTAGCCCGCGTACGCCACCCCGCGCGCGGCCTCGACGTCGGCGCCCAGGCCCGTCACGCACAGCACGCGCCCGCCGGCGGTGACCACGCGCTCCCCGCTGAGCGCGGTGCCGGCGTGGAACACGACCACGTCCTCGACCTCCTCGGCGGCTTCCAGACCTCGGATGGGGTCGCCCTGGCGGTAGGGGCCGGGATATCCCTCGCTGGCCGCGACGACGGCCACGCAGGCGCGCGGGTCCCACTCGGCGGGCTCGAGCTTGGAGAGCTCGCCGCGGGCCGTGGCCGCCAGGTACGGCAGGAGGTCGGGCTGGAAGCGGCGCACCAGCGCTTGGGTCTCGGGGTCGCCGAAACGCACGTTGTACTCGAGCACCTTGGGGCCGCTCTCGGTGATCATCAGGCCGCAGAAGAGCACGCCGCGGAAGTCGATCTCCTCGCGGCGCAGGGCGTGCACCGAGGGGATGATGATGCGCTGCTCGATCTGGCGCAGCAGGCGCCGCGAGAGGCTGGGCGCGGGCGAGTAGGCGCCCATGCCGCCGGTGTTGGGGCCCGTGTCGCCCTCGCCGACCTGCTTGTGGTCGACGACCGGCTCGAGGATCAGGATCGCCTCGCCGTCGGTCACGGCCAGCACGCTGGCCTCCTCGCCGACCAGGAACTCCTCGATCACGATGCGGCTGCCGGCCTCGGCGCCCAGGCTGCGCTCCTCCATGATGCGGTCGACGGCCCGGCAGGCCTCGCGCGCGTCGTGGCAGACGACGACGCCCTTGCCCGAGGCCAGGCCGTCGGCCTTGATCACCTGGGGCCAGGTCGTGACGGTCTCGAGGTACCCCTTGGCGAGGCCGCTGCGGTCGAACTGCCGCCACTGCGCCGTGGGGATGCGGTTGCGGTCGAGCAGCTCCTTGGCGAAGGACTTGGAGCTCTCCAGGCGCGCGCCGCTCTTCCCGGGCCCGAAGACGGCGATGCCGAGGGCCCGCAGCTCGTCGGCCAACCCGCGCGAGAGCGGATCCTCGGGGCCGACGACGACCAGGTCGACCTGCTCCGCGCGCGCCAGGCGCACCAGGCCCGCGACGTCGGAGCTGGGCACGTCGACGTTGCGGGCGACCAGGGCCGTTCCGGCGTTGCCGGGGGCGCACAGGAGCTCGGTGAGCTCCGCCGAGCGGGCGATCTTCCAACAGAGGGCGTGTTCGCGCCCCCCGCCGCCGACGACGAGGACCTTCATGGAACGTTCGGGCTGGGACCGGATCGATGCCGCAGGCACCCCGCTGGGGCCCGCGAGCCGCGCACGGTACCCTCCCCCCCGCGGCGCCACCAGCCCCGCCCCTCCCCTCCACCGCGCCGGCGGGCTATGCTCGCGCCGCGAGTCCGGGGAGTACCTCAGTTGGTAGAGGCGTAGCTTTGGGTGCTACGAGTCGTGGGTTCGAATCCCATCTCCCCGACCCTCCCCTCGGCGCCCGTAGCTCAGTTGGATAGAGCACCGGACTTCTAATCCGACGGTCGCAGGTTCGAATCCTGCCGGGCGTGCCACCGCGCCCGCGAGGGGGTCAGGAGAAGGGCGCGATCTGGGGCGGGCCGGCGTGGGGCTGGGGCTCGACGCGCACGGCGGTGAGGGTCCAGGAGTCCTGCTCGCGGCCGTCGAGGAAGAGCACGAAGGCGTACTGGCCGAAGCGCGGGAGCTGCAGGCCCAGGTTCACGATGAACTGCAGGCCGCCTCCGCCCGGGGGGACCAGGAAGCGGCCCTCGATGGGCGGCATGACGGCGTGACCATCGAGGTCGGTGCAGCGCAGGGAGAAGCCGTGTTCGCCGGCCTCGTTGCGCGTGGCCTTGACGCGCGCGATCAGGGCGCCGCGGAAGCCCAGCGGCTCGGCGGTGGAGAAGACCCGGTCCACCCCGGCCCGCAGGACGCTGAAGGTCCCGTCGGGGTGCTGGGAGGCGGCGTCGGCGAGCAGGATGAAGGCGTCCATCGGTGCGGGAGGCAGGGGTCCGGGTCGGGCGCGAAGGAAGGTCAGGCAGGAGGGGGGCCAGGACACTAGCACAGGCACGGAAGAACCCGCCCCCCGCGGACCGCGCCTGCGCATGGCGGCGCATGCAATCCGCGCGCGGGGGGCGTAGGGTGGACCGGATCCGGGGCCAGGGCCGAAATCGAGGCTACCGGCGGCTCCCCATCGCCCCGCCCCCCGCATCCGCCATGACCCCAGAACCCCCGTCCCCGGGCGACCCGTTCTCGTTCCTCTCCCTCGGCTCCGGCCTGCGGCGCGCGTTCGCCGCCGGATACGGCCGCGCCGACCTGCGGGCCGACGTGCTCGCGGGCCTGGTCGTCGGGGTCGTGGCCCTGCCGCTCTCGATGGCGCTGGCCATCGCCTCGGGCGCGCCGCCCGAGCACGGCCTCTACACGGCCATCGTCGCCGGCGCGTTGACCGCGGTGCTCGGCGGCTCCCGCGTGCAGGTCAGCGGCCCGACGGCGGCCTTCGTCGTGTTGTTGGCGCCGATCTCGGCGCGGCACGGGATGCAGGGCCTGGTGCTGGCGAGCGCCATGGCCGGCGTGCTGCTGGTCGCCATGGGCGTCTTCAAGCTCGGACGCCTGGTGCGCTTCGTCCCCTACCCGGTGACGACCGGCTTCACCGCGGGCATCGGCGTCGTGATCGCCACCCTGCAGATCCAGCCCTTCCTCGGCCTGCGCGACACCCACGCGAACTCCGAGGCGGGCTGGATCGAGCGCGTCGCGGATCTGGGGCACGCCCTGCCGAGCTTCAGCGCCGCCGACCTCGCGGTGGGCGCGTTGACCCTGGCCGCGCTGATCGGGTGGCGGCACCTGCGCACGAGCTTTCCTGCCCCGCTGGTGGGGCTCGTGGTCGGCGCGCTGGTCGCGCTCGCGATCGAACACTTCGCCGCGGGCGCGGACGTCTCGACGTTGCGGGAACGTTTCGGCGGCCCGGGGCGCCCCGACGGCGTGCCGCGCGCCCTGCCGCAGTGGTTCCTGCCCTGGAACCTCCCCGGAGCGGGCGGCGCCGATCCCCTACCGCTGGGGCTCGACCTCCTGCGCGCCCTGCTCCCCGCGGCCCTCGCGATCGCCATGCTGGGCGCGATCGAGTCCTTGCTCTCGGCCCTGGTGGCCGACGGGCTCTCGGGCGACCGGCACGATCCAGACGCGGAGCTCGTGGCGCTGGGCCTGGGCAACCTCGCCTCCTCGGCCTTCGGCGGCTTCGCGGCCACCGGCGCCATCGCGCGCACCGCGACCAACATCCGCAGCGGCGCGCGCTCGCCGATCGCGGCCCTCGTGCACGCGGGCTTCGTGCTGGCCGTGCTGCTCGCACTCGCGCCCG
Source organism: uncultured Planctomycetaceae bacterium (assembly GCA_964394665.1). Lineage (GTDB taxonomy): Bacteria > Planctomycetota > UBA1135 > UBA1135 > CAYMYN01. Next base: position 11,517 of record CAYMYN010000008.1, read on the forward strand.
CCCTGGGCTACCTGCCGATGGCGTCCCTGGCGGCGCTGCTGCTGGTCGTGGCCTTCGACATGAGCGAGGTGCGCCACGTCGTGCGCACCCTGCGCACCGCGCCGCGCAGCGACGTGCTGGTGCTGCTCACCTGCTTCGCGCTGACCGTGCTCATGGACATGACCGTCGCGGTGGCGGTCGGGATGGCGCTGGCGTCCCTGCTCTTCATGCGCCGCATGGTCGAGATCGGCGGCGCGCGCCTCCACTCCGAGCGCCACGCCGAACACGGTCTCGCGCTGCCGCCCGGCGTGATCGTCTACGACATCGCCGGTCCGCTCTTCTTCGGCGCGGCGCACAAGGCCACGGGCCCGCTCGTGGATCTCAACACCGGCGGCCTGCGGGCCGTGCTACTCGATCTCCTCGACGTGCCCGCCATCGACGCGACCGGGATCGTCAACCTGCGCTCGGCCAGCGAGCGACTGACGAAACACGGCGTGCGCGTGATCCTGGTGGGGCTCTCGGCCCAACCCGCCCAAGCCCTGCGCCGCGCGGGCATGGTCGGCCCGGGCGGCCTGGAGACCCAGCCGGACCTGCGCGCGGCGTTGGCTGCCCTGGGGACGGTCCCCGCGGCGCCGGCGCCGCTCGAAGCCCACTCCTGACAGGCCGAGAAACCTTCGAGCAGACCCGGAACGGACCCAGAGCAGACCATCCAGACGGCCTCTCGGAACGCCCCTTCGACGGCCGGCGAGCCAGCCGTACCGAGAGTGCTCGAATTCCTCTCACATTCCGAGCAGTTGGAGGTCGGCGCCCGCGGGTCTACCCTCTGCGCCATGAAAGCCCGCATCGAGTTCTGCGTCGCTTGACGCTACCACCCCCAGGCGGCCGGTCTGGCCGCCGAGATCCGCGGCGCCTTCCCCACCCTCGACGTCGAGGTCGAGCTCGTCGAGTCGAGCAACGGCGCCTTCGAGGTCAGCGTGGACGGGATCCCGGTCTTCTCGAAGCTCGAGACCGGCCGATTCCCCGGCTACCGCGAGATCCCGACGCGCATCGTCGAGCTGCTCTGATCGCTCGCAGGAGGGCGTGGGCGGGCTCTTGGTCCGGGCTGGCGCGGGCCGGCCCACCGCGCCCGGGGCGCGGGTCCTCGAACCAGACGTTCGTTCGGTAGGCGCGGCGGCCCGCGGGACCTAGGGGGCTTCGGGACCGCGAACTGCCTCCCCGTTCGCCAGCCCCCCTCGCCCCGGAGGCGCTCCCGTGAGACCCCCGCTCCTGTGCCTGTCGTTCGCGCTCGCGTTGGCCCCCGTGCTCTCCGGCCACGGGGGTGGGCACCAGCCTCCCACACCCAGCGAACCCCCCGTCCCCGGGCCCGGACCCGGGGGGCCGCCCGTGCCCAACCCCGGCCCCGGCGGACCGGCGCGGCCGGCGAATCCCAACCCCGGGCGCCCCACGGGCCCGGCGACCCCCGCGCCGCCCGCCCCCCGGGGCGGCGGGCCGACCCCGGCCAACACGGGACCGGTGACGCCCGGCTCGGACGCCGGGCCCGACCTCGCCGGCTGGCAGCTCTGGTGGGACGTCAATCAGCACGCCTACCTGGACCTCAAGCGCGCCCTGTGGGATCCGGGCGCCCAGACCGGGAGCGACGACTTCTTCCTCGGGCACGGCCAACGCACGCTCGCCTTCGATCTGCGGCCCGACCCGGACGAACTGGCGACCCGCGCGCTGCCGGCGCTGTTGGCGGTGATCGAGACGGAGCGCCAGCCGGAGGTGCTCTCGGGTTGCCTGATGGCGCTGGCCAAGATGGGCGAGTTGCCCGCGCCCGCCGACGGGGCCGAGATCGAGGCCGTGCTGGCCTCGTTCCTCGACTCCCCGAACCAACAGATCGCCGAGACCGCGGCCCTCGCCTTGGGCGTTCTCGGTCGGCGGACCTCGGTCGCGTTGCTCGCGGACGTGCTCGTCGGGCGCGGCGAGGGTCGCGGCGCGTCCACGCGCACCTCCGACCGCACGCGCGCCTTCGCCGCCTACGGGCTCGGCCTGGCGGCGGCGGGGAGCGACATGCCCGACGTGCGGCGCTTCGCCGTGCTGCGCCTGACGCGCGTGCTCGAGCGCGGCGACTTCGCCGCCGCCGACCTCGGCGTGGCCTGCGCCTACGCCCTGGGGCTGGTCGCGCTGGAGTCCGATCCGGCGCACCTCGCCACACCCGGCATGGAGTCTCCGCCGGCCGCCTCGCGCGAGGCCCTCGTGCGCTGGACGCTAGCGCGACTCGCCGACCGGCGCCTGCGCAACGACGTGCGCGCGCACCTGGCGCGCACGGCCGCCGCGCTGGTCGACCCGGACGCGGGCCGCGCGGCGCACGACGACGCGCTGCGCGGCGAGGTCGTCGCGGCCCTCGTCGCGGCCCTCGAGCGCGCGCGGCGCTCGGATCCCGAGCTGCGCCACGGCGCGCTGGTGGCCCTCGGTCGTTGCGTGCATGCCGGCGATTCCGAGCCCGACCGCTCGGCGCGCGCCGCGCTGCTCACCCTGGCCCGCGAGGGCGACCCGATCGCGCGCACCCTGGCCACGATGGCCCTCGGCCAGGTCGGCGGGCGTCCCGGGACCCCCGATCGCGGTGGGCTCGCCGGCACGGCCGAGATCCAGACCTTCCTGCTCGAACGCCTGGGTCGTGGCCGCAGCCGCGAAAAACCCATCGCGGCCCTGGCCCTGGGCGTGCAGGGCTACCACCTGCGCCGGCGCGGCCTGCCGCTGGCGGACGAGACCGGCGCGGCCCTGCGGGCGAGCCTGGGCGAGGAACGCTCGCCCCTCGACCTGGGCGCCTACGCGCTGGCGCTCGGACTGCGCGGCGACATCGAGGCCGCGCCGCTGATCGCGGCGAAGCTCACCTCGGTCGCGGACGCCTCCGCCCGCGGGCACCTGGCCCTGGCCCTGGGCATGACGGGCGACGCGTCCTTCACGGGGCTGCTGCAACGCGAGTTGCCGGGCGAGATCTACCGCCCCGAGTCGATCGGCCGCATGGCGATGGGGTTGGCGCTCCTGGGCGACAAGGCGCTGGTGCCCGAGCTCGTCGAGGCCCTGCGCGCGACCCAGAGCTCGGCCGTGCGCGCCGTGCACGCCTGGACCCTGGGCTTCGTGGGCGACGCGCGCGCCATCGAGCCGCTGACCGAGTTGTTGGCCGACCGCGGGCAGCCGAACCTGCTGCGCGGCATCGCGGCCCTGGCCCTGGGCTTTGCCGCGGAGCGACGGGAGCGGCCCTGGAACACGGCCCTGGCCCAGGACGCCCACTATCCCAGCGCGCCCTCGACCCTCACCGGGCGCACGAACGGCGCCGGAGGCGGGGTGCTCGACATCCGCTGAACCGCGCCGCGGCCGGATATCCTGCGGACATGGCCCGCCGCCGCTCCGCCCCGCGCTCGTTCGACTGCCCGCACTGCGGGGCCCGGGTGCGCGCGGGCGCGGCGGCCTGCCGGGGCTGCGGGTCGGACCTCGAGACCGGGTGGGCGGAGGACGCCGAGCTCGACCTCGGGTCCTTGCCCCTGGGCGAAGAGGACTTCGACTACGAGGCCTGGCTCGCGGCGGAGCTCGGGAGCGGGCCCTCGCCCGCCGCCCGGCGCGCGCGGCGGACGCGAATCCTGGCCGGGCTCGTGCTGCTGGCCCTCCTGCTGTGGCTGGTGGCGCGCTGAGCGCGCCACCGCGTGCCTCCCGGGGTAGGCTGGAAGGCCCGTTCCGAGGGCCCTGAGCCATGTCCGATCCCCCCCGCTTCCGCCGTCGACCCGGGCGCCTCTGCGCGCTGCTCGTGGGCCTGCTGGCCCTGGTCCTCCCGACCCACGCCACCTGGTCGATCGTGGTCGTCGACGTCGAGACCGGCGAGGTCGGCATCGCCTCGGCCACGTGCCTGGTGAACTTCGACCTGCGCCGCAACCTCGCGGTGGTCGTGCCGGGCCTGGGTGCCGCGGCGGCGCAGTCGATCGTCGACCAGACCGGCGCCAACCGTCTCTTGATCTGGAACGGCATCCAGGACGGCCACGATCCGCTCGACATCCTGGCCGCGCTCGCGGCGAGCGATCCACAGCACAACGGGCGCCAGTACGGCATCGCCACCCTCGAGCACGCCGCGCTCACCTGGCACGGCACGGGCGCGGGCCACGCTCGCCGCGGAGTCACGGGGGAGATCGGTTCCCTGCGCTACGCGATCCAAGGCAACCTGCTGGCCGGCACGGTCGTGGTCGACGCCGCCGAGGCCGCGCTGCTCGCCGCACCCGGCGACCTGGGTCAGAAGCTGATGGCGGGCATGGAGGCGGCGCGCGCCATGGGTGGGGATGGGCGCTGCTCGTGCAGCAACTTCCAGCCGACCTCGTGCGGCGCGCCCCCGCCGAGCTTCACCAAGTCCGCGCACGTCGCCTTCGCGATCGTCGCGCGCCAGGGCGACACGCTCGGCACCTGCAGCGCCGCCGCGGGCTGCGCCAACGGAAGCTACTACCTCAACCTCCAGGTCATCACGGGGGGCGGCGGCACCGATCCGGTGACCCTGCTCGAGGGCCAGTACGCGGCCTGGAGGCTCGGGCGCCAGGGTCGGCCGGACCACATCCTGACCGAGGTCGGCATGGGCAGCGCCGCACTCGTGGCGGACGGCATCTCCGCGCACGACGTCTTCATCCGGCTGCGCGACATCGAGGGCAATCCGCTGCCCGGCAACACGGCGACCTTCGACCTCGCGCTGGCCCCCGGCAGCCCGCCGATCGCGACCCTCGGCCCCGTGCAGCCCCTCGGGCAGGGGCGCTACACCTTCCGCGTCACGGCCACCAGCGAGGCGGGTCTAGGCGCGATCCGCATCGTCGTGCACGACCCGACCGGAAACGTCCGACTCCATCCGGACCTCGTGCTGCGCGTGGATCCGCTGACCGAGCTGCACGCGGGCTTCGCGGCCCTCTCGGCGTCGGTGCCCACCGACCTGCCGCTGACCGTGAACCTGGGTGCGGGGTCCGCGGGTCGGCCCTACATCCTGCTCGCGAGCGCGACCGGCTCGCACCCCGGACAGGTGTATCGCGGCCTCTACCTGCCGCTGAACGACGATCCGTTCTTCCACTTCACGCTGCTCGAGGCCGGCGCCGCCGCCCTGCCCGGCAGCGTCGGCCACCTGGACGGGGGCGGCCGCGCGAGCGCGCGATTCCTGGCCCAGCCCCCGGCCCTGCTGCCCCTGGTCGGCCGCAGCCTGACCTGGAGCGTGATCCGGGGTGGCCCCACGGTCCACGTCAGCACCCCGATCGAACTGCCCGTGCTGCCCTGAACGGCCTGCGCGCTTGAGCCCGGCCGCCGCGGGGGACAGAATCCCCCCCCTCCCGCGGCCCCCACCTGCCATGAACCTCTTCTGTCGTCTGCTCGGCCACACCTGGATCCACAGGGTCGACGAACCCAAGATCCGCTGGACCACGGCCAAGTCCCTCAACGAGCTCGAGCCGACCGTCGAGGGCGAACCGGTCTTCTACCGATCGTGCGTGCGCTGCGGCACGCGCACGGAGTGGCCCGCCGGCAAGGAGCGGACCTCCGCGCGCCCCGCCTGAGGATCCCCCTCGTCTCCGGTCTCCCCGCGCGCCGATCCTCTCCGCGTGGACAACACTTCGATCGTCAAGTACCTGCTGGTGGCCCTCGCCGCGCCGCTCTGGTTGCCCGTGTTGCGGGCGCTGTGGGTCGAGGTCAACCGCATGTTGGTCGAGGACGGCGGCGTGTTCGGCCGGCCGCCCTCGGCGAAGGAGGCCGAGGCGCTGCGCGAGGATCTCGCCGGGCTCCCCGACTCGCTCGTGCACGAGCCCTTCGCGCGCCAGCACCAGGCACGGGCCGGCGCACCGAAGTCCGAAGCCGGTGGCCCCCTGAGCACGCCCCGTCGCGCCGGCTTCCGCTGAGGATCGCGGGCTTCCCTGGCCCACGCGGCCCGCTACAGTGCGCCGCCCAGAGCCCCCATGCCCCTCGCGACCCCGTTCCATCCGCGCACGCTGGACCTGTGCACCAGCCTCGCATTCAAGGAGTGGGCCGGCTACCACGCGGTGCGCTCGTTCGACACGAGCCACGAACGCGAGTACCACGCGTTGCGCCAGAGCGCCGGCTTGCTCGACGTCTCGCCGCTCTTCAAGTACCGCGTCGAGGGTCCCCAGGCCCCAGAATTCCTGGCTTGGATGCTGGCCCGCGACCCGCGCAAGCTGAAGCCGGGGCGCGTCGCCTACGGCTGCTGGTGCGACGAACGCGGGCACGTGATCGATGACGGCACGCTCACCCGTTGGGAGGGCGGCCGCTACCGCCTGACGTCGGCCGAGCCGGGCCTCGACTGGTTGCTCGAGCAGGCGCGCGGCTTCGAGGTCGACGTCGAGGACGAGAGCGCGCGCATCGCCGCCCTGGCCCTCCAGGGCCCGCGTTCGCGGGCGGTCCTGGTCGATCTCCTGGGCGGACCGCGGGCCGCGGCCGCCGAGGAGCTCGCCGCCCTATCGTTCTTCGGCGCCTTGCGCACGCGCGCGGCCGGGGTCGAGCTCGAGATCACGCGCACCGGGTACACCGGCGACCTGGGTTACGAGCTGTGGGTCGACGCCGCGGGGGCGCTCGAGCTGTGGGACGCCTTGCTCGTCGCCGGCGAGCGCCACCGGCTCCTGCCCGTCGGCCTCGACGCGCTCGACGTCACGCGCCTCGAAGCGGGGTTCCTGCTCGGCGGCGTCGACTACGTGCACGCCCGGCGCGCCTTCCTCCCGCGCCAGGCCTCGACGCCCTACGAGCTCGGCCTGGGCTGGAGCGTGCACCTCGAGCGCGATCCCTTCCTCGGCCAGGCGGCCCTGCGCGAGGCTCGGCGCCGCGGTCCGCGCCAGGTCCTGGTGGGCCTGGTGGTCGACGTGACGGCCATCGAGCGCCTGTTCGACGAGGCCGGGCTGCCGCCCTCGTTGTGCGCCGCGGCTTGGCGCGAGGACCGACCCGTGTTCCTCGGCGCGACCCAGGTGGGCTACGCGACGAGCGGCGTCTTCTCGCCGATCCTGAAGCAAGGGATCGCCCTGGCGACCGTCGACGCCGCGCACGCCCGACCCGGGACGTTGCTCGCGCTCGAGCACACCGTCGAGCACCGCCGCCGCGCCGTCCCGGCGCGCGTCGCGAAGCTGCCCTTCTTCGACCCGCCGAGGAAACGCGCCTGATGTCCCGTCCCTACGACGCCCTGATCGTCGGCGGCGGGCACAACGGCCTGGTGTGCGCCGCCTACCTCGCCCGCGAGGGCCGCCGCGTGCTCGTGCTCGAGCGCCGCCACGTGCTCGGCGGCGCGGCCGTCAGCGAGGAGGTCTTCCCGGGCTTCACCTTCTCGGTCTGCTCCTACGTGGTGAGCCTGCTGCGGCCCTGGATCCTGCGCGAGCTCGAGCTGGCGCGCCACGGACTCGAGATCATCCCGCTGGACTGCTCGTTCACGCCCCTGCCCGACGGCCGCTCCTTGGTGCGCTGGGGCGACGCGGCGCGCACGCGGCGCGAGATCGCGGCCTTCAGCCCGCGGGACGCCGACCGCTACCCCGAGTTCGGCCGCGCCATGAGCCACATGGCGCGCTTCACCAAGCACCTCATCGACCACCCCGCGCCGCGCCCCGAGTCGCTGCACCCCGGCGCGCTCAAGGAGCTGCTCGAGCTGCGCGCCCGTTACCTCGGCCTCGACCGCGAGCACCGCGAGCGCCTGCTCGAGCTGATGACCCTCAGCGCGGCGGACTTCCTCGACCAGTGGTTCGACTCCGAGGTGCTGAAGGCCCCGATGAGCGTGTCGGGCATCATCGGCACGTTCCAGGGGGTGCGCTCGCCCGGCACGGCCTACGTGCTGCTGCACCACTACATGGGCGAGATCGACGGCGCCTTCCGCGCCTGGGGCTTCGCCAAGGGCGGCACGGGCGCGGTCAGCAACGCGATCGCCGCCGCGGCCCGCGAGGCCGGCGCGGAGATCCGCACCGAGTCAGCGGTCGAGCGCATCTTGCTCGAGAACGGCCGCGCCGTGGGCGTCGTGCTCGAGGACGGCAGCGAGCTGCGCGCGCGCAACGTCGTCTCGGGTCTCGATCCGCACCGCACCTTCCTGCGCCTGGTGGGGCCTGAGCACCTCGACCCAGACTTCTGCGCCCAGATTCGGCGCTTCAAGCTGCGCGGCAGCTCGGGCAAGGTGAACCTGGCCCTCGACCGCGTGCCGAACTTCGTGTCGCGCCCGGGCACCGGCCCGCACCTCGAGGGCGACATCGCCATCGCGCCCTCGATTCCCTACCTCGAGGAGGCCTTCCGCGAAGCGAAGTACGGCGCCTTCTCGCGCCGCCCCTACATCAACGTCGTGATCCCCTCGCTGGTCGACCCGAGCGTCGCGCCGCCGGGCAAACACGTGCTCTCCTGCTTCGTGCAGTACGCCCCCTACCACCTGGCCGAGGGCCCGCTCGACTGGGACCGCCAGCGCGAGGCCTTCGGCGACGCGGTGGTCGACACGCTCGAGGAGTACGCGCCCGGCCTGCGGGCCTCGATCCTGCACCGCCAGGTGCTGACCCCGCTCGACCTCGAGCGCGACTACGGCCTGACCGAGGGCAACATCTTCCACGGCGAGCTCTCCCTCGAGCAGCTCGCCTTCCTGCGGCCGGCCGCCGGCTGGGCCCAGTACCGCACGCCGATCGCGAACCTGTGGGCCTGCGGCTCGGGCACCCACCCGGGCGGCGGCATCATGGGCGCGCCGGGGGCGCTCGCCGCGCGGGCCATGCTGAAGGCGAGGGCGGTGTGAGCGGCGCGCTGGTGATCGGCGGCGGCCCCGAGGGCCTGGCCGCGGCGACGGCCCTGGCGCGCGCCGGCCTGAAGACCGTGCTGCTCGAGCCGGGCGACGACCTGCGCGGAGCCGCCGCGCCGCTCGAGGTCGGTTCCCTCCACTTCCCCGGGGCCCTCGGCGCGTCCGCGCCACGCCCCTTCGCCGCCCGCGAGTTGGGCCTCGAAGCCTTGCCGCGCCGGGCGGACGGAGACACCTTCGCCCCCGATCCCGAGGGCGGTGCCGGTCTGCTGCTCGGCTCCGACGTCGAGCGCAGCGCCCTCGAACTCGATCGCGCGCGCGCCGGCGACGGCGCCGCGTACCGCACCTGGAGCGGCGAGCAGCAGCGGCTCGAAGCCACCCTGGCCGGCCTCTTCGACCAGCCCCCGCCCGACCCGGACGCCGCGGGAGCGCGCGAGTTGTTGCCGCTGCTCGGCACCGGCCTCGCCCTGCGCCGCCACGGCGCGCGCGCGACCCTCGAGGCCGCGCGCCTGGCGACGCTCTCGCTCCAGGACCACCTCGAAGAGCGCTTCGCCTCGCCCCACGCGCGGGCGGCGCTGGCGGCCGATGGCCTCGAGGGCGTGGGCCTGGGGCCGCGGGCGGCGGGCACCACGATCGCGTGGCTCGCCAATCGCGCCCTGCGCGGCGCCGAGCTCGCGGGCGGGGCGAGCGCCCTCGCCGACGCGGCCCTGCAGGCCGCGCGCGCGGCGGGTGCCGAGCTGCGCGCCGGGGTCGCGCCCGAAACCCTGCTGGTCGAGGACGGCGCGGTGCGCGGCCTGCGCCTCGCCGACGGCGAGTCGATCGAGGCCGAGCTGGTGTTGGTCGCGCTCTCGCCCCGCCGGGCCCTGCTCGAGCTCGTACCCCCGCGCTCCTTGCCCGCCGACGTCGTGCGCTCGGCGAGCCTGTTGCGCGACCGGGGCACCACCAGCCTGGTGCTCGTCGCGGCCCGCGGTCCCGTGCGGGCGCGGGCGCGGGCGGGTCTCGAGCCGGCCCGGGTGCTGCTCGCCCGCGACCTGGCGCAGCTCGAGCGCGCGGCGGACGCGTGTCAGGACGGCCGCATCGCCGCCGAGCCCTGGATCGACTGCGCGCTGCACGTCACCTCCGGCCGCAGCGTCCTGTGCGCGAAGGTGCACGGCACGCCCTACGCGCTCCAGGGCGGCTGGGGGCGGGAGGAACGGGACGGGCTCGCGCGGCGCGCGCTCGAGCTTCTTGGGGCCCACCTCGAGGGGCTCGAGGATCCCGAGGCCGTGCGCGCGCTGGCCCCGCCGGACCTCGAGCGCGAGTTGGGGCTGACCGGCGGTCACCTGCGCCAGGCCGACCTCGTGCTCGACCAGATGCTCTTCCTGCGCCCGATGCGCGCCTGCGCCGGCTACCGCACTCCGCTCCGCGGGCTGTACCTGTGCGGCCCAGGCACCCACCCCGGCGGCACCCAGCCCACCTCGAGCGGGCTGCTCGCCGCGCGCGTCGCGCTGCGCGATCGCCGAACTCAGGGATAGAACGTCACTTCGTACGCCGGCGAGAGGCCGATGCCGAAGGGGTCGCCGGGGTCGACGAACCAGAACTGGAAGTAGGCGCTGGTGCCCACGAGCGCGGGCAGCGTGGGCACGGGCACCGAGGCTCCGCCCACGAAGTCGAGCTGGACGTGCGCCACGCGCGTGAACGGCGGCGCGGCCAAGAGGTGGCCGCCCTTGAAGGGGATCTGGGCCGGCGCCGGTCCGCGGAAGAGCCAGGCCGGGCGGTTGGGGTAGGCCGCGTCGACGTACAGGACCAGGCCGTTCTGGGCCGAGAGGCTCGGGAAACCCGAGTGGTAGAGGAAGACGTCCCAGCCCATCGAGGTCGTCTTGCCCTGGCCGTACTCGAGCGGATAGAGGTCGAAGTCCAGGCGCGCCAGGAAGCCGTCGGGAATCGTCGAGAAGTCGTAGCTCGGATCGAAGGCGCTGGGGTGGGTCGGGAAGTTGAACGAGCTCGTGTGCCCGGCGACGAAGACCTGACCCGAGGCGTCCAGCGCGAGGCCCAGGATCTCGTCGTCCTCCGCGCCGCCGAGGAAGGTCGAGTAGGCGAGCGCCCCGGCCTGGATGCGCGCGACGAAGCCGTCACCCTGGTAGGCGTCCGGGGGGCTGGCGAAGCTGCGGTCGAAGGCCCGCGGGGTCGTCGGGAAGTCCGGCGACCAGGTGCCGCCGGCGATCACCAGCGCACCCGCGGCGTCGACCGCCAGCGCATGGGCGCGGTCGCGGTCGATGCCGCCCAGGAAGGTCGACTCGAGGAGCTGTTGGCCGCTGGCATCGAAGCGCGCGACGAAGGCGTCCTCCCAACCCGCGAGGGCGGGCTGCGCGGGAGCCACGAGCGGCAGGTCCGTCGACTCGCTCCACCCGGCGGCGACCAGCTCGCCCTGGGGCCCGAGGGCGACCGCCGTGACCGCCTCGTCCGCCGCGCCGCCGAAGTAGGTCGCGAAGGTCACCGCATGCTGCGGGCCCAACCGCGCGAGGAAGCCGTCGGCCCCGCCGCCCAGCAGCGGGTTCCAGGTCGCGCTCCCGATCGGGAAGTTGACCGAGCGCGTCTGACCTCCGGCCAGCAGCGAGCCGTCCGGGTGCGCCGCCAACCCGAGGACGACCTCGCCCTGGCTGCCGCCCAGGAAGGTCGACGCGACGAGCGCGCCCAGCGTCGGGTCCAGGCGCGTCACGAAGGCGTCGCTCGCCCCGCCGCCGTAGGCGAGTTGATGGCCTCCCGCCACGGTCGGGAACGCCGGGGAGTTCGTCGAGCCCGCCACGGCCACCGCTCCCCCGGGGAGCACCGCCAGGGCCCGCAGGTACTCGTCGCCGGATCCGCCGAGGTAGGTCGCCGAGAGCAGGTTCGCGCCGCTCGGATCGAGGCGCGCCACGAAGGCGTCGCGACCCCCGTAGGGCGCCGTGCGATAGCCGCCGGGCGTGGGGAAGTCGCTGGAGAGGGTTTCGCCGCCGACCAGCAGCTCGCCCTGCGCGTTCACGCCGACGGCGTAGGCGAAGTCGTCCCCGCCGCCGCCGAGGTAGGTCGAGAACAACAGGTGTTGTCCCGACCGCGAGAGCGCGCTGACGAAGGCGTCGACGCTCCCGCCGAGCTGCGGGTCGAAGGCTCCGGCGGAGGTCGGGAAGCCCGCGCTGTAGGTGTAGCCCGCGACGATCGGCTCGCCGCCGGGCAGGAGGGCCAGCGCCTGGGCGACGTCGAGGTCGCCGCCGCCGAGGAAGCTCCCCCACTGGAAACCGGGGTCGACGACCAGCGCGCGCCCGCCGGGGTCCGGCCCCACGAACCCGTAGCGATCGGGGCCCAGGACGGCGAAGTCGACCCGCACCCCCGAGCGCTGCCCCCGTTCGTCGACGGTCCAAGCGACCGGCGCGCGCTGGCGCAGCTCGCCGAGCGGCGTCTCGAGCACCAGTCCGCCGTCCTCCCCGCGGCGCAACCCCTGCGCGCCCTCGACGCGCACGACCACGCTGGCGAGCTCCGCGCCCGGCGCGAGCAGCAGGTCGTAGGCGAAGAGCGAGCGCCCCTCCGGCCCCTCTTCCCCGCGCACCAGGAGATCGACGCCCGGGAGCAGGCCGGAGTAGTGCACGCGCTCGAAGGCCCGGGCCCCCCGCACGAAGTTCGCCGGATCGTCGCCGCGCAGCCAGTGGTGCGCGCCGCCCGCGGCGCCCTGGCCCTCGATCCGCACCTCCGCGCGCGCGCCCTCGAAGGCGAGTCGCACGGCGTGGCCGCGGGTCGGGCGCGGGAGCTGGCGCGCATCGCGCGTCCCCCGCGCGCCGTCGCGCGCCGGCGTCGCGACGCGCGCCAGGGTGAAGCCGTCGCGCCCGAACCAGGCGCTCACGCCGCGCGCGCCGACGCGGAACAAGGCCTCCGCCGGCCACTGACCGGCGTTCTCGACGAAGCCGCCCGATCGCTGCGCGGCGACCTGCGCGAAGTCACCCCGCGCGGCGGCGTGGACGAAGTCCGGCCGCGGGACCCGCTGCGCGGGCTCGGGGACCGGGGGAGCGGGGACCTGGGAGAGAAGGACCAACAAGCAGGGCGCGAGGCAGGGCACGGCGAACTCCCGTGGACCGTCCGGGTTCGGCCCACGGGTCCCATCCTGCCCCGGGCCTCCGCGGGTGTCGAGGCGCAACGGGCCACGGCGCCCGCGGCCCCGTCGACGGCGCGCCGGTTTGCAGCGCGCGCCCCGTGGCGCAAGATGGGGCCAGGCCCGACCTCCGGCGCCGAGTCCCATGCAACGACGCCAGTTCTTCTCCGCGACCCTGGGCCTCTCCGCGGCGACCTGTCTGGCCGCGCCCGCCGCCGCGCGCCTCGCGGGGCTGCTCGCGGACCTCGAGCGCGAGCCGCGCGCGCCCGCCGAGCTCGCCGACGACGAAGACCTCTGGCGCGCCGTGCAGCAGGCCTACGCCGTCGACCGCAGCCTGGTGAACCTGAACAACGGCGGGGTGTCGCCCTCGCCGCGCGTGGTGCAGGACGCCCTCGCGCGGCACCTCGCCTTCGCCAATCAGACACCGGCGCGCAACATGTGGCAGGTGCTCGAGCCGCGCAAGGAGGGCGTGCGCGCGGCGTTGGCGCGCGCCTTCGGCTGCGACGCCGAGGAGCTCGCGATCACGCGCAACGCGAGCGAGGGCCTGCAGATCTGCCAGTTCGGCTTCGACTTCGAGCCCGGGGACGAGGTCTTGACCTCGACCCAGGACTACCCGCGCATGCTCAACGCCTTCCGCCAGCGCGAGCGGCGCGACGGGCTCGTGTTGCGCCAGGTGGCGCTGCCGACGCCGATCGACGATCCCGCGGAGGTCGTGCGGCGCTTCGAGGCCGGCCTGACCGACCGCACGCGGCTGATGCTCGTCAGCCACGTCGTGTTCCTGACCGGCGCGGTGCTGCCCGTGCGCGAGCTCGTCGCCCTCGGCGCGCGCCGCGGCATCCCGGTGATCGTCGACGGCGCGCACGCCTTCGCGCACCTTGTGTTCACGCGCGACGAGCTGGGCGTCGACTACTACGCCACCAGCTTGCACAAGTGGTTGGCTGCGCCCTTCGGCAGCGGGCTCCTGTACGTGCGCCGCGAGCGCATCGAGGGCCTGTGGCCGCTCCTGGGTCCGCGCGCCGACCAAGCGGGCGACATCCGCAAGTTCGAGGAGATCGGCACGCACTCGGTGGCCGTGCCGCTGGCGATCGCAGAGGCGCTCGCCTTCCACCTCGCCCTGGGCCCCGAGCGCAAGCTGGCGCGGCTGGTGCACCTGCGCGAGCGTTGGGCGGCGCGCCTGGCGGCCCACGAGCGCGTGCGTTTCTTCACGAACCGCGCCGCCGGCGCGGCGGGCGGGCTGGCGACCTTCGGGATCGAAGGCCTCGAGCCGGGCGCGTTGGCGCGCCACCTCGAGCAGCGCCACGGGATCCTGGTGACGCCCGTCGAGCACCGCGGCGAGGAGCCGGGCGATCGGTTCTCCGGCCTGCGCGTCTCGCCCGGCGTGTACACCACCCCCGAGGAGATCGAGCGCTTCGCCGAGGCGGTCGAGGACGTGCTGCGCCGCGGCTTGCCGGCCTGACCGCGTGCGGGACCCCGAGCTGCTCCCCTCCCCGCGGCCGCGCGTCGGGGTCGACTACGCGCCGGCGCTGGCCCACGGTCCGGGGGTGGGCCGGTACGCGCGCGAGTTGGTGCGCGCCCTGGTGCGCCTGGAGGACGGTCCGCGGCTGGCGCTGCTCGACGTGGGGCGACTGCCACGCCGCTACGACGCGCGCGCCGCGGGCCTGCTCGACGTGCCGAATCCCGCGCGCCTGGTGACGCGCCGGCTGCCGCGGCGCGCGCTCGACTTCGCCGCGCGCCTCGGCCTGGGGGCAGAGCGCCTGTTGGGCGGGGTCGAGCTGGTCCACGACCTGCGCGCCGAGCCCCTGCCGGTGCGGCGCGCCCGGCGCACCTGGGCCCTGTCCGAGCTCCCGCCCCCCGGATCCCCGGCCGAGGCGCGCCTGCGCCGGCACGCGCGGGCGATGGACGGGCTGATCGCGTTCTCGGCGCACGGCGCGCGGCTCCTCGCCGAGCGCCTCGACGTCCCGCCCGAACGGGTGCACCGCACGCCGGTCGGCGCGGAGCACTTTGGGCGCGACCTCGGCACCGCGCCCGCGCCCGCCGATCCGCCCTACGTGCTGGCCCTGGGCCGTCTCGACCATGGGCGCCGGCCCCTCGAGCTGCTGCGCGCCCTGGAGCGCCTGCACGCCGGGGGCCTGCGGGTCGGACTCCGCCTGGCGGGCCGGGCCGGGAGCGCGAGCGGGCAGCTCGCGGAGGCCCTGGAGCGCTCGCCCCTCGGGTCTGCGGCGCGCTGGATCCCCGATCCCGACGAAGGCGAGCTGCCGCGGCTCGTCGCGGGGGCCGGCGCGGTGTGCCACCTCGCCCTGCGCGAGCTGACCGCCGTGACCCCCCTCGAGGCCCTGGCCCTGGGCGTCCCGGTCGTGGCGAGCCGCCTGCCGGCCTTCGAGGAGGCCCTCGGGGACGGCGCCCGCTGGATCGCGCCCCACGCCGATGGGGCCCCCGACGCCGAGCCGGACCCCACGCGCGTCGTCGCCCTGGCGGACGCCTTGGCGGAGGCCCTCGCGGAGCGCGACGACGCCCTCCGGCTCGCCGCGCGTCGGGCCCGGGCCGCGCCCTTCACCTGGGAAGCCTGCGCCCGCGCCAGCGCGGCGATCTGGGCCCGGGTCCTGGGCGATTGAGGCAGAGTCGGCGAGGGCGCCCCCGGGATACCGGGAACGACCTCGCCGCGGGCCAGGAACTTGACCTCTCGGGCTCCAGCGGAACCCGCAATCCCCCTCCTGGGGCGCCGCGCTCGGCCCGGGGACCGGCGCGTCGGGGCTCTGACCACCTCGGCCGGAGGGCGCCCCGTCGGGGGCTCTCTCCAGCGTTGCCCGAGGATAAGCAACTTCCTATCGGGCGTCCAGTCGGCACCCGTTTCCGGACAGGGAGAACGGGAATTCCAGGCCCCGCGGCCCTCAGGGCGAGGCGTCGCCGCGACGAAACGCCCCCCTGAGCACCCTGGAGCGTCCCCCTTTGGCCAAGCCCCTGCACCGCATCGTGAGCGGCATCCGCAACCTCGAGCCCTGGCCGGCGGTCGTCACGCGGGTGCTCGACCTGGCGAACGACGAGAACGCGGTGCCGGGGGACATCGTGCAGTTGCTCTCGACGGACGTGGCGCTCACCGCGCGCGTGCTCAAGCTGTGCAACTCCGCCGTCTACGGCTTCCAGCGCGAGATCAACTCGCTCTCCGAGGCGGTCAACATGCTCGGGGTGGCCAAGCTCGTGAATCTGGTGCTCACCTCGTGCGTCGGTCGCTACTTCCAGGGCGGCGAGGAGAGTCGCGGCGAAGCGTTGTGGGAGCGCTCGCTGCGCTGCGCGGTGGCCGGCGGGGTGCTCGCCCGGGCGCACGGCGCGGTCGATCCCGCCGCGGCCTACACCACCTCGCTGCTGGCGAACATGGGGTTCCTGGTCGTGCAACGCCACCTGCTCGAGTACGAGCAGGCCATCGAGCGCGGCGTCGACCGCGGCCTCGCGCGCCTGGAGGCCGAGCGCCGCGTGCTCGGGCTCGACCACGCGCACATCGGCGCGCGCCTGGCGCGTTGGTGCCACCTGCCCGAACTGCTCGTGGACGCCATCGCCTACCACCACGCGCCCGAGGACGCGCGCATCGACCCGGTACTGACGGCCATCACGTCCCTCAGCGAGGGTCTGGTGGACCTCGTGTGCCTGGCCGAGGAGGCCGACGCGGGCGGGCACGGGGACTCGGACGTGCGCGCGCTGCGCTATCCGATCCGCGCTGCGGCCCTCGAGCTGACGGGCTTCGAGCTCGGATCCCTGTCCGAGCTCGCGGCCCCCCTGCGCCAGGAGATCGCCCGCACCCAGGAGCTCTTCGCCGCGAGCTGAATCCCCGGCGACCGGCGACGCGTTGACTCGGGCTCGGTCGTCGGGGATCGTGGCGGCCCGTGACCCTCGGGACCCGCTCGAACCCCGGCGCGCGTTTCGCGCTCGCCTGCCTGCTGGTCACGGGCCTCGCGGCCGCGACGCTGCTGCCCGGCCTGCGCCGCACCGAGCTGCGCGTCGAGGAGGGTCGGCGCGCCTGGACCGCGCGCACGATGCTGGCCGAGGAGGACTTCGTCGTGCCGCGCATCTGGGGCCGGCCCTACCTCTCCAAGCCGCCGCTGTTCCCCTGGACCATCGCCGCCCTGTCCGCGCCGGGTGGCCGGGTCACCCCGCTCACGACGCGCCTCGCGGCGGTCCTGCCCTCCCTGCTGCTGGGCCTGGCCCTGCTGGGCTTCGCCTGGCGTCGAGCCGGACCCCGCACGGCCCTGCTCGCCACGTTGCTGCTCCTGGGCTCGTCGCTCTTCGTCGAGAAGGGACGCCTGGGCGAGATCGAGGCGCTGCTGTCGTTGGGTTGCTTCCTGAGCATCGCCGCGCTCGGCGTCGCGCTCGAGGGCCGGCGCGTCGCGCTCTGGACGATCGGCTCGGGGCTGGCCCTCGGCGCCGGGCTGCTCGCGAAGGGCCCGCCCGCGTTGGTGTTCTTCCTGGGCGCCGCCGCGGGCCTGTGGGCGACCTCCCCCGACGAACGCGGACCCCTGTTGCGCGCGGCTGGGGCGGCCCTCGCGATCGGCCTCTCCTTCCTCGGCGCGTGGGCCGCGGCCCTGCTCGCCGCATTGCCCAGCGGCTCGACCCTCGCGCACTGGGCCAACGAACTCGTCGGTCAGGGCGAGCGGGGCCTGCTCGGCTACCTGAAGGAGCGGCCGGAGTACGCGCTCGCGAGCGTGCTGGGCATGGCGCCCGCGAGTTTGGTGTTGTTCGTCTCCTTCGAGCGGCGCCCGACGGCCGCGGTCCGGCCGGAGCTCTGGCGACGCCTCGCCGGAGGCGCCATCGTCCCGGCCTGGCTGTGGTTCCTGCTCTACCCGGGCACCTCGGCGCGCTACGTGTTCCCGATCCTGCCCTGGGTCGCCCTGCTCGCCGCGGCGCGGCTCGGGGAGCTGCGCCGGGCCGCGCCGGATTCGCCGCCCGTCCGACGCACGCGCGGGATGTTGCGCGTGTTCGCCGCGCTCTTGGCCGCGGCCTCGCTCGGGGCCCTGGCCACGCTCGTGCCGGCCCTGCGCGCGGCGGGGCTCGACCCCCTGCGCCTGGGAGCGGACAGCCTCTCCCCCTGGGCCCCGGCCGCGGCCCTCGGAGGCCTCGCGCTGGCGCTGCTCGCGATCCGGGAGCTGCGCGGCGCGGCGACGATCGACCGCGGCGGGGCGTGTCTGGCCCTGGCGGGGCTGGCCTTGCTGACCTTCAGCCAGGAGGCCAGCGACCTACGCCGCTCCCGGCGGCACCAGTCGCACCTCGCCCAACGCATCGAGGCACACCTGCCCGCCGGCGCGCCGCTGCACGTGGCGCTCTGGGGTGAGTTCAACCTGCTCTTCCTGCTCGAACGCGAGCTGATCCACGTCGAGGACCCGCGCGCCACGCCGCCGGGCGGCTTCGTCCTGCTGCCCCCCGAGCGGGCCAAGACCCTGCTCGCGGCCGACGCCCCGGCTTTCGACCCGATCCTGACCCTCGAAGGCCCCCGCTCCGGTCCCCTGGCGCTGCTCCGCGCGCGGCCAGCGGAGCGTTGAACCGCGGCCCACCGGCTCGACGCGCTGCGCGGCGCCGCCCGCGGGCCCGCTGGCGTATCCTCGCCCGCGCCGATGCCCGCCCTCCCCCGCACCGTGCAGCTCGCCTGCGCGCTGGCCCTGCTCTCGCTCCCGTTCGCGTGTTCGCGCGCGCCGCGGCCGAGCCCGCGGCCCAACCTGCTCGTGATCGTGGCCGACGACCTGGGTTTCGCGGACGTCGGTTGGCACGCGCCCGAGGACGGCGCGGTGCGCACGCCGAACCTCGATCGCCTGGCGCGCCAGGGGCTGCACTTCTCGAACTACGTCACCGCTCCGATGTGCAGCCCGGCGCGCGCGGGCCTGCTCACGGGGCGCAACCCCCTGCGCATGGGGCTCGCGCGCAACGTGCGGCGCGCAGACACCTTCGGCCTGCCCCAGGACGAGCGCACCCTGGCCGAGGACCTGCGCGCCGCGGGGTACGCGACGCGCCTGGTCGGCAAGTGGCACCTGGGCCACGCCGAGCCGGCGCTCCGGCCGCTGGCGCGCGGCTTCGAGCACCACTACGGCTTCCTCGGCGGCTGGATCGAGTACGACACCCTTCGCCGCGGCGCGCAGCTCGACTGGCAGCGCGACGGCGCGGATCTCGTGGAGACGGGCTACGCGACGCACCTGCTCGCCGACGAGGCCGTGCGCGCGCTCCGCGGGCGCGATCGATCGCGGCCCTTCTTCCTGTTGCTGGCCTTCAACGCGCCCCACGCCCCGATCCACCTGCCCCCCGGCCGCGACCCGGCCGAGCTCGAGGGCCCCGACCTGCAGCGTCGCCTCTACCTGCTGATGGTCGACGAGCTCGACCGCGCCGTCGGCCGCGTGCTCGACGCCCTGCGCACCGAAGGCATCGAGCGCGACACGCTGGTGCTCTTCGTCAGCGACAACGGCGGCGATCCGGCCTACGGCGCGAGCAACGCGCCCCATCGCGGCGGCAAGTACGAGGTCTGGGAGGGCGGCATCCGCGCCCCCGCGCTGCTGGCCTGGCCCGGGACGCTCGCGCCGGGCGAGTGGCCGCACTTCACGACCTTCCTCGACGTCGCGCCGACCCTCGCCGGCGCCCTGGGCGTGCCCCTCTCGCGCTCCGCGGAGCTCGACGGCCGCGACCTGTGGCCGGACCTGCGCGGCGGCGGGGCCCCCACCCGCGCGGCTCTCGCCGTGGGCAGCGAACGGCTCGACGAGCTACGCCTGGCCGTCACGGACGGAGCCCTCAAGCAGGTGCTGCGGGTTGCGAAACCCTCAGGTACCGAGAGCCCTTCCCTACACCTCCTCGACACCGATCCCTCGGAGACGCAGGACGCCACGGGCACCCACCCCGCCCCCTGGTTCGAGGCCGACCCCGCCCTGCGCCTCGAACACTGGCGCTCCCTACCGCGCATCCCCGCCGCCCGCGAGGAATCCCCGCGCTGACGCGGCCCGTCGCGCCGCCCGCTCGAGCGCGCACCCGCCGGCGGGAATCGGGCGCGGGCCGAACGGGATCGGGCCGGGACCGGAAGGAGTGGGGTGAGTGACGGGAATCGAACCCGCGACCTCCAGAGCCACAATCTGGCGCTCTAACCGACTGAGCTACACCCACCGTCCCTGAGGGAGCCGGGGAGGATCGGGCCGGAGGGGTGGAAAGTCAAGGCCGAGGGGGACGGGCGGGACGACGGCGGGAGAAGAGGCGCGCGAGCAGCGAGCGGCGGTCGGGCGCGGGCAGGGACGGGTTCGGGGCGGGGGCGAGGCGTTCGAGGTCGGCGCGCAGGGCCAGGTTCTCGCGTCGCAGGGCGCCCAGGAGGACCAGCAGGCGGCGCTCGGCCTGGGCGCGTTCGCGGTCCTGGGCGAGCAGGCGTTCCCGTTCGCGCGCGGCCAGCTCGAGTCGAGCCTCGAGGCGTGCCTGGCGGCGTTGCGAGCCGCGACCGACGAGGTCGGAGACCTCCAACTCGCCTTCGAGGCGCGCGATGCGCTCGCGGTAGGTGCGCTCGCGCCGACCGGGGCCGACGACCCGCGGCTGCGCGGCGCGTTGGCCGGGAGGCGGCGCGGCGCGCAGCTCGACCCACGGCTCGCCGCCCCTGGGGTCGGGCGCGCGATGCACGCTGCGCGGCACGCCGCTCGGACTGGGAACCTGGACGGAGGACGGGGGGGACTGGGGCAGGATCTCCACCCAGGGTCCATCGGCGCTGCGTGGCGGGACCTTGCCCGGGAAATCCCGGGGCGCGCGGGCTACCTTCGCGCGCGGACCATGGGCGAGCCTCGGGAGACGGACGGCGGCGGCGAGCCCGCGGGGGAGCGCTCGGACGCTGCGCGCGAACACCGCGCGGAGGGCGGCGCGGGACGGCCGCCTAGCTTCGGCAACGTCGGCGAGCACCACTGGTCGCGCGCGCGGGCCGGGTCCAACCGCGAAGCGATCGAGTACTACCGCTCCCGCTCGCGCGCGCCGGGGGTCGCCGACGGCGGAGCGGAGCGCAACTTCTACTGCATGCGCTGCGACGGGGTCATCCCCCACGATCACGCGGGGAGTGGTTGCCCGCATTGCGCCGCGCCCCTCGAGGGCGTCGCGCGGCGTTACTTCAACTGGGTCGAGATCGACCAGCCGCCCACCAGCGACGCCGGGCCCCTGCTCCGAATCGCGGCCCTCGCGGCGGCGCTGCTCGTCGCGCTGGGCGCGCTGGCTTGGTGGTTCTTCGCGAGGAGCGGATGAACGCGGGCGCGGACGATCACCGGGCGCGCTTCGAGCGCCAGGCACGCTTCGCGCCGCTGGGGAACGCGGGGCAAGCCCGCCTCGCCGAGCGCCGCGTGTTGCTCGTCGGTTGTGGCGCGCTCGGCAGCGTATTGGCCCAGAGCCTGGTGCGCTCGGGGGTCGGCGAGTTGGTGCTGGTCGACCGCGACCTGGTCGAGCTCTCCAACCTGCCGCGCCAGGTGCTGTTCGAGGAGCGCCACGCCCGCGAGGGAGCCCCCAAGGTCGAGGCCAGCCGCGAGACCCTGCTGCGCATCGGCGGCCCCACGCGCCTGGTCGCGCGGGCGGAGCACCTCGACGCGACCAACGTGGCCGAGCTCGCCGACGGGGCACACCTGATCCTCGACGGCACGGACAACCTGGCGACGCGTTACCTGCTCAACGATTGGTGCGTCGCGCGCGGGGTGCCGTGGATCTACGGCGGCGTGTTGGGCGGCGGCGGCGTGGCGTTGGCCGTGCTGCCCGGGATCGGCCCCTGCCTGCGCTGCCTGTTCCCCGAACCGCCGCCGCCCGGGACCCTGGCAACCTGCGACACGGTCGGGGTGCTCCAGCCGGCGGTGGGCGCGATCGCCTCCGTGCAGGCGGGCCTGGCCCTGCGCCTGCTGGCCGCGGAGGACCCCTTCGCCACCGACCTCGAGCCGGCCTTGATCGAGATCGATGTCTGGCGCGGCGAAGTGCGCAGCCTGCGCGCCGGCCGCGACCCGCGCTGCCCATGTTGTGCGCAGGGTGAGTTCCCCTTCCTCGCCGACCCCGTCGGCGAGCGCGCCAGCGCCCTGTGCGGCCGCGACGCGGTGCAGGTCCGCGGGCGCGGCGCGCTGGACCTCGTGGCCCTGCGCGAGCGCCTCTCGGGCCTCGACCCCGGCGCGCGCCTCAGCGGTCCCATGCTGCGCGTCGCGCTCGACGGGCTGCGCCTGACCCTGTTCCGCGACGGCCGGGCCCTGGTCGAGGGCACCGACGACCCGGACCGGGCGCTGGCGCTCTACGACCGCTACGTGGGCACATGAGCGCGGCCCCGTCGCTGGTCGTGCTGGCGGCCGGCGCGAGCCGGCGCTTGGGTCTGCCCAAGGCCCTCGCGCCCCTACCCGGAGGGACGCCCCTCGCGCGCCTGGTCGCCGCGGGTCGGGATCTCACCCCGGGCGCGCCCCCGCCCCTGGTGGTGACCGGGGCCCACCACGCCGAGCTCCTGGCCGCCGCGCCGGAGGGCGTCGAGATCGTCCGGAACCCGCGCTGGGAGCTGGGCCGGACCGGCGGCGTGCGCCTGGCCCGGGGGCGGCGGGCGGGACAGGACCTGTGCCTGGCTCCGGTCGACGTGCCCCTCGTGCCGCGGGAGGTCTTCCTGCTGCTCGCCCAGGCCTGGGAGCGGGCCGGGGCCCCCGAACGGGGCTGGTTGGCCCCCCGCCACGGCCCGTCCCACGGCCACCCGGTGGTCGTGGGACGGGGACTGCTCGGCGAGCTGGAACTCCTGGGGGACGGGACCCCCCTGCGGCGCCTGCGGGAGCGGGCCGAGCCGCTCCTGGCCCTGGAGGTCCCCTACCCGGAGGTGCTCGACGACCTCGACACCCCCGCCGACCTCGCGCGCCTGGTGGCTCGCCTCGAACGGGGCTGAGGCTCCACCCCGCTCCCCCCCGCGGCCGATAGGGCCGCGGAGCCCCCCCCGACCCGCGTCGCCCCGCGCCCTCCCCCCGGGCCGGATCCGCGCGTCCCGCGGGACGGTTGCTCCGGCGCACCCAGGCAGACACGAGGGCGAGGCGAGAGACAAGGTTCCCATGAGTTTCCAAGGCGACGTTGCGGGCATCGGGCTCGCCGAGCTGCTGCAGAGCATCGCGCGCGGGCGCCGCGAGGGCGTGCTGACCTTGACGGGCCGCAACGGGCTGCGCTCGCACTTGGGGCTGCAGAGCGGGGTGCTGTACCTGCTCCCGGCTCCCGACGAGGACCCGGTCATCTGGAAGGAGCGTGCCCGCCAGGCGTGGGTGCACGACCCCGACGTGCGGGTGGACGCGATCCGCATGTCGGAGATCGCGCGCGCGCACCGCGTCGAGTTGCTCTACCGCCTGCTCGACTGCGTGGGGGTGAACTTCCGCTTCGAGCCCGGTCCGCTGCCCGAGCATCCCAACGAGGTCGCCCCCGAGGACGTCGAGCCCGGTCAGCGCCGCATGCCCTCGGTGCACTGCGAGGGCGTCGCCATCGAGTTCCTGCTGCTCGAGTACGCGCGCATCAGCGACGAGCTCGAGCGCATGCCCTACGCGGCCCACCTCAGCGAGCACGCGATCGTGCGGCCGCTCGACGTGAGCTCCGCGCCCAAGGAGCTCACGAACTTCTATCGCCACTGCGACGGCACCTCGAGCCTGCAGGAGATCGCCGACCGCCTGGCCTGGCCCATCCGCCAAGTGCGCCTGGTCGCGGCCGGCGAGCTCGAGCGCAAGCGGGCGCGCATGGCCCTGGCGCGCGAGCTGCTCGTGCTGGCCCAGCGCGAACTCGAGCGCGGCTACCTCTCGCGCGCCGCCTCGCGCTTGTCGGCCTGGGTCCAGACCTCGCCCCCGGGCCCCTGCGATCCGGGCGACGCCTCGCTCCTGCATGCCGAGTGGAAAGCCGACCGCATGCCGGCCCTGCTCAATCTGATGCCGACCCGCGAGGCGCGCGCCCTGCTGCGGCGCATGGAGCACGCCCTCGGGGATCCCGCCGTGTCCCTGCGCCACTGGCGCGAGCTCGGCCGCCTGCACCGGCACTGCCCGATCACGCTCGTGCACCGCATCGCCTGCGAGCACCGCTGCGAGGAAGAGGCGGACTCGCCCTCGATGCGCGAGCTGCTCGACCTCGCGCGCGGCCAACGCGAGGCCAAGCACCCGCGCCGCGCGGCGGCCGTGTTGCGCATCGCCGCGGCGCAGATCCCGCCGACCGTCGCCTCGCAGCTCGAGCTGGGCATGGGCATGCTCGCCGCGGGCATGATCACCGAGTGCAAGCCCTGGATCGTGGGCGCCGCCGCCACGCTGATCGAGGAAGGCGCCTTCGACAAGGCCGTGCCCCCGCTGCGCGCCCTGCTCGAGCAGGATCCCGGCGCGCGCGAGGCGCGCATGCTGCTCTCCCGCGCGCGCAACTCGAGCATGCGCCGGCAGATCGTGCGCAAGCACTCGGCCGTCGCGTTGGCGATCTTGCTCGCGCTCTCTCTGGGCGCGTACGTGCAGGTGAGCATCGACCGCTCGACCGAACGCAAGCTGACCGAGATCGCCAACCTGATCGGCCAGCCGAGCGAGGCCCGCGCGCTCCTCCGCGAGTACTTCCCGGACGAGGACTCGCCGCGCGTCCAGACCTTGCTGACCGCCATCGACGAGCGTCAGCGCAGCGACGAGGAGTCGATCCGCAGCGCCTGGTACAGCCGGTACTCCGACGCGCAGCTCGAGTGCACGCTGGGCGATCCGCTGGTGGGCTTGCGGCGCGCGATGGACCTGCCGAACCCGCCGCGCCTCTTGACCATCGAGGAGGCCTGGCCGCTCGTCGACGACCTCTTCAGCGGGCTGGCCGCGCGCATGGAGAACACCCTGCGCGATCTGGGACCACCCGCGCTCGACGCCCCCGACCAGCCGCAGCACGAGAAGCGCCTGGGCGAGGCCGTCCTGCGGCAGATCGAGGTGCTGAACACCGAACGCACGCGCCACGACTCGGGGGAGTACCGCGAGCGGCTCGAGGCCCTGGCGCTCGAGATCGAGCGCCGGGCCCAGGCCCGCGCGACGCTGATCGCCGAGCGCGACCGTCTGGACAAGCTGAACACGCTGGACATGCTGCTCGCCGCGGCGCGCTCGCACGGCGCGGCGGGCGACTACGCGCGCGCCGTCGACGTCTACCAGCGCCTGCTCGACAGCGACGAGAGCCGCCAGCTCGCCAACCTGCCCGACCTCGCGCGCGAGATCGAGAAGGTGCGCCGCGGCCACGCGGTGACGAGCGAGGCCCGCCGCCTGGCCACCGAAGGGCGCCACGTCGACGCGTTGGAACTCCTGACGCGCGAGCTGGAGTCCCCGCGGGCGGCGGCCCTGCCCTGGCGCCTGGTCACCTATCCCGAGGGCGCCAGCGTGCGTTTCCCCGACGGCAGCGTGCAGCGCGCCCCGCTCGTGCACGAGTCCCGCGCGGGGAACCGCTTCGCGCTCACCGTCTCCGCGCCCGGCTGCCTGCCGCTGGAGGTCGAGGTCGACGGACCGGCGGATCGCACCCTCTGGCTCACGCGCACGCCCGATCGCACCTGGGCCAGCGACGGCCGCGTCGAAGCGCTCCCGGTCAGCGTGAGCCGCGACCACGTCGTCGCCGACCGCACCGGACGCATCGCGCGCCTGGGCGAGGGTGGCGAGGTGCACTGGAATCACCGCCTGGGGACCTTGGGCGGGATCGCCCGCGCCCCGGTCTACCTGCCCAAGCGCCCGGGTCTGTTGCTGCTGGTGACGGAGGACGGCGAGGTCTGGATCCTCGACGGACGCAGCGGGGCCCTCGAAGGACCCTTCGCCCTCGGGACGCACCCCGTGGCCGGACCCGTCGCGATCCAGAACGCGGTCGTGGCGTCCCTCGCCGACGGCCGCGTCGTGCGCTGGGAGCAGGGCCTGCAACCCCAGGAGCTGGCCTCGAACGAGCTCGAGGCCGACACCCTGGCGCTGCTCGGGGAGGACCGCGCGCGCCTGGGCTCGAGCGCGGGCCTGGAGGTGCTGCGGCGCGCCCTGGGCGGTGAGCGCAGCCTGCGCTCCCCGTGGGGACCGCTGGGCGTCGAGGTGACGCCGGAGGTCTACCGCGTGACCGAGTCCGCCACGGGCCAGGACCTGTTCTACGTGAGCCGCGAGGGCGAGTGGAACTACGTCGCCTGGGAGGCCCCCCACGCCCAGCTCCCGAGCGGGCGTCTGTGGATCTCCGACGGCGCGGGTCTGCGGGCCTTCGTGCCCTGATCCCACGCTCGCCGGCGCCCCGCGCGGCGCTCGCCCTGGGGCGGCCGCGACCGGAGCGTTACCGTGGGGGCGTGCGACCCGGGCCCAGGGACAGGGTGTTGCGCGAGCGCCTCGAGTGTCTCGCGCCGCACGTGCGCGGGCGAAGGGTGCTCGACGTCGGCTGCGTGGACGCGCGGCCGGCGCGCGGCGCCTCGCAGGAACGCGCGGCACGGCCGACGAGCCTGTTCCTGCGCCTGGGCGAGCTCGCGGGCGAGCTGGTGGGCGTCGACCTCGACGCCGCGGGCGTCGAGCACCTGCGCGCTTTGGGGTACCGCGTGGAGCAGGCCGACGCGGGCTCGATGGACCTCGGCCGGCGCTTCGACACGATCGTCGCCGGCGAGGTCATCGAACACGTCGAGGACCCCGGGCGCCTGCTGCGCAACCTGCGCGCGCACCTCGAGCCGGAGGGTGTGCTGGCCCTCAGCACGCCCAACCCCTTCGCCGCGCGCCAGGCCGGCCGCATCTGGCGCCGGGGACGGCCGCTCGTGCACGAGGACCACGTCGGTTGGCAGGACCCGGCGACCCTCGACACGTTGTTGCGGCGCACCGGCTACGAGCCCTTCGACGGCTGCTGGCTGCAGCCGCGGGGTTCGTTCGCGAAGACCTGGAAACGACTCCTGCGGCCCTACTTCTCCAACGCCTTCCTGGTCCTGGCGCGGCCGCGGCCCTCCCACGCCCCGCCCCCGGCCCAGGCCCAGGACACGACCCGAGCGACCGCCCGCTGATGCCCGAGCCCCGAACCCCCTTCCGCACGCGGCGCGGCGCCTCCGGCCTGCGGGCGTTCGTCCCGCTGCTGGCCGTGGCCTGCGCCGCGCCCGGCGTGTCGCCCGGACCGCCCGTTTCCCGCGCGTCGCGGGGAGCGCCGACGGAGGACGCGCCCGCCGCGGAGTTCCTCGCCCTGCCCGCGCGCTGGCGCGATCTCGATCCGCTGGGGTTCGAGCGCGCGATCCGCGCCTGGCCGGGGTCGGACGCGGGCGGCGCGCGCCTCTCCGACGCGGATCGCGAGCAGCTCGCCGCGGCCCTCGGCCCCGACGGTGGCGAGGCGGGCGAGGACCCGGGGCCGCGCGCCGTGCGCGCGGCGGTGTTGCTCGCCCGCTCGCGGGACCCCGGCGCGCTCGAGGTCCTGCTGGCGCGCCTGGAGCTCCGGGTCCTCTCCCCCGCGCGCGCCGCGGACGCGGGCGACGTGGTCGCCGCGGCCGCCGTGCCGCGTTTCGAGGCCCGGGACCGCGCGCGGGCCCGCGCCGCCGAACGCCTCGCGGCCCTTTCCCACGGTGCGGGCGCGCACCCCGACCTCGAGGTGCGCGTGGAGATCGCCGCGAGCGCGCTCGCGCTGGGTCGCGACGAACCGATCCCCTTCCTGCTAGCGGTCCTGCGCGCCGGCACCGCGGACGAACCCTGGCCCGACTTCGAACGCAAGCAGACCCTGGCCTGGAGCAAGACCCGCGCGGCGGCCGCGCTCGCCGCCCGCGCCGGCACCGACGCGCGCTTCGAAGCCGACGGCTCCTTCTCGGACCAACGCGCCGAGGCCGCGCGGCTCGAAGCGCTGCTGGGCGCGGCTCGCTGAGCGCCCCAGCCCCTCCTCGGGCCCTCGCCCCGGGCCGCGATCCATGACACGGCGAAGCCTGATCCCCTTCCTCGTCGGCGCGTCGCTCCTGTGCGCGCTGCTCTTCGCGTGGAGCCGCTGGTCCGCGTCGCGCGGAACGGGATCCGGCACCGGGTTGCGACCGGTCCTCGAGGCCGACGGCGGCGCGATCGTCGACCCCGAGTCGACGCCCCCGGACCCCGCCGCGCGCGCGAGACTGCCGGAGGGGCTGGACGGAGACCGCGCCCGGCCCGACTCCGCCGACCTGCCGGCCGTGTCGGGGCGCGTCCTGGCCCGCGCCGGTCCGGGCCTGGCGGACGTCGAGGTGCGCCTGTTCGCCTCGATCGCCGGCGAGGAGCGCCTCCTCGCCAGCGGCCGATCCGCGGAAGATGGCGCCTATCGCTTCGAGGCCGGCCCGCGGGTGGGGCTGCACGCCGGCGAAGTGCCGGGCATGCTGCTGCACGTCGCGGCGCGCGCCCCCGGCTTCCTCCCGGCCCGCACGCGCGCGCGCGCCTGGGACGGCGGAGGGATGGAGCAGGTGCTCGAGGACCTGGCCCTCGACCGCGGGCCGACGGTGTCGGGGCGCTGCGTGGACGGGGCCGGGCTGCCCCTCGCCGGCGCCCAGGTGCTGCTGCTCGAGCCCGGGGCGCCGGGCGGCCCGCCGTCCGCGCGCCCGCCCGGCGCGGCCGAGGGCCCGCGGACCTATGCCGAGGGGCGCGCGGACGGCGACGGCCGCTTCACCCTCCCGTTGCCCAGCGAGAGCCCGGGCGAGGTGCTCGCGCGCCATCCGCGCGCCGGCAGCGTCCGCCGGGACGTGCCCACGCGGGCGGAGGACGCGGGCGACCTCGATCTGGGGGACCTCGCGCTCGCGGGCGAGGGAGTCCTCGCCGGATGGGTGCGCCACCCGGATGGAACCCCCGCGGCGGGGTACGAGGTCGCGGCCCTGCTCGCCGACTGGAGCGCGGCCCGCCTCTCGCTCGCCGAGGCCGAGGCGCGCGCGCGGGCGCAGGAGGGTCGGGCCGGCCAGGGACGGCTCTTCGCGCGCACCCGCACCGGCGTGGACGGCGCCTTCGAGTTCGCCGGGTTGCAGCCCGGCACCTACGCGTTGTTCCACCCGGGCGCGCGCGTCGGCCGCACCGAACCCTGGCCGCTCGCCCCCACCGGCCGAACCGATCTCGAGCTCCGGGCGCCCCACCCGCGCCTGGTCGTCGAGCTGCGGGTCGGCGGCCGGGCGGCGCCGGGCGCGACCCTGCGCCTCGAGGACCTCGCCCCCCGCGCGGGGGGCACCGTCCCCTTCCCCAGCCCACAACAGACGCGCAGCGACCACGAGGGACGGGCGTCCTTCGACCTCGCCCCGGGGGCGCGCGTGGGCATCCTGGCGACCCTCCCGGGACACGCGCCCGGCGAAGCGCGCATCGACTTCGCGGACGGCGAACGGGAGCGGGTCGTGCGCCTCGAGCTCGACCCCGCCGCGGCGCCCGCCCGGCTGACGGCGCGCCTGGTCGACCCACGGGACGGCAGCCCCCTGCCGACCCTGGCCGAGCTGCGCTCGCGCCGCACCGACCTGGTCCACGTGCGGCTGGGGCGGATCGAGGAGCGCGAGATCCCCCCCGGGAGCTATCGGCTGGAGCTGCGCCCCCGCCCGGGGGCGGCGGGACTCGAGCGTTTCGACCTGCCGGAGGTCCGCTCCCACGACCTCGAGCTCGGCCCGGGCGAGTCGGCGACGGTCGAGCTCCCCGCCCGGCTGGGCGGGCGGCTGCGCCTGTTCCTCGAGCTGCCGCCACCGCCCGCGGGACCGCGGCTCGAGCCCCCGGCGGACCTCGCCGGGCGCGAGCTCGAGCGCTGGCGGCGCGGCCTGTTGGTCGAGGTCGGCTTCCAGGCCCATGTCCTGGGTCCGGAGGGCAGGCAGACCCTGCTGGTGTCCGCCGAACCGGGGCCGTCGGGCACGCGGTTCCTGCCCGACCCGCGCGGGGTCCTCTCGGAGACGGTCCTCGCCCCGGGCACCCACGTCCTCGAACTCTCGAGCCCTCCCTTCCACGAGGTGCGCACCAGCGTGCACGTCGAGCCCGCCGTGATCACGGACGTACACGTGCCGCTCGTCCCGCGTTGACGGTGCCGCGCGGATGGCGCTGCGCATGAAAGGCGGCTCACGCGGCGGCGCGCGCTGGGTCCTGGAGTCGGGCTGCGCGGATCCCTACAACGACCCGAGGCCTGGGAGCTCGAGCCCCGGACGGGATCGCGATGGAAGTCACCACCCTACAGATCGCCCTGGCGGTCGCCGCCGCGCTGGGCGTCGGCTTCTGGTTCGGTTGGTGGTCGAAGCACCGCCAGCAGAGCACCCAGCGCGCCATGCTCGACGAGCTGTGGACGCGCAAGCTCAAGAGCTACGAGCAGGCCCTCGAGGAGGCGCAGACCGCGCACATCCAGACCTCGACCCGCGTGCAGAGCTCCGCGCGCGAGATCGCCGCGGCGCAGGCCCGCGCGCGCGAGGCCGAGGCGCACGCCGAAGCCCTGGTGCGGCGCATCGGCGAGCTGGAGGAGGGCGTCGGCGCGAGCGATCTGCGCGCCAGGACGCTCGAGCAGAGCCGCGAGCGCATCGGACGCGAGCTGGTGCTGGCGCGGCGCGAGTTGGCCGCGACCCGGGAAGCGCTCGCCGAACGGGAACGGCGCCTGGGCGCCCTCGAACGGCTCCCCGCGCAGCTCGAGGAGCGCGAGGGCGAACTGGCGCTGCTCGAACGCCGGCTGCGCGAGGACCGCGACAGTCGCGGCGTGGAGATCGCGCGGCTCCAGGAGTGGGTCGACGACCTCGCGCACCTGCCCGGCGTGTTGGAGCGACGGGAGGCCGAGCTGCTCCAGAACCAAGAGCGCCTCGTGCGCGTCGAGGCCGAAGCCGCCTCGGAGGCCCTGCGGCTCGGCGCGGCGCTGCGCGAGCGCGAACTCGTGCAGCGCAAGCTCGAGGGCCGCCTGCGTCAGGCCCGCGAGGAACAGGAACGCGAGCGTGCCCGCACCCTGCGGATGCGGGAGGAGCTCGAGGCGCTGCGCGACCGGGCGCGAGAGCTGGCCGCGCGCCACCTCGAGCTCGAGCGCGAGTCCGCGGCCAAGGACGAGTTCCTGGCGCAGGCCCTCGAACAGGAGCGCGCCCTGATGCTCGAGCGCAGCCGCGAGTACGAGCGCAGCACCGCCGACCTGGGGCGCGAGTACGAGCGCACCCTGGCCGAACGCTGCGACGAGTACGAGCGTTGGATCGCGGCCCGGGAGGACGAACACGCATCCCTCTCGGCACGGCTCCTCGATCGCGAGCGGGAGACCCTCGAACGCACCGCCGGTGAGTACGAGGGCGTGCTGGTCGACCTCCACCGCGGTCATCGCGTGCGGCTGGAGCAGCTCGAAGCCAACTCGCGCGCGGGCTTCTCCGCCCTCGAGTCGGCGGCCGCGGCCGAGCGCCAGGAGCTCCTGCGCGCGGCGGAGGAGGCGCTGGCCCAGGCGCGCCTGAGCGCCGGAGAGGAGCTCGAGCTCGAGCGACTCAGCGCGCGCGAAGCCCTGGAGGCCGAGCGCCGCGCGGCCCGCGAGGCCCTCGAGGAGGAACGCGCGCTCGCCCTGCGGACCGAGGCCGAGCGCGACGCGATCGAGCAACGCGAGCTGGAGCTCGTGCGCGACCTCGAGTGCAGCGTGGCCGAGTACGAGGCCACCCTGGCCGAGGTCTACCGGGCCGGTGCGACGCGCCTCGAGGCCGCGCCCTTGCCGCCGGCGGAGGCCGACGTTCCCACCGGGGTCCACGCCGGGGCCGAAGCCCACGCGCGGCCCGACGCCACGGTGGGATGCGCCGAGACCGGCGTCGTCCCGCCCGAGCTCGCGCCCGATCCCCTGGCCGCGGTGCTCGCCAGCCCGCTGCTCGAGCTGGAGGCGGCCGCCTCGCCCTTCGAGCTCGAGCGGGCGCGCGAACGCCTCGCCGCTCTCCTGTCGAGCCGCGGGCCGTCGAGCGCGCTCAGCCTGCCCGCGCACGCGGACCTCGTCGAGCCCGCCGCGGCGGGTCCGCTGCGGCGCATGCGCGCGCGTCCGCCGCGCGTCGCGCGCTCCCGCGGGGCGCTCGAGGTCGACCCGCACGGGCCGGCGTCCACCGACGGGACGTCGGACCCGCGGCTCGAGACCGAACCGGGCCCCACGACCGCGGTCGCGGAGTCGCCCGTGCCGTCGGTTCCCGAGGCCGAGCCCACGCCCGTGGCCACGGACGCGTCGGAGCGCGACGCGCGGCCCGCGGACGACGCCGACCCGACGTCCGACCCCGAGACCCAGACCCTCCTCGAGCCCGCACCCCCGCCGCGACGACGTCGCGCCGTGCCCCCCTCCTTGCCCAAGCCCCTGCGCGCGCGGAAGTCGGACATGGCGGCTGCGGAGAGTCCGGCGCCTCCCGAGCCCGACGTCGCCGCGGCCCCTGCGCCGGAGGTGCTGCGCGAGGAGGAGTTGGTGCCGCAGGCGCCGCCCGCCGGCGGAGCGCACCGCAGCTCCCCGCGCGACGAGCTGATGCGCGTGCGCGGCATCGGCCCGACGCTCGCCGACCGGTTGGTGGCCGTGGGCTGCGACTCGTTGCGCGAGTTGGCGAACGTCGGCGAGGCACGCGTCGAGGAACTCGCGCGCGAGCTGCGGATCCCCCCCGCGCGCATCCGCCGCGAACGTTGGATCGAGCTCGCCCGGGACCTCGTGGCGAGCGAGTCGAAGCCCTGAACTCCGACGGGACGTGGGCCGACGCCACGCGCAACCCGGAGCTAGGAGGCTGTTGGGCATAGGCCCGTAGCGAGGCGAAGCGTGATGCGTCGGGGCAAGGAGGGCGAAGCCGAGACAGCGGAGGCGGCCTCATCGGCCGTTGAGCATGGCTCGGCGAGCCCGACGCGGCCCCGGCGGAGCACGCTTCGCCGCAGTAGGGTCTATGCCCAACAGCCTCCTAGGGCCCTTTCCGCAGGAAGGCGCGCAGGCGTTCGCTGGCGGGGAAACCCAGGTTCGCGGCGCTCTTGCCCGGAGAGGTCTCCAACACCCGCGGGCACAGCTCGAGGGCCAGGGCCAGGGCCTGTTCGGCCGCGGCGGGCTCCCCCATGCGCTCGAGGGCCACGGCCATGAATAGGTGCGCGTCGGCGCGTTCGGGATAGATGCGCGCCGCTTCACGCAGGCGCAGGGCCGCTTCCCGGGCGGCGACCGGCGAGGGATCGGCGGCCAGCCGGGCGAGACCGCTGGAGCGCGCCCGGGCCGCGCCGACCTCGCGCTCGAGGGCCAGCAGCTCGGGCGACGCCCCGAGCGCCGCGCGGGCCCGTTCGAGCGCGCCGTCGACGTCGCGTTCGAGGGGCCGGGCGGGCACGGGGAGTCCCAGGGACGCGGCCCGCTCGACGCCCCAGGCTTCGCGCGCGCGCCGCAGCCAACGCACGCCGGCGACCGGATCGGCGGCGCCCTCGCCCAACGCACCGCGCCAGGCATCCGGTAGGGCCCCCTCCCGTTCGCGCAGGCGCGCGAGGTTCAGGGGCAGGTCGAACAGGCGCTCGCTGCGCCGCGCCGGCCGGTAGCTGATCCACGGGTCGCGATCGCTGAGCGCCCGTCGCGGCGCCGGCCAGCGCTCGCCCGAAAGGACGTAGCGCGCGGCGAGCTCCGCGGGCGTGGCCAGGCCCAGCTCCGCCAGGGCAGTGGCCAACGTCCCCGCGTGCGGGAAGCGCCGCGCGTCGAGGGTCGGCTCGCGCTCGCCGCCCACGAGCAACACCTGCGTTCCGAAGAGCCAGATCGAGCTCCACGGGAAGGCCTGGGTGAAGGCGGCCAGGGTCGCCTCGAAGGTCTCGGGCTCGAGCGCCTGCGGCGGCACCCATTGGCACAGCAACCCCCCGGGGGCCAGCGCCCGGCGGGCCACGGCGTAGAACTCCTGCGTGTAGAGGTAGACCGCGAACGGCGAGTCGGGGAGCAGCGGCTCCATCGTCACCACGTCGTAGCTCGCGGGTCGTTCGGCGAGCGCGCGCCGCCCGTCCCCCAGGATCAGGCGCACCCGCCCGCTCCCCTCCAACGCACCCCCCAGGTCGGCGAGCACGCCGCGATTGGCGGCTTCGAACCAGTGCGCCCGTTCGGCGACGGCGCGCGAGAGTTCGAGCACATCGAGCCGCTCGACCTCCGGATGCACCGAGACCGCGCCCGCCGTGGTCCCCGTGCCGAAGGCCAACACCGCGACGCGGCGCGGCGCGGCGTGCAGCAGCAGGGGCAGGTGCCCCAGGACCCGCATGTAGAGGTAGTCGTCGCCGTCGGCCGCGGCGCGGAAGCCGTCGGTGAGCAACGTGCGTTCGGCGAGCAAGCCATCCCGCACGACCGCCACGCTGAAGTTCTCGTCCTCCGCCAGATCGAGGATCGTCAAGGCAGGGTTGGAGAGCGGCGGCGAGAGGCGCACCAGGCTCGGGCCCCCCAGGTGGGGACTGGCGAGGGACGCGCCGCCCAGCGCCGCACAGACCACGACGGCCGCCCAACGCGCCGCGCCCAGGGGCCGCAGGAGGAAGGCCGCGCCGAGGGCCGCCACCAGGGCCCACGCGCCGAGCGCGCCATCCGTGCCCAGGCGCGGCACGGCCAGGGCATGGGTCAGCGGGATCCCGACCAACGCACCCAGCGCTTCCCAACCGAGCAGGTGCCCGAGCACGGGCGCGCGCGGCCCCTCCACCTCGCGGTGCAGGAGCGGCACGGCCGCGCCGAAGGGCAGGAGCGCGGGGCCGACGAGCAGCGCGGCGGCCAGCAACGGTCGGGCGCGCGCCGTCGCCGGGTCGAGCAGCAAGGAGGCGAGGATCAGGAGCGGCCAAGCGAGGCCGCACAGCAGGAACAACGCCGGCACGCGGAGCGCGCGGCGCGCGAGCCCGGCGGGCCCGAGGGCCGCCCCCAGGCCGAGGGCCGCCAGGGACGCGGTGAGGATCGCGGTCAGCGCGGGTTGCATGCCGCCCATCCACAGGACGCCGATGCGCAGCGCGATCCACTGGACGGCGGCCAACCAGCCGGTGAGCAGCGCGAGGGCCAGCCCCGCCTGGCGCGGGGTGAGTCGCGGCGGCGCACCGCCGCCGATCGGCGCGGCCGCGGGCCCCGGGCCGCGCACGCCACGCGCGCTCAGGGCCCCGAGCGAGGCCGCGAGCAGCGCCAGGACCCCGGCCAGCGCCGCGGCGGGGATCCGACCGTGGGCCGCCGGCAGGTGGAAGCCCAGCAGGCTCGCGCCCAGGGCGCTGCCGGCGAAGCTGGCTGTGAAGAGCAGCGCCACGCCCGCTCCGCCGCCCGCGCGCCAGCCGCGCAGGAGCGTCGGGAGCAGCGCGCCCTGGGGCACGGCCACCGCGAGCAGGGCGAAGATGGCCAGGGCGCCCGCCGCCGCGCTCCCCGGCAGGTTCGAGCTCGTCCAGAGCAGCGCCGGGACCAGGGTCAGGGCGCCCAGGGCCACCGCCGCGCCGCAGGCGAGGAGCGCGAGCGGCGCCGAACCGCGCCAAGCGCCGGCGGCCCGCGCGCCGAGGGCCCAGCCGGCGAGGAAGAGCGCGATCCCGAGCGCGGCAGCACGCCCGTGCCCGAGGGCCAGACCACACAGCGAGAGCAGCAGGACCTCGAGGCCCAGGCCCGCGGCGCCGACCCCGAGGGCGGCCGCCGTGAGCCCGAGCGCGCGCAGGGGCCTCGCCCCCACTCCGCCGGGGCTCACCCGTGGACCTCGGCCTCAGCGTCCCCGGCGGCGAGGGCGGCGAAGGCTTCGGCCTGTGTGCCCGCCTCCAGGAGGCGCGAGCGCACCGACTCCCGACCGAGCACCCGCGCCACGTCCGCCAGGGTGCGGATGTGGAGCAGCTTCTGGTTGCGCGGGATCGCGAGCAGGACGATCAGGCGCGAGGGCTGACCGTCGACGGCCTCGAAGGCCAAGCCCCCGGGACGGCGGACGATCCCCATCGCGGCGGCCACGCGCTCGATGCCATCGACCGCGGCGTGCGGGATGGCGATGCCGTGCTCCATGCCGGTCGAGATCGAACGCTCGCGCGAGAGGACCGCGTCTCGGATCGTCGCCGCCTCCTCGACCGGCAGCTTGCCCCGCGCGGCGAGGTGGTCGACCAGCATGCCGATCGCCTCCCACTTGTCGGCGGGATCGAAGGCGGGCAACAGGTCCTCGGCCTCGAACAGGTCGGTCAGCCGCATGGTCGGTTCCTGGCGCTGGGGCGGGGCCGGCGGGGCGCTCCCGCGGATCCCGGCGATCGATGCGCGCGCTCGGGCGCGGCGTGGAGCGCGATACGGGGCGCAGCAGGATGCACGCCCTCGCCCACCCGGGCAAGCGCCCCGCTGCCGCCGAAGCCGGCGGCTCGCCC
>CAYMYN010000008.1:47476-137954 GCA_964394665.1 uncultured Planctomycetaceae bacterium
CCGCGGGCCGGCGACGATCGCCGGGCCCGCGTCGGCACCGGCGGTCGAGGGCGACGCTTCGGGCGGGGAAGAACCGTTGTGGAGGAACGTCTGCCGGCCGCTCGCGTGCGAGCCCCAGCGGCGAGGGGCGCGTTGGACTCGGTCCTGGCCATTTCCTAGAGTGCCCCGCTCGCCGCTGGCGAAGTTCCCTAAGCCCCGCAGTCCCAACGAGATAGCCCCACTCCCCCCCGGCCGGCCCGACCATGATCGACCTCCTCGCAGCCCTGCCGCTCCTGGTCCCCGCGCTGTTCCCCGCCCAGGGTCAGGGCCGTCCGGCGGTGCCCCCGATCCAGGACCTGGGGGACACCTGGCTGCTCAGCCTCGAGGAGTCCGGGGACAGCGAGCTGACCCTCGAGCGCCTGGTGAAGATCACCCAGGAGGTCACGGGGATCAACTTCACCTACACGAAGGAGACCGGGCAGCTCCTGGCCAGCGTTCCGGTGCGGATGTTCGGGCCCAAGGAGATCCCCAAGCGGGACTTCTACGCCTTCTTCCAGATCCTGATGATCATCAACGAGTACGTGACGACCCGCATCGGGCCGGATCACCTCTCGGTGGTGGTCGTGCAGAGCCTCAAGTCCCCCGCGCGCACGACGATGCGCCAGGACGCGGTCTACGTCGATCCGCAGGAAATCGAGACCTACGCGGACCAGCCCGCGACCCTGATCACGACGGTGCTCAGCCTGCCGAACACCGACGTGCGCACGCTCTCGAACTCCCTGCGCCCGCTGATCGTCGACCCGAACACGCTGACGATCCTGCCGGTCGGCAACAACAACCTCATCCTGCAGGGCTTCGGCAGCCAGATCGCCGCCCTGGCGCGCATGATGTATCTCGTCGACGACGCCTCGCGGCCGGTCGACGTGCCGCTGCCGGAGTTCGAGGTCGTACCGCTCGAGTACGCCTCCGCGCAGGAGATCGCCAGCATGATCGAGGAGCTCCTGGACGCCAGCCGGCGGGCGGCCCAGAGCAGCCAGCGCTCCCAACCGCAGGTCCAGGGCGCCACCGCCCCGATCCCGCGCCAGGAGTCCGAGACCAAGATCCTGGTCGATCCGCGCACGAACTCGCTGCTGGTGATGGCGATGGCCGACCAGATGCCGCGCATCAAGGAGCTCGTCGCGCGCCTGGACGTCGACATCGTCGAGCGCGAGCGCAACTACCACTTCGTCGCGCTCCAGAACGCGGACGCCACGCAAACCGCCGAGGTCCTGGAGAACTTCCTGCGCGACGCCGCGCGCGTGCAGCCCACCCAGGCCGCGGGACAGCCCCAGACCGGTCGGGTCGGCGGGGGCGGATCGAGCGGAACGGACGTGGTCGTGGTCCCTTCGCCGGCCACCAACTCGCTCCTGATCGCCGCCAACCGCACGCGCTACGAGGAGATCTACGACCTGATCCAGCGGTTGGACATGCGCCAGGACCAGGTGCTGATCGAGACCGCGCTGATCGAGCTCTCCGGCAGCGACGTCCTCAACCTGGGCGTCGAGTTGGGCGGCGCCGACTTCGGCGACAACAACCGCGGTCCGTGGGGCCTGACGAGCTTCGGGCTCGGCTCGTTCGTCGACACGAACAACGACGGCATCCCGGACGTGAAGGTGCCGAACGTCGCCCAGGGCGTGACGGCGGGCATCCTCTCGGGCGAGGACTTCAACCTGCCCATCCTGCTCGCCGCGCTGCGGGACAAGCGCAATACCAACGTGCTCAACATCCCCTCGGTGCTGGTCGCCAACAACGGCACGGCTCGGGTGTTGACCCTCGACCAGCAGCCCACGACCCAGATCACCGCCACCGGCGTGGGCGGGCAGACGCAGGAGAACTTCGCCAGCTACCAGGAAGCGGGCATCACGCTCGAGATCTCGCCCGCGATCAGCGCCTCGCGCTACCTGCGCCTGAAGATCTACCTCGAGGTCTCGAGCTTCCTCGGGAGTTTCTCGGGCCCCATCCCCCCGCCGAAGATCACGCGCACGATCGACACGACGGTCAACGTGCCCAGCGGCGACACGATGGTCATCGGCGGGATCATCGTCGACAACAAGGGCGAGACGACGCGGCGCGTCCCGTTCCTGGGCGACATCCCCCTGCTCGGACGGCTCTTCCGCAGCGACAGCAGCTCGAAGGACCGCACCACGCTGTATTTCTTCGTGACGCCCCACATCATGCAGGACCGCGACTTCGCGGACCTCGCCGAGTACAGCTACCGCAAGAAGCTCGACGCCGCCGACACGATCGGCGCCAGCCGCGTGCAGTTGATCGATCCCAAGTTCGGTCGGGCCGGCGCCAAGGACTTCGGTGGCGGCTTCGAGGTCCCGCTCTACCAGGCCCCCGCGCGGGGTCAGGTCGATGCGACGCAATTGGGGCTCGACCCCAGCGAAGTGCAGCGCATGCTCCGCGAGGAAGCCGCCGCGGGCGGTTCGGAGAAGCCTTGACGAGCATCGGAGAGCTGCTCGTCGACGCGGGCCTCGCGCGCGAGCGACTGGAGGAGTGTCGGCGCATCGCCGGCGCCAGCGGGGACTCCCTCGACCGCGTGATCCTGCAGAAGGAGTACCTCGACGAGGGCACCCTGCTGCAGGTCTACGCGCGCGCCCTGGGCTTCGAGTACCGCGACAGCCTGGAGGGCACCCAGGTGCCCTCCGAGTTCGTCAACACGGTTCCGGTGCACTTCGCGCGCAACTACAACCTGGTCGCGATCGAGAACGGGGCCGGACAGACCCTGAAGGTCGCCACCTGCGCGCCCCTCGAGCCGCACCCCATGGACGACCTGTCGGCCATGGTGGGCAAGGAGATCGATCCGGTGCTCGCGCCCCGGATGGAGATCACCTCCCTGATCGGGCGCGCCTACCGTCACAAGGCGGACGGGGTGGACGAGGCCCTGACCGCCGTCGCCGACGACGGCGACTTCGCGCACCTGGCGCAGGAGATCGAGGACTCCGAGGACGTCCTCGACGTCTCGAACAAAGCGCCGATCATCAAGCTCGTCAACACGATCATGTTCCAGGCCCTGCGCATGCGGGCCTCGGACATCCACTTCCAGCCCTATCCCGACCGCGTCCAGGTCCGCTTCCGCATCGACGGCATCCTGTACGACATGGACTCGATCCCCCGCCGGGTGCTCGAGGCCATCGTCAGCCGCGTGAAGGTCATGGGCAAGATGGACATCGCCGAGCGGCGCCTGCCCCAGGACGGCCGCGCGACGATCCGCATCGGCGACGGCGAGGTCGACGTGCGCATCAGCTCGGTGCCCACCAGCACGGGCGAGCGCATCGTGATGCGCCTCCTCGACAAGTCCTCCAAGCTCTACCTCCTGCACGAGATCGGGCTGACCAAGGACAACGAGAAGATGCTGCGCCAGTACATCGAGTACTCGCACGGCATCATCCTGGTCACCGGCCCCACGGGCTCGGGCAAGACGACCACCCTCTACGGGGCTCTGGCCGAGGTCGACACGACGAAGAAGAACGTGCTGACCATCGAGGACCCGGTCGAGTACTCGCTCAGCGGCATCAGCCAGGTGCAGGTGAACGTCAAGAAGGGCCTGACCTTCGCCAACGGGTTGCGCTCCTTCCTGCGCCAGGACCCGGACGTGATGATGGTCGGCGAGATCCGCGACCTCGAGACGGCCGAGGTCGCCATCCGGGCCGCCCTCACCGGTCACCTGGTCTTCTCGACCGTCCACACCAACGACGCGGCCAGCACGATCACGCGCATGGTCGACCAAGGGGTCGAGCCCTACCTGGTCGCCAGCTCGCTCGTGCTCGTCATCGCCCAGCGCTTGGTGCGAACCCTCTGCAAGCACTGCAAGGAGCAGGTCCCGGTCGATCACGAGATGGCCGCCAAGCTCAAGAGCGTGGGCATCGACCCCGAGCAGATGGGCGGCAAGATCTTCGTCGGGCGCGGCTGCGACGAGTGCTTCCACTCGGGCTACTCGGGCCGGACCGCCATCTATGAGTTCCTGCCCGTGGGCGAGAGCCTGCGCACCCAGATCATCACCGGCGCGACCGCGTCCCAGATCAAGCGCACGGCGGTCGAGCGCGGCATGATCTCCCTGCGAGAGGACGGGCGGCAGAAAATCCTCGACGGGCGGACCAGCCCCGAGGAGGTCATGCGCGTGACCCAGCTCGACATCGACTGAAGCTTGCCCCGCGACGCGTTCCTCCATGCCGATCTACAGCTACAAGGCCATCGGCCCGGGCGGCGAGGTCAAGACCGGCGTCATCGACGCCGACACGCCGCGGGACGCCCGCACGCGCCTACGGCGCGAGAAGCTGCTCGTCAGCGACATCAGCGAGGCCAAGAGCCGGCGCGAGAAGGTACGCGGCCCCGCGCAGCGCAGCGGCTTGGCCGCCAAGCTGCGCCGCTACCGGGGCTCCCGGGGCAGCCTCAGCGGGCGCGACCTCGACTTCGTGACCGCCTCGACCCGCCAGCTCGGGACGATGCTCGGCTCGGGCATCCCGCTGGCCGAGGCCGTGCGGGCCATGATCGAGCAGGCCCAGGACCGGCGCACGGAGACCATCTTCCGCGAGATCCGGGAGCGCGTGAACTCGGGCGGATCCCTGGCGGACGCGCTCGAGGAACACTCGAACCTCTTCTCCGACCTCTACGTCGGCATGGTGCGCGCGGGCGAGGCCACGGGCAACGTGGACGTGGTGCTCACGCGCCTCGCCGACTACCTGCAGTATCAGCGCACGCTGCGCCGCAAGGTCGTCGGCGCCCTGACCTACCCCGTGATGATGATCCTCCTGGGCATGGGCGTGGTGACCGCCCTGATGGCCTGGGTCGTGCCGAACATCACGAGCATGTTGGAGGACACCGGCCAGGCCCTGCCGCTTCCCACGCGCATCCTGGTCACGATCTCCGACCTGTTCAAGGACTGGTGGTGGGCCGGGATGTTGATCGTGGCGGGCATCTCGTTCGCGCTCGAGCGCATCTACAAGAACTCCGACAAGGGGCGCCTGATCCTCGACCGCTTCACGCTGCGGATCCCGATCGTCGGCGACGTGCTGCTCAAGCAGTCGGTGTCGCGCTTCGCGCGCACGCTCTCGACCCTGTTGCAGAGCGGCGTGCCCGTGGTGCAGAGCCTCGAGATCACCCGCAACGTGATCCCCAACCGCGTCCTGGCCGACGCCACCGACAACATCCGGGCCAAGATCCTCGAGGGCGCCGACGTGGCTACGCCCCTGCGCTCGAGCGGCGTCTTCCCGGCCATCGTGGGCTACATGGTCGCGGTGGGCGAGCAGGCGGGCGAGCTCGAGCAGATGCTCGACCGCATCTCCACCGCCTACGACG
This sequence comes from uncultured Planctomycetaceae bacterium, assembly GCA_964394665.1. Classification (GTDB taxonomy): domain Bacteria; phylum Planctomycetota; class UBA1135; order UBA1135; genus CAYMYN01. The sequence continues at coordinate 52,796 of CAYMYN010000008.1, forward strand.
AGGAGATCGAGATCGCCACGGACCGCATGACCAGCGTGCTCGAACCGATCCTGATCCTGGCCCTGGCCGTGGTGGTCGGCTTCATCGTGGTCTCGATCGTGCTGCCGATCCTGCAGGTCGGCAACGTCGGCTGACGCCACCCCGCCCGTGCTCCGGCGCGTCCCCCCCGCGCCGCGGCCAGGGCGCCACTCCCCGCTCGACCCCGAACGGGACCGAGAAAGGGGCCCCCGCCGTGGGCTATGCTGGGACCCGTTGCCGGGACCTCGTCCGGGGGAAGATCTTCCCCGGTGCGGCGTCCCAAGCCCTCGTTCCTCGGCCGGCCGGGCGCCGGAGCCACCCTTCGCCAGACGATTTCGATGCTGCACACCCGCTTCTCGCGCCCCGCCTCCGCTCGCCGGGGCTTCTCCTTGGCCGAACTGATGGTCGTGATCGTGATCCTCGGCTTGCTCGCGACGCTGGTCGTCCCGAGCGTCGTGGACAAGCTCAAGGGCGCGCAGCGGGGCAAGGCGCGCACGGACATCACCGTCATCGCCAATGCCCTCGACGAGTACGCCATCAACAACGCGGGCCGCTATCCCGACAACCTCGAGGTGCTCGTCACGCCGGACGCGAACGGCCAGACCTACCTCAAGCAGCGGCAGGTCCCGAAGGACCCCTGGGGCAACGAGTACGGCTACGAGCCGCCCTACGCCGGCGAGCCCCGCCCGCGCGTCTACACCCTGGGCCGCGACAACTCCGTGGGCGGCGAGGGGGAGGACGCGGACCTCGACAACTTCATGATCCTCGACGGGCGAGGCTGAGTTCCGAGACCCTATCCGTGGCACCCGCGCTCCCCTCCCGACTTCGACGGGTACGCCGCCGCGCCGCGCGCGGCGGCTTCACGCTCATCGAGCTCATGGGGGTCGTGATCGTGCTCGGACTGATCGTCGGGGTCGTGGCCCTCGACTGGGCCGCGCTGGTGCCGAAGAACCAGCTCAGCGCGGCCGTGCGCGAGCTGGCCTCCACGATCCAGGGGGCGCGCTCGGACGCGATCGCTCGCAACGGGGTCTTCACCCTGGTGTACGACCTCGAGGGTGGCCGCTACGAAGTCCGAAGTCCCTACCGAGCCGGTGGCGGCCTAGCACGCCAGGAGGACGAGCGCCTCGTCGTGCGACGCGGCGTCCTGCCCGACAGCGTCGAGTTCGAACGCGTCGAAGTCGACGGCCGCAGCTTCACCACCGATCGCGTCGAGGTGACCTTCGACCCCGTCGGCCGGGCGAACGGGCACTCGGTCTCCCTGGTCCAGCCCCGCTACGAGCAGCGCTTCACCATCGAGGTGATCGGCCTGACGGGCCTCGTGCGCTTCCACGACGGTCCCTTCCAGCGCCCCGAGGTCTTCGAGGAGGACTTCTAGTGGTGCAGCCCCCCGCCACCCTGGCCGCCCGGCGCGCGCGAGGCTTCACCCTGGTCGAGGTGGCCGTCACCATCGTCATCCTGGGCATCGGTCTCACGATGACCCTCCAGGCGCTGAACACGGCCAAGCTCCGCGCGGCCCAGACGCGCAACTACAAGCTCGCCCGCGACCTGGCGCTCTTCACCCTGGGCGAGATCGAATCCGGCGTCTTCCGCGACGAGATCCGCGATCGATTCCAGGGTACCTACGCCGAGCACGAGCAGCCGGATTTCTCCTTCGAGGTGGTGCTCGGGGACGAACAGTTGCGCGACCGTCCCGACGCCCGCACGCAGGGTTTCCACGATCGTTTCGCACAGCGCCAGTACGACGAGGAGCGCGACCCGGACCGCAGCAGGGAGGACGAGCAGGCCGCCAAGCCCTTCGAGAAGGTCAAGATCCGGGTCGTCTTCCCGGCCCTGAGCGATTACTCGAACGAATTGATCCTCGAGCGCTGGATGCCGTGGGAGCAGGTCTACGGACCCGCCGAGGACGAGACCACGAACACCGACATGGGGACCGGCGCTTGAAGATCACCTCCGTCGGGAAACGCGCTGGCTTCACGCTGGCCGAGGTGCTCCTCACCTTGCTCATCATGGGCGGGATCATGGTCTCGGTGACCCAGATCCTGCACGCGGCGCGGGTCTCCCGGGACACGATCCACTACGTCCAGGAGACCGAGCTCGCCGGGCCCGCCATCCTGGATCTCGTCGACCGCGACCTGCGCGCGATCCTGACCTACGACCGCCCGCCCGGACAGCATCTGCGCCTCGTGAACCGGGTGATGCTCGGCCTGGACGGGGACTCGCTCGACTTCGTCACGACCACCGACTCCCTGCTGCTGCACGAACACCGCGGCGAGCTCCTGCGCGCGGCCTTCAACGAGGTGGGCTATCGTCTGCGGCCCAACCCGACGAACGACGACTTCCTCGAGCTCTATCGGCGCGAGAGCCTGGGCGTGGACGAGAAGCCCTTCGAGGGAGGGCGATTCGCGTTCCTGCACGATCGCGTCAAGGCCTTCCAAGTGCTCGCCTTCGCCGAGGATGGCCCCGACGCGGAACCGATCGAGGATTGGGGCGACTCCTCCAACGCCGATCGCCAAGGGCTGCCGACGCGGCTGGAGATCACCCTCACCCTCGAGCTGGCCGCGCGTTTGCCCCGCGAACAACTGCGCATCGTCTCCCTCGACCGGCGGACGGTTACCTACCGGCGCATCGTGCGCCTGCCCCAGACCCTGCGGGTCCCCGCGACGCAGATGCCGGTGCCGATGATCCCGGTTCGGACCGAGGAGGGCTCGGGGACCCCGAGCCAGCAGCAGGGTGGCGGCGGCGCTGGGGGCGGTGCGCCAGGCCTGGGAGCCGGTGGACGGGGCATGCAGGGCGGCGCCACCGGCGGAGCCGCGGTGCCCGCCCAACCCCGCCAGCGCTGAGGGCTGCGAAAGGCCGGGCGAGCTCGGGCAAGGAACCCGGGATCCGTCGGCGCGCGCGGCAGCGACAGGGCACGGCCGCGTTCGCCGCGCCTGCGCACACCGACGAACGGAGTTCAGCCCAGGCCGCGGCCGAGCAACTCGCGCCCGCCCAGGTACGGCCGGAGGGGCGCGGGGACCCGCACACGGCCGTCGCGCGTCTGGTGGTTCTCGAGCAGGGCGAGCAACATGCGCGCGCTGGCCGCGACGGTGTTGTTCAGGGTGTGGCAGAAGTGCACCTTGCCCTCGGCGTCGCGGTACCGCAGGTTCAACCGCCGAGCCTGGAAGTCGTGGAAGCGACTGGCGCTGTGGGTTTCGCCGTAGCCCTCGCGCGAGGGCATCCAGGTCTCGATGTCGAACTTCTGGATCTGGGGTTGCCCGAGGTCACCCCCGCAGACGTTGACGACGCGATAGGGCAGCTCGAGGGCCTGCAAGACGCCCTCGGCGTTGGCCAGGATGGCGAGGTGGTGCTCGAGGCTGCGCGCTTCGTCGGCGACGTCGATCACGACCTGCTCGACCTTCTGGAACTGGTGCACGCGGTACAGCCCGCGGGTGTCCTTGCCGTAGGTGCCCGCTTCGCGGCGGTAGCAGGCGGAGAGGGCGACGAAGCGCAGCGGCAGTTGGTCGAGGGGCAGGATCTCGTCCTGGTGCAGGGCCGTGACGGGCACCTCCGCCGTGCCCACCAGACACAGGTCGTCCCGCTCGTCGCAGCGATAGGCCTGCTCCTCGCCGCCGGGAAAGTAGCCCGTTCCGACCATGGTCTCGGTGCGCACGAGGGTCGGCACCGAGAGCGGCACGAAGCCCCGCGCGACCATGCTGTCCAGGGCGAAGCGCATCACGGCGTGCTCGAGCAGGGAGAGATCCCCCTTGAGCACGTAGTTGCGCGACCCCGCCAGGCGCGCACCGCGTTGGATGTCGAGCCAGTCCTGGGCTTCGGCCAGGGAGACGTGGTCGCGCAGCTCGAAGTCCGGCCGGGCGGGCTCGCCCCAGCGTACGATCTCCACGTTCTCGGAGTCGTCCTTCCCCTCCGGTACGGCGTCCGCGGGGATGTTCGGGACGCGCAGCAGGAGCTGCTGGAGTTCGGCCTCGAGGCTGGCGAGGCGTTCCTCCTTGGCCTTGAGCTCGACCTTGAGCGCGCGCTGCTCCTCGAGCACCCGCTCGCGCGCCGCGCCATCGACGGCCCCCATCCCCTTGGCAGCGCGTTTCTGGTCCGCCCGCAGGCCGTCGACGGCCTGGCCCAGGCCGCGGCGCTCCTCGTCCAGGGCCAGGATGCGATCGACGTCGCAGGGGATGCGCTTCTTGCGCGCCGCCTCGCGCACCCGATCGGGGTGCTGGCGGATGAACTTGAGGTCGAGCACGCCTACTCCTTCCAGCCGGACTCGATCTTCCCGAAGAGCTTGTGCTTCTTCTCGGAGAGCTGGACCTCGATCTTGCCGGTCCCCGGCGGCAGGGGCAAGCGCAGGTCCCGCGGGAACCAGGCCACGTGCCAGCCCTCGCTGTACATGGGATCGGTATCGAGCAAGGCCGGCATCTCGACCGCCTTGCTCGCGCGCCGGCTCCCGACCTCCCGCCAGGCGACCTCGGGGGAGGCGACCGCGTTCCAGGGGCGTTCGTAGCGTTCCCCGGCGCTGCCGACGACGACCACCGACTTGCCGGGGATCAGGAGTTCGTTGCCGCTGACCTGGAGCTTGTAGTCGAACGAGTAGGGAGCGCCGAGGGTGACCTTGGTGACCTCGCCCGCGCGCACCTCCCAGACCGGCGTGTCCTTGCCCGGCACGATCAGGGTCTTCTGCATCTGGGCCCGGCGCCCCTTGCGCAACTCACCGTAGAAGAGGCTGTAGCGGCCCGCCGGCAGCTCGGCGCCCTTGCCGCGCGCGCCGGCCAAGTCGAAGTAGGAGTTCTCCCAGCGTCCGCTGCCCCGCACCACGAGCCAGGCGGGCTTGAGCGAGCCGGGGTAGTCGAGGCTCAGGAACCCGGTCTGGACCTCGGCCGGCGCGTACGCGAGCGCCCGACCGCCCTGGGCCGCTTCGAGCCGGTACCAGGCCTCGCCGAGCTTGGCGTACTCACTCCACGGCCGCGCCCGTTTCTCCGTGCCGACGACCATGCAGTCCAGCTCGGGGTGGAAGTTCCCCTCGCTCATGCCCATGTTCTGCCAGGAGCGCGGCGCGCTGCCATAGACGCCGTCCAGATTGTCGTCGAAGACCATCACGCGCGTCCCGGCGACATCGCCCACCATCGCGCCGGCGTTGATCCAGTACACCGACAGGTAGCCGGTGGACGGCGCCAGGTTGAGCTGCAATCCCTGGTACTGATCGTTCTGGATGCCGAGCGTCGTGAGCGCCGCCCACGGCCGACGCTCATCACCCGCGCCGATCTCGAACTGCACGGGCTCGAGCTTTCCCGTCATCGGCAGGGCGATCTCGGTCTTGCCCGCCGGTCCCTGCACTTCGATCACGACCTCGCTGTCGCCCCGCCGGGTGGCGGTCGGAGACAGGCCCTCGAGTTTCGAGAAGCTGGCCTGCGTGCCGCGCGCCTGGAACGCGAGGGCGTCCCAGGTCTGATAGAAGTCGTCGGCCTGGTAGTTCGGACGCTCGAAGGCGTCGAGCTTGGGGACCAACTCGAAGCTCATCGCCGCTCTGACCGCGGCCTCCGCGCCGCCCACCGGGTCGGCTCCACCGGGCTCCCCCGCCGGGCCCGCGCCGGGGCGGGCGTCGAAGCCCTGGGACGCCAGGTGACCGTGGCTGACGCGCGTGTCGTTGTAGGTGCGATCCTTGAGTTCCCAGGCCTCGCGCGCGGTGAGCGCGTTCTTGTATCCCAGGCAAGCGTCGTAGAGATCGGCCTTCTTGCCGCGGTTCTCTTCGTTGTTGCACAGGCCGAAGAACAGCCAGGCCTGGGACGCGTGGTAGTGGTCGCCGATCTGGGCGAACGCCTCCGCCAAGCCGCGGAACTCGTTCCCGAGCAGGACGAAGGTCGAGTCGTTCTTGGCGCTGACGTTCTCGTGGTAACTCCGCAGGGCCTTGTCGTAGCGCTCGCGCATGACCAGGCGTTCGCGCTTGAGCACCGGGGAGAGCAGGGAGAGGTAGGTGTAGACGCGGTTGACGAAGTCGGTCTCCATGCCGCGCTGCCAGCCGGCGCGCAGGGCCGCCAAACGCTCCTCGAGGGTGTCGCTCGAGCGCTCGGAGATCGCCTCGCAGGTCTCGAGGATCCAGACCACGGCCTCGTGGTCGTTGCGGCGGATCAGGCGCCCCATCTCCTCCACCGCGTTGATCTTCATCGCGTTCTCGAAGCTGCGGCGGAACTCCTCGCCCTGCCGCGCCGTCGCGGCGAACGACTCCTCCCAGACCGGGACGTTCGAGACCGAGGCCGCGGGGAGCGGGCTGGGCACGGCGAACAACAACACGAGGGCCGGGAGGAGGGCGTTCATCGGGCGCGGGGGGGCTCCGGTCGGGGACGACGGACGCGGATTGTAGCCCCGGCCGGGCCGCGCCTCACCTCGGGCCAGCCAGGCGCGCCGACCCCGGACGACACCGGAGGGAGGGGCCGACGGCCCACGGGCCGTTCAGCGACGCTCGGAGACCCGGCGCAGGAAGTTGCGCTCCGCCCGGGTCAAGGACGACATCCCCTCGCGATGGATCTTCGCCAGGAGCTGATCCATGCGCTGTTCGTCCGCGTGCCGGCGCTGCTCGCGCGAGCGCTCGAGGCGCCGGGCGAGGTCCGCCAACGGGTCGCGCCAGATCCAGCGCTGGCGCGCCGCCAGGAACCCGAACAGGAAGCCGCCCACGTGCACTCCGTGCGCCGTGCCGCTGCCCGCGCCCTTGGTCTGCAGCAAGAGCGCGATGAAGTCGAGGGCGAAGATGCCGATCGCCAGCACCTTCAGGGTCAAGGGGATGAACAGAACGATCACCCGCGTGTGGGGGCGCAGGGTGGCGAGCGCCGCCAGGACCCCGAGCACCGCCCCCGAGGCGCCGATGGCGCTCGAGCGGAAGGCGGGGTGCAGGGCGAGCAGCAGGTGCACCATGCCCCCGACGACCATGCAGGCGCCGTACACGACGAGGAAACGACGCGTGCCCAGGATCCCCTCCAGCATCGTGCCGAAGAAGAACAGCAGCAGCATGTTCCACAGGACGTGCAGGGGCTCGATCCCGTGCAGGAAGCCGTAGGACACGAGCTGCCAGACCGGGACGAACGGGAACCAATCCGACCAAGCGCGGGGATCGAGCCCGAAGACGTCGATCAGGAAGCGCAGGATCGGCGCCCCCGGGGTCAGGTGCAGCAAGAGGGCTGCGAGGTAGATCCCACCGTTGACGAGGATCAGCGCCTTCACGGCCGGCGTCCACGTGGGGAGGGCGATGGGCCCCATTCCGCCGTCCCCGCCGTCGCGCCAGGTGTCCCTCATCGCGCGCCTTGGGCCCCCCGTCCGGCTCCCGACCCGCCCGATCGGCTACGCGCCAGCGTGCCCTCGAGCCCGCGGGAACGCGCCGCGGCGAGCACCGTGTTGGCGAGCAACATCGCGATCGTCATCGGACCGATCCCGCCCGGGACCGGAGTGATCGCGGCCGCGCGCGCGCGCGCGCCCTCGAAATCGACGTCCCCCACCAGCTTGCCGTCCGCGCCGCGGTTGATGCCCACGTCGAGGACTGTCGCCCCCGGCCGGATCCAGTCCCCGCGCACGAGTTCGGCGCGTCCGACGGCCGCGATCAGGACCTCGGCCCGGCGGCAGACGTCAGCCAGCTCGCGGGTGCGGCTGTGGCAGATCGTGACCGTCGCATGCCGCGCGAGGGCCAGCAGGGCCACGGGTTTGCCGACCAGCATCGAGCGCCCGAGCACCACGACCTCGCGGCCCTGGAGCTCGATGCCGTGGCGGTCGAGGAGCTCGATGCAGCCCGCCGGCGTACACGGCAGGAGCCCCGCCGTCCCCAGCACGAGCGCGGCGACGTTGTCCGGGTGCAGGCCGTCGACGTCCTTGTGGGGAGGGATGCATCGGATCACCCGCGCCTCGTCGAGCCCCGCCGGCAGGGGCATCTGCACCAGGATGCCGTGCACGGCCGGGTCGCGCCCGAGCCCCAGCACGACCTCCTCGAGCTCCGTCTGCCGCGTCGCCGCGGGCAGCACGAGCGTCCGCACCTCGAGCCCGGCTTCGGTCGCGGCGCGGTCCTTGGCCCGCACGTAGACCTGACTCGCGGGGTCCTCGCCCACGAGCACGACCACGAGCCCCGGTCGCAGGTCCCGCGCCACGAGGGCCGCGACGTCGCCCGCGACGTCCGCCCGCACCGCCGCGGCGGTCGCCTTGCCGTCCAGGATCTTGGCTTCGCCCATGGTCGCTCCCCGCCCGCGGGGCGCGCGGGGCGGCCGATCCTATCCCAGCCCGGTGGATCCCTTCCACCCCCGTGCGGCCCGGGGCGCAGCGCGCGCGGATCCCGCGCGCGCTATCCCAACCTTACTCGCGCTGCGCCGTCTCCTCCGGACGCGGGCCCATCTGACCCTCCTGCGGGGTCACGTTGTCGTCGGTGTAGCGGTGCAGGCTCTTCTGGCTGTCGGGCAGGTACCCGAAGACCTGGAAGGTGATGAAGATCGACAACGCGCCGGCCATCAGCACGCCCATGGCCTTCGCGCCACGGTAGCCACCCAACAGCCGCAGGTGCATGTAGACGACGTAGATCAGCCAGGAGATCAGGGCCGAGTTCTCCTTGCTGTCCCAGCCCCAGTAGTTGGCCCAGGCCTCCTGGGCCCAGAAGGAGCCCATCCACAGGCCGGCGGTGAGGAACGGGATGCCGACGGCGAAGGCCTTGAAGCTGACGTCGTCGAGCTCCTTCTCGAGCTTCGCCATGCGCGTCGCGTCGGGCAGGATCGAGGGCGCCACGGCGCGCCGCGCGAGCAGTCGGTGGTAGGCCCAGGCCAGGCCGAACACGACCGGGGGCACGATCAACAGGGCCGGGGCGGTCACGAAGTGCGCGAAGGGCACGAGCACGAGCACCGTCAGGATCAGGGCCTGGGACCAGAAGGTCTGGCCGCCGTGCACGACCCCGCTCCAGAAACGCGTCACGAAGTAGAACAGGCAGATCAGGGCCGCGATGCCGAGCATCGCGTAGCTCGTGATCAGGGCCAGGATGTGGGGCGCGAACCAGTAGCTCTGCAGGGCGGGCGGCAGGTCGCGCTGCGCCGTGGACTGGGTGCCGATGTGGTAGGAGACGGCCAACACCCCGCCGAACACGAGCAAGTGCAGGACGTCGCTGAGCACGGCCCAGCCCGGGCCCTTGTCGTGCAGGCGCAGCACGAAGTGCAGCACCAGCATCGAGCCCAGGAGGCAGGCGTTGAACACGGTCAACACCTCGCTCATGGTCTGGCTGGGGAAGTGGTTGACCTCCGCCGCGCGATACACGAGCGAGACGGTCAAGGCCACCGTGGCCGCGACCACCGCCCACACGTGGGGCTCGAAGCTCGAGAGGGGCCGGCTGTCCCGGGCGACCGCGCCGCGGATGTGACGCACCGCCGCCCACAGAGCGGCGAGGATGCCGAGGACCGCGATGGCGTCCGCGATCAGCATCCAGCGCGTGGAGGCGTTGAGTTGAACCCAGTAGGACCACTCGGTGAAGCTCATCGGATGGGGCTCCCTTCAGAGACTCAGGCGCGCTGCGCCAGCTTGCGGCGGCGGCGCGAACTCTCGACCAGCGGGCGGACGATGAAAGCCAGGATGGTCCCGCCGATCACCGTGTACATGCCCGCGAGCACGGTGAGGATGCCGGGGTCGTAGACGACGCCGATCCCCGAATAGGTCGGGATCTCGGGGATCGCGTTGGTCTGGAAGAACCGGTAGCCGCGGTACTTGAAGTAGTCGTTCACGCGGATCTCGCGTTGCGCCTCGGGGCCGAGATCGACGCGCTTGACGGGACCGACGAAGTCATTGTGACCGTCGCCGTCGAGGTCGCGCAGCGTCAGCAGGCCACCGTCGATGTCGGGTCGCTTGCGGTTGGCCTCGTAGAGCGAGTGCACCTGGGCCCGCAGGGGCTCGGGAAGCGACTCGATGGGCTCGCCGCTGGCCCCGCTGAAGATGCGCACGGTGCCCTCGGGGTGCTTCTCGTAGATCGAGAGCACGCTGCGCCATTCGAAGGGCATGACGCGGGTGTTCTCGAAGTAGCGCAGATAGAAGCGGTTCTCGGGGTCGCGCCACAGGTCCGCCAGGCTGGCCGAAGTGGTCGCCATGCGAACCTCCTCGACCCGTTCGTCGGGGGTCTCCGGGTCGAGGATCACGTCCAGGACCAGGCCCTTGGCGTCCTGGGAGTAGAAGCTCTGGTCGAAACCCGACACGACGATGTCGGGGTCGAAGCGCAGGTTCTTCTCGAAGGTCGCGTCCTCGATGGCCCGGGCGAGGATCACGTTCGTGCGCTCGCCCAGCGGCAGCATCGTGCCCAGCTCGAGCGTCCGGCGCTCGCCGCTCTCCGAGTAGAGGGTCGGTGCCCCGCCCCCGCCCCACACCAGGGCGTGACGCGGCGGGCCGGCGCTGGCCCAACGCTCCCACTCGAGGTCCAGAACCAGATCGTCGAACTCGTACTTCTCCTGCTTGCCGTGCTGGGAGGCCTCGACCTGCTCGAGCACCAGCCGGCGTTCGCTGCGGCCGTCGGCCGCGTGGATCTTCACCCACAGGCCCGGGTACAGCGGCGGCTGCTCGGCCAACGGCCGCGGGTCGCGGATCTCGCTCAAGGTGTTGGGGTCCACCTGGTGGTGGGCGGTGGCCTCGACGACCTCGATCTCGTATCCGCCGGGCGCCGAGAAGCGCTGGCCGAGCTCCCCCACGACCACCCGTTGGGCGACCACGTCCCCCGCCCCGAGGCTGCGCACCGAAAGCACGCCCAGGCGCGCATCGGCGGGGCCGGGGAAGAGCGTGCGCGGATCGAGCGAGGCGCGCTCGGCCTCGCCCACGTGCACGGCCTTGAGGCGGAACTCCCACAGGGGATCCCAGTGCAGCTCCTTGCCCGGGATCTGCGGCGAGAGGTACTCGATGCGCCGCACGTCCCCGGACTCTCCGGGCTGGGCTCCGGAGCGAACGGCCTTCAGGATGCGGGTGAAGTCGGGGACCCGCAGCTCGACCAGCGGGCCGAAGCCGGACTCGTTCGTCGCGGCCTCGCGCAGGATCGGGGGCCCGACGTGCGCATGCTCGGCGAGGTCCTTCACCCGCAGGCGGATGCGCGGTCGGAGCTTACCCGTGCCCGCGTCCTCGATCCAGTCGAGGTCGATCTCGCGCCCGCGCCAGAGGGTGTAGCTCGGCGGGCGGGTCTGGAAGTCCTCGTCGAGGAAGCCCACCTCGAGCTGCTTCCAGTCCTGACGACCGAAGTGATCGAGCCGCACCCAGAACGGCATGCGCCCCGGCTTGTTGGGGTCGTGGTGGCGCCAGAAGTCGCGCTTGGGCGCTTCGCGCAGGTCCAGGTGCAGGATGCCGCGCTCGGTGTGCTTGGCGCTGAACGCGACCCCGATCAGGATCCCGAGCATGCCCAGGTGCGTGACGAGGAAGCCGATCTTCTGGACCGAGAGCAGCTTGCGCAGCGAGAACTTGAACAGGTTCGCGAGCAGGGCGAAGCCCAGGAGCCAGCCCAGGGTCCGGAACCAGTGCGACTTGTAGGCCCGGTTGAGGTCCAGGGTGGTGGCCAGGTTGAAGGCCGAGCGCAGGGTGTCGTCGTGGCGGTCGATGAGGGCCCGGATCTCGTTGCTCTTGGGGCCGCTGCGGAAGGCCGCCTCCATCTGGATCCGGCGGTTCTTCTGTTCCTCACGGCCGTACTTGCGGCCGTAGTCGTCCAGGCGCGCCAGCACCGGCTCGGGGATCTCCGCCTCGGGCAGGCCCTTGCCGAAGACCTTCCCGTAGATCGGGACCGCGTTCAGCATGTGGTAGAGGAAGTAGCCCTCCGCCCAGCGGAACTGCTTGTACTGCTCCTCGTAGTTCTCGCGCGTGACCCGCTGCTCGGGATCCTCGAAGCCCTCGATCTGCGGCACGAGCACCCCGATGCAGACCGCGATCGTGCCGATCGAGGTCAGCGCGACGCCGACGTGCATGTCCCGGAAGAAGCGCAGGATGGCCTGGCGCGTCAGGTAGCACAGCACCAGCGTCGAGGCGCAGAACGCCAGGAACAGGCCGTCGCGCACCGAGAACCCGTCCTGGGCAAAGGTGCCGTACACGGTCCAGAAAGCCTGCCCGATCAACATCAGGAGCAGGATCACGCCCGCGGCCGAGAAGAACCCCCAACGGAAGTGCTTCGGCTTGGGGGGCGCCGCACCGGCGGATTGGGCGGGGCCGCTCGACTCGATCGGGTCCATGGTCTTCTGCGTCTGCATCGGCGGGCCTTCTCCGTCGTTCATCGGGCTCGGGCGGGGAAACTCACCAGCGGCGCTGGAGCACGAACCCGCTCAACTCCTCGAGGGCCGCGCGAGCCGGCGAGGCGGGCAAGGGCTCGAGGCGGCGCATCGCGCACAGTACCAGCTCTCGGGCCCGGCCCATCGCGTACTCGATGCCGGGCTCGAGGTCGCACACGCCGTGCAAACGCCCGAGGCGATCCTCGAGCCCGGGCAGGGTGTACGCGTCGCGCATGCGCGCGCGGGTCGCGCCGTCGGCGCCCGCGTAGACGTGCAGCACCGGCAGGGTGACCTTGCCGTCGGCGACGTCGGTGCCGACGTTCTTGCCCACGACGTCCGGGTCCCCCATCAGGTCCAGGCAGTCGTCCACGATCTGGAACGCCAGGCCGATCTCCCAGCCGAAGGCGCGCATCTCGCGGCCCAGGGCCTCTTCCGCGTCCGGGTAGCGCACCCCCAGCTCGCAGGCCGCGGCGTAGAGGCCCGCGGTCTTGGCGCCGGCGATGGCCTCGTAGCGCTCCTGGGAGAGCTCGAAGTGGTAGCGCTGGGCGCTCTGGTCGATCTCCCCCACGCACAGTCGGCGCGTCGTCTCGGAGAGCACCTGGCTGCACAGGCGCGAGGAGAGGTCGGTCGAGAGGGCGAAGGCCCGGGCGTAGAGGAAGTCGCCCAGGAGGACGGCCACCTGGTTGTCCCAACGCTGGTGCACGCACGCGACCCGCCGGCGCACGGTGGCCGCGTCGAGCACGTCGTCGTGCACCAACGTCGCCAGGTGGATCATCTCGACGATGGCCGCCATCGCCGGGTGTTCGTCGGTCGCGCGCCCCGTGGCCCGCCCCGTGAGCAACACCAGCGCGCCGCGCAGCTGCTTGCCGCGGAAGCGCCCCAGGTGCTGGGTCATGTCGGTGACCGCGGCCGAGGCGTCGGCCACTTGGGCGATCAAGAGATCGCGCATGCGCTGCATGTCGGCCTCGATGGGCTCGAGCAGACGCAACAGTCGCGCATCGGCCGGACTCACGCACGCACCTCCCCGTCGCAGCGTCGGCGCTCGGTCTCGAGGTCCTCGGGGGTGTTCAGATTGCATGCGGGATCGTCCACCCGCACGCCGGTCGCGGCGCGCGCGCGCTCCCAGGCGAGCGCCGCCGTCCGCGGGAGCTCGCCGTCGGCGCGCGGGAAGTCGCGGAACGCGCGCACGCGCAGGCGACCCGCGGCCTGGGCCGCGCGCATGGCCGGCGCCAGGCTGCGGCGGTAGACCCCGCACAGCGGGTCCTCGCCGCTCTCGCCCGCGAAGCTGCAGGCGTCGAGCCCGCCATCGCCGGCCGCGCGCAGGAGCGCGAGGAAGTCCGCCGGGACGACCCGCGGCATGTCGCAGGCGAGCACCAGCGCCCACTCGTCCTCGCCCCGCTCGAGGGCCGCCACCAACCCCGCAGTGGGACCGCCCAGGCCCGGCTCGTCGAGCACGAGCGGCAGACCCACCTCGCGATAGCGCGGCTCCGGTCCACAGGCGAGGACGACCCGCGGCGTCAGCGCGAGGAGCGTCCGCGCCGCGCGTTCGACGAGGGATCGTCCGCCCAACTCCGCGGCGCCCTTGTCGAAGCCCATGCGTCGGCTGCGGCCGCCGCACAGCACGACCCCCAGGATGCCTCCGGGGGCCGCGGCCGCGGCATCCGCGCGCAGGTTCGGGTCCACGATGGGGCGCTCCAGCACCGAACGGCTCACCTCGCGTTCACTCCCGCGATCCTTCGCGGCGCGTCTCACCGGAGTGCAGCGTCCCGCCCGCGCCCGGGGCCGGGGGGAGCTTCTCGTTGCCCTCCGCGTCCTGCAGCCCCTTCTTGAACTGCGTGATCGACGAACCCATGGCGCGCGCCAGCTCGGGCAGCTTGCGCGCGCCGAAGAGCAGGAGCACGATCCCGACCAGGATCAGGAGCTCCCACATGCCCGGCATTCCGATGGCTAGGTTGGACATAGTCGCTCGCGGACCCCGAGTCGGTCCAAGGGTGGCCCGCGCCGACCGAGGGGAACTCGGGGACCTGCGGGCGCACGCCGGGGACCCTCGACGGGTCGGCCTCGCATTCTAGGTCATCGGAGGGTGCCGCCGATCGGCCGTCCGGGCAGGATTTTGCCCGCCTCGGGCGCGCGTGGGCGCCGCGGGCGATCACGGCCGCGGCGCTTCGACGCAGAACGGGGCGCGGAGCTCGTCCGCGCGGCGCTCCAGGCGGCGCGCGAGGCGGGGCGGGAGCGGCGCCCCGGCGAGGTCCGGCCCGGCCAGGGTGCCCTCGCGTTTGGTTCCCACCCGCGGGCCGAGGCAGACCCCGAGCCCCGCGGCCACGAGCCCCGCGCGCACCGCCGTGGCCGCGCTGTACGTCGAGAGCACGGATCCCGGAGCCATGCGACGCGCGACCTCGCGCAGAAAGGTCGGCTCCCACAGCGCGCGATCCGAGCGCGGCGAGAACGGGTCGAGGAACACGACGTCGAAGCGCTGCGCCGGATCGAGTCCGGGCAGGGTCCGGCGCCCATCCCCCAGGACCAGGCGCAGCGCGCCGCGACCCAAGGGCACCTCCCGCGCGCCGTCCGGCCGGGGCTCGGCCCCGAGGGCCGCCGCGAGCGCCGCCGCCACCGCGCGCCAGGGGCCCGTCCAAGGCCGCTCCGGCGCCTCCGCCCGAGCCAGTTCGAGCGCCGCCCGCGGCGCGCGCGGGTCGATCTCGAGGGTCGTCACCAGCAGCGGCGCGTCGTGCTGCTCGGCGGCGAGGAAGGCCGCGGCGAGCGAGAGACCCGGGCCGGTGCCGACGTCGAGCAGCCGCAGCGCGCTCCCCCGCGCGAGGCGGCCGGGCAGGTCGCAGGCGAGCACGTGCCGACCCCAGGCCTCGCTCCAGGCGCCGTGCGCCGAGTGGCAGGCCTCGCCATGGTCGGGGTGCACGAGCGTCGGGCTACCGTCCGCGGTGCGCTCGACGCGCCACTCCCGCGGCGTGCTCACGAACCCTCGCCTTCGGTGCCCACCAGCGCCTCGAGCCGGCCCTCGAGCTCCCGACCCAACACGTAGGCCGCCGTGCGCTCCGTGCTCGGCAGTTGCTCGGCCAGGGAACGCAGTCGCTCGAGGTCCTCGCGCACGCCGAGCGGCTCGCCCCGCTCGAGGCGGGCGAGGGCACGGAAGCCGAAGTCGCGCCCATCCGGGGGCAGGTTGCGCGTGCGCCGCTCGCGGATCGCGAGCTCCAGCAACCCCAAGCCGGCGTCGAGCTCTCCCGCGCGCACCAGGGCCGCCCCCAACACGCCGGAGGTCACCGGGAGGTCCGGACGGATGTCGTGCGCCGCGCGCGCGGCGGCCACCGCCGCGCTCAGGTCCTTGGGCGCGCTCGCCGGTTGCAGCAGGACCTCGTACGCCTTGCCCGCCAGGAAGAGCGGATCGGCCGCGCGGATGCGCGCCAGGCGCAGGCTGGCGGCGCGCATCTCGCTCTCCAGGGTGCGGTTGGCCTCGAGCGCGGAGACGACCAGGGCCGACCAGTTGAGCCGCTCGTAGAGGCTGTCGACCAACACGCCGGCCTCGCGCTGCACCCGCCGCGAGCGTTCGAGCTGCGCGTAGCGCGGCGCGGCCGGCGAGGACTCCCAGATGCGCACCGCGCCGCGGTCGTCCCCCGAGAGCAGCCGTTGGCCGTCGGCGCTGAAGGCCACTGCGGTCACCGCCCCGGCGTGGCCGCCGAGGGCCAACAACACGTCGCCCCAGAGCGGATCCCAGACGCGCACTCCGCCGTCGCGCGCGCCGCTCGCGATGCGCTGGCCCTGGGGGTCGAAGGCCACCGACAGGACCTCCGAGTCGTGACCCACCAGCCGCAACGCGACGTCGCGCTCCTGGATCCGCCGCACGGCGATCGTGCCGTCCTGCGAGGCGGTCAGGAGCCGCTCCCCGCGCGGGTCGAAGGCCATGGCCGTCACGCGCCGCGGATGGGCGCGCGAGAAGAGCGCCACGGTACGGCCCTCGACGAGGTCGAAGACCCGCACGGCTTCGTCGGCCGAAGCCGCGGCGAGCAACGTCCCGTCGTGGGAGAGCGCCAGGACCCGCGTCCGGCGTGGACCCTCCGCGGGCCGTCGCGGCACGCTGGCGGGGTCCTCGAGGTCCAGCACGTACACGCCCTCGTCCCCCGCGATCCAGGCCAACCAGCGGCCGTCGCCGGAGAAGGCCAGGGCCGACGCGCCGCCGTGCTCGGCCTCGATCGAACGCGCGAGCTCGCCGCCCGCGGTGCGCAGCAACGACACCGGACCGCGCAGGCTGCCTTCGGCGACGAAGCGGCCGTCGGGCGAGTAGGCGACCGCGGTCGCGCTGCGCGCCGGGCCGGCCTCCGTGCGGGCGTGGACGAACAGGAGTTCCCCCGTCTCGGCCACCCACCCGCGGGAGCCGCCGCGCTGCGGCCAGGCGAGCACCCATCCCCGCGCCGGGTCGTGCCCGAGGGCGGCCACCGAGCCCCAGGCCTCCAGCTCGAGCCCCTCCGGCCGCCAATCGAGGTCCCACTGGCGCACGCTTCCGTCGAGGGACGCGCTCGCGACGCGCCCGTCGGCCAGGCCCAGCACAGCCACGACCGGCTGGCCGTGGCCGCGCAGGACGCGCAGACCCTCGCCGGTCTCGGTCGCCCACAGCCGCAGGGTCCCGTCGGCGCCGCCCGAGATCACCCGTCGGCCGTCGATGGTGAAGGCGCACGCGTGCACCGCTCCCACGTGGCCGCGGAGCATGGTGTGCTTGCCACCTTCCTCGACGTTCCAGACGATCAAGGTCCCGTCCTCGGAGGCCGACGCGCAGAAGCTGCGCTCGGTCGGCGACCAGACCAGGTCCGTGATGGGCCGGCTGTGCCCGCCCAACGCGTGCACGAGGCGCGGCGCGTTCCCGTCGCCCTCGAGGTCCCACACGCGCACCAACCGGTCGTCGCCGCCGGCCACCACGGTGCGACCGTCGGCGTCGATGGCGGCCGCGCGCAGGGGCCCCTCGCCGCCGGTGAGCACCGCGACCGCTCGTCCGGTGAGCGGCTCCCACACCCGCACGCTGCCATCTTCCGAGGTCGTGAGCAGACGCCGGCCGTCCGCGCTCCAGGCGACGCTCGTCACCGGGCCCTCGTGCCCCACCAGGCGCAGCAACGGTCGGCCCTCGAGCGCGTTCCAGAGCTGCACTTCGCGGCCCAGGCTCGTAGCGGCCGAGAGCCCGTTGGGCGAGAGCGCCGCCACCTGCCGCGGGGCCGGGCCCAGGAACGCCGGCAGGATGCCCCCGGGCAAGCGCACCGTGCGGCCGGTCGAGAGCTCGTGCACCAGGGCGTGCACGCGGTCGTGGCCCGCGCTCACGACGAGCCGTCCATCGGCGCCCAGGCACACCGACGCGGCGCCGCTGAACAGGCGCGCCCAGCTCTGGACGCTCTCGTCGGTCTGCAGGGCGAGGTGGCGCCACTCCCAACCGCGCAGGGCGGGCTCGCAGGCGTCCAGGGCCGCCGAAGCGCGCGGCAGCTCCTCGAGCCGCAGGCTCGACTCGGCCGCGATCAGGTTGGCGCGATAGGTCTGGCGCTCGGCCCGCGAGGCGTTGCGCGCGGCGACGTCGCGTTGCTCGAACGCGTGCCGCTGTTGCTCGAGGGCCTCGCGGGCCTTCTCGTCCGCGCGGTCGCGGGCGGACAGGAGCTGGCGCTGGGTGGACTCGAGCTCCTCGACCTTGCTGCGCAGCTCGTCCTCGGCGTCGATGGCGCGCTCGAGGGCCAGGCTCGTGGCGGCCTGCTCGCGCCCGAGCTGCTCGAGGTTCTGGGCCTGCTGCCAGACGAAGAACACACCGCTGCCGACGGCCAGCAGCACCAGGGCGAAGAGCGCGGCCGCGACGCCCTGGTTGCGCTCGACCCACTTGCGCGCCTCGTAGAGGACGCCGCTCGTGTAGGCGCTGACCACGCGCCCCTCGAGGTAGGCGCGCAGGTCCTCGGCCATGTCCATCATGCTCGCGTAGCGCTCGAGCGGATCGCGGGCCATGGCCTTCTCGGCGATCGCCACCAGCTCCGCCGGCAGGGTCGGGTCGAGCTTGCGCAGCGGCCAGGGCGGGCCGGCGCGCACGGCCTCGAGGATGGCGGTGGCGCGCACCGTCTCCCCCAGGGGCTCGTAGGGCATGTGCCCGGCGAGCAGGTGGTAGAGCAACGACCCGACCGAGTAGATGTCGCTGCGCGGGCCGACCTCGTCGAGCCGACCCTGGGCCTGCTCGGGGGCCATGTAGGCCGGCGTGCCGACGATGTCGCCATCGAGCGTGCGCAGCGGCGAGTCCGCGCCGTGGGTGCTGTCGCTGCGCAGCGTGACGACCGGATCGAGGCTCGGCCGTTCCGCGCGCCGCCCGTCCTCCCCAGCGCGCTCTGCGTCGTGCTGCCCGTGGGCGCGCGGCTCCACCGCCAGGCGCAGGTCGTGCGGGTCGCGCCGTCCCAGCACCTTGGCCAGGCCCCAGTCCATCACGTAGGTCTCGCCGAAGCGCCCGACCATCACGTTGGCCGGCTTCAGGTCGCGGTGCACGACGTTCTTCGAGTGCGCGTAGGCCATCGCCTCGCACACCTTGAGCAACGCGCCGAGCACGCGCGTGCGGGTCCAACCCTCGCGCCCGGCGCGGGCCAGCTCGATCACCTCGCGCAGGTCGCGGCCGTCGACCAGGCGCATGGTGAAGAAGATGCGTCCGGCCTCGTCGCGCCCGACCTCGTGCACCGGCACGATGCCCGGGTGGTCGAGTTGGCTCGTGATCTGGGCCTCCTCGAGGAACCGCGCCAGGCGCCGCGGCGCGCCGCTGTCGTCCGCGGCGCTCGCCCGCGCGCGCTCGAGCACGACCTTCATCGCCAGCCGCCGGCGCAGGTCCTCGTCCCAGACCTCCAGGATCACGCCCATCCCGCCCCGGGCGACCTCCCGTCGGGTGCGGTAGCGCCGGGTGCTGGGGGCCCGGGCGGCGAGCCAGGCGGCGACCGCGTCCGGCCCCCCCGCGAGGGCCCCGCCCACCGAGGGGCCCTCGGAGCCCGGGCTGCCCCCGTCCCGCGTGTCGAGCTCGTAGCGCGCGCGCAGGGTGGCCGAGAAACCCGGCGGCGGCGAGAGGCGCTCGAGCAGGGCGTGCACGCGCACCCACTCGGCCTCGAGCTGCGCGAGCTCGCCCGCCAACCCGGGGTGGGCGGCGCACAGCGCGGCGAAGTCCTGCGGCGCGCCGGCCTCGATGCCCGAGAGGTGCGCGGCGAAGACCTCGAGCGCCTCGCGCGAGGGTTCGGCGGGCCGCCGGCCCTCGCCCCACTCCCCCTGCTCCGCCCTGACTCCCGAGGGATCCATGTGCCGTGCCCGCTGCGTGGTCGCGTCGGAACGATCAGGGTAGCAGGGCGGCGCGCGGGGCGAAGTCCGCTCCCCGCGCGCCGCCGGATCCCCGCATCCCCGGGGTGAGGACGCCCGAGCGGGTCAGGTGCGGGCGGCGAGCAACCCGCTCTCGCGCAGGCGCCGCTCCATCAGCTCGCCCATCTGCGCGGGGCTCGGGCTGACGGCCACGCCGGCCCGTTCCAGGGCCGCGACCTTCTCGGCGGCGGTGCCCTTGCCGCCGGAGATGATCGCTCCGGCGTGGCCCATGCGCTTGCCGGGGGGCGCGGTGCGGCCGGCGATGAAGCCCACGACGGGCTTGGTCATCTCGGCGGCGATGAACTCGGCGGCCTCTTCCTCGGCCGAGCCACCGATCTCGCCGATCAGGATCACCGCGTCGGTGTCCTCGTCGGCCTGGAAGGCGCGCAGGCAGTCGACGAAGTTCGTCCCGTTGACCGGGTCGCCGCCGATGCCCACGCAGCTCGACTGGCCGATGCCGCGCTCGCTGAGCTGCCAGACGGCCTCGTAGGTCAACGTGCCCGAGCGCGAGACGACGCCCACGCGGCCGGGCTTGTGGATGTAGCCCGGCATGATGCCGATCTTGCACTGTCCGGGCGTGATCACGCCGGGGCAGTTGGGACCGACGAGGCGCGAGCGCGAGCCGCGCAGGGCCTCGACGACGCGCACCATGTCCAGCACCGGGATGCCCTCGGTGATGGTCACGATGAGCTCCATCTCGGCCTCGATGGCCTCCAGCATGGCCTCGGCCGCGGAGGGCGGCGGGACGTAGATCACGGTCGCGTTGGCGCCCGTGGCCCGGCGCGCCTCGGCCACCGACCCGAAGACCGGCAGGCCCAGGTGCTGCTCGCCGGCCTTCTTGGGGTTCACGCCGCCGACCATCTTGGTGCCGTAGGCGATGGCCTGCTCGCTGTGGAAGGTGCCGGTCTTGCCGGTGAAGCCCTGGCACAGGACCCGGGTGTCGGAGTCGACGAAGATGCTCATGGGGGTGCTCCGCGGAGGTTCGATCAGGCCTGCTTCACGGCCGCGCAGATCTTGCGCGCGGCGTCGTCGAGGTCGGTGGCGGTCACGATCGGCAGGCCCGAGGCCTCGAGCATGGACCGGCCCTTCTCGACGTTGGTGCCCTCCAGGCGCACGACCAGGGGCACGTTCAACTTCACCTGCTGGACGGCCTGCATCACGCCCGTCGCGATCACGTCGCAGCGCATGATGCCGCCGAAGATGTTGACCAGCACGCCCTTCACGTTGGGGTCGGAGAGCAGGATCTTGAAAGCCGCCGTGACGTTCTCGGCGCTGGCGCCGCCGCCCACGTCGAGGAAGTTGGCCGGCATCCCGCCGTTGAGCTGGATCACGTCCATGGTGGCCATGGCCAGGCCCGCGCCGTTGACCATGCAGCCGATGTTGCCGTCGAGCGCGATGTAGGAGAGGCCGTACTTGCTGGCCTCGATCTCCTTGTCGTCCTCCTCGTGGAGGTCGCGCAGGGGGGCCAGCTCGGGGTGTCGGAAGAGCGCGTTGTCGTCGAAGGTGATCTTCGCGTCGAGGGCCAACACGCGCCCGTCGGCGGTCAGGACCAGGGGGTTGATCTCGGCCAGGGAGCAGTCGAGTTCGCAGAAACAACGCGCCAGGCCCTGCAGGAACTTCAGCGCCTCGGGCATCGAAGCCGCCGGGATGCCGATGCCCCGCGCCAGGCGCTCGGCGTCGGCGGCCGACAGGCCGTCCGCGGGCGAGAAGCCGGCCTTGAGGATCTTCTCGGGGGTCTTGGCCGCAACCTCCTCGATCTCCATGCCGCCCTCGGAGGAGGCCATCATCACCGGGCGCTGCTCGCCGCGGTCGACCACCAGGCCGATGTAGAACTCCTTGGCGATCTGCGAGCCCTCCTCGATCCACAGGCGCCGCACGAGTTGCCCGGCGGGGCCGGTCTGGTGCGTGACGAGGGTCTTGCCCAGGATCTCCGCCGCGGCCGCCCGCGCCTCGTCCGCGCTGCGCACGAGCTTCACCCCGCCGGCCTTGCCGCGCCCGCCGGCGTGGATCTGGGCCTTGACCACCGCCAGCGGCCGGCCGAGGGTGCGGAAGGCGTCGGCCGCCTGGTCGGCGGAGGTGAGCTCCTTGCCCCGCGGGACGGCGAGGCCGAAGCGCTCGAGGAGTTGTTTGGCCTGGAACTCGTGGATCTTCATGGCGCGGGTTGCACGGGACCGGGGCCGGTCGCGATCGAGGGCGGCGGCCGGATTTCGAGGCGGAGAGTCTACTCGCCCCCGCCGCGGGCGGCCACCGCGCCCTACACTCCCCGCCCCCGCGCCCCGGCCCCATGTTCCCCACCGAAGTGCCCCCCACCGGCGTCCCCACCGACCGGCTGCTGGTCGACCGCGACCTCGCGGCCGTCCTCGGCGCCTGGATCCGCGTCGAACCCGGGGCCGCGCCCCCCGAGCCCCGCGCGCTCCAACCCGCCAGCCTGGACCTGCGCCTGGGCGCCCGCGCCTGGCGCGTGCGGGCCGGGTTCCTGCCCGACGCGCGCCGCTTCGAGGAACGCCTGGCGGAGCTCGGCGCCGAGCCCCTCGAGCTGGGCCCCGGGGGCCTCGTGCTCGAGCGCGGGGCGGTGTACCTGGTGGAGCTCGAGGAACGCCTCGACCTGCCGCCGACCGTGCGCGCGCGCTTCAACCCGCGCAGCTCCGCGGGCCGCTGCGACCTGTTCACGCGCGTGCTGTGCGCGGGTCACCCGCGCTTCGACGAGGCGCCGGCCGGGTACCGGGGCAAGCTGCTGCTCGAGGTCGCGCCGCTCTCCTTCCGCGTGCGCCTCGCGCGCGGCGACCGCCTGTGCCAGGTGCGCCTGTTCCAGGGCCGCCCGGCCCTCGACGCGGACGCGCTGCGCGCCGAGCACTCGCGCCGACCCCTGTGTCACGCGGCGGGCGCGCCCGTCCCCCTGGAGGCCCTGCGGATCGACGAGGAGGGCGGCCTCCTGCTCTCGGTCGGCCTCGCCGGCCGCGACCCCGCCGGGTGGCGCTCGCGCCACACGGACGCCGTGCTGGAGTTCGCGCGCGAGGGCGCGCACGACGCCCACGAGTTCTTCGAGCCCGTGCGCGCACCCGGCGGCCGCTGCATCCTCGAGCCGGGCCCCTTCTACCTCTTCGCGAGCCGCGAGCGGGTCGCCGTCCCGCCCGACCTGGCGGCCGAGATGACGCCCGTCGACGTCGGCATCGGCGAGCTGCGCAACAATTACGCGGGCTTCTTCGACAGCGGCTTCGGTTGGCGCGAGGACGACGCCGGCCGCCCCCTGCCCGGCGGCACGCCGGCGGTGCTCGAGGTGCGCGCCCGCGACGTGCCCTTCCTGATCGAGGACGGGCAGGTGTTCTTCCGCCTGCGGTTCTTCCGCACCCACGGCCGACCCGAGCGCCTGTACGGCGCCGGCCGCGCGGGGGCGAGCTACCAGGAGCAGGACCTCACCCTGGCGCGCGCCTTCCGCGCCCCGCGCGGAACCCCCGGCGGCGCGATGGCCACCGGCGTGCCCGAACCCTAGACAGGCCCCCCGTGGAAGCGCCCTCCCCCGGCTGGTTGGAGCTACGTCGCGTCGGCCGCCGGCGCGCGGGCGAGCTGTCGTTGTTGCTCCAGTCGCTGAACCTGCCCCACCGGCTGCGCGAGGCGCCCGGCCACGTGGCCCTCGACGTGCCCGCGCCGCTGTTCGAGCGCGCCGAGTTCGAGCTCGAGCGCTACGAGCAGGAGAACCAGGGCTGGCCGCCGCGCGTGGAGCGCTTTCGCCCCGTGCCGACCTCGTTCCTGGGCCCGGCCGTGTACGCGCTCGTGTTGGGCGCGATGCACGCGCTGGCGCACGCGACCGCCCACGGGTCGCGCCTGCTGCAGCGCGGCCGCGTCGACAGCGAGCGCATCCAGGACGGCGAGCTCTGGCGCACCTTCACGGCCCTGACCCTGCACGCCGACCTCCCGCACCTGGCGGGCAACCTGTTCCTCGGCGCGGCCCTCGGGCACCTGTGCGCCCAGGTGGTGGGCGGCGGCGTGGCCTGGCTCGGCATCCTCGGGGCGGGGGCGCTGGGGAACCTCGTCAACGTCTGGCTGCACGCCGGCCCCCACCGCTCCCTGGGCGCCTCGACGGCGGTGTTCGGCGCCTTGGGTCTGCTCGCCTCCCTGCAATGGCGCGCGTGGGGCACGCGACGCGGCGGCTGGGTGCTGCGCCTGGCGCCCTTCCTCGCGGCCGGCGCGTTGCTCGGTTTCCTGGGCACGGGCGGCGAGAAGACCGACGTGGGCGCCCACGTGACGGGGCTGTTGGCGGGAGTCTCCCTGGGTCTCACCTTCCGCGGCCGGACCCAGGGCGCGCCCGGTGCGCGCGTGCAGCGGGCCGCGGGGATCCTGGCCCTCGTGCTCCTGGGTTGCGCCTGGTTCCTGGCCCTGGGGGCGCGGTGAGCGCGCGGACGCAGCACGCCCTGTTCGGGGAGCGGGCCAGCGGCCTCCTGCTCCCGCTCGCCTCCCTGCCTGGACCCCACGGCGTCGGCGACCTGGGCGCGGCGCGCGCCTTCGTCGACTGGCTGGCCGAGGCCGGCCAGCGTTGGTGGCAGATGCTGCCGGTGGGATCCCTGGGCGGCGGCAGCTCGCCCTACAGCGCGACCTCCTCCTTCGCCGGAGAGGAGCTCCTGCTCTCGCTCCAGGGCCTGGTCGACGAGGGTTGGCTCGCGCCGGCGGAGCTCGCCGCCCCCGGCGAGTTCGGCACCGGCCCGATCGACTACGCCGCCGCGCGGGCCTTCAAGTTGCCGCTCCTGCGGCTGGCCCAGGCGCGTTTCGTCGAACAGGGCGGGCCCGAGCGGGCGGACTTCGCCGAGTTCCGCGCGCGCAGCGCGCCCTGGCTCGAGGACTTCGCGCGCTTCGCCGGGCCCGACGCGGAGCTGGCCCGATTCTGCCAGTTCGCCTTCGAGCGCCAGTGGCGCGCCCTGCGAGCCCACGCCGCCGCCCGCGGCGTGCGGCTGCTCGGCGACCTGCCACTCTTCGTCGAGCTCGCCTCGAGCGACGTGCGCGCGCAGCCCGCGCTCTTTCGCCTCGACCGCCAGGGCCGACCGCGGGTCGTCTCCGGCGTGCCCCCGGACGCCTTCTCCGAGCACGGCCAGCTCTGGGGCCATCCCCACTACCGTTGGACCCAGCACCGGCGCACCGGGTTCGAGTGGTGGATCCGGCGCGTGCGGGCCCAGCTCGAACGCTTCGACCTGGTGCGCATCGACCACTTCATCGGGCTCGTGCGCGCCTGGGAGGTGCGCTACGGCCGCGAACACGCCCGCGAGGGTCGCTACCGCGCGCAGCCCGGGCGCGATCTCCTGGCCGCCCTCGAGCGCGGCCTCGGCGGCGCCCTGCCCCTGGTCGCCGAGGACCTGGGCCTGGTGACCCGCGACGTGCGCGCGCTGGCCGCCGACTTCGCCCTGCCCACGATGCGCGTGTTGCAGTTCGCCTTCGACGAGGGCGGGAGCGAGCACCAACCCCACCGCCACCCCGAGCTGTGCCTGGCCTACACCGGCACCCACGACAACGACACCTCCGCGGGCTGGCTCGCCGGCGCCTCGCCCGAGGCCCGCGCGCGGGCCCTGGTCTACGTCGGCGGCGCTCCGGAGCACTTCCCCTGGAGCCTCGTGCGCGCGGCCTGGACCTCGCCGGCGCGCATCGCGATCGCGCCCGTGCAGGACGTGCTCGGCTTGGGCTCCGAGGCCCGCACCAACACGCCCGGCACGGTGCACGGCAACTGGACCTGGCGCCTGGCGCCAGGGGCGCTCGACGGCCACCTCGCCTGGCGCCTGCGCGAGCTCACCTGGGCCGCCGATCGCCTGCGCCTGTGAAGCGCGCGGGCGCTACTGCAGCTCGACCCCGTTGGTGAGGTTGAACCCGGTGCCGCAGGGGCTGGGAGGGTCGCGGAACCAGCCCTGGTAGCGCAGGAACTGACCGGGCGGCGGCGCGAGCACCGAGCCCAGGTCCCACTGCGCCCGACCGGAGGCGTCGGGGATCCGCACGCCCAGGCGCACGACCGCGCCGCCCACGCAGCGCAGCCCGTCTCCGAACACGGCGCCGTTCCCGCCGTTCACCGCGTTGCCGCCCCGGAAGAGCAGCACCGGTTGGCCCGGGAGCAGGCGGTCGGCCACCATGCGCAGGCTCGCCGGAGCGGGACCCAGCTCGCCCGCGGGCCGCAGGCGACCGCCGAAGCCGCTGGAGTTGCGGCAGCCCTCGTGCGGGCCGGCCGAGTTCGCGCACGGGCAAGGCGTGCCCGTGCCGTCGCCAAAGCAGTAGCCGCGACCCAGGACCTCGAGCTGTCCACGGATCTCCCCGCCCGGCCAGAGGTTCGTGTGGATGTTGGCGTAGACCAGGCCGTTGAGCAGGTGCCCGATCTGCGTCGCGTTCACCGGCCACGTGCCGAGCTTCGGGGACCCGGCCGGCAGGTTGAAGAGCACCCCGGCGCTGGCCCCGGCGGGTGCGGGGCCGTGGAAGTGGGCCGCGTTCTCGGGCGAGGACAGGTTCTGGAACGTGATCTCGAACTCCAGCACGCCCAGCACGTCGTTCAGGATGTAGAGGCCTTGTCCCGTGGCCGCGGTCGGCACGGGCGGCACCTCCTGATTGCCGTCGATGGCCGAGTAGAGGTAGCGCACGTCGGCGCGGGCCGCGGGCGCGGGGAAGGCGAGCGCAAGGGTCAGGAACCCCAGGACCGCCAGGGGGAGGGACGGAACGCGCAACTGCATGGAGGACCTCCGCGACTCCGGTGAAGGTCGCGGCGCACGGGCCATCCCCGGCGCCCGCGAACCAGGACGGCATCCTAGCCACGCGGGCGGATTCCCGCCGGGATCGGCCCCCGGGGCGGCGTCACCTGCGCGCGGCTCCCCCTGGCGTGGTTCCTCGCCCCCCGGACGTCTCCTCGAGGGGCCCCGCCGACGGGCCGTCAGCCGCAGGTGTCGAGCTCGAGGTTGCCGAGCACGTCGAGGCCCTCGGGCAGGACCTTCTTCGGTGCGGAGGCTCCCCTGGACTTCGGCAGGGAGAGCGCGCGGCGGAAGCGCTCCAGCAAGTCGGGGCGGTCGGCCTCGCGCAGGGCCTCCTCGACCAGCGCCCGGGAATCGGGGTCCTTCCAGCGCACGAGCGCCTTCTGCATGCGCCGCTCGCGATTCCCGCGCACCGCATGGCACGCCTCGCCGCTGATCGGGTCGCGGCCGACGACGTGTTGCACGAGGGCGCGCGTCATGGGCAACGGGATGAACTCCTGCACCTGCTCGGGCGAGTAGTTGCGCTCGAGCAACTTCTCGAAGAGCGTCAGCGCATCCGCGAGGGTCGTGCCCGGGTGGCCGACGATGAAGTAGTTGACCAGGTGTTGGTCCTTGCCCGCGGTCCTGCACTCTTCCTTGTAGTCCGCCTCGTAGGCCTCGTAGACGTCGAAGGAGGGCTTGTTCATGAAGCGCAGCGTGTCGGCCGAGGCGTGCTCGGGCGCGAGCTTCAGTCGGCCCGGGACGTGGTGCTTCACCAGGTCGTGGTGCAGCGGCAGCAGCTCGCCGTCCTTGCCGCGCAACATGTCGTAGCGGATGCCGGAGCTGACGAAGGCGTGCTTGACGCCCTGCACGCCGCGCACCAGCGAGAGCAGCCGGCGGTAGCCCTCGGTGGTCTTGTCAAGGCGCAGGGCCGGGCACGGATCGGGGGTCAGGCAGTCGCGGCCCAGGCACGGCTCGCCCTTCTCGAGCAGCTTGCAGCCCAGGCCGTACATGTTGGCCGTCGGGCCGCCGACGTCGGTGATCGTGCCGCGGAAGTCGTGCTGCGCGGCGAGCGCGGCGGCCTCGCGCAGGATCGACTCCTCGCTGCGGCCCTGGATCGTGCGGCCCTGGTGGAAGGTGATCGAGCAGAACGAGCAGTCCGCCATGCACCCGCGGTGCGTGTTGAGGCTCCAACGCACCGGCTCGAGGGCCGCGATGCCGCCCGCGGCGTCGTGGTCGGGGTGCCAGCGGCGGGTGAAGGGCAGGTCGTAGAACGAATCGACCTCGGCCTGGGTGGGCGGCAGGTACGGCGCATGCTGCACCACGAAGCGCCGATCGTGGCGTTGGGCGAGGGGCGCGGAGCTGGGCGAGTTCTCCGTGCGCACCGCCTCGAAGAGCTCGATCAGGAGCGACTCGTCCGCGGCCAGCTCCTCGAAGCTCGGCACGCTGCGCGCGCCCGCCGGCAGGTCCTCGGCCCGCGACACCTCGCAGGTGCCGGGGATGGCGCCCAGGGTCTCCCCGCGTTCGCGGCGGCGGGCGATCTCGAGCGCCTGGCGCTCGCCCATGCCCCACACGAGCAGATCGGCCTTCGAATCGACCAGGATCGAGCGCCGCATGCGTTCGTCCCAGTAGTCCCAGTACGCCAAGCGGCGCGGGCCCGCCTCGAGGCCGCCGATCACCACCGGAACACCCGGGAAGTGGTGCCGCGCCGCGGCGGTGTAGGCGATCGTCGCGCGGTTGGGGCGGCCGGGCACGCCACCGGGACGGTAGACATCGCGGCGGCGCTTCTTCTTGGCCGCGGTGTAGTTGGTGACCATCGAGTCGATGGTCCCCGCGCTCACGCCCACGAACAGGCGCGGGGCCGGCAGGCGCGTCCAGCCCGAGCCGTCGGGCTCGAGGTCGGGCACGTCGAGGATGCCGACGCGGTAGCCCTGGGCCTCGAGGTAGCGGCCGATGACCGCCACGCCGAAGGAGGGGTGGTCGACGTAGCCGTCGCCGGTGACGAGCAGGACGTCGAGCTCGGCCCAACCGCGCTGCTCCATCTGGGCGCGCGTGCGGGGCAGGAAGGCCCCACGGTCGGGGGGCGCTGCGGGCGGTCGTTGGGCCATGGGGTGCTCGGGGATCGGTCCTCGCGTCGCCGCCGCGCTGCGGGGCTAGGCTCGGGGATCGGAGCGGACGGATCGGTCGACGCGTCGGGCGTCGCCCTGCCTCGAAGGCTGCCGCCTCTAGAAGCTGCCGTGGCGCGCGCGTTGGCGGCGGTTGACCTTGCGGCCGCCGGCGGTCCGTTGGCGGGTGCGGTAACCCGTCTTGCGGGCCTTCTTGAGCGTGCTCTTGCGGATCTTGACGTGCATGGCGGGGCCTCCGGGCCGGCGAGGAGTCGGGAGATCCTAGCGGCGGCGGAGGCCGGTGCAAGGCCGGGCCGAGCCGTCCGGGCTGGGGCACGGGCCCCTGGGGCCCTTGCGAGCCCCTCCCCCGCCCGGGGAGGGCTCAGCGGCCCGCCCGGCCCACCGGCTGCCAGTCGCGGACCTCGAGGTCGACGTTGGGCTGGAGCAGGCTGTCGTTGGTCAGGATGTACCCCCCGTCGGTCGGGCTGTAGAAGACCCGGTCGTAGCCGTCGGGCAGGCTGACGCGGGTCCCGTCGGAGCGCACGAAGTCGTCGACGCCGTGGATCGAGTTCACCAGGCTGCGTTGGAGGCGGTCCTCGGTCGCCTGGCGCTTCTTCCAACCCTCGAAGTGCAGGTCGACCAAGCTCTCCGAGCGTTTGGAGAGCTCCTCGCGCTGCCGGCGGAGCTGCTCCATGTTGGCCTGGTGCCGCGCGGAGGAGATGCGCGTGTGCATCTCGGCCAGCACGGCCGACCAGCGCGGCGTCGCGCGCACGCTCTGGACCGTCGAGATCGCCAGCGGCAGCAGCGCGTCGAGCGCGCCCTCCGGCGCGCGGGCGCTCGAGCCGTCGATGCGCTGCCAGCTCGAGTTGAAGGTGTCGGGCATCAGCCCCCGACCGGACATGCGGGTGTCGTTGCGCAGATAGGCGACGAAGAACTCCTCCTCGTAGGACTGCCCGTCCTCGCGGTACGCGACGCGCACGTGCCCCGCGTCGATCGACACCCAAGCCCGGCTGCCATCCTGCATGCGCCACTCGGCGTCCATCTGGCGTGCCTGTTCGATCAGGGGCGCGTAGATGGCCGTGTACTGCTCGAGGACCGCGGGCGCGGGCCGCGAAGCGAGGACGCGGACCTCGCCGGCTCCGGGCCGCAGCAGCGGCACAAGGTCGCGCAGGACGTGCTGGGAGGGCGACTCCGGCGGCGCTTGGAAGGTCGTACCGGGGCCGACGGTCTGCCCGGGTCGGCCGCCCATCTGCTGCGCGATCTGCGGGTTGTCCGTGAACGTGTACAGACGGTTGGGGAGCACGCGCACCTGTCGGAGAGCCGCGTCCGCCAGCCGCAGGTCGAGGGTGACGAGGTTCGTCGCCGTGGCGAGGTTCCAGATCGGTCCTCCCTCGAGGCGCCAACCCTCGGGCGTGAGCAGGGTGTGCGACTCGAGGCCGCCGAGCTCCGGATCGGTGATCGTCGCGGGACGCAGGCGGACGGGGGGCGCCTGCGCAGGGGCGGCGGGGCGTCCGTCCCCCGCCCCGGACCCGGCGACGGGCGGCGTACCCCGCTCCGGTGGGCGCCGGGCCTCGCGCTCGCGTTCACGTCGGCCGTGGCGCTCGACCGCGGCGCCGACGTCGAGGCGCGCGTACTGCGCGTGCGGCGGGGCCGAGGGGCGCAGGCGACCGAGGTGCGTCGCCGGGAGGGACAACGCGCGCCCCAGGTCGCGCGTCCCGTTCGGCTCGTCGGGGCAGAGCGTGACCGGCGGGCCGTCGCCGAAGCTCGCGTCGACGAGCACGTCGCCGACTTCGAGCCCCAGGAGCGCCCCCACCGAGTGCGCCTCGATCGCGCGCACCGAGTAGCCGTGGTTCCCCGGGTCCGGCCGAAGCGAGAGCCCCAGGCCCGATTGCGCGGCCGTCGCGGGCGCGCAGGCCAGGACGGCGCAGAGGGCGAGCAGGGCCCCGAAGGGACCGGCATGGACGCGGCGCGGCGGCGCGAACGGGGCGAGGATCATGCTGCGGATCGGGTCGTGGGGTGGGACGAACGCGACGCGGGCCCAGCGAGGCCCGCCCGTCGGACCCTACCACGCTGTGCTCGAGTCTGGCCGGCTGCGCGCGTTCCGCGCGCGCGAACTCACCGCGGGCCCGTTCGGGGGCTCGCACGGCTCCGCGCTCCGGAGTCCGGCGGTTTGGCTGGAACCCTCGGCGCCCCGGCGGCAGGATCCTCGGCCCCCCGACCCCGGGGAGCACTCCACCCATGACCGCCACCCCCCTCCTCGAGCTCCGGGGCGTCTCCAAGCGCTTCGGCGACCATCAGGCCCTGCGCTCCCTCGACCTGTGCGTGGGGGCCGGTGAGGTCTACGGCCTCCTGGGCCCCAACGGGGCCGGGAAGACGACCACGATCCACATCCTGACCGGCTTCCACCGACCCGACGGGGGGGAGGCCCGGATCGACGGGGTGGACGTGGCGCGCGATCCCGCCGGCGCCCGGGCCCGCATCGGGTACGTGCCCGAGAGCGTGGCCCTCTACCCCTACCTCAGCGGCCTCGAGAACCTCGAGCACTTCACGCGCCTGGCCGGCAAGCGCCCGCCGCGCGAGGAGCTGCGCGCGCACCTCGAGCGGGCCGGCCTGGCGCCCGCGGCCGCCGACCGGCGCGTCGAGGGGTACTCGAAGGGCATGCGCCAAAAAGTCGGCATCGCGATCGCGATCGCCAAGGGCGCGCGGGTGTTGTTGCTCGACGAGCCGGCCTCGGGCCTCGATCCCCTGGCGAGCCACGAGCTCAGCCTGTCGATCCGCGGCCTCTCCGAGTCGGGCTGCGCGATCCTGATGGCGACCCACGACATCTTCCGCGCCCGCGAGACCTGTGACCGGGTCGGCATCCTGATCGGCGGCCAGCGCGTGGCCGAGGTGGACCCCGCGCAGCTCAGCGCGAGCGAGCTCGAAGAGCTCTACCTGGCGCGGGTGCGCGAACTCGAGCACGCGTCGTGATCCTCGCCCTCTTCGTCAACGAGTGGCGCGGCCTGGTCCGCGACCGCCGCGTGGCCCTATTGGCCGTGCTCGCCCTGGCGCTGCTCGCCCTCTCGGCCTGGAGCGGCAGCCAGACCTTTGCCCACACCCTCGCCGAGCGCGAGCGCGCCGAGCGCATCGCCCGCGAGCAGTGGGAGAACCTCGGTGACACGCACCCGCACGCCGCGGGGCACTTCGGCGACTACGCCCACAAGCCCCTCTCGGCCCTGGCGCGCCTCGACCCGGGCGTCCAGAGCTTCACCGGCAAGGTGATCCTGCTCGAGGCCCACGCCCAGAACGCGGCCGTGGCCTCCGAGATCTCCGCGGCCTCCTCCCTGGTGCGCTTCGGGCCCTTCTCGCCGGCCTTGCTCCTGCAGGTGATCCTGCCGCTCTTGGTGCTCTTCACGACCTTCGCGTCGGTCAGCCGCGAGCGCGAGAGCGGCATCCTGCGCCTGGCGAGCGTGCAGGGCGCGAGCCTGCCGCGCATGTTGTTGGCCAAGGCCCTGGCCCACGCATCGCTCGGCGCCCTACTCGTCGCGCCGCTGGTCGCCTGGGAGCTGTTCTCGGGCCTCGAGGGCTCGACGCCCGGCCGACTGCCCCTGTTCCTCGCCGCGCACCTGGCGTTCCTGTTGCTCGCCGCGCTGCTCGGCACCTACGTCTCGGCCCGCGCGCGCAGCGCCCGTTCGGCCCTGGCGACGCTCCTGGTCGCCTGGCTCGGGTTCGTGGTCGTCATCCCGCGCGTCGCCGCGCAGGTCGCCGACGACTTCTATCCCCTACCGACCCGCGCGGCCTTCGAGCGCGCGATGGCCGAGGACCGCCGGCAGGGCCTCGACGGCCACAACCCGGCCGACCAGCGCCGCAAGGAGCTCGAGCAGCAGTACCTCTCCCTGTACGGCGTGGCGAGCGTGGCCGAGCTGCCCTTCGACTTCGGCGGCATCGCGATGCAGGCCGACGAGGAGTACGGCAACCAGGTCTGGGACGTGCACTTCGGCCGCCTGCAACGCATCCAGGGCCGGCAGGTCGAGGTGTTGCAGTTGCTCTCGTTCGTGAACCCCTTCCTGGCCTTGCGCGGCGCGAGCATGGCGCTCGCCGGCACGGACCTCTTCCACGACCTCGACTTCCAGCGCCAGGCCGAGGCGCATCGGCGTTGGTTGATCGCGGCCCTGAACCACGAGCACGCCCACGGCGCCGGTCGCATGGGGATGGGGAGCGGGCTGCAGCGGCCGGAGTTCTTCCGTTCATTGCTCGCCTTCCGCCACGAGGCGCGCCCGACGCGCTGGGCGCTCTCCTGGCGCTGGCCCGAGCTCGTGAGCCTGGGTCTGTGGCTCGCCCTGGCCCTGCTCCTGGTCGCGCGCTCGGGGCGCACGATCCCCATCGTCCGGACCTGAGGTTCTCCCCAACGATGCTCGCCCCGCTCCTGCTCCACGAGTTGCGCGCGCTGCGGCGCACGCCCACGCGTCTGCTCGCGCTCGTGGCCTTCCTGGCCACGGGGGTCTACGCGCTGTTCACGGGCCAGGCGCAGGTCGCCCGTTGGCAGGGGATCCTGGCCGAGGCGGCCGCCGCGCAGGCCGAGCAACAGACGCTGGCCCTGGCCTGGTACGAGAGCGGGCGCGCCGGCCCCGAGGAGACGCCCTGGATCGACGTGCGACAGCCCGCCTGGGCCGATCGGTACGCCGCCGCGTACCTGGGCCGCGCGCCGGCGCCCCTGGCGGCCCTCGCCCTGGGACTCTCCGACGCGCGCACCGAAGTCGTCCCGCTGCAGGCCGGGACGAACCCCTTCGACGGCCGCGGCATCGAGCTCGCGAACCCCGAGAAGCTCCTGGCCGGCCACCTCGACCTGGCCTTCGTGCTGGCCTTCCTGGCGCCCCTGCTGTTGCTCGTGCTGGCCTTCGACGTGGGCGGCTTCGAGCGCGACAGCGGCATGTTGCCCCTGGTGCGCGTGCAGGCCGGACGGCTCGCGCCCTGGCTCGTCCTGCGGGTCGGGGTGCACACGGCGCTGGTGGCGGGGGCCAGCCTCGTGCTCGTGTTGGTGGGCGGGCTCCTGACCGGCGCCCTCGCCAGCGCGCCCCTCTCGCTGGCCGTGCTGGCGTCGTTGGTCGTGCTCTACCTCGCCGGCTGGGGCGCGCTCGTCACGGCCGTCGTCGCCCTCGGGCGCGGGAGCGCCTTCAACGCCCTGGCCCTGGCGGTGGCCTGGATCGCGCTGTGCCTGCTGGGCCCCGCCGCGGCGCAGACGCGCATGCAGTTCGCCCATCCGCCGGGCTACGGCACCGAGCTCACGAGCCTCCTGCGCGAGGAGAGCTACGCGCTCTTCGAGCGCGACCGCCAAGCACACCTCGCCGAGCTCTTCGCGCGCCGCCCCCAGCTCGAGCGCACGCCCTACGTCCGCATGGGCGCCCGCGATCGCAACGTGGAGCGCCTCGTGCTCAACCACGCCAACCTGCGCGTCGTCGCGCGCCGCGGCCTGGAGCAGGACGCGCGCGAGGCGGCCCTCGAGCGCGACGCCGCCCGCCTGCGCTGGGCCTTGCCGGTCTTCGCCCTGCAGCACGGGCTCAACGCGCTCGGGGGCAACGAGGCGGGGGCCTACCGCGCCTTCCGCGGCGCGGTGCTTTCCGGCGTCGAGGCGCGCCTCGATCTCCTGCTCGATCACGCCTTCGCCGGCCGCCCCTTCGACGAGGAGAGCTTCCGCACCCTCGCCGCCCTGGCCCCACCCCCCACCGACTACGCCGCCCTCCCCGACGCATCCCACTACGGCCCGCTGCTGCTGTGGCTGCTCGCCCCCGCGTTGCTCGCGGGCTTCCTCCTGCGCGCGCCCACGCGCGCCGCGCGCCCCCTGCCCTCCGCCGCCGCCGACGCCGCTCGAGCCTAGCAGCCCCTCGCCGAGGCCCTGCCGAAGGGATCAGGCCCGGGGTCCGACCATCGCGCGGGGGTCGACCAGGCGCTCGAAGTCGCCCGCCTGGAGCAGGCCCAGGGCCTGGGCGGCCTCCGAGAGGGTGCTCTTCTCGTGGAAGGCCTTCTTGGCCACCTTGGCGGCGTTGTCGTAGCCGATGTGGCGGTTGAGGGCCGTCACGAGCATCAGCGACTGGCGCATCAGGGTCTCGATGCGCTCGGCGTCGATCGCCAGGCCCGCGATGCAGTTCTCGCGGAACGAGTCGCAGGCGTCGGCGAGCAGCGCGATCGACTCGAGCACGTTGCGGACGATGACGGGCTTGAAGACGTTGAGCTCGAAGTTGCCTTGGCTGCCGGCGAAACCGACCGCGGCGTCGTTGCCCAGCACCTGGCAGCAGACCATGGTCAGCGCCTCGCACTGGGTCGGATTGACCTTGCCGGGCATGATCGAGCTGCCGGGCTCGTTCTCGGGCAAGAGCATCTCGCCCAGGCCGCAGCGCGGGCCCGAGCCGAGCCAGCGCACGTCGTTGGCGATCTTCATCAGGGCCGCCGCGGCGACCTTGAAGGTGCCGTGCAGGAAGACCAGGCCCTCGTGGCCGGCGAGGGCCGCGAACTTGTTCGGCGCGCTGACGAAGGGTAGGCCCGTCTCGGCGGCGATCTTGGCCGCGGAGAGCTCCGCGTAGCGCGGGTGGGTGTTGAGGCCGGTACCGACGGCGGTGCCGCCCAACGCCAACTCGTAGACCGCCGGCAGGGCGCTGCGGATCGCGCGCGCGGCGTCCCGCAGTTGCTGGCACCAGCCGGAGACCTCCTGACCGACGGTCAGGGGCGTCGCGTCCTGCAGGTGCGTGCGGCCGATCTTCACGACGTCCTTCCACTGCTCGGCCTTGCGCGCGAGTTCCTGCTCGAGCGCCTCGAGGGCCGGCAGCAGGCGCCGTACGGTCTCCTCGCCCGCCGCCACGTGCATCGCGGTCGGGAACACGTCGTTCGAGGACTGGGAGCGGTTGACGTGGTCGTTGGGGTGGATCGGTTTCTTCGAGCCCACCTGGCCGCCCAGCATCCCGATCGCGCGGTTCGAGATGACCTCGTTGGCGTTCATGTTGGTCTGGGTGCCCGAGCCCGTCTGCCAGACCACCAACGGGAAGTGCGCGTCGTGCGCGCCGGCGATGACCTCGTCGGCGGCGCGCAACAGCGCTTGTTGCTGCGGGGCGTCGAGCATCGCGAGTTCGCCGAGCTCGACGTTGGCCTGGGCCGCGCACTTCTTCACGATCCCCAGGGCCCGGATCATGGCGCGCGGGAAACGCTGCCCGCCGATTTTGAAGTTCTCGAGGCTGCGCTGGGTCTGGGCGCCCCACAGGGCGTCGCTGGGGACCTCGATCGGGCCCATCGAATCGGTCTCGGTGCGGGTGGCCATCGCGTTGCGGTCGGGCTTTGGAACGGAGGGGCGGAGGGAACGACGCCGAGCGCGGCGCCGGGGCAGGGAGCAGGGCTCAGAGCAGGCCCAGGTCGCGCAGGGTGACGAGGTCCTTCTCGATCGCCCCGGCGGTCTTCTGCATCTGGATGCGGGCCTCGGCGTCGAGCGGCACCTCGACGATGCGCTCGACGCCCTGCGCGCCGAGCACGGCCGGGACGCCCATGTAGAGGCCCTCGAAGCCGTACTGGCCGTTCAGGAAACAGGCGCTCGGCAGGAGGCGTTTCTGGTCGAGCAGGATCGAGGCCGCCATCGCGACCG
Organism: uncultured Planctomycetaceae bacterium; assembly: GCA_964394665.1. GTDB lineage: Bacteria > Planctomycetota > UBA1135 > UBA1135 > CAYMYN01. Next base: position 88,770 of record CAYMYN010000008.1, read on the forward strand.
CGGCCGCCGCGGGCGCGTACCAGGCGCTCCCGGTCTTGAGCAGCTTGACGATCTCCGCGCCGCCGTTGCGCGTGCGGTCGGCGAGACGCTCGAGCGTCGCGCCGTCGAGCAGGTCCCCCGCCTGCACGCCGTTGATCGTGCAGTACCGCGGCATCGGCACCATCGAATCGCCGTGGGCCCCGAGCACCATCGCGTCGACGTCCTGCACCGAAGCCCCCGTGCTCTCGGCCAGGAAGAAGCTGAAGCGCGCCGAGTCCAGGACCCCCGCCATGCCCACCACCCGCTTGGGCGGGAAGGAGAGCTTGTGGCGCATCAGGTGCACCATCGTGTCGAGCGGATTGGTGACGACGATCACGATCGCGTCGGGCGAGAGCTCGCGCACGTACTGGGCGACGGCGGCCACGACCTTGCCGTTGACCTCGAGCAGATCCGAGCGGCTCATGCCCGGCGTGCGCGGACGCCCGGCGGTCATGATGACCAGGTCGCTGCCCGCGGTGTCGGCGGGATCGCTCGTCCCGACGACGCGTGCGCCGAAGCCCTCGATGGCCGCCATCTGGTTGAGATCGAGGGCGATGCCCTGGGGCCGTCCCTCGAGCACGTCGATCAGACAGATCTCGCGCGCGAGCTCCTTGGAGGCCGCGAGCTGGGCGCAGGTCGAGCCGACGTAGCCGGCTCCGACGACGGTGATCTTGCGCTGGGGGACGGCGTGCATGGGGGCCGGGGCTCGGGACTCGCGGGGCCGACCACCCTAGCGCCCCGCCCCGAACCGATCCACGGGCCCGGGTGCGCAGGGCCGTGGGCCGTTCCTCGGGGACACGCGCGAGCGCCCTACAGGTAGTCCGACTTGGCCTTGGCCCACCACTCGCGCCAGGCGCCGACGCGGCGCGCGCGTTCGGCGGGGTTGGCGAAGGGGTCGAAGCGGAAGTTGCGGCCGGTGATCGAGCGCAGGGAGAGCACCGCCGTCTCGCGCACCTCCTCGAGCGGATCCTCGAGGGCGCCGATCAAGGGCTCGATGGCCGCCGGCGCGCCCAACTCGCCGAGCACGCGCGCCACGGCCATGCGCACGAAGGTGTCACCGTCCGCGAGCAGGGGCACGAGGTGCGGCACGACGGCCGGGTCGGCCGAGGCCGCCAGGTCCAGCACGGCGTAGTAGCGCAGGCTCGCTTCGCCGCTCGCCAGGTCCCCCAGGCGCGACTTCCAGGCCGCCTCCGCCACCGGCTGGACGGCGGCCGGCGCGACGTTCGCGGACCGTTCCTGCTGCAGGGCCTCGAGGCGCGCCTCGAGGCCCGCGAGCTCCTCGCGCCGCGCGGCGAAGCGCGCCGCGAGTTCGTCCAGGCGCCGGCCGTCCTCCTCGCGCGCGCGGGCCTGCTCGACCCGTAGGGCCGCCAGGCCCGCGCCGAGCTCGGCCAGGGTCGCGCCCTGGGCCTCGAGCCGCCCGCGCTGGAGCTCCTGGGCGACGCGCTGGTCCCGCTCGAGTGCCTCCAGTCGCCGGCCGAGTTCTCCGGCCAGGTGTTCGCGCTCCGCGCGCAGCGCCGCGAGGCCCGACGCGAGGCGGTCGGCCAGCGCCTCCTCGGCGAGCGAGCGCCGCCGGTCCCCGTCCTGGCGCCGTTCGCGCTCGGCGTTCAGCTCGCCCGTCAGCCAGGCCGTCGCTCCGGCGGCGAAGAGCAGGGCCACGAGGGCCAGGAACGCGCCCGCGGACGCCGGGCGCGGGGCGGCGGATCCGCCCGGGCCGGGTGGGACGCCCGCAACCTGGGGCAGGCCCGGAAGGGCCGGTGGACCCGGGGCGGGGGGCGCGAGCCCCGCCGCGGCGGGCCCGGCCGCCGGCGCGGACATCGCCCGCTCGCACACCTGGCACACGACCCGGGCCCCGCGCCGCACCGCCCGGCCCAGGGCCAGATCGGACTCGGGGACCGACTCGTTGCACAGGTCGCAGAAGTGGATCTCCATGGTTACCCTCCCGACTGGGCGTTCCGCGGACTACGACCCGGCCCAGCTCCGACCGGGTTCCGTTCCGACCGGGCGCGGCCCGGGGCCCCGCTCCGATCCTGCCGCCCCGTCCCGCCTACCTGTAGCATCCGCCGACCGTGGCCCACGACCCCCTCGATCTCTCCGCCCCCCTCCAGGAGGAGCTGGCCCAGCTCGGCCTGGGTTTCCTGGCCGACTTCCTCGCCGTGGAGACCGCCCGCCACCCGCGCAACGTCGACGCGTTGGCCGAGCTGGGGCAGGTCTACTCGCGCATGGGTCGCTGGCGCGAGGGCCTCGAGGTCGACCGCAAGCTGGTGCGGCTGGTACCCGAGAATCCCACGGTGCACTACAATTTGGCCTGTTCCCTGGCCATTTTGGGCCAGACGGACCCGGCCCTGGACGCCCTCGAGCACGCCGTGCGGCGCGGCTACAGCGACCTCGAGTACATGCTGGGCGACGCCGATCTCGCCAGCCTGCGCCGCGAGGCGCGCTTCCAGGAGCTGGTCCAGCACCTGCGCCACGCCTCGGCCGGCGGGCGCTGAGCTACGGGTTCAGCGCAAACAGCGCGCTGGACGCAATCAGCGCAGGGGATCGCGCCGCACCCGGGCCCACCACGCTTCCCAGCGCGCGACCGCCTCGGCCCGCGCCTCGGGCTCGGCGTGGGCGTCGTAGCCGAAGCGTTCGTTGGTGGCCTCGCCCAGGGCCTGGATCGAGAGCGCGCGCGTCATCAAGCGCTCGCTCTTCAGGCCCTCGATCAGGTTCGGCGCCAGGCTCCAGTCGCCCAGACGCATCGCGGTGCGGGCGCGCTCCAGGGCCAGGCCGTTCTGATCGGGCGGCGGCCAGGGCAGGGCGCGCAGGGGCTCGACCAGGCGCGCGTCGCCGGTGGCCCCCAGGGCGGCGAGGGCCGCGCCGGCGACGTCGGGCCGCGGGTCGGCGGCCAGGCTGAGCAGGGTCGGGTAGGCGGGCTCGCCCACGCTCGCGAACCAGTGGACCAACTCGACGCGGTCCATGCCGTGGGTCCAGGGCAGGCGCTGGGCCTGGCGCTCGATCTCCTGGCGCAGGGACGGCGAGGGGGTCAGCCAGGGGCCGGCGGAGGCGCGCTCGGCGGAGGTCTCGGTCGAGGCGCAGCCCGTGACCAGGATGGAACCGAGGAGGGCGGCGAGCAGGGCGCGGTGGGACATGGCGGGTCGGAGCGGGGGTCGGTGTCCGGCGATGCGGCGACGGCCGCCCCTCTCCTTCGTCGCGCCGCCGGCCGGGCCTTAGGGGCGATCCGCCGCGACGCGGTGGACCGCAGGCCCCCCTCCCGTCCGCGGAACCCGGACCCCCGGACGGGGAACTCGGTGAGCGGCGCGGCGGAAGTCCTTTCAGGGTGCCCCCGGGTGTCGGGCCCGCGCCAGGCCGGACAGGAAGAGCAGCGCCAGGGCCAGGCACAACAACGGGACGTGGCGGCCGTCGGGGGCGGCGGCCAGGGCGGTCGGGGGCGTCGGGGGCGGGGTGTGCGGCAGGGCCCCCAGGGGGCGCTCGGAGCCCCACTCCTCGGCCAGGGGTGCCGCGAGGGGCACACGGGTGAACTCCCCGCCGCCGGCGAGGAGCACCACCCGCACCGCGCGCCCGAGGTCGGGCACGGACGCCGTCGACGCCGCGCGTCGGGTGCGCGGGTCCTCGCCCGGGCGGGCGTCGGGCGGATCGAGATCGAGGGTCGCGAGCGCGCGGCCCGCGGGGTCCTCGAGGCGCGCCGTGAGCCGCGCGGGCAGGTCGGCCGGGAGGTCGTCGAGCTCCAGCCGGCCGTCGACGAGGGCCGCCCGCGGGGCGCGTTCCCGGGGCGCGGCGGCGAGCCCGTGGACGAGGGCGGAGAGGGCCCCGCGCGCCCCCCGCCAGGCCGGCGCCCAACCCTCGATCGGGGCCGAGGCGAAGGCCCCGACCAGGCCGGCGCCGACGCGCCCCAGGGCCAACACCGGCTCGCCGGGACCGGCGCGCAGCAACACGTCGGCGCCGGGCGCGGCCTCGACCCGCGCGAAGCGCTCGAGGGGCGGGAGCTCCCCGGGACCGAGCCGCCCCAAGGCCTCCGCGACCTCGCGCGCGGGCCGCGAGGCGACCGTCGGGGGCGGCGCGGGCGCGGGCTCGAAGGGACCCTCGCGCACCCGTTCGCGGTTGACCTCGAGCTGGAAGAGCTCGGCCAGGCCCGAGAGATCCCCCGCGTCGTGCAGGGCGCTCGGGTCGCCCGCCAGCTCGCCCAGCAGCTCGAGGTCGGCCAGCGGGCCACAGGCGATCACGACCATCGAGCGCCCAGCGGCCGCCAGCGCACCGCGGATCGCCGCCGCGCGCGCCGCCACGTCGAAGGCGCGCACGTCGCGGCCGTCGCTGAGCAGGATCACGCGGCCCGGCCGCGAGCTCTCGGCGAGCTCCTCGACCAAGCGCTCGAGCGAGTAGAGGATCGCGGTCTCGCCGCCCGGCGGACGCAGGCCGAGCAGGCGCTCGAGCGCCCGCCGCCGCGCCGCCGCCGTCTCGCCCGAGAGCTCCTGGCGCGCATGCAACACGCCGGTGAAGAAACGCATCGCGAGCGCGTCGCGCGGCGGGGCGACCTCCGCCATCTCGACCAACGCGCGCTGCACGCGCTCGAAGGGCTCGCCGACCATGCTGCCCGAGCCGTCGACGAGGAACAGCGCCTCGCGCGGTTCGTGTTCCTCCCCCGCGGGCCGCAGGGGCAGGAGCTGCGCGAGCGCTGGACCGCCGGGCTCGAGGGTCCAGTGCCGCAGCAGGCCCCAACCCCCGCACGCGAGCCACCCGCCGCCGTCGCGTTCGACGAAGGCGGCGAGTTCGCGCGCGGGCAGCTCCGCCAGCGACACGTCGACGCTGAACACGAGGTCCGCCCGGCCCAGCTCGTCGGCGAGCTGCGCGGGCTCGAGCACGCGCCAGGCGATGCCCGGCCAGGGCGCGGCCCGGATCCAGGTCTCGAGCTCCGCGTGGCGCGCGGAGGGCGTGACGAGCAGCGCGAGGCGCGCGCCGCCGACGCGCGTCGTGGCGCGAAGCGCGTCGTCCTCGGGGATCGGGTCGCCGCCGCGCAGGGCGCCGGCACCCCGCAGGCGCGCGCGCAGGCCGAGCTCGACCCAACCCGGCTCGGCCGGGCCGAGCTCGAGGGCCACGCTCCAACGCGCGCTGCGCGCCCCCGCCGCGAGGGGCGGAGCGGGGAGCGTCCGGCGTTCGACGCGCCGCGCGCCGCCGACGCGCAGTTCGAGCTCCAGCTCGATCTCCGCGCGCGCCAACGACTCGGGCAGGGCCTGGGCGCCGGCCTCGAGCTCGAAGGTCGCGCGCGCCGCGAGGGCTTCGCCCGCCGCGGGCGCGGCCGGCAGGAGCAACTCGCGCAGCGCGAGGTTCGGCAATTCGGGGGCGGGCGGCTCGACGACGCGTGCCCCGTTCCCCGCCGCGACCAGACGCGCCCAGACAGGCCCGGGGTCGGGGCCGGTGAAGCTGCGTTCGCCGAGGAGCACGAACTCGCCGGGCGCGCGGGCGCCGGAGAACGACTCGCGGGCGACGAGCTCGAGCGCCTCGGCCAGGCGCGTGCCGGCCTCCGACGCGGGCGCCGGACGCAGGCGGAGGGGCTCGCCGACGCGACCGGAGAGACGCTCCTCGAAGCGCGCGGGGTCGGCGGGTCCGAAGAGCGCCTCGACGTCCGCAGCGTAGCGCACGACGAATAACTCCTGGCCCGCCGCGCGCGCGGCCCGCGCCTCGTCCGCGAGGGCGCGCCGCGCCCAGCTCGCCCAACCCGGCCGGCGACGGGTCAGTCCGGCGGAGGCATCGAGCAATACGGCGCGCAGGGCCGGTTGCGGCGGCGGCGGCGCGGGGCGCGGCCAGGCGCTCCAGCCCGCGGCGGCGAGCGACACCAGGCCCAGAACGACCAGGGAACGGGCGAGGCGCGCGGAGGACGCGGGGCGCATCGCGATCGGCGCGGCCCCCTACCCGCGCTCCGCGCGCCGGATCCAACCGCCGCCGACGAGACGCGGGCCGTCGTAGAAGGCCGCGCCCTGGCCCGGCGCGACGCCGGTCTGGGGTTCGTCGAAGACCACCCGCGCGCGGCCGGAGCTGCGCTCGACCTCGACCTGGGCGGGGGCCGGCACGCAGTGGTAGCGGTGCTGCACGGTGCAGCGCAGGCTCTGCGGCGGGTCGATGCCGATCCAGTTCAGCTCGTCGACCTCCATGGCGCAGAAGCGCGCCTCGTCCTGGGTGCCGAGCACGACCGTCCCGCTCGTCGGATCGGTGGCGACGACGTACAGCGGCTCGCCGCCGGCGACGCCGTGGCCGCGGCGCTGGCCGATGGTGAAGTGTTCCGTGCCGGCGTGGTCGCCCAGCACGCGTCCGGCGGTGTCGACCAGGTGGCCCGGGTGCAGGGTGGCCCCGGACTCCGCCAAGAAGCGGCGGTAGTCGTTGGAGGGGATGAAACAGACCTCTTGGCTGTCGGCCTTGCTCGCCGTGCGCAGGCCCACCGACTCGGCGATGCGCCGCACCTCGCGCTTCTCGAAGCCGCCGATCGGGAGCAGGGTGCGCGCCAGGTTGTCCTCGGCCACGCAGAAGAGCTGGTAGCTCTGGTCCTTGCCGCGGTCGACGCCGCGCGTGACGTGCACGCGGCCGTCCACGAGCTCGACCTGCGCGTAGTGGCCGGTGGCCACAGCCTCCGCGCCCAGCTCCTCGGCGAAGCGCAGCAACCGATCGAACTTGAGGTCGCGGTTGCAGACCGCGCAGGGGTTCGGGGTGCGGCCCTGCTCGTACTCGCGCACGAAGTAGCGCATGATCGCGCCGAACTCCTGGGAGAGGTCCACGGCCTGGAAGGGCACGCCCAGCTTGGCCGCCACCATGCGCGCGTCGCGGGCGTCGGAGACCGAGCAGCAGGACTTCTTGCGGCTCTCGTGCTCGGCGACCTGCACGCCGTTGCGCATGAACAGGCCGACGACCTCGTGGCCCGCCTCGAGCAGCAGGTGCGCCGCGACCGAGCTGTCCACGCCGCCGCTCATGGCGCACACGACGCGGCGGGCAGGACGGGCGGAGGGGACGGGCATGGTGGGCGGGGCCGGGCGGGGGGAGCGGGCCGGACGGGAGGTATGGGCCGCGCGCGCCGGCCTTCCAGCCTGCCCGGGACGGGGCGGGAGGCTACCACGCTGCGGCGCCCTTCCGGACGCGGACGCTGGCGAGTGGCGCGCGGGCCGCTACCCTGCTCGGCCCCGAACGGAGAACCCGTGGCCGGGTTCGCTCCCCCGTCGCGGACTCCAGACAGATCCGGGGCAGCCAGCGGCTGCCCCCGAACCCGCAGGACCGGTTCCGATGCTCCACGACCTCGCCCCGTTGCTGCTGCTCGTCCAGGAGGAGGGCGGAGCCCCCGCCCCCGCGCCCTTCGGCGGCGGCTTCCTGTTCCCGCTGGTCCTGGTCTTCGCGATCTTCTACTTCCTCGTCATGCGGCCGGAGAAACGCAACCGCATGCGCCACCAGGCGATGCTGGACTCGCTCGAGAAGGGCGACAAGGTCATCACGACCGGCGGCATGCACGCGACCGTGGTCCAGCTCGGCGAGGGCTCGGTGACGCTGCAGATCGCGGACGGCGTGCGCGTGAAGTTCGCGCGCCAGGCGATCCAGGGCAAGGTCGACGAGTCCTCGCCCGTGGACGAGAAGTCCCCCGCCGCGGTGAAGTGACGGCCGGGGCGGCGCTCCCCGCGCCGGGTTGAAACCGGGGCCCTGCCCGCGCGGTCGGGGTGCGCATGTCGCCCGCCCCTTGGAGGATCGCCCGCGGGCTCGGCGCCGCGGCCCGGCGCGCCCTGCGCCGGCGGGCCGTGCCGATCGCGATCGCCCTCGCGCCGCGCGCCGCGTTGTGGATCCCGCGCCTCGACCGGCGCGAGCTGGGCCTGCTCGGCGAGGAGCTCGCGGCGCGCGCCCTGTACGCCGCCGGCTGGCGCATCCTGGGGCGGCGCGTGGCGACGCCCGCCGGGGAGGTGGACCTCGTCGTGCGCCGCGGCGGGTTGCTGGCGGCGGTCGAGGTGAAGGCCGGGCGCACGCGCTCCTTGCCCGTGGACGAGCGCGACGCACGGCGGCCCTTCCGTCCCGCCGGCCGCGTCGACGCCCGGCGTCTGGCGGGCCAGCGCCAGGCGGCCCGCTGGCTCGCTGCCTGCCACGGGCTCGGTGCGGCGCGCGTGGACGTGTTCGAGGTCTGGGTGCGGGGCCCGCGGACGCGCTGCCTGCATCTGGTCGACGTGCGCGAGCCGTTCGACGCGCCCGCGCCGGAGGGGGATCGGGTCTGGTTGCCGGGGGCTCCCCCCGCGCCCTTCGGGCCCGCAACGGGGGACTGCTAGACTGCCGTGCCGGACCTGGCCGCGGCCCCCGATCCGCCCCCGACGATCATGCGAGACACCCTCCCGTCCCGGCCGCGCAGCGCGGCCCTCCTGTGGCTGCCCCTGGTGGGTGCCCTGGCCCTGGCCCACGACACCCCGCGCCGGGCGCCGGCGGACCTGCACGCGGTCGCCGATCCCGAGCTCGCCCCGCCGGGACGGCCCTCGGTGCCGACGCCCCACGCGCCCGAGGTGCTCGCCGCGCGCCGCGCAAGGTTGGCGGCCGAGCTGGGCGAGGGCCTGCTGGTGATCGCGGCGGGCGACGAGGAGAAGGGCCGCTTCGAGGTCCACTCCGACTTCCTCTACCTGACCGGCATCGAGGTCCCCGACGCGGTGCTGATCCTGGGCGCCGCCGACGGGGAACGCTCCTTCGAGCGCCTCTACCTGCCCGAGCGCGACGAACGCAAGGCCCTCTGGGACGGTCCCCTGCTCGGACCCGGGGAACGGGCGCAGGCCCTGGCTGGCCTCGAGGACACGCGCGGCCGGGGCCGACTCGAGGCCGACCTCGACGAGCTCCTGGCGACGCCCGGGGTCCCGGTCTTCGCCCTGAGCGAACAGCGGCGCGTCCTCTTCGGCCCGCCGCCCGACGGGCGCGAGGTCGCGGCCAGGAGCCCGCGCGAGGCGCTCAACGCGCTGCAGGCGGTCAAGGACGCCGGTGAGCTCGCGGCCCTGCAGGCCTCGATCGACATCACCCAGGCGGCCCTCGCCGACGGCTTCTCGGTCGCGCGCCCGCTGGTCTACGAGTTCCAGGTCGAAGCCGCGATCGAGGCCGGTTTCCGCCGGCGCGGCGCGCCCTTCAGAGCCTTCCCCTCGATCGTCGGTTCGGGCCCCAACGCCTGCATCCTGCACTACCGCGACAACGAGCGGCGCATGGGGGCCGGCGAGTTGCTCCTGCTCGACGTCGGCGCCAAGGTCCACGGCTACAGCGCCGACATCTCGCGCACGATCCCCCTCGAGGACCGCTTCTCGCCCCGCCAACGCGAGCTCTACGAGCTGGTGGTGCGCGCCCACGATGCCGCGGCCGCCGTGCTGCGGCCCGGCGCCTCGATCCGCGAGGCGCACGAGGCGGCGCGCGCGGTCTTCGCCGAGCACGACCTGGCGGCGGCCTTCCGCCACTCGGTCGGACACCACCTGGGCCTGCGCGTGCACGACGTGCCGGGCTTCCGCGGCCCCTTGGCCGCGGGCATGGTGGTCACCATCGAGCCGGGCCTCTACCTGCCGGAGGAGGCGATCGGCATCCGCATCGAGAACGACTTCCTCGTCACCGAGGACGGGGCCCGGCTGCTCTCCTCGGCCCTGCCCTACCGCACCGACGAGCTCGAGGCCTACCTGCTGCGCCTGCGCGGAAAACCGTGATGCCCAAGGTTCGGGCCTCGATCGCGGCCGAAGAGGAGCGGGCCTCCCCCACCCTTGCCTGGCCCTCCCGGGCCGGTGAGGATGCCCCGCCCGCGGCCGCGGGGCCCCCATGCTGAACGTCCTCCGGCACTACTTCCCCCTGCGCAAGGCGCTGCTCGTCTCCTCGGAGACCCTGCTCCTGTGGTTGGTGGTGGCCCTGGGGATGAGCGCGCACCTGTGGCAGCCGACCCAGGGCGTGTACCGGCTGCTGGCCTTCCACTCGATGGGGGTCGACGAGGCGCGGGTGCGCTGCATCCTCTCGGCCCTGCTCGTGTCGGTGCTCGCCCAGCTCGCGATCGCCTTCAACGAGCTGTACGACTTCCGCGTGTCGGGCTCGCGCTACGACCAGGCGCAGCGCTTCGTGGGCTCGATGGGCGCGGCCATGCTGCTGGCCCTGGGCGCCGTCGTGCTGATGGACGTCTGGGGTTTCGAGCGCGTGCTCGACTTCCCCGGCCTGCCCCTGACGGCGCGCGTGCGCCTCCTGGTGTTCTGCCTGCTCACGGGCTTCGCCCTGCTGTACCTGTGGCGGATGCTCTTCCACCACGTGCTGCGCCGGGCGAGCTTCAACGACCGGGTGCTGATCCTGGGCTCGGGCAAGGCCGCCCACGTGCTCGCCAAGGAGATCCGCGTGCACCGCGGCGCGGGCTTCGAGGTGGTGGGCATCCTGCCCGAGGCCGGGCCAACCCCCGCCGGGCGGGAGTTCGACCCCGGGATCACCGGCACGCAGGACCTCGTGCTCGCCGATCGCGCGCTGACCGAGGGCGGGGTCGGACGGCGGCTGCCCGACGGGCGCGTCACGGAGTCGGGCAGCCTGGAGCAACTGGCGCAGGAGCTGCAGGCCGACGTGCTCGTGGTGGCCCTGGCGGACCGCCGCGGCTCGCTGCCGACCGACGACCTCCTGCGCTGCCGCCTGCGGGGCCTCGCGGTGCGCGACTACGAGCGCATCTTCGAGCAGGTCGCGGGCAAGATCGCGGTGGAGGCCATCCGACCGTCCTACCTGATCTTCAACGAGGGCTTCACGCGCCATCCGCTGGCGGACCTCGTCAAGCGTCTGCTTGACGCGACGGCGGCCGCGGTGGGCATCGTGGTTGGCATGCCGCTGCTCATCGGGACGGCCATCGCCGTGCGCGGTTCCTCCCCCGGCCCGGTGCTCTTCACCCAGGAACGCGTGGGCGCCGACGGCAAGACCTTCACGTTGTTCAAGTTCCGCAGCATGGTGCAGGACGCGGAGAGCCGCACGGGGCCTGTGTGGGCCACCACGGACGACCCGCGCATCACGCGCGTGGGGCGCTTCATCCGCAAGACACGCCTCGACGAGTTGCCCCAGCTCTTCAACGTGCTGATGGGCGACATGTCGCTCGTCGGGCCGCGCCCCGAGCGCCCGCACTTCGTCGAGCAGCTCGCGAGCCAGATCCCCTACTTCCGCCAACGGCACATCGTGAAGCCGGGCATCACGGGTTGGGCGCAGATCAACTACCCCTACGGCAACACCTTCGAGGACGCGCTGCAGAAGCTCCAGTACGACCTCTTCTACATCAAGTACCAGAGCCTGCTGTTCGACCTCTCGATCCTCTTCAACACGATCAAGACCGTGCTGCTGCGCAAGGGCACCTGAGCACCGCGCCCCCCCTCCCGGGCCGAGCGCGCGCCGCGCGCCGCGGGTGGGGATACCCTTTCGGGTGCGCCTCGAACGGACCCCCTCCCGACCGAACCGCCGCGGCCCGGTCCTGGGTGCGATCCTGCTGGCCCTGGCGGCCGGTTGCCAGGCCGTTCCGCCCTCCCAGCGCGTGCCGACCGAGCTCGGGGCCGTGCGCGCCGACGAGCTCGACCGCGCCCAGGAGCTGGCCGCGGCCCTGACCGAGCTCGCCCCACGGGTGGCCGAGCTCCTGCCCGCCTCCCGCCCGCGGCCCGTCGACGTCTGGGTCCAGAAAGAGCCGCGTCTGTTCCGCTTCGGGAAAGCCGCCCACCAGGAGGCCGACGGCTTCTGGGCCCTGGGCCCGCGCCGCATCCACCTGCGCGAGGGCGCCGACGACCTGCGCCGCACCCTGGCCCACGAGCTCACCCACGCCTTCCTCGGCGGGGACTGGGAGGCCCTCCCCGGCACCCTCGAGGAGGGCCTGTGCGACCTGCTCTCGGCCCTCGCGGTCCCCGAAGGAGCCCTGCGCATGCGCGCGGGGCGCCTCTCCGCGGCGGCCTTCTGCCTGGGCGGCCTGGCCCTGCGCATCGAGGTCGGTACGCCCGCCACACACCCCACCCAGGGCCCCGAGCTCGCCATCGCGGCGACGGTGGTGCTCGAGGGGCTGCTGGACGAACCCCTCGCGCCCTGGGACGTGTTCCGCGAGCGGGCCGGCCTCTCCACGGCCCGCATGGGCCCCGCGCGCAAGAAGGCGCTCTACGGCCTCGCCTACCTGGTGATCGAGCGCGCCCACCGGCGTGTCGGCCTGGAGGGCCTGCTCGGACTCTGCCGCCGGGCGCGGGCCGAGAGTCGGGCCCACGTTCCCGAGGCCTGGTTGCTCGAGGCGGCGGACCTGTGCCCGCACGACGTGCGGCCCTGGCGCCGGGCCCTCGAGGACGAGCTCGGCCCGGACGAGTTGCGCGAGCTGGTCGCGATGTACCCCGACTTCCTGCTCTCGACGGTCGAGCAGCTCGGCCCCCTCGTGGGCCCCGGCGAAGCGCTCAGCGTGCGCCTCTCGAGCGGTTCCTCGGGGCAGGTCCTGGAGCTCGTCGTGCTCCCCACCCGCGCGCTGGCCCTGCGCTGAGTCCGGAGCCGGCCCCGGAGCCGGGAAGCTGGCGCGCGGATCGTCGTCCCCCCCGCCCATGCGCTCGCTCTTCACTTGGATCGTGGCCGCCAGCCTGTTCGCCCTGCTCCTGCGCTCGTCGGAGACCGTCCAGGGTTGGGTCGGCGCCCGCGAGGAGACCCGCACCTCCCGCTGGGCGGACGGCGTCCCCAAGGAGACCGCCGCCTTCCGCGACGGGGTCCGCCACGGCCCCTGCGAGCGCTTCCACCCCGACGGCGGCCTGCGCGCCCGGGGCACCTTCCGCGACGGCGCGATGGAAGGCGAGTGGCGTTTCTACGGCGAGGACGGCGAGCTCGATCCGGCGCGCAGCGGGATCTACGAGGGCGATCGGCGCGTGGCACCCCTCGGCAACGGGAGCGGAGCGCTGGCGCGCTACGGCGCGGCGTCGGAATAGTGGTAGACCCCGCGTTGACCGGAGGTCTCCTCCACCGCCAGGCGTAGGGCGGTCACGTGGAGGTCGCCGAAGCGCTGCTCGATGCGGCGCCGCAGCTCGCGCCCGAGCCAGCCGGCCAGGTTCTCCGAGCTGGTGTTGTTGATCGGCAGCACGAGCACGTCCTCGCTGGGCGCGGCGTAGTAACGCTCGAGGTAGCGCACTTCGGTCACGCCGTCCGCACGCGGGGTCACGCGCAACACCGGGTGTTCGCCCGGCACGAGCCAGCGCTCGTCGAGCTCGTCCACCAGCTCGCGCACGAGGGGCTTGATGAGCTTGAAGTCGATCACCAGGCCGTGGCGGGTGAGCGCGGCGTCGAGCTCGACGAAGACGCGGTAGTTGTGGCCGTGCAGCCGCTCCGCCGACCCGTCGGGGAAGATCAGGAAGTGGGCGGAGGAGAACTTGAAGGTCTCCTTGGCGAGCTCGATCGACCAGCGTTCCATGGGCGGCGGCGGGTTGCGGGGCAGGCGCGCATCCTCGCCCGCGGGCCGCGCCGGCTCAACACCCGCGGACGCGGACGGGCGCCGGTTCGGCGCGCCTGGTAGATTCTGCGCCCATGGATGCCGCCACGCGCCTCGTGCGGGTCGAGGACCTGGGCCTCGAGCTCGAAGTCCTGGCCGACGACGAGGTGATCGGGCCGCGGGTGGCGGGGGGCGCCTGGGAGGAGCACGAGACGCGCCTGTTCCGCGCCCACCTGCGCCCCGGGGCGCGGGTGCTCGACCTGGGCGCGAACATCGGCTGGTTCTCGGTCCAGGCGGTGCTCGCCGGGGCCGAGGTGCAGGCCTTCGAACCGGTGCCCGCCATCGCGGAGATCCTCGAGCGCAACGTCGCGCGGGCGATGGAGCGCGGGCGCGGGCGCGCGGTCGTGCACCGCGTCGCCGCCGGGGCCCAGGCGGGCTCGGCGCGCATCGCGCTCGCTCCGCGCAACCGGGGCGACAACCGCGTGCTGGACGCGGGCGCCTCGCGCCCGGCCGACCTGGTCGGCGCGGAGGAGCTCGAGATCCGGGTCGAGCGCGTGGACGCGCTCGTCGAGGGCTCCGTCTCCCTGATCAAGATCGACACCCAGGGCTCGGAGTGGCTGGCCCTGCAGGGCGCCCGCGGACTGCTCGAGCGATCCCCGCGCCTGGCCCTGTTGCTCGAGTTCTGGCCCTACGCGTTGCGCGGCGTCGAACCCGCGGCCCTGCTGGAGTTCCTCGCCGCCCAGGGCTTCACCGTCGGCAAGGCGACCGCCGCGCCCTACCCGATGGAGCCCGAGCGCATCCTGCGCCAGGCCCTGGCCCGCGATCCGGTGCAGGGCGGGCTGGATCTGTACGCCGTGCGCGGGGTGCCCTTCCACGTGCTCGGCCCCGCGGCGCGGCTGCGTTCGATCTGGCGCAGCCGCCGCGAGGCCTGAAGGGAGGGCGCGCGAGGGCGCGGGTCAGCGATAGACCAGGACGTAGGCGTGCTGCGCGGCCGGGTCGTAGCGCAGGCGGCCGGTCGTGCGCCAGTCGCCCGTGAGGCCGCCGTCGAGGGCCCGGTCGAGGCGCTGCGCCGCGCTCTCGGGCACCTTCGTCAGGTAGAGCATGTTGGCCGATCCGCTGACGTCGTCGTTCCCGTCGCCGTCGAGGTCGAAGCCGCTGACCCAGCCGTTGGCGGTGACCGTGTCGTAGAGGTGCAGGTTCCCGCCGAAGGGATTGGAGACCTGGTGCCGCAACATCTCCTCGAGGTACGGCCCGTTCCAGCCCGGGATCGTCTGGGTCGCCGAGAGGCGGCGGTTGTTCGCCGCCGGGTTGGCGTACTCGCGTGCGTAGGTCCCGGTGTCCGCGTGGTAGACCGAGCACGCCGAGCGCAGGGTGTCCACCAGGGTCAGGGTCTTGGCGACCTTGCTGCGCTCGATCATCCCGTTCACGAAGGGCGTGATCGAGGCCGCCATGATGGCGATGATGCTGACGGCGATGACGATCTCCATCAGCGAGAAGCCGGCGCGGGCCGGACGCGACGTCCGGGTCGAGGTCGTGACGTGCATGGACTCGGGGGGGCGTGGGGGCGTCGGGGGCGGAATGCGAACGGAGTCCCCCTCGGTCCGCGCCGCCCCGTTCCTTGACCCCGCGGGCCGAAATCCACCCCCAGCAGCCCGAATCACCCACCCGCCGCGGGCCGGGGCTCCGCACTCGGCCACGCCCCCGACGGGGAGGGCCCCCGGGGTCAGTTCGGGACGGACTCCTCGATGCGCGGGGCTTGGCCGCGCAGCACCGAGTTGTCGTTGAAGAGCTGCGTCTGGTCGATCTGCGGCGCGCGCAGCAGGGCCTCCACGTCGATCTGACCGGACTGGGCGTAGGCCGCGAGCGCGTTCGACCAGGTGACGCGCTCGACGACGTCGGGCGCGATGCCGCGCTCGAGCATGAGCTTGGCGGTGCGCGGCACGGCCAGCGGATCGGAGACGCCCCAGTCGGCGGAGCTGTCGACGATCACGCGCTCGGGGCCGTAGCGCTCGACGATCGCGACCATGCGCTCCGAGCCCATCTTGGTGTGCGGGTAGATCGTGAACGCGGCCCAGGCGCCACTCGCCAAGCAGTCCTCGACGGTCTCCTCGTTGTTGTGGTCGACGACGAGCTTCTCCAGCGGCAGGCCGACCTCGCGCGCGATGTCGATCGAGCGTCGGATGCCGCGTTTCTTGTCGCGGTGCGGCGAGTGCACCATCACGACCATGTCGTGGGCGCGGGCGAACTCGAGCTGGGCGACGTAGGCCCGTTCCTCGGCCGGGGTGATCTCGTCGAAGCCGATCTCGCCGACCGCGACGACGCCTTCCTTGAGGGCGAAGCGCGGCAGCAGCTCGAGCACCTCGCGCGCCAGGCCCTCGTCGTTGGCCTCCTTCGAGTTGAGGCCGATGGCGCAGTAGTGGGCCACGCCGAACTGCGAGGCGCGGAAGCGCTCCCAACCCACGAGGCTGGCGAAGTAGTCGATGAAGCTGCCGACCTGGGTGCGCGGCTGGCCGACCCAGAAGGCGGGCTCGACGACCGCGCGCACGCCGGCGGCGGCCATGCGCTCGAGGTCGTCGGTGGTGCGGCTGGTGAGGTGGATGTGGGGATCGAAGAAACGCATCGTGTCGGACTCAGGAGGGGGCGGCGAGGGAACCGAAGGCGCGCTGGGTCGTGTGGCCCGCGAGCGCCTCGCGCAGGGAAGTCGCCACCTGGGGGTCGCGCTCCGCCGCGAGCCGCGCGGCGAGGCCTTCGGTGGCGCCGGCCCGGGCCAGGCCGTAGGCGGCCGCGCGCCGGCCCAGGGCGTTCGGATTCTCGGCCGAGAACTCGCGCTCGAGCGCCACCAGCGCGCGCGCGCCGCCGTGCTCGCCCAAGCACAACCACAGCTCGTGGGGCACCGCGCGCCCCGCGCTGCGCCGCTCGTCCACGAGGTCCAGGGCCATGCGCGCGAGCTCGGGACCCAGGCGCCGGTCCAGGCCGAAGACGCGCCACAGGGGCGCGCCCACGAAGAGCGCCTTGATCACCATCTGGTTCCAGCCCAGCTCGTCGAGGTGCAGGAAGGGATAGGGCTGGTCGCAGGCGATGGCCACGAAGAGGGCCGTCATGTTGGAGCGCAGCCCCTCGCGCGCCCGCGACAGGAACCGTTCGCCGCGCGGCAGGAGGCACAGCGAGCGGTACAGCGCGCAGGCCTCGCCCACGTCGGCGTAGCGGAATGCGTCCTCGATCGCGCGTGCCCCGGAGTCCTCGGCGAGATCCCCGCGGGCCAGCACCAGCGCCGCCCGCAGCGCCTCGAGGCGCGTCCAGTAGGCCGGATCCCAGCCCTCGAGCAGCGCGGCGGCGGCCGCGCGCTCCGCTTCGCCGCACTCGAGCGGTCCGCCGCGACCATGACGGCTCGCCAGGCTGATCAGGGCCGCGAATCGATCGGGAGAGACGCCCGCCGCGATCTCCGCCTGGGCCGCGAGCGCCCACTCCAGGCTCGCCGGATCCAGGCGTCGGGCGAGCAACCCGTCCAACACGGCCCGCCCGCGGGCTGCGAGGTTCCGTTCGGCGACGTCGTTCATTCAGGAGTCTCCATCGCCCCCGAGCCCCGCGTGCAAGGCCAGGATCAGGTAGCTGGTGCTGGCCACGACCATGTAGTTCGAAGTCAGGAAGTCGCTGCTCGAGCCGTCCGCGGAGAGCGTCTTCACCAGGTGCGGGCGCAGCATGCGGTGCCAGCCCTCGCGCTCGCCCTCGGGCAGGAGCGAGATCGCCTGGCTCGCGTAGTAGTGCGCGAAGAAGTAGAAGTAGCCCGCGTTCGCGAACCAGCCCTCGTGGGGGATCGGGCGCAGGCGCACGAGATCGAGGAAACGGCGGTGCTCGAAGAACTGCTCGAGACCCTGCACCAGTCGCTCGCGCGTGATGCGCCGGTCCCCGGCCCGCTCGAGCGCCCACAGGCAGACCTGGATGCGACCCAAGCTGCCCTCGATCGAGTTGATGCTCTCGCCGGTGTGGCCGCGCTGGATCGCGCGGTAGTCGTAGGCGAAGGCTCCGTTGGGCAACTCGCAGCGGCGCACCAGGCGCAGCGCGCCCTCGACCAGGTGCGGCGCGACCTCGAGCCCGAGCTCGTCGCGCGCCGCGACGAGGGCCGGCAGCACGAGCGCCGTGCAGAAGCTCGTGGCCCAGGTCGGACGCGTGGTGAAGGGCGGGTCGTCGTAGTAGGCCCAGCCGCCGTCGGGGGTCTGGCGCCGGGCGAGGTCCGCCAGGAAGGCCTGCGTGCGCGCGCGCACGGGCGCGGCCAAGGGCCCCTTGGCGAAGCGCGGGTCGCGGGCCACGTCCACCAACGCGTCGAAGCCGAGCAACGAGGCCCAGGTCGAATCGACGTCCCAGTCGGCGCCGCGGTGCGGGAGGCGGATCGTGACCAGCCACTCGACCGCGCGGCGCAGGGCCTGCTCGCGCCCGGGGTCGGGCTCGGCGCGCGTCGTCACGAGCAAGGCCTTGGTCGCGAGCGCGTGGGCCGCCACGCGCCAGGCGTGGTAGGTGTCGTGCGCGAAGCCCAGCTCCGCGAGGTGGTGCGGGAGCGATGAGCCCCAGCCGCCCTCGGGCTGCTGGGTCCCGACGAGGAAGGCCAACGCCCGTTCCATTCCGGCGCGGGCCTCGGCGCGGCCCAGGGTCGGGGGGGGCGTGGGCTCGCGCACCGGCGCGGAGTCCCGGGCCGGCTCCTGGGCGCGGCCGGGCGCGCCGTCCTGGGCCGCGGAGAGGGGCGGACTCAGCGCAAGGCCGAGGGCCAGGGCCAACGACGTCGAGCGCCTCACCCCTTGTCTCCCGCGGGCTGCTCGGCGCCCGCCTCGCCGCGCTCGAGGCGTTCGAGTTCCTCGCGCAGGTCCGCGAGCTTGGCGCGGGCCTTCTCGAGGGCGAGGTGCGCCTCGACGCGCGCGCGCTGGCGCTTGCCCTCGGCCTGGGCCAGGGAGGCGCGCGCCTGCTCGACGGCGAACTCGAGGGAGGCCTGTTTCTTCGGCAGCTCGTGGTCGCGCTCGAGGGCCAACGCCGCGCGTTGCTGCTCGAGCGCGCGCTCGCCCATCTCGAGCTCGCGGCGCTTGCGCCAGATCACGATCTCGCCCGTGCGCTTGGCGTAGTACTCCTCGCCCTGGGCCGCGTAGTCGTCCACGAGCTGCTGCAGGTCCTGGCGGCGCTGCTCGACGCGGAAGGCGGCGCTCTCGACCTGGAGCTCGCCCTTGGCCAGGGCCTGGGGCCGCGCCTCGGCGAGGAAGGTGGCGAGCTCGCGCTCGGCCTGGCGCAGCGCGTGGATCGCCTTCGCCAGCTCCTGCTCGGCGCCGTCGCGTTGCTCGGCGGCCTTGCCCTCGGCGATCGTGAGCTCGAGCTCGGCGTGGGCGAGGTCGCGGCGCTTCTTGGCCAACTCACGCTCGCGCTTGGCCGGATCAGCCGCGGCCTTGGCCTCGCCCTTGGCTGCGGGGCGCGCGGGCTCGGCCGCCTGGGCCGCGCTGGGCGACGTGTCGTCCCAGCTCGCTCGGGTGCGCGCGTCGCGGCCGCCGCCGCCGATCGAGAACACGCAGGAGGGCAGCAGGACCGCGAGGATGAGCGCGGCCAGGGAAAGTCGCAGGCGAGGGAACGGCATGGGGCTTCTCCGGGGCGCGCCGCGGACCATCCCGCTGCGCGCGGCCGACCATCTTGGGGCCGGGGTGGGCGGCGAGGAAAGCGCGCCGCGCGGATTCTGCGCGCCGGTGGGCGCCTGCCCGCTGGCGATGGACTGCCGTGGGAGTGCTTGGGATACTCCCCGGCCTCCATTCCGGGCGCCAGGTCGCCCTCCGCCCCTCCCCAGCCCGCCCGCGAGCCATGACCCACGGCGTCTTCCAGGTCCCCACCCCCCGCAACGAGCCGGTCCGCGACTACGCCCCCGGCAGCGGCGAACGCGCGGCCCTCAAGGCCGAGCTCGCGGCCCAGGCCGGGCGCGAGGTCGAGGTCCCGCTGGTCATCGGCGGGCGCGAGGTCCGCACGGGCGACGTCGAGCGCATGGTCATGCCCCACGACCACGGGCACGTCCTGGGCGTGTTCCACAGGGCCGGGCCGGCCGAGGTTCGCGCCGCGATCGACGCGGCCGAGGCCGCGCGCGGCGAGTGGGCCGCGTTGCCCTGGGAGGAGCGCGCCGCGGTCTTCCTGCGCGCGGGCGAGATGCTGGCCACCACGCACCGCGACCGCGTCAACGCGGCCACGATGCTCAACCAATCGAAGACCTGCCACCAGGCCGAGATCGACTCGGCCTGCGAGCTGATCGACTTCTACCGCTTCAACGCCGCCTTCACCCAGGCGATCTACGAGTCCCAGCCGCTCTCCTCGCCGGGAGTCTGGAACCGCCTCGAGCACCGGCCGCTGGACGGCTTCGTGTTCGCCATCACGCCCTTCAACTTCACCTCGATCGCCGGCAACCTGCCCACGGCGCCGGCTTTCCTCGGCAACACCAGCGTCTGGAAGCCGGCCTCGACGTCGGTGCTCTCGAACTACTACATCCTGCGGCTCCTGATGGACGCGGGCCTGCCCGACGGCGTGATCAACTTCGTGCCCGGCGCCGGCGCCACGGTCGGCGATCCGGTCCTGGCCGACGGCCGCCTGGGCGGCGTGCACTTCACGGGCTCGACCGAAGTCTTCCGCGGCATCTGGAGCACGGTCGGGAAGAACCTCGCGCGCTACGGTCAATACCCGCGCCTGGTGGGCGAGACCGGCGGCAAGGACTTCGTCTTCGCGCACCCTTCGGCCGATCTGCCCTCCCTGGCGGTGGCCCTGGTGCGCGGCGCGTTCGAGTACCAGGGGCAGAAGTGTTCGGCCGCCAGCCGCGCTTACGTCCCGCGCAGCCTGTGGCCCGACCTGCGCGAGCGCCTGGTCGCCATGCTCGGCGAGGTGCGTCTGGGCGACGTGCGCGACTTCCAGAACTTCATGGGGGCGGTGATCGACGCCCGTTCGTTCAAGAAACTCTCCGCGACCATCGCCGAGGCGCGCGCCACGGCCGGCGTCGAGCTCGTCTTCGGCGGCGGCTGCGACGACTCCCGCGGCTGGTTCGTGGAGCCGACCGTGCTGCGCGTCGACGACCCGCGCCACGTGACGATGTGCACGGAGTACTTCGGGCCGCTGCTCTCGATCCACGTCTACGACGACGCGCGCTACGAGGAGACCCTGCGCCTGTGCGACGAGACCAGCGAGTACGCCCTGACCGGGGCCGTCTTCGCCCGCGAACGCGCCGCCGTGCGCCGCGCGACCGAGCTGCTGCGCTTCGCAGCGGGCAACTTCTACGTCAACGACAAGCCCACGGGCGCGGTCGTCGGCCAACAACCCTTCGGCGGCTCGCGCGCCTCGGGCACCAACGACAAGGCCGGCTCGGTGCTGAACCTCCTGCGCTGGACCAGCCAACGCACGATCAAGGAGACCTTCGTCGCCCCGACCGACTGGCGCTACCCCTTCCTGGCCGAGGCCTGATCCGCAGGCGACGCGTCAGCGCGACGCGCACCAGTCGCCCGAGGCGATGCGCGGGAAACCGGCCGCCTGGCTCGCCGAGAGCAGGTAGGCCTCGACTTCCTGACCGTCCGCGAGCACCACGCCCGTGCGCCGGAAGTACTCGGGGTGGTCCTCGAACTCGTCGAGCAACGCCAGGGTCCCGCTGTCGACCGCCCACAGCTCGCCGTGCACGCGCCCCGTCCCACCGCGCACCAGGGCGGGGAAACCGCCCAGGTCGAAGAGCTCGAACTCCGGGGCCGTGTCGGCCTCGCGCAGGAACCGGCCGCCGGCAAGGAAGCGGTGGTTCTCCGCGCCGCGGCGCAGGGTGCCGTAGACGAAGATCGTGCGATCGTGCGCGCGCTCGCTGCGCGGGGCCGGCGGAGTGCGCGGATCCATCGTGGCGTGCATGGGTGGCCAGGGGTGCGGGTCAGGGCGAAGAAGGCTGCGAGGTCGCGCTGCGCGGGGCCGAGGAGGGTAGTCCCAGGCCGGTGCGTTGCGTCTCGCCCGTCAGGTTCAGGGGCTCGAGGTCGACGGCCAGGGCCGCCGGACCGTCGAGCTGGAAGTACTCGAGGCGTAGCTCGCGTCGGCCGGCCTCCAACTCCAGGGTGGCGGAGTCCCGCCGCGCCGGGTGCCAGGTCCAGTCCTCGTAGACCACTTCGCCGTCCACGGAGAGGCGCACCCCGTCATCTGACAGGATCGAGAGGCGATACCGTCCCGCTTCGGGCACCACCAGGCGTGCCGTCGCGACCAGGCCGAAGTCGCGCTCCCCGACCCAGTCCCGCGCCGGACCGCCGCCCCAGGGGTCGCTCCAGCGCGCGACCCGTGCGCGGTAGAGCGGCTCGAACGCCAGCGCGCGCCAAGCTTCGAGATCGCCGCGCGGATCGGTGCGAGCGTCGAAGCGGAACCAACTCGTGTCCCAGCTCAGGCCCGCGAGCAGCCCCCCGGGCGACCCGCCCTCCGGTCGCGGCGCGCCGCCCTGGAAGTCCCACGGTCCATGGGGGCCGATCCACAGGCCCCCCAATCCGGGCGGGGCGCCCGCGAGCGGTCCGGGGCGCGCGCCGCCGGCGCGCGGAGGCTCGAAGCGCTGCACCGCGCGCAACGCCGGGTGGTCCTTGCCCTGGGCTTGGCGCAGGGTCGAGCGCCAGGCTCGCCCGCTGGGCCGCACGCCGTCGGGGCCCGCGAGGGTGGCCCACAGGACCTCGGCCGAGGTGGCGGTGCCCTCCTCGGCGCTGAACTCGACGCACTGCACGCCGCGGCGCACGGCCTCGAAGCGATTGCCCGAGGCCGTGAGCCCGCGCGTGCCCTCGAGCACGAGGTCCTGCAGGTTCTCGCGGAAGAGGTTGTCGACGAGCCAGTGCCCGCCGCCCTCCGTCCCTCCGCCGCGCACCACGAAGGCCTGGTCGCAGGCCCGCAGGGTATTGCCCACGACCAGGCCCTGGGCGCCGCCCTCGAGCGTGACCCCGGCCGCCGGGACGTCCGCGACCTCGTTCGCGAAGACCACGAGGTCGCCCGTGCCGACCGCCCGCAGGCCGCCGCCGAGCGCTCCGCCGAGCTCGTTGCCGACGACCCAGGTGCCCGTCGAGCCGTGGTCCAGGAAGGCCTGGCAGACGGCGTGGGAGAAGTCGTTGCGATAGAAGCGGTTCTCCTCGCAGCCGGGTCGGGCCGGCACGGCTGTGGGTCCGGCGCCGACGTAGAGAAGCGCCCCATAGCCGCAGCGCGTGGCGCTGTTCCAGGCGAGGGTGTTGCGCGAGGACCCGTCCACCACGAGCAGGGCGGCGGCGGCGAAGCCCTGCTCCGGGCTGCCCGCCGCGTGGCCGCGCGCGATGTAGTCCAGGCGGTTGGAGACCACCCGGTTGTTCGAGCTGCGCGCCAGCGCCACCCCCCACCCGGACAGGAACGAGAGGTCGTTGCCCTCGATCTCGCACTCCTCCGAGCCCAGGAGCAGGATGCCGTTCTGGCCGCCACGCGCGCGGCAGTCGCGCACCCGCACCCTGGAACTGCCCTCGATCGTGATCGCCGCGCCGTAGCGCGCGAGCCAGTCGAGGGGGTCGGCGAAGGAGGGGTCGAGCAGGTCGGCCGGATCCGCGGCCGAGGCCGTGCCCCGCAGGCGATCGGCGCGGTAGTCCGTGAAGGAGAGGCCCTCGAGGGTGACGTCGGTCGAGTTGAGCACCACCAGGCACCCCAGGTACCCGCCCAGCTCGCCCCCGCGCACCGTCACCTGGTCGCAGTCCTCGATCACGATGCCCAGACCGCGCGCCTCCTCGGGCGCCGCTCCGGGGCCCTGACCCAGGAGGCGCACGCCGCGCAGGTCGAGCTCGATCCCGCGACGCCCCTGGATGCGGATGATGCCCGCGTTGGCCGGATCGGGCCGCAGGTACTCGCCGGGCGCGATGCGCACCGAGGTCTCGACCCGGAACGTCCCCTCGGCCGGGAGCCGTGGGGCCTGGGAGGTCTCGGCGACGGCGCCGGAGTCGTTGCCCGGAGCGGCGCAGGCGCCGAGGAGAAGGCCCAAGAGGGCCGGAGACAGTCGGAGCAGCCGCGCACGCATGGTCGTCCCGTGGATCGTCCGCCGCGCCCTCCGCGCCCAAGCGGAGGGGTTCCAAAAGGCCGGCCCCGGCCCCAGGATCGGCACTCACCCCCCCCACCGCTATCCTCGGAGCCCCGTGAACCCCGTCCAATCCTCCGCTCCGACCCCCACGGCGCCCCTGCGCCCCTCGGGCATCCGCCTCGAGCCCGGCATCCCGATCTGCCAGACGGACCTGCCGCTCGACTGGTACCCCGAGGAGCTCGTGCCCTACGCGCGCGAGTACCTGGCCCTCCCCGACCGCAACCCCGAGACGGTTCTGCCCTGGCTCGACGGTTACGTGCGGCCAGCGCTGGAGCACTTCGGGGACTCGCTCCTGCTGCTCGCCCACTACTACATGGGCGGCGAGATCGTGAAGCTCGTCGAGCGCTACGGCGGGCACGTGGCCGACAGCTACGCGCTCGCGCTGCAGGCCGCGCGCAACCCCGAGAAGAAGGTCATCGTCGAGTCGGCGGTGCACTTCATGGCCGAGTCGATCGCGCTGCTCGCCAACCCCGACCAGGCGGTCTGGATCACCAACCCCAAGGCCGGCTGCACGATGGAGATGCTGGCCCGCGACTGGATGGTGCTGCCGATCGCGGAGCAACTGCTCGAGCGCTACGACGGCGAGCTCGTGGTCGTGGCCTACATGAACACCTCCGGCCGCCTGAAGGCGCTCGCCGGGCGCACGGGCGGCGCGGTGTGCACGAGCTCCAACGCGCACAAGGTGCTCGACCGGGCCCGCTCCCAGGGCAAGCGCGTCCTCTTCATCCCCGACAAACACCTGGGCCGCAACACGGCCGCGCGCCTCTCGATGGACCTCTCGCGCGTCGTCGACCTGGCCGATCCGACGCTCTCGGGTGGGCGCCTGCGTTTCGACGACAGCCTGTGCGCGGGGGGGCTCTCCGCGCTCGACCGCGCCGAGCTGATCCTGTGGGGCAGCTATTGCGGCGTGCACACCGTGTTCACCCCCGCCCACGTGGCCTGGTGGAAGGCGCGCGGCTGGCGCGTGCTCGTGCACCCCGAGTCGCCCTACGAAGTCGTGGAGGCCGCCGACGGCGCGGGCAGCACGGCCTACCTGTGGGACGCTGTCATGGACGCGCCCGCCGGGACGCGCATCGCGATCGGCACCGAAGCCCACTTCGTGCGCAACGCCCGCGATCAGGCGCGCCTGCGTGGGGTCGAGGTCGCGCACCTCGCCGACGTGCCCGAGTTGCGCACCGCCGGCTGCGGCTGCGCGACCATGAGCCGCAACGACCCGCCGCACCTCGCGGGCGTGCTCGACCTCCTGCGCCGCGGCGAGATCTCCGAGCAGTTCCGCGTCCTGCCCGGCGACCAGGTCGACGAGGCCACGGGCGAACGCGATCGCCTACCCTCGGACGAACGCGCCCAACTCGCCCGCGAGGCGCGCCTCGCGCTCGAACGCATGGTCGAGATCACCGACGGCCGCGGCGTCTGAACCCGCGGGATCGGTTCAGCCGAGCTCCGCGAGCATGCGGGCGTGCCACTCCGCCAGGCTGGCTTCGACGAAGTAGACGCGGTTCTCGCCGACCACCGTCTGTCCGGGCTGCACGGCCCCGAACGCCGTCGCGGCGTGGATGCAGGAGTACTCGCGGTTGTGGAAGAGGAACAGGCCGGGCTCGGAGACCGTCGCGACCCAACGGCTCCCATCGCGCGAGGCGATCGCGATCCACGGCTCGGGGCGCACCGCCGGCGTGGCGCCGAAGTTGTCGACGAAGGGCAGCTCGGCGAGGGTGGGACCGCCCTCGACGAGGTAGCCCTGGATCGTGGGTCGCGGGCCGTGGACGCGCGGCAGCTCCACCAGGCGCCGGAACTCGCCGCCGACCCGCACCCAGTGGCGCAACCCATCGTGGTCTCGGACCGTCGGTGCGTGGCCGCACTGCAGGCAGTTGAACGCCATCGACTGGTCCCAGGGGCGATCGCCGAGATTCGTCAGGGCGAAGCGCGCCCGGATCCGGTCCTCGCTGGGGGTGAAGAGGATCTCGAAGCGCAGCACTCCGTTCCGCCCGCCACGGCAGCGCAGCTCGCCGCTGGGGAGCGCGATCCACTGCCAGTCGAACTGGGTGAAGTGGATCGGCGTCGCGGCGCTCCCGATGGCCTCGGGGTAGGCCAAGGCGAACCGTTCGCCGGGGAAGGCCGGGACGTCCACCACGTGGCAGAGCATCAGCTGCGGATCGGGCACGAGCCGTAAGTCCGCCATCTCACACCTCCCTCGCGCAACGGAACCCGATGTAGGCCTGGCGGTTGTTCGCGGCGCCGCTCTGACCCCGCGCGGCGCAGCGCAGATCGAGGACCGCGGCCGTGAGCCAGCTCCCACCCTTGATGTGGGCGCTGAACGGGCTGGGTCCGTCCTCGCACCACTCCGCGGCGTTGCCGATGAGGTCGAGCACCCCGAAGGGGCTCGCGCCCAGGGGGTGGGCGTCGACGCGCGTCAGGCCCGCGGGGGGCTGGATCGTCCCCCGGTCGTGGTTGCACGCATCCGGCTCGAACCGATCGCCCCAGGGGAACAGGCGCGGGTCCACTCCGCGCGCGGCCTTTTCCCACTCGATCACCGTCGGCAGGCGTCCCCCATCCCAGGCGGCGAAGGCCCGGGCGTCCTCGCGGTTCACGTGCACCACCGGGTGCTCGAGACACTCCGGCGCGGGCACCGACCCGCCCCAATCCGCGGGCGTGGGGTACCCGGTCGCCCGACAGAACCGGGCGTAGCGCCGGTTGGTGACCGGGAATCGGTCGATGCGGAAAGCCGCCACGTGGACCTGCTGGAGGGGAGCCTCGTGCTGCAGCCAGGCAGGGTGGTACCCCGCGCGGCCCGCGAGCTCGGCCACCTGGGCCGGGGAGGTCCCCAGGTAGCACGGGCCGGCCGGGATCAGCACGTCATCGCCCGGCGCGGCCGCCCCGGCGAGCGGGACGAGGACCAGCGCGGCACCAGCCGCGGCCGAGACGACGAGCACGTCACGGCGGTTCGGAGCATCCATGTCGCACCTCCAGCGGAAGGTGCCCAGCATGGCGGCCCCGGGTCGGCCGGACGACACGGCCCTGGACGTACGGCGGTCCGAATCTGAGCGCAGGCGGGCGCGATCGTGCCGCGCGTGGCCGGCGCTCAGCCGCGTTCGACGTCCCAGACCTGGGCGCCGAAGTGGTCCCAGGGGAGGCGGCCCTCGTCGCAGTCCGATCCGACCGAGAACTGCACGTCGACGAAGTAGACGATCACCGAGGGCGTCGCGGGGCGCAGGTTCTTGCAGCCGTGGGCCACTCCGGGCGGGATCCGCACCAGGCGCGAGTTGCCGTCGCCCAGCACCATCCGCACGAGCTTGCCCTCGGTGGGCGACCCCCGGCGCACGTCCCCGAGCACGAGCAGCAGCTTGTCGCTGGGCGGCACGTACCACACGTCGGTCTGGCGGTGGTGCAGGTGGAAGGCCTTGATCGCCAAGGGCTCGACCACGCTGTAGTTGACCTGGCGCACCTCGAAGCCCGGGAGGTCCTTGTGCCGGCCGCCGTCGAGGCGACCCAGCTCGGTCATCGCGCCGCCGTCGTCGTTGAAGCGCCGCAGTTGGACGAGCTCGACGCCCTCGATGCCGACCTTCGGGGAGTAGTCCTGGTACTGGAAGGAGCGCCGGGCCTCGTCGTTGATCAGTCGCGCGCGCTCGGCGTCGGTGCGGGGGGTGTCCATGGGGAGGTTCTGCGTTCGTCGGGCCGACCACCGTACGGGCGCGGGATCGCGCCGGCAATCTCCCCCATCGGCCCGGGTGCGCTCCGCGCTGGACCCGCGTTCCACCCGCCACCGAACCCGCGCGGCGATCCCGCCGCGGGACGGGTCCTCCGAGCGATGCCGCGCGATCAGCGCCACAGACGGCTCGCGCCGGGCTGGATCGCCGCGGCCGTGACGCGCCGCCCACCCAGGCCGTGCAGGGTGCCCTTGGCCTTGGCCAGGACGGCCCGTGCCCGGCCGCGCGGCAGGGCGGCGAGCCATACGAGCGGCAGGCTCAGGACGTCGCAGGCGAGGAAGCTCGCCCAGCGCGCCGGCGTGCCGTGGCGGCGCAGGAACCAGATCGCGTTCACCGCGGTCATGTACTTGCGCCGCGCGCTGTACCCGCCGCCGGTCGAGCGCGAGAGGGCGTGCAGGCAGCTCGCCGCGCCCACCACGCGCACGCCGAAGCCGGCGGCCCGCGCGCGCAGGCACAGGTCGACGTCCTCCATGTAGGCGAAGTAGGCGGCGTCGAAGAGCTCCGTCGCGGCGAGCGCCTCGCGCGTGGCGAGCAACGCGCAGCCCGCCACGTAGTCGACCTCGCGTTCGGCCTGCCACTCCGGCCCGTCGGGCCGGCCGTGGCCGCGCAGCACGGAGAGGTTCACGCGCCAAGTCAGCGTCCCGCCCGCGCTCCAGACCGTGGCGGGGTCGTGCTCGTAGAGCACCCGCGGGCCGACGATGCCCGTCTTGGGCGCGCGCGCCAGGGAGTCCAGCAGCGGCGCCAGCAGCGGCGGGCACAGCACGACGTCGTTGTTCACGAAGAACACCGCCCGCGCCCCGGCCGCGAGGGCCAACCGCGCGCCGGCGTTCGCGCCCTCGCCGAACCCGCGGTTCTCGCCGTGACGCACGAAGCGCAGGCGCGGGAAACGCGCCTCGACCGCCTCGAGGGATCCGTCGCGCGAGCCGTTGTCGACGAAGACCACCCGTTCGGGCTCGAAGCCGTCCGCCAGCAGGCTCGCGATGCAGGTCGCGTTGGCCTCGCCGCCGTTCCAGTTCACGACGACGGCGAAGACCTGCGCGGGGCCGATGCGGCCCGCCTCAAGAGCCATCGGCGGGCTCCCCGTCGCGCCGCGCGCGCACCGCCTCGACCCGCGACTCGAGGGCGCCCCGCGCCAGATAGGTCAGGGTCCGCTCGCCCTCCGTGACCGCGGCGGCGTCGAGCAACGGCTCGCCGCTCTCCGCGCGCAGGGTGATCGAGTAGCCGCGTTCGAGGACGCGGAAGGGCGAGGTCGTCTCGAGGCTGCGCTCGGCGAGGTCGAGCCGCCGCGCGCGCGCCGTCTGGAGGTCCTGGAGCGGCCTCCCCAAGCGCAGCGCGAGGGCGCCGAGGCGCTCGTCGAGGCGCTCGAGGCGCGCCCCAGGGCTCTGCGAGCGCAGGCGCGCGGAGAGGGTCTCCAAGCGTCGCTCGCGCCGTTCGAGCTGCGCCGCGGCCGCCAGGCGCAGGCGCGCCCCCGCGGCCTGCAGACGGTCGGCTCGGCGCTCGAGCAGGCGCCGCGGGTCGCGCACCGCCGGCGCCGCCGCGAGTCGCGCCAGGAGCGACTCACGCCGCTCGAGGTGCCGGTCGATCGCCGCCCCCAGGTACCCCAGGAGGCGCGCCATGCGCGCCGTGAGCTCGGCGCGATCGGGGATCGCGAGGCGGGCCGCGTCGGTGGGCGTGTGGGCGCGCCAGTCCGCGACGAGGTCGGCCAGGGTCGTGTCGCTCTCGTGCCCGACGCCGCTGATGACCGGGACCCCGGCGGCCCAGATGGCCTCGGCGACGGGCAGCTCGTTGAAGGCCCACAGGTCCTCCAGCGATCCCCCACCGCGGCACACACAGATCAGGTCCACGCCGCTGCGCTCGAGGCGCGCCAGGGCGGCGGCGATCTCCTGGGCCGCGCCGGCGCCCTGCACGGCGCTGTGGACCAGGCGCAGCGGGTACCCGGGCCAGCGCTGGCTGCGGGTCTTCAGGAAGTCGCGCAGGGCGGCGCCGTCGCGGCTGGTGACCAGGCCCACGACGCGCGGGAAACGGGGCAAGGGCCGCTTGCGATCGAACCAACCCTGGGCCGCGAGCCGTTTCTTGAGCTCCTCGAGCTGCACGAGCAGCGCCCCCAGGCCGCGCTGCTCCACGCGCTCGACGATCAGCGTGTAGGTGCCCCGCGGCGGATAGACGTCGAGGCTGCCGTGCACGACGACCTCCGCGCCCTCCGTCGGCTGGGTGAGCAGCGCCCGCGCGGCCTGGCTGCGCCACACCACGCAGTGCACCAGGCTCTCCATGCCGGGAGTCGTGTCCTTGAGGTCGAAGTAGACGTGACCCGAGGCGGGCCGCCGCAGGCTGGAGAGCTCACCCTGCACGGCCACGCGCCCGATGGCCTTCAGGCTGCGGTCGATGCGCAGGCACAGATCGCGCACCGAGAGCACGGCCGCGCCCGACCCGCGCTCCGCGCTGGAGCGCTCCGCGTTCTCGAAGTCGAAGCGTCCCGTGCCGGCCATGGGGCGCGGTTCTAGCGCGCGGCGCGGGCCCTTCCAAGGGCGGCGGGCGGGGCGTCGACCAGGCCCGGCAGGCCCGCGGCGCGCCAGGCCTCGGGATCGGCCCGCGGCAGGTAGATGCGATAGCGGCCGTCGAGGAAGGGCAGCTTGTTGCCCTCCGCGAGTTGGGCGCCGTCCTCGAGCAGGAGTTGCACGCTGCCCTCCTCGATCCGGATGCGCAATCGATCGGCGGTCACCTGGCGCAGGATCGCGCGCCCCTCGCGGCGCTCGAGCCAGACCTCGCGCAGCTCTCCCCCGACCACGCCGCCCAGCGCGCGCAGGCGCCAGGTCCCGCCCAGGGGCTCGCGCTCGAGCAGTTCGTTGAGGGCCAGGCGCAGGCCCAGGAGGTCCCACAGCCCGTCGTCGCGCTCGCCTCCCAGCTCGCTGGGGCGGAAGAGCTCGGGCAGGGCCCGGATCCAGGGCTCGGGATCGACGCGGCCCAGGTGGATGCGCCGCACGCCGCCGCGCTCCGCATCGGGGGGCGCGCCCTCGAAGGCTCTCCGTCGGCCGGCGGAGCGCTCGAAGCCCTCCTCGAGCACCAGGCTGAGCGTGCGCGCCGAACGGCTGCCCTCGAGGCGCAGGCGCTCGGCCACCAGGCTGCCGGTGGATCGGCCGCGCGCATCGATCGAGCGCAGCACGACCGGCCCCACGGCGCCCCCCGCGACGCGGCCCGACTCGAGCAGCTCGAGGCTGTCGATGCCCTCCAGCGCGAGCAACGAACGCAGCGCGACGAAGACCTCGCGGTCGCGTTCGCTGCGTCCGGCGTCGCCGGCGCCGCGCGTGCCGCCCTCCAGCAGCAGGAGCTCGAGTTCCTCGGCCGGCACCTGGGGCCGGAAGATCAGCTCCGCCGGAAGGCCGGCGGGGGTCAGCCCCGCGAAGAGGCGCGTGTAGGAGAGCCACTCGCGCTCGCGGGCCAGGCGCTCCTCGGCGCCCGCCGTCAGCTCGCGCTCGAGGTCGGCGATGCGCAGGCGCAGCGCGCTTTCGACCGTCGCGCGCGCGGCGCGTTCGTCCTCGAGCGCCCGCTCGAGCTCCGCGACCCGGC
The DNA here is from genome assembly GCA_964394665.1 of uncultured Planctomycetaceae bacterium. Lineage (GTDB taxonomy): Bacteria > Planctomycetota > UBA1135 > UBA1135 > CAYMYN01. Next base: position 119,536 of record CAYMYN010000008.1, read on the forward strand.
GGCGCAGGGCCTCGAGCTCCCCATCCCACGCGCCCCACGCGGCGCCCAGGGCCACGATCAGGCACAGGGCCGGACGTCGGAGGCTAGAGATCTTCATCGTCGACGCCCGAGATGGGCTCTTCCAGGGGGTCGGCCGGAGCCGAGGGCCGGGAGACGTCGAGCGGGTCCGCGTCTTCCCACGCGGCGTCCGAAGGCGGCGTGGGTTCGCGGAGCGAGGGGCGCGGGCGCGGGCGCGGGGGGGCGAGCGGCGGAGCGTCCGTACGGGCCAGGATGCCCTCGCCCATCCCCAACCCCAACGGGCGAGTCTCGAGGAGCAACTCGAAGGGGGTCGGCGCGCCGTCGACCCGCGCCACGCCCCGCAGGCGCGCTTCGGGGCCGGGGGTCGGCCCCCAGAGCAAGAGGTGCACGCTGCGGCCCGGGACCAGGCCCCGCTCGGGCGGCGCGAGCAGGGCCCGCAGCGGATCGGCGGGTTTCCCCGCGGGCCGTTGTTCGGCCGCCAGGGGCACGAGGCGCGCGCCCTCGCGGTCCTGCACCCAGGGACCCTCGAGGTCGAGCTCGAGGGCGCCGTCGCCGTCGGCCGCGCCGAGGCTCAGGCTGAGTTGGAAGGGCTCGCCCGCACCCAGGCCGTAGCGCGCCGCGAGCGCGCGGCGCTCGAAGGCCTGTCGCTGGGGCGCGGCGTGCAGGGGCGCGAGGCGCGCCACGAGGCGCGCGCCCCCGAGCTCGAGCTCTCCGCTCCAGCCCGCCACGCTGAGCACGTCCTGTCCGGGGGCGCGCGGGGCCCGCGGCGGAGCCTCCCGTCGCCCGGCGATCCAGACGAACGCCAGGGCGAGGAAGACCAGCGGGAAGAGCAACAACCAGGGCCCGAGCGCGGCGACGGGCGAGGGCGCCTGCGCGTCCTCGCCCGCTGCACCCGGCGCTCGCGGCTCGGCGGGGCTCAGGTCCCCTGCTCCCGATCCCAGTCCGCCTTCTTGTTCTTGTTCCACCAGCGCTGCCACTCCTCGGGCACCCGCTCGTCGTGGCCGGTGAGGGCCTGCATGCTCGTGACCATGGGCGCCGCGATGGCGTCGTAGCGCTGGCGGGCCTCGAGGTCGTTGATGTCCGAGTCCATGCGGCCCTTGACCGACATCAGCACCTTGAGCTGCTCCTCGAAGAGCGTCTTGCGCACCTTCGACTCGGCGTCGACGAAGTTGGCCATGGCTTCGGCCGCGGCAGCGACCAGCGAGGGCTCCTTGTGCTGCAGGAGTCCGACCAGATCGCCGGTGCGCTTGACGTCCTTGGTCTTGCCCAAGGAGAGGATCAGGCGCCGCTGCAGGGCGACGTCGCTGCGGTGGCGTTTGTCGCCGATCCACTTGGAGATCGCGGCCCCCGACTCGGGCCCCATCTCACCCAGGGCCATCGCCGCCGCGAGGAACAACCGGTTGTCCGGCGTGCCGCCCTCGAGCTCCTGGCGGCGCTCCTCGAAACACTTGGCGAGGCCGTCCACGATCGAAGCCCGGTCGCGCGGCCCGCTCTGGCGGAACTCGATCAGCAGTTGGTCGATCAGCGCGATGGCCTCGGTGTCCTTCGTGCCGCGGGCCTTCACGAGGGGCGTGAACTCCTCGAGCTTGGCCTTGACCTCGGGTCGGCGGTCCTGGACGGCTTCGTCCTGCGCGCGGGCGCTCGAGCTCGGCGCGGCGCCGACGGCCGGCGCGAGGACCAAGGGGACGAGGGCGATGAGCAGTCGGTTCATGTCGATTCCTCCCGTTCGGGCGGTCGGGCGCGTCCCGGCCGGGGTCCTTTATCGGGAGCCGGGCCCCCGGCCGCAAGCAGCGTTCTGGCGAGCTGCGCCCAGGCCCCCCTGGGACCGGGCAGGCAGGGGTTCGACCCTTGCACGACCCGTACAGGGACCAGGCCCGTGACGCTGCTGGTGAGGAACACCTCCTGGGCCGCGGCCAGGTCGCGCGGGAGGACGCGCCCTTCCTCGAGCGGGGCGCCCCGCGCGCGCAGGGCGTCGATCAGACGGCCGCGCGTGATGCCCGGCAGGCAGCCGCGCTCGAGGGCCGGGGTGAGCAACCGCTCGCCGATCGCGACGAAGAGATTCGACACGCTGGCCTCGAGGTAGTCGCCCTCGTCCGAGCCGAGCAACGCGTCCCAGGCGCCCCGCTCGCGGGCCCGGCGGCGCGCCGCCACGTAGCGCGCTCGGGCGATCGTCTTGAGGGCCGCGAGGGGATCGCGGGCCAGGAGCGCACGCGGCTCGAGCGTGACCTCGACGCCCTCGTCCGGCGCGAGCTCCACCTCCCGCGCGCCGACGACGAGGTGCGGCGCGCGGCCCGGCGCCCCGGCGATCAGGGTCAGGCGCAGCGCCAGCGCATGTCCCGGACGGGCTTCGGCCCCGGCGAGCTCGCGCGCGAACTCCGCCAGGGCCGCGCGCGCCGTCGCGCGATCGAAGGCCAGCTCGAGCACGCCCGCGCCGCGCTCCAGACGTTCGAGGTGCGCCTCCTCGAAAGGTCGTTCCCCGCCCCGCAGCGCCAGGGTCTCGAACAACCCCAGACCCTGGAGCACGCCCGGGGCATCCGCGGGCAGCGCGGGCTCCCCGGGCGGCACGAGGCGCCCGTCGACCCAGGTCGGGAAGGGCTCGCCGTGGCTCACGCTCCGCGCTCCCTCGCCGGGAGCTCGCCCTCCGGCGCGACATCTTGGCCCAGGGCACCCAGGAGGCGCGCGGCCTTGACCAGGGTTTCGGCGTCCTCGGCGGCGGGATCGGAGCCGAAGGTGATGCCGCCGCCGACGTGCAGGCGCACCTCGCCCGCCAGCGCGGCGGGATCCGCGTCGGGCTCCGCCGGCGCGAGGGCGCGCCACTGGAAGGTGCGGATCAACACGTCGAAGCAGGCGCGCCCGCGCAGGTCGAGGAATCCCAGGGAGCCGGTGAAGAACCCGCGGCCCTCGCCCTCCAGTTCTGCGATCGCGCGCAGGGCCCGCAGCTTGGGCGCGCCGCTGATCGAGCCGCCGGGGAACAGCGCCGCGAGCGCGTCCGCGGCGCCGACCCCGGGCGCGAGGGTCGCGCGCACGTCGGCGGTGAGGTGGTGCACGCCGGCGAAGGAACGCAACGCCGGGAAGGCGTCGACCCGCACGCTCCCCGGGCGCGCCACCCGGCCGAGGTCGTTGCGCTCGAGGTCCACGATCATCGCCAGCTCGGCGCCGTCCTTGGTGCTCGAGAGCAGCTCGCGCGCGAGTCGCGCGTCCTGCACGGGATCCGGCGAGCGCCGCGCGGTGCCCTTGATCGGCCGCGTGAGCGCGCGCTCGCCCTCGACCTCGAGCAACAACTCGGGCGAGGCCGAGACGATCGCGCCGCCGATCCCACCCGGCAGGGCGCCTTCCCAACCGAGGTAGCCCGCGTGGGGCGCCGGGCTCGCGCGGCGCAGCAGTCGGAAGAGCTCGAGCGGATGTCCGCGGGTGCGGCCGACGAAGGCGTGGGCGAGGTTCGCCTGGTAGAGCTCGCCCGCGCCGATCCAGCCCCGCAGCACCTCGATGCGCCGGCGGTGTTCAGAGCTCGGGACGCGGCGCACGAGTTCGCCCAGGGCCACGAAACGGGGCTCGGGCGACGCGCCCGCCCGCGCCGCCTCGATCGCCGCCCCCAGCTCGGCGCCGCGCGCGGCGAGGGACGGCCGCCCGTCGCCCGGTTCGTCCCCCAGCACGAGCCACGCACGCCCCGCGCGCGGCTCGGCGACGACGAAGTCGACGTAGAGCCCGCCCACGAGCGGCGGTTGGTCCCAGGGATCGGGCGGCAGCGCGAGTCCTTCACCCTCGACCCCCAGGTCGTAGGCCAACGCGCCGACGAAGCCTCCCGCGAAGGGCCCCGGCGGCGCGTCGCCCGGAGCCGACGCGAGTCGGCGGACGAAGGCCGCCAGTTGCGAGGGGCGCGTGGGCAGGGCCGGATCCGCGAGCGACAACGGATCGAAGGCCAACACGATCCACGGCTCGCCCTCCGGCCCCTGGCCCTCGAGGGCCGCGAAGCCGCGCCGCCCGCCCAGGGCGACGAGCAACGCGTCGACCGTGGGCGCGGGCTCGAGGGCTCGGACGCGGGGCGCGAAGCGAAGGCGGGACATGGGTCGAGGGCCGGATCGCGCCCAAGCGGCCGTCTTGGAACCGGGTACGGGCTCGGAGGGCGAATCGAACCGGCCCGATGTTGCACGCCCCCCCGGCCGCCGTACAAGGGCGCCGTGCAGCAAGCCAACCGCTCCGTGCTCGGGCTCGTGTTCCTGACGGTCTTCATCGACCTGGTCGGGTTCTCGATCCTCTTCCCGCTCTTCCCCCAGCTCCTCGACTACTACGTCGGCCGCGAGGGCGAGGGCAGCCTGATCGGGCGCCTGGCCGCGGCCCTGGCCGAGTTCGTCGGCGAGCGCGGGAACCCTCGCGTGGCCGTCGTGGCGCTCTTCGGGGGCATCCTGGGCTCACTCTATTCGCTGCTGCAGTTCCTGTTCACGCCCTTCTGGGGCGCGTTGTCCGATCGCATCGGCCGCCGGCCCACCCTGCTCGTGACCCTCGCGGGCACGGCGCTCTCCTACCTCGTGTGGCTGTTCGCCGACGCCTTCGTGTTGCTCATCGTCGCGCGCCTCCTGGGCGGGGTGATGGCCGGCAACATCTCGATCGCCTCGGCGGTCGTCGCCGACACGCACAGCGGTCCGCAGCGCGCCAAGGGCATGGGCATCGTCGGCATGGCGATCGGGCTGGGGTTCGTGCTCGGGCCGGCGATCGGCGGCCTCGCGGCCCAGTGGGAGCTGGCGCCCGGCGGCGGCGGCGCGATCGGACTGCATCCGTTCTCGGGCGCGGCCCTGGCGGCCTTCGTGCTGGCCCTCTTCAACTTCGTCTGGGCCCTCACGCACTTCCCCGAGACGCGCCCACTCCAGGCGAGCGAGGGACCCCATCGCACCCTGCGACCGCTGCGCGAGCTCAAGCGCCTCACCTTCCCCGGCGTGCGCTTGGCCAACCTGACCTCGCTCGGCTACCTGACGATCTTCAGCGGCATGGAGTTCACGCTCGTGTTCCTGGCCGTCGAGCGCTTCGACTTCGGCTACCAGCAGAACGCCTGGATGTTCGTCTTCGTGGGCCTGGTGATCGCCCTGGTGCAGGGCGGCGCGATCCGGCGCCTGGCGCCGCGTCACGGCGAGCGGCGGCTGGCGCAGGTCGGGCTCGCGCTGCTCGTGCCGGGATTCCTCGCGGTGGGCTTCACCGCGAGCGTGCCCCAGCTCTACGCCGGCCTGTTCCTGATGGCGGTCGGCAGCGCGCTCGCCATGCCCTCGCTCTCGAGCCTGGTCTCGCGCTACGCGCCGGCCGACGTGCAGGGCCTGGTGCTGGGCACCTTCCGCAGCATGGGCGCCCTGGCGCGGGCCCTGGGCCCCATCCTGGGGGGCGTCGTCTACTGGCTGGCGGGCAGCGCGGCGCCCTACCTCGCCGGGGCCCTGCTCCTGCTCCTGCCCCTGGCCCTGGCCCTGAGGCTACCCCCGGTGCCCGCCGAGGGCGGCCCCCAGGCCGGCCCCGTCCCCGGATCGGGCCCCGTTCCCTGATTGGGCCCGTTCCCGGATCGGGCCCAACCCCGGATCTGGCCCCGCGGGACATTGCCCCTCGCCGCGGGGGCGCCCGGCGGCCGATAAGGGGCGCGCCATGAAGCTGAATCTCCTGATCGGGCTCCTCTTGGTGCTCTCCCTGGCCGGACTCTCGCCGAGCGGGGCCCAGCAACCCGCGCGCGATCTCGAGGCGCGCGTCGCGGGCCTCGAGGCCGAGTTGGTGCGCTCCATGGAGCGCGAGCGCGCCCTCGAGGAGCGCCTGGTGCGCCTCGAGCAGTACGTCGAGGGCCTCTCGAAGAGCTCCGCCACCCTGGTCGCGACCCTGCAGGCCTCCGAGGAGGCCGGCTTCACGGCGGGCATCAACCCGCGCTCGCGGGAGTTGCTCCTGGCCGGTTGGCGCGAGCACCTGGCGGTCCTGCGCGCGGGCCTGCCCAAGCCCCCCGCGCCGCCTGCCGCCGAGCGCAATCGGCGCTGAAGCTTGGCGGCCGGACAGGGAATCGCGGGCCCAGCGGGTTAGCCTGCCGCTCCCCCGCGCCCTGGGGCCGGGGTCGACGCCATGCGCCCGCTCCACGCCGCCCTGCTCGTCTCGCTCCCGCTGTTCCTCCCGCTCGCGGCCTGCTCGCGCGCCGCGCAGGGCGCCTGGGAGGTCTCCGGCTCGACCTGGCGCACGGACCCCGCCTGGTTCGACGGTCAGGCGGAGACCTGCGAGTACGAGGCGCGCCTGGAGCTCTACGGCGAGCCGCGCACCTACCGCGCTCGGGTGCACACCCTGCACCAACACATGGACCCCGCGCTCACGACCAAGTCGGCGACGGGGTCGGGCGTGGCGGTCTTCAAGCAGATCGCCAGCGAGCAGGTGCCGACCGAGAACTACGACTACCGCTTCTCGCTCACGACCTTCTCGCGCTCGGCGGACCTGGCGCTGTTCAAGCTGACGCGCGCGGTGCAGGAGGAATGCGGCGCGAGCTTCACCCAGATCCGCCGCGAAGGCGCGCGCCTGGTGACCCTCGAGGCGGGCTACTTCCCCGGCGAGGGCCTGGCGCAGGGTTCCCTCGCGCCGGGCGTCGTCGCCTTCGAGCAGCTCCCGCTGGTGCTGCGCGACTTCCCCTTCGAGCTCGGCGCGGAGCACGAGCGACGTCTCGAGGTGTTGCCCAGCCTGCGCTCCAACCGCCTGGTGCCCCTCGCGCCCGCGCCGCGGCGCGTGCGCCACGCCGGCCTCGAGGAGCTCGACCTACCGATCGGCGCCATCCGCGCCCACCGCCTCGAGCTCCTGCGCCCCGACGGCACGCGCGAGGCGACCTTCTGGTTCCACGCCGAGGGGCGCGCGCCCTGGCTGCACGCCCTGGTGGCCCTCGAGGGCCCCGGCGGCCACGCCTGGCGCCTCGCGGCCCACCGCCGGGCCAAGTACTGGGAGCGGCCGTGAGCCCGCGCGCGGCGCGCGCCCCGCTGGACTTCCCCGGGCGCATCGACCTGTTCCTGCGCGAGCTGGCGAACACGCGCGGTGCGTCCGAGCACACCCTGCGCGCCTACGGCCGCGACCTGGCGGAGCTCGCCGAGCACCTCGAGTCGGTGGGCATCGCCGATCCGCGCCGCGTCACGCCGCGCACCCTGCGCGGCTGGCTCGCCCGGCTCTCCGAACGCGAGCTCGCCAAGAGCAGCGTGCAGCGCAAGCTCTCCGCGGCGCGCACCTTCTTCCGCTGGCTGCTGCGCCGCGGCGAGATCGACGTGCACCCGGCGACGGGCCTGCGCCAGCGCCGCAGCTCGCGCCACCTCCCGCACAGCCTGGACGTGGCCGAGGTCGAAGCCCTGCTGGCGGCGCCCGACGGCAGCCGACCCTCCGACCGGCGCGACCGTGCGTTGCTCGAGGTGATGTACTCGGCCGGCACGCGCGCGGCCGAGACCGTCGGCCTCGACCGCACGGATCTCGACCTCTCGCGCGGCGTGGCGCGCGTCCGCGGCAAGGGCCGCAAGGAACGTCTGGCGGCCCTGGGTCCCTTCGCGATCGAAGCCCTGCGGGCCTACCTCGAGGATCCCGCCCGGCCGCGGCCGCGCCCCGAGGCCGCGCACGCCGTGTTCCTCAACGCCCGCGGCGGCCGGCTCACGACGCGCAGCCTGGGGCGCATCGTCGAGCGCTGCGTGCTGGCCGCCGGCTTGCGCCGCAGCGCGACCCCCCACACCCTGCGCCACAGCTTCGCCACGCACCTGCTCGACCGCGGCGCGGACCTGCGCGCCGTGCAGGAGCTGCTCGGCCACGCGCACCTGGTCACGACGCAGATCTACACCCACGTCTCGATCGAGCGCCTGCGCGAGGTCTACGAGCGCGCCCACCCCCGGGCGCGGGATTGACCCCGGCCCCACGCCCGCGCGCCGCTACCGACGTCCGCGCCGCGGGCGTACCCTGCGCCCCGATGCCCGAGGCCCCGACCGATCCGCTGCGACCCGCCGAGCTGCTGCGCCTGCAGGCCGAGGTGCTCGAGCTGGTCGCCACCCAGGAGCGCCCGCGCCTGATCCTGGAACGGTTGTGCACGCGCGTCGAGGAGCTCCTGCCCGGCTCCCGCGCGGGCGTGCAGCACCTGGGCGAGGGCGGCGCCCTCGAACTCCTGTGCGCGCCGTCGGCCTCCCCCGCGGAGCTCGAGGCCTTCCGCGCCCTGCGCCCGGGCCCGCGGCGCGGCTCGGCCTCGGCGGCGCTCGCGGCGCGCGCACCCGTGCTGGTCGCGGACGCCTGGCAGGATCCGATCTGGGGCGACCTGCGCGCGGCGGCGCGCGACCACGGGATCCGCGCCGCCTGGGCCTGGCCGCTCGTCGACCCCCGGCGCGGCGCGCTGGGCGCCTTCACGCTCGTGCGCGCGACCCCCGGCCTGCCGGCGGAGGACGTCAACCAGCTCCTGCGCAACGCGGCGCAACTGGCGCTGATCGCGATCGAGCGCGAGTCGTCCGAGGCGGCCGTGCGGGCGCAGCGCAAGCTGCTCGGGAGCATCGTCGACGGCAGCGAGGATCCGATCTTCGTCAAGGACGTCGAGCGCCGCTACATCCTCGTCAACGCCGCCGAGGCGCGCGGCGTGCGCGAGCGGCCCGAGGACATGCTCGGCCTGCGCGACGAGGACCTCTATCCGCCGTCCGTGGCCGAGCTGACGCGGCGCATGGACGAGCAGGTGCTCGCGACGGGCAAGAGCCTGCTGTACGAGCAGGAGTTCGAGAACCGCGTCGAGGGCCGGCGCCAGTTCCTGCTGCGCAAGAGCCCGCTGCTCGACGAGCGTGGGCGCGCGCGGGGTGTGATCGGCATCGCGCGCGACGTGAGCGCGCTCAAGCGCGCCGAGGCCGACCTGCGTCAGGCGCAGAAGCTCGAGAGCCTGGGCGTCCTGGCCGGTGGCATCGCCCACGACTTCAACAACATCCTGACCGGCATCCTGGGCCACGCCGAGCTCGCCACGGCCGCGATCCCCCGGGGTTCGCCGGCGCTGCACAACCTGGCCGAGATCGAGCGCGCCGTGCGGCGGGCGGCCGACCTCACGGCCCAGTTGCTCGCCTACGCCGGGCACTCCGAGTCGGCCAAGCGGCCGGTCGCGCTGCCCGCGGTCTGGGAACAGACGCGCACCCTGCTCGCCAGCACGATCTCCAAACGGGCGCGCCTCGTGTGCGCCTTCGCGCCCGCCCTGCCGGCGCTCGAGGCCGATCCGATCCAACTTCGCCAGGTGCTGATGAACCTCGTCACCAACGCCTCCGAGGCCCTACCGGACGGCGCGGGCACGATCGAGGTGCGGGCCCACGCGCTGCGGGTCGCGGCCGGCGACGGCTGGACCGAGGAGGAGGGCGGCGAGCGCGTCGAGCCCGGGGCCTACGTCGAGCTCTGCGTGCGCGACGACGGCAGCGGCATGGAGCCCGCGGTCGCCGCGCGGGTGTTCGAGCCCTTCTTCTCGACCAAGTTCGCCGGCCGGGGCCTGGGGCTGGCGGCCGTGCACGGCATCGTGCGCGGCCACGGCGGCGCGATCCGCATCGAGAGCCGGCCCGCGGCCGGCACCACCTTCCGCGTGCTGCTGCCGGTCTCGGCGGGCTCTCCTTCGCCCACGGGGGCCGGCTCCCCCGCGCGGGCCGAACCGGGCGCGGGCACGGTGCTGGTCGTCGAGGACGAAGCGCCGGTGCGCGAGGTCGTGCGCCGCATCCTCGAGGGCCAGGGCTACGCGGTCCTCGAAGCCGAGGACGGCGAGGCCGCCTGCCGGCTGTTCGAGCGCCGCGAGGTCGAGATCACGCTGGTGCTGCTCGACCTCTCCACCCCGCGGCTCTCGGGCCCCGAGGTCCACCGGCGCCTGCGCGCCCTGCGCCCGGGCCTTCCGGTCGTGCTCGCCAGCGGCTACGCCGAGCACGATGCCCTGGCGGGTTTCTCCGCCGGCGACATCGCGCGTTTCGTGCGCAAGCCCTTCCGCGGCGCGGAGTTGCTCGCGGCCCTCGCCGACGCCCTGCGCGGCAGCTCAGCGCAGCCCCAAGCGCCGGGCTAGGTGGTGGAGGTTGCTGCGGTGCAGGCCGAGGGCCCGGGCCGCCCCGGCCCAGTTGCCCCCGTTCGCGTCCAGCGCGGCGCGGATCCGCGCGCGTTGGAAGTCGTCGATCTCCTCGCGCAGGGAACGGCCCGGCGCGGGCGCGGCGAAGGTGGGCTCGGGGGGCGCAGCGGCGGAGGGCGAGAGCGGCGCGCCGAATTCGGGGCCCAGGTGCGCGGGGCGCACGAGCACCGGCGCACCGCGCGCGACCTCCGCCGAGGCGCGCAACACGGCGCGCGCGACGACGTGCTCCAGCTCGCGCACGTTGCCGGGCCAGGGGAAGGCCGTCAGGGCCGCGCGCGCGTCGGCGGTCAGCCGCACCGGCCCCAGGCCCAGCGTGCGGCCGCTGCGGTCGCAGAAGTGACCCGCGAGCACGGGCACGTCCTCGGCGTGCTCGCGCAGCGGCGGCACGTGCACGCGATACACCTCCAGGCGATGGAACAGGTCGGCGCGGAACCGGCCGGCGGCGACCTCCTCCTCCAGTCGCCGGTTCGTGGCCGCGACCACGCGCACGTCGACGCGCAGCGCGCGGTCGGCGCCGACGCGTTGGATCTCGCCCTCCTGCAGGGCGCGCAGGAGCTTGGCCTGGATCGAGAGCGGTAGCTCGCCGACCTCGTCGAGGAACAACGTGCCCCCGTCGGCCACCTCGAACTTGCCCGGCCGGTCGCCGCTGGCGCCGGTGAACGCGCCGCGCACGTGGCCGAAGAGCTCGCTCTCGGCCATCGACTCGGGCAGGGCGGCGCAGTTGACGTAGATCATGGGCTCGCCCGCGCGCGGCGACTCGGCGTGCAGTCGGCGCGCGACGAGTTCCTTGCCCACGCCGGTCTCGCCCGTGACCAACACGCCCAGCCCCGAGCGCGCCACCAGGTCGACCTCGCGCCGCAGGCGGCGCATGAGCTCGCTCTCCCCGATCAGCACGCCGCCCTGGCGGTCGTCGACCTCGCGCGAGAGGTCACGCACGACCCGCGAGCGGCGCTCCGCCTGGCGCTCCAGGGCGCCGATCAGCTCGCTCGTGCGCAGCGACGCGCCAGCGAGCTCCCCCAGGGCGGCGAGGAATCGCGCCTCGATGCCGTCGAAGGCCGCGGGCTCGAGCGCATCGAGGGTGAGCACGCCCACCAGCTCTCCGTCGACGCGCAGCGGACAGCCGAGACAGGCGTGGATCCGGCGCAGCGCATCGGGGTCGTCCGCCAGCAGGCCGTCGAAGGGATCGGGCAACGGACTGTCGGGCGGGAAGTGCGTCGGGCCGGGCGCGTTGCACAGGATCTCGAGCCGCGGGTGCTCGGCGCGTGGAAAACGTCGTCCCATGGCATCCGGCGCGAGCCCGTGCGCGGCGAGGGGCACGAGCACGTCGCGCTCGAGGCGCAGCAGGACGGCCGCATCGCAGGGCAACACGCCCCGCACCGCTTCGACCAGGCGTTGGTGGCGGTCGCCCGCCGCCAGGGAGGCGTTGAGATCGAGGGCGATGGAGAGCAGCAGCTCGAACTGGCCCTGGGTTGTGGAGGACATGACGTCGTTATCGTCCCAACAACGCCCGGGGTGTTGTAGATCAGTCTACGCCATTCCGTAACTGACTACGGACAAAGGAGTTGCATCCGCGGCACGGGGCTTGGTTTCCGGGTGGCCAACCACCAACCGGCCCCCAGCGGGGGCCAGGAGCCCGCCATGATCCCGATCAGCGAACCCCTCGCGCGCCTCGCCACGACCCGCCCCGCCGCGGCGCGGGTCTTCCACCGCCACCACCTCGACTTCTGCTGCGGGGGCGAGCGCTCGCTGGCCGAGGCCTGTCGCGCGGCCGGCCTCGACCCCGAGTTGTTGGCGCGCGAGATCGAGGTCGAGGAGGTGCGCGCCGAGCCCGGCCTGCGCTGGGACGAGCGCCCCCTGACCGAGCTCATCGACCACATCCTCACGCGCTACCACGAGCCCCTGCGCGAGGAGCTGCCGCGCCTGGCGGCCATGGCCGAGAAGGTCGAGCGCGTGCACGCCGACAAGCCGCACGCGCCCCACGGGCTCGCGCGCCACCTCACCGGGATGATCGAGGCCGTCGAGGACCACCTCCAGAAGGAGGAGCAGATCCTCTTCCCGGCCATCCGCGCCGGCCACGGCCAGGGCCTCTCGATGCCCATCCACGTGATGGAGCAGGAGCACGACGACCACGGGGCGAGCCTGCGCCGCATTCGCGCGCTCAGCGCCGACCTCGTTCCGCCCCCCGACGCCTGCACGACCTGGCGCACGCTCTACCTGGGCCTCGAGGAGCTCGAGCGCGACCTGATGGACCACATCCACCTCGAGAACCACGTGCTCTTCCCGCGCGCCCTCGGGCGCTGATCCGCCGCCTTCCATTCCCCTCCCCCCCGAATCCCCCCCGATCGCCGTGAACACAAAGAGACTCTGGATCGCCCTGGCGGCGGTCCTCGTGAGCACCTTCTTCCTGCTGGGCTTCTTCGGTCGCGAGGTCTACCGCCAAGCCCCGCCCATCCCCGAACGCGTCGTCACCGAGGACGGGCGGGTGCTGGCCACGCGCGAGAGCATCCTCGACGGTCAACAGGTCTGGCAGAGCGTCGGCGGCCAACAGGTCGGCTCGATCTGGGGCCACGGCGCCTACCAGGCCCCCGATTGGTCCGCCGACTGGCTGCACCGCGAGGCCGTGGGCCTGCTCGAGCTGTGGGCCGAGCGCGAGCACGGCGTCGCCTTCACCGCGCTCGGATCCGAGCAGCAGGGCGGGCTGGAGCGGCGCGTGCGCGAGCTCCTGCGCGCCAACCGCTACGACGCGGCCTCCGGTGATCTCATCGTCGAGCCCGATCGCGCCCTGGTCATGGAGCGCAACGCGGCCCACTACCGCGCGCTCTTCTCGGACGACCCGGCCTACGACGAGTTGCGCGCCGCCTACGCCCTGCACACGAACGCGCTGACCGACCCGGCGCGCCTCGACGTGCTGACCGACTTCTTCTTCTGGACGTCCTGGGCCTGCGCGGCCGAGCGGCCGGGCACCGGTTACTCCTACACCAACAACTGGCCGCACGAGCCCCTCGTCGGCAACACGCCCACGGCGGCCAACATCCTGTGGTCGATCCTCAGCATCGTGCTGCTGATCGCCGCGGTCGGCGCGCTCGTCTGGTACAACGCCTCCCGCGAACACGCGGAGGAGCCCGTCCAACCGCCGCGCCGCGACCCGCTCGAGGGCTTCCAGCTCACGCCTTCGATGCGCGCGGTCGGCAAGTTCTGCGGCGTCGTCGTGGCGCTGTTCGTCGTGCAGGTCCTCCTGGGCGCGGTCACGGCCCACTACACGGTCGAGGGCCACGGCTTCTTCGGCTTCCCCCTTGCCGACTACCTGCCCTACGCGGTCACGCGCACCTGGCACCTGCAGACGGCGGTGTTCTGGATCGCGACGGCCTTCCTGGCCGCGGGTCTGTTCCTGGCGCCGGCCGTCGGCGGCCGTGAGCCCCGCTACCAGCGCCTGGGCGTGAACCTCTTGCTCGGCGCGCTGGTGCTGGTCGTGGGCGGATCCCTCGCCGGCCAGTGGTTCTCCGTGCACCAGTACTTCGGCCTCGACGCCGGATTCTGGTTCGGCCACCAGGGCTACGAGTACGTCGACCTGGGCCGCGCCTGGCAGATCGCCCTCTACGGCGGCCTTCTGCTGTGGCTGTTCCTCGTGTTGCGCGGCCTGTGGCCGGCGCTGCGGAGCGGTGAACAATCGCGCCAGATCGTGCTGCTCTTCGCCGGTTCGGCGGGTGCCATCGGCCTGTTCTACGGCGCGGGCTTCTTCTACGGCGCGCGCTCGCACCTGTCGGTCATGGAGTACTGGCGCTGGTGGGTCGTGCACCTGTGGGTCGAGGGCTTCATGGAGGTCTTCGCGACCGCCGTGCTCGCCTTCCTCTTCACGCGCATGGGCCTGATCCGCACCGCCAGCGCGACCCGCGCCGTGCTGTTCTCGACCAGCATCTTCCTGGTCGGCGGCATCCCCGGCACCTTCCACCACCTCTACTTCAGCGGCACGCCGGTCTCGATCATGGCCATCGGCGCGACCTTCAGCGCGCTCGAGGTGGTGCCGCTGGTGTTGATCGGCATCGAGGCCTGGGAGACCCTGCGCCTGGGTCGGGGCGCCCCCTGGATGGAGCGCTACCGCTGGCCCCTGCGCTTCTTCGTGGGCGTCGCCTTCTGGAACTTGGTCGGCGCCGGGATCTTCGGCTTCCTGATCAACCCCCCGGTCGCGCTCTACTACATGCAGGGCCTCAACACGACGCCCGTGCACGCCCACACGGCCCTCTTCGGGGTCTATGGCCTGCTCGCCCTGGGCCTGGTGCTCGTGATCCTGCGCCGCCTGGCGCCGGTGCACGCCTGGAAGGAAGGTGCGCTGCGCTACTCCTTCTGGGCCATGAACGGCGGCCTGGCGGCGATGGTGCTGCTCTCCCTGCTCCCGATCGGTCTCCTGCAGGCCTTCGCGAGCATGGACCAGGGCCTGTGGTACGCGCGCAGCGCCGAGTTCCTGCAGCAGCCCCTGCTCCAGAACCTGCGTTGGATGCGCATCGTCGGTGACACGATCTTCCTCTCCGGCGTCGCCTCCTTCGCCTGGTTCGTGCTCGGCCTGAAGACCGGCTGGTCCCTGCGCCGCGACCTCGCCCCCGAGCCCCCCGCCGATCTCCCGGCCTTCGAGCCCGAACTCGAACCCGAGCCGGCCGCCGCGCCCTGACCCCCACTCCAGCGGGCGGCGCCCCGCGCCCCCCGCTCGAAACAACCGCAACGAGGGAGCGCCCCACGAAGGGCGCTCCCTCCGCTTCGCCCGCGCACGAACCCCGGGCCCGGACGACGCACGCACCCCGACGTGAGAGTGTCGGGAATCCTGCGCCCCGAGGCGCTCCACCCATTCCCGGCAGCGGCTCTATCGGAAACGCCGCTCTGCCACTGGCGACGGTGGCCTCCGCAGTGAGAAGTGGAGATCGTGTGGAGCGAGGGGTCTGCCCCCTGAACCGGGCGCTTGCGAACCGATTCCCTCGATCGTCCGTCTCCCCCGGACACCGTCATGACGGGAAGGGACGTGAACCTGATCTGTTGGGTGGCGCTCGTTCCGACCGAGTAGCGGCGTCAGGCGTCCAGCGCGCTCGACCCTTCCTGCGATAGCGGGGCCCTCACCTGTGCAATCCAGACTCGCCTCCCGGCGAGGGGAGCCGGCTTCGCCCCGCGATCCCAAGGGATCCGGCCGGGAGGTGCTCAGGGTGAGGTGGAGGTTGCCTTGGTAGCCTGGGAGCAGCTCGGATGATCCAGCCCTTCATCGCCAACACCGACCGGAACTGGTTCGACTTCCTCGCGACCCGCAGCGCGGCCGCCGGGGCGCCCCTAGACGAGGTCAATTTCTGGCAACCCAAGGCCACCCAGCCGATGGTGCGCTTGGCCCCGGGCACACCGATCTTCTTCCGCCTGAAGGCCCCGATCCACGTGATCGCCGGCTACGGGTTCTTCGCGTCCTTCGTGTTGCTCGCCATCGAGCAGGCATGGGACTTCTTCGGCGAGGCGAACGGGGACCCCGATCCGATCCGATTTCAGGAGCGGATCGGTACCTACCGCAAGCTCGACCTCGTCTCCGACCCGCGGGCGCCCAGGAAGCCCCTGGGCTGCACCCTGCTGCGCGACGCCGTCTTCTGGCCCCGGGCCCGCTGGCTCCCCTGGGGTGGGGCTCAGGGCTGGGCACCGAACATCGTGCAGGGGAAACGCGAGCAGGATCCCATCCGCGCCAGCCGACTCCTGGCCGAGATACAGTACGACCACCTGACGGCGCCCGAGGACCTGGTCGCCCCCTCCTTCCTACCCCTTGAAGTCGACGAGCGCGAGCTCGTCCTGGCCCGCGCCCGCCCGCGCGTCGGCCAAGGGACCTTCCGGTCACGGCTGCTCGATTCCTACGGTCGCCGTTGCGCGATCACCGGCGAACACACCGAGATCGTCCTCGACGCCGCCCACATCCAGCCCTACCTGGGCCCGCGATCGAACCACCCCCAGAACGGACTTCTGCTGACCAAGGAGTTCCACACCCTCTTCGACCGCGGCTACGTGTCCATCTCGCCGCAGCTCGAGGTGCTCGTCAGCCCGCGCCTACGCCGGGAGTGGGACAACGGCGCGCGCTACTACGCCTACGATCGCCGCCCCCTCGCCTCAAGGCCCGCGGTCGCGGGCGCCCACCCCTCCCCGGAAGCGCTCCAGTGGCACCAGAGCCACGTTTTCCGGCCCTGAGGGCGCGGCTCGCCGGACGGCCCCGCGCAGGAGGTGAAGTGGTGACCCCTAGGGGATTTGAACCCCTGTCGCCAGGATGAAAACCTGGTGTCCTAGGCCTGACTAGACGAAGGGGCCACCGGGGGGGTGCGGCCCCGGGGGGCCGCGCGGGCGGTGAGGGTCGCCCGGTCTCGGCCGGCGGCGGCGGGCCGCTACCGATCGAGGCCGGGAAGGTATCGGGGGCCCGGGGGCATGTCAACGCCGCGGGGGGCTTTCGAGGCTCCGGGCTCGGAGGGCGCTCAGGCTGGATGCCAACCGGCGCGGGCGAGGCGCGCGAGGGCGTGGCGCATCTCGCGCTCGAGGCCGTCCAGACGCTCGCCCGCGCCGCGGGCCGCGTTGGGCAACACGTCCCAGGTGTAGGTCTCGAGCTCGACGTGCAGCTCCTCGCCGCCCCAACGCGCGCCGTCGGCGAGCAGCCCCGCGAGCAACCGATCGGCGTGCCCCACCGTTGTGCCCAGGCCCGCGCCGAGCGTCTCGAGGCCGATCGGCACGTGGAAGTGGCAGCGCCACTCGTCGCATGCGAGCCAGGGCTCCGGGCCGTGCTCGAGGGCCCGCGCGAGCTCCGCGAGGTCCTCGGTCCGCACGAGTCCCGCCGGGCCGCGGCCGGTGACCTGGTGCAGGTAGCGCGGCTCGTCGAGGCCCAGGAGCAGCGCGCGCCCCGCTGCATCGAGCGCGGGTCGCTCGAGCGCGAGGGCGCTCGAGAACTGCAGCTTGCCCAGCGTCGAGCGCGTCGCGAGCTCGAGCGCCCGCGCGGGCTCCTCGAACTCGACCGCCGAATGGCAGGCGTCGAGGCAGGTCCCCAGGTGTCGGGCGAGGGCGCGCTCTACCTCCTCCGCGCGCGCCTCGCCCTTGGCTGCCAGCGACGCGGGTCCGTGGGCGCGCACCTCTGCGATCCAGGCCGCGACCTCGGCGGTGTCGTTGGCCGAGGAGCGCGGCTCGGCCTCCAGGGACAGCACGACGCGCAGACCTTCGCGCTCCTCGAGCCGGGCGAGCTCGAGCGCCGTCCGCGCCAGACCCGCGGCGCAGGCCGCGCGTTCCTCACCGTCCCCGGGACCGAAGCGACCGAAACGGCCGGCGTGCGTGCTGAGCGAGAGGTGACCGCGGGGCGCGCCGCACTCCCCCACCCGCTGGGCCAGGGCGACCAGGATGCGCGCGACCGCGAGGGTGAAGTCGGCGCGCTCGGGCTCGGCCCAGGTCGGTCGGAACACGTCGCGCTTGAGGCCCGAGCGATGGAAGCCGCCGTAGGGAAAGGCGTTGGCGGTGAAGGGGTCGAGGCGCTCGGCGGCGAGGAACCCGGCCAACTCCTCGAGGTCCGCGCGGCCCGTCGGCGCGTCGAGCGCGTGCGCGAGCGCGGCCGGGAGGTAGAGCCCCACGCCGAAGGGCGCGCCGGGCACGAGCCGCTCGCGCAGCGCCAAGGTCACCGCCCGCATGCCGGCCAGAGCCTGCGCGAGGTCCTCGGCGGGGTGCACGTTCAGGCAGTAGCCCAGGCGCACCCGCTCCGCCGGCCGGTCGGGATGGAGGAGCAGCATCGCCGGCGGGGCGCGGAGGCTTCAGGGAACGGGCACGCCCTCGTCGACCAGCAACACGGGGATGCCGTCGCGGATCGGATAGACGATGCGGCGGTCCTCGCGCACCAGGCCCGCCTCGAGGTCTTCGGTGACCTTCGCTCCGCCGACGCTCTGGAGCTGGCCGCGGGAGATGGCGGCGTTGAGGCGCTCGAGCAGGGCCGGCTCGGCCATGGCCAGGGGCTGGTGCGTCGCCGGACAGGCCAGGATGGAGAGCAGATCGGCGTCGATCATGGTGGAGTCTGCGGGAGGGGTCTGCGGTCCACGGAGGGGCGCGTCGGGCGCAGGCAGGGGTCGGAGCGGACTATAGCGAGGGCGCGCTCGACAGCGCCCCCGCGGACCGGAGAGACTTGCCCCCACCATGGCCCCCCACCTGCTGCCCCTCGTCGCCGCGGCCCTCGCCCTCGCGGTCCACGCTCCGAACCAAGGGCCGCGGCCCGGCCTGCCCGCGGGGCCCGCGGCCCGCACCCTAGCGGGCGTCGGGAACGACACGCCCGCCCACGATCCGGCGCGCGAGGTCGTCCTGC
>CAYMYN010000009.1:0-50542 GCA_964394665.1 uncultured Planctomycetaceae bacterium
TCAGAGCGTGAGAAGAATTCGAACGCTCTCGGTACGGCCGGCTTGCCGGCCGTCCAAAAAAACGTTCTGAGAGTCCGTCTGGATGGTCCGCTCCGGGTCCGTTCGATTTTTCCTCGGCCACTCAGGGTCCGAAGGTCACGGCGTAGCCCGGCGTCAGGTTGAAGCCGCTGCCGCAGGGGCTGGCGATGGGGTCGCGGTACCAGGCCTGCAGGCGGCGGGTCTGACCCGGGGTCCAGCCGGCTTGGGCGACGAGGCCGGGGCCCCAGGTCGCTCGGCCGAGGGCGTCCGGCATGCGGATGCCCACCCGTAGCACGCCGACGCCGGCGCAGCGCAGGCCGTCGCCGAAGGGCACGCCGGCGCCGCCGTTGACGGCGTTCTCGCCCGCGAAGAGCAGGGCGGGTTGGCCCGGCAACAGACCGTGGGCGTGGAGGGCGAGGGAGTCGACGCCGGCGCTCGCGCTGCCCGAGCCCGAGAGCCTCGCGCCCTGGCCGGTCGAGTTGCGGCAGCCCTCGTCCGCGGCCCCCGGGTTCGCGCAGGGCGGGGCCGTTCCGCTGCCGTCGCAGAAGCAGAAGGCCTGGCCGGGGGGATCACCGAGGGTGTTCATCCAGACCCGGGTGCCCGTGCAGCCCGCGAGGACGAGGTCGGGGTACCCGTCGCGGTCGATGTCGAGCACGCCGAAGTCGAAGATCTGCTCGAGGTCGCTCGGCATCAGGCCCACCGCGCCGCGCCAGCCCGAGGAGCCCGCCTCCTCGCGCAGGGTGATGGCGCCGCCCACGATGCCGCCGCGGTTGTGATAGAGGAACGCCCGTCCCAGGCAGTCGCCGTCGGCGATCAGCACGTCGGGCCAGCCGTCCAGGTCGAGGTCCGCGATGCGGCTCACGCCGGCGAAGCCCCCGTCGCCCCCGACGACGAAGTCGAAGGTGTGGTCCGGGCCCCAGATCACCCGCCCGAAGACGTCGGTGCCCTGGTTGAGCAGGTAGCGGTCGCTGCGCTCGTCGGAGATCACCGCGTCGATGCGTCCGTCCTGGTTCAGGTCCCCGATGGAGACGTGGTACCCGACGCCCTGATGGAAGACCTGGTGCAGGTAGAAGTGCCCGGGGTTGTTCGGATCGTTGTAGGTGACCGAGGTCCGGCTCACGCGCGACATGTTCTTCACGATGTCGCCGTGCCCATCGCCGTTCATGTCCGCGATCTTGACCGACGTGCCGAAGTCCGAGGCCAACCAGGCTGCCTGGAGGCGCAGCGAGCTCTCGTCCACGAACACGCCGGTGCCGTCGTTGACGAGCAGCCGGTCGTTCATGTCCCCGCACTGGTTGATCAAGCCGTTGTCGTAGTCGACGAAGTAGAGGTCGGGCAGCCCGTTGCCGGTCACGTCTCCGGCGGCGACTCCGTCGAAGCGCGGCCAACACGGTTGCCCGTCGACCAGGAGCTGCGGGATGCGGTGCGCCTGGTGCTCGAGCCCGAGCCAGTTGCCCGAACCGTCGTTCCCGAGGTTCATGTAGACCCGCGGATGGCTGATGTGTTGGGGCTGTCCGCTCGAGAGGGTCGTGGCCGTGATCACGTCCAACCACCCGTCGCCGTCCACGTCGGCGAAGATCACGTCCGTGTCGTTGGTCGGCGTGAGGAACCCCTGGTCCCCGGGCACGGTCGAGGCGGCGGCGTACTGGGCCGTGCGGTCGACGAGCACGCCGCCCTCGTTCATGAGGAGCACGTTGGTGCGCCGCCCCGTCGTGATGAAGGGCTGCTTGCGGACGATCACCAGATCGTCCCAACCATCCCGGTCGAGGTCCCCGACCCAAAGGTCCTTCTCCTCGGTGTCGCCCGAGCCGAACTCCGCCTCGGCGACCAGCCGCGCGTCGTCCCGTTCGAACCCGACCCACCCGTCGTCGAGCTGGGCCGAGGCCGCGGCTCCCAGGGCCAGGATCCACGCAGCGAGGACCAGGATCCGGCTCCCACTCGATGCCGTGGTGACGAGAGTGCGCATGTCGTTCCTCCCCTGGAACTCGATCCTCGGCGGGCCCCGGGCCGGAGACTTCCGGCCCGACCGGCCGAGTGTATTCGAGAACCTCGCGGACCGCATGAACCGCGCTGAGAGCCTCCCCCCGCGCCCCCCGCGAGGGACCCCCTCACGCCCAATGGAAGGCCACCGACCGCGAAGGTGCCCGCCGGCATCGGATCCGTCGCCGTCGGCGCCGTTCGCGCTCCCTCAGGCGCGGGCGCGGTGGAGGGCGTAGTAGGTGACGGGGACGACGACGAGGGTGAAGGCGGTCGAGGCGAGGAGGCCGAAGATCAGGGCCCAGGCGAGGCCGGAGAAGATCGGGTCGAGGGTGATCGGCCAGGCGCCCAGGGCGGTGGTGGCGGCGGTCAGCAGGATCGGGCGCAGGCGCACGGCGCCGCATTCGAGCACCGCCTCGCGCAGGGGCGTGCCCTCGGCGCGGGCCTGCTGCACGAACTCGATCAACACGATCGAGTTGCGCACCACGATTCCGCCCAGGGCGATCATGCCGATCATGGCCGTGGCGGTGAAGAAGACCGGCGTCGCGAAGCCGTCGATGGGGCGGTCGACGATCCAGTTCAGGACCGCGAATCCGGGCAGGATGCCGATCGCCGTCAAAGGGATGGCGGTCATCACCAGCAACGGCATCAGGAAGGAGCGCGTCTGGGCCACGAGCAACACGTAGATGGCGAGCATCGCGATGCCGAACGCCAACCCCAGGTCGCGGAAGACGCGGATCGTGATGTCCCACTCGCCCTCGCCGGCCCAATCGATCGTGTGTCCGCCGGCCAGGGGCTCGGCGGCGAAGTGGGCCTGGAGCGCGAAGACGGCGTCCGCCGGCGCGATGCCGGCCGTCTCGGCCACGACGAAGGCCACGCGGCGCAGGTCCTTGTGGTGGATGGGCAGGTCCTCGGGGACCTCCTCGAAGCGGCCGAGTTCGCCCAGGGGCACCAGGTCGCCCTGGGCGCCGCGCAGGGCGAGCCGACCGAGCTCCGCCGATCCCGAGCGGCGCTCGCGCGGCAGGACGAGGCGCACCGAGAGGGGCTGGCGTTCGTGGGGCAGGTGCACGCTGGCGGGCTCGACGCCGGAGAGCGCCAGCTCGAGGGCCCGCGCGACCTGCCGCGCGTCGATCCCGTGCAACGCGGCCTTCTCCTGGTCGAGCACGAAGTCGAGCCGCGGCCGCGGGTCCTCGCCGAGCACGTCGACGTCGACCAGACCCGGCTGGCGCGCCATGCGTTCGCGCACGAGCTCGGCCGCGGCCAGCAACTCGGCGTGCTCGCCCTCCGGAGGACCGTGCACCTCGGCCACCACCGTCGCCAGCACCGGCGGCCCGGGGGGCGACTCGACGATCGACAGGCGCGCGTTCCAGCCCGCGGCGACGGCCTCGAGGCGCCGGCGCCAGGCGAGGCCGAGCTCGTGGCTGCCGAGCTCGCGCGCGGCGCTCGGCTGGAGCTGGACGCGGATCTCGCCCAGGTTCGGCGCCCGGCGCAGGTAGGCGCGGCGCACCAGGCCGTTGAAGTCGATCGGACCGTGGGTGCCGGCGAAGGAGGCGTAGCTCTCGACCTCGGGGAAAGTCGCCAGCAGGGCTTCGAGATCCTCGAGCGCCGCGTCGGTCGTCTCGAGGCTCGTGCCCTCCGGCAGATCCACGACCAGCAGCAGCTCGTCCTTGTCCGCGTAGGGCAGCATCTTGAGCGGCACCGCGCCGACGACGACCAATCCGCCCGAGCCCGCGAGCAACGCGAGCACCAGCGCGAGCAGCCCCCAACGCGCCGCGCGCGAGTCGAGGAACGGCGCCACGATCCGCGCATACAGCCGCCGCCGCGACTTGGGAGCCAGACCGCCGGCGGATTCCAGCGCCGCACCGCGCACCCGCCCGCGCAGCAGTCCGTGGGCCGCCCAGGGCACCACCGTCAGGGCCGCCACGGTCGAGAACACGACCGTGATCGGCACGGTGACCGCCATGGGCTCCATGTAGGGGCCCATCATGCCGGTGATGAAGAACATCGGCAGGAAGGACACGATCACCGTCAGGGTCGACATCAGGACCGGCGGCAGCACTTCCTGCACGGCGCGCAGGGTCGCCGCGCGCGGCGGCAGGCGGCGCGCGAGCACGTGGCGCTGGATGTTGTCGACGTTGGTGATCGGGTCGTCGACCACGAGGCCCAGGGTCAGGATCAGCGCGAAGAGCGTGACGCGGTTGATCGTGTAGCCCGCCAGGGCGTTGACGAGCAGCGCCAGGGCGAAGCTGATGGGCACGGCCAGGGCGACGATCAGGCCCTCGCGCCAGCCCAGGGTGAACAGCAGCAGCCCGACGACGCTGAGCATCGCGAAGGCCAGCGAGGCCAGCAGCTCGTCCACCTTGGCGTCCGCCGTGCGGCCCTGGTCGCGGATCACGCGGCTCTCGATCCCGGCCGGCAACACGTCGCGCTCGAGGGCCGCGTACTCGGCGAGCACGCTGCGCGCGACCGCCACGGCGTTCGTGCCGCGCTTCTTCGAGACCGCCAGGGTCACCGCCGGCCGGGGCGGCGTGTTCGGCGCCAGCGCGTCCGCGGGCCCCAGGCCCAGGCGCGCGTAGCTCGCGGCCTCGGCCGGCCCGGCGCGCACCGTCGCGACGTCGCGCAGGGCCACCGGCCGGCCGGCGTGCACGCCGACCACCAGCTCGGCGACGTCGTCCGCGTGCTCGAGGGCGGAGGAGAGGGCCACCGCGCGCAGGCGGTCGGCGCGGGCGAAGGTCCCGGCCGCGACGGCGGCGTCGGCGGCGGAGAGGGCGCGCTCGACCTCCAGCGGCCCCAGGCCGTGGGCCGCCAGACGCTCGGGATCGAGCTCGACCTCGACCGCCGCGGGCCGGCCGCCGACGATGCGCGTGCGCGAGACGCCCGGCAGGCGCGCGAGCCGCGCCAGGGTTTCCTCGCCGATGCGCCGCAGGTCGTGGTCGTCGAGGGCCGCGGGGTCCTCGGCCACCAGGGTGATGGCGACGATCGGCACGTCGTCGATCTCGACCGGCTTGATCACCCATCCGGCGACGATGCCGGGCGCCTCGTCGATGTGCGAGGCGACGCGTGTCTGCAGCTTGACCAACGAGCGCTCGCGGTCCTCGCCGACGTGGAAGCGCGCGCTGACGATCGCCAGGCCACGCAGCGAGACCGAGTACACGTGCTCGATGCCGTCGACCTGCCACAGGTGGCGCTCGAGGGGCGTCGCGACCAGGCGCTCGACCTCCTCGGCCGAGGCGCCCGGCACCCTCACGAACAGGTCCGCCAGGGGCACGACGATCTGCGGCTCCTCCTCGCGCGGCGTCCAGGCCACGGCCGCCAGCCCCGCGGCCAGGGCGCCGATCACGAGCAGGATCGCCAGCGGCCCCTCGAGGAAGGGCGCGACGATGCGGCCGATCAGGCCGCCGCGCTCGCCACCTTCCACGTCCACTCCCTCGGAGCCCGTCATCGCGTCTCCGGCGCACCCCAGCCGATGGTCTCGCCGCCGGCGAGCCCGGAGAGCACTTCGATCCAACCCTCGCCCGCGCGCCCGAGCGTCACGTGTCGCCGCGTCCAGCGTCCTTCGCGTTCCACGAGCACCTGGGCGAGCTGGCCGACGCGCGACACCGCGGCCTCGGGCACGCGCACCGCCTCGCGCGTGCCGCCGTCGAAGACCAGGCGCGCGAACTGACCCGGCTGCAGGCCGGCCGCGTCGTCGAGCGGAACCCGCACGAGGAACGTGCGCGTGCGCGGGTCGGCGCCGGGCGCGATCTCGCCCACGCGCCCCGCCAGACGCCTTGCGGGGCTGCCGAGCTCGATCGCGACCGGCGCGCCCAGCGGCAGGTGCGCGATCCAGCCCTCGGGCACGGCCGCCTCGAGGCGCAGGGCGGCGGGATCGAAGATCTCGAGCAGCGTGCGCCCGGCCCAGGCGAGGTCGCCCGGGTCGACGTGGCGCGCGGCGACGACGCCCTCGAAGGGTGCGCGCAGCTCGGCCTGCTCGCGCAGCACGCGCGCTTCGACCAGAGCCTGGCGCGCGGCGCCGAGGGATGCTTCGGCCCGCGCGCGCGCCGCATGGGCCTGCTCCAGCTCCTCGGCGGTGGCCGCGCCGCGCTGGACGAGCGCTTCGACGCGCTCGAAGTGCTGCAGGGCCTCCTTGAGCGAGACCTCCGCCGCGCGGCGCTGGCTCTCGGCCTGGGCCTGGCGCGCGGCGAGCTCGTCGGCCTCCAGGCGCACCAACACCTGGCCGGCCGACACGCGCTCGCCGACGTCCACGCCGAGCTCGATCACCCGACCGCCGACGCGCGCGGCCAGGGCCACCTCGCTGCGCGAGCGCAGGCTGCCGGCGGCGGCGTGCTCGATCGGGAAGGCCGCGCGTTCGACGCGCGCGCGCTGGGGCGGGGCGGGGAGGCTCGGGCGTTCGGCGGCGCGGGGTGCCGTCGATCGGGCGGCCGAGCGCGCGCCGGCGCGCTGTCCCAGGCCGTAGCCCAGGCCCAGGGCCGCGAGGGCCAGCAGGGCCACTCCGAGGGCGGGGCGTCGCAGGAGAGCGGGGAACTTCATGGGGCGGGGCTCGGAACGGCATCGACCAGGGTGCCGGCGGCGCGCTCGAGCGCGATCGAGGCGCGCTCGAGGTCGCGTTGGGCCTCGATGCGCCGCAGGCGCGCGCCCAGGAGCGCCGCCTCGGCCTCGAGGAAGCGCGTGACGGGCACGCGGCCGCTCTCGAACTGCAGCGCGACGAGCTCGAGGTTCTCGGCCGCCAGGCGCGCCCCGGCGCGGCCGGCCGCCACGCGCGCGCGCGCCGAGCGCAGGTCGACGAGCGCCGCGCGCACCTCGCGCTCGATCGCCGCCCGAACGCGCCGCTCGAGGGCCCGCGCCTCGAGCTCGCCGGCCTTGGCCTGCTCGAGTTCCGCCTCGCGCCGGCCGCCGGCCAGGAGGTCCCAATCGAGGGTCAACCCGAGCGCCCAGTTGTCCTCGCGATCGTCGAGGTCGAAGCCGTCGTCGACGCGGTACAGCCGGCCGAAGAGATCCAGCCGCGGCCGGAACGCGGCCCGGGCTCCCCCGTGCGCGGCCTCGGCGGCGCGCACGCGCCGGCGCGCCGCGGCGAGCTCGGGCCGTCGGCTGCGGGCCCGTTCCTGGAGCACGGCCTCGTCCTCCGATTCTCCGTCAGCCCGCGTTCCCTCGGCGCCCTCGTCCTCGACGAGCGTCTCGGCCGGCGCGAGGGGCGTGTCCTGGGGCAAGCCCGCCGCTTCGAGCAGGGTCGCGATCAGGTGGTCCCGCGCGCCCTGCAGCAGGACCCACGTCTCGCGCGCTTCCTCCAGGCGCACCTCGAGGGAGAGCACGTCCGAGCGCAGCGCGCGGCCCTGCTCGAAGGTCGCCCGCTGCACCTCGAGCTGGCGCCCCACGAGCTCGAGGGAAGCCGCCGCCACCTCCAGCGCGCGTTCGGTTGCGACGCGCGCCGCGTCGCCCTCGAGCAGGGCCGCGACCAGGTCGGCGCGCGCGGCGGCCAGCTCGAACTCGCTCGCCGCGCTGCTCTCCTCGGCGCGCGCGATGCGATGCGGCGTGCGAGAACCGTCCCACAGGGTCTGGCGGAAGGTCAGTCCGGCTTCGACGCTCGAAAAGGCGCCGGGGTCGTTGAAGTCGACGCCCGGGGGCAGGCGGCGCGCGTCGATGCGCTTGAAGAGGAAGAGCGAGGGCGCGTCGGCGCGCAGGGCCTCGAGGCCCAGGCTCAGGGTCGGCTCCAGGCCCGAGCGCGCGACCTCGATCGCGGCCCGCGCCTGGGCGGAGCGGGCGCGGGCGGCGGCGAGATCGGGGCTCGCGGCCAGGCCGTGGGCCACCAGCAGGTCGCGCGTCAGCGGGCCGGCGGGCGGCGGGCTCGGGCTCGGGCTCGGGCTCGCTTCGGAGCGGGCCTGCGCGGGCGGTCTCACCCCGATCCACGGGGGCTGCTTGGCGTCCAAGACGGATTCTGCCCCCGGCCCGGTGCAAGCCGCGCCCAGCAGGGCGGCGCCGAGGGCGAGGAGCGGGGGGTGGGTCGGAAGACGGAGCATCGCGAGGGCCGGTTCGGAGCGCGCGCAGGATAGCCGTCGCGCTCCGGGACGGACCATGCGCCCGACGCGGTAGAGCCGTCGCCGTCCCGATCCGGATCGCCCGCGGGTTCGGTTGTGGAGCCATGGGCCAGCGCCTGCCGATGCAGGTCGCGGCTGCGCGCGTGGTGCTCGGCCGACCCCAGAGTCTCACCCTAGCGTCAGGGTTGCGTGGTAGGATTCGGCGCCCATCCCGGGTCCCCCGCCCCTGCCTCCCTCCCCCCCGCGGCGAGCGCAGCATGATCAGTCGGAAGAAGAAGATCGTCCTCTATCAGCCCCAGCAGGTCGACGCGAGCCTGGGCCTGCCCTCGAGCAAGGACATGCTGCCGCTCGAGATGCTCACGATCGCCTCGTTCCCGCTGCAGGACGGCTACGAGATCCAGATCATCGACGGCTCGCTCCATTCGGCGGAGGAGGCCCACCGGCGCGTGCTCGAGGCCTGCGAGGACGCCTTCCTCTTCGGCACGACGGGCATCCTCGGGTACATGGTGACCGACGGGTACGCGCTGGCGAAGAAGCTCCACGGGCGCTTCCCGAAGCTCCCCAAGGTGATCGGCGGTTGGTTCGCCTCGGTGCGGCCCGATCTCGTGCTCGCCACCGGCATCTACGACGCGGTGGTGCTCGGCCAGGGCGAGCTGACCTTCCGCGACCTGGTGCGCGCGATCGACGCCCGCGAGCCGCTCGAGAACGTGCCGGGCCTGGCCCTGTGGCGGGGGGGCGAAGTCCACAAGACCGCCTATCGCGCGGTGGTCGGCTGGGACCAGATCCCGAACGCGTCCTGGCACCTGCTCGACATCGAGCCCTACCGCACGCACCAGCTCCGGCCCCAGAGCCCGCGGGACGTGCTGCGCATGCCCGCGCCGCGCGCCCTGGGCTCGGACCGCATGCCGTACTTCGGCATCACCTACTTCTCGAGCTACGGCTGCCCCGAGCCCTGCACCTTCTGCTGCTCGCCCGAGGTCACCAACCGCCGTTGGAAGGCCATGCCGGCCGAGCGCATCCTCGATGATCTCTCCGAGCTGAAGGAGCGCTGGAACTTCGACGTGGTGCGCTTCCACGACGCCAACTTCGGCGTGATGGAGAAGCGCACCCGCGACTTCGCCGCGGGCCTCCTCGAGCGCGACCTGCGTTTCCACTGGAACGCCTTCATCGAGACGCACTCGATCCTGCACTACAAGCCCGAGACCCTCGACCTGATGGCCGAGTCGGGCATGTACATCGCCGAGATCGGCGCCGAGGCCGGCACCGACGAGATGATGAAGAAGATCGGGAAGCCGATCCACGGCGACGACAACATCGCCGCCGCGGTCGAGATGGACAAGCGCGGCGTGTGCGCCTCGGTGACCTACATCATCGGGTACCCGCACGAGGAGCCCGACTCGATGCTCGCGACGATCGACCAGTGCCGTCGCCTGCACAACGCCGCGCCCCTCGCGCGCCCGACCGTCTGGCCCTACCGCCCGATCCCCGGCACCGCGATGTTCCACCAGGCGGTCGAGCTGGGTTACGTGCCGCCCGGCGCGCTGGAGGAGTGGGGCTCGATCGGCGAGTACCACCTCGAGGAAACCTGGCCCGGCAAGATCCCCCCGCACGTGGCCGAGGCGCGCAAGATGTACCAGCACTACGTGACCCTCGATTACGGCCTGGCGCGCGGCAAGCGCGGCTTCTGGGAGAAACGCGCCGCCCGCCGCCTACGCGACGGCACCTACCGCGCCCCCGCCGGCAAGCTCGAGGCCCGCGTCTTCGACGTCTACAACCGCGTCGAACGCAAGCTCGTCAAGCGCAAGGAAACCACCCGCACCTTCATCGACCCCGGCCACAAGACCGGCACCGCCGGCAACAAGTACTCCAAGGCCAGCGAGGCCATGACCTCGACGACCTCGGGCAAGTAGCCCGGGTGGCGCGGTCGCGTACGAGACCCGCGCATCGCTCGTCGTTCGCCGTGGAATCCACGGTCCGGGCCGCCGGTCAGGGCTCCGGCGGCCCGATTGCGTTCGGAGCTCGGGTCCGGCCAAGGGCAGCGCCGCGGTGGAATTGCAGGGACCGCCGGGCCGCGTGGGCGGGTAGTCTGCAGCGCGCTCCGGGCCCGGGCGGAGTCGTTCCCCGAACACGGCGAGTGTGAAGTCCCATGCGCAGTATCCAGATCATCGGTCTCGCGCTCCTCGGTGGAGCGGTGTCCTTCGCGCTGGTGGCGACGGCGCTGTCCTTCCTTGCCGGAGCCGCACCGAGCGGCGAGCCCCACGGGCAGGATCACGCGTCGAGCGTGGTGGACCTGCTCTCGATGGTGCACGCCGCGCTCTTCCTCGCGCTGTTGCCCACGGCGCTGATGCTGCCGAGACGGTTGGCGGCGAAGGGGGGCACGGGCATCGAGCAGAGCCTGGTGATGCGCTGGGCGATGCTCGAGGGTCCGGCGCTCTTCGGCAGCGTGGTCGTGCTCCTGGCCGGGATCGAAGGCCGCCTGCCCGGCGAGCCGATCCTCTACCTCAATCTCGGCAGCACGGCCGTGTTCGCGCTCGTCGCGCTCGGCGATCTCCTGCGCCTCGGCCGGCGCACCGACGGCGACGTGGCGAGGTCGGTCGAGTACCGCTAACGGCGCGCGGCGGGTCGCCACCCGACGCGGCGCGGGGTAGCCTGGCGAGGATGGGGAGCCGACGGGCGCTCGCTTTCGGGGCCGCGCTGCTCGCGGTCGTGCTCGCCGGGGTCTGGGCCCTGCGAGCCGGATCCCGATCGGACGTGGGGCCGGCCGTTTCGCCGCCGTCCGACGCGGGAGCCGGGGTAGGCACCGCGAAGGGGGGCCAGGCACACCCGCGCGCGGTCGAAGGACCGGAGGCCGCGGAGGACCTGGCGCAGCGCAGGTCGGTCGAAGTCGCGGCGCCGGACGATCCGTTCACGGGCTTGCGCGTGCGCGTGCTCGCGGACGGTGCTCCCGCGACGGGCGTTGCAGTCGAACTGGGCGGCCTGGGACGGACGACGGACCCACAGGGTGAGGCGATCTTCCCCTTCGCCGAGTGGGCTTCCGCGGAGGGCCCGCCCGGGGAGACCGTGCTCAGCGCCCGGACGGGGGAGCGCGGCGCGGCGTTGCGCGTGCCCTTCACGCCGGGGGAGATCGAGCTCGAGCTCGCACCCCTGGCGAGTCTCCCGGCCCGCGGGGTCGTCCTGGACGCGGATGGCCGTCCGGCCGTGGGGCTGGAGATCGCGACCCAGGGCGCGGCGGGCGAATGGCGAGCGGGGACGACGACGGACGGGGAAGGACGCTTCGATCTCGCGCCCTTGCCGACGCCCATCCGCATCGCCGCGCTCGCGAACGGAGGCGTGCTCGCAGAGCGGGTCGTCCAGGGACCGGCGGAGGTCGTCCTGCGCCTCGCGCCGACCCGTCACCTGGTGATTGAGGTTCAGGGGCCCGGGGCTCGGGACGAGGTGACCCTCGAGGTCCATGCCCAACCCGCCACGCAGGAGAGCGGCTTCCTCCACGTCCGGCTCCGCTCGCCGGGTCCACTCGCGCGCTTCGAGCTCCCGGCCGCCCCCGGGGGCCCCTCGACCTTGCTCGTCGCCTCCTGTCCGGGCTTCGTGCCCCGCGCGGCCCTTGCGCCGGGCGACGACGCGGGACCGGTGCGCATCGTCCTCGAGCCCGCGCGCACCTTCGAGCTCTTCTTCCCGCACGCCGCCGGACACGGGGCCAGCGCGCGCCTGGCCTTTGCCGCCCCGGTCGTATCCAGCTCCACGCGTTACGGCTCGGTGCACGAGTACGCGCCCCTCGACGCCCACGGTCTGGCCACGTTCCGGATCCTGCCCGAGTTCGCCCACGCGAACTACACCCTGCGCGTTCCCGTCGCGGCCGGGTTGCCGCGCGGGGTGGCCGTCCTCGGCGGACGCCTCGACACCCGCCGTCCCGAGCGCTTCGACGGGGTTCGCCTCCACCCGGTCGTCCTCGTGCCGCCGCCGGGGATCGAAGGTCCCTTCCGCCTGCGCTTCGAACTGGAGCCACCGCCCGACATCGAGCTCCCCCGGCGTCCCGGTTGGTCCGGTCCCTACGGCCTGCACGGCGCGATCGAGCTCGCCTCCGACCCCGCGGGTCGTCTGGAGCTCCCCTTGCCTCCGGGCCGCAGCCGCAACGCGTCCCTGTTCCACGCCGCGGGAACACGCGCGATTCGTTTCGAGGTGAGAGGTCCGGGCGAGGTCCTGCTCCGTTTCGCGGACCAGGACTGAAGGCGGCTGGGACGGTCGGTCCGCCGCGGCTCCCTGCCCAGGAAACGCGTGAAACCGCGGGCCGCAGGTGCGGTCGGTTGGGAGCGCGCCGGGGTTCGCGCGCGGTGGGGGTGCACGACGATGGGGAGAAGGGGGCGATGGGGCGGAGCGGGATGGTTGGGAGCGTGGGTGGTCGCGGCGTGCGCGTTGCCGGCGCTGGGGCAGGGGGCGAACGAACCCTCGGCGCGCGAGGTGCGGCGCGAGCTCGCGGAGCTCGGCGAACGCATGGCGGAGAAGGACCCGGCCAAGCGCAGGGTCGGCGTCAAGCGGCTGGCGGAGCTGGGGACGCGCGAGGCGTGGGAGCTCGTGATCGCGGCATTGGCGGATCCCGAGCCGGAGGTGGCGGACGAGGCGCAGCTCCAGCTCGCGCGCCTCGACGATGCACGCTTGCTCGAGCGGGTGAGCGGTCGGGACGGCTTGCGCGGCCGCGATGCCCTGGTGGCGTTGCGCGTCGCGGAGGCCTTCGGGCGCATGGCGGGACCGGTCGACGGGGCGTGGCTCCTCGCGCGCGGCCGCGGGGGGGACGGGAGCCTCGAGCGCACGCTGCTCTGGTCGATCGAGCGTTTGGCCCTGCGCGACGCGCTGGGGGGCGATCCCGAGGGACTGGCGCGCGAGCTCGGGCGGCTCGTGGACGGCCGCGGTGAAGGGGAGCGGCGGGCGGCGGCGTTGATGGCGCTGGCCGCGTTGCGGGGCGAACGCGCGCGGTCGGCGATCCTGTCCGCCCTCGGAGAGCGCGAGGTCGCGCTGCGCGTCGCGGGCCTGGCGTGCTCGCGGCATCTGGACGACGCCGAGGCCCTGGGGCACGCGCGGCGCTTGGCGACGGATCGGGAGCGGGCGGTGCGCCATCAGGCGGTGATCGAGCTCGAACGCCTCGGCGCCCGCGCCGGGCTCGAGACGCTGATCGCGCGCCTCGAGGTCGAGGAACGGCCGCGGCTGCGGCTGCGCGTGCTCGAGGCCCTGCAGCACCTCTCGGGGCTGAAGCACCGCTACGACGTGCGTCCCTGGCGCGATTGGGCGGCGCGTCTGCCCGAGGACTGGACGCCGGCGCGGGCCGTGCGCGGCGAGGTGCCGGGGGCCACGGTGGCCTTCGCCGGGTTGCCGCTCCTGTCGGACCGCGTGGCGTTCCTGATGGACTTCTCGGGGTCGCTGTGGAACAAGCGCCCCGACGGCACGACGCGCAAGGAGGTGCTCGACGGGCACGTGCGCGAGTTGCTCGCCAAGCTCACCGAAGCGGTCGAGTTCGACCTGGTGCCCTACACGGCCCGGCCGCACCCCTGGCAAGGCAAGATCGTGCCCGCCCGCCGGCGCACCGTCGAGGAGGGGTTGACGTGGTTCGAGGCCTGCAAGGAGCGCGGGCAGGGCAACGTGTTCGACGCCGTGCAGGTGGCCCTCGCCGACCCGCGGGTCGACACGCTCGTGATCCTGACCGACGGCGCGCCCACCGGGGGAACGCGTTGGAACCTGGAGCTGATGGTGCCCCTGCTGCTGGAGGGCGTGCGCTTCCGCCACGTCGCGTTCGACACGGTGCTGGTCGAGGCGCCGCCGCGGCTGACGCGCCAGTGGCAGGGCCTCTCGGAGGCGAGCGGCGGGCGCTCGATCACGATCCGCCTGTGAGCACCCCGAGGCTATACTGCCCGGCGCTCGGGCGCGGTCCGGTGCGGCGCCCTGCTCCCCCCCGACCCCACTCCCTGGAGGCCCCCGTGAGCCAGACGATGACCCTGGACGAGCCGCGCGCCGTCGAGTTGCTGAACAAGATCCTCGAGATGGAGCTGGCGGGCGTCGTGCGCTACACGCACTACTCGCTGATGGTCTACGGCCACGCGCGCATCCCGATCGTGTCCTGGCTGCGCGGGGAGGCGACGACCTCCCTGGAGCATGCGCACCAGGCCGGCGAGCTGATCACCGACTTCGGCCACCATCCCTCGCTCGGGATCGGCAAGCTGCTCGAGACCCACAAGCACCACATCGACGACATCCTGATGGAGTCCCTGGAGCACGAGCGGTCGACCCTGGCGGTCTACCGCCAACTGCTCGAGGTCGTCACCGATCGCTCGATCATGCTCGAGGAGTACGCCCGCCGCATGATCGAGACCGAGGAGCGCCACCTCGGCGAGGTCGACAAGATGCTGCGCAAGCCGGGCATGATCGAGTCCGTGCGCTGATCGTTCCTGCGCGGTCGTTCCCCCGGCGGGAACGGCCGCGGCCGCGCGCCTCACCAGGCCCATTCGAGCTCGCCGATGCGGGCCTGGAGCCAGGGCTCCTCGGCCCGCAGGGCCTCGATCTCGGCGCGGCTACCGCCGGGCTCTCAAGGCCGGCGCAGCAGCCGGTACTGGAAGCGCCCGCGGCGCGCGGCCAGGCCGGGCAGGTGCTCGAGCGTGCCGAGCAGGCGGCCCAGGGTGTTGGCCAGCGCTCGACCGCGGGGCGAGAAGTTGCGCGCTCGGAAGGCGATCTCGCCGTGCGGCGGGACCGGCTGGCGGCCGATCCGCCCTTCGACGCGCAGGCCCGCGCCGCGGGCGAGCTCCTCGACCTCCCCCGGATCGAGGGCCTCGAAGGGCCCGATGCTCGGGTCGGGCGAGAGCACGTACTCGACGCCCTTCAGCCCCCCCCGGCGGCGGCGCAGGGCCTCGGTCCAATCGTGGTAGGAGCGGCGCGAGACGAAGGCCAACAACACGCGGCCGCCGGGCCTCGTCCAGCGCGCGATCGACTCCAGGAGCCGCGGTCGGTCGGCGGGCGCGAGGCCCTCCAGGCGGAAGAGGCACGAGACCACGTCGTAGGCGCCGGTCTCGGGGGCCGGGAAGTCGGGCCGCGGTTCGGGCCAGGCGAGCGCCGTGCCCTTGGGCAGCGTGCGTTGGGCGCAGAACGCGGCCACCTCGGGGGTGCGCTCGACGACGTCGAAGCGGTAGCCGCGGCGGCGGCGCGAGAGGTGCTCGGTCAGGATGCCGGTGCAGGGCAGGACGTCGAGCCAACGGCCGGTGGGCGGGGCGTTCTCCGCCGGCGCGTCCGCGCCCTCGGGCACGAACCCGTCCAGGGCCAGATCGAGGGCCGCGAGCTCCCAAGCGCGGGGCTTGTTGTGCCGCAGGCCGTTCAGCACGCGCGCCCGCTGGTAGATCGCGAGCAGGGTCGGATCCCAGGCCGCCGGGTCGGGAGAGGAGGGGATCGGTTGGCCCGCGTAGTGGTTCCAGTGCGCGACCTGCGCCAGCGGCCGGCGCTTGGGGCCCTTCTTGGGCATCGACTTGGGCCAGCCGATCGCGAGCACCGCGATCACGAGCCGATCCTGGGGCAGGCCGACGAGCTCGCGCACCTGCTCGCGGTCGCCCATCTGGGTGATCCAGAACGTGCCCAGGCCCAGGACCTGGGCGGCCAGGCTCATGTTCTGGATCAGCGCGCTGGCCGACTGCACGTTGGCCCAGCCCTCCTCGGAGAAGTCGCGGCCGTAGGAGACGACGACGTTCACCGGCGCGTTGCCCATCTGGGACGAGAGGGCCGCCAGGCGCGCGTTGAGCTCGGCATCGTCGACCGCGACCAAATCCCACATCTGGTAGTTGCACGAGCTCGGCGCCCAGATGCCCGCGTGCAGGATCTGCTGCACGAGCTCGCGCGGCACGGGCCGCTCGTCGAAGCGCCGGATCGAGCGCCGCTGGTAGATCGCGTCCCAGAAGTCGAAAGCCGGCGTGGGCCCGGGGGGCGTGCCCTCGTCGAAGTCGTCCGTGCGCGCCCGCCTCGGCGCGGGCCGGGAGGCGGAGTCGGGAGCGGGCGGTGGAGCCTCTTCGGGCATGACCATGGGGGGAGGGCGCGGTGAAGTCGCCCCAGAGGCTACCCGAGCCCGCGCTCCGGTTCCGCTGCGGCGTGGCCGGGCAACCGACCCGGCTCCAGCGGGGGCCGATCGAAGCGCGACGCAGGGCTCGGGCTGGCGAGCCGCGGGAGACCGCCGAGGCCCTCCCGGCCGCCAGCCGAGCCAGGCACGGCTCAGTCCGCGGGCTCCTCCTTCGGGGCCTTCGGCTGCTTGTCGTGGAAGAACGGTCCCTCGCCCTTCTCGACGCCCTCGGGCAGGTAGATCGCTCCGGTGGCGAAGTCGACGCCGAAGGCCACCAGGCCCGGGATGACGAAGAAGAGCAGGCCCACGCCGTTCAGCACGAGGATGTTGGGATCGAGCTTGCCGCTGTGATCCGCCTGCTGGCGCTCGGGGAAGAAGATCGTCGCGCACCCGGCGAGGGGCAGGCAGGCCGCGAGCGTCAAGACGATGGTGACGGTGATGGGCTTCATGGGACCTCCTTTCGAATCGAAGCGCAGGGGGACTTTGGCACGCCCGCCCGAACCTCTCCAGGACGTGCATGGCCAATCGCGCCGCGCCGGGCCTTAAGAATCCCTCAGGATCGCGCGTCGACTCGGCCGCGGAGCACGACCCTCCGCTACCCTGATGCCGATCCCCGCGACCCGCAGCCCGCCCTGATGATCCCTTCCAAGCTGTTCCCGCCGGCCTTCCTGCTCCTGTCCTTCATCGCCGCGGCCCGCGCGCAAGACCTGCCGGCTCCGGCCGAGCACCTCGGCCACCCGCTCGGCGCCGACGGCGTGTTGCCGCGCTGGGAACGGACGGCGAGTTGGTTCCACCTGCTCGGCGAGCGCAGCCCGCGGGCGATCGTCGAGCGCGTCGGCACCACGACCGAGGGCCGCGAGTTCCTGCTGGCGACGATCTCGAGCGAGCGCAACCTGGCGCGCCTGGGGGCCGTGAAGGCCGCGAACGCGCTGCTCGCCGATCCGCGCGGGGCGTCCGAGGAGGCGCTCGACGCGGCCCTCGCCGAGCCGGTGGTGCTCTTCGTCTCGAGCGCGATGCACGCCACCGAGTGCGCCGGCCCGCAGTTCTCGATGGAGTTCGCGCACCTGCTCGCGACCTCGGACGACGAACCCTGGAAGAGCGCCCGCGAGCGGGTCGTGGTGCTGCTCGCCCCCAACCTCAACCCCGACGGCCAGGACCACGTGGCCGACTGGTACAACGCCCACGTCGGCACGCCCTACGAAGCGTCGGGCCTGCTCGAGCTCTACCAGCACTACGCGGGTCACGACAACAACCGCGACTGGTTCATGCT
Source organism: uncultured Planctomycetaceae bacterium (assembly GCA_964394665.1). Classification (GTDB taxonomy): domain Bacteria; phylum Planctomycetota; class UBA1135; order UBA1135; genus CAYMYN01. The sequence continues at coordinate 17,375 of CAYMYN010000009.1, forward strand.
CACGCAGAGCGAGACGCGCATCGTGACCGAGCTGCTCTATTCGGTCTGGCGTCCCCAGGTCTATTGGGACGTGCACCAACAGGGATCGACGCGCGAGCGGTTCTTCGTGCCGCCCTTCCGTGATCCGCTCAATCCGAACCTCGACCCGGGCATCGTGACCGGCATCGACCTGCTCGGCACGCGGGCCCTGTTCGACCTCACCCGCGAGGGCCTTTCCGGCGTCTCGACCGGCGTCACCTACGACATGTGGTGGAACGGCGGCAATCGCAACGTGCCGGTGCGCCACAACATCGTGGGCCTGTTGACCGAGGCCGCCTCGGCCAACCTGGCGACGCCGATCTTCTTACCGCGCAGCGAGCTCTCCCCGCCGCGGGGGCTCGGCTCCTACGCGCCCTCGAACCTGTTTCCCAATCCCTGGCCGGGCGGCTGGTGGCGGCTGCGGGACATCCTCGACTACGAGCTCGCCTTCGCGCGCTCGTTGTTGTCGAGCCTGGCCCGCGAGCCGCGCACCTGGCGCCAGAACGCCCTCGACGCCGCGCGCCGCGCGCTGGACCTGGCCGAGGATCAGGCGCCGCGGGCCTGGATCCTGCCCGCCGACGCCCGCGACCGGGGCGCACTCGCACGCCTGGTCGACGTTCTGCTGCGCTCGGGCGTGGAGCTCCACGCGAGCGAGGTCGGGCTGACCCTCGACGGCCGCACCTGGCCCGCCGGCTCGCTCGTGATCCACCGCGACCAACCCTACGGCGCCCACGTCAAGGACCTCTTCGACGTGCAGCGTTATCCCGCCGGCGATCCGCCCTACGACGTCGCGGGTTGGACCCTGCCGTTCCTGCTCGGCGTGCACCGCGTCGAGACGATGCAGAGCCCCGACCCCGGGGGACTGCGGCGCGTGACGAGCGTGGAGGACGCGCTGCACGACGTCGCGCCGGACCCGCGCCTCGCCCGGCGCGAGGGGGCCCTCTCGACCCGCGACTCGGACGGGTGGAAGCGGCTTTTCCGGCACTTGGCCGACGGTGGCTCCCTGCACTGGCTGGTCGGCGACGACGCGGGCCTGGTGTTGCCCCTGGAGCAGGCATCCGACCCCCCCCGCGGCCTGCCGCGCATCGGTCTCTACGCGCCCTGGCAGGGAGACATGAACGAGGGCTGGACGCGTTGGGTGTTCGACACCTTCGGCGTGCCCTACGTGCGCGTGCGCAACGAGATGCTGCGCGCCGGCGAGCTGGGGCGTTTCCTCGACGTGCTCGTCCTGCCGGGCACCGCGCCGCGTGCGCTCGAGGACGGCCGCGCCGCGGGCAGCGTGCCCGGGCCCTACACCGGCGGCCTCGATCCCGAGGGCTCGATCGCGATCGAGGAGTTCGTGCGCGCCGGCGGCCGCGCCGTCGCCTTCGAGGACAGCGCCACCTACTTGATCGACCTCTTCGAGCTGCCCCTGGTGGACGTGACGCGCGGCAAGGACGCCGGCACGTTCGCGTGCCCCGGCAGCGTGCTGCGCGCGCTCCCGGTGCCCGGCAACGCCGAGTGCGCCGACCTCCCGCCGTCCCTGGCGGTGTTCTTCGCCCGTTCCCGGGCCTGGCGCGCGATGACGGACGGGGAGCGCAAGGAAGCGCGTCGCGTCGACACGGAAGACCCACGGGTGCTCCTGCGCTACGCCTCGACGCGCCTCCTGCTTTCGGGCTGGATCGATTCCCCCGCGACGATCGAAGGCGCCGCCGCCTGGCTCCACGCCGACCACGGCCAAGGCTCGGTGCACCTGTTCGCCTTCCGCCCCCAATACCGCGGCTGGTCCCAATCCACCTTCCACCTCCTCTTCCGCGCCCTCCTCCACCCTTGACCGCAGAGCGCGTGGTGCTTGGCGTGCAAGACCGTAGCCCGGGGTACGGGCGCGCGGTGAGCCGATTGCTCTCCCGAGGGCGGCTAGTCGCGCATGCACGAACCTGCTCGTTCCATTCATGTGCGCACGACCCTCGACATCGTCGAGAAGCTGCTCGCGCAGGCGGTGCGGCTGACGGAGATCGAGGAGAAGAAGAAGCCCGTGCGCCTGGGACTCGAGGCCCTGATCGCCCGCGGGAGCGCGCTGCGCCGAGACGGCGGCGGTAGGCGCCGCGAGCGTCGGGCGAAACACCGACTGGACTGGGCCGGCGGTCAGTAGGGGCGGCGATCTTCCTTGGCCAGCCAGTCGGCGAAGGGGAGGGGAGCGGCGGGGTGGGGGACGTGGGTGCAGGGGAGACGGCGGTCGGGGAGGGGGCGGGTGAGCTCGTCGTAGATCGCGGCGTCGTCGAAGCCGGCGGCGGCGGCGTCGTGGCGGGTGGCGGCGAAGACGATGCGCTCGACGCGCGACCACCAGGCGGCGGCGAGGCACATGGGGCAGGGCTCGCAGCTCGCGTAGAGCGTGCAGCCGAGCAGCTCGTGGGTGCCCAGGAGTCGGGCGGCGGCGCGCAGGGCGACGACCTCGGCGTGGGCTGTGGGGTCGTGGCTCGAGAGCACGCGGTTCTCGCCCTCGGCGAGGATCTCTCCCTCGCGCACGACGAGCGCGCCGAAGGGGCCGCCCAGGTCGGCGGCCACGCCGGCGCGGGCGAGCTCGAGGGTGCGGCGGAGGAAGGGCTCGTGCTCGCCCCCGGGCTCGGGGTCGGCGGGGCTCGCTGCGGGGGTTCCCATCGGAGGTCGTGCGGTGCGGGGGTGCGCGCCGTTCAGCGGTCGACGAACAGGCCGTGCTCGCCCAGGGCGCGGGCGCCGCCGTTCGGAGCGCCGTTGGGGTAACGGTCGTCGCCGCCGCCCTCGTCCAGGAAGAACGCGAGGCTCGGGACGCCGTGGTAGTCGTTGGGTCCGGCGCGGCCGACGGCGCCGCGGCGGTAGTGGTCGTCGCCGCCGCGTTCGTGGAAGACGCACAGGGCACCGTGGGCGGCGGAGCCGGTCGAGAAGCCGCCGCCCTGGTAGTCGTCGTCGCCGCCGTCCTCGACGAAGAACACGACCGATTGGTCCCAGGCGAGGCCGGCATGCACCGCGTGGCGCGTGCGATAGACGTCGTCCCCGCCGCCGTCGCGGAAGTAGCCCAGGGCCTGGTGGGCGGCGAAGCCCTGGTTGTAGCGCGAGCCGACGTAGCGATCGGCGCCCGCGCCGCGGTCGAGCAGCGCGCCCAGCGCGAAGAAGTAGCCCCCGCCCTGGGCGAAGTTGCCGGCCTCGTAGCGGTCGTCGCCGCCGCCGTCGAGCAAGAGCCCGAGCCCCCCGGCCGCGTTCTGGCGCAGGCCCACTCCGCAGCCCTGGCCCCAGCCCTCGAAGACCCCGGGCGTGCCGTAGCTCGTGGGGCGCGTGCCCTTGCAGTAGTAGCGCTCGTCGCCCGCCACGTCGTGCAAGAGCCCCAGCGCGCCCGAGAGGCCGAACCCCTGGGCCGCGAGGTGCGCCTCGTACCGATCGGAGCCGGCGCGATCGAGGAGCAACCCGACTCCCCAGGCGGCCGCGCCCTGGGCGAAGGCGTGGGCGCGGTACACGTCGTCACCGGCCTGGTCGAGCAACACGCCCACGCCGCAGAAGCCCACGCCCTGCGCCCAGCGCAAGCCGACGTACGAGTCGTCCCCCGCGAGGTCGACGAGCAAACCCACGCCGAGCACGCCCGCGCCCTGGGCACCCTCGTAGGTCGCTTCGTACGCGTCGTCGCCGGCGAGGTCGATCACGACCGTGGCCGGCAACACCGGGCGCGCGCGCGGGTCGGTCCCGGCGCCGCTCGTCGTGGCGTACACGTCGTCGCCGCCGAGCTCGATCAGCACGGCCACGAGCTCGGCCGCGCCCGCTTCGGCGTGTCGTTCGGCGAACCGATGCACGTCGTCGCCGCGGCCGGCGATCACGATGCGGCCCAGCCCGGTCGCCCGCTCGAGCACCACCGCGCGCCCGAGGTCGAGGCCCGCGGCCGCGAGGTCCCGCTCCAGGGCCGCGAGCCAGCGGGGATCCGCCAGCTCGGCCAACACCCGCGCCCCGTCGAGCAACGCGGCGCGGTCGACGGACTGGGCGAGGGTGATCGTGTGCAGGTTGTCGCCGCGGCGCCCCAGGTCGGGGTCGTCGTGGACGTAGATGTGTTGCTCGAAGCGTTCCCCCAGGCTGCGCCAGCGCTGCTGCAGGTGCGTGCGTCCCTGGGCGTCGAGGCTCGCGAGGGCGCGCTCGACGCACGCCGCCGCGGCGGTGAGGCGCGCCTCGATCGCGTCGAGGTGTTCGCCGGGCGCCGCGCCAGCGGGCAGCGGCGCGAGCTCGGGGAGGTGCGGCGGGGCGAGGTGGAGCGCGCCGCGGGCCGCCTCGAGGCTGGCGGCGAGCCGCGCCGCGGCGTCGTTGCCCTCGGCGGCGCGCTCGAAGCCGCGGGCGAGCTCCTCGACGAGCGCCGGCAGCCGGAAGGGCTCGCGGAAGGCGAGCGAGACGAGCTCCAGGCCCCGGGCGTCGGCGCGCCCGCCGAGGGTGGCCAGGGTGGCGAGCAGGCGAGCGAGGGGTTCTTCGAGGCCCGCGGCGGCGACGCGCGCGCGCAGCTCGGCGGCGATGGGCGCCTCCCCGGGCCCGCGACCCGCGGCGTGCTGCCCGTCTTGGGGAGGCGGGGCCACCGCGGCAGGCCCACCCTGCGCCGCCGCGAGCGACGGGACGAGAAGGGCGATCAGCGCGCGGGCGAGACGGCGTCGGGAGGGCGCGCTCATGAGGAGCGTTGGCGTTGCAGGCGCGCGCGCAGGGCCACGCGTTCGAGGCGGCGGCGGGCGAGCTCCTTGCGCGTCGAGGTGTGGTGGCGGTGCTGGAGGCCGCGCGTCGCGTCGTGCTCGCGGGCCAGGACGTCGCCGAGCAGGGCGCGGGCGGCGCGCAGCTCGCCGCGGCCGAAGCCGGCCTGCACGAGGGCGGCGGTCACGCGCTGGCGGCGGTGGTGCTCGCCGCTGGTCAGGCGGATCTTGCGCGTGCGCGAGATCGGGACGCGGCGCGTGCCCACCAGGGCCAGGGCACGGCCCAGGGTGAGCTCGCCCCCCGCCCGCTCGCCGAGGCGCTCGAGGGCCGCGCGGCGCTCGCCCACGGTGCGCTGCAGTTGGGTCACGCGCAGGGTCGCGTGGGAGGGCGTGACGCTGGTGAAGCCGGCCTTCTCGACGCTCACGCCCCAGGGTGCCAGGCGCCGCGCGAGGTTCTCCTCGAGGTCGCGGTCGAGCCCCTCCCAACGCGCGATGCGATCGCGGCCCGCCGCGCGCAGCACCTCTTGGACGCCCAGGCCCAACATCTGCACCATGCCGCGGTCGAGGTCGTCGATCTCGACCAGGGCGGCGCGCGCGTCGCTGACGCGAAACACGAGGTTGGCGTCGGCCTCGTACACCAGGCCGTCGAAGGTCGTGACGCGTTGCGCCGGCAGGTCGAGGGTGCGCGAGCGCGTCGGGACCGCCAGGGCGATCTGCAGGAAGGGGATCATCACGTGGAAGCCCGGCTCGAGGGTGCGCTGGAAGCGCCCGAAGCTGAACTTCACGCCGGTCTGGCCGGTCTGGATCGTGGTGCCCGTCGCGCGGATCGTCATCCACACCAGGCCCGCCGCGGCGTAGACCAACTCGCGGGCGTAGTCCTCGACGATGCCGACGAAGAAGGGGCCGAGCCAGGCCCGGAAGCGTCGCCAACGGGCCACCAGGCGGCGCAGGAACGGGAGCTCTTCGTCCGCGCTGGGCGGGTCCTGGCGGCCTCGCGCGCGGCGCGCCACGGCTCAGCTCTCCTCCGTGCGCCGGGGGCTCGCTGGATCGTCCTCGGCCTGGGCCTCGCGGGACTGGGCCTGGGGATCGGGATCCCGCGGATTGCGGCGCAGGGCCTCGTGTTCGCGCAGCTCCAGGGCGGCTTCGGACAGCTCGATCACCTCGCGCTGCTCCAGCGCCTGGCGCGCGCGGCGCGTCGGCTCGTGCATCTCCGACTCGAGCGCGATCACGGCGCCGGAGATCAGGGCCACCGCGGCCTCGTCCCCCAGGCCCTCGGCGCGGAACATGCGGTAGAGCGTGAGCTTCTCGCGGGCGAGCAGGTCGAGCTGGGTGATCTCCAACGTGGCCGGCGAGGGCGAGATGTTCGAGAAACCGAACTGCAGGATGCGCACGCCCCATTGCACCTCGACCGGCCGCAGGTCGGCGCGCACGAGTTCGGTCAGGCGCTCGGTGTCCTTGACCGACTGGCGGTCCTGCTGCTGCACGATGTGCTGCACCGCCATCACGACGCGGTTGCGCAGGCCGGCGACGAGGTCGTCGATCTCGATCATGGCCTTGCGCAGGTCCACGATCTGGTACACGACCTTGCAGTCGACCTCGTAGACCAGGTCGTCCGAGAGCTGGATCACCTGCGGCTCGAGGTCGAGGGTCGTGTGCTTGGTCTCGCGGACGGCGTACTTCTGGAAGATGGGCCATTTCCAGTGCACGCCGGGGCCGACGACGTTCTGCGCGCGGCCGAGGGTGAACTTGAGCCCGTGTTGGCCGTCGTAGACGACCACGAAGACGCCGGTGACGGCCTGGAAGAATTCGAGCAACATGGTGGGGTCCGCGGAGCGGGGCCTTCGACTACCAGATTCCGCGCCCCGCGGCTACCATCCCGCGCCGCGCGCTGGCGCGGACGCCGACGGGCCGGCCGACGAGCCTTCCGAAGAGCCTTCCGAAGAGCCATGGCTGAGCTGCAAGGAACCGGCCCCGCGCCCCTGCCGCGCATCCCGCGCGCGAGCGACGACGACCACGCGCCGGCGGCGCTGCGGGCGCGGCGGGAGCTGCTCGAGTCCACGCTGGGCCTGCGCCTCGAGCACCTCGCCGGCGCGCCCGTGCCCCCCGGCTCGGCGCGCGGCAACGTCGAGCACCTGGTCGGCTTCGCCCAGGTGCCCGTGGGCCTGGCCGGGCCGCTGCGCGTCCTGGGCGAGCAGGGCGCGTACGAGGTCTACGTGCCGATGGCCACCAACGAGGGTGCCCTGGTGGCCAGCCACGGCCGCGGCATGCGGCTGCTCGCGGCCGCCGGCGGCGCGCGGGCGCGGGTCGTGCGCGACGGGCTGAGCCAACACCCGATCCTCGTGTACGCCGATGCGGAGGCAGCCCTGGCGGCGGCCGAGCTCGCCCGCGCGAGCCTGGACGAGCTGCGCGCGCTGGTCGCCGGCACGACGCGCCATGGGGCGCTCGAGGTGCTGACCACCGACGTCATCGGCCGGCGCTTGGTGCTGCGCCTGGTCTTCCGCACCGGCGACGCGATCGGCATCAACATGGCCGCGCGCGCGGCCGACCTGTGTTCGGAGCACCTCGCCGCGCGCAGCGGCGCGCTCGAGCGCTACGTGCACGGCCAGGACGTCGAGAAACGCGCCAACGCGCGGGCCCTGGTCGAGGGCCGCGGGCGCTCGGTGGTGGTGGACGCGCGGGTACCGCGTTCGGCGCTGCTCGAGATCGCGCGCACGACCCCCGAGGCCCTCGAGGCCTGCCTGCGCACCTATGCCGTCGGCTTCGCCCAGCTCCAGACCACCAACTGGCTCGTGCAGTCCGCCAACGGGCTCGCGGCGGTGATGCTGGCCTGCGGGCAGGACCTCGCCTACCTGGCCGAGTGCGCCACCGGCCGGCTCGACCTCGAGGTCACGGCGGAGGGCGACCTGTACGCGGCGGCGACCCTGCCCTCGCTGCTGGTCGGCACCGTGGGCGGCGGCTCGGGCAAGGGCACGGCGGCCGAGTGCCTCGCGATCCTGGGTTGTTCGGGCGCCGGGAAGGCGCGGCGCTTCGCGGAGATCCTGGGCGCGACCGTGCTGGCCGGCGACCTGTCGCTGATGGCCTCGTTCTGCAACCACGAGTTCGTCGCCGCCCACGAACGACTGGGCCGCAACCGCCCGACGCCGCCCGATGGGGGAGGACCGGCGTGAGCCGCCGCCCGGCGGCGCCCCGGCCCCCCGCGGACCCGCGCCAGCGCCTGCACGACTGGGCCACGGGGGGCAGCGGCCCGACGGAGCTCTGGGTGCGCGCCGCCTGGGTCCTCTTCGCCCTCTTCGCGGCCTCCGTGCTCGTGCTCGGCGCGCGGCCGGGCGGACCCCTGCCGCCCTGGATCTTCGTGCAGGGCCGGCTGTTGCTCGGACTGTCGGCCCTCGCCGTGCTGATCCTGGGCCTGGTGCGCTGCCTGCGCCGGCCGCCCCTGCTCGGCCGCCGGCGCCTGCCCGCCATGGTGGCGTTGGTGCTGGTGCTGGGGATCGCGAACGCGCCCTTCCCGTACCCCTCCTCCCGCGAGCGCAGCCCCAGCGCCGTCGACCTGCGGCTGCCCGTCGGGCCTCCGGTGGGCGCGGAGGAAGCCTGGCGCGTGCTGTGGGGCGGCGACGAGCCGGCCCGGAACCGGCTGGCCGAGCTCTATCCCGACCGCCGCTTCGGGGTGCACCTGGTGCTCGAGCGCGCCGGGGCGAGCCGCGCCGCGGGCCTGCGGGCCGCGGGGGACCACTTCGCCTTCGGGCGTCCGGTGCTGGCCCCGGCGGCCGGGCGCGTGGTGCGGGTGCACGAGGGGGAGCCCGATCGGGAGCTCCCCGGCCGGGTCCTCCCCGGGGAGCCCCTGGGCAACCTGATCGCGATCGAGATCGCCGCCGGCGAGTACCTCTTCCTCACCAACCTGCGGCGGGGCTCCGTGCGGGTGCGGGAGGGCCAGGAAGTGGCGGCTGGCGAGGTCCTGGCCGAGGTCGGCTGGTCCGGCGCCGCCGGGGTCAGCGCCGAGCCGCACCTCGCCCTGCATCTCTCGACCGACCCCCGGCCGCGCCGCGGGGAGGGCATCCCGCTGCGCTTCGTCGCCTACTCCAGCGGCGGCCGCCCGGTCGAGCGCGGCGCCCCGAAGGGCGGCCTGGGCCCCGGCGGGGAGCGCCTGGGGGAGCTCGTGACCCCCGCGGAGCCCTGACCGGAGTCGCCGGTGGGGCGCCGGCCGCCCTGGGGCGCCCCGGGCACCCCGGCGATTTGCCCACCCCCTGGCACCGGGGTAGGTTTCCCCTGGCCGAGGCCATCGGCCGGAATCATCCGTGGCACCACTTTGGCCGGGCTCCGGTCCCTCGGGACCCCGTTCGGCGTCGGATGGGGAATCCCTACCCGCCGCTTGACGGCAAAGAGCCCGGCCCTACCCTACTTCGCTCGCCGACCTCGGCCGATAGGGGAAGCGAGCGGCCGAGAGGCCGACCCGGCGGCGCGGGCACGAGAGCCCGGTTCGCCGGACTCTTCTTTAAGGGTGCCCGCCGTCCCCGTTCACGGGGGAAGCACAGGCTCTCCGCCCGCGCGCGACCGCAGCGCCGGGTGCTCACCGCAACGCCAGGAGCCCCCGGGCCCCCGCCCCAGGTGCAGCCATGACCTCCGTAGTTCGCCCCCAGGATCCCAAGCAAAGCACTCCGCCGGCCGCGCTGCTCAAGCGCCGCAACATCGGCATCATGGCCCACATCGATGCGGGCAAGACGACGGTCACGGAGCGCATCCTCTTCCTCACGCAGAAGATCCACAAGACCGGCGAGGTCCACGACGGCGCCGCGACGATGGACTACCTCGAGGAGGAGCAGAAACGCGGCATCACCATCCAGTCGGCCGCGACGACCTGCGAGTGGCGCGGCCACACCCTCAACATCATCGACACGCCCGGCCACGTCGACTTCACCGCCGAGGTGGAGCGCTCGCTGCGCGTGCTCGACGGCGCGATCGCGGTGTTCGACGCGGTCAGCGGCGTCGAGGCGCAGTCGGAGACCGTCTGGCGCCAAGCCAACCGCTACAAGGTGCCCCGCATCTGCTTCATCAACAAGATGGACCGGGTGGGCGCCAACTTCGACAAGGCCGTGGAGTCGATCCGCCTGCGCCTGGGCGCGCGGCCGGTGGCGATCCACATGCCGGTCGGCGAGGAGAAGGACTTCCGGGGCGTCGTGGACCTGGTGCGCATGCGCCTGTTCACCTTCCCCGAGGACAGCGACGGCCGCACCTGCAACGAGGGCGACATCCCCGCCGACCTGCTCGAGGAGGCGCAGATGCGCCGCCACGACATGCTCGAGATGGCGGCCGAGTTCGACGAGCAGCTCCTCGACCTGTTCGTCGAGGAGAAGGAGATGCCGACGGACCTCGTCATGGCCGCGCTGCGCCGCGGGGCCCTGGCGCAGGAGATCACCCTCGTGCTGGCCGGCTCCGCGCTCAAGCACAAGGGCGTGAACCTGGTGCTCGACGCGGTGGTCGACTACCTGCCGAGCCCGATCGACATCCCGCCGGTCGAGGGCACCGACGTGCGCTCGGGCGAGCCGGCCCTGCGCCACGCCGACGACGCCGAGCCGCTCTCGCTGATGGCCTTCAAGACCATCGCCGAGCCCACGGGCGACCTGACCTTCGTGCGCGTCTACTCGGGCGTGCTCGAGAAGGGCGTGCGCTTGCTCAACCCGCGCACCGGCAAGCACGAGCGCATCGGGCGCCTGCTGCGAATGCACGCCAACAAGCGCGAGAACATCGAACGCGTGCCCGCCGGCGACATCGCGGCCGTGATCGGCCTCAAGAACACGGTCACCGGCGACACGCTGTGCGACGAGGACCACCCGATCATGCTCTCGAAGATCGTGTTCCCCGACGCGGTCATCCAGATGTCGATCGAGCCGAAGAAGTCGCAGGACCGCGACAAGCTCTCCGAGGCGATCGGCCGCATGATGCGCGAGGACCCGACCTTCCGCGCGCAGACCAACGAGGCCACCGGCCAGCTCCTGATCTCGGGCATGGGCGAGCTGCACCTCGAGGTCATCGTCCACCGCCTGATGTCGAGCTACAACATCGACGTCCAGACCGGCAAGCCGAAGGTGGCCTACAAGCAGCGTCTCACCCGGGACCTCGAGACCGAGGCGCGCTACATCCGCCAGAGCGGTGGTCGCGGTCAGTACGCCGTCGTGTACGTGCGCTTCGAGCAGACCGACGAGCCCAAGAGCGAGTTCGAGTTCGTCGACGCCATCAAGGGCGGGACGGTGCCGCGCGAGTACATCCCCAGCGTGCAGCACGGCCTGCGCGAGATGTTCGAGTCCGGCGGCCAGACCGGCTACCCCTTCGTCAACGTGCGCGCGACGCTCTTCGACGGCAAGTACCACGACGTCGACTCGAGCGAGATGGCCTTCCACAACGCGGGCGTCTTGGCCTTCCGGCAGGCGATGGAGAACAACATCACCCTGCTCGAGCCGATCATGAAGGTCGAGGTGCGCGTGCCCGAGGAGTACCTGGGCGGCGTCGTCGGCGACCTCAACTCGCGCCGCGGCGAGGTCAACGAGGTCGACGCCCTGGGCGACGAGCGCGTCGTGCGCGCCCTGGTCCCGATCTCCGAGATGTTCGCCTACTCCTCCGCCCTGCGCGGCGCGACCCAGGGGCGCGGCTCCTACTCGATGGAGCTGCACCAGTACCGCGACCTGCCCCAGAGCCTGGCCGCCAAGGCCATGGCCGGCGAGTAGGGCCCCGCGGGCCGTCCCCGCGCCCGTCCGACGGTTCCCGGCGACCCGGATCCCCCCCGCGGGGGTCCGGGTCGCCGGCTTGTCGGGTCCCGCGGACGGGAAGCGGGCCCCCTCCCCAACCTGGGCTCAAGGCGCCGGCCCGGGAGGTCGATCCTACCCCCCGGTATCCGTCCCTCTCCCAGCCGCCCTTCCGTCCATGAGCGTCCCCCAGATCAGCGCCCTGGCCCGCGCCGCCGAGTCGGCCTCCGCAGACGACTCCGGTGAACAGGGTCTCCTGATGATGCGCGTTCGCGAGCTCGAGAAGCTCATGCGCGACGCCCATGCCCACGATCTGGCGAGCTGCCTGTCGGCCGCCGCCGGCCTCGCCGAGCTGCTCTCGAAGGAGGGGGAGGTCGGTCGAGCCGCCGTGCACGAGGCCACCTGCCGCATCCTGCGCTCGGTCGAGCAGGCCTTCAGCGGCGGCGCGCCGCGCACGGTCCGGGAGACGGCCAAGAACCGCGAGAGCCTGCCCCTGATCAACGACATGATGCTGGGCACGGTGCTGGTCCAGCTCGGCCACGTGACGGACAAGCAGATCCGCGCGGCCCTGGCCCTGCAGCATCAGACGGGCAGGCGCATCGGTGATCTGCTCGTCGACGCGGGCCTGGTCGAGCGCGACGTCGTCGAGGGCGCCCACCGCATCCAGCGCAGCCTGCGCCGCGAGGCCGAGGCGGCGCGCGAGCAGGCCTCGGCCTCGGCCTCGGCCGCCCCGGCCCCGGCGGGCAGCGCCGCGGCGCCCCTGGCCCTGGACAAGTCCGGTCTGCGGATCACCGAGCCGCCCCCGCCGCCCCAGGCGGACGCGCTGCGCCGGCGCACGAACGACTACCTGCTGGGCCAGATCCTGGTGCAGATGGGCGTGACCAAGGCCTCGCTCGTCGAGCAGGCCCGCAAGGACGCGCGCGCCCAGGGCGTGCGCATCGGCGAGGCCCTCGTGGCCGCCGGCGCCTGCCGTTGGGACGACATCCACCGGGCCGTGAAAGTGCAGGGGCAACTGCGGCGCATGACCGGGGTCGAGGTGCCGGGGATCCCGGAATCCAAGCGCGCCTGAGCCGGAGCGCTCGAAGCGCGGCCCGCGCCCGCACCCGACGGACGGGCGCCGCGCGTCCCCTGCGCTGGTAGGCGGCGGCGGGGCTGCGTACCTTGGGGCCATGACGAGCACGGCGCGACGACGCTGGTCCCGCGAGATCCCGAGCGAGGTGGACGGCATCGCCTTCGAGGCGACCGGCGCCGTGTTGGTGCACGGCTACGACCCGCCCGCCGGCGGCATGTGGATCGACGACGTGATCCCGAGCCAGCTCTGGGCGCTCGACCGCCATAGCGGCGACGTCCTGTGGAAGTCGCCCTGCGAGGTCGGCTACGGCCGGGGCTTCGCGGCGGGCTTCGGTCCGCGCGGCGAGATCGTGTTGCTCGGCCCCGGCCTCTCCGGGCACCGCGTCGTGCAGATGGATCCGGTCAGCGGGCGGCTCTTGGGCGCCGAGCCGATCGAGCCCTTCGACGAAGGCCTGGTGGACGCGGACTTCAGCGTGGGCCTCACGCCCTCGACGATCTTCGGGCTGCACACGGGCGAGATGCGCGAGCTGTGGCGCGTGGGACAGGAGGGGCGGCGCTTCCACCACGTCGTGCGCTGCGGCCGGCGCCTGCTGGTCGTGTTCTCCGACCGCGCGCGCAAGCGCCAGGGCGTGCTGGCCCTCGACGTCGCCAGCGGCCGCGAGCTCGGGGACGTCCTGGCGCCGAACCTGGCGACGGTGCACGGGATCGCCGCCCACGGCGACGAGGTCGTGCTCCTCACCGCCGACCTGCAGCGCGCACTGCCGCCCGAGCTCTCCACGCAGTTCCTGACCGAGCTCGCCCTGCGCGACGAAGAGAGCGTGGCGCTGGACACGCTCTCGTTGCTCGCCATCTCGGCCAGCGCCGAGCCGGGGGAGGCACCCCTGTGGTACGAGGTGCTCTCGACGCAACCCTTCGACGAGGCGCCCGAGGTCGGCGTCACGGCGGACAGCGGCAAGCTCTACCTGATCCGCGGCGCGATGCTCGAGGTGCGGGACATCCTCACCGGGCGCACCCTGGGGGACTGGACCGTCCCGGGCCTGGACGAACGCATCGCCTACCGGGTGGCGGACGGGGCGGGCCTCTTGGCCGAGGAGCACCGCGTCTCGGTCTTCGAGCTGCCCGCCTGACGCCCCGCGCTCGACGCATCCCCGCCCCGCGCTCGACGCATCTCCGTTGGGCGCTTGACGCATCCCCGTTGGGCGGGGACCATGCCGCCCGCCATGGCCAAGAAGGAAGAGCCCGCGGGGCAGGAACTCGACGCGGACGGGCTGGTCGTCCAGAAGTACATCAGCACCGTGCTGGTCGTCGTGCCGCCCCAGGGCTTCGGCGAGCAGGCGCTGCGCGGCGCGCGCTCGAGCCTCTACAACGTGCACATCGGCACGCGCACGGTCTCCACCCAGGCCGACGACCTGGTGCGCGGGCGCCTGCAGGACGAGTTCCTGGTCGATGGCACGCTCGCGGGCGAGACGATGGAGCCCTACTCGGGGATCCTCTTCGCGGGCAGCGAGGGGGACGGCGGACTCGAACAGAACCCCGACTGCCTGCGCCTGGCGCGCGAGGCGGCCGCCGCCGGCAAGTTGCTCGCCGCCTACGGGGACGCGGTCCTCGTGCTGGCGCGCGCCGGGGTGGTCCGCGGCCGCCGCGTCACGGGTCCCGCGCGCGTCGCCGACGAGATCCGCCGCGCGGGCGGCCGCCCGAGCAGCCGCCAGGTCGAGGTCGACGGCAACCTCGTCACCGGCCTCGACGAGTCCTCGGCCATGCGCTTCGGCAAGGCGCTCGTGCAGGTCGTCGCCGTCCTCTAGGCTCCCGCCCCCCGGCCGCGCGAGCGCGCCGTCCGCCCCTCGCGGATCACGAAACCCGCCCCGGATCGACGCGGGCGTGTACAATCCGCGGCCCGCCTGATCCCGGCACCGCTCGTCGGGTGACCAGGCACGAACCCTACCCTGCCGGCCGCCGTCGCCATCCCGGTGCGCCTGCGTGACGTTTCCCTCCACAGAGATTCTGGGAGTTCGTCGTGACCGCCACTCCGATCCTGGAGACCCTGGCCCGCGAGTTCAAGACGAGTGTCGACCACGTCGGCAACGCGCTCGAGATGCTCGATGCGGGTCTGAGCTCGCCGTTCATCGGCCGCTTCCGACGCGATCGCGTCGGTTCCCTGTCCGAGAGCCTCGTGCGTCGCATGCAGCGCCGCCGGCTCGAGCTCGAGGAGCTCGATCGCCGGCGCGGCACGATCCTGCGCTTGCTGGAGAAGGAGGAGGGCTTGCCGCCCGCCGTCCTCGACCGCATCCGCACCTGCATGGATCGGTTCGAGCTCGAGGACCTGTTCATCCCGCACCGGCGGCCCGAGCCCGAGGTGCAACTCGCCCTCGACCGCGGCCTGGGCGCCCTCGCCGACCTGCTGGTCGCGCCGCGGCCCAAGGCCGAGGGAGAGGTGCGCGAGGAACACGCGGAGCAGGACGAACACGACGAACCCGCCGGGGAACACGCCGAGGCGGACCCCGGGGAGACGCACGTCGATCCCGTGGCCGACCTCGAGCACGCGGAGGCGGAACTCGCCGCCGCGGCCCAGGGCGTCGAGGAGCCGGCGCCGTCCGCCGAGGACGGGGCCGCGGCCCAGGAGGAAAGCGCCCCCGCGTCCGCGCCGGTCGAGCTGGCGATCGAGCACGAGGTGCTGACGCCCGAGCTGGCCCGCGTCTGCACGCCCTTCGTCTCCCCCGACCGCGGGATCCACAACGAGGGCGAGGCCCTCGCCGGCGCGATGCGCATCCTGGCCGACCGGCTGGGGCGCAACCCGCGCCTGCGGGGCACCCTGCGCAACATGCTGCGCCGCAACGGCGTGCTCTCGGTCAAGGCGCTCGTCGAGGAGGGCCGGGCCGGCCGTCACCGCGGTCTGCTCAAGCTGCGCCAGCCCTTGCGCCAGGTGCAGGGCCACCGCCTGCTCGGCCTGCGCCAGGCCCAGAAGGAGCGCATCCTCACGACGCGCATCACGGTCGATCCGCGTCAGGCCCTGGCCAAGGTACGCGCGAGCCTGGGCAAGCACACCGAGCCCGCCTTCGAGGGCGTCCTGCGCCAGGTCGCCGAGCGCGCCCTCGAGCACCGTCTGTTGCCCGTGCTCGAGGAGGAGGTGCGCCTGGAGCTCAAGGAGCGCGCCGACGCGGAGGCCCTGCGCTTCCTCTCGCAGCACCTGCGCCAGGTGCTGCTCGCTCCGGTGCTCGGGCGCCGCATGAACGCGGCCGGCCTGGACGTCAACGCCAAGGGCGACTGGACCGTGGCCATCGTCGACCCGGACGGCGCGCAGGTCCTGGCCGACGCGCGCGTCGAGGTCGGGGAACGCCCGCTCGAGGAGGTCGGTGCCGACCTGGCCCGGGTGCTCTCCGCCCACGGCGTGCGCGCCCTGGCGGTCGGCAACGGCAAGGCGCCGCGCAACGCGCTGCCGCGCATTCGCGAGGCCCTGGCGAAGGCGGGCTCGGACACCTTCGTGTTCCTGGTCAACGAGGCGGGCCTCTCGAGCTACGCCAACTCCGATCTGGCCCGACGCGAGCTGCCCGAGCAGACCGTGCCGGTGCGCATGGCCGTCAGCTTGGCGCGGCGCCTGCAGGATCCGCTCGCGGAGCTCCTGAAGGTCGACCCGCGGCACATGGGCCTGGGCACCGAGCAGGGCCTGGTGAGCAAGGCCAACGTCAAGCGCGTCTTCGAGGAGACGATCGAATCCTGCGTGGCCCACGCCGGCTGCGACCTCGCGAGCGCCACGGCCCTCGTGCTCTCGCACCTGCCGGGCATGGACCGCGCGAGCGCGGAGCGCATCGTCGCGCGCCGCGCCGAGCGGCCCTTCCGCAGCCGCGACGAGCTGCGCGAGGAGGGCGTCCTCAGCGAGGCGCAGTGGACGAGCGCCGTGGCCTTCCTGCGCCTCCACGACTCGAGCGAGCCCCTCGATCGCACCAACCTGCACCCCGAGCTCTACGCCCTCGCGCGGCGCATCCTCGAGGGCGTGGGGGGGGCCGAGGAGGCGCTCGGCCGACCCGGCGTCACGCGCGGCCTGCGCCGCGAGGACTTCGACGTCGACGAGGAGACCTGGCGCGACCTGATGCGCGAGCTCTCCTTCCCCGGTCGCGACCCGCGGCCGCGCCTGCACCCGATCGATCTGCTCAGCACCGAGGCCGACCCGGCCCGCCTGACGCGCGATCGGGTGGTCGAGGGCCTGGTCTCGAACGTCACCAGCTTCGGCGCCTTCGTGGACGTGGGCCTGCCCCACGACGCGATGGTGCACATCAGCGAGACCTCGGATCGCTACGTGCGCGACGCGCGCGAGACGCTCTCGGTGGGCCAGATCGTGCGCGCCCGCATCCTCGAGACCGGTGGTCAGCGCCTGACCCTGTCCCTCAAGAACGTGCCGCGCGAGGTGCGCGAGCGCCGGCCCGTCCGGGGCGGCGAGGGTGCCGGCGCCGGCGCCGGCCGTGGTCCGCGTCGCGAAGGCCGCGAAGGTCGAGATGGACGCGAGGGCCGCGGCGGCGGTCGCGAGCAACGCGAGCCGCGGGTCAACCCCAACCTGCGGGCCGCCCAGAGCCGACGCGACGGGATGGCCGGGGCCGGCGGCGGCGGCGGTCGGGGCGGCGGCGGCTTCCGGGGCCGCGGCGGTCCGGGCGGAGGCCCTGGCGGCGGTCGGCGCGAGCCGGCGGGCGCCAACGAACGGGTGGACCTGCGCAGCATCAACCGGGAGGCCGGCGGTCCCCTCCACAACCCGTTCGCGGCGTTCTTCAAGCGCGACGAACCCGCCGCGGCCCCGGCGAAGCCGCCGGTCAAGGAGCCGGAGCGCCCCGCGCCCGCGCCGGAGGCCCAGGCTCCCGAGCCGGTCGCGTCCGAGGAACGCGCCGAGTCCTGATCGCGGATCGAGGCGCTTCCCTCGCCCTCGAACGACGCGGGGCGGGGTCCGTGCAAGCGGACCCCGCCCCGCGTCCCGTTCCGCGCGCGGATCGAGTCAGCCGTTCTTCGGCCCGCCGAGGTGCGGCTTGGGCCGCGAGAGCCGCAGGTTGGCCGCGGAGGGCGGGGCCTCCGTCGCCGGCTTCGAGGTCGGGACCGGGGGGGCGCTGCGCGCGGGCGCCAGGCGCGCGGTCTGTTCGGTGCTGGCCGGGCCGGGCAGCGGGGCGGGCGGCTCGGACGGCGGCGCCGGGGGCTGCGACATCGCCTGCTGCGGCCGGTAGTCGCCGTACTCGTCGAAGGCATCGAGCAGACCCAGGGAGGTCTCGAACAGGCGCGGGTCCATGTCCCCGGTCCCGTCGACGGGGGCCGGCTCCGGGGCCTGCGAGCGCAGCGGGGCCGCCGGCTCCTCGAGCGTCACCTCGATCTCGAGGTCGTCCGCGCCAGCCACGAAGGGTTCCTCGAAGGCGTCGCCGTAGTCGACCTCGCGCGGGGTCTGGGCCTGGGGCGCGGCCTGGAACTCGAAGTCCTGCGGCTCCGGGGCGTGCGTCGCCTGCCACTCGCCCTGGGCGGGCTCGAGCGCGCTCTCGAGGCGCCGCGTGAGCGCTTCGAGATTCACCTCGAGCCGCGTCAGCACGTCGTGCTGTGCGCCCTCGATGCGGTGGATGCGGCCCTCGACGCGCGCGCCGAGCTGGTCGAGGCTGGCCGCGATGCGGAAGATCGCGTCCTCCTTGTTCACGTCCGCCTGCTGCGATGCGTCCGAGCGTGCGACGTGGTCGGCCACGGTCGCCGCCAGGCCGGTCATCGCCTCGCGCAGCCACACGATCTCCGCCCGGAAGTCGTGCAGCGAGCGCCGCAGGGCGACGACCTGACCGCCGACCTTCTCGGAGAGTTCCTCGCCGCGCTGCGCGCCCTCCACCAAGCGTCGGCCGGCGCGCCCCTGGGCGCCGAGCAGGATGCTGGCGCTGAACGTGATCGCGGCGACGACGGCCAGGATCCCGGGGTTCACGCCGAACTCGGCGGCGCGCCGCACCGCCCACTCGCCGGCGGGGTGCAGCAGCGGCCCAGCGACGAGGAGCGCCGCTCCGCCGGTGCAGGCCAGGCCGCCCAAGATCAGGACGGCCTTTCCGCTCCGGCCACCGACCTCCGGGGTCGGAGCGGGGGCTCGGCGCTGGGTTTGGGTCGACTCGCGTTCGCGCTGGTCCATGTCTCTGTCCCGTCCTGCCGTCCGGATGCGTGGGGAGCGCGTGGGCCCGGGCGGGCCGCACCAGGGCGCTCGAAGGGGCCGCGGCGGCCCGAGGGGGGTCCCCGGGGCCGGCCGCCGCGCTGGGGTTCGGGAGTCGGGGGGGCTCAGCTTGAGATAAAGGGCATCTTCGGCGCCGCGCCCGTGGGCCGCCGCCGACCCCTCCAGTGCCCCTGGCGGGCTCCCAGGGGCCTCTCGGCGCCTTTCCCGTAGGCCGTTTCCCGGATCCGTGATAAATTCGACTTCCTTCGGAGGGCCCTCCGCGAGCGGTTCGCGGGGGCTTCCGGGAACCTGGGTCGGGGCCGGCGAGCCTCTCCCCCTGCGGGGCGAGAGGCCGACCTCACCTAGGAAGGTGCATTGAGGAGAGGGTCGAAGGAGAGGGATGGGTAAGTCGCGGATCATCAAGGGGGTGCCCGTCGCCCCCGGGCTGGCCATGGGGCCGGTCCACGTGGTCCGCGCCGCCCCCGACATCGTCCCGACCTGGTCCCTGCGCGAGGACGAGGTCGAGGCCGAGATCGCGCGCCTCGAGCAGGGCGTGGAGGAGGCCGAGCGGGAGCTCGCCCGGCGTCAAGCGCTGCTGCGCTCCCAGGCGGGCGAGAAGGACGCGGAGATCCTCTCGGTGCACCGCATGATCCTCCAGGATCCCCCCGCGCGGCGGTCCCTCGAGCGGCGCATCCGCGAGGAGCGCATCAACGCCGAGACCTGCATCCAGGGCCTGATCGAGTCCCTCGAGGAATCGGTGCGCGGGCTCGACGGCGACAGCGTCCGCAGCTACGGCGCCGACCTGTCCGATCCCTGGCGTGCGGTGCTCGACCGGTTGATGCACCGCGACCAGGCGGAGCTCGTGTCCCAGGGCGACCAGGTCGTGCTGGCCGCGGCCGAGCTCACGCCGCACGTCGTCACGACCCTCGACCGCTCCCAGGTCCTGGCGATCGTGACCGAGCGCGGCGGGCGTTTCTCGCACGGCGCGGTGCTCGCCCGTTCGATCGGGTTCCCCTGCGTGGTCGAGATCCCCGGTCTCCTGGCGCGCCTCGAGCAGGGCATGCGCGTCCTGGTCGACGGCGACCGCGGCAGCGTGCAACTGCGCCCCGAGGCCGAGGACGTCGACGCCTTCCTCGAGCAGTGCACGCGCCGGCGCGAGCGCACCGCCCTGCTCGAGGTCCACGCCACTGCGCCCGCGCGCACGCCCGACGGCCACACCCTGAAGGTACGCGCCAACATCGAGAGCGTGCGCGACCTCGACACCTTCGACCTCGGCAAGACCGACGGCATCGGGCTCCTGCGCACCGAGTTCCTGTACCTCGAGCGCGCCCAGTTCCCCTCCGAGGAGGAGCAGTACCGGCTCTACCGCCGCGTGTTGGAGAAGGTGGGCGGACGCCCGGTCACGCTGCGCACCCTCGACATCGGCGCCGACAAGCGCCTGCCGTACTTCCAGACCCCCGAGGAGCACAACCCCGCCCTCGGCTGGCGCGGCCTGCGCGTGACCCTCGAATGGCAGGACCTGATGCGCGTCCAACTGCGCGCCGCGCTGCGCGCCAGCGCGCACGGCGACCTGCGCATCCTGCTCCCGATGGTGACCTCGGTCGGCGAGGTGCAGCAGGTCCTGAAGCTGATCGGCCAGGTGCGCGCCCAATTGAACGAGCAGGGCTACGAGATGGCCGACCGCGTGCCGCTCGGGATCATGGCCGAGGTCCCGTCCACCGTGCTCGTGCTCGAGCACTTCGCGCCATCGATCCAGTTCGTGAGCGTGGGCACCAACGACCTGGTGCAGTACTTGCTCGCGGCGGACCGCGACAACGCCTGGGTCTCGCGGCTCTACGATCCCCAACATCCGGCCGTGGTCTGGGCCCTGGCGCGCGTGGCCGAGGTGGCGCGCGCCTGCGGGCTCGAATCCTCGGTCTGCGGCGAGCTCGCCGGCGACGAGGCCTCGGCCCTGATGCTGCTCGGCATGGGCTACGACGCCGTGTCGGTCGCGCCCAACTTCCTGGGCGAGGTGAAGTTCGCCGTGCGCCAGACGCCCCTCGCGGACGCCCGCGAGCTGGCGCGCCGTGTGGCGCAACAGAGCTCCTCCGAGGGAGTGCGGGCGGTGCTCGCCGAGGCCCGGGAGCGGTTGCACGCCCGGCTCGGCGCCAACGAGGACGCCCGCGCTTCGGGCGAACGTGGGCCGGTGGGAGGCGGCCCGGCGCGACCGTCGCCGATCGCATGAAGGGTCCCCAAGCCACGCAGGAGAGTCATCGGTTCGAACGGCGGTTCCGTTGGATGTCGAAGGAGGAGAAGAGGTGCGAGGAACCGGTTGGGGAGAAGAGCGGCCGCAAGGACCGCGCAGGGGACGATGGTCCCAATTGGAGGTTGCCCGTCTGCGGGAGCTCTACGGGCTCCGCGACGACAAGGCGATCGCGCGGGAGATGAATCGGCCCTTGGCCAGCGTGCGACGCATGGCCGAGCAGCTCTTCCCGCTCGGCCAGGTCGAGGGGCCCTGGTCCGCCGAGGAGATCGACAAGCTGCGCCGCTACCTGGGGGCGGCCTCCCTCGAGTCGCTGGCGCGCGTGCTCGGCCGCACGCTGGCGGAGGTCGAGGCCCAAGTCCGCGAGCTGCGCCGGATCCAACGCGAGGATCCCTGGACCCCGGAGGAGACCTCCGAGTTCAAGAAGCTCTACGGCACGCGGCGGGACGAGGACCTGGCGGTCATCTTCGGCCGCGCCGTCGCGACCATCCGCGCCCAGGCCGAGGAGCTGCGCCTGGCCAAGGACAAGGCCTTCCTGCGCAAGCTGCGTGGCGCCAGCAGCGCGACGCGGATGCCGCGCTGGTCGGCCGAGGAGATCCGCATCCTCGAGGCGATGTACACGACCGAATCGAACCTCGACATCGCCCAGCGCCTCGAGCGCTCGGTCAAGAGCGTGGTGTCGAAGGCCCACAACCTGGGGCTCAAGAAGAGCGCCGAGCGCCTGCAGGAGATGGGCCGCGAAAACGTCTCCCTGCGCTACCGCCAGCGTGGCGAGGGCGGGAGCGATTCGGACGGGGACGAGGGCCACGCCGACGAGCGGCGCGGGAGCGGCGAGGGCTGACCCTTCCGCTCACCACAGCGCCAGCTTCATGCAGAACACCGAGCCGCCGGACTTCAGGAACTCGTCCGTCTCGAGCTCGATCACCGTGTAGCCGCGTTCGCGCAGGGCGCTCGAGGCGCGCTCGCAACCGGCCTGGATCAACACGTGGTGCCCGTCGGGCGACCAGGCGTTGCAGGCGAACAGGCGCCGCGCCTCGCGCTCGTCGGCCTCGATCGGATCGGCGAAGAGGGCGCGCACCAGCTCGCGCCCGGTACTCGACAGGGCTCCGGGGAACCACAGGCAGGTGCGCTCGTCGATCGGCGCCAGCGCCGTGTCGAGGTGGTAGAAGTCGGGGTCGACGAGCTCGAGCCGCACGAGCGGAGCCTCGATCCGCTCCGACGCCGCGCGCCAGGCGGCCTCGGAGCTGCGCGGCCCCACGCCGGCCCACAGCAGGCCGCGACCCGGGTGCCAGACCCCATCGCCGGTGCCCTCGAAGGGCGCGAGGCCCGCGGGCAGGTCCTCGAGCTGGTAGCCCAAGCGCGCCAGCGCGCCGCCCACGAGCTCGACCTCGGGGCGCCGCTCGGCCGCGGCCATGCGCGAGCGGATCGCCCGCAGCCGGCCGCCCTGGGGCGGCAGGGGCAGCGCCGGATTGGCACAGAAGACGAGGTCCGGGAGCCCGGATTCGGCCCCCAGCACCTCGACCTCGAGGCCCAGGGCCTCGAGCACCTCGCGCAGCGTGTCCCACTGCCCCCGGGCGCGGCCGTGTTCGACGCGCCGCAGCCGCCCGCGCTCGTCCAGCATGTGCGGGTTGATCGCGTACTGCACGTCGAAGGCGTCGGGGCTCGCCAGGAGCACGCGCCGCGGCGTCGGCACGGCCGGCAGGTCCGCCAGGTGGAAGGAAAGCGCGTGCGGCGTCTCGACCCAGGTCATGGCGCGGATGCTCGTCGAGGGCGGCCCGCTCCACAAGGGCGCGCAGGGGCGTTTCAGTTCCCGAGCGTCCCGGGCCGAACCCAGGAAGCTCGCGCCCTCCGCGCCCGGCCCCCATGAGCGAGATCCTCGTCGCCCGTCAGCCCATCTTCGACACCGCCCTGCAGGTCGTGGGCTACGAGCTGCTCTTCCGCGACGCGGGCGCCCCCGGCGCCGAGCGCCCGAATGCCGAGGCCGCCACCTCGCGCGTGCTGCACAACACCTTCTTCGAGCTGGGCGCCGAGCGCGTGGTGGGGAATCGCCTGGCTTTCGTCAATCTCTCGCGGGACTACCTCGTCGGGGCCCTGCCCCTGGCGCTCGATCCCGGCCAGGTCGTGCTCGAGGTGCTCGAGGACGTCGAGCCGACCCGCGAGGTGCTCGAAGCCATCGGGCGCCTGCGCGCCCGTGGCTTCACCGTGGCCCTCGACGACTACACCGGCGACGACATGCACCGGCCGTTCCTCGAGCGCGTCGACCTGGTGAAGGTCGATTGCCTGGGCATGGAGGCCGGGCGCCTCGCGGACCTGGTCGCCGACCTGCGCCGCCGCCGGCTCACGACCCTGGCCGAGAAGGTCGAGACCCAGGCCGAGCTGCGCCGCTACCGCGAGCTGGGCTTCGAGCTCTTCCAGGGCTTCTTCCTGATGCGCCCCGAGGTCCTGCGCGGCCGCTCCGTGCCCGCCCGCCGCCTGACCCTGCTGCGCCTGCTCGCGCGCCTGCAGGACCCGGGCCTGGGCTTCGACGAGCTGGTCGAGCTCGTCGGCCAGGACGTCTCGCTCGCCTTCCGCCTGCTGCGCCACGTCAACAGCGCCGCCTTCGGCTTCCGTCGGCGCCTGGAGTCCCTGCGCGAGGCCCTGGTGGCCCTGGGCCTGGAGCGCACGCGTTCGGTGGTCAGCCTGCTGGCGGTCGGCGCGATCGACGACAAGCCCTCCGAGCTCGTGCAGTGCGCCCTGGTGCGGGCCCACATGGCCGGGTTGCTCGCCGCGCGCATCGACCCCGAGCGCCGCTCCGCCCACTTCACCGCCGGCCTGCTCTCGGTGCTCGACGCGTTGACCGACACGCCGATGGACGAGCTGGTGGTCCAGCTCCCCCTCGCCGCCGACGTCGCCGCCGCCCTGCTCGGCACCGGCGGCGGCATGATCGGCCGCGTGCTCGAGGTGGTGCGCGCCTACGAACGCGGCGACTGGGCCGCCGCCTGGCTCGAGGAAATTGGCACCCCCGATCTGCTCGAGGCCTACTACCAATCCATCCGCCACGCCCGCGAGCTCGAATCCACCCTCCAAGCCGCCGCCTGAGCGCACCTTCGAGTCACTCCGGCCGCTCACCACACGCGCTCGACGGCCAGGGTGCAGGCGCCGAGCTGGTCCTGGACGATGCCGGTCAGGCAGAGGGTGCCGAACTCGGCCAGGCGGTGGCCGTCGCGCTCGTAGACGTCGGGGAAGAGCACGGCTTCGGCGAGACCGCTCTCGTCCTCGAGGGTCAAGAAACGCATCCAGCGGCCGTCGGCGGTGCGCACGCGGCGCGTGGCGGCGGGCCAGCCGCGCAGGGTGACGCGGCCGCCGGGGAGCGACGCGAGGCGCGCGCAGGGGATCGGGTTCACGGGCCGCGCGCCGAGGGCCGGGCGGCCGGGCGCGCGGGCGGCGGCCAGGCGCTCGTCCGCGGGGCAGGGGAAGAGGCGCGTGGGGTGGGCGGCGAGGGTCAGGCCCAGAAGCTCCCACTCGAGGTAGCCGCGCTCCTTCGGACCCAGGTCGGGCAACGCCGGCAGGGCCAGGGCGGGGGATTCGGGGGTGGGGAAGAGGCTGGCGCTCTCGCCCGCGCCCAGGCGCGCGAGCCCGCCCAGGCCCGCGCTCCAGCCGCCGCTCTGGCTGCGCGCGTTGGCGATGCGCTCGTCGGTGCGGCTCCTGGGCGTCGCGCGGCAGGCGGCCAGGGTGGCCGGGTCGAGGGGCGCGCCGGGCAAGCGCGCGGCGTCCCGCGGGGCGCGCCGCTCGGGCGCGCGCAAAAGGTGCAGGCGCCACAGCAGCTCGGGCCGCGTGCGGTCGAAGGCGTCCAGGGCCCCGCACTGGATCAGGGCCTGGGCCTCGTCCGTGCGCGCGCCGCTGCGCTCGAGCAGGTCGGGCAGGGAGAGGAACGGGCCGCCGCTCGCGCGCGCGGCGAGCAGCGCCTCGAGGGTGCGCTGGGTGAGCCCCTTCACCAGGCCCAGGCCCAGGCGCAGGGCCGGGATCCCGGCGCGCCACTCGACCGCGTGCTCGAGGCCGCTCTGGTTCACGTCCGGCGCCAGGATCGGCACGCCCAGGCGCCGCGCCTCCTCGACGTACACGCGCTCGGCGTAGTACCCGGTGTGGCTGGCGAGGAAGGCCGTCAGGAAGACCGCCGGAAAGTGCGTCTTGAGCCACGCCGTGCGGTAGGAGATGCGCCCGTAGGTCACCGCGTGGGCCTTGCAGAAGCCGAAGGCGGCGAAGTTGGCGACGAGCTCCCACACGCCGCGCGCCTCCTGGGCCGTGACGCCGTTGCGCGCGCAGCCCGCGAGAAAGCGCCGCGCGAGGCCCTCGAGCTCCTCCGCGCGCCGCTTCTGCAAGGCGCGCCGCAACAGGTCCGCCTCGGCGAGGTCCATGCCCGCCAGCAGCGCGGCCACCTGCATCACGTCCTCCTGGTAGAGCAGCACGCCCTGGGCGTCCCACAGCAGCTCGGTCAGGCGCGGGTGGGGCGGGGTGGGGGGCTCGAGCCCGCGGAAACGCCGCACGTAGGCGTCCTTCATGCCGCTCGCCGCCGGCCCGGGCCGGATCAGGGCCACGGCCTGGATGACGGCGTCCATGTCGGCGGCGCCGGTCTGTTGCAGCAGGTTGCGCATGCCCGGCGACTCGACCTGGAAGCAGGCGATCGTGCGGCCCTCGCGCAGGGTGCGGGCGGTGTCGGGGTCCTGCTCGTCGATCGCCTCGAGATCGACCTCGATCCCGCGCGCGCGCAGCTCGCGCGTGCAGTCGTCGATCACCGTCAGGGCGCGGTTGCCGAGCAGGTCCATCTTCACCAGCCCGAGCGCCTCGACGCCGTCCTTGTCGAGCTGGGTCACCACCACGCCCTTCGCGGCCCGCTGGCAGGCCGCGAAGTCGGTGATGGCCCCGGGCGCGACGACCACGCCCCCGGGGTGCAGCCCAAAATGCCGCGGCGCGCCCTCGAGCCGCTCCGCGAGGCGCAGCACGCGCCGCCAGCGCGGATCGTCGCTCGGGAACTCGCGCAGCTCGGGCGTCGCGCGCAGGGCGCGCTCGAGGTGCGTCGCGCCCAAGGCGCGCTCGAGGTGCATCGCGCCCTCCGCGCTCCCCGCCAGCTCCTGCGCCGGCGGCAGGGCGTGGGGCAGGCGCCGCGACCAGCGGTTGACCTCGCTCGGCGGCAACCCCTCGGTCAACGCGGTCTCGCGGAAGGCCGCGCGCAGGCCGCAGGTGTTCAGGGTCGAGATCATCGCCGTGCGCGTCGCGCCGAAGAGCTCGTAGACGTGCTCGATGACCGCGTCGCGCCGCCGCCAGCAGAAGTCGAGGTCGATGTCGGGCCGATCGCGGCGCGCGGGGTTGAGGAAGCGCTCGAAGATCAGCCGGTAGCGCAGGGGATCCGCGTCGGTGAGCTCCAGGCAGTAGGCCACCAGGCTGTCCGCCGCCGAGCCGCGCCCCACGCACGGGATCCCCTCCCGCGCCGCCCAGTCGCGGATCTTCTGCACCAGCAGGAAGTAGGGCGCGAAGCCCAGGTCCTCGATCGTGGTCAGCTCGTGGTCGAGCCGCCGCAGCACCTCGGGCCGCAGGGGTCGATACCTGCGCCGCGCGCCCTCGAGCGCCAGCCCCGACAGCTTCGAGTAGGCCGTCTCGCCCGCCTCGAGCTCGACGCGCGGGAAGAGCACGCCGCCGAGCTCGGGCACGTACGCGCAGCTCTCCGCCACCGCCAGGGTGCGCGCGACGCAGGCCGGCACGCCCGCCGGCGCCTCGACCTTCCAGGCCCCGGCGACGTCGGGCACGTTCGCGTAGAGCCGGCACAGCTCCTCGAACGGGAGCAGGTGCGCCGGCCGCTGGGCGACCCAGCCCTCGGGCAGGTCCGCGCGCAGCGCGTTGTGCTTGACCGCCACCCGCGCGCGGTGCACGGCCCAGCCCGCCTCCCGCGCGCAGTAGACGTCCGGCACGGCGACGACGGCCACGCCCACCGCCCGCGCCGCCGCCAGCAGCTCGCCCGCCGCCACGGCCCGCGCCGGCGGGGGAGCCTTGGGCGGCTCGAGCTGGTGCGCTTCGTCCTCGGGCCCCTCGCCCTCGCCGCCCGCCGCCCAGGCCCGCCGCGCGCGCCCGTCCGGCGCGCCCCCGCGGCCTGCGCCGCTCGCGCCGCCGCTCGCTCCGCTACTCGCTCCGCTACTCGCTCCGCCGTGCCGCGCGCCGTCCCGCGCCGCCAGGTGCGTGTTGCGCGGGCCGCGCGCCGCGCCGCTCCCGTCCCCGCGGGCCGCGCCCGCCAGGCCCGCCGGCGAGAGCGCCGCCAGCATCCGTCCGCGCTCGACCCGCCCGTGCAGCGCGACGAGCAGCCGCGGGTGGTCGACCAGCAGCACCAGCCCCTCCTGGTGCTCGGCCAGGGCCCGCGCGAGGTCGAACTGTTCCGGCTCGCCGAGGTCCGCCCCAAAGCGCCCCGGATCGCGCCCCAGGTGCCGGGCCGAGATCAGCTTGCAGAGGTTCGCGTACCCCCGCCGGTCCTGCACCAGCGCCACCACCCGCCCCTCGCCGTGGGGATCGCTGAGCTCGGCCCCCACGATCGGCCGCACGGCGCGCGCGCCCCGCCGCGGCTCCTGCTCCGCCATTCCCCGCGCCGCGAGCAGGAACTCGACCATCCCCGCCTGTCCGTCGAGGTCGGTCAGCGCCAGCGCCGGACACCCCAGCTCCGCCGCCCGCCCGAGCAACTCCCCGGGCCCATCGACCCCGGTCATCATCGAGTGCCACCCGTGCACCCGCAGCGGCACATACCCCTCGCCGCCCACCCTCACCCCCTCCCCGCGAGCTCGCCCCGCCCTTCCGCCCCCGCCGCCCAGGCGCGAACTCGAGTCATCGGGCAACGGAGCCGCTCCAGGCCAAAGCAGGTCATCGGGGCACCCTCGCCCGCGCCACCCTAACGCAGCCCGAACGGCCCGTCCAGGCCCGCCCTCGAAGCGGCTTCCTACCCAGGCCCACCCCTTCGAGGCCTTCCAGCCTGCTCTCGCAGCCCTGGGGCCGCACACCGTCCTCTCGCCGGTGTCTCCTCCGCGCGATCTTTTGCGTCTCCGCAGGGGATTCACGCGCCGCCGAATGTCGACCTCGCGATGGAGGAGGCGGCGGTCGGGGTGCCGCTGGGGCTTGACGGTCTCCTTACGCGGGGTCACCCTGGGCCGGCGGGGTGGGCCTCGCGCGGCGATGGAATCCGGAGGGAAACCTTGAGCGACTGGGAGGCGCCGCGGTCGCCTGCGGAGGGATCCGGGGGAAAGGAGTTTCCCGGTTCCGAGGCGCTGCGGGGGCGCAGTCCGATGGAGGTGCTGCATCGGCTCCTCGATCACGATCCTTTCGAGCTGCAAGGGCGCAGCGTGGGCAGGTTGGAGGCGCGCGCGCTGCTGCTCGCCGAGCGACGCGTCTATCTGCGGACACTGGCGCGGGTGGCGTATGCGGCGCCCAAGTATCGGGGCGTGCCGCCCCTCGACGAATGGCTCGAGGGGCGGATCGATCAGGCGATCGAGGAGATTCTGGAGGAGGACCTCGAGGCCGAGCTCTCGGGGGAGCCGCTCGCGGTACCCTACGAGAGCCGCCTGGTGTCCCTCTCGGAGAGCCTGGGCCTGGAGATCGGGATGACGCGCCGAGCCTGCTTGCGCTTCAATGCTCTCCCCGATCGTGCGCGTCGGGCTTTCTTCGCGGTCGCGATCCAGGGCAAGACGGTCCATCGTTACGTGGCCGAGGGCCAGGGTCCGCCGCTGACCGTGGTCGCCGACCTGCGCCTCGCCCTCGACGCCCTCTCGGCTCCCGCGGCGGGCGACGACCTGGATCTGTGGGAGGTGACCTGATGAGTTCCGAGCCCCTGGCCCTCGATCCGATCCTGGAGGAACTGCTGCACGAGGTCGCCCGCGATCCGCGCTCGAGCCTCCTGCGCGTCGAGCGCCCGGCCCGCCCCACCCGCTGGACCGACTCCTGGGACGCCCTCTCCCGCTGGCACCCCGGCCTGACCTCGGCCGAAAGGGAGATCCTCGACGTCCACCGCGCCGAATTCGCCACCCTCCTCCTCCGCCGCTGGGCCCTGGAAATGGAACTGCGGCCGCCGCCGGCCCAGTTCATGGTCCGGACCTCGACTGCGAAGCAGCCTGCCGTGCCCTTGGATCCCGAGGAACTCGACCGACGGGCATCCCAGTACGCAGAGGAGCCGAGCGAGGGCCTCGCGTCGGCGGCCCTCTTCGAAGCGCTGCCCTCCAGCCTCCAACTCTCCTCGGAGCAGCTCTCGTCCTTGGTCACGACGGCTGCGCGGATCCACCCCACTTCGGCCGCGCGCATCCATTCAGCCCTCGATCTGGTCCGGCTCGGTCAGCGGCGAACCGCGATCGGAGTCCTGCACCGGCTCCTGGCCATCGAGCAGCGCCCCGAACTGCGCGCCCTCTGCTGGCAGAACCTGGCCTACGCCCACGGGGACGACTGGCGTCCGGGGGACCTGGTCGAGTGGTATCGGAAGGCTGCGCAGCTTGACGCCCCCAGGCTGGATGCTCTCTGCGCGTGGCTCCTGTTCGCCGCTCAAGCCGGAATGGTGGATCAGGTCAAGGGGGCCGCGCTGGTCCTTGACGCGACGTTCCTTCCGGATGACCCGAGGATCGCGCTGCATGTCATGCACCAACGACGAACTCGATCCGATGGTCGGTGGGCGACTCGAGACCTTGCCAACCTGCTCATCGATGACTGCGACAAGTTCATCGGCGCGACTGCCGGGAGAGTGTTGAATGCACTCCGATAGACCCCGACTACTTAGCTGCCTGTTACACGTGCTGCTGATTGCGAGCCTAGGATGTGGCTCGATCTCCGCGTTTGCGCAGGGGGTCGGCGGCATCCCCCGCTCGACGTTGCCTGAGGTTCCAGGTGTCGAGGTACCCCGCAGCCACCCGGGGGTAGCGCCTGTGAAGCCCGTTCCTCCGCCAATCCGGATCCACTTCTGAAGACGCCGCACATACGGCACCGGTTCTCGATGACCTCCACGAGTCGAAGCAAGCTCCTGGTGGGCTCCGCGCTCCTACTCGCCCTGATCGCCGCCGGCTGGTACATCCAGTCGAAGTCTGCGCCAAGTCCGCAGGGAGCCAGCGCCGGAGCGGGTCCTTCGACCGCGGCCCCCGAGCCACCAACCGACGCGGGCTTCGATCCGGCCACGGACATCGAACCCAGTGCTGTCGAGCAGGGGGTGGAGCGCGGGACGCTCGAGAGTCCCACTGCGATCACACGGATCCCGGGCGCGAATCCCGATCGCGTGCTGGGTCAAGGTACGCAGGTCGTCGATCGCGAGGGGCTGCCTATCGCCGACGCCTGGGTGAGCTGGAGTGCAAGGGACGGGATGGAACTCGGGCGTGCCCTCGAGCGCGACCACGGAGCGATCCTGGCCCGCGGCATCCATGCGCGCACGGACTCGGAGGGGAAGTTCCAATTGAACGTCCCCGACCTCGAAGTCGAGAGCGGGGGCGTCGTGTGGGTGAGCCACGTCGCTCACCGGCCGGCGTGGTTCGTCATCGATCATCCGACGGACATCCCCACGAGCATCGCGCTGGCCGGAGCAGGTCCTCTGCGCGTGATCGTCGTCGATGCAGATGGGCGGCCGGTTCCGGGTGCCGGGGTGATCACCTTCCTCACCGACCAACCCACGAGCGTGGAGGGCGCGGGCCTCGCTCCTGCCGTGCACGCGGCCTTCGTGCGGAGCGCGACGACCGACGACGAGGGACGGGCGGTGCTCCCTCCTGCGCTGGCCGAGCAACACGCCCTAGCGTTCGCGGGAGGATTGCGTTCGGCGCCCTTCTACGGACGCGCTCCCGGTGAGATCCGGCTGCAAGTAGGGGAGTGGTCCTGGGTGCAGGGCACGGTCCGGGCCATGGGCGACGTCGACCTAGGCGCGGGCTTGTCCGTGACTACGGCCGCCTGGGCTCCTGCGGCGTGGAAGACCCTCGGACGAGTCTCCGTGCGCGAGGACGGCACGTTCGGTCCGACCGCGGTCGCACATGATCCGGAGTTGCACCTCATGTTGCGGCTCGAGGGCCCCGGGGTGCTGCCGTTCGAGCGCACGCTGTTCTTTCCTCCCGCGGGCTCGACCAACGAAGTGACCCTCGAGGCCCATCCAGCGCTCAGCCTGCCCGTGCAGGTCGTGGACGAGGTTGGAGCGCCCCTCCAACTGGCAGACCTGCGGGCGTGGTGGCAGAAGGACGGCGCCTGGATCCATGCCCATGCCCGGACCGATGCCGAGGGGTCGGCTACGCTCGCGATCCGACCCGGTGAAATCCACCTCCAGTGCCAGAGGCGCGGTTTCGCGGATCAAGCCCTGCCTGGACGGCTGATCGACCGTGCTCTCGAAGAGCCGATCCGGATTCAGCTGGAGCGCGCCGGTGTGATCACGGGTCGAGTCCAGCGTGAGGGCGAGCCGGTTCGGACGTTTCTGGTGGAGTACTGGATCCCGGGCGGCTCCAACTCCGGCTCGCACCACGAGCAGGACCAGGTCGACGGGGCGTTCCGCATCGAGGGGGCACCGCTCGGTGAGGTCGTGGTGCACGTCGTGGTACCGGGCTGGCCGCCTAGCCCGTTCCACCGGGTGTTGGTGGAGCCGGGGATCGAGAGCGAGGTGCTCGTCGAGATGCCCCCCCGCCTGGTGGGCCGCGGCCAGGTCGTCGATGCCGCCACCGGGGACCCGCTGCCCGGGGGAACGGTCGGCACCTGGATCCTCGAGAATTCTCGTCTCTCGCGACCCACGGGGATCCAGGCGATGGTGGAGGCCCAGGGGAACTTCGAGATCCTGGGCCTGGCGCCGGGATCGAACTTCCTCGTGATCGATGCGCCCGGGTACGCCCAACTGCACCGGCCCGTTCAAGCCCAGGGTGCTGGCCCGGTGGACCTCGGTCGTTTCGCGCTGGTCCGCGAGGCGGACTTGACGGTGCGCCTGGTCGGGCCCGAGCACCTGGATCCCACCGCCTGCCATGTCCGCATCACCGGCGCGCCCGCCGACCAGGCGCGCCCGTTCGGCGTCGACTCGACGGTGGTGTTCCCTGGGTACGCGGCGGGACGCGTGTCCGTTACCGTCACCCTCCCCGACGGCACCCGACTGCGCGAGGCGAAGAGCTTTCGTGGTGGGGTGCCCGGGACGCTCGAGGTCGTGGTCGACGACTGGGGCACCGACGCCCTCGCGGTCGAGGTCGAGGGCTTGGAGGCCGTGGATGGCTCTCCATTCCTGTTTAGCTCCACCGAGATCAGCGAGGATTCCAATCGGGATCGCATCGTCGACCTCGTCGCTGGGCGGGCGCTCATTCCCGGTCCCTTCGGCGACGTGGTTTGGATCAACCTCTGGGACGGGCGGGGTTCGATTCTGTTGTCCCGGCTGATCACCCGCGCGGAGCGTGCTTCCGGCCACGTCAAGTTGCGATTCCAGGACGAGCGCGTGACCCTGCGGTTGATCGATCGACGGCGCGACCCGATCGCCGCTGCTGCGGTCTTCGTTGGGAGCATCCCCAGCAGCGGGTGGTACGCCGAGGGCCGCACCGATTCAGGAGGCCGCGTTCGGCTGGCGCTTCCCCCCCGCGGCAGGCTCCTGCTCCACGCGCGCTTTGCCGCTGGAGGTGGCATGGCGGACGTCGAGTTGCAGGCCGTCCCCCGCGACGGCCGCGAGCTCGAGCTCGTGCTGGACCCCGATGCCGAGCTGCAGGTGCGTTTTCACGACGGTGATGTTCCTCTGCACGGGGTTCGCGCGTTCCTGTTCGGCACTGGCGGCACCCGATCTCTGGCCCTGAGTGGCTCCGACGCCTCGGGCCTGGCGTCCTCCGGGCCGATCGGGGCGGGCAAGTACCACCTCGAGGCCAAGGAGCACGATCTTTGGCCGATCTTCGAGCCGCTCGAGCTCCGCCCCGGGCCCAATGAGCGCAGCGTCGAGATCCGGCGTCTGGGCGGATTGAAGCTCGAGGCGCGCTGGCCGGGTGGGGTAGCGCTCGAGGGCGCCCGGGCCTCGTTGCGCTCGGTGGAGTTCGGGCGCGACGTGGCCGACTGGATCGCCGCGGGCAAGCTACCCGCGCCCGCTGGTGGGCTCGTGACGGACGAGCGGGGGGAGCTGCGGATCGGTGGATTGCCCAATGGGGCCTATCGCTACACCCTGGTCGCCCCCGATGGCCGCGTCGCGAGCGGCGAGGTGGACGTGCCGCCCCACGCGGAGGGACGGGCCGTGGTGACGTTCGCGCCGCAGTGAGCGGGGCCGTTTCTCTCAGCGGGGGAGCCGCTCGCGCAATCGTTCGGCCGCCGCCGCGCGCTCGGGCTCCGGGGCGCTGT
>CAYMYN010000009.1:50552-52261 GCA_964394665.1 uncultured Planctomycetaceae bacterium
CGATCGGTTCTTCGAGGCCCGTTGCGTGGCGGAGGGATTCGGCGGCGGCGAGGCGGGTGAAGGGGGTGGGGGAGAGCAGGGCTTCGAGCAGCAGGGGGCGCGCGGGGGGGTGCGGGGCGAGGGCCAGGCAGGCGACGGCGCGCAGGGGGTTTTCGGGGTGCGCCGGGTCCTGGGGGGCGGCGGCGAGGCGGGTCAGGGTTTCGAGGGCCGGGGGATCGGCGAGGCGGCCCAGGGTGAGGACGAGCTCCTCCTCCAGGGGGATCGGCGGGTCGATGCGCGTGCCGCCGCCGCGGATGCCCCAGGAGGCATGGCCGAGCAGGACCTCGGCCAGGGAATCGGCGGCGGCGTGGACGGTGGCCTCGTCGGTGCGCGGGCGGCGGCGCAGGTCGAGCAGGATGCGGCGGAGCTGGGCGGCGAGCACGTCGCTGGACACGTCCGCGAGCAGCGGATTGGCTCCGATGGCGCGGGCGAAGTCGATCAGGGCGCGCAGGGCGGCCTCCTGCTCGGGCTCGGGGCCGCCGGCCAGGGCGACGCGCACCGTCTGGCGGGCCCGCAGGCGCAGGCGCACGGCGATCGACGCGCCGCCGGGCTGGGCCGCGGGGGAGAGGTGGGGCAACAGGGCGTGCAGCTCGGCGGGCGCGAGCTCCGCTCCGGCGGCCAGGGTGCGCAGGGCGAGCAGGGCGAGGTGGCGCTCGGCGGACGAACCGCCGCCGGGCGGGCGCGCGGCCCAGGCGGCGAGCAGCGCGCGGCAGATCGGGATCCGGCGCGGGTCGAGGTCGTGGGCGAGCAGCTCGAGGGCGCGCGCGGCCAGCTCGAGCGGCTGGGCCGGATCGCCCAGCAGGGCCAGGCACGCGGCGGCCCGGCGCTCGGGCGGCAGGTGCGCCAGGGCATGGGCGCGGACCTGGAGCTCGGCGGCGCCCTCGTGCGCGAGCTCGTCCAGGAGGGCGAGGCCACGCTCGCCGCACTCGGCCACGGTCTCGATCCACAGGAGCTGGGCGGGGGGGAGCAACCCGCCCAGGCCCGCGCTGCCGAAGCGCGGCCCCGGGGCGCGCCGGGGGGCGCCGCTGCCGCGCAGGGCCAGCACGTCGCGCTGCGCCCGCTCGTCGAGGTCCAGGCGGGCGCGGGCCAGGGTGGCGAGCTGGGCCACGAGCAGGCCCCGGGCGCCCGTTCCCGCGACCCGATCGGCGGTCAGGGGCGTGGCGGGGACTCGCTCGCGGAAGGACTGCGGCCGCGAGCGCGCCGCGGCTTCGAGGGAGTCGAGGAAACGCGCCAGCTCGCGATCCGCCGGGCCGGCGGGGATGCGCGCCAGGGCCGCGAGGGCGCCGACCAACAGGTCCGAGTCGTCCGCGCCGCGGGCTCGCTGGGCGAGAGCGAGCACCGGGCCCAGTCCCTCCCGCGCGCGCAGGCGACCCAGGGCCGCCGCCAGGGCCACGCAGCGCATGGGATCGGTCTCGCGCTCCAGGCGTCGCGCCAACGGCGCGGCATCCAGCAAGCCGCGCTGGGGACCGAGGGCCGCCAGGGCGCGCACCAGCACCACGTCGTCGTCGCTCGTCGCCGCCAGCACGACCAGCGCGCGCGCTGCGTCCCGCGTGCCGTAGCGCCCCAAAGCCGCGACGGCGTTGCGGCGCGTGAACGGGTCGGGGTGCTGGGTGTAGGCGCGCAGCAGCTCGAAGGCCTCCTCGCCCAGGAGGAAGAGGCGCGCGCCGAAA
>CAYMYN010000009.1:52271-124085 GCA_964394665.1 uncultured Planctomycetaceae bacterium
GCGGTGGCTTCCGGGCTACCCGAGTCGGGGTTGGCGGTGAGCTCGGCCAGCACGCAGGCCGAGAGCAGGCGCCGGCGCGCGTCCGGCGCGGGCAGCGGCCGGCGCCAGGCGCGCGAGTCGGCGCGCACCCGCGCGCGCACGTCGTCGCACAGGGCCTCGAGGCCGCGCTGGGCGCGCGCGACCTCGAGCAGGGGCAGGACGGGCTCGCCCAGCTCGACCAGGTGCGCGGTGACCTCCGGGCCGCTCACCAGGGCCGGGTGCAGCAGGCGCCGCAGCAGGGTCGAGACCGAGATCCAGTACAGCGGCTCGCTGCTCGCCGGAAGCGCCGCCGAATCGCCCGTGCGCGGTTCGACGATCTCGGGCCAACCCCCTCGCACCCACTCGAGGTGCGCCGCCAGGTCCCAGGTCAGGATGCGCAGCAGCCCGAAGCTCGAGCCCAGGCCGCGCTCGAGCTCGACCACCCGCAGGGGCGCGCGCGTGTGGCCGGCATCCTCGGTCCCCGGCGTGCTCGGGAAGAGCGGCTCCGCGCGCGGCGTGAGCGCGGGAAAGGCGCGACCCCACTCCAGGGCCGAGCCCGGCGGGATCGAGACGTCGAGGTCGAGCCGCCCGCGGCCCGCCGCGAAGGCCGCGCCGACGAGGGCCAGCGACGCGCCGGCCACGAGCGCGCGGATCGGCGACATGCTGGGCCCTACCCACCGCCTGAGAGCGGGCGACGCCGGAGGCGGGATTTTCCGGGCCCCCCCGCGCTGGGAGCCCTCGAGTCGGGCGGATAGCTTCGGGCCCAGCGGCAGGGACCATGGGGGCGGCCCACTTCATCCTCTACGTGCGCGACCAGCGGCGCAGCGCGGCCTTCTGGGCGCGGGTGCTGGGGCGCGCGCCGCGCCTGGACGTGCCGGGCATGAGCGAGTTCGACCTGGGCCCCGGCTGCGTGCTGGGCCTGATGCCCGAGGAGGGCATCGCCAGGCTGCTGCCCGCGCTCTCACCCTCGCCGCTGGGCGCGCGGGCGCCGCGGGCCGAGGTGTACCTCGTCGTCGAGGATCCGGCCGCCCAGCACCGCCGCGCGTTGGCGGCCGGCGCCCGCGAGCTGAGCCCGCTGCTCCCCCGCGACTGGGGCCACCTCGCCGCCTACTCCAGCGACCCCGACGGCCACGTCCTCGCCTTCGCCCGCGCGATCCCGAGCGAGCCGTGATCCCGGCGCAGAGGAATCAGAGGTGGCGCTCGACCGGGCCGGTGTAGATCTGGCGCGGGCGGCCGATGCGGGTGGCGGGGTCGGCGCGCATCTCGAGCCACTGGGCGACCCAACCGGGCAGGCGGCCGAGGGCGAACATGACGGTGAACATGTTCACCGGGATGCCCAGGGCCTGGTAGATCACGCCCGAGTAGAAGTCGACGTTGGGGTAGAGCTTGCGGCTGACGAAGTAGTCGTCGCGCAGGGTGATCTCCTCGAGCCGCATGGCGATCTCGAGCAGGCGGCTCGAGCCGGAGGCGCCCGCGCGCTGGACGACCTCCTCGCAGGTCTTCTTCAGGATCGCGGCGCGCGGGTCGTAGCTCTTGTAGACGCGGTGGCCGAAGCCCATCAGGCGCGCGGTGTCGTCCTTGTCCTTGGCGCGCTCGAGGAAGCGCTCGGCGCTGCCCTCCTGCTCGGCGATGCGCTCGAGCATCTCGACCACGCGCTGGTTGGCGCCGCCGTGCAGCGGGCCCCACAGGGCGCTGATGCCGGCCGCGATCGCGGCGTAGAGCGGCGCGCGGGAGGAGCCCACGAGGCGCACCGTGCTGGTCGAGCAGTTCTGCTCGTGGTCGGCGTGCAGGATCAAGAGCACGTCGAGGGCTTTCGCCACCGCCGGGTCGACCTCGTAGGGTTCGCAGGGGTTCGCGAACATCATGTGCAGGAAGTTCGCGCTGTAGTCGAGGTCGTTGCGCGGGTAGATGAACGGCTGCCCGATCGAGTGCTTGTAGGCGTAGGCCGCCAGGGTCGGCATCTTGGCGATCAGGCGCACGATCGCGCGGTGCACGTCCTGATCGCTCTCGGGGTCGGGATAGAAGGTCGTCAGCGCGCCGACCGCCGCCGCCAGCACCGGCATGGGGTGCGCGTCCCGAGGCAGGGCGCCGTAGAAGCGCTTGAAGTCCTCGTGGATCATCGTGTGCACGCGGATGTCCTGCTCGAAGGCCGCCAGCTCCTCCGCCCCGGGCAGTTCGCCGTCCATCAGGAGCTTGGTGCAGCCCAGGAAGGTGGCCTTCTCCGCCAGCTCCTGGATGGGGTAGCCGCGGTATCGCAGGATGCCCTGCTCGCCGTCGATGAAGGTGATCGCGCTCTGGCACGAACCCGTGTTGCCGTAGCCCGGATCGAGGGTGATCAAGCCCGTCGACGAGCGCAGCTTCTGGATGTCGATCGCGTGCTCGCCCTCGGTGCCCTTCACCACGGGCAGCTTCAAGGTCTGATTGCCGTAGCGCAGCTCGGCGTGGTCGGCGCTGGTCGGGGTCGTCGTCGACGGAGAGGACATCGGGATCGGGGTGCAGGGGGGCCGGGTGCGGAGCGCGGGCGTCCGGGGAGGGGCTCCCGGACCCATGGAGGGCGACCAGTCTAGCCGCTGGCCGCCCCCGGATCGCGGCCCCAATCCCACCCCCGCGCCCTGCGAACCCGTCTCACCCACCCACGGCACCCGTGGGGGTCGCGACCTGTGTCCGTTTCCTGCGCCGCTGTCCATCCCGGATCGCCCGCACGCCTCACTGGTTGAGGGAGGGGGTGCGCAGGCGGATGCCGTCGGGGCCGAGCTCGTGGCCCTCGAGCAGCGGTAGGCTCGAGCCGCGCAGGACGCGGCCGAAGCCGAAGCGGGTGCGGAGTTCGTCCAGGGCGCCGTCGAGGCGGCGTTGGCGGTCGGCGCGGCTGCCGTGCGGGCCGCGCTCGGGGGTCGCGCTCGGCGCGCGGTCGGCGGCGGGATCCGCGAAGAGGGTGCCCTGCCAGCCCGGGGAGCGGCGCAGGTTCCACAGGCCGATGCCGATGCGTTTGACGAGCGCCCGGCGGCGGGGGAGCGAGCGCAGCAGGGCGCGCGCCTGGTGCAGCAGCTCGTCGGTCGAGTCGCTGGGCGCGTCCAGGGTGCGGCGCGCGCGGCGCGCGGCGCCTTCGTCGGGCTCGAGGCGCCGCAGGGAAGGCGGACGGGTGTCGACGTACTGCACGTGCACCTCGAGCGAGCCCGCCACCAGGCCCAGGGAGCGCAGGTGGTGCGCCGCGCGCTCGACCACGTAGGCCAGCATGGCCTCGATCTGCTCGCGCGCGCCCTCCTCGGGCTCGAAGGTGCTGACGCGCTGGATCGAGCGCGGCGTGCGCGGCACCAGGGCGCCGTTCGGGCCGAGGGGGCGATAGGTCGGCTCGACGGGCTCGTCGTCGCGGCCGTGGGCGCGCTCGAAGAGCACCAGGCCGGCGCTGCCCAAGGTGGCGAAGAGCACCTCGCGCGGCACGCGGCGCAGCTCGCCGACGGTGCGCAGGCCGAAGCGCTCGAGCAACGCCCCCGTGGCGTGCCCGACCCCGGGCAGGTGCTCGAGGGGCAGGGGCGCGAGGAAGGCCAGCTCGTGGCCGGGGAGCACCTCGGCCACGCCGCCGGGCTTGGCGAGCTTGCCCGCCAGGCGCGCCAGGGTGCGGCTCGTGCCGATGCCGACCGTCAGCGGCAGGCCGACCTCGGCCTTCACGCGGCGCCGGATCTCCTCGGCCGTCGCGAAGGCGTCGCCGAAGAGGCGCGCGCAGCCGGAGAGGTCGAGGAAGAAGTCGTCGATCGAGGCCACCTCGACCAGCGGCGT
Source organism: uncultured Planctomycetaceae bacterium (assembly GCA_964394665.1). Lineage (GTDB taxonomy): Bacteria > Planctomycetota > UBA1135 > UBA1135 > CAYMYN01. The sequence goes on from CAYMYN010000009.1 coordinate 56,064, forward strand.
GAACTCCATCAGCAGCCGCGTGGTCCGCTCGCGCAGGCGGTTCGCGGCCTGGGCGTCGCCGTCGCGGAAGATCGCCTGCGGGCAACGCCGGGCGGCCTCGCGCAGGCTCATCCCGGGCCGCACCCCGTAGGCGCGCGCCTCGTAGGAGCTCGACATCACCAGGTTGCGCGAGTCGGGCGAGCCCCCGATCACGAGCGCCTTCCCAGCCAGCTCGGGATGCACGACCTGCTCCACCGAGGCCAGGAAGGCGTCGACGTCGAGGTGCAGGATGCGCCGCGTGCGGCGCCCGAGGCGTCCGTCGCGGCCCGGGCGCGGGGGGGAGGGGGGCATGGGCGGAGCCCCCGATCCTAACGGCGGCCGAACGGGGCGGCGACGGAGCCCATCGGGGACCCCGCGGGCCGCGCCGGTGCGTTCAAGGGGGGCTGGCGGGGGACCGATAGGGCCCGGGTCGCGGCGGGCCCGGGACGGGGCCGACGGCGGGTCGGCGCCGCTCCCCCAGGCAGGCCGGCCGCGCCGACGAGGTCGCGCGTGATGGGCTCCAGCGGGCAGGCGGGAGGGGGATGGGGCGTTCGTCGCTCCCTGGCGGCGGCGTGCTGCGCGGGCAGCCTGGCCCTGGCCTGCGGGAGCGGTCCGGCGAGCGCGGGCTTCGAGGCCCTGCGCGTCGTGCCGGCCGACGCCAACCTGCGCCTGGGGGCGAGCAGCGCCGAGCGCTTCGGCTTCGCGTCGAGCTTGCCGCGCGCCTCCGCGCCGTCCGTCCCGAGCGGCGACCCCACGGGCGCGCCGAGCTCCGTGCCCGACGGTCCGCGCGCGGGCGGGTTCACCTGGCGCGCGCCCGAGGGCTGGACCCAGGGGCCGCCGCGGCCGTTGCGCGAGGTGACCTTCTTCGCGGGCGAGCGCGGCGAGGTCGAGTGCTACGTGTCCGTGCTGGGCGGCGACGGCGGCGGCGTGCGCTCGAACCTCGATCGTTGGCGGACGCAGATGGGCCGGGGGGCGCTCTCGGCGCAGGAGCTGGCCGCGCTCGAGCACGTGCCGTCCCTGGGCGTGCGCGCGGCGTTGATCGAGGTCCAGGGCGACTACCGCGGCATGGGCGGCGAGGAGGTCGCGGACGGGGCGCTGCTGGGCGCGGTGGCGATGCTCGAGGGCCGCACGGTGTTCGTGAAGCTGATCGGGCCCGCCGCGGCCGTCGCGGTCGAGCGCGACCGTTTCCGCGCCTTCGTCAGCTCGCTCGAGGTGGCGCGATGAAGGGCGCGCGATCCGTCGGACGTCGGCTGTACGACGCGCTCTCCTCGCAGGGCTTGGCCTGCGTCCTGATCTGCCTGCTCGGGCTCCTGACCTGGCTCGGCACCCTCGAGCAGGTCGAGCGCGGCCTCTTCGACGTGCAGAAGACCTACTTCGAGTCCTACCTGCTCGTGCACCGCGTGGGGCCCGTGCCGATCCCGCTGCCGGGGGGGAACCTGGTGCTGAGCCTGCTCGCCGTCAATCTGCTGCTGGGCGGCATCGTGAGGCTGCGCAAGGGGCGCGGGACGGCGGGCGTGCTCGTGACGCACCTGGGCATCGCGATGTTGCTCGCCTCGAGCTTCGTCAAGCTGCACCACTCCGAGGACGGGCACGTCACGCTCTACGAGGGCCAAGCGGCGAGTCACTTCCAGAGCTACCACGGGAACGAGCTCGCGCTGCTCAAGCCGCTGGCCGACGGGCGCTTCGAGGAACGGGTCGTGTCCGAGCGCGCGCTGCGCCGCGCGAGCCCCGAACGGCCGCTGCGCCTCGAGGACCCGGACCTGCCCTTCACCCTCGAGATCACGCACTGGCTCGAGAACGCCCGGCCCCTGCCGGCCGGCGCCGCAGTGCCCACCGACGGCGCGGGCGTGGACGGCTTCGTCCTGCGCGCCGAAGCCCGCGATCCGCAGTCCGAGCGCAACGGCCCCGGCCTGCGCGTGAACCTGGTCGATCGCCGCGGCGAGCGGCGCGCGGGCCTGCTGTGGGCCTTCGACGCCGCGCCCTGGACGGTCGAGATCGGGGGCGAGCGCTTCGCCCTCGACCTGCGCCGACAGCGTTTCCCGATGCCCTTCGAGGTGCGCCTCGAGCGGTTCACGAAGACCGATCACCCGCGCACGGGCATGCCCAAGTGGTTCTCGAGCGACGTCACCCTGCGCCAGCAGGGCATCGAGCGGCCGGTGCTGATCTCGATGAACGAGCCGCTGCGCGAGGGTGGGCTCGTGCTCTACCAGGCCTCCTGGGGGCCCTCGAACGCGCGGCCCGGGGACCCGCTGTTCTCGACCCTGGCGGTGGTGCGCAACCCCGCCGATCAGTGGCCGCTCGCGGCCTGCATCGTGATCACCCTGGGGCTGTGCGCGCACTTCGGGCGCAAGCTCCTGCGACACGTGCGTTCGGAGGCGCGCCGGGCATGAACGCTCGAACGAAGTCGCTGCGCCGCGTCGCGCTGCTGGTTCTGCTCGTTGGGTCGTGCGCGACCCTGGGGGCGGCCGCGCAGGGCCCCGGAGCCCGGGACGTGGAGCGCGCCGAAGCCTGGAGCGCGGCCGCGCTCGAGCTCGCCGGCGCCCTCGCGGTGCAGGATGGCGGGCGCGTCAAGCCGCTCTCGACCTACGCCGCCACGACGCTGCTGCGCCTCAACGGCCGGCGCGGCGTGACCACGCCCGCGGGCGAACGACTGACGCCGAACGCCTGGCTGCTCGACGTGCTCGTGCACCCCGGGCAAGCCGCGACCTACGCCTGCTTCCAGGTGCAGGACTCCTCGGCCGTGCACGCCTTGGGCCTCGAGGTCCAGGCCAAGGGACGGCGCGATCGTTGGTCCTTCGAGGAGCTGCGGCCCGCGGTACCGCGGCTGTTCGAACTCGCGCACTCCTGGTCGGCGATCGAGCCGGCGCAGCGCAGCAGCCTACAGCAACAGGTCGTGATGCTGGCCGAGGCGGTCGACGCCTTCCTGGTGCTGGCGGGCTTCCTCGACTTCGCGCGCGTCGAGTTGCCGGTGCCCGCGGACTCGGTCTGGATCAGCGGGCGCGCCGATCCGCGGGTCGCGCGTTACTCGGACCTCGTCGCCAGCGGGCCGACCCTCGGGGCGCGTTACGTGGCGCTCGGGAGCAGCCCCGATCCCCTGGCGCGCGAGGAACGCTCGCGCCTCGACGGTCTCCTGCGCCTGGCGTCGGAGCTGGGCCGGGCCAGCGCCCGTCTGGCCCTGTTGCCCCCCGACGCCGAGGTCGCCGAGGCCCCGGCCTGGCACACGCCGGGCGAACTGCTGGGCGCCGCCCTCGACGGCCGCCGCGCGGGCGCGCGCGAGCTCGCCGCCCTGCGCGCCCTCGAATCCCTGGCCGCCTCGGCGGGCGACGTCGCGGCGGGCGAGCGCGCCCTGCGCGAACTCGCCGGGATCGTCGGCCCGATGGCCGCCGAGCGCGGCGAGACGCGGCGCTTGGCGCTCGAGATCACCTACTACCGCCTGGCACCCCTCACGTGGGGCCTGGTGTGTTTCGTGCTCGCCTTCCTGGCGGCGGCCTGTTCGTGGCTGCGGCCGCGTTCGCGGGCGACCTACCGTGTCTGCGCCGGGGCGAGCCTGGCGGGGACGCTGTTGCTGGGCCTGGCGATCACGCTGCGCTGCGTGATCCGCGAGCGCCCGCCGATCAGCACGCTGTACGAGACCGTGTTGTTCGTGACCTTCACCGGCGCGGTCCTGGGCCTGGCGCTCGAGTGGCTCGACCGGCGGCGCGTGGCGCTCTTCGCGGCGGCGCTCCTGGGCGTGGTGGGCCTGTTCCTGGCGAACGGCTACGAGACCCTCGAGCGGCGCGACACCATGCCGAGCCTGGTGGCGGTGCTCGACACGAACTTCTGGCTGGCGACCCACGTCACGACGATCGTGATCGGGTACGCGGCGGGACTGTTCGCGGCCCTGCTCGCGAGCCTGTACCTCGTGGCCCGTGCGCTCCGCGGCCGTGCGGGACGGCCGGAGCTCTTCCGCTCCCTGGCGCGCATGGTGTACGGCACGCTGTGTTTCGCGCTGATCTTCTCGATCGTCGGCACGATCCTGGGCGGCATCTGGGCCAACGACTCCTGGGGCCGTTTCTGGGGTTGGGATCCCAAGGAGAACGGCGCCTTGCTGATCTGCCTCTCGCAGATCGCGATCCTGCACGGACGTTTGGGCGGTTACCTGCGCGAGCTCGGCCTGTGCGTCGCCGCGGCCTTCGGGGGCACGATCATCGCGTTCTCGTGGTGGGGCGTGAACCTGCTCGGCGTGGGCCTGCACAGCTACGGCTTCACCAGCGGCGTGCACGGCGCCCTGTGGACCTACTACGTCCTGCAATGGGGCGTGTGCGGGCTGGGCGCGGTCGCCTGGTGGCGCGAGCGCGCCGCGACTCGGGCGACGTCCGCGCGCATCGATTCGACCCGCGCGGCCCGGGATCGAGCCTCCGCGAGCGACTCCCCCGAGCCCCCCGCGCCCCTGCCGCGGCCCTCGCTCCCGAGCGCCGCGGGCAGCCTTCAAGACTGACCCGCGCCGGAGCCGATCGGGAACGCCTGGGGGTGTCGCAGTGGGCGCGCCCGACGAACCCTCGTCCTCACGCGGAAGAACACACATGTCTCGACTCGGGTCCCCGATGTGGATCGTGCTCACGGGCCTCGCCCTGACCCTCGGTAGCGGCTGCGCCGCGCCGCAGAAAGGGGCGGCCAGCATCCAGAGCGTCGACGGGCTGGTCGCCAACGTCGAGCGCGTGCACCTCGAGGCCGAGGTCGGGCTCGACCGCGCGCGCGAAGCCATGGACTCCCTACGCGCGATCCTGCGCCACGACTTCCAGGGCGACGCCGGGAAGGCCTACTCGGCGCTCGGCCAGGCCATCGAGCGCAGCAAGGCGCAGAGCGAACGGTTCGAGGCCAGCCTCGAGCCCATGAACCGCATGGCGGGCGAGGTCTTCGCCAACTGGACGCGCGACCTCGAGGCGATGAGCAGCCCGAACCTGCGGCAGAAGAGCGAGGAGCGCCGCCAGGTGACCCAGCAACGCTATGACGCGCTGCTTGCGACCACCGAGCCGGTGGCGCTGGCCTTCAAGCGCTTCAACCTGCTGCTGCGCGACCACGCCCTGTTCCTCGGCCACGACTTCAACGCCGAGGCCATCGGGGTGCTGGGGGGCGAGATGGAGACCCTGCGCAAGCAGTACGAGGTGGTCGCGCTGCGCGTCGAGCGCCTGGGCGACGCCGCCCGCGAGTACGTGCGCACCAGCGCGCCGATCGCGACGGTCCAGCCCAGCGCTCCCACGCAGGCCCCGCGCCGCTGATCGCCCGCTGACCCGCAGCATGAGCTGGGCCGTCCTGATCGGCCTGGTGGCGATCCTCGGGGTGAGTCTCACCGCCCTCGTCGCACGCCGGGCGGAGCTGCGCGCGCTGCGCGGCGTGCTGCGTCGGCGCGAGGCCGCCCGGAGCAGCGGCGCCGACGCGGCGCCGCTGCGCCATCCGTTCGTCGACCTCTCGCGCTGCCTGGGCTGCGGCGCCTGCGTGCGGGCCTGTCCCGAGGAGGGCGTGCTCGAGCTGGTGCACGGCCAAGCGGCCCTCGTGCGCGGCGCGCGCTGCGTGGGCGCGGGCGAGTGCGCCCGTGAGTGTCCGACCGGCGCGATCACGCTCACCCTGGGGGATCTCAGCGCGCGGCGCGACGTGCCCGTGCTCGAGGAGGGGCTCGAGGTGGCCGGCAGACGGGACCTGTTCCTCGCGGGCGAGGTCACGGCCCAGGCGCTGATCGCGACCGCCGTGTCCCACGGCGTGCAGATCGCGGCGGAGGCGGCGCGGCGCGTCGCGGCGGGCGCCGGCGGGCCCGATCGGCTCGACCTCCTGATCGTCGGCGCGGGACCCGCGGGCCTGGCCTGCGCGCTCGAGGCCAAGCGCCGCGGCCTGCGCTTCCTCGTGTGGGAGCAGGAACAGGAACTCGGCGGCACGGTCGCGCGTTACCCGCGCGGCAAACTCGTGCTGACCCAACCGCTCGAGCTGCCCCTGCACGGACGCCTGGATCGGCGCACCTACTCGAAGGAGGAGCTGATCGGACTGTGGCAAGCGCTCGCCGCGCGCCACGACCTGCCGATCCGCACGGGCGCGACCTTCGTCTCGCTCGAGCCGCGCGCGGAGGGCGGCTATGACGTGCTCGGCGATGCGGGCTGGGAGCGCGCGGCCTGCGTGTGCCTGGCGCTGGGCCGGCGCGGGACGCCCAATCGGTTGGGGGTGCCGGGGGAGGAGCTGCCCAAGGTCGCCTACGGCCTGCTCGACGCCCACGAACACGCCGGCCGGCGCGCGTTGGTCGTGGGCGGCGGCGACAGCGCGGTCGAGACGGCCCTCGGACTGGCGGCGCAGCCGGGCACGCAGGTGACGCTCTCCTACCGGCGCGCGGAGTTCTTCCGCCTGAAGGAGGCCAACGAACGACGGCTGGCGCGGGCCGTGGCCGAGGGGCGCCTGGCGCTCCTGATGGCGACCGAGGTGAGCGCGATCGCGCCCGACGCGGTCGAGCTGGTCGACACCCGCGGCCGACGCGCGCGCTTGCCGAACGACGACGTGTTCGTGCTCGCGGGCGGAAAGGCCCCCTTGGAGCTGCTCGAACGTGTGGGCGTGTCCTTCGACCCCGCGGCCCACCCGGCGGCGCCGGCCCTCGGCGAGCAGGGCTCCGGCCTGGTGCGGGCCCTCGGGATCGCTTTCGTCTGTTCGCTCGCGACCCTCGCCTTCGCGTTGTGGCACGCGGACTACTACCTGGCGGACCTCGCCGAGCGGCCGGGTCACGTCAAGCACGACTGGTTGCGGCCGGGGCGCGGGTTGGGGCTGGCGCTTGGGATCGCCTCGGTCGCGCTGGTCGCGGCCAACCTCGCGTACCTCGTGCGGCGGGCGGCGAACCCGCGGCGGCGCTGGGGTTCGTTGCGCTCGTGGATGACGGTGCACGTCGCCACGGGTGTGGCCGCGTTGCTGCTGGCGTTGCTGCACGGCGCGATGTCCCCCGGGGACACGGTCGGGGGGCGCGCCTTCTGGCTCATGGGCGCCTTGGTCGCGACCGGGGCCGTCGGCCGTTACGTCTACGCCTACGTGCCGCGCGCGGCCAACGGGCGTGAGCTCGAGTTGGCCGAGGTGCGCGGGCGGTTGGGCGCGCTCGCCGAGGGCTTCGAGCGGCTGAACCCGGAGCTCGCGCGGCTGGTGCAGGGCGAAGTCGACGCGCTCGTCGAGCGCCGCCAGTGGCGCGCGAGCTTGCCGATGCGGCTCTTGGCCTTGGTCGGCGCCGAGCGGGCCCTCGGGAGTCTGCTGTCGCGCATGCGGGCCGCCGGACGCGCCGCGGGCCTCTCCCCGGTGCAGCTCGCCGAAGCCGAATCCCTCACGCGCCGCGCGCACCGCGCCGCGCTGTGGACCGCACACCTCGAGGACCTGCGCGGGTTGCTCTCGGCCTGGCGCTGGATCCACCGCTGGGGGGCGCTGCTGCTCGTGCTGCTGGTGCTGATGCACGTCGCCTACGCCCTGCTGTACGGCTCGCACCGCTTCGACGGAGGGTCGCCGTGAGCGCGCCGCAGCTCCAGCACGGGGAGCCGCGCCGCATCCGGCCCCAGCTCCTGATCGCGTTCTTCAGCTTGCTGTGCGTGGCGGCGATCGCGCTCGTGGACGGCGGACGCACGTCACCGGGCACGCTCTCGGCGGTGCACGGGCAGATCCCCGAGCTGCAAGGGCGCATGGGTTGCGTGCAGTGCCACGGGGGTTGGTTCTCGAGCATGGCCGACGCGTGCCTGGACTGCCACGATCCGATCGCGCACCAACTTGAGGCGGGAACCGGGCTGCACGGGACTCTGGGCGCGGCCGGTCGGCGCTGCGCCGAATGCCACAGCGACCACCACGGCACCGCCTTCGCCCTGGTCGGCCGACACAGCTTCGTGCGCGCCGGGGTGCCGGATCCCGAGCACTTCGACCACGCGCGCGTGGGCTTCGAGATGGGCGGCCGGCACCTCGAGCTCGACTGCTCGGCGTGCCACGAACACGCCGAGGCCGCGCTGCTCCTGCCCGGCCAGCGGCGTTTCCTCGGACTCTCGCAGTCCTGCGCGAGCTGCCACGACGACCCGCACCAGGGCGCGATGCGGATCGGATGCGCCGAGTGCCACACGCAGACGGACTTCGACGAACACTTCGCGCGGGGGCATGAAGCGCACCTGCCGCTCGTCGGGGGCCATGCGCCGCTCGATTGCCGCGCGTGCCACGCGGCGCAGGGGAGTCACGCGCTCGAGGCGTTGCTCTCCAAGGACGCGCGCCCCGCGGCCCGCGCCTGCCTGGATTGCCACCCCTCGCCCCACGGCGCGGCGTTCCTGGGCGGCAACGCGGCCCTCGCCCGATCCGCGCTCGAGACGAGTTGCGTCGCCTGCCACGCCCACGAACACACGAGTTTCCGCGACGAGCGTCTCGAGCTCACCCCCGCCCAACACGCCCTCTCGGGCTTCGCACTGACTGCGCCCCACGCGGACCTCTCCTGTGCGCAGTGCCACGCGCCCGAACTCGCCTTCGAGTCGCGCCACCCCGGCCGCCGCCCGCAGGATTGCGCGAGCTGCCACACCGACCCGCACGGCGGCCAGTTCGACGACGGGCCCTTCGCCACCCAAGGTTGCGTCGCTTGCCACGACGCGCACGCCTTCGAGCCGCACCGCTTCGACGTCGCCCTGCACGCGCGCACCGCCTTCCCGCTCGAGCACAGCCACCTGGCGGTCGCTTGCGAGACGTGCCACACCTCGCCCGAGCAGGGCGGCCCGCGGGCTTTTGCGGGGACCTCGCCGCGCTGCGACGCTTGCCACGCCGACGCGCACCGCGGTTTCTTCGAGCAGCGCCGGCCCGAGGAGCGCGGCGACTGCGCGCGCTGCCACCTGCCGAGCACCTTCGCCGACGTGCCCGAGGGCCGCTTCGACCACGGCCACTGGACCGGCTTCCCGATCCTCGGCGCCCACGAGCAGGAAGGCTGCGCCGCCTGCCACGCGCGCTCGAGCGAGCCCGATCCCACGGGCCGCACCCTGGGCCGCGCGAGCGAACGCTTCGCCCCCGTGCCCGCGGTGTACGACCCGGCGGACCTGGGCCAGACCTGTGCCGCTTGCCACCGCGATCCGCACGCGGGGCGCTTCGAGGCCACCGGCCTGCCGGCGTTTCTCGAGGACCGGGCGGGTTGCGCGCGCTGCCACGGCGAACACTCCTTCCGCGATCTGCCCCACGGCTTCGACCACGGCCTCTGGACGGGCTTCGCGCTCGAGGGCGCCCATGCGAGCGCCGCCTGCAGCGCTTGCCACGAGCCCCTGCGACGACCCGATCCGACCGGGCGCACCTGGGGTCCGGCGCGCGGCACGGCCTGCGCCGATTGCCACGCGGACCCGCACGCCGGGCAGTTCGCCTTCCAGGGGCGCACCGACTGCGCGAGCTGCCACCGCGACACGCACGAGTTCCAGCGGCTCGCCTTCGACCACGATTGGGATTCGCGGTTCCCGCTCGGTGGATCGCACCGCGACCTGGACTGCGCGGCCTGCCACCGGCCGACGCGCATCGGCGACGAGACGGTGGTCCGGTACAAGCCGCTGGGGACGGCCTGCACCGACTGCCACGGGACACAGGGCGGTTCGCTGCGGCGGACCCCGGGGGGCCGACGATGATCGGGTTCTTGGCCGGTGTCTGGCTCGCGCTCGGGGCGCAGCCGGCTCCCGCCGTGCCGCCGCGGCGAGCGGGCGCGCAGGAAGGGGGCGAGGTCCAGGCCCGCGGCCGGGTGCAGATCGAGCTGCGGGTGAGCGCGGTGCTCGACACCGCGCGGGCCGTGATCGACCGCGGGGCACGGGACGGGTTCCGGGTGGGGGACGAGCTCGTGCTCCTGCCGCGCGCCGGCGGACGCTATCGGGCGCGGGTCGTGGAGCTCAGCGAGCGCTCGGCCACGATCGAGGTCATCGACCTGGGCCTGCGGCCGACCGCCGGCATGCGCGGCGAGAGCTGGTTGCCCGCGCGGCGCTTCGAGGGCGCCGCGCCGCGCGCGCAGGACGCGCCGAGCGGAGCCGTCGACGAAGGGACGGACTACCCCTGGCGCACCGACGATCCGGATTGGGAGCCGGGCATGTCCTTGCTCGCGGGCCTGCGCGCGCCGCGGCCCGCGGAGCGCGCGCCGCTGCTGCGCGGCCGGGCCTTCAGCGCCTTCGACGGCATCTGGTCCGAGGAGGGCGGGCGCTCGTCCACGCTGTTGCGCGCCGGGACCGACGTCGCCTACGACAACCTGACCGGCCGCGGGGACACGCTGCGCGTCGCGCTCGAGTGGGAGCAACGGGCCTTCGACCTCCCCGACCAGGACGACGTGGCGCGCCGGCGTTTGCGCATCGAGCGCCTCTCGTACCTACGCGGCGGGGATCGCTTCGATCCCGTGCGCCTGGAGTTCGGGCGTTTCCTGCACCACGCGCTGCCCGCGCTCGGCATGCTCGACGGGGTCGAGTGGTCGAAGCGCACCGACGCCGGGCACCGCTACGGCGTCAGCGCCGGTTGGATGCCCGAGCCCGACTGGCGCCAGCGAACGGGCCAGGACTTCCAACTGGCCGCCTTCGGCCGCTGGGTCGCGGACCAGGGCGAGCGGCTCAGCGCCGCCGCCGGAGTTCAGAAGACCTGGCACAACGGGGCGCCGGATCGCGACCTGGTGGTGCTGGAGTCGCAGTACCTGCCCGCCGAGGGTTGGCGCGCGAGCGGGACCCTGTGGATCGACCTGTATGGCTCGGGCGACGGGGCCAAGGGCTCCGGCGTGGAGCTGACCCAGGCCCAGCTCGGCGCCTGGCGCGACTACGGCGGGCGCTTCGGCCTGGGGCTCGTCTACACGCACCTCGCCTTCCCCGAGCTCGAGCGCAACGAGGTCCTGCCGCCGGTGGCCCTCGAACAACTCGCGGAGGACTTCGTCGACCGCTTGGGCGTCGACGTTTGGTGGGAGGCGTTGCGCGAGGGCCGCGTGACCGCCCGCGTGGGGGTCTGGAACGACCAGGACGACAGCGGGGGCGACGTGGACGTCGGCCTCGAGCTGCGCGAGCGCCTGGGCCGCGGCTCGCGCCTGTTCGCGAACGCATTTGTCGTCGACGGGCGTTTCGTCGACGTGCTCGGCCTGCGCGGCGGCGCGGGGCTCGTGGCCGGGAGCACCCAGGCCGACGTCTTCTACGAGCTCGCCAACCACCGCGTGGAGGGCTTCTCCGCGGACAGCGACGAGATCCCGCAGCATCGGGCGCGGGCCAGCGTGGCCTGGCGCCCCGCGCCGTCCTGGAGCGCCTCGCTCTATCTCGAAGGCATCGACCGCGACACGGACCGCAGCGCGGCCCTGGGAGTGTTCCTGCAATGGTTGTTCTGAACCGACGGCGCGAGCTCGTCCTCGCGGCCGGGGCCCTGCTGCTGCTGGGGATCGCCTGCGCGCTCCCCGGCCCGCACTCGATGGAGCGCCACCGCTGGTGGGCGGGCCTGGGGCCCGTGCTGCCGCACGCGAGTTTCCCGGCCGAGTGTTCCCTGTGCCACGTCGGCGCCGGTTGGAACGAGCTGCGCGCGGACTTCTCCTTCGATCACGCCGAACGCACCGGCGTGCCGCTCCAGGGCGCCCACGAGGCGGCCCGTTGTCTGCGTTGCCACAACGACCGCGGACCGGTCGAGACCTTCGCCGCCCAGGGCTGCGCCGGTTGCCACGACGACGTGCACCAGGGGCGCCTGGGGAACGACTGCCGCAGTTGCCACACCGAGGTGGATTGGCGCGCGGTCGGCCAACACGAGCGCCACGCCCGCACCCGCTTCCCCCTCACCGGTGCCCACGCGGCCACGGCCTGCCAACGTTGCCACCCGGGCGCGGACGTGGGTCACTTCGTGCCGACCGACATCCAGTGCGCCTCCTGCCACCAGGCCGATCTGGCGGCGACGGTGTTGCCGAACCACATCGCGCTCGGCTGGGTCGATCGCTGCGACCGGTGCCACATGCCGACCATCTGGCAGCAGGCCGAGATTCGCTGAGACGGGAGCGACGCCCGCGGGTCGGAGCCCGTCTCGACCTGGTACGCGGACCGCGGTCGGATCCCGTCGCGCTCAAGGCGTCGATCGGCGCGGGCCGAGAAGGTGCGCGTAGGGCGGACGCGGGGAACGGCGGGGGGATCGGGGGGCAGCGCATGGGGCGGCATTCGCGGGGGAACGGGGCGGCGCGGGGGGGGAGGTCCATCGGGACCTGGATCGCGCTGGCGATCGGAGGCGCGTTCTTGGGCGCGTGCAGCAACGGCGAGACGGGCACGCAGGCGCTGCGCACCGCGAGCTCGTGCATGTTGTGCCACAACGGTTCGTTGCACGCGGACTACTCGGGGCCGGGCCTCGAGAACCCGCACCCCTTCGGGGCCGCGGCGAACCTCGACTGCACCGCCTGCCACGGTGGCAACGGCGAGGGGCGCACGCACCTCCAAGCCCACGTGCCGCCGCCGCCCCAGATCGGCGACCGGGCCTTCCAGGACGGCAACGCGCTGGCGTACTTCAACCGCCGCACCCTGGCCGGCGTCGACACTTTCCCCGACTACACGGTGGACGGGGTCACCTACACGGCGCTCGACTGGCTGCGCTTCGTGAACCCCGGCGACCTGCGCGTGACGCAGGCCGGCATGGGCTGCGGGACCTGCCACACGGCGCACTCCGAGAGCGTCGCCTCCAGTCTGCTCGCGACCTCGGCCGGTATCCTCTCGGGCGCGATGTACGCCATCGGCGCCGACAACCAGGTGCCGGAGAACCAGGGGCTGTACGAGGACACCGCCGCCGACCTGGCGTTCCGCGCCATCGAGGACGACGGCTTCGACCTGGGCCTGGGCATCGTGGGCGCCGTGCCGCGGCTCATCCAGCAGCCGGTCTACAGCGTGCGCAACTCGACCGCGCCGGGCCAGATCCACAACAACCAGGGCTACACCGCGGGACAGCTCGCCACCGAGCGCCTGGCCGACGGCCGCGTGGCGAGCGACTCGCACCTGGCGCGCCTGTTCCAGGAACAGGTGGCCTTCACGTGCGGCGACTGTCACCTCGGGAGCGCGGGCGCCAACAACCGCGCGGGTGACTTCCGCTCCTCGGGCTGCACCGCGTGCCACATGCCCTACAGCCTGGGCGGGCGCACCGGCAGCCAGGACCCGCACGTCAACCGCCTCGAGCCGGCGAACCCGGACGCGATCCAGGCCCCCGAGCGCGCGCACGTGCGCGGCCACCGCATCCTGAGCGTGGCGCAGGAGCTCCCCGGCGGCACGCACGTCCCGGGCATCGACGACCTCTCGTGCGCGGGCTGCCACCAGGGCTCGAACCGCACCGTGATGCAGTACTGGGGCATCCGCCTCGACCAGAACGAGGACGTGCGGCGCGGCGTGCAGTACCCGGCCAACCCGGTCACGCGCCAGACGACGCAGAACGACACGCGCCTGTTCGACCCGGCGGTGGGCAACACGACGTTCAACGGCCGCCGGCACCACCAGTACCTTGCGTTCGAGGACTACGACGGCGACGGTCGCGACGACACGCCGGCCGACGTGCACCACGAGGCCGGCATGGGCTGCATCGACTGCCACGGCAGCCACGACCTGCACGGCGGTCCGGTGGGCGACGGGCACAGCCCCTTGCTCTCGCGCATGGAGCAGGCGGTGGCGATCACCTGCACGAGCTGCCACGGTGACGTCGACGCCTACGCGACGACCGCCGAAGGCTCGAGCTACCAGGGGGAAGTGGGGCAACACGCCCTCGACGCCAAGGGCAACGTCCTGCGGCACGTGCGCCGCGAGCAGGACGGCAACTACTACCTCTACAGCCGCCTGACGGGCAATCGCCACTACGTGCCCCAGACGCGCGACGTCACCGTGGACACCGGCGCCGTGCACCCCTTCGAGGGCACGCCGATCTACAGCCCGGCGGCGTCCTTCGCGATGGGGCGCATCGACGGCCAAGCCTCGACGGGCCTCGGGCCGCAGCAGCAGGCGGGCGGTCACGCGGGTTTCAGCCACACCGACCGCATGGACTGCGCCTCGTGCCACTCCTCGTGGACGAACACCTGCATGGGCTGCCACCTCGAGGGCGAGTACAACCTGGGCAACAACTTCTCGAACATCACCGGCGAGCGCATCGTCTTCCGCGAGCGCTTCGCCGACTTCGTCTACCAGTCTCCCTTGCCCTTCCAGCTCGGCATCAACGCCCACGGCAAGATCGCGCAGTTCAGCGCCAACACCAAGACCTTCTTCCGCTACCGCGACCTGAACGGCCAGCGCTCGGACGTGTTCGCCTTCTCGGACCGCAACGCCTCCGGCAACGCACCGGGGGATCCCTTCCCGGCGCTCTCGCACAACGCGATCCTGGCGCACTCGATCCGCGGTCGGGTCACGCCGCAGGCGGAGGGCCCCCGTTACTGCGTCGCCTGCCACCTGACCGAGAACGCGCTCGACAACTGGGGCCCGCAGTACGAGGCCTTCCGCACGGCGATCGCCACCGGCGACTACGGGAGCCTCGACTTCGAGCTGCTGAAGACCCACATCGGCCGCAACACGGGCAACCAGCTCGACTCGCCCTTCTGGGTCCACATGGTGGCGGGCCTGGGCAGCGGGTTGTTCCTGTTCGACGCCCAAGGGGCGCCGGTCAACCCGCTGGACACGAGCGCCCAGCGCAAGCCCTTGAACGCCGCGCCGGCGGGTCTCTTCGATCCCGACAACGTCGTCTACGACCTCGATCGCATCGTGGGCCCGGACGGACGCTCGTACGCCTCGAACAACCACGCGCTGCTCGATCCGGGAGGGCTCGGGAACCTGCGCCAGGGCGCGAGCGACCCGCTGCTCGCGGGGCCCCTGGGCCAGAACCTGACGCGCATGCTCGCCCACCCGACCCAGGGTCTGGTGCTCGACTCGTGGTACGACGCCGACGGTGTCCCGCGCGGCAACGCCGGGGCGTTGGTCGGCGGCGCGGGCGCGGGCGGAGCCGCGCAGGGGGACGGGCAGTGAGAGGCCGAGAAACAATCGAGCGGACCCGGAACGGACGCAGAGCAGATGATCCGGACGGCCTCTCAGAACGCCTTTTGTACGGCCGGCAAGCCGGCCGTACCGAGAGTGCTCGAGTTCCTCTCACACTCTGACTCCCGTTCAAGCCGGCGAACGCGGACCCTGCTGCCAACTCGCGAAGACCTCGGCGCCGTCCTCGGTGACGGCGGCGATGTTCTCGAGCCGAATCCCGAAGCGGCCGGGCAGGTAGACGCCGGGCTCGACGCTGAAGGTCATGCCGGGCGCGAGCACGACCTCGCTGCCGCCGTCGAGGTAGGGGTCCTCGTGGCCCTCGAGCCCGATGCCGTGGCCTAGACGGTGCGTGAAGGTGCGGTAGCCGGGACCGAAGCCCGCGCGCTCGAGGCTCTGGCGCGCGATCGCGTCGAGCTCACGGCAACGCACGCCGGGCCGGATCGCGTCGAAGGCGCGGCGTTGGGCGTCGCGCACCGCGTTCCAGGCCGCGAGCACGTCGGAGGGAACCTCGCCGAAGGGCACCCAGGTGCGCGTGTTGTCGCTCTGGTAGCCGTGCAGCGCGCCGCCCGTGTCGACGAGCAACACCTCGCCGGCGTCGAGCCGGTCGTCGCCCGAGCCGCCGTGGGGATCCGCCGAGGCCGGGCCGACCAGGGTCAGGTCCCACAGGTCGACGAGGCCCAGCTTGGTCTGCGCGGCGCGCACCCGCGCGCGCACCTCGGCCGAGGAGAGCGGCCCAGAGAGGCTCGCGTGCACCGCCTCGAGGGCCAGGTGCGTCAGCTCGTTCGCGCGCCGCAGCAGCTCGAGCTCGCGCGGTTCCTTGCGCGCGCGCAGCTCGATCACCACGTCGTGGGCCAGGGGCAGGCTGGGTTGGCCCAGGGCCCGGGCGAGCTCGTGCACGAAGCGGTAGCGCACCCAGGGTTCGGCGCCGACGCGCGTCGTGCCGCGGCGGCGCAGCTCGGCGGCGAGGGGCACGAAGGGGTACTCGTGTTCGTCCCAGCCGAGCACGTCGCCGCCCGGTCCGCCCTGGGCCTCGAACTGGCGCCGCGCGCGGGCCACCTCGAAGGCGGGCGCGACCCAGAAGTGCGAGCCGTCGGCCAACACCACCAGCGCGAACAGGCGCTCGGAGAAGCCCCAGCGCACGTCGGTGAGGTAGCGCAGCGTCGCGCCGGGCTCGATCAAGAGCGCGTCGAGGCCGTGCGCCGCGAGGATGCGCCCCAACCGGGCGCGGCGCAGGGCGCGTTCCCCGGCCGAGATCGGCGCCAGCGGCGGGCGCGGGTCGGCGAGCCCGGCGAAGAGTTCGGCCGGCTCCCCGTCCTCCCGCGCCGCGTTCGCCGCGCAGCCGACCAGGATGCCGCCGGTCGCGATCCCCGCTCCGAACTCCAACAGGTTCCGCCGGCTGGGCACGCCCGCTCGCAGGGAGTCGATCATGCCCCGAGGGTGCGCGCCGGCGCCCCGGGAAACAAGGGCCTCAGCGTTCCGCGGGACGCCCGTCCTGCGCGCCCGCTTGGGCCGACCACTCCTCGCGGTTCGTCTCCCACCAGGCGAGCCAGGCGCGGGCGGTGGGGCCGGGCTTCGCGCCGGTCAGGCGCGCGAGGGAGCCGCGGATCACCTGGCTCTCGTAGGCGAAGCCGTACTCGGTCACCGAGTGCACGCCGGCCTCCAGCACCGCCCCCTCGATCAACACGTTGACCTGCGGATCGGCCACGGCCTGGAACTGCGCCACCTCGACGTCGAAGTCCTGCACGTAGGCGAACTGGCGGCCGACGAAGAGGTAGGAGTGGGGCGTGGGCCGCGCCGCCGAACCGCGCTGGGTCGAGAGGGCCGCGAGGCTCGCCATCAGCGGCTCGACCGTGGCCGCGAACCCCATGTGGCCGAGGGCCTCGGCGGATTGGGTGCGCAGGCGCGGGTTGGGGCTGGCGAGGGCGCGCACGAGCGGCGCGGCCACCACCGGCTCGCCCGTCGCGCGCAGCGCCAGGCTGGCGTGACGGCGCACCTCCTGCGAGGGATCGAGGGCCGCCAGCAGGATCAGGTTTTCGAGCTCCGCACCGGGCAGCAGGCGACCGAGGGCCTGGGCGGCAAAGGCCCGCCGCGCGACGGTCTTGGAGGCGAGGGCCGCGCGCAGCTCGGGGTGCAGCGCGACCAGGTCGGCGCGCGCCAGCTCGCCCAGGGCGGCCTCGCGCATCGAGGGCGAGGCGCCGACGGCCCAGGAGACGAGCGCCGCGCGGGCCGCGGCCGGCTCGCCCCCGTCCGCGCTGGGCACGTTGAACAGGCGCCATTCGCCGAGCAACGCGATCGCGCCCGGCGCATGGGGGTCCTCCTCGAGCACGCGGTCGAGCAGCGCGACCCCTTCGTCGAGCAGCCCCTCCCCGAGCATCCAGGCGCACAGCTCGAGGCGCGCGGCGGGCTCCGGGCCCACCGTCCGCTCGCGGCGCCGGAGCTCGGCGAGCAGGTCGCGCTCGAGTTCCGCGCGCCGCACCGCGCCCTCGGGCAACGCCTTCCAGGTCGAGCCGCTGCGCCACTCCCACGTCGCTCCCTGCTGACGCGTTTGGGCGCGCAGGGTGCCGCCGCCCACGAGGTGCAGCACGCGGCGCTGGGGACGGACCTCGGTGTCCTGGGTCGGTTGGGTCTCCTGGGGGAGCGCGGTCGAGGGCGTCGCGAGGCCGAGGGGCAGGAGCACGAGCAGCGGCAGCAGGGATCGGGTGCGGGTCATGGCGCTCCGGAGGTCGGGGGTGGATCGTACGCGGGCGGCGCCGCGGGCGCAGGAAGCGTGCCTCGGGCGGCGGGGGAGCGGGGGCGTGCGACCCCGCACGGAGTGGAGCTCTCCTGCCGGCCGGCCCGCTCGACGCCGCGGGCGCGGGACGGCCCCGGGCACCGGCGGACCCCGGGACGCGTGCCGCAGCGAGCGGAGGCGCACCCCACCTGTCCCCGCCCACGGACACGGCCGCCGGGCGCGCGGGAACTGACCGGACCGGCAGTAGACTCAGCGGGATGGAGCTCGTCCTCGTGCACCCCGAGATCCCGCACAACACCGGCTGCGCCGCGCGCCTGGCGGCCGCCACCGGCGTGCGGCTGCACCTGGTCGAGCCCCTGGGTTTCTCCCTCGAGGACCGTTACCTCAAGCGCGCCGGCCTCGACTATTGGCCGCTCGTCGAGCTCGTCCTGCATCGCGACTGGGAGACGGCCGCCGGCGAGCTGGCCCGCGGCTCGGCGCGGCCCCTGGCCGAGCGCCTGCGGCCCTTCACGGCGCGCGGCGGGACCTCGCTCTTCGAGAGCGCCTTCGAGCCCGACGACGTGTTGCTCTTCGGGCGCGAGTCGAGCGGGCTGCCCGCCGAGCTCCTGGCGGGCACCGAGGGCCGGCGCGTGTACGTGCCGATCCGCCCCGGGGTGCGTTCGCTGAACCTGGCCAACGCGGTGTGCCTGGGGCTCTACACCGCGCTCCACCGCTCGGGGTCGGCGTTGCCGGACAACGACGGGCGTTACGAGGCCCATCCGCTGGCGGCGCAGGACGTCTGGCCCTCCGAGCGCGTCGTGCGCGGGGCCGCGGGCGAAGCGTGATGGGGACCGTGCGCGAGGCCGGGGAACGACGTCGCTCCGAGGCGCCGCCGCCGCCCGGCGTTGGCGGCGTCCCGCCCCTGTCCCAGGCGCGCATCCTGCGCGCCTGGTGGCCGTTGGCGGCGTCCTGGTTGTTGATGGGCGCCGAGCTGCCGGCCCTGGCCGCGGTCGTCGCGCGCCTGCCGGACCAGCAGATCCACCTGGGCGCGTGGGGCGGCATCGTCTTCCCGGTCGCGCTGCTGATCGAGGCGCCGATCATCATGATGCTGGCCGCGTCGACGGCGCTCTCGCGCGATCTGGCCAGCTTTCGCCTCCTGCGGCGCGTCGCCGACGGGGCGGGGCTGGCGCTCTCGGGTCTGCACGCGTTGATCGCCTTCACGCCGCTCTACGACCTGCTCGTCGTGGCGGCCATCGATCCGCCCGCCGAGCTCGTCGAGCCGGGCCGGCTCGGCTTGCAGATCATGGTGCCCTGGTCGTTCGCGATCGCCGACCGGCGCTTCCAGCAGGGCGCGTTGATCCGCTTCGGGCGCTCGCGCGCCGTGGGCCTGGGCACCGCCCTGCGCATGCTCTTCACGGCCACGACCCTCGCCATCGGGTACTTCCTGCGCCTGCCCGGCGTGGCCGTCGCGGCCAGCGCGATCACGGTCGGCGTGCTGGGCGAGATGGCCGTGGCACGGGTCGCGGTGCGCGGAATCCTGCGCAGCGAGATCACCCAGGCGCCGCCGCCGGCGACGCCGCTCACCGTGGGCCGCATCCTCTCCTTCTACCTGCCCCTGGCCCTGACGCCGCTGTTCATGCTGGCCTCCCAACCGATCGGCGCGGCGGCCATCAGCCGCATGCCGCTCTCCGTGCTCGCGCTGGCATCCTGGCCGGTCGTCAACGGCCTGATCTTCGTGCTGCGCGCGCCCGGCATCGCCTTCAACGAGGTCGTCGTCTCCCAGGCCGACCAGCCCGGCGCCCTGCGCGAGTTCGCGCGTTTCTCGCGGCGCCTGGCCCTGGCCACGACGGCGGTGTTGCTGCTGCTCACCTACACGCCGCTCGCGGGCCTGTGGTTCGGGGCGCTCTCGGGGCTCGAGCCCGAGCTGGTCGAGCTGTCGGTGGCCTCCTTGCCCTGGGCCCTGCTCCTGCCCGCCACCGCGGTCTGGCAGTCCCACTACCACGGCCTGCTGGTCGCCGCGCACCGCACGCGCGGCGTGACCGAATCGGTGGCGGTGTTCCTGGCCGTGACGGCGGTGCTGCTGGTGGCGGGCGTCGCCACGCAGCGCTTCGACGGGCTCTCGGTGACCCTCGTGGCGCTGAGCGCGGGTCAGGTCGCGGCGGCCGCCTGGTCGCGTTGGCGTTGGACGCGGTGGTGCGCGCGATGAACACACAGGGACCGGACGGCGTGCCCGCGGGCGCTCCGCGACGGGGCGACGAGATCGCGGTGCGCGTCGAGCGCCTCGATCGCAAGGGCCGCGCCCAGGGCGTGACCCTCGACCCGGCCCAGCCCCTACGCGTCGAGCTGGGGCGCGCGGTGCCCGGGGACCTGGTGCGCGTGCGGGTGAACCGCCGCCGGCGCGGGCGCCTGGAGGCGCAGCCGCTCGCGGTGATCGAGAGCGGGCCCGACAGCGTGGATGCCCGCTGTGCGCAGGCCGCGTCCTGCGGCGGCTGCAGCTTCCAGGGCTTGGCCTATCCCGCGCAGCTCCTCTACCTGCGGGAGCTCGTGCGCGCCGCGCTCGCCGGCCAGGGGATCGTGGACGCGCCGGTCGACCCGGTCGTGCCCTGCGAGCCGCCCTGGCACTATCGCAACAAGATGGAGTTCAGCTTCGGCGCGCGGCGCTGGATCGAGCCCGGAGAGCCCGAGGGCGCGCGGGCCGACTTCGCCCTGGGGCTGCACGCGCCGGGACGCTTCGACAAGGTGCTCGACCTCGAGCGCTGCCACATCGTGTTCGAGGAGGCGAACCCGATCCTGCACGACGCGCGGCGCTTGGCGCGCGAGCAGGGCCTCGCTCCCTGGGACCCCCGCGAACACACCGGGCTGCTGCGCCACCTGGTGCTGCGCAAGGGCGAGCGCACGGGCGAGATCCTGGTGGCGTTGATCACCTCCGACGGTTCGGAGGAGGCGCTCGAGCGCTACGCCGGATCGCTGCGCGAGCTCCATCCGGAGATCACGACCCTCGTGCACGGGGTGACGACGCGCGTCGCCGACAGCGCGATCCCCGAGCGGGAGCGCGTGCTCTTCGGCCCGGGCTTCCTGCGCGAGCGCCTGGCGGGCCTCGAGCTCGAGATCTCGGCCGGCAGCTTCTTCCAGACCAACACCCGCCAGGCGGAGCGCCTGTTCGAGCTCCTGCGCGAGCAGGCCCGCGGGGCGCGCGAGGTCTGGGACCTGTTCAGCGGCACGGGGCTCGTCGCGCTCGTGTTGGCGCCCGCCGTCGAGCGCGTGGTCGGAGTCGAGCGCGTGGCCTCCGCGGTCGCGGACGCGCGCCGCAACGCCCTCGCGAACGGCATCGCCAACGCGAGCTTCGTCGAGGCCGACGTGACCGAGGCCCTGCGCGGACGCGTGCCCGGCCTCGAGCTGGGGCGGGCGGACTTGGCGGTCGTCGATCCACCCCGCGCGGGGCTGCACCCCAAGGCCCTCGAGGCCCTGCTCGCCGCGGCGCCGCCGCGCATCCTCTACGTCTCGTGCAACGTGCACACCGCCGCGCCCGAGCTGGCGCGCGCGCTGGCCGCGGGCTACGCCCTCGTCCGCGCCCAACCGGTCGATCTCTTCCCGCACACGCCGCACGTCGAGTGCCTGTTCAGCCTCGAGCGCCGGGAGCAGCGCGCGTGAACCCTTCCGCGACCGACCCCGCCCGCCCCGCGCCGAACCCCGGTCCCGGCGGATTGTGCCCCGGCTGCCGGCACGTGCGGCGCGTCGAGTCGGCCCGCGGCTCGGTCTTCCTGCGCTGCACGCTGGCCTCCAGCGACCCACGTTTCCCCAAGTACCCGCCGCAGCCGGTGGTACGCTGCCTGGGCCACGTCCCGGCCTGAACCCGTCCCACACCATGCAGCTCCGCGCCGAACCGGGAACGCTCCTCGCGGCGTCGCCCGATCTCCTCGACCCGAACTTCATGCACACGGTGGTGCTGATCGCGCAGCACTCCGACGAGGGCGCGTACGGGCTCGTCGTGAACCGCTCGGCCGGCATCACCCTCGACGCGGTCTTCCCCGAGCATCCGCTGCTGCGCGAGCTGGCCTTCCCGCTCTCCTGGGGCGGGCCCGTGGCCCTCGACACCCTGCAGTTCCTGCACCGCGTCCCCGACCTCGTGCCCGGCGGCCTCGAGCTCGGTGGGGGCGTCTACTTCGGCGGCGATTTCGAGGCCCTGGCGCGCTACCTGCACGCCCGCCGCGAAGAGGCGCGCGGCACGGTGCGTTTGCTGTTGGGTTACGCCGGTTGGGGCAAACGCCAGCTCGACGACGAGCTCGCCGGCGGCTCCTGGTTGCCCGCGCCCCTCGCGCCCGACCTCGTCTTCGGAAACGAACGCCAGGCGATCTGGCGGCGCGTGCTGGCCTCGATCGGCGACGGCGACGAAGCCCTCGGCGACGAACCGCCGGACGTGAGCTGGAACTGACAGCCGGGGGGCTTCAGCCGCGCGGCACGCCGACGGCGGGCCCGGGCTCGCGGACCGGCTCCGGGCCATGTCCGTTGCCGTTGCCGTTCCCCTTGCCGTGGCCGCGTTCGGGCGCGGGGTGGGGGACGAGGGTCGCGCGGCGCGCCGAGAGGTAGGCGCCCGATCCGGCGACCGGATGCAGCCCGGCGAGGGAGAGCACGCGTTCGAGCAGGCGCGTGCGCTCCTGCATGGCGAGGGACTCGACCGGCACGTAGGGCACGGCGAAGAGCTCGAGCAGGAGCTTCACCATGCCGTCGATGCGCACGACCTCCTCCCACTCGAGGCCCGCGCGCACGCCGTCGGCGGCGAGCAGGGCGCGGTGCGGGCGCAGGTAGAAGACCAGGCCCTCGCGCACCGAGGCCATGTACTCGGCCAGGCGCGGGTCGGAGGCGATCTCCGAGAGGATCGTGGCGTGGTGCGCCGCGTAGGCCAGGTTGCAGAAGGCGCGGTCGCTGACGAAGGCCCCGTCGTGGTCGGCCTCGGCGGTGAGCTGGCGCTCGAAGACCTCGGCCTGGTAGCGGTTCACGAGGTCGAGGTTCGAGCGCAGGCCGTCGAGCTGCGCCTCCATCTCCGCGAGCACCCCGCGCGCCACCTCCGAGATCATCGGCAGCCCGTAGGTGTCGCGCACCCAACGGGCGAGGGTCGTCTTGCCGGTGGAGTGGGCGCCGACGAGGTAGATGCGGACGGGGCGCTGCACGGGGACTCCTGGGTGGGAGGGTCTGGAGGGCGGGCGGGGGCGGGGGCCGGTGGGCCAGAGACTACCCGTGGTGTGGGCGTCCGGCGAGGCCACGATCCCTTGGGGGTCGTCCCGGAGGTGTTCCGCGCTCACAAGTTGGCTTCGCCAGCGGACTTCCGCGCCTCCCGAAGCTGGGAGGCGGGGCGGAGCGCAACGCGGCGCGCCAAACGCTCACCCTCTCTCCCCGCAGCGGGGTCCGCGGCGCCGCGCCTTGGATCCGGGGCCGCCCGCGCGCACCATCCGCACCCCCACCACCATGTCCCAGCCCCCGAGCGCCGCCGTTCCTCCCCCCGCCCCGACCCGCCGCCGCCGTTGGGGGTGCCTGGCCAAGACCGGCTGCGGGCTCCTGGCCTTTCTCGTCGGCGCGGGCCTGATGCTGGTCTTCCTCGTGCCGCCCCTGCTCGGCCGCTACGTGGCGAGCGCGGCCGAGACGGAGTTCGAGCGCACGCGCGAGGGGCGCCTGGCCCTCGACGAAGTGGGCCTGCACTGGTTCCGGCGCCAGGGCATCGGCGGTGCGACCCTCAGTTCCCCGGAGGGCCAGCCGATCGCCCGCGCGCGGGTCGAGCTGCCCTCGATCGTCGACGGCCTGCGCACCCTGGTGCGGCTCGAGGAGGGGGAGCGGGCGCGGTTGGAGCCGATCGTCGTGCACCTCGACCTCGACCTCGTGGTCGACGACGACGGACGGAGCAACCTCGAGCGCGCGTTGGCCCCGCGCGGGGGCGTCGCGCCGAAGGAGGGCGTGGAGGTCGGGGGCACGGGCTCCGAGTCGCTCGCGCGTTACCTCGAGTTGCTCGACGCCGAGCTCGTGGTGCGCTCGGAGCGCATCTCGGTCTCGACGCCGAAGACGCGGGCGGGCGGCGTGGAGCTGGCGCTGCTGGGCCTCGAGGCGCGGCTCACCCAGACCGCGGCCCAGCCCCTGCGCCTGGTCGCCTCGGCGCGCAGCAGCGGCGGCGGGAGCGTGGAGATCGACGGCCGGCTCGCGGGCGCGCGGCTGGACGCCGCCGGGCCGGGCTTCGATGGTGGGAACCTCACGGCCAAGATCGTGAGCCTGCCGACGGCGATCGTGGCCGCCTTCGTGCCCCAGGGGGAGGACCTCGTGGCCGTGCTCGGCCCGCAGGTGGACGCGCGCGTCGAGCTGGCCCTCGGCGCAGGCGAGGCCCGCAGCGCGGTCGTCGAGTTCGCCAGCGCGGGCGCCAAGGCGCGTTTCTCGATGATCGAGCGCGCGGGCTTGCTCGAGCTCGACCCGAGCGTGCCCAACACGGCCGAGCTGGTCCTGCCGCGCGAGTGGATCGAAGCCCGCTCGCAGTCTTCGTTGCCCGAAGGACTGGGCCTCGCATCGGGCGGTGAGACCCTGACGCTGACCCTCGCGCTCGAACGTCTCTCCTTGCCCTTGAGCGCCGATGCGTCGCCGACGCCCCGCGATCTCTCGCGCGCGACCCTCGTCGCCCGCGGGACCCTGGGCCCGATCGAGCTCGCCTTCACCCCCGCGCCGAGCGCGGACGGCGACGCCTCCGAGCCGATCGTGCAACGACTCCGCGGCGCGACCTTCGATCTGAACCTCGAACCCCAAACGGGCCTGGTGGCCAAGCTCTCCTCCGACCTGGAGCCCCAGGGCAGCCTCGAGGCCGATCTGCGCCTGGGCGCGCCGGCCCTCGCGGCCCTGCTCGCCGGCGAAATGGCGCGCGGGATCGAACTCGACGCGAAAGCCCAGAACATTCCGACCGCGTTGCTCGACGCCTTCGCGCGCCAGGACGGTCTGCTCGTCGACGTGCTCGGGCCGACCCTCGGCGGCAGCCTCGCGGCGCGCGAGCTCGCCCTGGGCGCCGCGGCCAGCGCGGGTGGGGAAGCCTCGGCCCTCGACGGGGCGCGACTCGAGGCCCGCCTCGAGTCGGACCTCGGCCGGGTCGACTTCCAGGGGCAACTGGTGGGCATGCGCCTGGTCGCGACGGGGGAGGAGGGCCTGACCGCCAGCGCGCGCCTCTCGCCCCTGCTCTCCAGCCGCATCGTCGGGCCGCTCCTGCCGTTGCTCGTCGCCCTCGAGCAGCCCCCTGGGGCGGGTCCGGTGCGCATCGTGGTGCGCGATCTGTCCGTGCCCCTCGAGGCACGCCCCGGCGAGATCGATGCGCGCGTGCGCCTCGAACTCGGCGACATCCGGGCCCAGCTCCTGCCGAGCCTGGCCAGCCACCTGCCCGCGGCCGCGGAGCTGCAACCCAAGCTCCACTCCCTGATCCCGATCGACGTGCGCATCCGCGCCGGCGTCGCGAGCTACGAGAAGCTGCCGATCGTCCTGGACGGCAAGCGCATCGACCTGGCGGGCACCTTCAACCTGGTGAGCGGTCAGCTCGACCTGCGCACGGAGCTTCCCCTGCGGCACCTGGGCGGCGAGGTGCGCGAGGCCCTGCGTTCGGTGTCGGGTTTCGTCTCGCCCGACCTGGCGGTCCCGGTGGCCCTGGTCGGCACGCTCTCCCGTCCGCGCCTGCGGCTCTCCGACGGCTTCGTCGAGGGCCTCCTGCGCGACGCCGCGCGCAAGGGCGTCGAGGAGCGGCTCGAGGGCGGCATCCGCGAGGGAGTGCAGGGCATCCTCGAGCGCCTCAAGAAGAAGGACGGCTGAGGGGCCCACCCGAGGGCCGTGTCCGCGCTGCGCGCTCGTCAGAGGGATTCGAGCTCGATCTCGTGCTTCGTCGGGCCGTCGGCGCGCACGTCGATCGTCGCCAGGGCGGGCGGGCGATAGCCGGGGACGGGCGGCGCTTGGAAGGTCCATCGGCCGGGCTCGGTGAGCTGGAATCTGCGCTCGAAGCGGCCGAACTGGGTCAGCGTCACGCGGCCCGAGCCGCCCAGCGCGGGCTCGGGTTGCCCGTAGAAACCCTCGGGGAAGGGCACGGGCGTATCCCCTTCCTTCAGGTGGATCTCGAGAGTGTGCGCGGGCTCCATGCGCAGAGTGAGCTCGACGCGACCCGGCGAGAGGTCGACGCTCTCCGTCTTCGCCAGGTACTTCCAGTCCCACAGGTGCAGCTCGATCCACGTCGCAGGCGCGACGATTCGATAGGCCCCCAGCTCGGGATCGCGCTTGGCCGCTTCGAGCGAGCCGCCGGTCGAGCCCTCGGGCCGCCGCGGGTACCAGTGCAGGGATTCGGTCTCGACGTCGAGGTCCGTGCGCGCGTCGACCACGCGCACCAGAAGCTCGCCGGGGGGCGGCACGACGATCTCGTGGTTCTCGAGTCCGGTGGGCGGCACGTCGATCGCGACGCCGAAGGCCGGCTTCGAGATCGTCCACTCGTGGCGGCCGACCTGCAGCTTCGGGAAGCTCCACTCGAAGACGTCGAAGCCATCCCGACGTTCGTCCGAGCGCGTGACCGATGCAGATTGAGATGGGTCGTGCCCCCCCAGGGGCGTGCCCAGGAACTCGGCCCGGATCCCCGGGGTTCGGCCTTTCCAGGCCTTCGGGACGAGGACCCAGCCGCGCGCCGGCGCGACTTCGAGCCGGGGCGGCTCCCGCGGTGCGATGCTCGTGCGCACGAGCTCCCCCGCGAGGATCGTGATCTCACTCGAGCCGAGCTCGAGCGGTCCGGACCACCACTCCCCGACCTCGACGCTGACGCGCAGCGGCCCGGGAGGGAGGCCGCGGAAGGTCGACTCGCCGTTGGTCGCGCGGACGGATCCGATCGGCTTGAGCTCCCCGCTGGGCCGCAGGCGCAGCTCGGCGCCGGCGATGTCTTGCACGCCGCTCAGCGTGACCTCGAGGTCGCCTCCGGGCGCGAGCGCGACCGTGCGTTCGCCGCCCGCCTGGAAATCGACGTTCACGTGCTCCCAGGCGAAGCCGGCGGAACCGACGAGGAACTGCGTTTGGCCCCTACGGTCCCTCATCGGCACGACCGCGCCGAGGTCGACCGGCGAGACGAGATTCGACGCGATGCGGAGCCCATCGTCGGCGAGGCTGGGGTGGCCCGAATGCATCCAGCCCGTGCGCAGGAGCTCGATGCCGCCGAGCGCGCGCCCGTCGCGGGCGTCGAGCACGCGCAGGATCGAGGGGCGCGCCTTCTTCGCGCGGATCTCGATCCGGCCGTCGGTCGGGAAGGGGAACTGCAAGCTCGGCTCGGGTTGCTCGATGAAGAGCACGTCCTGCGCCGTCGCGAGCTCATGCACTCCGATCTCGGGCGCTGCGGCCCGCGCCAAGTCGATCGACCACTCGCCGCGCCGCACCTCGACCTGCTCCCGGAGCGCCGAGCCCTGGTCCCAGACCAAGAGCTGGAACTCCCCGTCGATGGGTGCGAGCTCGACCCCGTTCCAGTCCACGGCGACGACGATGCCGGAGAGGCGCAGCGCAGCGTGCGGCGCGGCGGCTCCCGCGTCCGCCGGGTGCTCGAGCGGCGCCGCGTCCGCCAGCGCTGCGGTCTCGCGCCGCCCCTCGGGCTCGACGGGCGCGGCCGGTTCGATGGCGTCGAGCGCGGCGGGAGCGGCAGCGGCCGGCACAGGCAAGCTCGGCGCGGGCGGCGCACCCGCCGACCTCCCGAATGCGTACCACGCGACCGCCGCGAGGGCGAGACCGGCAATCCACGCGAGTGAACGAGCCTGCATGTGTCCGAGCTTAGAGCTTGCCGCGATACCTGGCGAGGGTCGCCCGCTCAGCGCAGGAGCATCGACAGCTCCGCCGCGACGCGCGCGTTGGCCGCGGGCGAATAGTGGCCGCCGGGCATCCACAGGGATTCCTCGGCTGCACCGCCCGCGTCGAGCAACGCGGGGGTGAGGTCGGTGAGGGCGACACCCTGGGCGATGAGTCGCGCGCTCAGCTCGGCCCACGGCGCGCCTTCCTTGGCCGCGGCGGCGCGCAGGTCGTCGCGGCCGGGCAGAATCAGGAGCCGGAAACGCGCGCCGGAGCGCTCGACCTCGGCCCGCGTCGCGAGCACGAGCGCTTCGACCAGGCGCGGCAGCTCGTCGGCGGCATCGGCCAAGCGCGCGTGCACGTCGCGGCCACCGCGTTCGAGCAGCGTCAACGCCAGGCGCCCGGCGAAGGAGTGATGCAGGAGGTGCGAGCCCGTCGGCGCATAGGCGGCCGGCCAGGCGGCCACCCACGCGTCGTGTGTCCGAGTCGCGGCGAGGAAGGCGCGCGGATCGAGGATCAGGTCGTGCACGGCCCGCGGCTCGCCCGCCGGGCAGGGCACGAGCTCGAGCGCGTTCCGCGCGTTCAGCACGAAGCGCGGCTTGAAGGCCACCAGTTGGCCCCAGTGGCGCTCCGCCGGGCGGTAGAGGGTCACGAGCCGCGGCGTGGCGCTCGGCAACCAGCCGAGCCACACCTCGTCGCCGGCGAGCGCGCGGCCCTCGCGCCGCCAGCGCAGCAGCGCCTGATCGAGCCCGTAGGCCCCCACGCCGAGGTTCGCCACCTCGAGGTTCTCGAGCGCGCCCTCGAGCAGCCCGGGCCAGGCGTCGCGCGCGTCGACCTCGGCACCCTCGGTGAACGAGCAGCCGATGGCCACGATGCGCCGCACTCCCGGACGGCGTTCGAGCTCGAGCGGCCGGTGCGCGATGCGCGTGCCGAGCGCGTCGTAGGGGTCGGGGCCATCGAGCCGAGCGCGGGGCGCGCGCCAACCGAGCTCGGGGTCGAGGCGGAAGTCCTCGAGGTCGGCGCGGCCCTCGGCCAGCGCCGCGCGCAGGCGCTCGAAGCTCCGGCGTTGTTCGACGCTGAAGAGCGGCGGCGCGAAGGGCGCGATGCGCCGCCCGAGCCACTCGCCGTCCCGCAGGGCGAGGTGCAGGAGGGCCTGATCGGCGGCCACCAACGACAGGCCCAGGCCGAGGAGGACTCGCCGCGCTCGCACGATTCAGCGCTCCGGCCCGGGGCGCGCGGCCGGGCTGCGCCGCGCCCGCGCGGCCCGCCCGGGTGGAGTCGACGCCGAGCGCCGGGGCTTGCCCTTGCCCTTGCCCTGGGTCTGCGCCTCCCGCGCGCGTCGGGCGGGGGACATGGCCCACGAGCAGATCGGGCAGGCCCCGGCGTCGTGCCGCAGGGCCGGGCAGTAGCTGCGCCCGAAGAGGATCATCTGCAGGTGCACCTTGGCCCAGGTCTCCTCGGGGAAGCAGGCTTTCAAGTCGCGCTCGGTCTGCACGACGCTCTTGCCGCTCGAGAGCCCCCAGCGCTCCGCCAGGCGGTGGATGTGAGTGTCGACGGGGAAGGCCGCCCGCCCGAAGGCCTGGCAGAGCACGACGCTCGCGGTCTTGTGACCGACGCCGGGCAGGGCCTCGAGCTCTTCCAGCGTCTGTGGGACGCGCCCCCCGTGGCGCTCGACGAGCAGCTCCGCCAAGCGCTTCAGATGCTTGGCCTTGGTCGGCGCCAGCCCGATGCGCCGGATCAGCCCCAGGATCTCCTCGGTCTCCAGCGCCGCCAGGCTGAGCGCATCGCCCGCGCGCTCGAAGAGCGCCGGCGTGACCTGGTTCACCATCGCGTCCGTGGTCTGGGCCGAGAGCAGCACCGCCACGAGCAGCGTGAAGGGATCGCGATGATCGAGCGGCACCTCCGGCTCGCCCACGACCTCGTCGAGCACCTGGGCGATCCGCCGCGCCTTCTCCGCCTTCTTCATGCGCCCGGCAGCATACCCCCGAGGGCCCCCGTCTCCGTCGCGAGGGCTCGCCACGGCACGGGCCGCACGACGCCCCGCCTCGGCAGATCCAAAGTCCGCTCTTGGATCCGCCGGAGCCAAGCCGCTTCCCGGCCCATCGGCGCCGGTCGAAGCTCCTCGCGTTGCTCCCGTCCCCCCTGTCCTCACCCCCCGCCTGCCTGCCACAATCCGCGCCCATGGACCAGCGTGCCCGCATCGAGCGTTTCCTCTCCGGGACCCGTTTCGCCGTCGTCGGGGCCTCCCGAGACCGCTCCAAGTTCGGCAACCGGGTCCTGCGCTGCTACGCCGCCCAGGGCTTCACGGTCTACGCCGTCAATCCGCGCGAGAGCGCGTCCGAGATCGAGGGCGTGCCCTGCGTCCCCGACCTCGCCTCCCTCCCGGGCCCCATCGACGGCCTCTCGATCGTCACCCCTCCCGCCGTGACCGAGACCGTGATCGAGGAAGCCGCGCGCCTCGGCATCCGACGCCTCTGGCTCCAACCCGGCGCCGAGAGCCCCACCGCCCTCGCCCGCGCCGAAGCCCTCGGCCTCGACCCCATCGCCAACGGCCCCTGCGTGTTGGTCGAGCTGGGCTGCTGAGCTGCGCCGCTGCGAGCCGCCGGGAGCCCACCTGGCGTCGCCGGGGGCCCCGCGCGGGGAGCGGGAAGAGAAACTTCGCTCCTCCTGCAAGATCGCGGGCCCCCGGCGAGCAAGACCAGGCAGGCCGCATGGTGCGGCCGGACTTCGACGGAGATGTCCATGCGAATCTGCCTGTTGAGCTTGATGGCCGTCGGCCTCCTGTCCGGTGGCGCGCTCGCCCAGACCGGGAACCTCCTGGGGAACCCCAGCTTCGAGATCGATCAGTTCGTGACCTGGGGCACCGGATGGGGCGACTTCCCGGGCAACCAGGGGATCTGGGCCCGGGAATCGGCCAGCTCGGTGACCGCCCAGAACGGGATCTCCCCCCTCTCCGGAGTACGGATGCTGCGCATGAATCAGAACTTCGGCAGTGTCTCCCAAGTCATGCAGCCGGTCGACGTGTCCGCGGGCTTGGCCCAGACGCTGATCGGCCAAGGAACCGCGCGAGCGAGCTTCCAGGCGTACTTCAACGTGCAGGCGCATACCGCGCCGCCCGTGCTGGCCTACGTCGGCGTCCATTTCTTCGCGGGCAACACCGTCTCGACGCAGATCGGTACCCAGAGCTACACCGAGCTCCGGTGCGACACGAACCCGGGGACCTGGCAACTGTCAGTGCACGATGTCGCCGTGCCGATCGCTGCCCAGTGGATCGTGGTCGAGTTGATGTTCTCCAACGCTTCCCTGAACGGCATCGGGCGCGGCTACGTGGACGATGCCAGCCTGGTGATCTACCCCGGACCGGGCTGCACGACCTTCTGCGATGGGGGCGGAGGTGGCACGCAATGCCCGTGCGCGAACCACAACGACGGCTCCGCGCCCGATGGCCTGGCCTCAGGCTGCAAGAACAGCCGGCCGAACTTCACGGGGGCCATGCTGCGCTGCTCAGGCTTCCCGAGCACCCTCATGGGCCCCCCCTCCGGGGGCGGTCTCGGCCTCGTCGCGTCGAACGGCCCGTCCCTCCAGCCGATCCTGTTCTTTCAGGGTGTCCACCAGACGAACGGTGGGAATGGACATTCGTTCGGTGATGGCCTGCGTTGCGCGGGGGGCTCGATCCGCCGTCTCCAGATCCGGATCTTCGACCACTCTGGACTCGCGGAGACCACGGTGGACATCGCCGCCCAAGGCCAAGTCGTCCCCGGATCGACCTACTACTACCAGGGCTGGTACCGCGACCCGGGGGGGCCCTGTGGGGTCGGTCTCAACTTCACGAACGGCGTCGCCGTGCTCTGGGGTCCGTGAAATCCAGCGGGTCAGTCCTCGGCGACGGCGATGGCTTGGGCGAGGCCGGCGTCGTGGGTGATGGTGATGTGGATGCGGCGGATGGAGCGGGCGGCGGCGAGGGCGGCGGATCGGGCGTGGAGGGTGAGCTCGGGGGCGGCGCCGGGGCGGCGGGTGGTTTCGATGTCGATCCAGCGCACGCCTTGGGCCCAGCCGGTGCCCAGGACCTTCATCACGGCTTCCTTCACGGCGAAGCGGCCGGCGTAGTGCGTGAAGCGGGCGGCGCGGGAGTCGCAGTAGGCGCGCTCCGCCGGCGTGAAGAGGCGCGCGAGGAGGCGCTCGCCGCGGCGGGCGTAGGCCTCCTCGAGGCGCTCGACGCGGGTGAGGTCGCTGCCGATCGCGACGATGGACATCAGCGCGAGAAGAGGTGGGCCAGGGCGCGGTCGAGGTCGGGGTGCTCGAAGCTGGCGCCGGCGGCGAGGGCCTTGGCGGCGGAGCAACGCTGGCTGGCGGTGAGCACCTCGGCGGCGCCGCCGAAGACGAGCTTCAGCATCGGCGGCGGAGCGGGGAAGAGGGTCGGGCGGTGTAGGGCGCGGCCCAGGGCGCGGGTGAAGTCCTTGTTGCGCGCCGGGTTCGGGGCCACCGCGTTGAGCGGGCCGCGGAAGGCGTCGGACTGGAGCGCGGCGAGGATCAGGCGCGCGTGGTCGCGAATGTGGATCCAGCTCATCCAGTGTTGGCCGCGGCCGATCGGGCCGCCGAGGCCCAGCTTGAAGGGCAGGAGCATCTGCTTCAGCGCGCCGCCCTCGGGACCCAGCACGATTCCCGTGCGCAGCAGCACGGTGCGCACGCCCGCGCGTTCGGCGCCGCGGGCCTCTTCCTCCCACTCGACGCACACCCGGGCCAGGAAATCGTCGCCGGGGGCGGCGTCCTCGGTGAGGACCTCGTCCCCGCGGTCGCCGTAGACGCCGATGGCAGAGCCACTCACCAACACCGCCGGGCGCGGGTTGGCCTTGGCCAGGGCTTCGACCAACTTGCGCGTGCCCGAGACCCGGCTGACGCGAATGCGCTCCTTCTGCTCGGGGCTCCAGCGCTTGCCGAAGATCGGCTCGCCAGCGAGGTGCACGATCGCCTGGTAGGGCGAGAGCTCGGGCAACCAACCGACGCTGTCGACCCCCGCGCGCGCCGTGCGCACCCGGCCCGGGTCGCGGGAGACGATCGTCACCTGGTGCCCCTCGGCCACCAGGAAGTTCGTCAGGTACTTGCCGATGAATCCGCTGCCGCCGGTGATGAGGACCTTCATGCCGTCGCTCCCGGAACAAGGCTCCGCCCCCCGCCCGGCGGAGATTCGCGGGGCGGGGGGCGGAGGATCCTAACAAGCCCGACCTAGGAGGGGCGAGGGATCGGCGCAGGGTCAGCGGGCGGCGGCGGGCTCCTCGATCACGCGGAAGATGGCGCCGGCGAAGTCCGAGTGCTCCTCGCTCATCGTGGCGCAGAAGACCAGGCGCCCCTGGGGGTCGAAGGCGAGGTTCGAGATGCGCGCGTTGCGGATGCCGGTCAGGGCCGGGAGATCGAGGTAGGGGCGGTTCGCGGTCGGCGGGTCCTTGCGGAAGTCGTCGCCGTCGAAGGGGCGCATGGGGTCGGGCTGGAAGCGCCAGACGCGGCCGGTGCGCGAGCAGCTCGCGTACACGCGGCCGCGGTCGTCGACCGCCAGCTCCCACAGGTCCGCGCTGCGCTTGCTCTCGGCGGTCCAGGGCTCGAACTCGGCCACCAGCTCACCGACGAGCGGACGCACCAGGTCCCCGTCGGGCCGGAGCGGGAAGCGCACGATGACCGAGTTGGTGCGCGTGCCCAG
Source organism: uncultured Planctomycetaceae bacterium (assembly GCA_964394665.1). Lineage (GTDB taxonomy): Bacteria > Planctomycetota > UBA1135 > UBA1135 > CAYMYN01. The sequence goes on from CAYMYN010000009.1 coordinate 89,248, forward strand.
GTACAACCAGCCGCCGCCGGCCGCGACGGAGCTGTGGCCGACGAGGTCGATCTCCCGTTCCTCGCCCAGGACCCGCACCCGCGCCCGTTCGCCCAGGACGAACTCCGAGGGCGGCGGACCGGCGGCCGGGTCCTTGCGGATCGGGCGCAGGTCGTAGCGCGCCAGGGTGTGGTTGTCCTTGCCCGCGGCGTAGAGCCAGTCGCCGGCCACGGCGCAACTGTTGGGACCGTTGAGCCAACCGTGGGGCGGCGGGTTCTTGTTCGGATCGTGGTGCGGGTAGTACTCGTTCGAGATCCACGGGCCGCGCGCGTCCGCCGGGACGACCTCGTCCTTGTGCAACTCGACGACGCCCCAGCTCTGCGTGCGCAGGTCGTAGCGGTAGAGCGCGTCGGTGGCGTTCTTGCGGAAGAAGGGCGCGACGCCCGAATCGATCCCCGAGTAGGCGCAGAAGATCACGTTCCGCGAGGGCGCGTCGTAGACCAGCGTGCAGTAGGGCCGGCCGGCGAGGGTGTCCTCGAGGGGCTCGCCGGAGCGATCGAGCACGTTCACGACCTTCGGATCGGGCTCGGCGAGCACGCGGTTGTTGGCGCGCACGGCGGCGCCGGGGACGGCGCCCGGCTCGTAGGGCTCGAAGACGTTCGGATCGACGCGATAGAGCCGTCCCCCGTGGTCCTCGAAGTCGCGCGCCGGGCCGCCGTAGTTGCGGTGCCGGCCGCGGGCCACCACGACGAACTCCTCGCCCGTCCAGGCGATGCCCCGCGGCCAGGGGATGTCCGCCGACAGACGCTCGAGGCGCACCGCGGGCAGATCCTGGGGGGCCTGGGCGACCCGCACCGCGACCCCGGGTTGGCGCCCGTCCTCGTGGGCGCCGGTGGTGGGGTAGTAGGGGGTCGACTGGGGCGCGGCAAAGAGCAGGAGCGCTGTGAGGGTCTGCAGCATGGGATCCGGGACTGGGGTCCGAGCGGGCGAGTCGGAAAGGGCCGCTTCTTACAAATAGTGCGCCGATGGCCGGTGGTTGCCCGATGTCGCCCTGGGTCGCATGGGCCGTTACGGCGCGGGAACAGGGTCGCCCCCCCGGGGACGGCCCCACCCGGGCTGGGTCAGAGGGGCTCGACCTCGAGCAGGGGCTGGCCCTCGGCCACGTCGCTCCCGTCGCCGACCAGGAGGCGCAGGAGCCGGGCCCGGGCGGGGAGCCCGCCGCGGCTGCGATAGGGCACCGTGGCGAAGGTCTTCATGACCTCGATCAAACCGACCGGATCGCCCTCGCCCAGCGCGTCGCCCGGCGCGACCAACGGGTCCGCGTCCGGGCTCGGGCGGTGATAGAAGCGACCACTCTGGGGCGAGCGCAGCACGAGGCCCGAGGTGGAGGGCGAGTCCGCGCCGTGGGCGAGGGAGCCCAGCGCCGCTCCGCCCTCGAGGGCGCCGAGCTCGTACAACGGCTCGCCGTAGCCGACGGGGTGGTGCACCCGTTCGGGCGCGGCCGAGCGCACCACGCCCGCCACGCCCTCGGGCGTGCGCAGCGCGAACGCGCGCCCCAGCACGAGCAACACGCCGGCCGGCGCGCCCGGTGTGAGTACGCGCCCGGCGGGTACGGCCGCGGTCAGGAGGCCGACGCCCGGGGAACGCAGGCGCAGGCCCTCCGGCGTGGATTCGACCAGCAGCTCGAGTTCGTCGGGGGCGTTCATCCGCGGGGTTGGGTCAGGGCGTCGAGGTCGTGCAGCGACCAGATGCGCGGGTTCTTGATGCGGCGCTGGCCGCTGGACTGGTAGCTGGCCTCGGCGAAGAGCTCCAGCCACTCGCGCAGCTCGCCCAGAGCCACGATCTCGTCGGTGTCCATGCGGCTCGCGGCGCGGTAGGGATCCATGTCCTCCTCGATGCGCGCCTCGGTCTGGCGCATGCCCGCGGCGATCTTCTCGCGTTCGACGGGGTCGGCGCTCGCGATCTCGAAGTCGTCGTCGAGCTTGGTGCGGAAGGCCGCGATGGCGAGCGTGCGACCCTCCATCACCGACTGGCGCGCGATGGGCGTCGAGAGCTGGCACACGGGCTCGTAGGGCATGCCGGCCATGGCGTAGTAGCCCGCGCCGCTGGCCTTGCGCAGCAGCACCGTGAACATCGGCACGCTGTTGGTGCTGTTGGTGTAGATCAGGCTCGAGCCGTAGCCGAGCAGGCCCAGTCGCTCGGCCTCCACGCCGATGTCGAAGCCCGAGATGTCCTGCAGCCACACCAGGGGGATGCCGTCGGCGTCGCAGGCGCGGCTGAAGGTCGCGACCTTGGCGATGCCTTCCTTGTAGAGGATGCCGGCCGGCTTCTTCGAGCCGTGGTGCTCGGGGTCGTCGATCAGGCCTTGGCGGTTGGCCACGAAGCCCATGTAGAGCCCGTTCACGCGCCCGACGCCGACGATCATCTCGCGGCCGCGATCGGGGAGCAGCTCCCAGAAGAGGCTCTGGTCCACGAGGCGCGCGAGCACCTCGTGCGCGTCGTAGGTCATGCGGTGATCGGCGGGCAAGAGCCCGGCGAGCTCGCTCGGAGGGTGGTGCGGGGGCGCGGGCTCGGCGCCGCCGCGGTAGTAGGGCGCGGCCGAGGAGCCGAGTCTTCGGAGCTCGCCGCGCACGGCCTGCAGCAGGGTCTCGTCGTCGGGCACGCGCACGTCGGCGCAGCCCGATTGGTGCACGTGCACCTCGGGGCCGCCGATGTCGAGGCTCGAGAGGTGTTGGCTCTTGGCGCCTTTGATCAGCGCCGCGCCGGCGATGACCATGTAGGCCTGCTCGGTCATGTACACGCGGTCGGAGATGATCGGCATGTAGCCGCCGCCCGCGATGCAGTCGCCGAACACGCCGGCGATCTGCGGCACGCCCGCGGCCGAGAGTAGGCTGTTCTTCTGGAAGATGTGCCCGGCTCCGGTGCGGCCGGGGAAGGAGCGCGATTGTTCGGGCAGGTAGAGCCCCGAGCAGTCGACCAGGTACACGACCGGCAGGCGCAGGCGCAGGGCCATCTCCTGGGCGCGCTCGATCTTCTCGGGCGTGCGCGGCCACCAGGAGCCCGAGGCCACGGTGTTGTCGTTGGCGATCACCATCGCCCAGCGGCCCTCGATGCGGCAGTAGGCCGTGACGACGCCGGCGGCGGGCGCCTCGAGCTCGCCGAAGCGTCGACCGTGGTTGACGAAGGTGCCCACCTCGAAGATGCGCGAGCCCGGATCGACCAGGCGCGCGACGCGTTCGCGGGCCGTGAGCTTGCCCTTCTGGTGCACGCGCTCGACGTACTTGGGACCCCAGCCGGCGGCGACTTGGGCGCGGCGCTCGGCGAGCACGCGTTCGCGCTCCGCCATGGCCGCGAGCTGGCGCGCGCGCGTCGCGTCGTCGAGGAAGGCGTCGCGCGGCCGGCCGATGGGGACGAGGGGGACCTTGGCCATGGGATCAGCGCGGAGCCTGGGCCGCGGGCGACCAGCCCGGGATGGAGGACGTGTCGTGGCGACCGGCGCGGAACTCCTCGCTCGCGAGCACGGCCTGGTGCAGGGGGATGGTGGTCGCGACGCCTTCGACGCGCGCCAGCGCCAGGGCGGCGAGCAGGGTCTCGAGCGCGGCCTCGCGCGTGTCGCCGTGCGCGATGAGCTTGGCGAGCAACGAGTCGTAGTGCGGCGGCACGACGTCGCCCGCGGCGAGGTGCGTGTCGACGCGCAGGCGTCCCGGCCCGGGGGGCGCGGGGAACTCGAAGGCCGTCAACTTTCCGGGGGAGGGGCGGAAGCCCTGCGCGGGGTCCTCGGCGTTGATGCGGCACTCGACGGCGCAGCCGCGCGGCACGAGCTCCTCCTGGCGCAGGGTGAGCCGCTGGTTGGCGGCGATGCGCAGTTGCCACTCGACCAGGTCCACCCCGTAGCGCAGCTCGCTCACCGGGTGCTCGACCTGCAGGCGAGCGTTCATCTCCATGAAGAACAGCTCGCCGTCCGGCGCGCGCAGGAACTCGACCGTGCCCGCGCCGACGTAGCCGATGGCGGCGGCGGCACGCGCCGCGGCGGCGCCCAACGCGGCGCGTTCGTCCAGGTCGAGGGCCGTCGAGGGCGACTCCTCGACGAGCTTCTGGTGGTTGCGCTGCACCGAACAGTCGCGCTCGCCCAGGTGCACGGCGTGGCCGTGGGCGTCGCACAGGACCTGCACCTCGATGTGCCGGCCACCCTCGAGGTAGCGCTCGAGGTACAGGCGCCCGCTGCCGAAGGCGGCCTCGGCCTCGCTGGCTGCCTGGCGGAAGGCGGCGCGCAGCTCGCCCTCGTCGCGGCACAGGCGCATGCCCCGCCCGCCGCCACCGGCGTCGGCCTTGAGGATCACCGGGTACCCGCAGGTCCGGGCGGCCCGGGCGGCGTCGTCCGCGTCCTCGAGCAGACCCTCGCTGCCGGGGATGCCCAAGAGGCCCGCGGCGCGCATGGCGAGCTTGGCCGGCCACTTCTGCCCCATGCGCGCGATGACCTCCGGCGGCGGGCCGACGAAGGTCACGCGGTGTTCGCGGCACAGGGCGGCGAAGCCGGCGTTCTCCGACAGGAAGCCCCAGCCGGGGTGCAGGGCGCTACAGCGCGTCTGCAGCGCGGCCTGGAGCAGGCGCTCGGCCCGCAGGTAGCTCGAGCGGGGAGCGGAGCCGCCGATCGGGACGACCTCGTCCATGGCGTCGAGCCAGCTCGCGCCCAGGTCGGCCTCCGAGGCGACGCCGACGACGCCGATCCCGAGGGCGCGGGCGGTGCGGGCGACGCGCACGGCGACCTCGCCGCGGTTGGCGATCAGGAGGCGGCGGAACATGGGGCCGCAGAGGGTACCAACGGCCCCCCGCGGTCGGACGGCTGGCCTGCGGGACCGGCCGCGGCGACTGGTACCCTCTCGCGCGATGGGACTCGCAGGTCGATGGACCCCGGCGCCCGGGCGGGCCGGGCTCGCCGCGCTGGTGCTCGCCTGCGCGGCGGCGGCCACCTCCGGCCAGGTCGAGGACCCGGCCGAGGTCGGGGTCTGGATCGAGCGCCTGGGCTCCGCGGAGGCGAGCGTGCGCGAGCGCGCCGAGCGCCACCTGGCCGCGCACCTCTCGCCGGAGGACCTGGCCCCGCTCGTGAGGGCCCTGCGTGCCGGCGACGCCGAGGTGCGCCGGCGCCTGGTGGACGCCCTCGCCGCCGATCCGCGGCGCCTGGGGATGGCGGCCTTCCTCGCGCACGAGCCGCGGCCCGAGCTGCGCGCGGCCGGAGAGTCCGCCCTGGCCCAGATGATCGCCGCCTGGTGCCCGAGCTGCGGCGAACGGGGCGCGGGTCAGGAGGCGCTCGAGCGCGCGGTGGGCGAGGGCTTGCCGAGTTGGGCGCGACTCCCGGCCGGCGCGGAGCCTCCGGCCGCGGTGCTCGAGCGCTTGGATCGCCTGGCGGGCTTGGGGCTGCCGATCGCGATCGATCCCACGGTGCGCGAGCTGGGCCCGAAACCCTGGCCCCAGGCCGACGGGGATGCCCTGGGGCTGCTCGGGGGGTTGCTCGCGATCTTCGACCTCGACCTCGAGGTCTTCGGCCTCGAGGGGGAGCGGGTCCTGGACTCGAGCTGGGTGCTCGTCACGCGCCGCGGGTTGGCGCGCCTGGCGGGGGGTCGGGCGTTGCTCGTCGATGCGGTGCGCCGCGTGCAGGGCGGCGGCGCCGAGGCGCCCGCGGCGGCCCTGCTGCTCGCCGGGTGCGGCTGGCCGGCGGCCCTGGGTTGGCTCGAGGAGCGGGCCTGGGCGGGGGACGGCGCGGCCTTCGACGCGTTGCTCCTGGCCGCGGGCTCGGGCCGCGTCGCGCCGGGTTTGGCGACCCCCTGGGGTCAGGCGCGGGCCCTGGCGCGGGCCGATCGGGCCCTGGCCGAGGGGCGGGCCGGGGCGCGCGAGCTGGCCGAGCGCACGGCCCGGGGCCTCGCGGCCGCGGCGCCCCTCGGGCCGCGCGGGGAGGACCTCGATGCTCCCCTCCTGGCGTCCCTGCCGGACACCCGCGCCCGCGGGGGGGCCGCGGCCCTGTGGATGCGCCTGGTGATCCTGGAAGGGCGTCGCGGTCGCTCGGCCGCGGCGCGAGCGGGCCTCGTGGAGCTGCTCGGGCGGCCAGGGCTGGGGCCGCATCTGGGGCTCGCGACGCTGCGAGCCCTCGCGGCGCAGGTCGCCCCGACGGAGGACGCGGCCGCGGTTCCCGCTGCGCCTGCCGAGCTCGAGTCCTGGGTGCGCGCCGGCGTGCCGCGGGACGCGGGCCTGGAGCTCGCGCGGCTCGCGGCGCGCCTCGGCTGGCCGGTCCCGCGCGCCTTGGCGCAGGACGCCGGGCGCGACCCCGAGCTCGCGTTGCTCGTGGCGGACTGGCTGCACGCCGGCGGCGAGCTCGAGGACGGCATGGCGGCCCTGGTGCCGCACGCCGCGGCGCTCGAGGCGGATCCGCGGCTCGTGGCGCGGGCGACGGCGGTGCTGCGCGGGTGGGTGCGCCGGGAGGGGGCGAGCACGACCGCGCGCCTGTTCGAGGGGCACGTCGAAGGCGGCTCGTCCGTCGATCCGCTGGTTCGGCTCCTGGCGCGCGCGGGACTGCTCGGAGCGCGGCGCCAGGGCGAGATTCTGGCCGAGGTCCGCGAGCGGGGCGCGCGGCCCGAGGAGTTCGCCTGGGTCGGGCACCTGGCGGCGGGCGTGGGGGGCGTCGGCGCGCGGGGCCTGCTGCTCGAGCGCCTGGCCCAGGGCAACGCGCTCTCCTCGAGCGAGCTCGAGTCGCTCCAGGAAGGCCTCACCGCCGCGGCCCTGGCCCTCGCCGGCACGCGTCAGGACGAGGCCCTGGCGATCTTCCTGCGCGAGGTGTGGCGCACCGTCTCCGCGGCGCGCGATCACCCCCTGCGGGCGCGCCTCGACCCCGCAGGCTGGCCACCCCGCGCGGCGCCGCCCGCGCGCACGCTCGGGGAGCTCGAGCGCGACCTGCGGGATCTCGCGCCCTGATCCCGGCGGCCGGGATTCGCCTTCGGGCTTCTACCCGCGCGGCCCGAAGAGCATCCTGATCCCGCCCGCGAGCCCGAGCCCATGGCCCCCTCCAAGAGAAGCCCCGTCCAAGGACCGCTGCAGCGCGCCGAGGCCGACGAGGACCGTCTGGTCCCGGCGCGGCGCGAGGAGCTGCCGATGATCGTGGCCCCGCGCAGCCAGATCGCCGAGCAGTTCCGGGGCTTGCGCAACTCGATCCAGGCGCTCAACCCCGACGGCGCCCCGCGCACCGTCGTGCTGACGAGCGCGCTGCGCGGCGAGGGCAAGACGGTGGCGACCCTCAACCTGGCCGTGGCCCTGGCGGAGCTGCCGGGCATCCAGGTGCTCGTGGTCGACGCCAACCTGCACCAACCGGCGATCGAGGAGTTCCTCGGCCTGCAGCGCCGCCAGGGCCTGGCGGACGTGCTGCGCGGGGCCTGCCCGCTGGACGCCGCGCTGCGCCAGACCTCGATCGGCGGTGTGTCGTTGCTGGGCTCGGGCTCGTTGCCCGACAACCCCTCGAAGCTGCTCGGCTCCGATCGCGTGCGAACCCTGATCGACACCCTCAAGCAGCGCTACAGCTACGTGCTGATCGATACGCCCGAGGCGATGACGACCAGCGACGCTTGCCTCCTGGGGGCCATGGCGGACGGCATCGTGCTCGTGGTGCGCCTGGGCAGCACTTCGCGCCAGTTCGTCGAGCAGACCCACAACACGCTCGAAGCCCTCGGCGGCAACGTGCTCGGCACCCTGCTGACCGGCGCCCACTCCCTCGACACGGCCCGCGCCGCGTCCGCGGACTGACCGGCGTCAGTCGAAGAGGCCCGGCCCCGCGACCGGTCGCGTCCCGCCGCGGCGGACGGCGCCGTGGCGCACCCCGCTCGGCCGAGGAGGCGCCGCGGCGTTGCGCGCGGCCGAGGCGGGCACCAGGTCGCGCCCCGTGCGAGTCGAGCGCAGCAAGGCGTCGAGGTGGGCGCGCTCGAAGGCCAGCGCGGCGGCGTACCCGGGGCGCGCCCGCTCGCGGCGGCGGAACTCGGGCGAATGGTGGATCCAGCGCCCGGCGCGGTCGCGCTCCACGGGCAGGGCGCCGTGCAGCAGCTCGTGGAACAGCACCGCGCGCACGAAGGACTCGGGCACGCCCGGTTGGTCGAGCACGGGGTGGATGCGCACCAGATGCGCGGCGTGGTCGTAGGAACCCAGGCGCAGGGTGCGTCGGGCGCTGGTGCGCCGCCGCTCGCCCCAGGTGATCCCGGGGGCTGGCTTGTGCGCGTAGTCGGCGGCGAGCTCGCCCTCGAGCAACTCGCGCGCGAGCCGCGCCAGGTCGTGCACGTTGCCGCGGGTCGTGCGGCGCTGTGCCCGTTCGGGCGGCGCGGGCAACTCGGAGAGCGCCCCTTCGAGCCAGCGATCGAGCCGCTCCGAGGCCTTGCGCGCGCGACGGCCGACCTTCAACCAGCTCGCGAGGTCGCGCTGCACCGGCTCGGGGGCAGCCTCGAACACGGCGTGCAGGCGCACGACGAGGCCCCCGCGGGCGAGACGTGGCGCGGAGCGCACTTCCTTGGGGCTCGGCGCGCGCGCGACGACGGGCAAGCGGCGCGAGCGGCCGAAGCGCACGTCCACGGGGCGACCGAGCTCGCGCTCGAGCAGGCCCGAGAGGGTCGCCGCGCCGCCTGCGTGGGATCGGTCCATGGGCGCAGCCTATCCCGCGTCGCGGCCGCTTCCAGTGCATGCCGGAACGGCGCGGGCCCGCGTCCGGATGGACGCGGGCCCGCGCACAGGATTCGTGAGGGGGTCGTGGCGCTCAGAGTGTGAGAAGAACTCTCACGCTCTGCGCGACGGCCGCCCTTGGCGGCCGTGCCAAGGGCATCTGGGAGGCCGTATGCTCGGTTTTCTCCCGGCCTCTCAGCCGCCGAGTTTGAGCTCGACCCGCTGTTCGCGACCGCCGCTGACCACCACGGCGCGCTCGCTGCGCGACTGGTTGGCGAGGCCGCCGAAGATGTCGGCGCCGCCGCCGGCCGCGAGCGCCGAGATCTTGTAGTTGCCCGGCTTCACGTTGCGCAGGACGAAGACGCCCTGGGCGTCGGCCTTGCCGGTGCGCATCGAGAGGCCGGTCGAGACGCCGTCGGGGCGCAGTTGGATCTGCGCACCGGGGACGATCTGGCCGTCGGCGCCGACGACCGTGCCGGTGACGGTACCGCCCGCCTCGAGCTGGAGCCGACCGACGTTGAGCGTGCCCTGTTCGACCACGCGCAGGTCGGTCTTGACAAGCTCCGTGAAGCGGTCGGTCTTGATGCGGATCTGGTACGTCTCGGGGGTCAGGGCGCTGATCAGGAAGTTGCCCTCGGCGTCCGAGCGCGCCTGCTTGGTGCTGGCGTTGGTCGGGAACTGGTCGCCGAGCACGACCTGGGTGAAGTAGTCGTCCGTCCAGGTCGTGTCGCGGGTCTCGATCACGGCGCCGGCCACGGGCTTGCCGTCGGGGTCGACGATCTGGCCCGTGAGCGTGCCGCCCAGGGCGAGTTGGATCGTGATGCCGACGACTTCCTGGCTGGAGCCGACGCGGATGCGCTCGGAGAGGGTCGGCGCGTAGCCCTCGGCGGTCGCCTCGACGACGAAGATGCCCTCCGAGACGTCGTCGAGCAGGAACTCACCGCGCGGGTTCTGCATCGAGAGCGCGGGGCCCAGCTTGCCCGTGGCCTCGGTGTTCTCGTACGCGACGCGCAGTTGCACCTGGAAGCTCGTCACCGGCTGGCCGGTGTCGCGCGCCATCACGACGCCCGAGATGCTCGACTTGGGCGCGAGCTGGAACACCAGGCGCGTGTCGCCGGCCTCGACGCGCGGCTCGCGGCCAGGCTTGTAGCCGGGCTTGGCCACCGCGACGGTGTATTGGCCGGGCTTGACGTGCTCGAGGCAGAAACGGCCGTCCGGACCGGTGACGGCCTCGTCGCGCGATTGGCGCGGGCCGCTGGCGTAGGACATGGCGATCACGCGCGCGCCCTCGATCGGGATGTTGCCCGGACCGACGACCGTGCCGCAGATCATCTCGGCCAGCTCGAGCACGACGTCGCGCTCGACGTCCGCGCGCTCGAGCTGCAGGCCGCCGATCGTCGCGTTGCCGTAGCCGGCGGCCGTCACGCTGAGCGTGCGGTGGCCGGGCGGGACGTTGAGGAACTGGTAGTTGCCCAGCGCGTCGCTGCGGGTCACCAGTTGATCGGGGGCGTCGTTCTTGCCCAGTCCGCTGAACGAGCCGTAGAGGATCAGCTCGGCGTCTGCGACGCCGTCCCCGAGGGAGTTGCGCACGGCGCCGTAGAGGCGCGCTCCGCCGCGCAGCACGATCGGCGGCTCTTGGATGTCGCCCTCGGGGCCGACCGGGGAGGCCTGCTCCTCGGCGCGCGCGAACTCGGGGTGCGCGACGATCAGCGCGTAGTGCGCATAGGGCGGGACGTTGGTGAACGAGTAGGCCCCGCTCGCGTTGGTCTCGGTGGTGCGATCGTCGGAGCGGTCGACCTCCTCGTTGACGAAGGTGATCACGCCCGCCCCGTGGCGCGTCAGGGTCACGCGCGCGCCGCGCACGGGGGTGCCCTTCTCGTCCACCACGGTCCCGCTGAGGCGGTTGGCGAAGCCCGCGCCACCTTCGACCACGCGCGCGGGGTCGGGGCCCGTCTGGCGCACCGCCGCCGGCGCGGCCTGGCGCGGACCGCCGTCCGTGTTGGCGCCCTGGGGTTGATCGACCTGGGCCGTCGAGCGCGGGCCGACGGGGCCGACGCCCGCGGGGGCCTTGCCGGGCTCGTTGCCCAGGGTGGTGATGGCGAAGATCAGCGCGCCGACGGCGAGCAGCACGAGCAGGATGACGAGGAGGGGTCTCATGGCGGATCGGGGGGCAGGGGCGAGCGGTCGTGCGGAGAGGAGCAGCGCTGAGGGGTGGGTGGGGGGAGCTCCGGGCAACGAGGGGCAGGGACGCCCAGGGGGCGGGGATCTTCCCCCCGCGGGGGCCGCTCAGGCGTTGCCCGCGGCCGGCTCGACGTCGAGGGCCCGTCGCGGGTCGGGTCCGGGCCAGAAGGACTCGCACAGGACCTGCGACCCCAGGGCGTAGGCGAACACGACCAACTCGAAGTCGATGCGGCGCTCGACCTCGACCCGGGCGGCGCGCGAGAAGGGGCGGCACAGGATGCGGGCCATCTCGCCGGTCTTGGGGGCCACCAGGCGCCAGCCGCGGCGGAACCCGGGCAGGGGTACGAGCCGCACGGGCTTGCTGCCGGTGGAGATCGTGATCTCGCGGCGGCCGAAGCTCCAACGCAGGGAGGAGCCGAGCCACTCCCCCTCCTCGGTCCACAACGAGAACTGGCTGCGCAACAGGCCCGGATCGCGGCGCAGGACGAGCACCTCGCCCTTGACCGGCACGTAGCGCCCGCCGACGACCATCCCGAAGGCGTTGCGCTCGAGGCTGAGGGTGCCCAGCTCGCCCTCGGGGCCGCTCAGGGTGTGGCGGGTGTTCCAGAGGCCCGCGACGCGGATCGGGTAGACGGTGGTCGGTTGGCCTGACATCGGGGCAGGGGGGCTCGGGGCGCGGAGCTTAACCCACCGGCCCGGCCGGCGTGCCGGGATCGCGGCGCCGGGCGGGGGAGTGGGGCTCGAGCGAGCCCGCGGGGCCCTCTCCATCGGCCGTGCCCGGGGGAGGGCTCCAGGCGATCCAGGGCCATTCCCAAGCTCCCGGGGCGCCCCGGCGCCGGTTCCGGGCCGGCCGCCGGCGCGCGGGCGGCCCGTCGGGAACGGATCAGAACAGGGCCGAGAGGTGCTCGGGGAGCTGGTCCCCGGTCCGCAGGCAGGGCTCGCAGCGGTTGTTCTCGACGGCGGGCGTGTAGGGGCACTGCTCGCAGACCTCGACCTTCGCGAGGGCCTCGGCCACGCGGCCGCGCTGCTGCTCGAGCAGGGCCATGCGCTCGCCCAGGAGTCGGTCGTGCTCCTGCAGGGCGGCGCGCACGCGGCACATGTACTCGCGGCGGTCCACCAGCTCCAACTGGTCCCCGAGCAGTTCGCGGATGCGGTCCAGGTGCAGGCCCAGGTCCTGCAGGTCCCGGATCATGCGCACCCGGTTGACGTCCGTCGGACGGTAGTACCGGAACCCCCCGGTGCTGCGCGAGGCGGGCGCGATCAGGCCCAGCTCCTCGTAGTAGCGCAGGGTGCGCAGGTTGGTCCCGGCGAGGCGGGCGAAGTCGCCGATCTTGAGCTGGTCGCTGCGGGAGGTCATCGGCGGGCGAGCAGGACGGGGATGGGAGCGGGGAGCGGAGCGCGGGTCGTCCCCCCCGGGCCGACCACCGACGTTCCCTCCTCGGTCCAAGTTTCCGTGAAGACTACGCTAACGTACAGGGGAGGGTCGGGATCCGTGGGCACTTTCTCCCCCGGGAGTTCCGTTCTGGGACACGCCGGGCCCCGGGATCCGGTTCAATCCCCGCCCCAGGGGGCCGTGCCCGGCACCCTGGCCCGCCGACCCACCTCCCGCCGCGCGCCCGACATGACCGTTCCCTCCGACTCCGAGATCGCCGCCGCCTCCCCCCTGCGACCCGTGGCCGAGCTGGCCGCGGAGCTCGGGATCCCCGCCGACGCCCTGACGCCCTACGGTCACCACAAGGCCAAGGTGGACCACCGCCTGGGGGTGCGCGAGCCGCGGCCCGGGACACGCTACGTGCTCGTCACCGCGATCACGCCGACCCCGGCGGGCGAGGGCAAGACGGTGCACACGATCGGGCTCTCGATGGCCCTCGCGCGCCTGGGTCGGCGCGCGGCGTGCACGATCCGCCAGCCGTCGATGGGGCCGGTCTTCGGCATCAAGGGCGGCGCGGCTGGCGGCGGGCGCAGCCAGGTCGTGCCGATGGAGGCCTTCAACCTGCACCTGACCGGCGACTTCCACGCCGTGGGCCAGGCCAACAACCTGCTCGCGGCGGCGCTCGACACCTCGCTGCTGCTCGACAACCCTCTGCAGATCGACCCCGAGAGCGTCACCTGGCGGCGCGTGGTCGACATGAACGATCGCGCCCTGCGCGAGATCCGTATCGGACTCGGGGGACCGAAGAACGGCGTCCCGCGCGACACGGGCTTCGACATCACCGCGGCCAGCGAGGTGATGGCCATCCTGGGGCTCTCCGAGGACCTGGTCGACATGCGCGCGCGCCTGGGGCGCATCGTGTTCGGGCAGCGCCTGGGCGGCGGACCGCTGCGCGCCGAGGAGCTGGGCTGCGCCGGCGCCATGGCCGCGATCCTGCGCGACGCCCTCGACCCGACGCTGATGCAGACCATCGAGGGCACGCCGGCCTTCGTGCACACCGGGCCCTTCGCCAACATCGCGCACGGCAACTCCTCGGTGATCGCCGATCGCGTCGCGGCGCGGTTCTGCGACTACGTCGTGACCGAGGCCGGCTTCGGCGCCGACATGGGCGCGGAGAAGTTCTTCGACATCAAGTGCCGTGTGTCGGGCCTGCGCCCCGACGCGGCCGTGCTCGTGGCGACCGTGCGCGCGCTCAAGTCGCACTCGGGCAAGTACCCGCTCAAGCAGGGCTCGCCCCTGCCCCCCGCGCTCTTCGAGGAGGACCTCGACGCGGTCGAGAAGGGCTGCGCGAACCTCGAGGCGCAGATCGAGAACCTGCGCCGCTTCGGCGTCCCGGTGGTCGTGGCCGTCAATCGTTTCCCGACCGACAGCGCGCGCGAGCTGGCCCTGGTGCACGAACGCGCGTTGGCCGCGGGCGCCGAGGAGGCCGCGACGAGCGAGCTCTTCGCGCGCGGCTCGGAGGGCGGCCTCGAGCTCGCCGAGGCCGTGGTGCGCGCCGCCGAGTCGGGCAAGGCCGACTACCGCCCGCTGTACGAGCTCGAGGCGCCGCTGCTGGAGAAGATCGCGGCCGTAGCGCGCCAGATCTACGGCGCCGGTTCGGTGCAGCTCGCGCCGCGCGCCTGCGAGCAGATCGAGCGCGTCGAGTCCCAGGGCTACGGCGGCCTGCCGGTGTGCATCGCCAAGACGCAGTACAGCCTCTCCCACGACCCGCAGTTCAAGGGCCGCCCGCGGGACTTCGTGTTCCCCGTGCGCGAAGTGCGCCTGGCCGCGGGAGCCGGGTTCCTGGTCGTCTACGCCGGCGACATCATGACCATGCCGGGCCTCGGCCGCACGCCGGCCTACCGCCAGATCGACCTCGAGCCGGACGGCCGCATCCGCGGACTCTTCTGACCCCTGACCCGCGCCGAGCGTGTCCCGCCGATCCGCGTTGAACGCGCGTCGGGGGCTGTCGTATAGGAGGCGCTCCCCGAACCGCCCGACACCCGATCGAGACCATGTTCTACTTCCTGTTGGACCCCCTGTACCTGACCCTGACCGGCATCGGCCTGGCGGCGACGCTCTGGGCCCAGTTCAAGGTCAAGTCGGCCTTCCACCGCTACGCCCAGGTGGGCGTGCGCAGCGGCATGACCGGGGCCCAGGCCGCGGCCCAGGTGGCGCGCGCCGGCGGCGCCCACGACGTGCGCATCGAGCGCCACCCCGGGTTCCTGAGCGACCACTACGACCCCACGAGCAGGACCCTGCGCCTCTCGCCGGAGGTCTACGACGGGCGCTCGATCTCCTCGATCGCCGTCGCCGCCCACGAGGCTGGCCACGCCATCCAGCACGCCAGCGCCTACAAGTGGCTCGCGCTGCGCACGCGCCTGGTCGTCGCCGCGAACATCGGCAACCGCCTGTGGTTCTTGCCCTTCCTGCTCGGCGCCCTGCTGGCCGGGGGCGGAGGCCTGATGGGCCAGACGCTGATGCAGATCGGCGTGTTGCTCTTCGGCCTGGTGGTCCTGTTCCAGCTCGTGACCCTGCCGGTCGAGTTCGATGCCAGCAATCGCGCCAAGGCGGTGCTGGCCGGCACGGGCATCGTCGCCACGGCCGAGGAGGCCCAGGGCGTGCAGAAGGTCCTGGGCGCGGCCGCCCTGACCTACGTCGCCGCCGCGTTGGCGGGCATCCTCCAGCTCCTGTATCTCTTCCTGCGCTCCCGCGATCAGAACTGACGGATCGGTCAGCGGAAGTGCTGCGGCGCCTCCGCTAGATCCCGCGGAGGCGCTCCAGCGCCTCCGCCAGATCGCCGTGCAGCGGGACGTCGCGCGTGCGTTCGTCCGCGACGACGTGCACGAACGGGCGCAGGAGACCCGCGCGCTCGGCGAAGAAGGCCGCCGTGCGCGGGTCCTCGCCGGCGAGCGGGTGGCCGAAGGCCCTCAGGCGTTGGAGCGCCCGGGAGAGGTTCCCGCGCACGTCCAGGCGCAGGAGGCTGTGGGTCGCGACCGTCGCGATGCGCTCGTAGCGCGCGCCCTCCAGCGTCCCGCGCCCGCGGGTGCGGCCGACGGCCAGCACGAGCACTTCGCGCGGCCGTCCCGTCGCGCCCGACGGCGCGCCCGACCAGGGGCCCCGCACGGTGCCGCCGTTCCAATCGGCCAGGGCCGCGCCGCGCCGCAGCTCGACGAGCGTCTCGATCTCCGGCGTCTGCGGGAAGAGGTCCAGCGGCACGATGCGCGCGGCGCGTAGGCCGTGGGCCGCGAGCACGTCGAGATCGCGGGCGAGCGTCTCCGGCGCGCAGGAGACGTACACGGCGCGCGGCACGCTGCGCGCCAGGGTCGCGAGGGTGACGAGGTCCGAGCCCCGCCGCGCCGGATTCAGCACGGCCGCGTCCCACTCGCCCGCGGGCGTCGCGTCCTGCACGCGCGCGGCCCGCACCTCGACGTTGGGCGGGGCGAGGGCGCGCGCGGCCGCGGCCGCCTCGGGCACCTCCTCGACCAGCAACACGCGCTCGCGCCCCGGGGCGAGCATGAGGCCGTAGGCGCCGACGCCCGCGTACAGGTCGAGGATCCGCCGCGCGTCGCCGACCATCGCGCGCACCAGGGCGTGGAGCGCTTCGGCCTGGCGCGGATCGACCTGGAAGAACGCGCCCGGATACAGGGCATAGCGCGTGTCCCCGATGCGTTCCTCGAGGAACGCGGGCCCCGCCAGGACCCGCGGCGCGCTGCCGAGCACGCGTTTGCCCTCGCGGTCCGCGCGCGAGACGGCGACCGTGGCCAGGCCCGGAACGCGGCGCAGGAGCTCGCGCGCGGCCCGCGGCCCGCCGTGCAGCTCGCCGCCGCGGCAGGCGAACACGACCATGCCCTGGCCCGTCGCCGCGCTGACCCGCAGGTCGATGCTGTGCACGCCCTCGCGCCCCGCGAGCCACTCGACGATGGGCGCCAGCAGCGCGCGCAGGGGCGCGGCCAGGACCGGGCAGTCGGGCGTGTCGAGGACCGCGTGCTGGGGGCCATAGAGCCCGACGCGCACGCCCCGCGCGTCGATCTCGACCGGCAGCTTCGCCCGATGGCGATAGGCCGCCGTGAAGGTCGCCGGGACGACGTCCTCGGGCGCGGGCAGGTCGAGGTGCGGGTAGCGCTCCAGGGCCCGCACGAGCCTGCGCCGCTTGGCCGCGAGCTGCGCGCCGTAGTCGAGCTCGAGCAGCCCGCACCCCGGACACTCGCCCCCGCGGGAGGGATGGTGGGCACACTCGAGGCGGGTCACGTCGGGTCCGGCGCGCGTTCGCCGGGCGATCGTACCGCCGCCCAACGGCGCGATCATCGAGGCCCGCCTGGGCCGCCGCGCGGTCCGCGTGGGTCGAAGGCCGGCGGCGCGACAGGCGGGGGGGGCCCTGCTAGGCTCTGCGGCCCTCCGCGGGGCCGACCGGTCGGCGCGGACACGGAGCGCACCCCATGGATCGGATCCGCCTGGACTACAGCAACGTGCTCGCCGACGCGGTCGGACCCGAGCACGGCGTCACCTCGGACGAGTTGGCCGAGCTGGCCCCGCGCACGGGCCGGGCCCTGGCCGCCGTCCGGGCCCGGCGCGAGCGCGACCTGCGCTGGCTCGACCTGCCCTACCGCCAGGGGATGGTCGACGAGCTGCTCGCCTACGCCGCCCGCCAGGAGGGCCGCTTCCGCAACGTGGTCGTGCTCGGCATCGGCGGCTCGGCCCTCGGCAATCTGGCGCTCCACGGGGCCCTGAACAGCCCCTACCACGACCTGCAGCCGCCCGCCGGCCTGCCGCGCCTGTTCGTGCTCGACAACGTCGACCCGGACCTGATCGGCGAGTGGATCGACACGTTCGACCCCGAGGAGACGCTCTTCAACGTCATCTCGAAGTCCGGCACGACGGCCGAGACGATGAGCCAGTTCCTGATCTTCCGCGCGCTGCTCCAGGAGCGCCTGGGCGAGCAGGCGCTGCGCGAGCACATCGTCGTCACCACCGACGCCGAGGGCGGCGTCCTGCGCGAGCTCGTGCGGCGCGAGGGCTACGAGTCCTTCGTCGTGCCCGAGGGCGTCGGCGGGCGCTTCAGCGTGCTCTCGCCGGTGGGCCTGCTCTCCTCGGCGCTCGTGGGCATCGACGTGCGCGGGCTGCTGGCGGGCGCGGCCGAGATGGACGAGGCCTGCGCCGACGCGCGCTTCGAGGCCAACCCGGCCCAGGTCTACGCGGCGCTCCAGTGGGTGCTGCAGGTCCGCAAGCACAAGCCCATGTCGGTGACCTTCGCCTACAGCCACCGCCTGCGGCTGTTGGCGGACTGGTACGCGCAGCTCCTCGCCGAGTCGATCGGCAAGCGCGTCACGCGCGGCGGCGAGCCCGCCTTCACCGGGCCGACTCCGATCCGCGCGGTCGGCGTCACCGATCAGCACAGCCAGGTGCAGCTCTACGTCGAGGGACCCTACGACAAGTGGTTCACGTTGCTCGGCGTCGAGAGCCACGACCACGCGCTCGAGATCCCCCAGACCTATCCCGACGTCGATGCCCTGGCCTACCTCGGCGGGCGCGGCATCGGCGAGCTCTTCCAGGCCGAACGCGAAGGCACGCGCATCGCGCTCACGGAGGCCGGCCGGCCCAACTGCAGCCTGATCTTCCCGCGCGTCGACGCGCACACGGTCGGGCAGTACCTGTTCCTGATGGAGCTCTCCGTGGCCCTGATGGGCGAGCTCTACGACGTCGACGCCTTCGACCAGCCGGGCGTCGAGGCCGGGAAACTGGCCGCCTACGCCCTGATGGGCCGCGCCGGTCACGAAGAGCGCCGCCGACACATCGAGGCCGCGGCAGGCGCGCGCGCGCCGCGCATCGTCTGATCCCCACCCAGGACGGGCATGGACTTCAAGCACATCCTGGTGGGTCTGGAGCTTGCCCGTGGGGGCGAGCCGACGCTCGGTAGCCGCAAGGCCTTCGAGCAGGCCCTCTGGGTCGCCCGCCAGTACGGCGGCTCGTTGCGCGTCCTGCACTCGATCTACGACGACGAACTCGACCGCGAGGCGGCTGCCTCGGGGCTCGCGGCGGCCCGCACGCGCGAGCTGTCCGCCGAGGGCCGCGCCGCCCTCGAGGCGTTGGTCGAGGAGGCCCACCAGGCTGGCGTCGCCGCGGACCTGCTCGTGACCCGCGAGCGCGCCTGGCTCGAGGCCTGTCGGCTGGGGGCGCGCGGGGAGGCCGACCTCGTGGTGGTGGGCAAACGCAGCGAATCGCCCGAACCCGACCGCCGCATCGGCGGGGTGGCCGCCAAGCTGCTGCGCGAGTCCCCTTGCCCGGTGTGGGTGGTCAAGCCCGAGCACGACCTCGTGCTGCGCCTGATCCTGGCCGCGACCGACCTGACCTCGGTCGGCGACGAGGCCACGCGCATCGCCGCCGACCTCGCGCGGCGCGCGGGCTGCGAGCTGCACGTCGTGCACGCCTGGAAGGCTCCGGCGGCGTCGGACGAGGCCCCCGATCCCGCCGACGAGCAGCGCCAGGCGCGCATCGACAGCTTGCGCACGCGCGCCCAACAACACATCCGGGCGGCCCTCGGGGACCTCGACCCGGTGATCCAACTCGGCGCGGGTTCGCCGGCCAAGGTCATCCGCGAGGCGGTCGTGCACCAGGGACCGGACCTCTTGGTGCTCGGCATGGTCTCGAGCGGGGGCGTCCCGGGGCTGCACGTGGGCTCGACCACCGAGCGCGTCCTCGACCGCGTCGAGTGCTCGATCCTCGCCATCAAGCCCCCCGACTTCGTCTGCCCCGTGGTGGGATGAAGCGCGCGCCGGGGACGGGGAGTGGTGAGCCCCTGCGGCTCCGCGGCCGATGAGGGTACGTTGATGCTCCGGCCGGACCCCCGGCCTCCCCGCGCCATGCGCCCCCGCTTCGAGGAGTTCCTCTCCCGCTGGATCGCGCCCCCCTGGGCCGCGCCGCGGCCCCTCCTGGCGGCCGCCGGCGATCCGCCGGCGGGCGCCGGTCCCGCGCACGGCGCGGGCGGCCCGCCCCGGCCGGCGGCGCCTCCCCCGGGTCCAGCGCCGAGCCCCGCGTCGAGCGCCGCGACGCCCAGCCCCGGAGCCCCCGAACCCGAGCCCGAGCCCGGCGAGGCCCCCGAAGCGCCCCGCGAGGGGCGTCACAAGCGCCTGGCCGGCAAGGTCAAGAAGGGCCTGATCTCGGTCGTCGCCAGCAGCTACGACGCGCGCGCCGACGACCTCGAGGAGCGCGCCGTGCGCGCCATGCGCAAGGCGCTGGTCGACGAGCGCAGCCATCTGCTCGAGGTGGCGCGCGAGATGTACGACGCGCGGGCCGACGACCTGCAGACGCGCGCCGTCGGCACCCTGCGGCGTCTGTTCGACGAGGAGCACCAGCGCGTGCTCGAGTTCATCCAGCGCACCTACGACTCGCGCGCCGACGACCTCGAGGAACGCGCCGTGCGCGCCATGCGCAGCGCGGTCCAACGCGAGGCCGACCGCATCGAGTCGCTCATCGAGCACTCGGTGCACGTCAAGCGCCGCGAGGTGCGCCTCTCCTTGCTCGTGTTGGTGGTCGCCAACCTGGTCTACCTCTTCGTGTACTGGCTGACGGGTGGGGGGCGTTGATGGAGCTGCCCAATCCCTACTACATGATGCGCGGCCTGACCCTGGCGATCTTCGGCTTCTGGTCCCTGCGCGGGGCCTGGCGCGCCCTGCGCCTCGCGCAACGCTGGACCGCGATCGGGGTGAGCTTGGGCCTCTCGGCGCGCGCCATCCGCCGCCAGATGCTCGTCTTCTCCCTGCGCATCACGATCCTCGATCCGCTCAACCTCGTGCTGCTGGCGACGGCACTCCTGATCTGGGGCCCGCTGTTCCAGGCGGCTGGCCGAGCGGTCTTCTGATGCGCTACCCTGCGCCGGCATGAGCGCGCGGGACGGAGCGGGGCAGGGGGAGCGCATCCCCGTGGCGGTCCTGGGTGCCACCGGGACGGTGGGCCAACGGCTCGTGGCGCTGCTCGAGGGGCACCCGCGCTTCGAACTCGCGCTCGTGGCCGCCTCCGAGCGCTCCGCGGGCCGGCCCTACGGCGAGGCGGTGCGCTGGCTGCTCCCGACGCCCTTGCCCGAACGCGCGGCGGCGCTGCGCGTGCGGCGCTGCGAGCCGCCCTTCGACGTGCCGCTGGTCTTCTCGGCCCTGGACAGCGAGGTCGCGCGCGAGATCGAGCCCGCCTGCGCCGCCGCGGGCGCCCTCGTCGTCTCGAACGCCGGTGCGTTCCGCATGCACCCCGCGGTGCCGCTGGTCGTGCCGGAGGTGAACCCCGAGCACCTCGAGTTGCTCGGCCGCCAGGACTTCGGCCGCGGAGCGATCCTCACCAACCCCAACTGCACGACGATCGGCCTGGTGCTCGCGCTGGCGCCCCTGGCGCGCGAGTTCGGCCTGAAACGGGTGCACGTCGTCTCGCTGCAGGCGATCTCGGGCGCGGGCCTGCCGGGTGTCGCGAGCCTCGAGATCCTCGACAACGTCATCCCGTTCATCGGCGGGGAGGAGCAGAAGGTCGAGAGCGAGGCCAAGAAGATCCTGGGCGCGCTGGGCTCCGGCGGAGTCGTCGAGGCGCGGCTCGAGCTCTCGGCCACCTGCACCCGCGTGCACGTGCTCGACGGCCACACCCTGTGTGTTTCGGTCGAGCTCGAACGGCGCGCGGCGGCCGAGGAGCTGCTCGCCGCCTGGGCGAGCTTCTCGGGATTGCCCCAGGAACTCGCGCTCCCCAGCGCCCCGCGGCGCCCCGTGCACGTCCACGCCGCGCCCGACGCGCCCCAGGTGCGCCTGTGCCGCGACCTCGACCGCGGCATGGCGGCCCACGTCGGGCGCCTACGGCCCTGTCCGCTGTTGGGCTGGAAGTTCGTGACCCTCTCGCACAACACCCTGCGCGGGGCGGCGGGGGGCACGCTGCTGCTGGCGGAGCTGGCCCACGCGCGCGGCTACGTCGACCGCGGCGGCGTGCGGCGCTGAAGGCCGATCCAGAAGCTCAGCCCAAGAGGCGCTCCCAGATCGCCTCGACGTGTTCTGCGCAGCGCGACCAAGTGCGCTCGCGCACGCTGTCCGCCAACGTGTAGCGCAGCTCCTCGCGTTCGGAGTGGGCCCGCGCGAGGGCGTCCGCGACCGAGTCGGGATCGGCGGCGTCGGCCCGGAAGCCGCCCTCGCCCGCGACTTCGCTCTGGGCGCTGTCGTGGGGGACGAGCACCGGCGTTCCGCAGGCGAGGGACTCGAGGACGGGTAGGCCGAATCCCTCCGAGACGGAGAGCACCGCGCTCGCGACCGCCAGGCGGTAGAGCGCGGCGAGGTCCTGGTCGGAGAGCTCGCCGGGCGTCGAGACGTGGGAGGCGAGGCCCAGGCGCGAGACCAGGCCCAGGTCGGCCCGCAGCTCGGGCGTCGGCGCGCCGGTGACGACGACGTGCAGGCGCGGCCCGCCGCGCCCGGCCAGGCGCGCCACGCCGTGCAGCAGGGCGCGGAGGTTCTTCTTGGGACGGGTCGCGCCGGGGGCGACGACCAGCGCGCGCTGGGGGAGTCCCAGGCGCCCGAAGAGCGCTTCGTCGAGCGTGCCGGCGGGCGGTTCGTCCCCGAAGGGCGGCCCGACGCCGTGGGGCACGACCTCGATGCGATCGGGGCCCCGGCGGCCGCGGCGCAGGTCGCGGGCCACGTGTTCGGTGGGGACGAGCACGCGCGCGGCGCGCCGCGGCCCGAGCCAGGCCCACAGGCGGTGGGCGAGGTCGGCGTTCTCGCGCACGCCGTGGCGCCAGGGCAGTTCGTGCACGGTTTGCACGCGCCGGCCGGCGCCGCGCAGGGGGAAGGCGCTCTGGAAGGAGTGGATGCCGGCGAGGTCGAGCTCGCGCTCGAGCCGCGGCAGCTCCCGTTGGCGCCAGCCCAGGAGGCCGACGCCCGGCCCGGGCGCGAGGCGCACGACCTCGAGCCGCCCGCGGCGCTCGAGCTCGCCCACCACTTCGCCCACCACGCGCACCACGCCCCGCGGGTGGGGGCGGTGCAGGGGAGCGACGTCGAACCCGATGCGCGCCATGGGGCGGCGAGGGTACCCTCCTGCGCAGCATGCGCGTCCTGTTCCTGTGCACCGGCAACTCCTGCCGCAGCCAGATGGCCGAGGGTTGGCTGCGCCACCTGGGCGGGGATCGATTCGAGAGCCTCTCGGCGGGCGTCGACCCCCACGGCCTGAACCCCCTCGCGGTGGCGGTCATGGCCGAGGCCGGCGTCGACATCTCGGGCCAACGCTCCGAGTCGATCCACGACTACCTCGCCGATCCCCCCGAGCTCGTGATCAGCGTCTGCGACCGCGCCGAGGAACGCTGTCCGATCTTCCCCGGCCGCGTCCAGCGCCTGCGCTGGCTCTTCCCCGACCCGGCGCGGGCCACCGGCAGCGAGGCCGAGGTGCTGGCGGTCTTCCGGCGCGTGCGCGACGACATCCGCGCGCGCATCGAGGCCTGGCTCGCCGCCGGCGCGCCCCTCGAGGACGCAGAGCGCTGACCATGCGAATCCCGCAGGCTCGCGCCCATCCAACGCTGCGATCGCGGGCCGCCCGCCCGCGCAAGCCGTGAGCGGCGCGCCGACCGAGTCGGGGCGCGGCACGCGGCGCGTCGTGGGCGGCCGTGAGTGGATCCTGTTCGGCGGCTGCGACTACCTGGGCCTCTCGGGCGAGCCAGCGCTGCTCGCCGCGGCCCGCGCGCGGCTCGAGCTCGACGCGCTCTCGCCGGGCGGTTCGCGCACGACGACCGGCACGCACCGCGAGCACCTCCTGCTCGAGCGCGAGCTGGCGAGCTTCCTCGGCGCGCCGGCGGTGTGCCTGCTGGCGGACGGGATGCTCGCCAACCTCGCCGCCCTGGAAGCCCTCGCGCCGCGGGTCGGCGTAGCGCTCGTCGACGCCGCCGCGCACCCCACGCTGCGGCGCGCCGCGCTCGCCGCGGGGCTCCCGCCGATCCGCGCGCCCCACAACGATCCGGCGCGCGCGGCGGAGCTCGCCACCGACCACGCGCCCGCGGCGCTGCTCGTGGACGGCTGCTACCCGATGCGCGGCGAGCTCGCGCCGCTGGCCGCGTACCGCCGCGCCCTGCCGGCCGGCACGCCCCTGGTCGTCGACGACGCGCACGCGACGGGCGTGGTGGGAGCGCGCGGCCGGGGGAGCGCGGAGGTGCTCGACCTCGCCGACCCGGACGTGGTCCTGACCGGCACCCTCTCGAAGGCCCTCGGCACCTCGGGGGGCTTCGTCGCCGGCTGCGAGGAGTTGGTGGCGGCCGTGCGGCGCAGCGACGCCTACGTGTGCACGACGCCGATCCCCGCGCACGTGGCGGCGGCGGCGCGCGCGGGCCTCGCGCTCGTCGCGGCGGATCCGCCCCGGCACCTGCTCGCCCTGCGCGCGAACCTCGCGCACTTCGAGCGCCTGCTCGCCGAGCGCGGCGTGGCCGTGCGCTTGGGCGGGCTGCCGGTCCTGGCCCTGGCCCACGACGAGCGCGCGCGCCTCGCGGCCGTCGAGGCCGCGCTCGAGCGGCGCTCCCTGCTCGTGCCGCGCGTCGAGTACCCCGGCCAACGGGCGGGGCTGCGCGTGTCGCTGAGCGCGGCCCACACCGGAGCCGAGCTCGAGGCGCTCGCCGACGCCCTGGCCGAGGGGCTCGCTGGATGAAGGGCGTTTCAGTCGCGCTTCACGCCCGGTTCAGGGCACGCAGTTAGAACGTGGCCATCGGCGGCAGGACCGACCGACCCGCCCGCCCCGGGACATGGCCACAGGTCCTCGGGCGGGCACCCGCCGCACCCGACGGCGGACCGGTAGCGCCAGCCAGGCTTCCCCCTCTCTCCAACCCTGCGCCGGGCGCTCCACGGTCGCCGCTCCCTCGACGGGGGGAGCGGCGGCCTCTTTCTTGGATCGGGACCCTTTCGCCCGTTCCCCGGCCGTGCCCTACCCTCCCCAGCCGATGGTCGAGGCAGAGGAACGAGGCGACGCGTTGCCGCCGCCGGAGCAGGAACTCGAGGAGCTGCTCTTCCAGTGCCTCGAGGAGCTCGAGCTGCGCGGCGAGGCGGCCCTCGAGCGCTGGCTCGGCGCCCACCCCGCCCAGGCCAGCGCCCTGCGCTCGCGCCTGGCCGCGTTGCGCGGCAGCGGCCTGATCGCCGCGGGTGGCGCGCACGAGATGCCCGAGCGCCTGGGGGACTTCCAGATCCTCGAGCGCCTCGGCGAGGGCGGCATGGGCGTCGTCTACCGCGCGCGCCAGCTCGCGCTGGGCCGCGAGGTGGCGCTCAAGGTCGTGCGCCCCGACCAACTGCACTTCGGCGGCGCCCGCGAGCGCTTCCAGCGCGAGGTCGAGACCGTCGCCGCCCTGCGCCACCCCGGCATCGTCGCCGTGCACACCGTGGGCGAGGAGGACGGCGTGCCCTTCTTCGCCATGGAGCTGGTGCGCGGCGAGAGCGTCGAGGAACGCCTGGTGGCCCTCGCGGAGCGGCCGCTCGAGGCGCTCACCGGCCGCGACCTCGACCCGACCGGCAAGGGCACGAGTTACCTCTTCGCCGGCACCTGGGAGGAGGCCTGCCTGCGGGTCGTGCGCCAGGCCTGCGAGGCCCTGCAGTTCGCCCACGATCACGGCGTGCTGCACCGCGACCTCAAGCCCTCGAACCTGATGCTCTCGGGCGAAGGCGCGGGCCGCGCACTGCTCGTCGACTTCGGGCTCGCGCGCGGCGGCGACGCGGACAAGCTCACGCGCACCGGCTCGCAGCTCGGCTCCCTGCGCTACATGGCGCCCGAGCAACTGCGTGGGGACGCGAGCTCCGCCGGGCCGCGCAGCGACGTCTACGGGCTGGGCGTGACGCTCTACGAGATGCTGAGCCGCGCGCCGGCCTTCGAGGGCAGCGAGGCCCAGGTCATCCTGGCCGTGTCGCGGGGCGAGCTCGCGCCCCTGCGCCGCCGCAACCCCGCCGCGTCCTGGGAGGCGGAGACGATCTGCGCCGCGGCCACCGACCCCGATCCCGCGCGCCGCTACGCCAGCGCCGCGGACCTGGCGCGCGACCTGGCGAACGCGCTCGAGCGGCGCCCGCTCGAGGCGCGGCGCGCCGGAGCCGCATTGCGCCTGCGGCGCTGGGTCGAGCGTCACCCGGCGGCGACGTTGGCGGCGGTGCTCGGCGTGCTCTTGGTCGTGGGCGGGCCGGCGACCTACGCCTGGCAGCAACACCGCGCCTCGCGCGACGTCGCGGTGCAGCGCGACCGCGCGGAGCGCGCGCTGGCGAGCGCCCTCGAGGCCATCGAGCGCATGCTGAGCCGCGTCGGCAGCCGAGAGCTCGCGTTCCTGCCGGCGATGGAGACCCTGCGCGAGCGCCTGCTCGAGGACGCGGTGGCCCTGCTCGAGGGCATCGTGGCGACCGAGACGGACGGAGGCGCGCGCGGGCAACTCGAGCTCGCCAGCGCGCTGCGGCGCCTGTCCCAGCTCTACGACCTGCTCGGGCGCAGCGCCGAGGCCGCCGCCACCGCCGGCCGCGGGCACGCCGTGCTCGAGGGGCTCGTCGCGCGCGCCCCCGGCGACGCGGAGTTGCTCGAGCGCTGGGCGCGCGCCGGCGTCGACGAGGGGCGTCTGCTCGCGCGCGCGGGCGACCTGGCGCGGGCACGCGCGCTGCACGAGCGGCTCGAGGAGCGCCTGGGCGCGCGCGCCGCGCTCGACGGCGATCCCCGGTTGGTGGCCGCGGCCGCGAGCAACCGCGCGGCCTGGGGAGCGGCGCTCTCGAAGCTCGGCGACGTCGCCGGGGCCGAGGAGTTGCTGCGGCGCGCCGCCGACGAGCTCGATCTCCTGGTAGGCGTCGACACGGACGACAGGGTCACGGCGGACGCCGACGCGCTGGGCGATGCCTTCTGGGCCTGGGTCAACCTGGGCCAGCATCACCTCGCGCAGGACGCGGAGGGCGTCGCGCCCCAGACCCTGGCGGCCCTCGAGCGGGCGGTCGAGCTCATGCGGCGCCTGTTGGCCCAGGATCCGCTGCCCGTCCACCGCCACCAGCTCGCGTCGTCCTTGATCAACCTGGGCGGCGCCGCGCGCCGCGCGCAGGACTTCGCCCGCGCCGAAGCGGCCTACGCCGAGGCGCGCGCGTTGCTCGGGGAACTCGTGCACGAGCATCCCAGCACGCTCACCTTCCAGCTCGAGCTGGCCACGGTGCTCAACCAACTCGGCCTGGCGCACGACCTGCGCGGCGACCAGCGCTCCGCCGGCCCGTACTACCGCGAGACGGCGCGCTTGCTCGAGGACCTGTGGCGCAACGCGCCGCAGGAGCCGCTCTACGGCCATCGCTTCGCGATCGCGCAGCTCAACCTGAGCAGCGTCGAGCGCGCCGCCGGAGACCTCGACGGTGCCGAGGAGCGGGTGGCGCTCGGCATCGACGCCCTGCGCACGGTGCTCGAACGCTCGCCCGACGACGCCGGCTATCGCCAGAGCCTGCTCGAGCTCCAGGGCGCGCGCTGGCAACTGCGCCTGGAGCGCGGCGATCACGCCGGCGCGGCGCGCGCGGCCGAGGACATGGCCGCGGCCCTGCCCAACGAGGGCCTCGCCCGGCACCGCGCGGCCTTCGCCCACGTGCGCGCCTTCGAGGCGGCGGCCGAGGACCCGGAGCTCACGCCGTCCGAGCGCGAGGCGGCGCGGGCCCGCTACGCCGCGCGCGCCTGCGAGCTGACGCGCGAGGCGTACGAGCTGGGTGCGCCGTACACCGACGTGCGCGCCATCCGCAACCTCGCGCCCCTGCACGGCCGGCCGGAGTTCGAGGACCTCGCGGCCTGGTTCGAGGCCCGGCGCGTGGCCGGGCCTCGGGGTGAATGAGCCGCTCCCGGGCTCAAAGCGGCTCGGGGACGCCGGCGGGCTCGATCTCGCGCGCGGGTGCGGGGCCCGCGAGCCGCTCGAGGACGCGCTCGTAGCGCCCGCCGAAGTCGATCCGCGAGAGGTCGGCGAACTTGAACTTCGTCCCGTCCTCCTGCCAGTTCGCGTCGGTGTCGACCTCCAGCAGGGAGACCGAACGTTTGTTCCAGTCCTGGGGCTTGCCGATGTGGCAGACCTCGGGGTCGGAGCGTTCCTCGTACAGCGCGATCAGGCCCGCGGCGCGCGCCGCCGAGGCGACCAACGAGGGATCGTCGTCGAGCATCACGCCCTCGGGCGCGCGCGGCGGCCAGTGGCCGGCGAGGTCGAGCGCCCGGCGCACGAAGTCCTCGCCGTCCTTGTCGCGCTTGATGCTCTCGACGTCCGCCAGGCGCAGGGCCGTATAGCCGTCGAGGAGGATGCCGCCCTCGAGCGGCGCCAGCAGCACCCAGCCCTCGCCGAGCGCGACCACGTAGCCGGTGATGCGTTCGGCGCGGCGGATGTCGCGCCGCACGCGCACGAGCTCGGTGCGTTCGCGCGCGCGCTCGAGGCGCGCGCGCAGCTTCTCGGCCGTTTCGATCTTCTTGGTGTCGCCCATGGTGTGGTTCCGCGCGCGGCTCGCCCGTCCCGCGTGGACGCGCGTCCCCGGCGGCCGGAGATCAGGAGGTGAAGGTCAGGCTGAGGCCATTGGAGAGGTTGAAACCCGCGCCCCCCGCGGCCGGGTCGCGGTACCAGAACTGGAACTTCCAGGTGGAGCCCGGGAAGAGCTGGCCGCCGCCGACGCCGGAGGGCGCCGTGGTGAAATCCACGTGGCGCGCGGCGTTGCCGAACACGTCGATGAGCTGCGGCCCGAAGCGCCACAGGCCGACGCCGCCCGAACCGACGCAACGGAAGCCGTTGCCGAAGGGGATCTGCAGCTCGTTGCCGCCGTAGTAGAACAGCCCGAACTGGCCGGGCACGCCGCCCACCGCGGTCAGGTTGAGGTTCGCGGCGCCGACGCTCGTGCTGCCGAGGAAGCCCATCAGCGCGCCGCTGCCGACCGAGTTCGCGGAGGTCACGCAAAAGGGCCCGTCCCCGCCGCAGTTCACCTGGCGGTAGACGATGTGGAAGAGCCAGTTGCCGCTGACGCCCAGGCTGCAGGCGTTGGTCCAGCCGCCGGGGTTGGCGAAGACCACGTTCTTGCCGGGCTGGCAGCCCGCGCCGTCGTGGACGAAGCTCGCGCCGAAAGGCGCCTGGCTCGCGTTCGCCAGCTCGAGCGCCACGGTGAACGGCCCGCCGGTCACGATCACCTGGCCAGGGAGGGGCTCGAGATCGAACTCGTTGATGAAGCCGTCGGTCAGCACCGGCCCGGGCAACTCGAAGATCGGGGTGCCGGGGTTCGGCAAGCCCGCGGGGTAGATGCGCAGGGCCTGCTCGAGCGATTGGCTGCCCCCGCCGAAGATCGAGCCCCAACCCACTCCCACGCGCAGGATCTCGATCGGATAGTGCGCGGCGGGAACGTCGAAGATCGCGCCGGCCATCTCGCCCGCCACGAAGCACGGGCAGGCGGTGCTGCCCGCGCCCGTGTGGTTGTTCAGCGTGGGCTCGGTGGGGCAGGGCCCCTGGGCGAGGGCGGCCTGGGCGAGCAGCGGGAACAGGGCGGCGACGAGGGTGCTTTGGAGTCGGAGCATGCTGGGCGTCCTTGGATGCGGGGGGAAATGGGAGCGCGGTCCCGTTGGACCACGGTCACCGCGATCGGGTACTGGTGTACCCCAGATCCTGCCCGGGGGGGAGGGTTCCGGTTCCCGCGCGCCGCGTGCGGGGCCCCACGCCCAGGGCAGACGCTCCGTGCCACCATGCAGACCCGTCGAATCCTCACCATCGTGGCCCTCGCGATCGTCGCGCTCCTCGGGCTGCGTTTCCTGGTCTTCCGCGGCGCGCCCCCTCCCGCCGCCGTGGCGCCGACACCGCTGCCCTCCGGCGCTGCCGCGGGCGACGCTGCCCCGGGGGTGGCCGGGTCGAGCGAGCCGCCCGCGGTGACCACGGACGCGCGCGGGCCCCTCGCGGTCCGCGGGGAGGAGCCGCCGCGCGCGGCCTCCCATCGGCTCGTCGGCCGCGTGCTCGACGCCACGCGTCGGCCCGTCGCGGGCGCGCGCGTCGCGATCGAGCTCGAGGGTGCGCTCGACCAGGTCGTGCTCACGGACGCCGCGGGCGCCTTCGAGGGCACGCTCGAGCTCGCCGAGCCCTGGCCGATCGTCTCCCTCTCCGCGAGCGACGGCCGGGGCAATGGGGCCCGCCGCGCCCTGCCCGCGCGCAGCCTCGAGGGCCAGGCCGATGGGGACGGCTTGCGCGTCGAGGTCGAGGCGCTCGTGTTGTCGCCTTCGCACACGCTGCGCGTGCGGGTGCGCGAGGATGGCGGTCCTGCGGCCGGTGCGCGGCTCCGGGTCGAGCTCGGCCACGGCCGGAGCCAGCGCATCGAGGCGCGCGCGGACGAACGCGGCGAGGCGACCCTCGAGTTCCTCCCGCGCGGCCCGCTCTACCTCGAGGCCCGCGCCGACCGAGGGGGCGCGCGCGCGAAGGCTTTCGTGCCCGAGGACGCGTCGCTCGAGATCGCACTGGAGCCCTTCGCGGTGGGTGAGGTGCTCGCCCTCGACGCCCTGACGCGCGCGCCCGTCGCCGGCGCGCGGGTCGCGCTCGACCTGTGGTCGAACTCGCCCGCGGCCTTCCCCGGCGAGGAGGACGTCCGGCGTGGGGGCGGGGAGGGGATCTCCTCTCGTCCCGTCGAGGTCGCCGAGACCGATGGCGAGGGCCGCGCGCGCTTCGCGGATCTGATCCCGGGCGGCAGGTATCGCCTCTCCGCCCGCGCCGAGGGCTACCAGTCCTTCCCTCGGCCGGGATCGAGCACGGCGCTGGTCCTCGGCGCCGAGCCCATGACGATCGAGCTCGCGCCCCTCGCGCGGAAGAGCGCGCGCTGGCCGATCGCGGCCGGCGAGGTGCCGATCCCCGCCGACGGAACGCCGATCGAGCTGCGCGTCGCGCCCGAAGCGTTGGGGTTCGGGGCGCCGCCGCCCGAACCGCTCGCCGCGCGCATGCAGGGCGCGTTCCTCGTCGCGGATCGGCTGGGCGAAGGCAACCTGTGGATGGCGCGCGATCCGGCGGGGTCCCTGGCCCGCCTGTGGATCGATCCCGGCAAGGAAGAGGGGAAGGAGGCCACGTTCCGCCGACCGCGGCGCGTCGAGGTGCGCGTTCGCGAGCGCGACGGCCGCGCCGTGGAGCGGGCCGGCGTCGTGGCGAGGAGCCAGGGCAACAACCTCATGGCGCCCGTCGTGAGGACCGACGCCGAGGGGCTGGCCGTGATCGAGGAGCTGTACGGCGGCTTGGTCGGGATCCACGTCGACCGCGCCGGCGGCGATTGGGGTCGCAACGTGGCCCAGGTCGACCTCGAGAAGGGCGACGCGGCCGTCGAGGTCGTGCTTCCCGGCAGCGCGCGGGCGTCCGTCACGGTGCTTGTCGAGGGTCGCCCGCTCCTGCCGCCCACCTTCCGCGTGAGCGCCGGGGACGGCGTGCGCGCGCGGGTGTTGGCCGAGGACCCCGAGGCGGCCGTGCTCGAGCTCGAGCTCGAGGGCCTCGATCCGGGTTCGAAGGCCACGCTCCACCTGCGCGCGCCCGGCGTGCGCGGCTCCGGCACGACCCTCGAATTCCCAGCCGACGGTTCCCCGGCCCGGGGCGAGATCGCGCTCGTGCGCACGGGCGTGCTGCACGTGCGCGTCGCCGGAGAGACCCCCGAGGAGCTCGAGGTCGCGCCCGAGCGCTTCGACGAGCCGAGCGGAAGTTGGAAGGCGCCCCAGCCCTTCGCCCACTCGAACGGCCTGCGCTATCCCAACGGTCCCGCGGGCGGGTTCGCCTTCGGCGAGCTCGAGCCCGGCCGCTGGCGTGTCCTCGACCGCGCCTCGGGGACCGCGTCGGACGAAGCGGAGCTCGCGCCCGGCGGCGCGGCGGAAGTGCTGCTCGTGCTCTCGGGCACGGCCTGGGTCAGCGGGCGCGTCGAGCTCGACGATCCCGCGGAACTCGTGCGCGCCCTGGTGCGGGTCGAGGGCCTCGAGGCGGATGCTTCACCCTCGCGCTGGTTGCCCGGCCAACAGCCGCCGGAGGGGATCTGGCCCAAGGACGGGGAGTTCCGCATCCGGGTGCCCAAGGATCGCGAGGTGACCCTCGTGCCCTGGCATCCCTGGCTGGTGCCGGCCGCGGACGGCACGGCGCGCGTGCGCGGTCGGGCCGAGGGGCTCGTGCTGCGCCTGGTCGAGGGCGATGGGCTGATCCTCGCCGCGCCCCAGCTCGCCGAGCAGCGCCGAGTCGTCGCCCTGCGCGTGGCGCGTTTCCCCGCCGGCGTCGGCGCCCCGCTCCCGGCCGAACCCCTCGAGTGGCACCACGCGCCGCTGCTCGAGGGCCGCGCGCGCTGCGCCATTCCGCCCGGGACCTGGACCCTGTGGATCGACCCCGGCGCCGTCTTCGAGCCGTTGCTCCTGCGCGACGTCGAGGTCGCGGGCCAGGTCGAGCGCACCGTCGAGTTCCGCACCGGCTCGGCCCTGCGCGTGCGCGTGCTCGTGCCCGAGGGCCAGGACCCGCCGCGTCTCTACGTCTCCGCGCGCAGCGAGGGCGGTCCGGATCACTACCGCGACCTCAACTCCCGCGGCGAGGCCGAGGTCGTGCTCGCGGGCCTGGCCGCCGGCCGCTACGCGGTGAGCTACGGCCAGATCATGAACCTCCGCACCAGGCACAGCGAGGTGCTCGAGTTCGACGGCCTCAGCGACCAAACCCTGGAGCTCGACCTGCGCTGAGCCGGCCGCGCCCTCTCCCGCACCGCGCCCGCGGGCCTGGTGCTGGGTGGGTCGGCGAGGCTCGTCCGGGTGGGGGGCCTGCTATATGGTGGGGGCATGCTGATCGACTGCCACGTCCATCTGAACAACTACGTCGAGAATCCCGGGCGGCCTACGCGGGAGAACGTCGAGGCGCTCTACTCCAAGATGGCCGAGCACGGGGTCGACCATGCGGTCGTGCTGACCTCGTACAAGGTCGACGTCGACCGGCCGAGCGTGGAGCAGGTGCTCGAGATCCTGGCCGACGACCCGCGCACGACCGTGGTCGAGGGCCTGCGCTGGCGCAGCGAGGCGCGCACGGACTTGTTCTCGATGGAAGAGCGCATCCGCGACGGCGTGGTCAAGGGCATCAAGCTCTACCCCGGCTACGACCGCTACGCGATCAACGACGAGTCCCTGGAGTCCGTCTTTCGCCTGGCCGCCAAGCACGACGTGCCGGTGATGATCCACTGCGGCGACACCTACGCCAAACACGCCAAGGTGCGCCAGGCCCACCCCCTGCTGGTCGACGACGTGGCGGTCGACTATCCCGACGTCAAGTTCGTCATCTCGCACCTGGGCAATCCTTGGTTCCAAGACACGGCCCAGGTGCTCTACAAGAACGACAACGTCTACGCGGACATCTCGGGCCTGACCCTGGGCAACTTCAGCGCCGACTTCGAGCGCTACATGTTGGCGAAGGTCAAGGAGATGATCCTCTACATGGGCGACCCCGGCCGGCAGCTCATGTACGGCAGCGACTGGCCGCTGGTCGGCATGGGCGCCTACATCAAGTTCCTCGACAGCCTCGAGTTCGACGACGAGACGAAGGCCAACATCTCCTGGCGCACCGCCGCGCGTCTGTTCCGCATCCCGATCGAGGACCTGCGCCAGGGTCCCAGCCAAGGCGACCCCGGCCACGGCCCGGGCCCCAAGGCCTGAGCGCGTGCCAGCCCGCGCTTCGTCCGAGTTGCGTGCGAGCCACCCGAGCTCGTCGGCCGCTCGGCTTCATGGGGCATCGCGACGCGCACCGATGCGCAGGGCTCGTTCCGCCTCGAAGCGCCGCTGTCGGGACAACGGAGCGTCACGCTGAGCATCGTTCCATCACGCGCCAACGCGACCTACGAGCTGCGCTTCGCCATCGCCGTCGGCGCGCAGCCGCCCCCGATCCGCCGCAGACCCTGCGCGTCGAGCACGAGCCGGCGTGCACCGCGACCTTCGATGTCACCCAGGTGACGGGCGAAACCGCGCGGGTCGAGCTCGAGTGAGGGCCGTCCCCGACGTACCCGTGGGGGTCAGCGGCGCGCCCGCGGGAGGGGCGGTCCGGCTACGACCGCACGAGCTTGTTCGCTGGCTCCTGGCGCTCGCGCCTGCGAGCGGCGATGATCTCGCCCCCCCCTGGCCGCGGCATGGGCCCGGGGGACCCCACGCGATGAGCCTCCTCGCCCTCCAGGACGTGCACAAGGGCTACGAGGGCGTCGAGCTGCTGCGCGGCGTGTCGCTGGCCCTGGACGAGGACTCGCGCGTCGGCTTCGTGGGCCGCAACGCCAGCGGCAAGAGCACCCTGCTGCGCATCCTCTCCGGCGCGGAGGAAGCCGACTCGGGCGTGCGCACGGCGCGCCGCGGCCTGCGTCTGGGGGTGCTGGCCCAGGCCCCGGTCCTGCCGCCCGAGAAGACCGTGCGCGAGGTCGTGCGCGCGGGCCTCGAGGCGCGCGAGCGGGCCCTGGCGGAGCTCGAGGGCCTGTACGCCGAGTTGGCCGCGCCCGGCGTCTCGCCGGCGCGCATGACGGCCCTGCTCGCGCGCCAGAGCGAGCTCGAGGCGCGCCTCGAGGCCCAGGGCGGCCACGACGTCGAGCACCGCGTGGACGGGATGCTCGAGCACTTGGGGCTCGAGCACCCCGAAGCCCTGTGCGGCCGTCTGTCGGGCGGCGAGCGCCGGCGCGTCGACCTGGCGCGCCTGCTGCTCGAGGTGCCCGACCTGATGCTGCTCGACGAGCCGACCAACCACCTCGACGCGTTGGTGATCGACTGGCTCGAGGACTTCTTGACCGAGTCGCGGGTGCCCTTCCTGCTCGTGACCCACGATCGCTACTTCCTCGACCGCGTGGTGGACCGCATCGTCGAGCTCGACCGCGGAGTCCTGCACCCCTACGAAGGCGGCTACGCCGACTACCTCGTGGCCCGCGAGGCGCGCCTCTCGGCCGAGGAGAACGCCGAGTCCGCGCGCAAGAACGTCCTGCGGCGCGAGACGGCCTGGATGCTGCGCGGCGCTCCGGCGCGCACCACCAAGGCCCGCGCGCGCATCGAGCGCTACCACGACCTGGTGGCCGGCAAACGCGAGGAGCCCGGCGCCGGCGCGGAGTTCACGATCCCGCCCGGCCCGCGTCTGGGCACGCGGGTGTTGACCCTGCGCGGCGTGCACAAGGCCTTCGGTGGCCGCGAGGTCGTGCCGCCCCTCGACCTCGAGCTCGGCGCGGGCGAACGGCTGGGCGTCATCGGTCCCAACGGCGCGGGCAAGAGCACGCTCCTGAAGCTCATCACGGGCGAGCTCGCGCCCGACGGCGGCGAGGTCTCGATCGGCGAGACGGTCCGCTTCTCGCGCATCGACCAATTGCGCACCAGCCTGGATCCCAACGCGACGGTGGTGGAGGAGGTCGCGGGCAAGAACGAACACGTCTCGGTCGCCGGTCGCGCGGTGCGCGTCGAGGGCTTCCTCGACCGCCTGTTGTTCGCCGGCCCACGCAAACACACACCGGTCTCGAAGCTCTCGGGCGGCGAGCAGAACCGGCTCTTGCTCGCCAAGCTCCTGATCCAGGGCGGCAACGTGCTCGTGCTGGACGAGCCGACCAACGACCTCGACCTCGACACCCTGCGCCTGCTCGAGGAGTCGCTGGTCGCCTTCCCCGGTACGGTGATC
>CAYMYN010000010.1:0-47800 GCA_964394665.1 uncultured Planctomycetaceae bacterium
GTGCAGCAGGAAGAGCGTCCACAGCACCCGCACCACGTCGTCCGCGAGCTGGCCAGCGGTCGGTACGGCGGCGAGTTGCTCTCCATCCGGCCCAAGGCCGGCGTCGTGGAGGCAGCGATTACCCCGCTGGATTCACCCCTTCTGGGCGCCAAGATTCCGGGGAGCGGAACAGGGATTGGCATGAGCGCAGGAACGACTACCGGGCAAGAGCACTGCCTGCACCGCCGATGGAACGGGTATAGAAAGGCCCAACGATCGACCGGGGGTCGGGCCGTACTGCGGTTGAGTGTAGCGTCGGACTCCGAGGAAGTCGCGCTCTCGGCGCGGCTCGCCTTCACGGACCTTCGACCTGGGGCAGCTCATGTAGGTGTTCGACGACAGGCTGTGCCCGAAGTGGGACCGGGGGAGCTTCGGCGTGCGTTTCTACCTCGACCACAGCAGCAGGCCACGCGCAGTGCTCTTCCGGGGCCACCACTCGATCGCGCTCGCCCTGGTGGCGCGGATGGCGCTGGCGCGGGCAGGGTGACGATGGGTCCCGGAGCGGGGCAAGGGGGTAGATAGGGTCGGTGGGTGCATGGGTTCGTTCGCGGCGCGGGTCAGCGCGCGAGGCGTAGGCGCACGGGGGAGGTGTGGCCGGGGCGCAGCTCGAAGTCGGTCCAGGGGAGGTCCTGCTCTTCGACTTCGAGGAATGGGTCGCGCACTTCGCCGGCCTCGACGAAGCCCGGGAGGCGCCGCACGTGCACGGTGTAGTGCCCGGCCGGGGAGGGGGCGAAACGGTAGGGAGCGGCGGCGAAGCTGCGGAACTCGCGCACCGGCGCGCTGCCGACGGATTGGCCTTTTCCGGCGCTGAGCTCGAGGTGCAGGCGGCCGGCGGAGAGCTCCCCCGAGGGCAGTTCGATCTCGAACTCGACCGCAGACCAGGCCGGGCCGCCCGGCTCGAAAGGCACCTCGCCGTCCACCGGCACGCTCAGGGACAGGGCCGGGGCGTCCGCGGGCGGCTGGCGGTGGATTCCGCGCACCTCGAGGCGCGCGCCGTACTCGCCCGCCGGAATGTCGGCCAGGTGCACCCGGCCCTGGTGGGCGCGGCGCAGCTCGTAGGCCAGGCTGCGCCGGCCGGCGCGGGGCTCGAGGACCAGGGCGATTCCCGGCGCGAGCTCTTCCCCTTCCGCCCCGCCGAGCCCGGGGGGCAGGCTCACGACGATCGCGCCAAAACCCGGCGCGGTGCGCTCGAGCGTGCCTTCCAGGAGCTCGAGAGGGACGCCGGCGGCCAACGGGAGCAGCTCGACCCGCAGCCGCGCAAAGTCGTAGCCCGCGAGCTCGAGGCTCCAGGCGAACGAGGGCGGCGCGCCGCCCTGGGGATCGCGCAACTCGGCCAGCAGCACCCGCTCCCCGTTCCCCGTGGCCGTGCGATCCAGGGGGTCGTAGGGCAAGAGGCTCCACTCGATCGCGTCGGGGTCGAGCAGCGCGAGATTCGGCTCGCTGGAGACGACCGAGGCCGAGAGGGCCTCGACCGGCCAACGCACCGCCTGTCGCTCCTGGTCGATCAGGCGCACGCGCCGACCCACGAGCGGGTGCACGACCAGGCGCAGGCCGGTCTCTTGCACGGGACCGTCGGCGCTGGGGCGCAGGGTGCCGAGGGAACTCTCCGACACCGCCACGAGGCGCAGCGGCAGGGGCAGGTCGAGCTCCCGCGGGCCGAGCTCGAATCGCCCCTGGTCGTCGGTCACGACCGTTGCTCCCAGCACCTCGGCCCGACGCGCGGCGGGCGAGAGCAGCTCGCCCATGGCGTGCCCCACCGCGGCGACGCGCACCCCGGCCCCCACGGGCGCACCGAAGGGATCGACGACCCGGCCCGCGAGCCGCGTCGGCCGGGTGGGGATCGGCTCGGGTCGCGCGCCCGCGTCGAGCTCGACGCGCGGAGCTCGGGCCTGGGTCTGGGCGGCCTGCGGCGCGGGCGCCGGGGGCGGTTGCGCCTCGGAGCAAGAGCCCGACAGGAGTGCGAGCAGGACCAGGAGCGGTAGCCGCGCGCGCGGCGGGCGGGAGGGACGTGCAACCATGCCGCGGGCGATACCCGGCCCACGGGGACGGGTCAAGCGCGATCGGCCGAAGTGAGAGCGCGGCTCACTGCAAGCGTTCGGCGATCTCGCGCGCGATGCTGCACTCGGGGTCGAGCTCGAGGGCCTTGCGCGCGCGCTCGAGCGCGGCGGGCTCGCGGCCCAACTCGAGCAGGCAGCGCGCGGCGAGGCCGACGAGCTCCGCCTCCTGGCGCGGGGTCAGGGGACCGGAGCGGTCGGCGTCGTACTCGGGCGGCACCAGGATCGCCACCTCGTACTCGCGCAGGGCCTCCTCGAAGCGCCCCAGCCCGAACAGGGTGTCGCCCCAATCGCGGTGCAGCGAGCGGCGGAAGGGATCGACCTCGTTCGCCTGCCGAAAGAGCACCTCGGCGCGCTCGAGCCGGCCGTTCGAACGGTGCCAGCGCGCGAGCTCGAGGCGCGTGAGCGAGTCCCCGGAGTCGTAGCGCAGGTAACGCTCGCGGGCCGCGAGGGCCTCGTCGGTGCGGTCCTGCTGGGCGTAGAGGTTCGCGAGCTGCCTCTCGGCCGAGAGGTCGGGCGGGTCGAAGCCCGGGAAGGCGCGCTCGGCGGCGAGCAGGTGGCGCTCGGCGCGTTCGAGGTCGCCCCCCTCGCGGGCCATCGCCGCCAGGACCATGCGGGCGCGAAAATCCTCGCCGCCGGCTGACAGCGCGCGCTCGAAGAGCTCGCGCGCCTCTTCCCCGCGGCGGTTCGCGAGGGCGATCTCGCCTTCGAGGAACAGGCCGCGGGGTGGATCTCCGCCGGCGCGGCGCGCTTGGCGCAGGGCCTCCTCGGCGTCGACGCGCCGGCCCTGCTGCCAGTGGCCCCAGGCGATCGAGAGCCAGGTGTCGCGCCAACGCTCGCGGCCCGGCCCGTCGTCGGGCAGCTCGCGCGGCAACGACAGGCGCAGGCGCGGGAGGAGCGCGGGGTCCCAGCGCGGCTCGAGGCGCAGCTCGGCCACCTTGGCCCCCACGAACGCGGCGAAGTCGCGGTCGAGATCCTCGGGGGTCGTGCCGAACACCTCGCCCAGGGCCTGGTCGAGATCGAGGCCCGCGTCGAAGGCCAGCAGCAGGCGCACCATGGGTTGGAAGCCGTGGCGCGCGATCAGGAGCTCGCACAGGAGCCCGCCTTGGTAGTAGCCGAAGAGGATGCGCGGACCGCGGAAGGCGCGGTTGAGCTCGCGCACCGGGATGAGCTGTCCCGTGGCGTGGGCGTCGAGCAGCTCGCGGCGCATGTTGCGCGCCCACGAGGGTTCGCGCGCCTCCTCCTCCCAGGTCGCCAGGCCCTCGGTGATCCAGCGCGGGCAGCGGTTGTTGGACAGCCCCAGGTGGATCACGTGCGTGAACTCGTGGAACGAGGTGCGCGCCCAGGAGAATTGGCCGCGCATCTCCGCCAGCGGCGAGACGGCGGTCACCACCGGACCGAAACACACCCCCAGGGCCGGAAACCCGGTGAAACCCGTCGAGCGCACCGAGAAGTCGGCGTGCTCGCGGAAGATCTCGATGCGCACCGGGTCGGGCGTGAAGCCGTAGCGTTGGCTCAGCTCCTCGCGCGCCTCGCGGTAGAACGGCACGAGGTAGCGCTCGAGCACCGCGGCGGCGTCGGGCTTCCACACGAACTCGAGCGTCCCGTGGTCCGCCTCGGCGTACTCGCGCTGCATGCGCTGGAGCACGCGGGCCATGTTGTTGCGCCAGGCGTCCTGGCGCAGCTCGGCGCGGCGCACGGCCTGCGCCAGGGCCTCGCGCGCGCCGGCCTCGTCGCCGGTGTTGGCGAGCGCGCGGCCGAGCTGCGTCCAGGCCTCGTGGTCGGTGGGATCGCGCTCGACGGCCCGGCGCAGGAAGGGCAGGCCCTCGGCGAAGCGATACAGCTCGAGCAGGTGGCGGCCGACCTCGCGCTCGGGCAATCCATCGCCGGGATCCTCGGCGGAAAGGCGCGCCAGGATCGCCTCGGCCTCGGGTCGGCGGTGCTCGACCCAGGCCAGGGCGGCCTGGAGGGTGCGCACGTCGCGGCGCTCGGGAGCGAGCTGGGCCAGGCGCGCCAGGCGCTCGCGGGTGGCGGGCAGGCGGCCGTCCTCGAGGTCGAGGGACGCGGCGGCGAGCAGGGCCTGCAGCGAATCGGGCCGCAGGGTGAGCAGCTCGCGCAGGATGTCCCCCGCCGAGCGGCTCGTGCGCCGCCAGTTGGTGCGGTGCAGGCGCAGGAGGCCGAGCCAAGCGCCCTCGTGTTCGCGGTTGCGCTCGAGGGCCTCGTCGTAGAGCCGCCGCGGCGAGCGCCCCTGGGCCTCCTCGACCTCCTTGTCGGCCTCGTAGTAGAGATCGCCCAGCTCGACCAACACGTCGGGCTCGGCCCCGTCGCCCCCGACGCGCGCCAGACGATCGGCCTCGACCAGGGTGCGCTGCGCGCGCTCGAGATCGCCCAGCGCCCGCTCCGCGCGCGCGCGGGCGAGCAGCGCGTCGACGCCCAGCTCCGAGCGGGTCGCCTGCGCCAGGCGCAGGAGGCGCGTCGCCTCCTCGCGTTGGCCGAGGGCGGCGAGCGCGCGCGCCTCGGTCCAGGCGTCCCGCGGATCGAGCGTCGGCCGCAGCGCCGCGCGGACGTCGTCCAGGGTCTGCAGGGCCTCGAGCGGCCGACCCAGCTCGAGCTGCATCGTGGCCAGCTCGCGCGCGCTGGCCGCGATCCGCGCCGGATCGCCGCCGCGGGCCAGCTCGAGGGCGGCCTCGGCCGCGGCCAGGGCTTCGTCGTACTGGGCCCGATCCCAGCGGCAACGCGCGACGACCAGGCGCGCAGCGGGGTCCTCGTCGGGGTCGAGGAACTCGCGCACGAAGCGCAGGGCACCCGAGACGTCGCCGCGCCGGCGCAGGCGATCGGCTTCGGCGACCAGGGCCGCCGGATCGTCGTCCTGCGCGGACGCGGCGGCGAGCGGGGCCACCAACAGGGCGGCGAGCAGGGCCCAGAACGCGCTCCCCCGCGGGCGGCGCGGGGGCGAGGTTCGGGCGGCTTCGGCCGCGGGCGCGGTCCGGGGGGGAGCGGGGTTCGTCATGGAGTGCGGGGAGCGCCGGGGACCCATCGCCCGGCTCGCTCGCAGGCTGGGCCTGCCGCGCCGGGGGGACCCTTTGTATCGGCCCCGGGCATCCGGTATGCAATTCCGCATGCACGCGCACGAGCCTCGCTCGGGTCGCAGACCCCGCTCGCGTGGACCCGGCGGACCCCGGTCCGCGGCCCGCGGGCTGTCGATCTTCCTGGCCCTCGCCCTGGCCGGGGGCTGCACCGCGCCCCGGGGAGCGGGCGAGGGCCCGCCGGCGAGCGCGTCCGGGGCCATCGGAACCCCGCGCTGGGTCGGCCAGCCGCTCTCGTGGGGCAAGCTGGAGGAGATCGAGCGCTGGTTGCTCGAGTCGGGCTCGGTCGCGGACCCCTACTGGCGCCTCGAGGGCGAGTTGGAGCTGGCCGAGGGCCGGCTGTTCTTCGCGCGCGCCGACCAGGGCCAGGGGCAGGCGGGCCTGCAGCGCGTCGAGGGCCGCCTGGCCGCGGCGCAGCAGGGTTTCGAGCGCGTGGCCCGCGACCCCTTCGCCAGCGAGTCCCAGCGCCGCCGCGCCCTGCGGCGCCTCGACGAGGGCCGCGAGCTCGTCGTCGAGCCACCCCCGGCCGCCCCCGGCGGGGTTCTGGCGCGCGCCTCCTGGGGCGCGCGGGAGCCGCTCGCGGGGCGCCTCGACCCGGTCGGCGGGCCCTGGCGGCGGATCACCGTGCACCACTCGGACGAGGTGCCCGGCGTCGCGCTGGACGGCTCGTTGGGCCAGTCGCGCACGGCCCTGCAGAAGATCCAACGCTTCCACCAGGAACAGAACCGCTGGGCGGACATCGGCTACCACTACCTGATCGATCCCGAGGGCCGGGTCTTCGAAGGTCGCGGCATGGCGTGGCAGGGCGCGCACGCCGGGGGCACGAACAACGTGCAGAACCTCGGCATCTGCTTGCTCGGCAACTTCCACCAGTCCTTGCCCACGCCGCAGGCGTTGGCGAGCCTCGAACGTCTGCTGGACGAGTTCCGCCAGACGCACGCGATCCCGCGCCGCGAGGTGCACCTGCACCGCGACTTCAAGGACACGCAGTGCCCGGGGGATCGCCTGACCGCCTGGGTGCGCGCCTATGCGGGCACCGAACGCCCCGCGCCCCGCGCGAGCGCCGCCCCGCCGCGCCCCACCGCGCGCTCGGCCTCCGGCCCGCGCACCACGTCCGGCGTGCACTGATCCGAGGCGCGCGCCGACGGCGCGCCTACAGCACACCGACGGCCAGGCACAGGCCCACGACGGCCGCCAAAGCCAGGCGGTACCAGCCGAAGATCGCCAGGCCGTGCCGGCCGAGCCAGGTCACGAGCCAGCGCACCGAGAGCGCCGCCGCGGCCCAGGCCACGGCGAAGCCGAGCACCAGCGGGCCGGCGCCGAAGTGTTCGAGCATGGCCGCCCCGCCGCGCCAGGCCTCGTACCCGGTCGCGGCCAGGAGCGTGACCACGCCCAGGAGGAAGCTGAACTCCACCGCGGCGCGCAGCGAGAGGCCCGCGAGGAGGCCGCCCAGGATCGTGACCAGGCTGCGGCTCGTGCCCGGCCAGAGCGCCAGGACCTGGAGCGCGCCGACGAGCACGCTCTGGGCGAGGGTCAGCTCCTCGAGCGCGGCTCCCCCCTGCCGGTCCCGGCCGCCGCGGGAGGCGAGCAGGATCGCGACCCCGCCGACGGCCCAGGCCAGCGCGATCGGCCCCAGGCCGAACAGGTGCTCGCGGATCGTGCCCTGTAGCAGCAGCCCGACCAGCGCCGCCGGCAGGAAGGCCGCGGCGAGGTTGCGCGCGAGCCGCGCGCCCGTCGCCGAGCGCCCGACCAGCCCGCGCAGCACCTCGAGCGCCCGGGCGCGGTAGAGCCCGAGCACGGCCGCGATCGCGCCGCCCTGGATGCAGATCGCGTAGGCGTCGGCGGCGTCCCCCTCGGGGAGCCCGAGCACGCGCATGGTGAGCAAGAGGTGCCCGGTGGAGCTGACCGGCAGGTACTCGGTCAGGCCCTCCACCAGGCCCAGGATCAGCGCTTCCCACCACTGCATGCCGCGCCGTGGCGTGCGGGGTCAGGAGAGGCGGCGCGCGGCCTCGTCGGCCGGGACGTAGGCCAGGCCGAACGCATCCGCCACGGCGCGGTAGGTGATCGCGCCGCCCAGCACGTTGGCCGCGCTGGCCAGCGCCGGGCTCTCGAGCACGGCGCGCGCGGCGCCCAGCTTGGCGAGCTGCAGCACGAAGGGCAGGGTCGCGTTGGTCAGCGCGTAGGTGCTCGTGCGCGGGACCGCGCCGGGCATGTTCGCCACGCAGTAGTGCACGACGCCGTCGACGGTGT
This sequence comes from uncultured Planctomycetaceae bacterium, assembly GCA_964394665.1. GTDB lineage: Bacteria > Planctomycetota > UBA1135 > UBA1135 > CAYMYN01. Next base: position 7,430 of record CAYMYN010000010.1, read on the forward strand.
AGGTCGGCTCGGCGTGGGTCGTCGGGCGGCAGGTCTCGATGCAGCCGCCCTGGTCGACGGCCACGTCCACGACCACCGCGCCGGGCTTCATGATCGCCAGGTCCGCGCGGCGCACGAGCTTGGGCGCGGCGGCGCCCGGGATCAGCACCGCGCCGACCACCAGGTCCGCGGTGGGCAGGTGCTCGCGGATCGCGAGCGGCGTCGAGAACACCGTGTTGCAGTTCTCGGGCAGGATCTCCTCGAGGTAGCGCAGGCGCTCGAGGTTCACGTCCATGATCGTCACGTCCGCGCCCATGCCCGCCGCCATGCGCGCCGCGTGCGTGCCGACGATGCCTCCGCCCAGGATCAGCACGTGGGCCGGGCGCACGCCGGGCACGCCGCCGAGCAGGATCCCCACGCCGCCGTGGTGCTTCTCGAGGCACTTCGCGCCGGCTTGGATGGCCATGCGCCCGGCGACCTCGCTCATCGGCGTGAGCAGCGGCAGGGTGCGGTTCACTTCGAGCGTCTCGTAGGCGAAGCACGACGCTCCGCTGCGCACCATCGCGTCGGTCAACTCGCGGCTGGCGGCCAGGTGGAAGTAGGTGAAGATCGTCTGTCCCCTCGGGATCAGCGGCCACTCGGACTCGAGCGGCTCCTTGACCTTGAGCAGCAGCTCGGAACGCGACCAGACCTCGGCCGCGCTCCCGACCAGCTCGGCGCCGGCCTGCGCGTAGGCCTCGTCCTCGATCCCGCTGCCGCGCCCGCCGCCGGACTCGACCAGCACCTGGTGGCCGGCGTGGATCAGACGGTCGACCCCCGCGGGGGTCAGGGCGATGCGGTTCTCGTGGACCTTGATCTCGCGGACGACGCCGATCTTCAACGCAGGGCTCCAAGTGGGGGCACGGCCCGGGCCGCGACGGTCGACCCCGACGAACGGGGTGGCGGCCCGGGGGGGAAACTGGGGCGCAGGAGTCTAGTCTCGGCGCTCGCCCCACGCACCGTCCGGGGGCTCCGGCAGGGTCTTGGAAGGCGTGGCCCGGGTCGCTAGAGTCTCGCCCCACGGCCGCGCGGCGACGCCGGCCGCACGACCTGGAGGGGCGATTAGCTCAGTTGGTTAGAGCGCTACGTTGACAACGTAGAGGTCACTGGTTCGAGCCCAGTATCGCCCACCATCACCCCTCCGGGTTCGGGGCTCGACCAGGCCCGCTCGAGCAGCACCCCGCGCAGGTCCTCCAGGCGCCGGTGCATGTAGACCTGCTCGGTGACGCGGGGCGTCACGTGCCCCAGCATCTGCGCCGCGAGCTCGACCGAGACCCCCGCCGAGGCGAGCCTCGAGGCCAGGGTGTGGCGCAGGCAGTGCGGCGAAACCCGCCGGCCGCGATCGTCTCGTTTCGGGATCCCGGCGCGGCGGAGAACGCTGTCGAAGTAGGCGCGCACGTTGCCCGGGCTGGCCGGCCGCCCCATCGGCGAAAGGAACACTCGCCCGGCGAGCTCGAGGCCCGCGGCGCGCAGGTGACCGTGTAGGGAGCGCAGGCTCTCGAGCTCCTGCTGGAGCACCGGGGAGAGAGGGACGATCCGCTCCCTGCCGGTTTTCGCGCGCTCGGCGCGGACGACCAGGGCCCCGGCCTCGAGGTCGAGCGCGCTCCACTCGAGGCTGAGCAGCTCGCCGACCCGGGCCCCCGTCTCGGAGAGCGCGAGGAAGAGCGGGAACTGCGGGACCATCCGCGGCCGGTCGTCGTCTCGGACGACGTCGGCGAATCGCTGCCACTCCTCGGCGCTCATCGGCCGCGCCGGGTTCCGCGGGGCGCCCTGGCGCGCCGGCGGGCGGCGAGCGTGGCGCAGCGGGTCCTGGGCCAGCCCGATCTCACCCGCCCAGCCGGTGATCTGGCGCAGGATCCGCCAGTCACGGTTCGCGGTCGCGGGCCCCGCCCCCCCCGCGAGCCGGTTCTGTCCGTAGCGCAGGGCTACCATCGGGGTGACCTCCGAGAGCCGCAGCTCCCCCAGGTCCCTGCACAGGCGCGCCGCGACCCGGCGGTACTGGCCGAGCGTCGTCGCGCGCACGTGGTGACGCATGGAGTCGAGCCACCGGCTCGCGATTTCACGCAGGGAGGGATCATCGGACGGGTCGGCGAGGGGGAAAGGTTTCGTGCCCACGGCGCGCTCCTTGGCTGGTGCTGAGGATGGTCATTTGGATGCGCGGTGGGCGGTGAGGTGCGGGCCCTGCGCGCCTCCTGGGACCCGGGTCGGGCCGGGAGGTTGCAGGGAGTTCGATGAATCAGGTGGAGGCCGGGACCGAGGAGAGCCCCGCCGGGGTCCCGGCCCCCGGGGTGGTGTAGGGGCCGGCGGGGTAGGTGTGGATCAGGGCGCGGCGAGCGAGGTCCACGTCCCGCCGCACTCGCAGCGCAGGTCGGGCAGGCCCAAATTGAAGCCGGCGTCGATGTCGGCGATGAACTCCCCGCACCGGTCGCACGCGCTGCCCTGCTGCGCAGGGAGTGCCTCGAGCTGGATCCCTGCGCCGGTGCGCACCGCCCTCGCGCGGGTGCCGTCGTCGCAGATGAGCACGTCGCCGGCCTCGTACCCCAGGATGCCGTCCTCGGCGCGGTAGGTGCGGATCATCGGGAGGAGGCCTCCGCGCCGGCCCGCGCCAGCAGGTCGGCCTCGCCGCGCGTGCGGCTCGCTCCGGGGTGCAGGTGACGATGGAGCGCCGCCTGCACGAGGCGGACGTCCGTGCCCCTGGTCTGGCCGGCGATGTAGTCGCCGGCGGGGACGGAGCCTCCCGTGCGCTGGCAGGCGAGGGCGGCCATGGACTGGCGCGCGGCTCGGGAGGTGCGCAGGACCTCGCGCTCCTCGGCGTTCAGGTTCGCGGACGCCTCGAGGGCGACTCGCAGGGCCGCAGCCCGACGATCGCGCGCGGCGCGCAGGCGCTGGGAGCCGCTCATCGGAGCGGATCCTCCATGACCCAGACGTCCTCATGGGCGCCGACAACGCGCACGGCGCAGAATGCCCCTTCCTCGGCCAGAACAACCGGGCGGTAGCTCGCGACGCCGGCGTCCGCCTCCAGCTCCTGCTCGGTGGCCTCCACCACAGGATCTCCGTCCTCGGTCCAACCCAGAACGCTGTAGCGGTGCCCGATGCCGTTGTCCGCGTCCGGTCCGCTCTCACTCAGGCGCAGGCGGTTCAGTGTGCTCGTCATCTCGTTCCCCTCCGGGCTCGGGGCCCGGCCGCGGGGGCCACCACGACCCCCGCGCTGGCCTTATCGTACTCCCGAAAGGTGGAGCCGCAAGAGGAAACGCGGGAAAGTTTCCGCGCCCCGGAAAGTGGCTCGGCGGGCTAGTATTCCCCCATGAACGTAGGTGGCCGCCCCCCCCTCCCCCCCAACCAGCGCCGCGGTGAGCAGAGCTCGCTCAAGGTTCGTCTGTCCGCACCTGAACGCGCCACTCTCCAGCAGGCCGCGGAGGCGGAGGGTGAGGAACGCCTCGGCACCTGGATCCGCGAACGGGCCCTCGCCGCCGCGCATCGCGTCCTGGCGCGCGCAGGCGCACCCAAGCGCGGAGGGAAGAAGAAGCTCGAGGCATGAGCGATCACCTGACCTGGCACCAAGGGGTTCCATTCGAGCCAAGCGATCCCGACGACCTTGAGTGGGCCTCGACCACCGAGGGGGCGGTCCGCCGCGGCACAGGACCAGGCGGTAGGCGCCGGTACCACCTGCACCCATGGCTCCAGCATGGAAGCCGCTTCGAGCCGTGGAGGAGAGACCCGCGTACGCACTCTTGCCGCCAGCGCGGCCGGATGATCCCAGGGGGGGACGTCCTCAATCTCGAGGAACGTCCATATGACGAGCCTGAGGGCGGGGCAGAGCGCTACAGGCAGGACCGCCTAGACCGCCCCACGGTTACAACACGTCTGCTGGTTTCGGTCCGTCCCGTCAGCTCTTGGAAGCCTTGGCACCGCTGGACGATGGGCTGCATGGCAGCACTCGCCCTCGCCATGTTCGCGGTCGTCGCGCTTGCGCTGCGTCACGAGGCGCAGAAGCAGACCGCACCCGAGCCCCCCCAGCAGGAACGGTAGACGCAGGAGGGGCGCACCCGTGAACGACCCGCCACCCAAGGAGGAGGCGGCAACCCGCCGGTCTAGAATCGCTTGATCCAGATGGGTTGCCCGGGTTCCTGCGAAGCGAACGGGTTCGCTTGTCCGTCCTCTGCGTGGAAACGCCCCTCGAGCTTCCAGGTGACCGGTTCGCCGGCGGCCTGCAGCACCGCGGCGGCCACCTGGTCGGCGAGGGCGGCCCGGGCCTCGTTCGAAAGTTCGGGCCAGGTCCCGAGGATTCGAACCCGAGCTGAGTCCGGGCGCAGCGGCGGGAACAGCGACTCCTCGAGGTCAAACTTCACCCCAACATCTAGCCCTTCGAGGGCGGCTCGAAGGAGGCGCGTGCGATCGGCGGCCAGCGCTCGGCGAGAGGTGCGCGCGGCCTGTTCGGAGAGCCGGGCGGCCTCAATGGCCGCTTCAGCCTTGGCGACGCTGGCCTCGCGCTCGGCCACGCGAGCAGCTTCCACAGCCCGCCAACTTCGCTCGTTCTCTTCTTCTCTCGCCTGCCGCGCCAACCGCTCAGCCTGCTCGCGCTCCTTCCGCTCAGCATCCAGCCGAGCCTTCTCAATGCGTCGTTCCTCCGCGCGGGCTTCGGCTTCCTGGCGCAACCTGGTTGTTTCCAGAGCCACAGCCACGCTCGCGGCGCGCTCCCGCTCGGCTTCCTCGGCGCGGATGGCCCGTTCGCGCTCAGCCGCTGCCTGCGCGGCCTGTTCCTGCCGGACGGCCACAACCTGGGTGCCCGCCAGCGCGACAAGCGCGGCGACGGCCGTTACGGCAAGGAGTCGCTGCCCAAGGGTGCTCATTCCCCAAGGCTATCACGGGTCGGGGATACAGGCAGCCCTAAGGGCTACACGTCCTGGGTGTTGCCGCCGATGCGGCCCACGGCGCGGACCAGCATCTGGATCGTCTTGGTGTTGCGCTCGAGGTGCTCGATCCAGGCGCGCTCGCGGGATGAGTGGGTCTCGAGCACGGCGCGGAGGTCGCCGGCGAAGGCGGCGCGGGCCTCGCGGTCGCGCTCGACCTCGCGCTTGGCGCGGGCCTCCTCGGCCGCGTCCTGACGTTCTCTCTCCCACCGCAGGAAGCGCAGGAACAGGATCAGGCCGACGACCAGGGCGGCGACGGCGATGCTCTCGCTGAGTTTCGTGCCGAGTAGGGATTCGACCTCGGGGAGGCGGGAGGCCACCGCCGTGGCTCCGACGCCTACCAGGCCCGCGACTCGGATGCCGTGCTGCACCACTAGATCTCCGCCTCCGCGGCCCAGTGGGCGCGTCCCACTAGGGCCGAGGCCTCGGTGTGGCTGATCTCCGGCACCCCGGTCGCGGCCGTGTTTGGGAAGGTCGTGCCAGCGACGACCCTGTCCGCTCCACCGTAGTAGATTCGATTCGCCAGGCCTGACACTGGCGAGTACCAGGTGACCGCTGGTTGGTAGGCCTTCTCCGTGCGGAACCTGGTGTTGAGCCCATAGAGCAGGCCGTCAGGCGTGGCCTCGCGCGTGAAGGCGTTCCCCACGAGGCTCACCGTGTTCGGGTAGAACAAGCTGGGCGCGCTCTGCTCGTAGTACCGCTCGCAAAGCAGGCGTTCCAAGGTGTGCGGACGTGACTCGAACGGAGTCGCGTGATCCGTGAGCTCGACCTTGAAGGCCGTGATGTTGATGCCGGCGCTCTGGGTCGAGGGGAATCGAAGCATCACTTCGAAGGCGCCGACGTCGACCCCGGTAAACGGATTGCCGACGTTCTTTCCGAGCAGCGAGCTCAACTGCGCGGTCAGCTCGTACTTGGCCCACGCACCCCCGCCTGCAAGGGCAATCTCCGCCTCGAAGACGACCTCGTGCTCGGCCCCGCCGCTGGCGTACCGACGAGTGAAGACCACCTCGACGACAACCTCGTCGCCGAGGAACGTCTCATCGGCCCGGGCCCAGAAAGACACCGTGACCGGGGTGGCGCTGAACCGCAGGACACCCTCGATCCGCGTGCGAAGGTGGGGAGGCGTCGGCATCACAATCGAGTTCGTCCACCACACCCGCATGTAGTACTCGGGTGGGTTCAGGACCTGGTCGTGCCCCGGCTCGAAGCGCGGGCGCCGCGCCTGGCTCGATCCACCGGCTCCCGTGGGAAACGTCCAGTGCCAGCGATCGGCGAGGAAGCGCTCGGTGCCAGCGGGCATCGGAACGTCGATGCCCCCGAACAGGTCCCCTCGGGACCAGATGCCCATCCCCCCGTTGATCGCGAGGTTGCGGTCGGGGGTCGCGAGGATCCCGATCGACTGGAGGAGCTGCGAGTCGTCCTCGTCGTCGAGCGCCAGGCCGGCGGCTTCGATGACGTTGACGAGTTCGCCCTGGACGGCGTTGTGCCACTTCTCGCCGAGCACCGTCCGCGCGACGCCGGCGATCGGATCGCCGTCGGTGAAGTGCCCGCTGGGCGTCGCGCCCGGTGCATCGACCTTGTGCATCGCTCAGGCGGCCGGGAAGTGGTAGCGGAAGAAGCCGCGGCCCTGGAAGTTGTCGCCGCTCGAGATCAAGTTCGTGCCGGCGTTCACCGCGAGGTGGCCGGTGATGTGACCTCCGTCGGCCGGGTCGAAGAGCGTGCTCTTCGCGACCGCCTGGTTGCGCTGCGGAGCCGCGCCACAGGCGATGAATCCACCCGACAGGGGCGGCCCAGAGGTCAGGACGCCGTTGATTGCGAGCACGAAGTTGAAGCTGGTGGCGGCCGTCAGATCGTGACCGAAATCCATCTGGACGAGCATGGCGCGCGCGATCAGGGGATAGCCCCAGGCCGCGGCGACCGGGATGCCGTTGGGCATCTTGAGCGGGTATCCGCCGTCCGCGTTGGCCAGGATCGTCTCGGCGTCGAGGTTGTCCTGGAAGAACTCCGCGACGAGGATGCGCTCGCTCAGCCAGCAGTTGCGCGCCGGATCGAAGTGGTACCACTCGCCGTTGCCGGCGCCCGCCGAACCCGTCGCGCGGTACCAGCGCGCCCACGGCCGCGGGTTGAGCGGGCCCACGTCGCCGCGATAGATGCCGTCGGGAACCTCCTGTGGTGTCGTGTCCTGACGGATGCGCGAGACGCGATCGAACTTACCGGGCTCGGAACCGGGAACCGCGTGGATCAGTTGGCGGCGGGCATAGATCTCGGCCATGGTCAGATCTCGATAGGGAGTTCGGGGGTGATGAGCAAGAGCTCGCCGAGTGCGCCGGCCTCGTCGGCGAACTCGATTGAGGTCCCGTCGCTCACGACGAAACCCTCCGCGCCGAGCTCCGCCGTAATCGGCAGACCGTCCTCGCGCAGGTGGATCAGGTGTTCGATGCCGTTGTCCGCCGCACACACGAGTGCCGGCGCCAGGTTGGCGCGGTCCCACACACGGTTCAGCTCGCCGCGCAGGTCGAGGAGTTGATTGCGGATCGGGCCGGGGGCGAGGGCCGCGGCGTAGCGGTCGTCGAGCTCCCAGCGGTCGGCGTTGAGGTCGTAGAGCTCTTGGCTCACGCCCTCGCCGTCGCTGGTTTCGATGAACTTCCAGCCGGCCGCGTTGACCACGCACACCTGGTAGGCGGCGTAGTCCCTGGGCTGCGCGCCAAGCGGGGTGTGCCGCTGGGTCGTCGCGTACTCGCGGACCTGGGTGGTCTCCCCGCGCAGGATCGGCCACAGGCTGCGGGACTCGTAGAGCTCGGGGTCGACCTCCGCGCCGAACGCCTCAGCGATCGTCGCGTAGAGATCGTTGGCCTCGGCCAGGGTTCGCACGACGCGGCCGCCGCCGACGATGCCCGTCTGGGCGCCTCCCCAGATGAACATGGGGACGCGCACGCCCAGTTCGTAGGCGCTCCGCTTGGCGCGTCCCGCCGGGTACTCGCCGGAGTGCTGCGCCTCGAGGCTGGGGCTGGCGAGGATCGGATTGTCCGTGCCGTTGTCGCACACGAAGCACACCACGGTTCGCGCGAGCTCTTCTTCGGAGAGCTGCGCCAGGATCCCGCCGATCATGGTGTCCATCGACTCCACCATCTGGCGCAGCACGTCGATCGCCTCGAGGCCGACGATGTCCTCCCACGCGCCCCGGGTGTGGTAAGGGCCCCCGGATACCGGGTCGATCAGGCTCGGTGCGAGCCAACTGCCCTGGGTTGGCGCGTAAGTGCCGTGGGGAAAATAAAACGGCACGTACAGGAACCACGGGTCTCCGCTGGCGCGCAGGGCGGTCAGCGAGGCGCGCGCGTCGTTGTAGGCGCGCACCTGCAGGTGCACGTCATTGATGTGCTCCTCTGCGGTGAGGTTCCCGTCCTCGTCGATGCGCCAGTAGGTGTACCGCTCCCAGGTCTGATTTTGCCCACCGACCTGCGAGCCTATTCCGGCATTCTCGACCTTGCCCTGGTAGACCCCAAAGCCCGCGTCGGTGCGGGGACTCAGGGGTTCGTCCTCCCCGCGACCCAGGTGCCACTTCATGACCGCCCCGGAGCGCACCCCGTACTCGGCGAGCAGCGCCGGCAGTTTGACGCCGGGGATGCTGCCGAGCGTGTGACTGGCTCCCTTGTTCACGGCGAACCCGAGTCGGTGTTCGGCGATGCGCTTGCCGCTGAGAAGGCTCGCTCGGAACGGCGAGCAGACAGGCGCGGCGTAGAAGCCGTCGAAGATCACGCCATCTGCGGCGAGCGCATCCAGGTGGGGCGTCGCCGGATAGTCGAAGCCCGGCGGCCAGGCGTTCATGGACTGGTAGATTCGCAGAGCCTCGAACCCGAGGTCGTCGGCGACGAAGACGATCACGTTGAGCAGAGCCGCCTCGAGGCCCAGCGGCCCCAGCGTGATCACGCTCTCCGTCCCGTCCTCCTCGATGAAGGGGATCGTCGCTCCCTGGTTGACGATGCGCCCGCCGGCGCCGAGCTCGGTCGAGAACGGCACTCCGCCGGTGTCGAGGCGCAGGACGCCGTCGACCCCGTCCTCGGACGTGACGATGAGATCGCGCAGCACCGGTTCCGGGCAGGCGACGAGCGGCAGGGACCGCTCCTGGCCGTTCTCGAGCGTCAGCGCAACGCGCCCGTCGCTCGTGTTCAGGCTGCCGACGACGAGGCCCGGGACGGTCGCGACCTCGAGCACGATGCTCGCGGCGGATCCGGTCTCGGCGATGAAGGGCAGCGCGCCCTCGAGCGGGGTCAGCTCCCCCACCCCGCCCGTCTCGTCGACGATCTCGAGCGGCCCACCCAGCTCGAGCCGGCCGAGGATGCCGTCCTCGCTCAGCACGAGCAGCGCCGCGGCGCTGGCGAGTGTCTCGTCGGAGAGGATCTGGATGCCGCCGCCGTGCTGGTGGATGTGGCCGGGGTTCCCGAGTTCGTCGGTGAACGGGAGGCAGAGCGGCTCGTAGGAAAAGAGCAGCACCGTGTGCGCGGGAGCCAGGCGGCGCAGGGCGCACTCCAGGCGCTCCGAGGGCGGTTCGTAGGTCCCGTCGACCACGATCTCCCAGGCGTAGGCGTAGCCCGCGCCGATCGGATCGCTGCAGACGGCCGTCCCGCAGTAGGCGGTGTGGTACTCGCGGACCGAGACCTGGAACCCGAGCGTCGAGGCCACCCACACGTAGAAGTCGGGCCGCTGCTCGGCGAGCGTGCCCAGGCGCGCGAGGACCGCGGCGCGGCGCTGCGCGAGCTCGCGCAGCTCGCCGACGCAGGGGTCCGGGAGGCCCGTGACCCGCTCCCAGTCGACGAGCAGCTCGAACGTGGTCCCGGGGTAGCTCTCGGCGAGCAGCTCCTGCGCTCGCTCGTCGACGTGCGCGAGCTCGGCCGCGAGCCCGGAGAGGAGCTGGCGCAGGCGCGAATCGCCCCCCTGGGCCCACGCGCGGCCTCGAGGCATGAGCCGCAGGAGCAGCTCGGTGTAGCTCTCGATCAGGGTCCCCACGTGATGGTCCCCGGGACGAGCAGCTCCGAGAAGAAGGTGGGGACGTCGACGGTCGGGAACGTGAGGACGTGGTCCTGCTCGCCCGGCGCGGTGCTGATCGCCTCGCGGATGTGGCTGATGAGCAGGGTGCCCCCGGGCTCGGCCTCGCGGCGCAGCAGGTCCTCGATCGAGGCCTCCACCGCCGCGCGCACGTCGGAGGTGTCCGGGGTGATCGTGAGGGTCAGGCCGAGCGGGACGAGCTGCGGTGCAGCCACGGTCACGGAGGCCGTGACGGGCCGGCGCTCTTCGATGTAGGCCGCGACCTCGAGGAGTTTCGACGAACTCGGGCTGGGTCCATCGTCCGCGTCGTCGGTCACCACGATCACGCGCACGGTCCCCGGGCCCTCCCACAGGGGTTGGACCCAGGCGCGGGTCACCCCGGGGACGGCGAGCGCCCAGGCGACGTAGTCGTGCGCGGCGCCCCCCATCGGGGGCTCTTGGATGCGGGCAAGGATGCGCTCGCGCAGGGCCGCGTCGGTCTCGGCGTCGGCGCCGCCGCTCAGGCCGCCGACCGCCACCGTCGCGCTGGCGACGAGGCCCGGCACGACGCCCTGCACGGTCAGGACCGACCCCTCGGCCGCGTTGCCGGCGGCGCCCGGCTCGAGCGCCTCGATCGGCACGACGCCCGAGCCGGAGACGAGGATCACCTCTGCGGTGGAGGCGTACTCCTCTCCGGTGGGGCGGATCCAGCGCGCGCCGGCGGGCACGACCGTGTCCGCCAGGCCCGAGACCACGATCGAACCCTCGGCGTGGGTGGCGGGTTTGCGCGGGACGCCCCAGATCGAGGCCCAGCGCTCGAGGTGTTCGGCGTCGGCGGTGTCGGGGAACACCTGGTCGGAGATCCAATCGAGGTGCCCGTGGAGCTGGTGGCTCGCGCCGGCGACGACCCGCGCGACCGCGCCGAGCACCGAGCGACGCAGCAGGGCGCCGAGACCGAGTCGGGTCGCGAGCTCGGCGTCGACGCGCTCGATCAGCTCCAGCAGCGAGGGGCGGGTGAACGGCATCAGACGATCTCCAGGGCGAGCAGCAGGCCGCCGAAGCGGCGCTCGAATGGAACCATCGCGTCCCAAAGGTGCGCCCAGCGGGGCGCGTCGCCGCGGTGGATGCGCAGCGAGAGCCGCAGCAGGCCTCGGGAGACGTAGGCCGCCTCGACGTCGACGGCGCGCGCGATGCGCTCCTCGATCGTCCAAGCGAGGGCGTCGCTCGCCGCCTGGCGCGCGCGCTCGGCGGTCTCCGCCGTCGCCTTGGCGCGCTCGAGCAGCCAGAGCAGCGAGCCGTAGCGCTCGGCGCCCTCGGCCCACCAGCCGCGCGGATCCTCGCCAGGCAGCAGATCCTCCGCCGCGGCGCGGCCGTCCGAGAACAGGCTCACGTAGAGCGCGGAGACGAGGCCGCCGTCGCGGGCCAGGTCCTCGCTGGTGACGACGACGTCCGCCTCGTCCAAGCCGAACTCGAGGAGCACGTCCATCAGATCATCGGCTGGTTGGGCGGCCCGCTACCGCCCCCGGAGTGGGTGTGGGTGTTGTAGACCAGGCGCATCGCCGCCATCGATCCGACGCCGTCCTCCACCTGGCCGGCGGCGGAGATCGAACCCGCGACGACGAGGCTCCCCGTGAGCGTGACCTCGGGCGCTTGGATCGCGACCGCTCCGCCGGCGACGATCTCGATCGTGCGGCCGCGGCGCAGGACGATCGTGTCCCCCTCGTCGGTGTAGATGGCCGCCTCGCCGGGCTCGAGGTCGCGCAGGCGGTGGCGCGTGTCCTCCGTGCCGACCATCACCGGGTGGTCGCGGTTGCCCCCGAGGCACACGAGGAGTCCGGTCGCCCCCGGGAGAGGCCGCGAGGCGAAGCCGTACTCACCGAGGCGCTCGACGCCGTCGAGCGCCTCGCCGGCGAGGGCGCGCACCTGGAGGCGTTGCAGGTTGCCGGCGTCGGTCGACTGCAGGATCACTGCGCGCGCGGCCAACAGGACCAGGCGGCGATGGATCGCAGCGAGGAGGCGGCGGAGAGGGACGCGCATCAGCCCTCCTCCTCGAAGTCGGATTCGACGAGCTCCGTCTCCTCGAGCGCGGGCTGGAGCAGGTAGGCGTCCGGCCGCACGAGGCGCAGCTCGCTCGTCCAGCCCCGGCTCTCATCCATGTCGAGCACGACCTCGTCGATGAGCAGCTCGCCGGCGACGCGCGCGGTCGGCAGGTTGCAGCCGACCAGCAGTCCTGGCACCCAGGGAGGTCCGGTCGCGCCGCCCTGCCGCCAACCGGAGAGCGTGACCGTGATCGCCTTGCCGCGGGCGGCGGCCACGGCGGCCTCCCAGCGCGCGCGGTCCCGGGCGACCTGGTTGTCGACGATGGTCTCCGCGAGGATCAGGCGCGTGCGGTGGCCCGCGACGCCCCGGTCGATCGCCTGGCCTCGCGGCGTGACCGCGACCTCCGGCTCGAGCCAGTCCCCGAACGGCTCCTGGCCGCGCACTTCGTAGGTGTGGTAGCGGTCGAGCACGCTGTCGCGGACCTGAATCCGCAGCACGTTCCCGGGCTCTCGCAGGACCACCTCCGCGCGCGCGTGGCCCGGGCGCACCAGGGCCAGATCGCCGTTCGCGGCCGAGGTGGCGAGCATTCCCCGCATCCGGCAGGCGCGTTCGATGGCCTCCCAGGCCGTCTCGCCGGGCTGCAGGGCAAAGGACTGGAACGGTGGGTCCGGGGCCGGGCTGAGGCGCTTCACGCCCACGCCGAAGATGTTCGCGATCTCCGAGACGATCGCGTTGAGGCCCGCGCCGTACCAAGAACGCGGCTCGAGCGGGTAGCAGTCGACGAGCTGCCCCGGCAGGTCGCGGCCTGCGAACGAGAGCTCGTAGCTCTCCCCCTCGCGCACGATCGCGAGCTCGTCGAGCACCCCGCGCGCGAGCAGGAACTCGTCGTCGAGCTCGACGTCGAGGCGCGACCCGACCTGCACCGCCGGCGACACGGGAGTTGCGTCCTGGCCGGCGCCGGTCCGCGCCTCGAACGCCGGCGCCGCTTCGAAGGAAAAGCTCCCCGCGGCCGCGGACAGGGCGCGGTGGATGCGCGCGCTCTTCCAGCGGGGGTAGCGCTGGCGGCCCAGGATCAGCTCGAGGCTATGCACTCAAGACCTCCAGCACGGCGCCGCGCGGGATCACCCCGGGGTTTCGGACCCGATTGCGCCGCACGATCTCGTCGCCGCGGCGCGGGTCGCCATAGAGCCGGTAGGCGAGCGGGAGCGCGCTTGCGGTCCCCTCGAGGCGCAGCCGGCGCAGCTCGGGGAGCTTGCGGCCCGGGGGCGGTACGGAGAGCGTCAGCGCGCGGCGCAGCCCGAGCAGCGGGTCGAGGCTCTGGTCGTCGGCCGTCTCGAGCGCGTCGTCGATGCGCTCGGCCCAGGTCGCGGCCTCGGCCTCGGCCTGCTGGCGCGACTCCCAGGGAACGCGCGCGGCGATCGGCACGGCCGCGGCGAGCGCGAGCGAGCCGAAGCACCGCTGTACGCTGTCGCCCGAGCCCTGGGAGGAGAGCCCGTAGATCCAGCCCAGGACGCGCAGGGCGGCGAGGCGGCTGCCCACGGCGTGCTCGAGCAGGCCGACCAGGAGGCGCGTTTGGCGCGCGAGCTCGGCCGGCTGGCTCACGAGGAAGATCGCCTCGTCCGCGATGCGCAGGGTCTCGCGCAGGAGCCCGGAGACGGCCGCCACAGGACCGCCGTACACCACCCCCTGGAGCAGGGAGGTCAACGAGCGCACCTGGGACACGGCGGGCGCGGCCAGGTGCGCGGGTTTGCCGAGCAGGTCGAGCGAGTCCGCGAGGGACCGCTCGGCCGCCGATCCCAGAGCCGCGCCGGCGGCGTCGGCCGCGCCGCGGGGGTCGGGTTGGCCGTCCGGCTCGAGCACCTCGCGCGTGCGCACGAGCGAGATCTGGAGTCGCGCAAGGCGCCCCTCCCGCGAGCTCTGGCGCACGCGGTACGTGAGCACCTGGGCGCGCATGCTGCCGTAGTAGGGGTGCACCAGCAGCCCGTCGCCGTTTTCTTCGAGCGCGGTGAGCAGGCGCTGAAGCTGTGCGTGGTAGTCGTCGCCGACCACGTAGGCCTCGACCGTCAGCTCGCGGATCCGCCGGCCGAGGTCCTGTACGATCGGCTGATCGGCGCCCGGGAACTCGTGCACGGCCGCGCGCCGGCCGCCGGCGTCCTCGGCGAGCTCGACGCGGAACGGCACCCCGCGAAAGGACGCGGGGCGCAGGCGATCGCGCCAGCTCACGTCGCCCCCAGGGCGTACCCCATGTCGAGGTCGAGATCGACGCCGGTGTCGCGCTCGGTGCGCACGCGCGCGCCGCGCGGCGCGTTGGCGAACTCGACCACGACCTTCGCCTCGCTGCGGCTCGCGAGCAAGGGAGGGTTGACGGGCGGGCCCGATGGGCCGTTCGCCGGCGGTGCGCCCGCGCCGGCGCCGCCGGAGACGCTGAGGCCCAGGCGGTCGCGAAGACCACTGGGCACCAGCGCGATCACGCGCTGCACCTGCTCCGTGATCCAGCCCAGGGCGTCGGAGAAGTACCCGCGCACGGTGCCCCAGAGGTCCTTGAAGAAGCCCTTGATCGGCTCCCAGTTCTTGTAGATCAGGTACGCCCCGCCGGCGATCGCGGCGATCCCAGCGAGGATCCAGCCGATCGGTGTCGCAAGGATCGCGGCTGCCAGGCCCAGGACGGCCTTGGTCGCCAGCACCAGGGCGACCACCGTCTTCCCACCGATCACCACGGCCAGGCCCAGGAGGATCGCGCGCACGGGCCCAAGCGACGCGGCGATGCCCTGGGCTACCCCGATGATCGGCTGCAGCTTCTCGAGCAGTTCGACGAACTTGGTCCGCAGGTCCTGAAGGAGCCCGGGCAGCCTGTCCGCCCACGCTTGCGCGAAGGCCGCGATCTGCTCGCGGTGCCCGACCAGAAAGCCCGTCAGGCGTTCGATCAGGTTCGTGATCACCGGCAGGACCTGGGCGCCGATGGTGTCCCGCACCCCCTCCATCACCTTGCGCAGGCGGAGCATCGCGTCGGCGTAGGCCGAGCCGCTTCTCGCGGCCTGATCGCTGAGGACGCTGCCGAAGAGGTGCGCCTCCTCGCGCTGTTGGCGAATCGCCTCCGTGCCCTGAAGCGCTAGGGTGGCCATCTTCCGGCCGCTCTCACCGAAGGCGGCCTGGGCGAGCGCCGCGCGCTGGGCCGCGTTCGGCACGCGCTCGAGCGCCTCGAGCATCAGCCCGAGCGCCTCCTCGGTGCTCTCCGCGGCCTGCACGTTCGCGAGCAGGCTCGGGCTCATGCGGCCGAGCTGGGAGACGAGAGGCCCCACGCCGGCGCGCGCTTGGCCGATCCCGCGCACCATCGCTGCGAGGCTCTTGTCGAACTCCTCCTGCGTGACGCCGGCGAGGTCGGCCGCGTAGCGGTACTCCTGCAGCGCCTCCACCCCGATCCCCAGCCGATCCGCTGTCTTCGCGATCGAATCGCCCGCGCGCGCGAACGCGCGCAGCATCGCGCCGGCGGCGGCCACCGCGCCAACACCGAGCAGCGCGAAGCGCCGCGCCAGGACGCCGACCTCGCGGCCGACCGCACCGATGCGACCGCCCAGGTGGCCGAGCGAGCGTGCGACGCGCGGCAGGCCCAGGCCGCGGGAGATCGAGGCGAGGCGCGCGTTGAGCGGCGCCATCGTCTGCACGATCCTCCTCTGGATCTGGCGCATCGGCGCCGTGATCCGGTCCACCGTCTCGAAGACGACGGCCAGGGGGAATCGCTTAGGTGTCGCCATGGTTCTTGGGGGCGGTCTGGTGCAGCGTGTCGCACCACCAGGCGAGGTCGCCTGAGGTCATCCGATCGAGATCGCGCCAACTCCACCCGGTGGCGTGGGCGAGGTTCCCGATGGCTTCACGCCAGTTGCTGGGCCATCGGGCACGAACTTTCCCACCCAGTCCTGAAGCGCCATGAAGTCCTCGGCGCCCATCTGCTCGATCAAGCGCGGGGGGCGGCCCGAGCACGACGCCAGGAAGTCGATGATCGCCGAGATTCCCCCGCGGCCGTCGGTGCCGACCTGGTCGAAGGCCCGCATGTCCTTCGCGCGTGGGGCGCGCAGGCTGAGCTCGGTGACGAGCTCCTTGCCGAACTCGATCGGCTGCACGAGCTGGTACTCGGTGACGTCGCTCATGGTCAGGCCGGGACGAACTCGCAGTCGAGGCCCTCGAAGCGCGCGGCGACCTCGCCCTGCTGGACGTTGATGTTGGCCTCGCCGGACCACCAGGCGCCGCGCAGGACGTAGGCACCGTCGGAGACCTCGAGCACGACGGTCGAGTCGGTGAGCCCCATCAGGACCTCGGGGTCCACCGCCGGGGTCAGCGAGACGCCGCCGGCCATGAACGGCACCTGCGGCTCCTCCATGTAGCCGTGCACGCCGTCTGCGCCGACGACGGCCGAGCGGTTGGGCCGGCCGAGGTTGACCTCCCAGTCGCCCTTGACGCGCAGGACCTGGCCGTCGACGGTCAGGCGGCGCACTCCACCGATCTTCTGTCCCATGGGTTCGTGGCTCCGATCAGAGGATGAAGGCGATCTGGACGCCCGTGACCCGGAGCTGGTTGGCGAGATCCGGGGTCAGCAGGATGTCGAGGCGGTTGGGGTCCGCGGAGTTGCGCTCCGCGATGAGGCCGTTCTTGAACGCGGCGAAGTTCTCCACGAGCCCGCGCTCCTCCCAGAGGCGGAAGCGCGCCACGGACTCGGCCTTCGCGATCGCGGGGGTGACCACGGCCTGGCCCTCGCCGACGCGCGTCCCGGTCTCGACGAGCTTGTGCCGAGCGTACTTCAACGACCAGTAGGCGCGGAAGTCGAACCGCAGGAATCCGAGCGTGAGCACCGTCTCGAGGTCGCGGAACGTGGGGTCCGGGGTCCCGAGCGCGTTCTTCGTGCGCGTCGTCACCATGCGCACCAGGTGCACCTCGCCGCCCGGGACGACCTTCGTCAGCGCGATGCCGTTCGCGAGGATCGTGTTGCGCTCGGCCGCGGTGAAGCGGTCGGTGATCCGCGGAGCGAGGACGTGCGGGACGCGCAGGGCCTGCAGGGGGCGCGCGGGGTCGATCTCTGCGTTGAAGGCGACCACGCCGGCGACCGCGGCCGCGTACTCCCACGTCGGGGTCGGGCTCGCGTTGACTCCCACCAGCGAGAGGAACGGGCTGTTGCGGCCGTCGCCGAGGGAGACGAGCGCCGCGGCGGCGCCGGGCGCGGCGCCGATCGCCACGCCCTCGATCATCCGCATCGGACCCCAGCGATCCGCGAGCTCGGCCTCGACGCTGGTCAGCGCCGAGGCGTCGCGCCAGGGGTAGACGATCACCTGGTACTGCTCCTCGCCGAGGGCATCCCAGAGACCGGCGACGGCCGGCACGCCCGACCCGCCGGCGAAGGGCGTGATCGCCACCGAGACGCCCGCGGGCAGGAACTGGTCCTGCTCGTGGTTGACCCGGATGTCGAGGTCGTTGCCGAGCGTCCCCTCGTGTCGGAAGGTGAACGTGACGGTCCCCGTGTCGGCCGCGGCCACGAACGGAGCGTGGACGTCGGCGGCGACCAGCGCGGCCAGCGCGGCCCCGAGGGTGGTCGCGGTGCTCCCGGTGGTGACCGGCACCTGGTAGTGCCTGCCGCCCACGTAGACGTGCACCGTGCCGGCGGCCGGCGCCACGACCGTGAACTCGATCTCGCCCTCGGCGGCGGCGCCGTCGGGATCCTCGAGCCCGATGAACCAGGTCTCGACGGTCGTCGTCGCGGCGAACAGGCCCTCGGCCATGCCGGCGAGCATCGAGCCCGCGCCGAACAGCGTGCGCGCGTGCTGCAGGCTCGTGACGAGCTTGGGCTCGAGCGCGTCGGCCGTCCCCGAGGGCAGCATCTGCCCGGTGACGAGGATCCGGTACGGCTGCAGGATCAGGCCGGCGAGCGCCCGCCCCGCCTCGACCTCGACGAGGACGCCGGGATCGAGGATGTTCGAGGGGATCGAGTTGAAGGCGATCGTCATGGCGGCTCTCAGCGACGGCCGCGGCGGCGGCTCTGCGGTTGGGGGTTCGCCTCGTCCTCTTCGGCCTCGCCCGCCGTGTCGAGGCTCTCGTCCGGCGGGTCGCAGGGGTCGACCCGACCCGTGTCGAGGCAGTTCAGCCAGTAGTCGTCCGCCGGCACGAACTCGCCCTCGAGGGCCAACGGCTCTTCACGGCCGCGGAAGTGAACTCGCCCGCGCCCCTTGGCCGGTCGCACGAACAGCGTGTCGTTGGCTTCTTCCATGTCAGGCCTCTTGTGCGATCTGGATCTCGTCCACGGCCTCGATGACCTCGTCAGGCGGGCCGAGGTCCCACTCGACCGACGCCACCTCGAGGTCGTCGAGGTCGGGCACCGGCGCGGGGGCCTCGGTGAGGAACTCGACTTCCCAGCGCTGGACGAACGCTCCGATATGGAGGGCTCCGTCCTTGCTCACCGTGATCTCGCCACCGATCAGGCGCGAGTCACGGCAGGTTTCGGCGACCTCTGGGTCCCGAAACAGCACTTGCAGAACCTCGTCGCCCAGGTCGTCCAGTGCGTCCTCGAGGAGCTGCGGGACCTTCTTCGAGTTCGGCCCGCCCACGGAGGCAAGTTGCGCGACGCACTCGATGCGCAGCTCGGCGGTGTGTAGGTAGCGCCGGGGCGCCTCCTCGAAGACCTCGACCGCCTCGCGCTCGAAGTAGACGCCGATCGCCGGGAGCTCGATGCGGGCCCAATCGACGACACGGCTCGCGTAGACGCGCGCCCCCGCCGCGGTGTTCGCGGCGATGAGCGCGCTCACGAGCGCGGTCCGAATGGCCTTGCGTTGACTGCTCACGGGTCGTCGTCGTCGGGCGGGTCCGGAGGATCGGGAGGATCGGGCGGGTCAGGGATCTCGGGGGCCTCGTGGAGCAGGAGCTTGGCTCCCCCTCCGCTGTCCGGCTCGATCGAGGCGACCTCGAAGCGCCGGCCGTCGGCGAGCAGGACCACGTCGTGCTGCGCCGGCGGCGACGTCATCCGCGAGAGCTGCACGCCGAGGTTCGGCTGCTCGCTGGAAACCGCCGCACCGGTGTCGGGGTCGACGGCCTCGTAGCGGGTCGAGAAGATCGCCTCGAGTTCGTACCCCTCGCCCTCGATGTCGAGCGCGGGGATGTAGGTGACCGGTTCGCCGAAGTGGCGCGTGCAGGAACCCAGCACGCGCTCCGTTCGGTCTCTCCAGCCACCCATGTTGTTCTAGGCCTCGCGGATCAGAGCGCCGTGGAGGCGATGCCGTCGAGGCGCACCTCGGCCGTGGTGTCGCCGGAGGCACGAACGTTGGCCGCGACACCGATGGGGAAGTTCCCGCTCGTGGTGGCGGTGGTCACGTTGCCGTTCGTGGGGTTCCAGTAGAGCTTGGCCCCACGCGCCCACGCCACGCCGGTGGCCTTCGGCAGCCGCACCGTTCCCTCGACCATGCCGACGTAGACCTCGGTCTGCGCGGCGCTCACGGTCGGGACGTTGAACATGTTGCCGACCACGAGGCCGACACCCGACGTGACCCCGCCGCTCGGGGCCACGAACTCCATCACGGAGCGTTCGGTCTGGACGTTGTTCTTCATTCTGGCTCGGGACGGGGAGGAGCGGCCGCCGACGTGCCGTTGGAAGGCACGCCGGCGACCCTGTCGTGGGGTGAGTCGTGGATGTCGAAGGAGCGAATCGCGAGATCAGCCGCCGCCCGTGCTCTTCACGGTGCCGCGGTAGTCGATGGCGGCCGCGCCGAAGTCGTGGCGGACCTTGAACTCGACGCCGTCGATGTCGAAGCCCTCCCGGCGGTCGAAGGCCGGGCCCATCTGACCGTCGAGGTAGGCCGCCTCGATCGCGTAGGCCGGGCTCGACTGGTCCGCGAAGAGGAACCAGCAGGTGCCGGAGATCGCCTCGAGGCGCGGCTCGACGACGGGAATCAGGCTCCCCTGGAAGGGGTTCGCGTGGGTCGTCTGACCGGGCACGATCGGCAGTCGCGTGAGCTGCTCCGCCTCGGTCTCGAGGGTCGGCGGCACGGCCAACACCCGCGGGGTGATGTTGATCCGGGTCCCGGCGTGGGGCCCGTCTCCGATGCCGCGGTGCAGTCGCATGGCGCGGCGGCCGGCCGAGAGGCCGGGGATTCCGAGCACGTTGGCGATCTGGTTGCCGTGCGACGCCGCGTGGTAGAGCGCGACGCCGTCCGACATGGTCGGACTGTCGATCACGATGCCCCAGACGATGTCGGACTCGAGCTCGGAGACGCGGACCGCCATCGCGGCGACCATGTTGTCGAAGGCCGCGAGGTCGTCGTTGATGATCGCCTGGCGGGTGAGGCCCACGATCCGGGCGAAGGTCGAGAGCTGGAGGGTCTCCTGGTTCTCGCCCATCCCGCTGCGCTGGATGGCGCCGGTTTCGCGCACGAGCGCGAGCGGGGGCGCATCCCCCAGGCGAACACGACGCGCCGGCTTGAAGTCCGGGTTGGTCGTGACGCGGGTGAACTGCCCGAAGGTCTTCTCGGCCGCCTGGTAGGTCTGCAGGAGGCGCTTGTTGGCGACGTCGCCGAGGATCCGGGGGAAGTCCGAGGTGGACATCAGCGCCCGGGTCACCAGGTCCTGCTTGCTGATACCGCGCGCGCCGACGCCGACGCAGGAGCGGGCCAGGTCCAGCAGGGAGCCGTAGGCGAAGTCGTTGGCCCCCTGGACCTTGTCCAGCGGGTGCGCCATCGGATCGAGGCGGAACAGGAGGGCGTGGGTCGCGGCCGCGCGCACCTTGTCGCGCTGCTCGACGCCGACCCGCACGTGCGAGCTGGTGTGCGTCCGATCGTCCTCGGCCGCCAGGGCGTCCAAGACCGCGGAGCGGACCTGGTCCATCGCCCAGCCCCGCTCGTGCGCGTCCCGCCGGACCTGGTCGATGCCGGGCCGGCCCGCGTACTTCGCGCAGAGCTCGTCGATGGCCCGCACGCGCTGGCGTTCGGCGCGCGTCGCCTCGGCTCGGATCTCGTCGGCAGCCGCACCGCCGCCGGGGGCGGGTCGACGGGGAACCACCGCCGACGGCGCAGCCGCCTCGGGAGGATCGACGTCGCTACGGGTCTGTGCGCCGGCGGCCGGGGGCGGGATGGGGTTTCCCTGGTCGTCCAGTTCTTCTTCCATGGATCTTGGGGCCGCCGAGCGGCAGATGGTTACGGGGTGCTTCTCGGCCTGTGGCGCCGATCGCGTGTGCGCGCCGTCCTCGAAGGGGATGTCGACGAGCGAAATCTCGCGCGGCTCCCAGTCGATCGCCCGCAGCACGCGCTCTTTTTCGTTGGGCTCCGTCACGTCCTGGTAGCGGTAGACGCGGTAGCCCCCCGAGACGTTGACGATGATCCCGTCCTCGAGGTCCTGCAGGATCGGCTCGAGTTCGGCGCGGCCGCTGAAGCGCAGCAGCGCGCGGGCTTCGGTGTCCGAGACGAGCCAGGCGCGGTCGACCACGCCGAGAATGCCTCGGATTCCATCCCACCGCGCGTGGTTGTTGAGGACCGGAGCGCGCCCCGAGTTGAGGAAACCCATTCGCACGTGCTCGGCAGCCAGCGAGAGTTCCTCTTGGTAGGGCTCGTTCCAGCCGTAGCGGCGTCCGCGCTGGCCGGTCGACCAGACCACTTCGATCGTGCGCTTCGCCCTGTCGAACGTCTTCGCGTCGAAGGCGGCGCGCGTCGTGAGCTCCGGCAGTTCGCCGCGCTCGATGGCCGGGGCTGGTTTGACGACCTGGGACATGCTGTGCGCTCGGGTTTCCGGGTGCGCCCGCTATCCGGCGCCGCCGTAATCGGTCTGTCTAGTCCTCGTCGGTTTCGGTCTCCTGCTTCGACGCCGGCGGCGCGTTGGCCGCGGGAGATCCAGCAAGAGCCGGGATGGTGATCCCCAAGGCGGCGAGCTCCTTGCGCTCCGCGGCCATCTCAGCCATGACGTCTTCGGGGTCGCGGCCGCGCTGGCGCTGCATCTCGCTCCACGAGGTCATGGCGCCGGCAACCTCGTCCAAAGCCGGCCGCACCTCTCTCGAGGGATCGATCATGTGGCGGCGCGGGGGCGTCCACTCGACCCACAGGTCGTCGGTGCGAACTCCTCGAGCGGCGTGGAACGCCTCGAGGAACCACCGGAACACCCGGGCACACAGGCGCGGAATCAGGATCCGCTGGCGGATGGCGGCCATCTCGGCCTCCTGGAAGATCCAGCCCATGCGCGCCGAAGAAAAGTTGACCCGGGACAGATCTCCGGTGAGGGCCTCGTAGGAGACGCCGAATCCGGCCGCGATCGCCCTGAGCTGCCAGACCGCGTAGGCGTCGAGACCCTCGACGCCGGGGGGCGCCCCGAAGGTCACCTCCTCGCCGTCCCCGAGGTACTTGATGAGGCCGGGCTCGAGGTCCTCGTGCTCGTCCTTCTTCCCGTCCGTGGGGGGACCTCCACCGCCCAAGGGGCGCCGGACGAAGGCCGAAAAGCAAGCGGCGATCTTCTGCCGCAGGAGCTGCGCGTCCTCGTACTCGTCGAAGTCGCGCAGCCTCAGGATCGCCGCGCTCCCCCAGGGGACTCCACGCACCTGGCCGGCGCGTTCCACCCGATAGATGTGCGCGATGTCGGCCGCGGGCACGGTATGACTCTCCAGCCCGCGCGCCTGACGGACCATGTCTCCCGGGTGCCCGCGGAACAGGTGGTACGCCGTGCGGCGTCCGCGCAGGTCGAACTCCACGCCCTGCACCGCGTAGCTCCCTCCGCCCGCACGTTCGCCGTCCTGCGTGCTGTCGAGGTGGTCAGGCTCCAAGACCTGGAGCTGAAGCGGCACCGCCAGGCCGTCACTCAAGCGGCGGTCGCGCCGGCGCACGAGGACCTCGCCGGCCTCGGCCATGGCGCGCGCGACCAGCCCTTGGATGCCGACGAAGCTGTTGGCCTCGTCCGCGTCGCACTCGAGGGTCTGCGACCAGTCGTACCAGCGGGCGGCGACCTCCTTCCGGCGAGAGGCCGAGCCGCCCAAGATCTTCGGGACGATGCCCGTCCCGACGGCGGAGTGGTCGATCACCCGCAGGGCGTTCTTCGCCCACGGGTTGTTTCGCGCGAGGTCGCGGGAGCGGTCCCGCAGCGTCGGCAGATCCCCGTAGGTCAGGGTGTTCGCCGACGCCGGCGAGGTTCGCCAGCCCGCCGTTCGCCGCCCCCTCGCGGCGCCTTCGTAGCGTCGGGTGACGAGTTCCATCGCCGCCCGCGCCTGGAGCCGGCGCAGGACGAGCCCAGGCACGAAGGGTGCCAGAGCTCGGTCCAGGAGATTCAGGCTCGGCCGGGTGCGCACGTGCGCCCGCTATCCGGCGCCGCCGTAATCGGTCGCGCAAGCCCGGTCAGAGACCCTTGCGGAACGTGGGGCGGACCAGGGATCCGGTTCCGCCGCCCTCGAGTTCGCGCGCCATGCGCTCCTCGATCTGCGCCATCTCCGCGAGTGAGCGGTAGGTGACGCGCTTGTCCTCGTACTGGACGCTCAGCTCGCCGGAGGCCATCGCCTCCCGCAGGCGGCTCAGTTGTTCTTCGGTCCACGCCATCGGTCTAGGTACCCCTCCCGCCGGCGCGGGGCCTTCGGTTCTTTCTTGGGCTCGAGCGCTGCTGCCAACGCCGTCCACTGCTCTTCGCTCCACCGGTCGACGCCGAGCACGTGGGCCGCCGCTCGAGCATACACCCAGCAGTCGAGGACCTCGTTTCGCTCGCGGAGCTTCTGCCACTCCGCGCGCCGCCGACCTTTGACCTTGCGAATGACCACCTGCTCGGCGCAGAGCTGGCGGAACCACTCCTCTCCGTACTCGGGGAAGTGCACCCACCCGACCGGAAGTGGCTCGGCCGGGTCGATCGGCGGGTCGCGGCGTAGCCACCCGTAGAGCTCGCCCTTCGCCATCGGACCGCCGACGGTCCAGAGCGTCACTCCGCGCGCGATCTTCTTGCCCTGCCAGGAGAAGTCCACCCGTGACGGCTGGCTCACGATCTGGGATGTGCTCTCGCCGCCCTTGATCGCCATCACGCGCGAAACGTCGTGCTTGCGGACCCAGTTGTAGACATGCTGGGTGTGATAGCCGGAGTCGACGGCGACCATCGCCAGGCGCAGCTCACCGCCCGAAGGCCGCGGCCAGGCGCGTGCGAGCAGCTCGTCGAGTGCGGTCCAAGGGGTTTCTCCGCTCGTGTCTCCGGGGAGCACGATGTGGTCGATCGACCAGCTCTCGAGGCGCGGCGCCCAGCCCACGATCTCGATCTCGATGCGGTCAGCCTGAACGTCGACGCCGGCGGTCAGGACGCAGGGGCCGCGCGGCACCGTGCCAATCGGGTAGGGCTCACGCCGGCGGTAGAGGGCCTGCCAGACGGGGGCTTCGCCCTTCTCGCGCCAGGTCTCTCCGAGCACGGTGTTGACCCAGGCGCGGAGCTGGTCGGGGTTGTCCTTCGCGCCGAGGAAGTGCTCGACGCACTCCCGCCAGGTGAACCAGGGGGAGTAGAGCGCGGAGAGGTGGTAGCCGCGCACGCGGTGTCCGGGGTTGCGGGCGTGCCAGCGACCGCGCGAGAGCATGTGCGCCTTCGCGGTCTCCTCGAGCAGCACGCCGCAGCCGGCGCAGGCGTAGCGCGTCGTCTCGGGGTCGTCCTTCTCGTAGATGACGAACTCCCACTTGAGCGGCTGCTCGTGCCCGCACTCGGGGCAAGGCACGAGGTAGACGCGCTGGTCGCTCTCCTCGTAGAGGTCCGCGATCCGCGAGCGCCCCTCGATCGTGGGCGTCGAGGTCGCGAGCAGCTTCCTGTTGTGGAAGGAACGCGATCGAGCCTCGGCCAACGCGACCGGGTCGCCCTCGCCCCCGCAGTCCTCCGGGTAGGCGTCGACCTCGTCGAGGAAGATGTACTTCGCCGGCATCGACCGCAGCCCCACCGGTGAGTTGGCGCCGGTCAGCGCGAGCACGCCCCCGGGGAAGAGCTTCTGCAGGACCGTGTTGCCCGCGTCTTTCGCGCGCGGCGCCGCGACCTTCGAGAGCAGGACCGGGCTCTCCTGGATCAGCGTGTCGATGCGCGTCCGGGAGTTCTTCTGCGCCATCTCCACGGTCGGCGAGACCGAGAGCATCGGACCCGGGGCCACGTCGATTACGTACCCGATCCAGTTGTTTCCGCACTCGGTCTTGCCGACCTGGGCCGCGGCCATCACCACGACCCGCTGCACCGCGCTCGTGATCGAAAGCGCGTCCATGATCTCGCGAAGGTAGGGCGTCCGCGAGGTGCGCCACCGCCCCGGCTCGGCGCTCGCGCGCTGGCTGAGCACGCGGTTGCGGTCCGCCCACTCCGAGACGGAGATCAGCGCCGGCGGACGAAGGCCCGCGCGGAAGCTGCGCAGGACCTGGTCAACCGGGGTGCCGCTCATCGCCCAGCTCCTCGAGGGCCTCGGTGATCTCCTGGCGGATGCGCAGCTCGCCGTGGTTCGGATCTGCCGGGCAGAGCTCGGGCCCAAGCCGCGGCGCGATCGAGAGCAGGCGCTCGCGCACGGTGCGCCCGAGTCCGAAGAACCGGAGCTCGAGCTCGACCGCGTCGACCAGGCTCTTTTCCTTCTCCGCGACCTTCAGCTCGTTCAGGTCTGCCAACGCGACCTCCTTGCGTCGCAGGGCCTCGGCCAGGTCCTCGGGTTGCTCGCCCTCCTCGTCCTCTTGATCCCCGGGTGGCCGGCCGCGTCGACGCCGCACCGGAGGCGAAGCTGGGCCCGGCGGGGAGGAGTTCCCCCAATCCACCCCCGGTCCAGACTCCAGCTCCGCCGCGGGTGCGGCGTCCATCTTCCGCCCTCTCCCCCGGTGTTCCTCTTTTGCCCCCTCGCTTGAGGGGGAAGAAGCGGAGAGGCGCCCCGGCTTCGCCGGCTTCAGCTTGGGGGCCGCCGCGGGAACCACGGGGCGCACTTCCGCACCAGAACCCTTCGCCGAGGCTCTACGGCTCTTGCGCGTGTTCGTGTTCCGGGCCCACTCCCGGTCCGCGAGCCGTGGGTCGATCGAGGCCCGCCCGCGTTTGTCGAACTCGATCGACTTCTTGAGTCGACCGTCGTCGATGGCGCGCCGAACCGCAGGCGGGCTCACGCCCGCACGCCGGGCGTAGGCCTTGATGCCGAGCCGGCCCTCAGCCTCAGCCGGCCTCATCGGTGCGTTCCCCCCAGGGGCGCCAGGGGGGAACGCAGTTTCAGGCCCTGGGCCTGGAGTTTTAAGGCGGTCCGCGTCACCCGCATGGGGCCCCCCCCTGGGGAGGACCCAGACCCCCCCTCCCCTGCCACCCTGGCAGCCCCCTGGGTGCCCCTGGGGGCCCCCCTGTGCCACCTCGCGCGGTCGTGGGGGGTGCCGTGGTGCACCTCGTCGTGGCAGGGGCCACACAGCGCGGCGCCGTTGGAGGCCTGGTGCAGGCCCTCCCAGCCCCGACCGCGAGCTCGGCTCACCAGGTGGTGGGCGTGCAGTTTCGTCGAACTCCCGCACCGCTCGCACTTCCCCCGCGCGCGGCGCAGGACCTCGGCACGGAAGGCGACGAGCTGCTCGAGCTCGGCGCGCCGACGCGCGGAGACGCGGCGGATGCGCGTGCTGCGACCCAGGGGTCCGCTGCGGCGTAGGGGGCCGGCGCGATTCACTGTGGCTTCGAGATCCCTCGGGAAACTCTCCCCGTGCGCGCTCGCTCCAGCGCCCGCTCGGCCTGGGTCTTCCGGCTCGCCAACGCCTCGTTCATCGCCGCGGCGAAGCGGCCGGGGTAGGCGCGCTCGAAGGCCTCGGACACGACGCGCTGGAAGCCCAGGCGAGGCTTGATCTTCACGGCGGGGCGCAGGAGGTAGAAGATCTCGCGCCGGTCGCGGCCGCTCGTTTTCGAGCGCCGGATCGTCTCGTCCGCCTTGCGCACTCCCGGTTTCTGGAGGAGCCGCTTCGGGCGCTTCGCCTTCGTGATCTTCGCCCCCTTGCTCGGCCGGATAAGGCTGGTGGGAATCCCGAGGCCGAGCGGCGACTTGGCCCGCTTCACGCCGCCCGTCTCCTGCAGGACCATGGCCTCTGCGAGGGTCCCCACGGGCACCGTGATGTTGGGCCAGTCGCTCTTATTCGCCCGGCCAGAGACGAAAGTCCGCGCGAGCTTGTCCCCTCGCGTCGTAAACACCTTGGGCAGGTGGTCGCGCGCGGCCTCGCTCGCGTCCCGCGCGGTGCGCGTGAGTGCGAGGGCCGTGGCGAAGGGGAGCTGGTCGCGCGCGAACTCGCCCAGGGACGCGGCGAGCGCATCTGCTGTGGTCCCTACGGTTACGGCGAGTTCGAGGGCCATGGTGCTGCTCGGCTAGACCGCGTGGGGTCCCTTTCCTGTGAGCTGATCGAGAAGCCGTTGCTTGCGCGCCCTGCGCCGCGCCTCCCGCCGCAACCGGGCCGTTTCCTTGCGGCGCTCTTTGCGGTTCCAGCCCTCGAACGGGAGCCACTTGCCGCTCTTACGCTGGGCTTCGGTCAGCTCGTCCATGCGTTTGATTTCGCCCGTCTCGACGTTCATTGCGCTAGGTGGGTTGGGGGTTGGTGGTCAGGCGGTGGGCGTCCCTTCGACGCCGCGCGCTCAGATCTCCGTGATGGTGATGGGAGGGTAGAGCGCTTCGACCATCCGCTTCTTTGCCTTGTAGCTCTCGGTGCGGTGCCCCTTGGTGTCCTCGACCGTGACGTGGCCATCCGCCCAGAAGACGAGGAAATCGGCCGTGTAGCGCACCCCGCCGGGCAGGACGAAGGTCGGCGCCTGGGGCAGAAACTGCACCACCTCGCCGGCGAGGCGTGCGAGCTTGAGCTGTTGGTACCGGAGCAGCTCGCGCTTCGAGTGGAACGTAATCCCGTCCTCGGTGCGCGCGGCCGCCGGCGCAACCCCGAACTTGTGCCGCAGCCCCAGGCCGATCAGCGCGGCCGCTCGCGTGCGGGGGGCGCGCTTCACCGGCGCGGCTCCGAGCTGAACGGCCGGTGGCAACTAGAGCAGCGTTCGCCGGCGGGCCCCAGGTGCGGCGCGCGCAGCGCGGTCGCGAGCTGGTACGAACCGGCCGCGAGCTCGAGGTAGCAGCTCTGGCAGATCACGTGCTCGGCCCCGCCGTGGCACCGGATCCTCCATGGCATCGCCGCGCGGCGCACCGCGCCCGCGGAGGCCCGGGCCGTCAGGGACTCTCGGCGGACCCGCTCGCGGTCCTGGTCACGGCGCGCGAGCAGGCGGCCCACCAGCACGGCGAGCACGAGCACGCAGCACAACCCCCACGCGAAGCTCATGGGCGCGCCCTCCACAGGCGAGACGAGGCGCCAACGCGCCCGGTGACCCTTCGGCCGCCCGGCTCCGCGAGGCCCTCTTGCTGGAGATAGAGCAGGGTGTGACGGACGACGGCGCGCGGCAGGCGGAGCTCGGCGACGAGATCGTCGACCCTCATCCAGGCATCGTCCCCGGCGGCTCTCAGCCTCTGGTGCACCCGGCTCATGCGCTCCCGAATCACGGGGCGGCGGCACGGCGCCGGCGAGGCGCATCGGCGCGCCGCCGCGGCCGCCGGCGGCTCGGGCGCGGGCTCAGCCACCGCTTCATCCTGGCCCCTGTGGAGCGCCCACGTCTCCTCTCGCCGAAGGAGGCCCTCGGCCTCCGCGGCGTCGAGCTTCGTGCGAATCACGGACCGCCGGTGCCCGAGGTGGAGTTGCAGGGCGCGGACTGAGGCGCGCGCCCCAAAGGAGTCGATCGCCGCGAGTAGGTCCTCTCGGGTCAGCGATCGGGGGGCCGTGTCCATCAGCATCAGGAGGAAGTGCGCCCCGGCGGCATCGCACCGTCGGGGCGCGGAGTCATCGCCTCACTCGCCCTGCGGGGACCAACCACAGCCCCCACAGGTGGTCTGTCGGTTACTCGGGGACGATCCGGAGCTCCATGGAGCGGATCCACGTCTCCGCCTCCGCCGGCGCAGAGATCATGTGGCCGTCCCACCAGTGCCAGATCTCGTGCTGCGCGTAGAGCGTGACGGTCGGCGCGTTGAAGCGCTCCCCGTAGATCCACGGGTGCAAGAACCACGTGTGCACCGCCAGTTCCGCGCCCTGCACGATCGAGTGCGGCCCGCTGTGCGTCGGCCCTACGTACATCTCGCCTGGTGCCAGCCATCGCCCCCACAGCGAGTAGCCGCCCGCGGGGACGATCGTGATGCTGTCCTCCCCCGGGTGCGGCTCCGGCTCCATGTACAGCGAGACCCCGCTGTAGACCGCGCCTGTCCGCCAGATCGGAGTGTGCTGCGACGGGTTGCCGGCGGAGTACATCCGATCGAACGTCAGCATCGTGTCGAGGATCATCCGCTCGCCCGGACCAGGCAGCCCCGGCGAGGGAAGCGTGATCGGGATTCGCTGCTGTGCTACGCCCTCGGTTCCCTCGAGCTGCAGGATCGGCGCCTGCTGGCGCGACGTCTGCCCGGTCAGCGTGGGGCCTGGGAACGTCTGCGCCTGCACCGACGGGGCGCACAGCACGGCCGCGCACACGGCGAACAGGATCTTCAGGGGCAAGTGATTCATGGGTCTGCTGGGTTTGAGGCTGCGGGAAGGGCGGCCAGCTCAGAGGCGAGCGACCGCGGTACGGAGACGGCTCGTGACCAAATCGAGCGCGATCCTCGAGGCCTTCCTCGCGGAGAGGGACGCCAGCGAGGACTTGATCGCCGCCTCGACCAGCGTCGCGGCCTCGGTGTCGCCGGTGAGGCGCAGGATCGCGGCCTCGGCCTGGAGCCGCACGAGCTCGCGGGCGCGAACGCGCACGACCTCGGACGTGAGCCTCGCCTCGTCGAGGTGGCGATCGAGCTGCGGCCCCAGGCCCTCGACCACGGCCGCGGCGATGATCCGGGCGGCGGTACCGATGCCGCTCACTGGACGATGATCCCTGCGCGCTGCGCGGTGGCGTCGACGGCAGCGGACCAGTCGGCGATCGCCCCCAGGGTGGCGTCCTTCTCGGCCTGGGTGAGGTCCGGGTCGCGCTCGATGCGCCCCGCGAGATCGACGCGCGGGTGCTCGAGCAGCAGGCGGAAGTCGAGGTGGGCCTGGGCCTGAAGGCGGTCGGGGGCCGCACACCCCGCCAAGGCGAGGAGCGCGAGCACCAGAGCGAAGAGCGAGAGAGGGCGAGGCTTCATGCCCCGCGGCTTAGAGCGTTCCGATTAGGGGGTCAAGAAATCCGACGCAGCCTGATCCAGAGTCCCTTTGGCCCGCGCCATTGCCGGCGCGTCTCGATCGCGAGTCCAC
This sequence comes from uncultured Planctomycetaceae bacterium, assembly GCA_964394665.1. GTDB lineage: Bacteria > Planctomycetota > UBA1135 > UBA1135 > CAYMYN01. The sequence continues at coordinate 37,638 of CAYMYN010000010.1, forward strand.
GTGAGGTCAGGGATCGGATCCAGTTACGACTCACACTGATCCCGCGCCCCAGCACCACCCCGGAGACTCGCACGTTGCTCGGGAACACGGCCTCGATCTCGCGGCGATCGCCGAACAGCCTCTTGCACTCCTCCCGCGCGGCCTGCTCCCGGCGCGCGCGCAGCAGCTCAGGCCTGGTCGGCATCACCCGCCCCCCCCAACGTGTGCGGCAGCCGCACGCGGGAACCCGCGCACGCGCAGGTCCTCGGGCCACTCGGAGGGGTCGCCGCCCTTGGAGTGGCAGAGGAAGACGCGGAGCGGAGCTCCCTGATAGGAGGCGCTCTCGTTCGTCTGAGTGTTCTCCGGCCATTCGTGCGGGGCTTCGCCTTCGAAGCCCGCGTCGTTCCGGTCCCGCACCCACCCCACCTCGCACGGACGCGCGCCGGGGCCGCTCTCCCCGCCGACGATCACCCAGTCGAGCGCGTGGTGGCGGCGAGTCCGGTGCTCGGGCTCGAGGGCGAATGGGTAGGTCCCCCGGTGGCGCTCGGATCTCTTCGGGTCCAAGTCCATGACGTCCGTCAGCAGCTCGCGCTTGAGCCGCAGGTCCACCGGTCCAATCAGCGGCTCAGCCGACACGAACCGCACGGCCGCCGGCGTGTCGAGCAGGATGGGGATCCGCTCGTCGGCCGTCGCCTGGTCCTCGACCGAGACGCCCAGCCAGACGTTGGGCGGCGGCACTACCCACCGCGCGACCAGCGCACTCATGCGGTCGCGCATTCGCGGAGCCCGCTTCGTCAGGACCTGGAACGTGATCCAGGGTGCGCTTTGCATCACGCGGAACACTTCGCGGATCGCGTCGTCGGGGAGCGCCTCGTGGAAGAGGTCGCTCATCGAGTTCACGAAGACAAGCTGGGGCTTCTTCCAGTGCAGCGGCTCCTCGAGCTTCGAGGGGATCAGCTCGACCCGCCCGGTCCATCCAGCACGCCGAGAAGCCTCGTTGACGTGCCCGCGCGCACCGAGGCGACGGACAAAGCCTTCCATGTACTGACCCGTTCCCGAGAACCGCGCCGCCTGCCGCTCCGCATAGCAGTTGCGACACCCCTCAGAGACCCGCGAGCAGCCGCGCACGGGGTTCCACGTGCGGTCGGTCCATTCGATATTCGTCGTGTCGCTCATAGCGGCGGATTCTTGGGCCAGTCGCACAACGGCTGGGTGCGGGGCAGGTAGAGGGGGTGCCGGGGGTGTCCGTCCTTCGTGAGGCCCAACGCCGAGAGGTCGGGGATGAGACCGGCCACCTCATCCCCCCGCCCTCGGTGCGCACCACGGACGCCCCAGGCCGCCACCACGAGCGAGACGACAAGGGAGGCCTCGAGCAGGTGCTGATCGTTCTCCGGGCCGACCGGGTCTTCCGCCGCGAGCATGTCGCGTGGGTCCGTGGCCCGGAACGCGAACAGGTTCCCCATCACCAGGCCGGCGAATCCCCAGTCCTTTGCGAAGCCGATGCAGCGGCGGATCGTGGGGTCGTCCTGCTCCTCGTCCGCCGTGCTTGGATTGAGGCCGATGAACATCACCAGCCGGCGCGGCACCTGGAAAAGTTCCCCCCAGGACCGGGTCAGTAGGTACCGGTAGGTCCGGCAGGGACTGAAGACGCACCGACCGCCAGTCATGCCGGCTCACCCCGCACGACCTTCCCGCATTGGAGGCAGACCAGGAAATCACCCACCCCGACAACTGAGGGGTGCCGGCAGGCGGCGGCGTACACGTCAGGGTCGAGCGTCTGTCGCACCGTCTCCAGTGCCGCCGGCCGGTCGCCGCACAGCACCAGGGCGGCGAGGGTCTGCCACTGCTGCCGATCCGCAGTCTCGAGGGGCATGAGCGTCGCCGCGCGGCGCACGACGAGCCGGAGCGCTTCGTTCTCGGCACGCAGCGCGGCCGCTTCATCTAGCGCCGCGTCGCGATTGTTGAGCGCCCGCACGACTAGATCCTGACCTAGAATCATGCGCTCTCTCGCCTGTTCGCATTCTTCCTTGAGCGTGGCCCCTTCTCGTTCGAGGGCGTCGCGGTCGGACTTCATCGCGTCGTAGGCCTGCCACACGAGGTCACGCTCTTGCCCCTTGAGGTGTGGGGAAGCGACCTCTTCTACCGGCGCCTCGGCGGGCTCCACGGGCGCGGGCTCGACGGTGTGCGGTCGCCCCGAGGGCAGTGGCAGGATCACCGGCTCCGCCTCCCGCTCGGGCGGCGACGTGGTGGGGGCGGGCTGGAAGGTGGGGCAGGTGGTTCCGCTTTCCGGCCGCATCCAGTTCGTCTCCTGTACGCAGTCTGGTCGAGGCGCGTTGCAGTCTCCGAATCCAGAGGCGTCGGGCTCGAAATGCCGACACAGACCGCAGCGCTGAGGGGCCGGCGGGACGGCGCCCCGCGGTGCCGTGCCGGGTCGCTTGCTCCAGCTCATTGGACCGGGACCTCCTGCACCTTCATCGGCGCGAGTCTGATGCGCGAGAGGTGCACGCCCTCGCCCGTCTGCATTGGTCGGCCGTCCAGGCGCCGGCCGAGCTGCAGGCCGACCTCCGCGTTGCAAGGCTGGCCGTGCTCGGCCTGGCACGTGGGGCACTTCCCCCAGGTCAACCGCTCCTCGTAGGTGGTCTCTCGCACGGGTCCGCTTTGCTCTCTGGTCATTGCTTCGATCTCCGGGGTTCGGGGCCGGCCGCTCTCAGCCGGCCCCGGCTTGCTCCTCTCCGACGTCAGGGAATGCCGTGGAAGATCGGGACCCCCGGCAGGGCCCCGACAAGGGCGTCGTGGATGAACCGCTGCACAGCCACCTGGGAGGCCTCGAGTTCGTCGGGCATGGTCCCGAGCTCGATCGCCTGGCTCATCACCTCCAAGTAGATCGAGACCTTCACCCGGACCGTCGCCTCGCGCAGGCCCGCGTTGGTGTAGACCGGCGTCGAGACGACGAACTCCTCGGGGACGCTGTCCGCCTGCTGGACGGCGGCCTCTACCGCGCGGCCGAGCGTCTCCTTGCCGTGCCGAACATCCGAGGTTCCTCCGCTGGTGCGGGAGAAGTCGATCCTGCGCAGGGCCTGAACGACCCCCTCGATTCCGGTCCCGTGGAGCGTGTACCGGAGAAACTTCACGGCATCCTTCGGGGCGAAGGCCTTGCCGCCTTGGAGTTCTCTCAGCACCTGGTAGCGGGCGGAAACGTCGAAAGGCATCGAGACCGTGTCGCGCCGGCAGTGACGGTCCAGCAAGACGCAGATTCCGCTCGGGCCGTGGTAGACCTCGGGGTCCGGAGCGACCTTGGCGTCCTTGACCGCGGCGATCACGTCGTCAAGACCCAGGAGCTTGTGCAGCCTCCTCGGCGGAGGGACGTCGAGTGCCTCTGCGGTGCCGTCTTCGGACCGAGTAAAGACCACGTCCGGGAACCGATCGTGCGCCAGGAGTTTGGGGCGGTCCGCTTCCTTGGCGAGAGCACCGATCGCTGCGATGAAATCAGCCAGCATGGGTCACCTTCCTGGGGACAACGGCCTCGTCGATGGACATCTGGTGGATGTCGTCGGGAGAGAGTTCGTTGAAGACCAGGCCCGTGCGGGTGGCCTTCATGTTGTAGACCTTGCTCTTGCGCTTCGGGACCGAGTCGGTGACCTGAAACTGTAGGTCGCACGACTCCATTTCGCCGTCCTCCCCGACGATCGGAGAGAGGGTCACCGAGAGAGTGACCTTGCGGGAATCCTTCACTGCGGGGCGGCCCTTGCAGTCCGTCTCGCATCGTGCGATCGCTTGCTCGAAGGCAGCGCGCACGCGCCCATCGTCGAGGTCCGACAGGGCGCTCAGAGAAAATCGCTGGGTGGCCATGGTTTGTGGGGCTTGAGTGAGAAGAAGGGTTGTGGGTCGATTGGTCGGGAACTTCGCGGAGGACCGCGATCGCGCGGAATGCGCATCACGACCCGAACACCTCCACCAAGCGCCCGAGCGGGACGTAATCCCAGGGGTGCTCGCGGTTGGAGCCCCAGGCGCTGCTCGCCTTGCGCAGCTCGTCCGCCGTGAGGGTCTGCGGCCAGACCGTGCGCCACAGGTCGGGGACGCGGCCGGCTCCCGGCTCCCACGGCGTGTACCAGCCGCCGGCGCCGTACCGGGGGCGCGTGCGGGGCGCGGGGCCCGCAGCCTCGAGGTCGACGAGTCCCGCCCAGGTCGGGTGCGGCCCAAGCCACTCGGCCAGGCCGTCCGCGTGCTCGAGCAGGCCCGCGGCGCGCAGCTCGGGGACCCAGAGCAGGTTCTCTCCGGGGAGGCACCAGCGGCCGAGCTGGCGCTCTTTCGCCGGCAGCGAGTCGACCGGATAGCCGGCGCGCCCGGAATCCCCGGCAGCGAACTGGAGCACCCAGCGCCGGCCGTCGGTCCACGGCGAGGCCTCAGCGTGCGCTCGCACTGCTTCGCAGATGAGGATGATCGCCTGGTCAGGACGGACCGGAGCCCCAGCGGGATTGATGCCTAGCCTGTCGAGCTCGAGCGCGAGGCGCAGCAGGTGCATCCACTCCCGCGAGAGCCAGCCCACGCGCCCGTGATTGCGCGTCGACTGCACGCGGGCCCACAGCGGCGCGGTGTGGCCGTCGCCGGGGGTCGAGATCCAGTACCAGCCGTCGGCCTCGACGCCGACGCCCAGCGCGCGGCAGGCATCCTGCCAGACTTCGCCCATCCACCAGCGAGGCAGCACCAGCGCCGTGTGCTCCGCCAGGAGCGCGGCCGATGCCCACACGCGCGAGAGGTGCGCGCCGTCGGGGGTGTCGGCGAGGCCCTGCTCGGGATAGCCGGCGAGCGCGACGGACGCGCGGTGCAGCGAGTAGGCGCGAGGTTCGGTCAGCGTGGCCCAGTCGGCGACGATCGACGCGCGGTTCACCCACCCGAGCCAGTCGTGCAGCGCGAGCTCGAGGCCGGCCGCGCTGCGCTTCCATTCCCAGGTCCCACGCTGGACGCCCCAGCCCCCGCCGCCCCAAGCCGGCATCCCGTAGCCCGCGCGGCGGTAGGGGGTCGCGGCCCACTCCGCGAGGTCGCGGTCAGCGTCCGCGCGCAGTCGCGCCTCGAGCTCGGCCGGCAGCAGCCCGACCCAGCTCAGCCGTTCAGCCTCGAGCTTCGCCCAACCTCGCACGTCGCCGGCGAGCGTGGCGCGCGTCGCGCGCGGCGGCAGGAGCCCCGCTGGAGTCTCGAGCTGCTCGCGGCCCCGGTTGCCCATGATGTGCACGACCAGGCCCAAGTGCTCCTCGCGGACGTCGATCAGATCGCCCGCAGGGACCGGCGGCGGCCGCGGCCGGACGGGCGGATCCACCGGGCGCGTGGGCGGCTCGACGACGGGCGGCTCGGGTTCGGGCTCGGGCTCGACGACCGGGGGCCGCACCGGCGGCGTGGGAGCGGTGAGCAGGCCGCGCAGCTCGGTCCGCACGTCGGCGAGCTCGCGCTCGACGCGCTCGAGGCGCTCGAGCAACGTGCGGATCGCGGCGTCGTCGCGCGGGCCCTCGATCTCCGTGGGCGCAGCGGGAGAACGCAGCGCCAGGAGCAGGAGCCCGAGGATCAGGAGCAGGGTGATTCGTTGGGTTCTCATGTGGGTCTGGATTCAGGCGGAGTGGGCTTCGGCGCGAGCCAGCTCGCGCGTGTTCGCGCGCACGATGGCCTCTGCGAGAGGAGGGCAAACGCTGTTGCCGGCCATGCGGATCTGGGCCGTCTTCGTGATCGGACGGCCTTCCCGGTCCTGCTCGATGCAGTAGGAATCGGGGAAGCCCTGCGCGCGGAAGAGCTCGCGCGGCTGGAGCATCCGCATGCCGATATCGGCGATCCGGTACTCCTCGCCGGCGACGGCCACGAGGCCAAAGCGTGCCCTGGCGGTAGCCGTGCCGAGCGGATCGAGCGCGTCCTGGCCCACGGCTCCGGTGCCGTAGTACTTCGTCAGGAAGGCCGCGACGGCGGCGAAGCGGTTGCCCTGCGTCGTGACCGTGTGCAGCGGTTCTCTAGCGCCCGAGCACGGCTTGGCACCGTGGTTGTGCTTCACGACCGCGACGGCCGCGAGCGAGTGATGGTCCTGAGCCGTCACCGTGCCGATGGGCCGATCGAGCTCCTGCCCGACGACGCCGCCGTAGTGCTTGGCGAGGAAGGCCGCAACCAGCGCGTGCTTCGCCCCGCCGGCCACCACCGTTCCCAGGGGTTGGTGGATGTCGAGGTAGCGCGGCCGTTGGCCCTGGCGCTCCCCATAGCTCGTCTGCACGAGCGTCGGAGCGACCAGGCCGTGGTGCCAGCCGGAGGCGCTCACCGTGCGCAGCGGCTCGTCGCACCCGCGGCTCGAGGCCTCAACGTGCGATTCGTCGGTGCCCCTTAGCGTCACGATGAACGGCTCCGCCGCCTCGAGCACGTAGCGGCGGATGCCGGCGGCGATGCGGCGCAGGGTGGCATCGGCGAGGGGGCGCCGGCGTCCGAAGATCGACGGGCACGGCACAGACCAGTCGATGCACTCGGCGGCCGTGCGCCACGGAAGCGGGCGGCTCCGTCCGTGCGTCGGCTCCGGCCAGACGATGGGCCGCCCGTCGCAGCGCGCGATCAGGAACAGGCGCTTGCGCGTCGTCGGGGCACCGTAGTCCGCCGCGACGAGCTCGCGGTGCTCGACCGCGTACCCGAGCCGCTCGAGGTGCAAGACCCAGCGCTGAAACGTGAGCCCCCGCCGGCGGGGGCAGGGCCGCCGTGATCGAGTCAGGGGGCCCCACGTCGTGAACTCCTCCACGTTCTCCAGCGCGATCACTCGCGGGCGCACTCGGGCCGCCCAGCGCACGACGACCCACGCGAGGCCTCGGATGCGCTTCTCGACGGGCTTCCCGCCCTTGGCCTTCGAGAAGTGCTTGCAGTCGGGCGAGAACCACGCGAGCCCCACAGGCCGGCCGCCCGTCACCTCGACCGGATCGACATCCCAGACGCTCTCGCACAGGTGGCGCGTGTGCGGGTGGTTCACCGCGTGGAGGGCCACGGCCGTGGGGTCGTGGTTGACGGCGATGTCTACCGCCCGCCCTAGCGCTCGCTCGATGCCCAGCGAGGCACCGCCGCCGCCGGCGAAGTTGTCGACGACGAGCTCATCGAAGAGCCCGGCACCCGGGGGCCGGTGTAGGCGCAGGCTCATTGGTCCCAGCCCAGGAAAACGGCCTGGCCGTCCTCGATGCGGAATCGCGCCCAGTCGAGCGTCCCAGATTCCTGCACGCGGAACTCGATCTGCTCGAAGCCCGGTGCAGCTAGGGCGCGGGGGGCCTGGGATTCGGCGCGCGGCAGGCCCGTGAGGTACCCGACCAAGAACCAGCCGCCCGCCAACGCTCCCCACAAGAGCACGAGGAGCGCGTCGAACTTGCGTCGCCCCGACGGACTGTGGGCGCTCACGCCGAGGCCTCCACTTTGCGAGCGCGCTTGCGCGCGTTCGACAGGGCCCTGGGACTTGTCGCCTTCTCGGGCTTCGTCGCCGTTTCGCCGGCGCCGGCCTCCTCGGCCGCCCAGCTCTTCGGCTCGGGGTGGGCCTTCGCGGCGGCCTGGCGCAGTTCCTCGAGGTCGACCTTGAGGACCTGGGCGATGGCCTGAAGTTCGGCGGCGGCTGCCTCCGGCCCAGAGTGCCGCTGCAACGCAACGGTCTCGACGCGCCGGAGCTCCTGCTCGATCTGGAGCTGGCAGCCAGACCACAGTCGCTCGAGCGCCGCCCGGTAGTCGCCGTTCAGCAGGTCGAGGCGGGTCTTCGCGTCCATCTCCCAGAGGTCGATCTTGTCCGCGCCCCAGGCGCCGAGCGCGAGGATCGCCTCCTCGCCGTTCGGAAACGCCGTGCTCGCCTGTACGTGCTCGAGGAGTTCGAGGAGCGAGGAGGCCACGTGCGCGTAGCGCTTGCGCTCGAGGCGCAGACGGCGCTCCTCCAGCGGAATGGGCCCCTTCGCCGGCGGCGCCGAAGCCGAGGCCGCCGGCTGATGCAGCGGCACGACCCACTCGACCGAGCCCGCTTTCGGCCCCGAGACCACGAACGCGGCCCGCGCGCCGGGCGAGTTCTTGCGCCCCTTCTTCCAGTCCCACGCGCGCGCGACCTTCCCCAACGCTTCGGGGAGCGTCGGGGCCCGCTGCTCGCGCATCGATGCGCCGCCCGATCCCTCGAGCAACAAGAGGTCGCGGCCGTGTCTCGCTCGCGCCTCGCGCAGCTTGGGCTCGAGGATCGCCGTCTGCTTCGCGGTCCAGCAGCGCCGATCCGTGCACAAGGCGTCGCTCCGGGCGCCTTCGATCGAGCCGAAGAGGTCGGGGTCTGCGCTCGTCTGCCGCGGGCAGCTCGTGCAGGCCCCGACGGCCGGCACGAGCTCGGCGTCGTCGAGCTCCCAGCCGGCCAGGCGCAGCGGGAGGCACGCGCTGCGGATCTGGTGGCGCAGGTCGTCGAGGGTCCTGGGGTCGTCGTAGCCGTCCCCGGTGAAGACCTGGTGGACACCCTCGACCTCGCCCTTGCCGATCAACCCTCCCTGGACGTGGGGCGGCAGGAGCGCGATCTCCTCGAGCCAGGCAATCGGGAGCTCGGCCAGCACGCCGCCGGGCTGCATCGCCTTGCGCGCCGCCGGCGCGAGGTTCGTGAGCCGCGCGCGCTTCGCGACCCAGCTCACCGAGCGACCCAGGCTCGCCGCCACGCGCTCGCGCGTCATGCCCGGCAGGCTGAGCAGCTCGCCTACGATGCGCGCCTCGCCGAGCGGATCGAGGTCCTGGCGCTGGCCGTTCTCGACGAGCATCGCCTCCAGGGCGTCGTCGTCGTCGGTCGCGTAGACGACGGCCGGGATGGTCTCCCAGCCCAGGAGCCGCGCGGCCTCGAGCCGGCGGTGGCCGGCACGCAGCAACAGGCGCCCGTCGGAGGTCCGTGCGACCCGCACCGGCTGGAGGAGCCCCACCGCGCGCATGCTCGCCGCCAGGCCTTCGACGGCGCTCGGTTCGATCGGCCCGCGCGGGTTGCGGGGGTCGGGCACGACGGCCTCGAGCGCCAGCTCCTCGAGAACCATCCCCCTCGTCGTCTGGTCGACCTGGTCTGCGGTCGCCCGCGATTTCGTTCGTGCAGCCATCATCCTTACCCCTCGAGCTCGCGCTCGCGTTCCTTCCTGCTCACGCGGCCGGCCCCAGTGCCGACCCGCTTGCTCGTCAGGTGCCACGCCTCGCAGCACCAGCAGCGGTAGCTCGAGAGCACGAGCCCCCCTTGGCGCCGGCTCGCGCGCCAGCGAGCGCGCTGAGCGGCGCTGCGGCTCGAGTAGCGCACCTTGGCCCTGCAGACGGCCGTCGCGCGCTCCAGGCCTGCGCTGCGCCGGTCCATCAGGCTCCCCCCTGCGCGACAGCTCGGACCTGGGGCCCGTACTCGGCCTCCACGATCAGGTCGACGCGCGCCGTGCAGACGCTGCGCCGCTGCTCGGGACGCGGCGCTTTGGGATCGACCGACGGCCAACCGTCTGGCGCCAGAATCCCCGCCCTCTCAGCGGCGCGGCGGGCGAACTCGAGGCGCCAGTCCGGCGAGCCGGGTTCCTCGGGCCGGCGAGCGGCCGCGACGCGCAGGATCTCGAGCCACACTTCCTCCTCGGCCGGGTGGCGCCGCACCTGACCCTCGCGGGGATGCGTGGTCGCCGCGGGTTGGGCCTCGAGCGTCACAGGCGGACTCGACGGCGAGACGTGGTGGATCGTCTCCCAGGGGCCGCGCCGGGCCGAGCCGGCGGTGGCGCGCACCAGGGCCGCGCGGGCGGCCTCGAGGCCGTGCTCGCGCAGGATGCGCAGGAGCTGCTCGAGGCGGTGGCGCGCCTGGTGCGCCGAGGGCAGACGCTGGCCGGGCCAGGCCTCGAGTGCCGCGAGGTAGGCGCTCCACTCCGCCTCGAGGGGCGCGAGTTCGACGAACTCCGCGAGCAGGCTCCGCGCCTGATCTCGGGTGAGGTGTGGTCCGGCTCTGCTCTCCCCCTCGTGGGGAACCCCACCCGACAGAGCGGGGGAGCCGGCGTCAGCCGGCGGGGGCGTAGCCCCCCCGCGCGCGGCCGCGCGCCCCTCGGGCTTGTGTTTGTGTTTGGGCTTGGGATTGGGATTGGGAGAGGGCCCGAATCCGTCCGGATCCGTTTCGGGGTCGGGCAGGGGCCCGTCCGGATCCGTTTCGGGGTCGGGCAGGGGCCCGTCCGGATCCGTTTCGGGGT
>CAYMYN010000010.1:47900-93980 GCA_964394665.1 uncultured Planctomycetaceae bacterium
CCGGGGGGTACCCGTTCCGCGTCCGGACGGATCCGTCCGGATCCGTCCGGATCCGTCCGGGTTCGGACGGATCCGTCCGCGCCCCTCCGCCGGCGCCCCCGGGGCAATGCTCACCCACGCGCAGGGAGCCGGGCTCGGCCTCGTCCGGGCCCGGCCACTGGAGCTTGGGCTTCACGTCGTGGCGCAGGCCCTTCTCCGCGTCGACGAGCTGGAGGTACTGCTCGCCAGCGCTGCGGTAGCGCACGAGCAGGCCCTCGCGCAGCAGTTCCTCAAGGCGAGCGTCGACCTCCTCCACGGAGAGCGATGCCATCCGGAACGTGAGCAGCTTCGCTCTCACCACGACGGGATCGCCGAAGTAGGTGCCGGCGTCGTCGGAACCCGCGAGGAGGCGGCAGTAGAGGGCCTCGGCCCCCTCTGAGACGGCGTTGATCCGCCGGCTATCGGGGTACCCCTTGAGCAAGGGCGTCCAGGCGCGTTGCCGGGGGACGACCATCAGAGCCCTCCGGCGGCGGCAGGGGTGCGCACGTGGCGCGGGACCTCGAACATCGGACTCTCCTCCTGGGGATGAGGGACGGACCACCCGGCTCACCACCGGGTGGGTGGTTGGGGTCAGGTGGCGGAGGCCGTCTGGCGGCCTGGGATCTGGAGCAGCAGCTCCTCGAGCTCGCAGGCGGCGAGGTTCGCGCGTGCGACGCCGCGCGGCAGCGGGCTCTCGTAGGGGATGTCGATTGCGCGCACGGCCTCGATCAGGCGCGCGGCGCAGGCCTGCACGTCGGAAGGCGGGGGGATCGCGGTCGAAGCGCCCGGCCAGCGGGCCGAGGTCGGCCCGGTCGGGAACTTCCCGCTCCAGTCGAGGGCACGGAGCATCAACGGCGGCTGGCCGGCGGGCGGATCATCGAGGACCTCGACTCGCACGCGGCGCCAGGCGCCATCGAGCCAGAGCTCGATCTCGTCCCCGGCTTGCAGCTCGCGGCCAGCGAGCAGGAGCTGGTCGCCGCGGAGGAGCACCTGATCGTGGGGCGGCGGGGGCTGGGGGGCGGGGAGTTCGCCTCGCTCAAGCTCCGCGAGCAGCAGCTCGCGCGCGGCACACACCCCCTCGATGTAGCCCTCGGTCCACTGGCCGTCGCGGTAGTGCGCCGGCATGACGGCCTGGTCGACGAGCCACCCGCTGAGGCCCTGGAGCAGAGTCACGAGCTGCGCATTCATCGCGCACCGCTCCTCGACGGCGCCCGGCGATCTCTGAACCCGCAGTCGAACCCCACCGCCCAGGCGTTGCGGAAGGCGGCCGCGCCCTCGTCGTAGGGGTTGCGATCGCCGCAGCTCATCTCGAGCGGCGGCTCCTCGTGGGGGTTGGCGGCGGCCTCTGCGCCGGCGTCCCAGCCGCGCCAGAAGGCCGCGGCGTGCTGGCGCGAGCGGTAGTCCGCGGAACGCACCTCCGAGGCCCGGGAGCAAGAGCGCGTCGTCACAGCCTCCGCCTCCCCGTGGCCTGCGCTGCGCAGGCGCTGCACAGCCCCAGCCGATCAGCCCCCGGCTCCTCGGTCCACGAGCAGGGCGCGCCGGTGCGCTCGACGCACCCGCGGCAGTCGCGCTCGGTGCACCCGCAGAGCCGGCAGGACGCCGGCGGCGCGGTCGTCTCCGCCGTCCTCGAGCGCACCCGCAGCAGATGGTTGGGGAGGGCCTCGTCGCCGGGTCGACGGGCGCTGAGGCTGAGACCAGCGGAGCCGGCGAAAATCGAATAGTCCCGCCGCTCGAGATCGGCGAACTCCTGCGCGCGAGCGGTTGCCCAGCGCAGCTCCTCCTGCTCCGCGCTCGCGGGCCTCATCGGTCCCTCCTGCGCGCGAGGGCGCGGTGGCGGCGGGCAAGCTGGTGGGCGCGGGGCGCGGGGCCGGGGCGCGGGGCCGGGACGAGGCCGCGCTGCTCGAGCGGCGCCCGAACCGCCTGGGTCCGAGCCCGCGACTCGGCCTGCGCGAGGTCCGGCAGGACGCGCATCCAGAGCACGAGGGCGCAGGCCAGCACCCCGGCCACGATGGGGGCCGCGAGGTCGACGCTCATCGCCGGCCTCCCGGCTCGACCCTCGCCGTGTACCTCGACCCGCACTCCGCGCAGCGAGCGACGCCGCACCGGTGCATCTGGTCCTCGGGCGCCACGTGGCCGCACAGGCGGCAGGCGACGAGGAGGGGGGTTGCCGGGGCCTGCTGGGGCACCACGGCGGGGAGGGCAGCCTGCCTCATTCCGAGCCTCCTTCGATGGAGTCCGGACCCACGAGGGTGACCCGAGCGCCGGCCGCGAGGGCGGCCAACAAGCGCTGGAACTCGTCGGGTCCGAGGTCCTCTGGGGCGAGGCCGAGTCGGCCGGTCAGCCCCCGGTGAAGGACCTGCATGGCGGGTCGGGGGGTCCCCCCCGGTTCCCTCGCCTCGGTGTGCGATACTTGGTACGTATCGCCTACCCTGGGCGGTTCGAGCCCAGTATCGCCCACCACCCTCCAACCCCCGCCGCCGGCGCGCTCGGCGGGCGTCCCCGCGCCCGGGCATCGCAGCCGGGGCCTCACCACCGCCCTCCGCGTCCGTAACCCGGGGCCATGATCCCGCTCCTCCTGGCCTCTCTCCTGGTCGGCGCCGCGGCCCAGGACGGGCGTGCCCCGCGCGCCGAGCTCGACCGGATCCTCGCCGGCCTGACCCCCGCCCAGCGCCTCGAGCGGCGCGTGACGCCCGAGGCGCTGGTGGTCGAGAAGGCCCGCCCGGCGGTGGTCTACGTGACCACCCAGAGCTTCCAGGAGGTGCGCGAGCCCATCTGGGGGCAGCTCGTCGGCCGCAGCCCGGTCACCGGCAGCGGCTCGGGGGTGGTGATCCTGAAGGAGGGCTTCGTGATCACCAACTACCACGTGGTGCGCGGCGCCCAGGCGATCCGGATCTCCTTCGCGCCCGAGTTCGACCGGGCCGCCTACTCCGCGACGGTGGTCTCGCGCCTCGCCGAGCGCGACCTCGCCCTGCTCAAGATCCACGCCGGCCCCGAGCGCGAGTTCCCCACCCTCGGCCTCGGCACGAGCCACGACCTGATGATCGGCGAGCGCGTGCTCGCCATCGGCAATCCCCACGGCCAGGCCTTGACCGTCAGCTCCGGCATCGTCTCCGGCCTGCACCGCGACATCGTCGTGCCCACGGGCAGCGGCAACCTGCGCTTCGAGGGCCTGATCCAGACCGACGCCTCGATCAACCGCGGCAACAGCGGCGGCCCGCTGCTCAACATCAACGGCGAGCTGATCGGCATCAACACCGCCACCGACGTGCAGGCCGACAACATCGGCTTCGCGATCCCGGTCGATCAGTTGCGGATCGTGCTCGAGGAGCTCCTGAACCCCGACCGCTACGTCGCCTGGATGGGTTTCCGCGTGGCCAGCGAGGGCGATCCGCGGATCGTCGAGATCGTGCCCGGCGGCCCCGCCGACCTGGCCGGGCTGGTGGTCGGCGATCGGGTGCTGATGCTGGACGGGGCCGACGTGCGTCCCGAGGGCGCCTATCGCCTGGCGCGCCTCGCAGTGCAGCCCGGGCCCGCGGTGCGGCTCGCCGTGGAGCGCGCGGGGAATCGGATCGAGGTCGAGCTCGCGGCCTGGAACCACGTCGATGGCATGATCTTCGAGCGCATGGGCGTCCTGGTGCGGCCGACCGGACAGGGTGTCCGGCCGCTTCGGGCACAGCCGGGGAGCATGGGCGCGCTGGAGGTCGTGCGCGTGCTGCACGGCGGTCCGGCCGACGTGATCGAGATGCGGGCCGGCGACCTGCTCGAGAGCGCGCGGCCGCTCGACGAGCCCGAGTTGCGCCGCCACTGGAGCTTCTTCGAGCCGCGCCAGCTCTACGCCTTGCTCGATCGCCTGCCGCCGGGAGCGCGCCTCGAGGTCGACGTGCGCCGCGGCCAACTGCGGAACACCGGGGTCCTGGTGCTGCGCTGAGGGCGATCCGGGCCGCGCAGCGGGCCCGCCCGGGGGCCGGAACCGGGCGAGTGGGGGCGCGGTGGCGGGGCTGGGCACCCTCCGCCGACCCGGCTAGACTGGTCGCCCCTCCTGCTCCCCGCGGCCCCGCAAGCGGCCTACCCCGCCCCCCGACCCGGGTCCACCGCGGCCCGGGGCCCTACAGCGGGCCGGGGTCCGGGGACGAAGGAAAGGGCCCCCAGCCCCGCCCCTGGTTCTCCCCCGCCCGCCCCGCCCCAGCTCCCCGATGCACGCCTTCGTCCAGTTCACCGAGCGCTTCGGGAACATGCTCTCCCGCGCGCTGCTCACGGTCCTCTACTTCGGGGTCCTCGGGCCGTTCGCGATCTTCTATCGCTTCCTGGCCGACCCGTTGCACCTGCGCCGCCGACCCCAGGGGAACTGGTCCGCGTGGGTGGCCGACAACGAGACCCTCGCGGCCGCTCGCCGCCAAGACTGATGAACATCCTCGGCCTCTCCTTCTACTACCACGACTCCGCCGCGGCCCTGGTCCAGGACGGGCGCCTGGTCGCCGCCGCCGAGGAGGAGCGCTTCAGCCGACGCAAGCACGACTCGGGCTTCCCCCAGCTCGCGATCGACTTCGTCCTGGCGCGTGGGGGGATCACGATCCACGACGTGGACTTCGTCGTCTTCTACGAGAAGCCCTTCGTCAAGTTCGAGCGCATGCTGCTCACGGCGATGGCGACCTTCCCGCGCTCCTCGGCGGTCTTCCGCGAGTCGATGCAACGCTGGGTCTCCGACAAGCTCTGGATCAAGTCGATGATGAGCCGGAGCCTCGGGATCCCCTCCTCGAAGCTGCTCTTCGCCGACCATCACATGTCGCACGCGGCGTCGAGCTTCTTCACCTCGCCCTTCGAGGAAGCCGCGATCCTGACCGTGGACGGTGCCGGCGAGTGGAGCACGTGCACCATGGGCGTCGGCCGCGGCAACAAGATCGAGGTCAGGAAGGAGCTGCGCTTCCCGCACTCCCTGGGTCTGCTCTACTCCGCCTTCACCGCCTACTGCGGCTTCGAGATCAACGAAGGCGAGTACAAACTGATGGGCATGCACCCCTACGGTCAGCCCAAGTACGTGGACAAGATCTACGAGATCATCCACGTCGCCGAGGACGGCAGTCTGTGGCACGACATGCGGTACTTCGCGTACCACTACTCGCGCGACAACACGCTGGAGGAGGCGTTCGGCCGGCACTTCGGCCGCCCGCCGCGGGACCCCAAGCTGCAGGACAAGTCGCTGGATCCGTTCTACTGCGACATGGCAGCCAGCATCCAGGTCGTGACCGAGCAAGTGCTGCTCAAGATGATCACGCACCTGCACAAGGAGACGGGCAGCAAGAACCTGTGCCTGGCGGGGGGCGTGGCGCTCAACTCGGTCGCCAACTACAAGCTCCTCCGGAACGGCCCCTTCGAGAACCTCTACGTGCACCCCGCCCCCGGGGACGACGGCGGTTCGGTCGGGGCCGCGTACTGGGCCTACAACCACCTGCTCGATCAGCCCCGCGGGCCGGCCCTCGACCATGCCTACCTCGGCAGCGAGTACTCCGACGCCGAGGTGCAGGCCTTCCTCGACAAGTACGACATCCCCTACAAGCACTACCGGGACGACGAGGAGTTCTTCGAGTTCGCGTCCCAGGCCCTCGTGGACGGGATGGTCTGCGGCTGGTTCCGCGGTCGCTTCGAGTGGGGTCCGCGCGCCCTGGGCGCGCGCTCCATCATCGCCGACCCGCGCAAGCCGGAGATGAAGGAGAAGCTCAACGCGACGATCAAGTTCCGCGAGGCCTTCCGGCCCTTCGCGCCCTCGGTGCTCGAGGAACGCGCCGACGAGTTCTTCGACTTCCCCGACCCGGTCAAGCACTTTCCGGCCCGCTTCATGCTCTACGTGACGCCGGTGCGGCCGGAGAAACGCTCCGTGCTGCCGGCCATCACGCACGAGGACGGCTCGGGTCGCCTGCAGACGGTCTACAAGGCGACCAATCCGGCTTACCACCGCCTGATCGAACGCTTCGGCGAGAAGACGGGCGTGCCCGTGATCATGAACACGTCCTTCAACCTGAAGGGCGAGCCGATCGTCGAGCACCCCAGCCACGCCTTCAACACGTTCAGCCTCTCCGGCATGGACCTCCTGTTCCTGAACAACTTCGTGATCGCCAAGGAAGCCAAGAAGCAGATCGCCGAGACACGCTTCACCCTGCGTCACGAGGGCGACTCGGTCACCGAGATGGTCAGCTGACCGCGAATCCCCCCGAGCCATGCGGACCGTCAACGTCATCCTCGCGATCCTCGTCAGCCTGGCCATCGCCGGCCTCGCCCTCGAGGGCGGCCTGCGCCTGGTCGGCAAGGGCCCCAAGCCCAGCCTGGTGCAGTTCGACCCGGTGCTGGGCTGGGCCAAGAAGCCAAATCACCGACACGTGCAGAAGGGCCCCGATCATCGGGTCGTGATCCGCACGAACGACCGCGGACTGCAAGACGACCCGCTGGCGAGCCTCGCCAAGCCCGAGGGCACGCTGCGGGTCATCATGCTCGGCGACTCGTTCGTGCAGGGTTTCTCGGTCGGGCGCGAGGACCTCTTCGTCGACCTGCTCGAAGGTCTGTGGCAAGCCGAGGGTCGCCGGATCGAGGTCATCAACGCGGGCACCCAGGCCTACGACACCGCCCAGGCGGTCGCCTGGCTCGAGCAGCACGGCGCGGCGTACCAGCCGGACGTCGTACTGCTCTTCCCGTACGAGAACGATCTGTACTGGAACTCACAACCCCACTACTTCGAGGCCCGCGGCGAACGCGACAAGCCGCGCTACGACGCGAACGGCGTGCGCGAGGCGCGTGAGTTCCGCCGCCCGCCCGAGCCCTCGGGGCTGGGACGGACCGCCGTCGGTGGATTGCTCGGCGGGCGCAAGGTGCTCGGCGACCCCGCCCAGCACGCGTTTCGGCCGGAGGGTTCCCAGCGCGCGATCTCCAAGGAGTTCGCGCCGTTGCTCGCGGCGCAGCCCGACTTCATGGACCTGGTGCGCGCGCACACCCTCGGCGCCTTGAGGGCTTTCCAGAAGCAGGCCGGTCAGCTCGGCGCGCGGGCGCTCGTCGTGCCGATCCCGGGCCAGACGCTCTACGACACCGAGGCCCACGCGCGCATGACGAAGCGCCTGGGCGTTGCGGCCGACGCCTGGTCGCCGAATCGCCCGGTGGACCTGGTGCTGGCGTTGGCCCGGGAACTCGGGCTCGATGCGCTCGATCCGCGCGCCTTCCTGACCGAGCAGCAGACCGCCGGCGTGAAGCTCTACCACCCGCACGACTGGCACTTGGGGCCGGAGGGCAACCGCGCCTTCGCGAGCTTCCTGCACCGGGAGCTGGACCGCGCCGAGATCTTCCCGCCCACCCATCGCGCGACCCGCTCCGCCGAGTTGCCCCCCGTGGCGCCGGCGGGTGTCCCCTTCTGGGCCAAGCTCTACGGCGTGTTGTGGGCGCTGCTGACCGCGCTCTACTTCGGGACCTACCGCTCCGAGCCCTTCTGGCGTCCGCCGCTGGCCGTGGCCGGCATGCTGGGGGCGATCTTCGCCATCGTGCTCGGCGTGCACTGGCTCGCCGGACTCCTACCTCCCGAGGCCGGCCAGGCGCTCGTGATCGGGGGCGTGGTAGCGATCCTGGGCTTCATCGCGTACAAGCTCGGAAGGCGCCTGGGTACGATCGCCGAGCTGATCCGGGCCTTCGTGATGCGCGGCCACTGGTACCTCATGCCGCTGGTGGTCGTGTTGCTCACGGTCGGCAGCCTGCTGGTCGTGGCCGCCAGCTCGCCCTTCGTCGCCCCCTTCATCTATACGCTGTTCTGAGCGGCTCCCCGGCGAGCCGTCGATTCCATCATGGGCAACTTCCTGCGCGAGAACTGGCTCTGGATCGTGACGCCGATCGTCCTCCTGGTGATCGCCCTCGCCTGGGTGTTCTACAACCTCGGCAGCGGCGAGGACGGCCAGTTCGTCTACAACATCTTCTGATCCGGGGCCCCGGAACGGCGCGCGCGGCCGCTCACCGGGGCGAGAGGTCGAGCCCGAACCGCCGCAGGAGCTCGAAGCCCCCGCAGGCCTCCGCCGCGACGAGGTGCAGGCGGACAGCGTCGTCGATCATGACGCGCTTGAGGGCCGTGGGGTCGGCGCCCGCGAGGTTGGTGCCGCCGCGGGTCGTGACCGCCGAGGCAAAACCCGCCCGGCGCACCGCTTCCGCGCTGGCGGCGTTCTGGTCCCAGGGCCGGCCGAAGGGATAGGCGAAGCTGCGCGGCGCCTGGCCCAGCCCGCGCTCGAGCGCGAGGCGCGAGCCCTCGACCTCCGCGAATTGGCGCTCGGCCCCGAGCGTCGCGAGCACCGGATGGTTCACGGTGTGGGCCCCCAGCTCGCATCCGGCGTCCCGTAGCCGCCGCGCCCCCTCCCAGGTGAGGTAGAGCCGCTCGCACAGGGCGCGCTCGTCGCCGCCCGACTCGGCGAACAGGGCATCGATCAGGGAGTCGCGTTCATCGGGATCGGCCTCGTACTTGAGCTCGCGCTTGAGCAAGTACGCGACGCGCTCGCCCTCGGCCGCGATCTGGTGCAGGCGGATCGCCAGCGCCTCACGCGTGACGCGCGGAGCCAGGGCCGCGACGAGATCGTCCGCCCCCAGGCGATCGAGCAGCCAGAAGAACTTGTGCGTCCAGTTCACGCGCCGTTCGTCGAGGGGTCGACTCTCGAGGTAGATCGTGGCCGGCGCGCCCAGCTTGCGCAGCAACGGCAGGAGCTGGCGCTCGTTGTCGCGGTAGCCGTCGTCCATCGAGAGGGCCACGAGGCTGCGGCCCGACCCGCGCGCCAGGCGCTCCACGCCCTCTCCGACCGTGCACAGCTCGTGGTGCGCGCCGAGGAAGCGCAGCAGGCGCTCGAGCTTGGCGAGCGAGATGCGCATGTCGGGCGCGAGGTCGCCGTTGACTTCTGGATCGTCGACGCAGTGCCCGGCCAGGATCGTCAGGCGCCGCGGCATGAGCCGCGACAACACGGCGTGCAGACCGGTGTGGAAGAGGAAACGCGCGTAGAGCTCGCGCAGGATGTTCTTGATGCGGTGCTTCAAGCTAGTGGGGTGGGTCAGACATTCGGCGCCTAGGTCGGCTCGAATGGGCGTTCCTGGCAAGGCGCGTCGACGACGCGTATTCGCTGTGATACTCGGAGGAGACGCAACGCCGCCAGGGGCGTTCAGGCGGGCCGACCTAGGTGCCGAATGTCTGACCCACCCCACTCGTTCAGCCCATGGTCTCGTCGTCGCGGTCCCCGTCGGTGAAGTACCAGCGGGACGGCTCGCGGGCCGCGGCCACGAGCGGGTGATCCGCGACCAGGGGGTGCAGGATGATCGTGAGGTGGTTCTCCGGCCGCGGCGGGCGGAACCCGGCCTCCGCGAGCCGCTCGCTCCACCACGAACCGTCGATCGCCGTGGCCTCGACCACCGAGGTTCCGGCGGTCTCGAGGCAGGCCAGGCCCAGCTCGAGCGCGGCGGAGACCGCGCGCCCGTCCGCGCCGACCAGGTCGACGAGGTAGCCGGTTAGGCTGCCCTCGCGGGGCAGTTGGACCACCGTGTAGGCCACCAGGTCGCCCGCGCCGTCGAAGAGGCCCAGGGCGCGGTGCAGACCCGACGAGCCGCGCAGGAAGCGCCAGGTGAGGTAGTCCGCGTCGCGTCGCACGGCCAGGCCGAAGCCCGCGGTCGCGCGCGCGGCGAGTTCCCCCGCGGCCTCGGGGAAACGCGGCAGCACGCGGGGCGTGAGCCCACCCCCGGCGGCCCGCAGCCGCCCGCGCGCGCGCAGGGCGATCAGCCGCTCGAAGGGCAGGGCCAGGGCCCGGGCCCGACCCTCGCGGGAACGCGCGCGCCAGGCGCTCCTGTCCGCCGCCAGCACGGCCGTCCAGGGCCGCAGGGTGCCGACCCGCTCCCAACCCAGCTCGAGGAAGATGGGCGCCGAGCGGCGGTTGGGCAGGCCGAAGACCAGGGGCCATCCCGCGGCCCGGGCGGCCTCCAGGGCGGCGCGATCGAGGGCGCTGAACAGGCCGCGCTTGCGCCAGGCCGGATGGGTCATGACGTCCCCGGTCTGGCCGATGACCGCTTCGCTCGCGGGGTCGGCGCCGACCCGCGCGCGGCGCGGGTTGATCGCGTAGCCCGAGACCGCGGGCCCGCCCGGGGCGCGGGTGACGAAGGACAGCGAGCTCCCGTGCGGGCAGCGGTCGTAGCGCCACGCCAGGTCCCGGGCGGCGAGCGCCTTGCGGAAGCAGGCGTTGAACAGCTCCGCCTGCTCCCCGCGCTCGTCCGGTCCGCAGCGGACCACCTCGAATCCCGCCGCGCTGTGCGCCGTGCCCTCCATGGCTACCAAGGTAGCGCCCCACGGGCCGCGTCGTGAGCGCGGCGCCCGCACGTCACGCGGCTCGCGACCCCAGCGGGCCCCGCGCGAGCGAGGGCGTCGGCGGCGCGCGCGGAGCTCAACCCTCCGCCAGGGCGCGCTTCATCACGTTCGAGCTCTTGGGCGGCGGCACCAGGCCGACCGCGCGGCCCAGGCGCTTGCGGCCGTAGAGCGGGTTCTCGAGGTAGTACAGCATGCGCTCCATGAAGCGCCGCGCCCGCTGGTTGTAGCCGTAGTACCACTGCTCGTAGGAGCGCACCATGTTCTTGCGCATCTCCTCGAGCTCGAGCTGGGTGAAGTGCTCGTGCTTGTAGGCCGAGCGGTTCGAGCTGACGTAGTTCTCGCGCAGGTCGGTGACGTCGATGTTCGCCAGGTAGCCGTCCCACGACTCGGTGCCGATCAGCGGGTTGAAGACCGAGACGCGCACGAGATCCGGCCCGGCCAGGCGCAACACCTTCTCGGTCTCCTCGATGTCCTGCTTGGTCTCGCCCGGGCTGCCCACGATCAGGTAGACCTTGGCCCAGATGCCCGCGCGGCGCGTCATGCGCGCGGCCTCGACGATCTGCTCGGGCGTGAGGTCCTTCTTGAGCACGTCCAGCATGCGCTGGCTGCCGGACTCCCAGCCGTAGTAGATGCGGCGGCACCCGGCGCGGTGCATGTGCTTGAGCAGCGGATAGTCGACGCAGTCCGCGCGGGTGTTGGCGATC
The DNA here is from genome assembly GCA_964394665.1 of uncultured Planctomycetaceae bacterium. GTDB lineage: Bacteria > Planctomycetota > UBA1135 > UBA1135 > CAYMYN01. Next base: position 58,974 of record CAYMYN010000010.1, read on the forward strand.
CACTCGAACTTGAGACCGCGGCGAATGATCTCGTCGCACATCTCGTGGATGCGTTTCTTGCGCAGGGTCAGGATCTCGTCGACGAAGAGCACGACGCCGGGGTCGTAGGTCTTCACGATGTGCTCGAGCTCGTCCACGATCAGCTCGGTCGAGCGCACGCGGAAGCCGCGGCCGGTGAGCTCCTTCTGGCAGAAGATGCACTTGAAGGGGCATCCACGCGTCGTGAAGATGTACGCCAGGCGCTCGGGGTTGAGCTGGAAGTACTTCTCCATCGGCAGCAGGTGCCGCGCCGGCATCGGCAGCTCGTCGAGCTTCTTGATCAGCGGCGGCGCCGGGTTGTCGATCGTGAGCTGGCCGTCGCGCAGCGCGGCCAGGCCCGGCACCTGCGCGAGTTCGTTCTCGTCCCCGCCCTCGAGGGCGCGCACGAACTGCGGCATGGTCTCCTCGCACTCGCCCTTGATGACGTAGTCGAAGTGGCCGCTGTCGAGGAAGATCCCCTGGTCGACCGAGGCGTGCGGGCCGCCCATGATCGTGATCTTGCCGCGCTCCTTGGCGTACTTCGCCCAGGCGATCGCGCGCCGGATGTTCGGCGTCAGCGCCCCGAAGCCGATGATGTCGTTGCGCTCGATGACCTCGCGCATGTACGAGTCGTTGACGATGCGCTCGTCGCAGAGCTCGACCGGCAACCCGGCCTTCTCCATGGCGGCCCCGATGTAGGGGATGCCCAGGACCATCGCGAGGGGGTCCTCCTGGACGTGCGGCTTGACGTAGGTGAGGAGGGTCTTGCGCATCGGTGCGGAACTCTGGGAGCGGGCGCGGGGGGAGGTCGGGGGGCGGGCCGGGCCGGGAGGGGGCCCCTCCGGGTATCGACCGACGACTGGGCCGAAATCTACCCTGCGCGTGAGGTTTCGGCAACGAAGCCCGCCCTCCGGGCCGACCGGGCCGCCTGGGGGCGCGGCCCGGGGCGCCGGGATCCGGGGGCCCCTGGCTCAGGCCCGGGCGCCGACCGCTCCCAGCGCGGCGCGGTACTCCTCGAGGAACTCGTCCGTCAGGCGCTCGATCGTGAAGTGCTCGAGCAAGCGGCGTCGACCGGCCTCCCCCATCCGTCGCCGCAGGTCGGGGTCGGCCAGGAGGCGCGCGATCGCCGCCGCGAAGGCCTCCAGGTCGAAGGGGTTCTCGACCAGGCCGGTCTCGCCGTGGCGGACCACCTCGCTGCTGCCGCCGAAGCTGGTCGCGACCACGGGTTTCGAGTGCTCCATGGCCTCGAGGTTGACCATGCCGAAGGTGTCGAAGCAGATCGAGGGCGTGACGAACACGTCCGTGGCCGCGTAGGCGCACTGCAGCTCCTCGCCGTCGAGCCAACCGGTCGGCACCACGCGCTCGGCGACCCCCAGGTCGCGCGCCAGGCCCTCGAACTCGCCGCGGTAGAGCTGCTCGCGGCCCATCACCAAGAGCCGCAGCGCCGGGAAGGTCGGCGCGAGCCGCGCCAACATCCGCAGGAGCTGCGCGACGCCCTTCTGCTCGTGCAGGCGGCCGCCGATGGCGATCACCTGCTTGCCCGCGAGGTCGTGACGGCGCCGGAAGACCTCGACGGCCTCGATCCCGGGCAAGGTCGGCCGCAGGCGCAGGGCGTTGTGCACCGTGCGGTCGACGCGGATGCCGTTGGCCCGGATCGCGAGCCCCAGCTCGTCCGAGACGACGGTGAAGCGCTGCACGTCGCGCTCGAGCACGCGGCGGATGGCCGTGTTGCGCCCGGGCCGGAAGCGCAGCCGTTGGCAGGGGATGCACTTGCTCCAACGCGCCGGGTAGTCGCGCAGGAGGCCGCCGTGCTCCTCCCCGCCGTGGAAGCAGGTCAGCTTCTGGTAGCAGAAGGTCATCACGTCGTGGGCCGTGAAGACCACCGCCGCGCCCGCCGCGCGCGCGTCGGCGAGGGCGCCGTAGGAGAGGTGCGTGTGCAGCAGGTGGCTGTGCACCACGTCGGGGCGCCATTCGGCCAGGAAGCGCCGCAGGGGCCGGCGGGCGCGCGGGTTCGAGAGCCCGACCCAGGCGCGGAACCGCGGCGCGTAGTCCGAGTGCACGAGGAACACCTCGCAGCCCTCGATCTCCGTGCGCCCCGCGCGCGAGGGATCCTGGGTGGCCGACACGACCGCGGTGTCGTGGCCCAGCTCCCGCAGGCGCTCCGCCTGCTGGTACATCTGGCGGATCGACGAGCCGATGCGCGGATCGTGGAGGTCGTTCAGGAACAGGACGCGCATCGGCGGGGAGGTCGCGGCAGGCGGCGGGTGCGGGGTTGTAGCACGCGCCCCAGCGCCGGTCCCCCGCCGGTCCGGGGCCGTGTTAGCCTGGCCCCGTCCCCTCTCTGGAGCCCCATGCCCATCCCCCACCCGCGCGTCGCCCTCGTCCCCCTGACCCTGACCCTGCTGTGCGCCCTCGCCGGAGCGCAGGACTGGAGCAACCTGGGTGGCAACGCCGCCCGCAATGGGCGCTCCGCCGCGCAGGGGCCGTTGGCGGCCACCCCCGCCTGGAACAACACGGCGCGCCCCTCGATCATCGCCTGGGCGCCCTTCACCGAGGGCGCGCGGGTCTTCACCGTGCGCGAGAGCGGCTTTCCGACCCAGGGCGGTGCGGCGGGCGACGCGCTCGTGGCCTACGACCTCACGAACGGCCAGGAGCTGTGGAGCGCGACCCTGCCCTTCGCTGGCGACACGAACACCGAGTGGATCGCCTGGATCGGCGGCGTACGCCACGGGCGCGTCTTCGCCAGCCGCGCCAGCCACCAGAAACCCGGTCCGCTGCGGGCCCTGGACGCCACCAGCGGCGCGACGCTCTGGACGAGCACGTTCCAGACCGAGGCCTTCGCCTACGACGGCCTCGTCTTCGCACCCAATGGCGACCCGATCGTCGGCGATTGGCAGCGCATCGCGCGCCTGGACGGCGCGAGCGGCGCGACGCTCTGGAGCACGCCCCGCAACCGCGCCGTGAGCGGCAACTGCGGCGCCGCCGCGACGGACACCGCGCTGTTCATCGACGAGGTCGCCCCCGGCGGCCAGATCGTCACCAAGCTCGACCTCGCCACGGGCGCGAAGCTCTACTCGAGCGCCGTGATGCCCGGCTTCACGGCCCAGAACGCGCCCTTCCTCTCCCCCGACGGCCAGACGGTCTACTTCTCGCGCACCCAGAACAACGCCGCGGTCGACGAGCTGTTCGCCTTCCAGGACACCGGAGCCGCGCTGGTCCTCTCGTGGAGCCGCCCGGTGCGCTGGACCACGAGCCACGAACACGGCCTGGGCGCCGACGGCTCGATCTACACCTTCCTGCCGGACGATCAGTTCGTGCGCCTGGACCCGCTGAACGGCGCCGTGTTGGCGAGCGCCGGCGTGCTCGCGCCCCTGGGCTCGCCGAACCTCTCGCCCAAGACCGCCGTGGGCGCGGACGGCACGGTCTACGTCTCGAACGGCTGGGCGAGTTCTCCCGCCACCGACGGCCGCCTGTGGGCCTTCTCCGCCGACCTCGCCGTGACGCACTTCGTGCTGAACCTCGACCGACCGAACCAGGGCGGCCCGGCGTTGGCGCAGGACGGCACGTTGATCGTGTGCGACCGCGTCGGCGTGCACGCCTACCGCGCCGCCGCGCCGGGGGTGGCGTTCTGCGCCGGGGACGGCAGCGCGAGCGCCTGTCCCTGCGGCAATGCCGGAGCCCCGGGCGCGGGCTGCGCCAACTCCTCCGGTGCGGGCGCCGTGCTGGCCGGCGCGGGCAGCGCGAGCGTGGCCGCGGACGACCTCGTGCTCGGCGCGAGCGGCCTCCTGCCCGGCCAACCGGCCCTGCTCTACGCCGGCAACAACGCCGTCAACGGCGGCGCGGGCATCGTCTTCGGCGACGGGCTGCGCTGCGCCGGCGGCATGCTGAGGCGCCTGGGCGTGCGCGTGCCCGACGCCCTCGGCATGGCGAGCTACGGCCCCGGGCTCGCGGCCCAGGCCGGCTGGGCTCCCGGGGACCTGCGCCGCCTCCAGGTCTGGTACCGCGACCCGCTGCTCTCCCCCTGCGGCAACGGCTTCAACCTGACCCAGGGCCTCGAGCTCGCGTTCCTGCCCTGACCCAGGCGGACGGAGTCACGGGCTCGCGGCGCGCTCGGCGGAAAGTTCGGGGGCCTGGCTCCAGACCTGCTCCGGGCGCCGCGCGCGGGCCAGGAACCAGGTGATGTAGCCCAGGTGCACGAGCACCCAGGACTGGTAGAGCGAGAGCCCCCAGGCCGTCCCGGTGTAGGGCACGTTGAAGATCAACCAGACGTTGGTCGGGATCGTGAGGATCGCGCCCAGCACCGTCAGGAGCAGCCACACGCGCACGCGGTTGGCGACGATGAAGAAGGACTCGATCCCGACCGCGAAGGCGAAGGGCACGTAGCCCAGGGTCAGGATCCAGGCGTAGTGGAACACCGGCCGCGCGTAGTCCTCGGGGAAGAGCAGCGGCATCAGGAACGGGATCGCGAAGAGGACCGCCAGGAGCGCGGCGCTGATGAGGCCCCCGGTGACCAGGCTCGCGCGCGCGAACAGGCGCCGCAGGCGCGTGATGTCGCGCAGGCCGGCCAACTCGCCCAGGGCCGGCAGCAGGGTGCGGCTCACGCCCTGGGCCATCATCATCGGCACCATCATGAAGCGCTGGGCGATGTGGAAGTACGCCACCCAGCTCATGCCCACGACGCCGCCCAGGATCAGGCGCGGGAACACCGTGCCGAAGAGCACCTGGCCGTTCTTCAGGAGCGCGATGCGCAGGCCCTGGCGGATGCCCTGGCGGATCTTCACGTCGCGCGTGCGGGCTAGGATCTCGCGCGGCCCGGGCAGCGGATAGCCGCCGTCGTGCCGCGCCTGGTGGTAGAGCCCAAGGGCCAGGATCGAGCCCACCGCGCTGGAGGCGATCGTGCCCAGGATCGCGCCCTGCGGGGTCTGGGTGATGAGCGCGCCCAGCACGACCAGGAAGAAACGCACCAGCTCGTGGCCGTTCTCGACCTGGCCCAGCAGCAGCATGCGGCGCGTACCCTGGAACACGACCAGCGCCACGAGCTTGGGCAGCTCCAGCAGCGGCACGAAGCACAGCCACCAGGCCCACACGCCGATCTGGCGGTCCTTGAAGAAGCGTTCGCCGATCTCCGGCAGGGCGAAGTAGCCGACGGCCAGGATCACGCTGCCGAAGACCAGGATCGTCTTGGCCAGGAAGGCGATCCAACCCGCGACCTTGAAGTCGTTGCCGCGCGCGGCGGCGGCGGCGATCTGGCTCACGACCGCCTGGGTGACGCCCAGGTTGACGAGGAAGAAGAACAGCGCCTGCAGGGCCAGGGCCGAGACGAACAGGCCCTGGCCGTTGGAGCCCAGCAGGAAGGCGATCGCGACGGTCGAGAGCAGTTGGCTCGTCTGGTTGATGAGCGCCGCCACCTGCAGGGTCGCGGCGTCGCGCACGAACCGATGCCGGATCGCCGCCAGCAGGCGCGATCTCACGCCAGGACCTCGCGGTAGAGCGCCAGCACGCGCCGGGCGTTGTCCTCCCAGGTCGTGCGCCGGGCATGTTCGCGGGCGGCCCCGGCCAGGCGACGGCGCTCGGCGCCGTCGTCGAGCAGGCGCGCCAGGGCGCCCGCCACCGCCTCGAGCTCGGGCGCCACCAGGAGCCCGGTCTGGCCGTCGAGGATCGCGTCCTCGGCGCCGCAGCCGAGCGTCCCCAGGCTCGCCGTGCCGCTCGCCGCCGCCTCGAGGTACACGATGCCGAAACCCTCGAACCCGCCGTCCGCGGCGGTCACTGGGGTGTGCACGAAGAGCTCGGCGCGCTGGAGGAGGTCGACCTTCTCGTCCTCGTCCACGTTGCCGAGGAAGTGCACGCGTTCCTCGAGGCCCGCGGCGCGCACGAGCTCGTGTAGGGAACGTTCGTAGTCGTCGTGGCTGCGCCGCCCCACGAGCACGTGGTGCAGGTGGGGGCGCGCTTGGGCCACGCGGCAGAAGGCCGCCAGCGAGAGGTGGTGCCCCTTGCGCTCCTTGGTCTCCCCCATCGCCAGGGTGTAGGGCCACGCGTGCCAGGGCCGGGGCCCGATGGCGCGCGGCTCGGCGTAGTGCTCGGCCCGCACGGCGTTCGGGATCACGATCACGTGCTCGGGGCGCGGCGGCGCGCCGGCGAGCAGCTCCAGGAGCCGCCCGCGGGTGAACTGGCTGACCGCGATCAGGCGCGCGAATCCGGCGTAGGTCGCCAGCGCGCGCGCCCGGTGGCGTGGGTCGAGCAGGGGTTGCACCGTGTAGGTGCCGTGCCCGGTCGCGATGCAGGGCACGCCCGCGAGGCGCGCCGCGCGCAGGGCCACGGCGCTGTGCGGGTAGTCCTTGATGGCGTGCACGAGATCCGCGCGCCGGGCGCCGGGATAGGCGCCGAGCACGCCCAGGGTGAAGTTGGCCGCGAAGCGCGCGCGGTCCATGTGGAAGAAGTGATCCGGCGGCAGGGCCACGCGCACGCGCCAGTGGCCCGGCACCGCCGCGGAGGTCGGCCGGTGCTTGCGCGCCAGGAGCACCTCGACCTCGAGCGCGGGGTGCAGGGCCTCGAGGGCCGAGATCAGCCGCACCGCGTAGCGGCCCACCCCGTCGAGGTCGGAGAGGGAGTCGGTCAGGTAGAGGACGCGCATGGGGGGCGGCGGGGCGGTTGCATCCTAACGGTCCGCGCGCGCCGCACCGACAGGCGCGGTGCGCGGGACGCGGCGCCCTTCCATCCAGGCCAGGATGCGCTGCGCCCGTGCGTCCCAGGTGTGCTGGGGGGCGCGGGCGGCGAGCGTCGCGGCCAAGCGTTCGCGCAGCTCGCGATCGGCGAGCAGCCGCCCGATGCCTTCGGCCAGGGCCTGCGGGTCGTCGGGGGCCACGAGCCAGGCGTCGTGGTCGTGGCGCACCAACTCGCGCAGGGACGGGAGATCGCTCGCGACCAGCGCCCGGGCCGCGGCCATGCACTCGAACACCTTGAGCGGCGAGGTGTAGCGCGCGCTGATCGCCGGCGTCGAGCGGTTGGGCGCCGCCACGACGTCCGCCGCGGCGAGGTACAGCGGCACCTGCGTGGGGGGCCGGAAGCCATCCAGGCGCACGTTCGCGAGCCCGCGGGCCAGGCGCGCCACGCGCTCCACGTCGCGGTCCATGCCGCCCACGACGAGGAACCGCGTGGCCGGCAGGCGGCGCGCCGCGTCGATCAGCACCTCGACCCCTTTCCAGGCCAGCAGACCGCCGGTGTAGACGACCAGCGGCACCTCGGCCTCGAGCCCCAGGCGCGCGCGGGCTTCCTCGCGGGTGGGCCGCTCGGCGAAGCGCCCCGCGTCCCAGGCGTCGTGCTCGACGCGGACCAGCCCGTCGGGGACGCCCAGGAGCAGCACGTCCTCGCGCACGCCGTTCGAGATGGCCAGGATCCCCGCCACCCCAGCGGCGGCCTCCCGCAGCCAGCGCTGGCGCAGGCGGCCCTCGGGCACGCGGTGCAGCTCGAGGAAGACGTCGGCGCGGCCGGCCCGGACCAGGCGCCGGGCCACCTCGAGCTCGCGCGTGAGGATCACCGCGCCCGGCGCCGCCCGCAGGACGAGCGCGGCCGCGTTGCGCGCGAAGCTCAGCTCCTGCAGGCGCGCCGGCAGGTACTGCAAGCGGGTCGGGACCCGCTCGATCCAATCGATGCACGGCACCGCCCGCAGCCCGGGCGACTCACCGCGCGCCGCGCCGTAGTGGGCGAAGAGCGCCGCGACGTCCTCCACCGGCGGCGTGCCGCGTCGGCGCGCGTGCACCAGCACGGCCGGCACCCGCGCGCGGCAAAAAGCCGCCGCGACCTGCGCGAGCTGCACGGACTGGGCGCGCTGGGAGGGCATGCGGGCGTTGGCCACGAGCCACAGTCCCCGCTCCCAGCCCCCGCGGACCGGGCCAGCGTCCCCCATCAGGGGTCTTCCTCGGCGGTGACCCCGCTGGAGGTGTACCCGAGGTCCTGCAGGATCTGCTCCTGCTCGAGGTCGCGCGCGGTCATGACCATCTCGCTGGCCGGCGCGGGCATGCGCTCGTTCCACGCGCGCAGCACGGCCACCAGCCGCTCGGCCTGGTCGGTGCGCTCGGTGAGCAGGTTCTTCAGCTCGCCCGGGTCCGCGACGAGGTCGAAGAGCCGCACGTAGTTCATCGGCGAGAGGGCCGCCCCGGGGTCCTCCGACGTCAACGCCCGGCGCGGCACGATCAGCTTCCAACGCTTGTCCTGCACCGAGAGGAACTGCGGGTTCTCGGCGAAGGCGAACTCCTTGATCTCCCGCGGCTCGGGGGACTCCCACAGCGGACGCAGGCTCAGGCCGTCGATCTCGTGCCGTGCTCCGGCGGCGGGCGGGAGCTCGAGGCCCAGGAGGTCGCAGACCGTCGGGAAGAGGTCGACGATCTCGACCAGCGCGTCGCTGCGCGCGCCGGCGGGGATGGCGCGTGGCAGCCGCAGGACGAGCGGGATCCACAGGTTGGTGTGGACCATGTGGTTGTGCTCCCACAGCAGGCGTTGGCGCGGGGGCTCGCCGTGGGGCTCGCCGAGGGACTCGCCGTGGTCGCTGGTCAGGATCACGAGCGTGTCGTCGAGGATCCCGAGCCGCTCGAGCTCGGCCAGGAGCTCGCCGATCAGGCGGTCCGCCTCGACCACCTCGGCCTTGTAGAGCGCGCGGATCTGCGCGATGTCGGCCGCGCTCGCCTCCCAGTCGCCGCGCTCGAGGGCCTCGCGGTGGTAGCTGTAGAAGGTGCGGAAGGGCCCTGAGTACTGCGGATCGGCGAAGAGCTCCAGCGCGCGCGCGGGCGGGTCGTAGGGCGTGTGCGTGTGGTAGAGGTGCACCATCGCCGTCCACCGTTTGTCGCTGTGGGCGCGGATCCAGCGCCGCGCGATGGTGACCACGAGGCCCGGATCGAGCTGCTGCTGGACCTTGCTCTTGATCAACCACAGCAGCAGGCTCGAGCGGAAGAGGCTCCACTGCGAGTCGAGCTCCACCAGGTCGTGCCCCATCATCATCTCGGTGTAGGCGTCGAACCCGCGCATCAACCCCGAGCCGTGGGACAGGGCACCCGTCATGAAGGACCCGCCCACGAAGTCCTCGCCCCGCAGCGGGACCCCGTCGCTCGCGCGCGTCGCCGTCTTCAAGTGGTAGGCGAGGGTCACGTTGTCCTGCAGCATGCGCACCCGCGCCTGCTGGTAGACCAACCCGTGCCGGCGCGGGTACTTGCCGGTGAGCATCGAGCCAAAGGCCGTCCAGGTGTAGGGCGCCTGCACGATGCAGTGCTCGAAGAGCACGCCCTCCGCCGCCAGGCGATCCATGTGGGGCGTGGGAACGTCGGGCGATCCGTAGGCGCCGATCACGTCCGCGCGCAGGGCATCGACGACGATCAGGAGCACGTTGGGCAGGTCGGCGTTGCGCTCGGAGAGGCTCCCGCGATCGGCGAGCAAGGACCGTTCGTGGGCCAGGAAGGCCGCTCCGCCGACCCACAGCGCGAGGGTCAGCGCCAGCGCGCCGCCCAGGACCCGCCGCGGCAGCGCGGCCAAGGCGCGCGCCAGGAACCACGCCACGATCCCAGCCCCGACGAGCAGCCCCGCCGCCACCATCAGACGCTGGGGCGAACGCGCCGGAAGCCCAGGGAAGAAGTACGGCCGCGTCCACCAGTACGCCTCGAGGAACAGCGCCAGGGCCAAGCCGACGGCGAGGAACCGCGTCCGGCGCTGGGCGGCCGACTTCGCCCCGAGGAAGGGGTGCATCCCGAGGGCCGCCGCTCCCACCACCGTGCCCCACAGGAGGCCGTAGGTGAGCACGGTGGCCGCGAAGCACCCGAGGTACCCGAGCAGCCCGATCGGCGGGCGCACGTAGAGGTCGGCGACGACGAAGTCGGGGATCGCCTGCAGGAGCCCCACGAGGAGGCCCGCACAGACGGCCAAGCGCAGGCTGGCGAACAGACCCGGGGGACGGACGGCTTGCGGATCGAGCATGGACGAACGGGCGCCGCGGGGCGCGGGGCCGGGGGGGCCCAGTCTGGGTCGGCGGGGGTCAGGCCAGGGTATAGCGGATCTCGCCCCCGGTCCGCTGGACGTCCCGGGCGGCGGAAGGGACGCGGTAGTCGAGGGCGCGCACGCGGCCGGGTGCGAGCAGGCGCTCGCTGACCTCCAGGCCGTCGCCCGAGAGGCGCAGGCGCCGCAGGACCCGCGCTCCACCGCCCGGAACTCCCCCGCGGTGGGCGAGCTCGACCTCGAGGTCGATCCCGTCCGGCAGGAGCGCGACCTTCGGCGTCAGGGCGAAGGCGCTCGAGACCCGCGGGTGGCCGTAGGCCACCAGGCCCTCGCGCAGCGCACGCAGCGGCGCCGCCAGGGCTTCCCGGGGCCGGCCGGCGCGGGCCGCCACGCGGGCCAACCAGAGCGAGAAGCGCACCTCGCGCACACCGGCCGCGAGGCCCCGACGGGGGGCGGGGGCGCCCGCCAGGCCGCTCCACTCGGCCTCCTGGTGTCCCCCGCCCGGGCAGCGCGCGAGCAGCTCCGCACCGTCCCGCTTGCGCAGGACGCGCAGCAGCCCCGCTCCGTGGGGGCTGCCGTGGTTCAGGTTGCCCGCCGGCCGCGCGCCGCGCACCCAGACCTCGACCGCGCCGTCCTCGAGGCGCGCGAGCTGCGCCTGCGGGAACCAGGCCACGGCCAGGTCGAGGGACGGTCCGCGGCTGGGCGGGGGCTCGGGCGCGGCGAAGGCACGCTCGAGATCCGGCGCCGCGCGCGCGATCCACATCGCGTGGGCGGCCCAGAACAGCGGGCACTGGTAGCTGCGACGGCGCCCCGCTCCGTCGAGGTGACTGCGGGGTCTTCCGCACGGCTCGAGGTGCGCCACCCAGGCCCGGAAGGCGCGCAGCGCGCCGAGCGCCAGGCGCGGCCGGTCGAAGAGCCGTGCCCCGCTCGCCAGGGCGTGGACGTCGAAGGGGTGCGAGGCGACCTCGTAGGTCGCGCCCCAGTACCAGGGCTTGGCCTCGACGAGACCGCACTTGATCCCGTCCGAGCCCTGCAGCGCCAGCAGGAAGTCGAGGCCGCGCCCCAGGGGCCCCGCGAAGAGCGCGCCGCGCGGGTCGCGACCGAGGCGTTCGAGCGCGTGGATCAGGAAGCCCGTCACACGCGACTGGTAGAAGCTCGACACGTCGCCGGAGCCCGGGTGCTCGCCGCCCCACTCGAGGGGGTGGTAGGGGTAGCTGCCGTCGGCGTTCTGGATCGCCTCGAGCATGCCGACGGCTTCGATCGCCGCGCGCTCGAGGTCCGGGTCGGCCTCGAGCGCGTGGGCGGCGGCCAAGCCCGTCAGGCCCCAGGCGCGTTGGGCCGGGATGCCCTTGTCGAGCACGGCGTAGCGCAGGTAGGTGCGGGCGTGCAGCAGGCTCGCCGCGGCGTAGCGCTCGCGTTCCTCGGCGGGCAGCTCCGGTCCGAGTTGGGCCACGAGCTGCGCCAGCGCGTCGGCGCACGCGCCGCCGTCGATGACGCTGTTCGAGCAGTTGAAGGGGTCGTGCCGGCCGGGACGAAACGTGTGGCAGGGGCTCGTGCCCTCGCGCACCAGGTTCGCCACCAGGCGCGCGCCCTGCCCGCGGGCCGCCTCCAGGAGCGCGCCGCGGTCGGCCCGCGGATCGTGGCGCAGGAGCTCGAGCGCGAGCACCAGCGCGCCGGCGCTCTTGCCCGTGTGCTCGATCCGGTGCTCGGGGCAGACGATGCGGCCCTGCGCATCGCGCAGCGACAGCAACCAGGCCGTGACGCGCCGCAGGGGCTCGAGGATCTCCTCGCGCACGGCGCCGCTGGGCAAGGCGGGGCTCACGGGCGCGACCCCATCTCGGCCACCAGGCGATCCATCAGGCGCTCGACGTCGTGTTCGCGCGCGACCAGGGCGCGCAGGTCGACGCCCAATCGCGCGCGTTCCCCGCGCGGCAGGTCGAGCAGCGTCCCGAGGGCCCGCGCGAGGCCGGCCGCGTCGCCCGGATCGAAGGCCAACCACGCGGCCCGCGGGCCGAGCTCGGCGAACAGCGCGCGCGTCGCTTCGTTGCAGGAGATCACCGGCCGCCCGCTCGCCATGGCCTCCAGCACGACCTTGTCGAGGCTGCCGGTGTGGCTCGGGTTCAACACCACGCTCGCCGCGGCGTAGTGCGCGGGGATGTCGCGATAGGGCACGGCGCCGCCGAGCCGCACGCGCGCGCCCAGGCCGAGTTCGTCGATGCGCGCGACGACCCGCGCGCGATAGGCCGCGTCGGAGGTCACGAGGCCCGCGCCGACGAGCTCCAGGCTCACCTCGCGCCCACGCTCGACGAGCAGTTTCAGGGCCTCGATCGCCACCAGCGGATCCTTGGCGGGCGTCAGGCGCCCCACGCTCAGCAATCGGAGCGGGCCCTCCGGCGGCGGCGTGAGCGGGAAGTGAGCCAGGTCGACGCCGTGCCCGGTCACGACCTTGTTGGGCGAGGGCACGCGCATCGATTCGGGGCTGGCGGTGAAGACCTTGTCGACGCGCGGCACGGCGCGCCGCAATCGGGCGTCGACCCCGCCGTGGGTGTACCACAGGTAGAGCCCGGCCCCCGCGCGGCGCGCCGGGCCTTCGGCCACCAGGGCGTAGCGCGGGATCATGTGCGCCAGCACCGTGTCGAACCCATCGCCGCGCAGCGCCTCGGCGAGCAAGGCCCGATACCGCAGCAGCCGCCGCAACCGGCCGCGGCGGCCGAGCTCGCGCACGTCGACGTTGGCCGGCAGCCCCGAGAGATCCCCCACCTGGAGCGCGATCACGCGCACGCGCTCGCAGCGTTGCGCCAGCGCCGCGACCCAGCGGCTCGTGAAGCCGAGCACCGCGTCCTGCGCGTCGAGCACCTGGGTCAGGAACAGGAGCTTCACGCGCCCGCCTTCCCCGCCAGGGCCTTCAGCCCCTCGGCGTAGCCGCGGATCACGCGCGCGTACTCGAAAGGCCGCGCGCGCTCGATCGCCGCCGCCCCCGCCGCGCGGCGCGCGGCCTCGTCCGCGAGCAGCTCCGCGATGCCCTCCGCCAGGCTCGCCGCGTCGAAACCCACCAGACGCCCCGCGCGCCCGTCGGCGAGCAGTTCGCCCATCACGCCCACCGGCGTCGAGACCACGGGCGTGCCGCAGGCCATGGCCTCGACCGTCACGCGCGGCCCGCCCTCGCAGGTCGAGGCGCACACGAGCACGCGGCTGCGGCGATAGATCTCGGCCAGATCGGCCGGGCTCGCGACCCACTCGAGCCGGCGCACGTGCGCACCCAGGCCCGCCGCGTCGATCCAGCGCGCGAGTCTCGCGGCCAGGGGTCCCTTGCCCACGAGCAACGCCCGCGGGGCCAGCCCGCGCGCGTGCAGCCGGCGCAGGGCCTCGACCAGGTTCGCCAGGCCCTTGTTGTTCACCAGGCGCCCGACGAAGACCACGTCCTGCTCGATCGGCGGCGGCTCCGGGGCGGGCCGGAAGAGCTCGAAGTCGATGTAGAGCGAGGGCAAGACCAGGATCTTCTCGGGTTCCACGCCCCAGGACCTGAGCAAGCGCGGCATCTCGCCCGCGTTGACCACCCGGAAGGCCGCCGCGCGCCGGCGCGCCCAGGCGACGTAGCGGCGCGCCACGAGCTTGTCGAAGCGTTCGCGCAGGTCGGCCGCCACCGGGTGGCCGGGGACGTGGTGCAGCTCGGAGAGGTAGGGCACGCCCGTGGCGCGGGAGACGCGCGCGCTGCCCAGGCCGTTGTAGAACCAACCGTAGTCGTGGCTGACGATCAGCCCGTGGCCGTGCTCGCGCACCAGGCGCGTGCCCTCGCGGGCGATGTAGCGCACCATCCCGGCCCGCCCGCAGGTCGCGGGGTGGAAGTGCACCGAATCGTGGATGGTGGTCACGACCACCTTCCCCGCGGGCCGCGGGCAGAGCACGTCGATGCGCTCGAAGTGGCGCGAGAACTCGCGCTGCATGGCGTGGAAGGGCCCGCGCTCGCCGAGCGTGACCTGGCGGTCGCCGCTGACCATCAGGAGCTTCACCGACGCTCCTCCAGGACCGCGCGATAGACGGCCTCGAGGCGATCGGCCAGCGCCTCGGCCGAGTGGCGCTCGCGCACCCGCACCCGGGCACGGTGGCCCATCTCGCGCCGCAGGCGCGGCTCGCCGAGCAACCGATCGAGGCCGTAGGCGAGCTCGAGCGCGTCCGCGGCCAGGAACCCCGTGCGTTCGTGGGCCACGATCTCGGGCACGCCGCCCACGTCGGTGGCGACCACGGGCTTGGCCGCCGCGGCGGCCTCGATCAGCGCCACGGGCAGGCCCTCCGAACGCGAGCTCAGGAGCACGAGGTCGAGGTCGGCGAAGAACTCCGCCGGCTCGTCGCGCGCCCCCACCAGGTGCACGCGCGGACGCAGCTCGGGCCCCAGGGCGCCGATGCGGGCCTCGAGTCCGCGCCGCTGGTCGCCGTCGCCGACGAAGACCAGGTGCGCTTGGGGATGGCGCTGCGCGATGCGCGCGAACACCTCGAGGGCCAGCTCCGGCCGCTTGACCTCCGCCAAGCGCCCGACGACGCCCACGAGCACGTCCTCGGCCGCCGCGCCGACGAGCCGGCGCAGCTCCCCGCGCGGCCCCTCGAGGTCCAGCAGCGCGTCGAGCTCGATCCCGGGCGGGACCACCACCAGGCGCCGCTCCTCGACCACCTCGAGGCGCAGCAGGTCCTCGGCGGTCGCGTGGGAGACGGCCAACACGCGGTCCGTGCGCCGCGCGAGCCGCCGCTCGTGGGCGATGAGCCCGCGCGACAGCGCGGCCGGGAAGTAGCCCTCGAGCACGTGCCCGTGGAAGGTGTGCACGCGCGCCGCCCGTGCCCCGCGCGGCAGGGCGATGCGCCCCAGGGCCCCGGCCTTCGAGGCGTGGGTGTGCAGCACGTCGGGCCCGAAGGCGGCCAGCTCGCGGCGCAACGCGCGCAGCGCGCGCAGTTCCCCGAGCGGGTTCAAGCCGCGGCCCAGCCCCGGCACGCGCCGCACCTCGACCCCGCGCGCCTCGAGCGCGGACGTGAGGTCGCCCTCGCCGGGCTCGGGCGTGCCGACGAAGACGCGCAGCCCGTGCCCGCGCCGCACGAGCAGCGGATCGCTGGCCAACACCTGGCGCGCGGGCCCGCCCAGGTTGAGGCGCGTCAGGACGCGGGCGATGCGCACCCATCCCCCCCTTGGGCGGCGCCGACCACGGCGCCGCGCTCGCCCCGCTGCGCGGCGACGACGTCGGCGACGATCGCGCGCAGGTCGCGCCGCGGGAGCTCGACGCCCAGGCCGGCCAGGCGCGCCAGGCACGGCTCGCGCCACGCGATGCCTTCGAAGGAGGGCGCGACCTCGCGGCGCGGGTCGACGCGCTCGAGGGTCGAGGAGCTCGCCGCGCACTCGATCACGGTGCGGGCGAGCTCGGCCACGCTGGCCCGCGCGAGCCCACCCACGTTGAGCGGACCGGCCGGCAGGGCTTCGAGCTGCACGAGATCCGCCAGCACGCGCGCCACCTCGTCGACGTGGGCGAACGCGCGCACCGCCGCGCCGCCCTCGTGCAGGGGCAGGGGCCGCCCGGCGAGGGCGCGCTCGACGAAGAGCGGCAGCACCATGCCGGTGCCCGCGTCCTGGCCCGGTCCGACGACGTTGAACAGGCGCAGGTGCACGGGGCCCCGGCCCGCGGCGAAGGGCTCGGCGCCGAACAGGCGCGGGGCGGCGTCGAAGAGTTCTTCGGCCGCCCGCTTGCTGGCCGCATACCGCCAACGGCCGGCGCCATCGAGGGGCCGCAGGGGGTCGGTCTCCCGCAGCGGCGCCCGGCGCGGCAGGTAGACCTCGCTCGAGGACGCGGCCAGGAGGCGCGGGCGCTCGGCGGCGGGCAGGGCCACGAGGGCCCCGGCCAGGGCGCGCGCTCCGGCCAGATTGGCCTCGAAGCAACCTTCTGGGTCGAGCAGCACCGTGCGCACGCCCACCCGGGCCGCCAGGTGCACCACGGCCTGGGCCCCGCCCGCGAGCAGTCCGCTCAGCACCCCTGGCCGGGCGACGTCCGCGACCACCAGCTCGAGTCGGGAATGCCGCGGCAGGCGCTCGGCGCGCCCCGCCGAGAGGTCGTCGACCACCAGCGCGCTCCCGCCGCGCGCCAACCACTCGCGCACCAGGCCCGCGCCGACGAAGCCCGCCCCCCCGGTCACGACGAGCCGGCCGGGGGGGCGCAGGGAAGGACGGGGGCGATCGGAGGCGGGGCTGGACATGGGGCGCAGGGACGGCGCGCGACCCACGCGGCTTCCCGCGCGGGCGGGCCAGTCTAGCCCCCCACCACCGCCCCCCTCCATGGCCCGTCATGGCTCGGAACCCCGAGGTTCGCGCGAGCTCTGGGGAAGGGCGCGGATGCAGCGCGGGATCGGGCACGAAAACGCGGGACCCCGGCCGACCATGGGGCCGGGGTCCCGGCTGGGCTCGCGCGTGGAATCAGGGGTTGAAGCTGACCTCGAAGCCGTGGGTCAGGTTGAAGCCCGCGCCACAGGGGGAGCCGACGCCCGGGTCGCGGTACCAGCCCTGGAAGCGCAGCACCGAGCCCGAGGTGAAGCCGCCCTGGGTGGCCAGGCCCGGACCCCAGGTCGCGCCGCCCGAACCATTCGCCACGCGCACGCCCAGGCGCGTCACCTGGCCACCGGCGCAGCGCAGGCCGTCGCCGAAGGGGATCCCGTTGCCGCCGTTGACGGCGTTCAGGCCGCGGAAGAGCAGCACCGGTTGGCCGGGCACGAGGTTCTGACCCTGGAAGACGAGGTCGTCGGCGACGACGCTCGCGCTGCCGCTGGTCGCCAGGCCCGCGCCCGCGCCGGTCGAGTTGGCGCAACCCTCGCCGGCTCCGCCCTGGTTGCCGCACGGGCACAGGCCGCCCGTGCCGTCCCCGAAGCAGAAACCCGCGCCGGGGCCGCCGCCGTACTCGATCACGTAGCCGCGCGGGTGCTCGCTCGGGTGCACGTCGTTCCAGGTGCTGCCGAAGCTGAAGCTCTGCAGCAACTCGAGGAAATCCTCGGCCCCGAAGGCGCCCGCGTTGTTGGGCTCGCCGGCGAGCCAGTTGGTGTAGCTCCAGGGCTCGCCGGTGATCCACTTCCAGCCTCCCGCCGGCTCGGAGTAGGAGGGATCGTTGGTGTCCTGGTAGCCGCCCACCCAGTAGTTGTTCACGTCGCCGAGCGCGTAGACGAAGTCGTTCTCCTGCTGATCGGTGAGCGTGGCGAGGTGGCCCTGGCGACCTTGGAAGGAGGTCAGCTCCGCGGCCAGCTTGGCGTCCTGCCAGGTGATGCCGACGGCCGGCACGCGGCGGTAGTAGTGGCCGTTGGCGGGGTTGAGCAGCGGCAGGTCTTCCTGGATCTGGAAGGTGCCCGTGCCGCCCGCGGCCCCGGGGAAGGTGCCGATGCGCAGCAGGTAGGTCGCGCCCGAGTTGGCCGTGAAGGTCACGCTGGACTGCAGGCCGCAGGAGTCGTCGTTGCAGGCGATGACCGCTCCCGCGCAGGAGCCGGCGAGCACCCCGACCTTGGTGTCGACCGAGGTCTGACCACAGGTGTCGAGGATGAACACACCGTCGTTGGGCGCCTGCCAACTGAACCACACGTCGCTGGTGATGTCGTCCTGCCCGAAGGCCAGGCACAGCGCGTTCGGGACTCCGTCGGTCGTGGCCGCGGAGTTGTCGAAGGCGAAGGAGCCCACGCCGCTGATCGGCTGGGCGTTGGCGCACAGGTCCGCGCCCTGGGCGGCGGCGGGGGCGGCGGCGGGGACGGCGAGGAGGAGCAGGCTGAGGCTGGCGCGTCGGAACATGGGAACTCTCGTCGATTCGGCAGGGAGTCTCGGGGCGGTCCAGACCGTCGAGCCTACCACCCCCGCGCGGATCCCGCGCCCGGCCCGAGGTATGGGGCAGGTTCGGCGTGCCGTTGGCCCCGGGGTCCGGGCGGACAGCCCCGGCGGCCCTGCCCGAGCGGGGCCCCCGCGGCTCCCGGAACTCCCCATGGGGGCCGCGTGTCTCAGACGAAACGCAGCAGCCAGACGTGGTAGACGACGAGCAGCGTGTAGGTGAGCGTCGCCGCCAGGAGGCCCAGGCGCGCCAGGGCGAAGTTCTTGTGCACGCAGAGCACGAGCAACGCGCCCGCGATCAAGGCCGCCTTCCAGAACACGAAGTGGTCGCGGCCCAGGCGCAGGAGCGCGTCCGCGACCGGGTTCAGCTCGATCCCACCGGCCTGGAGGTGGTAGAGCGTGAAGAAGCTGTCCGCGCTGTTCATCAGCGCGACCCAACCCGCCAGCAGAAGCAGCGGCCAATCGAAGAGGTCCACGAAGCTGCCCTCGCGCTCGTCGCGGCGGCGCACGTGCTTGCGGCGCCCGCCCCAGATCGAATAGCGCGAGAAACGCGGCGTCGCCCGGCGCCGGCGGTCGGGGCCCCGGTAGACCGGCTCGCGCGCGGCCCCGGGGGAGCTCCGCGCGCTCTCCGGCGCGGACGGGACGGGGCTCGGATCAGACTGCATCGCAGGGCCGGGGCTGGATCGGGCGGGCTCGCCGGACGACTGTAGCCGCTCACCGATCGCCGCGCCGTCCCGGATCGAGACGGCGCGAGAGTTCCTCCAAGACGGTGGTGGCGTAGGAGCCGGCGGGCAAGTCGAACTCGAGCCGGACGTCCGTGCCCTCGTAGCTCGACGCCACGCCGCGCAGGGGCACGCGCAGCGCTCGGCGCGCCCCCAGCCGATCGAGCCCGCGCCCCAGCCCGCGGAAGGCCTCCGGCGGCGCGCCCTCCTCGCTCCAGACGGCCTGCTCGAGCGCCCCGGCCTCCCCGGCCGCGCGCTCGAGACGCCAACCCGGCAGCGGCCCGCTGGGGCGACCTTCGAGGCACACCTCACCGCCCAGGGGCGTGTCGATGCCCGCGCCCTCCAAGCGCCGCGCGAGCACGCGGTTGAACACCCGCGCTTGGAGGGCGGAGAGGTGCATGCGCACCAGGTCGACGGGCAGGGCCCCCAGGGCGCGCGGCTCGACGGCCCGCCAGCGGGCCAACTCGCGGGCGAAGGCGCGCAGCTCGCGGGGCAGGCGCGGAGCCAGGGCGTGCAGGCCGCGCAGGGCGCTGGCGCTCCCGCGTTCGAGGCGTTCGGCGAACTCGAGAAGGGCCGGGCTGGGCGCGAAGGACTGCTCGCCGACGAGCTCCAGCGCGTACTCGCGCACGCGGCGCTCGACCAGCAGTCGGCCGAGGAGGTGGGCGCGGCCCGCGGCGCCGAAGCGCTGCGCGCCGAAGTAGTTGGCGAGCCCCTCGCGCTCGAGCCGGCGCAGGCGCTCCTCGAAGGCGGCTCGCTCATCCGGCGCGAGGTCGGCGAGCCGCAGGCGGAAGCGATTGCCGACGTGGGCCGCGAGGCGCAGGGGCTCGACGTGCCGGAGCGCCGCGAGCACCCGCAGGCCGGGGGCTTCGAAGCCCTCCACCGCCGCCGGCTCGAGGCCGGGCACGGAGAGCCACTGGCGGGTGAGGGCGTGTTTGTCCTTCAGGCCCGCGTGGCGCACGCTGCCCGGGCGCAGTTCGAGCGCGCTCTCAAGCAGCGCGCTGGCCTCGGGCGTCGAGAGCCCGCGCTTCTCGATCCACAGCCACAGGTGTCCGCCGCGACCACAGGGCTCGCAGGGGAGCCGTTCCTCGACCTCGAAGTCCTCGGGCGCCTGGCGTTCGCGGAAGTCGAAGGCCGGTCCCTCGCCCAACCCGTGCACGTACCCCTGCGCCCAGGGCGGCGGGGCGAGCTCAGGCGCGGGCATCGGCCAACACCTCGCGGTAGATCGCCAGGGTCTCCTCGACCATGCGCTCGAGGCCGAAACGTTCGCGCACGCGCCGCGCGCCGGCCGCGCCCAGGCGCGCGCGCAGGGCGCCGTCGCGGGCCAGTCGCTGGAAACCCCGCGCGAGGTCCACTTCGTCCGCCGGCTCGACGAGCACGCCGGTCTCGCCCGCGACGACGACCTCGGGCACGGCGGAGACACGCGTCGCGAGCACCGGCCGCGCGGCCGCCATGGCCTCCAGGAACACGAGCCCGAGCCCCTCCCACAGCGAGCTCATCACGAACACGTCCGAGGCCGCCAGCAGCTCGGGCACGTCGCGGCGGATGCCGAGGAAGCGCACGCTCGAGCCCAGGTCCAGCTCGCGGGCCAGGGCCTCGGCCCGCTGCCGACCGTCGCCGAAGGGGTCGTCGCCGACGAGCAACAGGGAACAGCGCGGATCGCCCGGCCGCATCCCATCGAGCACGCGCCGAAACGCGCGCAGCAGGACGTCGTGGGCCTTCTGGGGCGCGAAACGCGCCACGCACGCGAAGACGACCTCCTGCGCACCGAGCCCGAGCTCCGCCCGCACCCGTTCACGCGCGTCCCCCGCCAGCGCGGCCTCGAAGCCGGCCGGATCGAGGCCGTAGTAGACGCGCCGCATCCGGTCGGGCCGCACGCGGCCGTGGCGCTCGACGAAGCGCGCCACGTGGTCGGAGAGGGCGATGGTGCGCGCGGGCAGGTTGCCGAGCACGCCGTGCACACGCGAGACGATCGGGCGCAGCAGAGCGCGCTCGTCGTTGTGCTTGCCCGACACCAGGCGCCGGCGCCGGCCGAGCAGGGTCGCGGCCAGGGCCGTCGCCGCGTCGGCCTTCAGGAGATGGGAGTGCACGATCTCGGCCCAGCGCAGGTGCGGCGCGAGGCGCGGCAGGAAGGCCGGTCCGAGCGGGACGCGCAGCACGCGCTCGGCCCCCGCGGCCGAGAAGTCCGGCGCCAGGCTGCCGGCGCCCTTGAGGTAGGCGACGCGCAGCGTGTGGCCGGCGGAGCTCTGGCCGCGCACCTGGTCGAGCAGGTGCATCTCGGCTCCGCCGACGTCGAGGGTGGTGATGACGTGCAGGATCCTCATGGGCGCACCCCGAGGAGCTCGTCGTACACCGCCACCAGCCCGCGCACCATGGCTTGCGCGCTGTAGCGTTCGAGCACGCGCGCGCGGCCGCGCTCGGCCCGGGCCCCGTGTTCCGCCCCCGCGCAGGCGAGGGCCGCGACGAGGGCTTCCGCCAGGGCCTCGGGCGAGATCTCCCGCGCCACGAAGCCGACCCCGTCGACGAGCAGCTCGCGCGCCCCCGCGACCGGGCTCGCGACCACCGGACGGCCCGCGGCCAGGGCCTCGAGCACCACGTAGGGCAGGCCCTCCCAACGCGAGGGCACGAGCACGAGATCGAGGCCGGCCAGGATCTGGGGCACGTCGCGGCGGAACCCGAGGAAGACCACGCGCCGCTCGAGGCCCAGGGCGCGCGTCCGCTCGCGGAGCGCTGCCTCGAGCTCGCCGTGCCCGACGAACACGAGGTCGCAGCCCTCGAGCCCCGGCCGGGCCAGGGCCTCGAGGGCCAGGTCCTGACCCTTGGCGGCGTTGAGCAGGCCGATGACGCCGATCGCCGTGCGCCCCTCCGCCAGACCCAGTTCGCCGCGCGGCATGGCGCGGGCGCCGATCCAGGGCGCCGGATCGATGCCATTGGGCACGACGCGCACGCGGGCCGGCTCGACGACGCCCGAGCGCACGAAGAGCTCGGCCTCGTCGCCGCTGACCGCCACGATGCGTTCGGTCAGGCCGGAGAGCCCGCGCTCGAGCTCGAAGAACAGGCGCCGCTTCAGGGGCCCGAACATGGCCTCGAAGAGGAAGGCGAAGGTGTGCGGGGTGTGCACGCGCCGGCCGATGCCGGTCGCGAGGGAGGCCAGGCGCCCGAGCACGCCGGCCTTCGAGCTGTGGGTGTGCAGCACGTCCGGCCGCAGGCGACGCAGCTCGCGCTCCAGGAACAGCAGATCGCGCCCGTCGCGGGCCGGGGAGATGGGGCGTACCATCGCCAGCTCGCGCACGCCGACGCCGGCCACGCGCAGGCGCTCTAGGTCGGCGCGGAAATCGCTCTGGCGCTCGGCGGCGGCCACGACGTGCACGTCGAGACCCAGGGCGCGTTGCCCCAGGGCGACGTCCACCAGGTGCCGGCGCGTGCCGCCGATGGTGCTCTCCATCACGTGCAGCACGCGCGCCCGCGGCGCGCCGGCGGGCTGGGCGCTGGGCTCCCCCATCGGTCAATACGCGCCCGTGCCCTTGACGACCGCGAAGGCCGTCAGGGCCATGATCACGAGGTCCAGCAGGAGCGACTGGTGCTCGATGTAGTAGAGGTCGTAGTCGATGTTGTCGTGGATCGCGTGTTGGCGGGCGTACGAGATCTGCCACAGGCCGGTGATGCCGGGCTTGGCCCGCAGCCGCTCGCGCTCCATGGCTCCATACTGGTCGACGATGAACTTCATCTCGGGCCGCGGGCCCACGATGCTCATGTCGCCCTTGAGCACGTTCAGGAACTGGGGCAGCTCGTCCAGGCTGTACCGCCGCAGGTAGCGGCCGATGCGCGTGATGCGCGGATCGTAGGGCGAGTTCGGCGCCGGCGCGTCCCCCGAGAGGTGCACGTGCATGGTGCGGAACTTGATCATGTCGAAGGGTTGGCCGTCCTTGCCCACCCGTCTCTGGACGAAGAACACGGGCCCGGGGGACTCGCGCTTGATCAGGATCGCGGCCACGACGAACACCGGTAGGCCGAGCACCAGCACGCAACTCGCGACCAGCAGGTCGAGGGCCCGCTTGGCGGCCAGGGAGAGCACGCCGGGGCGCCGGTCGTGGCGCGTGATGAGCGGGATCGAATCGAGGTTCTCGATTCGGAAGCGGTAGCTCATCAGGTGGTAGAAGCGCGGGACGACGTGGGTCTTGACGCCGATGCGCTCCAGCTCGCCGACGATGCGCACGACGTGCTCCTCGCTGCACTCGGGGAGGGCCACGAAGACCTCGCTGACCTTGTGCAGCCCGATCAGGTACTCCAGGTCCTTGTAGCTGCCCAGGATCTTCGAGCGGTCCAACAGGGAGTCCGCGCGCGCCTCGTCGTCGTCGACGAAACCGACGAAGTTGAGCCCCAGGGTCGGCACCAGCATGAACTTGCGGTGCAGCTTGCGGCCGGTCTCCCCCGCCCCGTAGATCAGCACGTTGCGGTTGCCGATGCCGCGCTTGTGCAGGTTCTGGATGAACTTGAAAGCGGCGAAACGGCTGGCGGTCGTGAGCACCAGGATGAACGCGAAGGCCAGCACGACCGTCAGGCGCGAGAAGTGGTCGGGCTTGACGTCGATGTCGATCCAGTTGTGCAGCGGCACGAGCAGACCGAAGAGCGGGCCCTCGGCCTCCTGCCCGGTGCGCCGCAGCAGGATCAGCAGCGTCCAGAACACGAGGAAGGAAACCACCGTGCTCTTCGCCACGGCCTTGAACTCCTGCATGTTCAGCAGGCTCTTGACCGGGCTGTACATGCCGAAGGCGTGGAAGTTCACCAGGCACACCGCCGCCACCAGGGCCCAGATCTGGCGGTAGACGTCCTCGTTCACGAGCGCCCCGGGCGCGGAGATCGCCGGTCCCGCCCAAGCCGCCAGTCGGCACGCAAGCAACAGCACCGCGAGGTCGACGAAGACCTGCACGGAGAGGATCAGGGGCTCGAAGTGCCGCCGGACGAAGTTGCCGAGTAGCGACATCCTCTCCGGATGGGTGCGGACGGGGGTGTGGATCGTCATGGGACGACGCCCACCTCTTCGGCGCGTGGACGCGTTCCCCTGGACCGCCTGGGGGAGGGGCGGGGCGCGGACCCGATCGTCCGCTCGTCGGCGAGGGTAGCGCGGCCGGCCCGACGCGCGCCAGCCGCGACCCGGGATCGGAGCGCGCGCGCCCCCGGCGTGGCGCCCCGCGCGCCGGCTGGATCGGGACCCCGCGGCTCGATCCGAGACGGGGCGCTCGCCTCCGCCCTGGGCTGGAAGACGATTCCGACCGACTCGGAGGCTGCACCGCTATCGTGTCGCGCCGCCGCTCACGGCCGGCTCCCATGCGACGCAGCGACCTGGTCTTCTTCACGAGCGGGGCGGCGGCCCTGGTGTACGAAACCGTCTGGATCCGGCTGCTCGGCCGCGCCCTGGGGGGCGACGCCGTGGGCCTGGCGGTCGTCCTGGGGACCTTCATGGGCGGCATGGGGCTGGGCGCGGCCGCCTTCGCCCGCGTCGCGCGGCGCAGCCCCGCGCCCCATCGGCTCTACGCCGCCCTGCTCGGGGGTCTCGGGCTGTGGGCCCTGCTCTCCCCCTGGATGCTGGCCCAGGTCGGGCCGGTCGCGGGCAACGTGTCCCGGCTGCTGGTGGCCTTCGGGGTGCTCGCGCCGCCCACCCTCGCCATGGGAGCCACCTTCCCCCTCATGGCGCGGCTCTCGATCGCACGCCGCGAGGAGACGGGCCGACGCACCTCGGCTTTCTACGGCGCGAACACGCTCGGCGCGGCGGTGGGCGCGCTGCTGGGGCCCCTCGCGCTGATGCCGGTGTTCGGGCTGAACGGGGCGATCGCCTGCGCGGCGGGGCTCGACTTCGCCGCGGGCCTGTTGGCCCTGCTCTGGTTGCGCGCGCCCGCTCCGGAGCCCGGAGTTCCGGCGGCGAGCGCGCGCGCATCGAGCCCATCCGCGGCGCCGGTCCCCGGGGATCGGCTGCTCGTCGGCGCGGCGTTGCTGGGGTTCTCGGGCCTGGCGCTCGAGGTCGTGCTCGCGCGCGTGCTGCTCGCCATCACTGGAGCGTCGGTCTACGCCTATGCGATCGTCCTGGGCGTGTTCCTGGGCGGGATCGGGCTGGGCAGCCGGCAGCTCGCGGGAGCGCGACCGGGTTCGCGCCTCGAGCCCGACGCGCGGCTCTTCGGCCTGCTCGCGCTCGCGGTGCCGGCCTCGACGCTGCTCGGCCTGGGACTCGTCGCGCTGCAACTCGGCGGCGCGGACCTCCTGGGCCAGGCGCTGAACCTCATGCCGCGGGAGACCGGCGTCGCGCGCCTGTGGGCCACCCACGCCCTGCTCGCGGCCCTGGCCCTGCTGCCCCCGGCGCTGTGCCTGGGGGCGGCGCTGCCCGCCGCGGCGGCGGGCCTCGTCGCGCGCCATCCGCACGCACCCCGCGAGCCCCTCCTGGGGCGTCTCTACGCCGCCAACACCCTCGGCGCGCTGCTGGGGAGCTTGGGCGCTGCCTTCGTTCTGCTGCCGCTGCTCGGGCCGCGCCTGGGGCTCTTCGCGGCCCTCGTGCCGGCCCTCGCCGCGGGGCTCATGGTGAGCGAGGTGCGCGCGCGCGTGCGCCTGGTCGGACTCGGCGCGGCGGCGGCGCTGGCCCTCGTGCACGCGCCGCGGCCCGCGCCCGGCCCGACCGAGGTCCTGGCCCTGGCCCACGGCCCCTTCTCGAGCGCGCGCGTCGACGAGACGCCCGAACCCGACGGGCGGCGCACCCGTTCGCTGCGCGTCGACGGAAAGGTCGTGGCGACGACCGCGCCGGTGGACCTGCGCCTGCAGCGTCTGCTCGGGGCGGTGCCCGGCCTGCTGCATGGCGAGGTCTCGAGCGCCCTCGTGATCGGCCTGGGAACCGGCATGACCGCCGGTTCGTTGCTCGCCCTGCCGAGCCTCGAGCGCCTGGTCGTGGTCGAGATCTCCTCGGCGGTGGTCGAGGTCTCGCGGCGCTTCGACCCCTGGACCCTGGGCCTGTTCGAGGACGCGCGCGTCGAACACGTGCTGGGCGACGGCGGCCATCACCTGGCGCGCACCGGCGAGCGCTTCGACCTCATCACCTCCGACCCGATCCACCCCTGGACGCGCGGCTCGAGCGACCTCTACGCGCTGGAGCACTTCGAGCGCATGGCCGCGCACCTCGCGCCGGGAGGGATCGCCTCCCAGTGGTTGCCGCTGTACCAGCTCTCACGCGACGACCTGGCCACGGTGATGGCGACCTGGTGCGCGGCCTTCCCGCACACCGCGGCCTGGCTCACGGCCTACGACCTGGCCCTGATCGGCGCCCACGCTCCCCTGCCCGCGCCCGGGGCCCTGGCCGAGCGCGCGCTCCCGGAGCGGATGGCCCGCATCCTCTCCGAGGCCGGCGTGCACTCGGGGGTGGAGCTCGCCGCCCTGCAGGTGGCCGGCGCGGGAGACCTCGAGGCGTTCTCCGCCGGCACCCCGCCCATGCGCCTCGATCGGCCGGTGCTCGAGTTCCGCGCGCCGCTCTCCTTCCTGCGCGGCTACAGCGTCGAGGTCCTGGCCTGGGCGGGGCGAGCGGAGTTCGTCGAGGCCTTGCCGGCCACGGTCCGCCCGCGGGCGCGGGAGGTGCGCGCCGCGTTGGAGCGCTTCCTCGAGGCGCTCCCCCGGGGCTACAGCGAGGCCGCCCGGCGCTACGGCGCGGAGCTCCTCGCCCTGCCGCCGCTCGCGGGCTCCTGAAGCGGCCCGCGGAGTCGGCCCCACGCCCCGGGCGCGGTATCCTCCCCGCCCCCGCTCCCCCACGCTCCCCGACCATGAAGATCGCGCTCACCGGCTCCACGGGTTTCATCGGCGGCTACCTCGCGCGGGGGCTCGCCGGCGCGGGCCACGACCTGCGTCTGCTCGTGCGCCCCGGCCGCGAGTCGGCCGCCCCCGCCGTGGACGGCGTCTCGCGCGAGCTGTTCGTCGGCGACCTCGCGACCCCCGAGTCCCTGCGCGGGTTCCTGGAGGGCTGCGGCCTGCTGATCCACGTCGCCAGCGCCCACGACCACCTGGGTGACGAGGAGATGCGCGCGATCAACATCGGCGGCACCGAGGCGTTGCTGGAGGAGGCCAAGCGCCAGGGCTTCGACCGGCCCGGCTCGGGCTTCGAGCTGTGGGTGATCTCCTCGGCCGTGATCGGCGCGCCGGTCTACAGCTACTACCGCGACTCCAAGCGCATCCAGGAGAAGCTGATCCGCGGCTCGGGCATCGAGTGGACGAGCTTTCGCCCGACCCTCGTCTACGGCCGCGGCGACTATCGCCACACCGCGCCCCTGCTGCGCCAGTGCGGCCGGCCGCGGGGCACGATCTGGGTGCCGCACGACGGGCGCTCCAAGATCAACCCCGTGCACGTCGAGGACGTCGTCGACGCCGTGCTGCGCTACTTCGACTTCGAGCGCGGCGTCGACTGCTGCTACGAGCTCGCCGGGCCGGCGGGCATCCCCTACAACGAGTTCCTCGACCTGACGATCGCCGCGGCGGGCGGCGGGGTGAAGCGCCGCAACATCTCGAAGAAGTGGGCCGACCGGATGATCTTCCTGAAGGGCCTGTTCACGGACACCACCGAGGACCGCCGCGCCAGCGCCTACTTCACCCTGCACCACCAGCACGACATCCAGAACGCGACGACCGAGTTGGGCTGGTCGCCGCGTCCCTACGCGATCGGCATCCGCGAGGTCGCCGCCGGAGACTGGTGGCGCGAGGACCGCTCGGGCTGAGTTCCGCCCGAGCGGCCGCGGGCTGCTAGCCCGGATTATTCATGAGATTTTCGAGCAGACGAGCCCAAGTCGTTGCCTGGTGGTGCTTTGCGGGCGCGGGAGCCGGAGGCGACCTTGAACAGGTCGTTGAGGACTCCCGTGGCCGCAAAGTGCCGCCAGGCGGCGAAAGA
The DNA here is from genome assembly GCA_964394665.1 of uncultured Planctomycetaceae bacterium. Taxonomy (GTDB): domain Bacteria; phylum Planctomycetota; class UBA1135; order UBA1135; genus CAYMYN01. The sequence continues at coordinate 86,422 of CAYMYN010000010.1, forward strand.
CGGCCGTAGGCCGCTGGTTGGGCCGTCTGCTCGAAAATCTCATGAATAACCCGGGCTAGGGCAGCCAGGTGATCTCGAGGCCGTGGGTGAGGTTGAAGCCGTTCAGGCACGGGGAGGACACCGGGTCGCGGTACCAGAGCTGGTAGGTGCGCGTGATTCCCGGGGAGACGGCGCCAGCGGCGACCAGGTTGGTCGTCGTGTTGGACTCGCCGGCGGTGCTCGCCATGCGGGTCTGCAGGCGCAGGACGCTCCCGCCCGCGCAGCGCAGCCCGTCGCCGTACACCACGCCGTTCCCACCGGCCACGCGCGTGGTCCCCTGGAAGTAGAGGCCGGGTTGGCCGGGAACCAATCCGGAAGCCTGGAGGACGAGATCCGCCGCGGCGACGCTGGCCGAGCCGGCCGCGGAGAGGCGCGCGCCCTGGCCGCCGGAATGGGCGCAGCCCTCGCCCGCCCCGCCCGCGTTGGCGCAGGGGCAAGCCGTGCCGCTGCCGTCGCCGAAGCAGTAGGGCGTACCGATCGGGCCCGGGCCGCCGTCGCAGCCGCCCCAGACGAGGACATCCTTGTCGCTGCCCGGAGGGCCGTAGAGGAGCCTGCCGGCGTAGAGTTCCGGCCCCATGCCCTCGTCGTGACCGACGAGGAAGCGCACGTTCGGTGCGGCACCCGCGCCGAGCGGCTGCCAGGCGCTGCCGTCCCATCTGGCGACGCCGTTGATGGGCGTTGCGCCGGAGGCCGTGAAGTCCCCGCCCGCGTACAGCGTCGGGCCCGCGCCGCTGCCGTCGTCGTACACCGCCAGCGCGTGGACGGTGTCGTCGAGACCGTCGCCGAGGGCGGACCAGTTGGAGCCGTCCCAACGGGCCACGTTGTTCACGACGAGGAAGTGACTCTGGGCATCCGAGGCGAGCAGGAAGCTGCCCGCTACGTACAGGGCCGGACCGCCGCCCATGCCGTCATCGAAGTAGGCGAGCGCGTGGCAGGCCCCGCTGACCCCATGGCCCAGGGGAGACCACGACGACCCATTCCAGGCGGCGACGTTGTTGTAGGTCTGAGAGTGGATCTCGCCGAATGCGCCTCCGACGTAGAGCAGCGGCGGGCCGCCCTGGGCGTTCGGCGCCACGACCAGGGCATTGACGTCCCTGTACACGCCGATGGAGGTGGTGCTCCAGACGCTCCCGTTCCAGACCTTCAGGCCGCTGAAGCCATGGCCCGCGTAGAGACGCGGCGGGCCGCCGTTGCCCGGGTCGTAGGAACACAGGGCGCGCACGTCCGATGAAATGCCAGCCCCGACCGCGGACCAGGACGAGCCGTCCCAGCGGGCGACGTGATTCGCGGGCGCCCCCCCCGCGGTCGTGAACCAGCCCCCGGCGTAGAGCGCAGGTCCGCTGCCGTCGTCGTGGGTGGCCAGGGCCGTAGCCTCCCAATCGAGGCCGGTGCCCAAGGGAGACCAACGCTCCCCGTCCCAGCGTGCGATCGCGGTGTCGACGTTCCCGATCCAGCCCCGGCTGACGGGAAAGCGGGCCCCGCTCGCATAGAGCTCCGGACCATTGCCGGAACCGTCGTCATGGACGGCCAAGGCCGTCAGCCCCACTTGGAGTTCGTTGCCCAGGGCACGCACCTCGGGACCCTCGAGACGGGCGATCCCCCGGGTCATCAGCGGCTCATAGGAGCCGTCGTCGTTGCGGTCGAACTCCCCGCCGTAGTACAGGCCCGGATCGATGCCGCCCGGGCCGGGCTCGCGGGTCACCATGGCGTGCACGGGCGCCGTCGGCTTGTCCTGCGGGACATCCCAGTTGAAACCAGTCCAGGCCACTAGATGGGGCGAGGAGATTCCGCCGAGCTGGGTGAAGTCGCCGCCGACGTAGAGCAGCTTGGGGCCCAAGGGCGCGTGGACTCCGAGAGCCCGCACCGGACCATCGGGACCCTGGATGAACAGCGGGTTCCACAGACCGGGGGCGACCCAGCGGGCGAGATTCGGGCTCGGATGGCCGCCGGCCGTCTGGAATTCGCCTCCCACGAACAGCTCGCGGAAGCCGGGGAACGGCTCGTAGCTCACGATGGCGTGCACCGGGCCGTCGGTCCCGTCCAGAAAGGGTCCCCAATTCCCGGCCTGCATCCACGCGACGTGGCGCGCGAACATGCCGCCGATCGTGGTGAACTCGCCCCCCACCACGAGCCGCAGGCCGTGGTGCAGGACCTCGGTGCTGGCCAGGGCATTGACCGGCCCATCGAAGGTCGCCGGCTGGGATGCCCAGCCCCCGCCGTTCCAGCGGGCCAGGTAGGGCGTGGACTGTCCTCCCGCGGTCGTGAAAGCGCCGCCCACGTACAGATCGCCCGCCGCGCCCGGGGGCTGGGCGTGCGCGGCCAGGCAGCGCACCGGCCCGTTGGTCCCGGCGCCCAGGGGGGACCACGTGCCGCCCTGCCAGCGGGCGAGGTTCGCGGCGGGCACGCCGCCGGCGCTGGTGAACTCTCCGCCCACGTGGAGGGCCGGGCCCGAGCCGTCGTCGTAGACGGCCAGGGCGCGCACGATCCCATCGATCCCGTCCCCCAGCGCCCACCAGCGGGCGCCGTCCCAGCGGGCCACGTTGCTGGCCGCCACCGTGCCGGCGAGGTCGAAGTCCCCGCCGACGTAGAGTTGCTCGCCGCCCCCCGACCCATCGTCGAACAGGACGGCGGCCAGGATGGTGCCGTCCACGCCGTTCAGGCCGAACTTGGGGAGCCACTCCGGCTGGCAAGCTCCCGGCGGGGCTGCCTGGGTAAACGCTGGCGCGGCCGTCGCGGGCCCGGCGGCGCCCAGGGCGAGGACGAAGGGGAGAATCCTCGGACGTCGGATCGCGTTGGTTTCCATCGCTGGCTCGATCGGGGTGCCTTGGAGTTCGTCCTCCCCCGGCTCGAACCGGGGGAGGGTCACCTCCCCCCATCTGCGAAACCGCCCCGCCCGCGACAGGGATTCCCGCGCGTTCTCGCCCCTGCCCTCTGCCGCACCCGGGCCCGCGCGGGTTGGGCTAGGAGGCTGTTGGGCATAGGCCCGTAGCGAGGCGAAGCGTGATGCGTTGGGGCAAGGAGGGCGAAGACGAGACAGCGGAGGCGGCCTCATCGGCCGTTGAGCATGGCTCGGCGAGCCCGACGCGGCCCCGGCGGAGCACGCTTCGCCGCAGTAGGGTCTATGCCCAACAGACTCCTAGGCCCCGAGCTCGAACAGGTAGTGGAAGGCCGGCGAGATCCCGCGCGCCTGGGCCAGGGGGTCGGGGTACTTGGGGACCTGCAGCGTCAGGCGGTAGCCGGCGGCGGCCAGGGTCGGGAGTAGGTCGGCGCGGGTGCCGTCGGGTTCACGCGAGAGGATGCGCTCGCCGGTGGGGTCGGAGAGCGAGACGACCAAGAGGCGCGGGACCTCGAGCGCGCGCAGGTAGTCGGCCCACCAGCGCACCACGGCGCTCGAGCATTCGGCGAAGCTGTGCATGTTGACCGCGACGTGCACCTGGCCCGGTCGCAGCTCCTGCTCGAGGCGGTCGAGGGACAGGGCCCGCGCGCGCTCGTCCACGCCGCGGAAGCGCAGGTAGTACTCGCACAGGAAGGTCGACTCGGCAACCGCGTCGACGCAGTGCACGCGGGCGAGGTTCGGAAGGCCGCGCACCAGGCGATGCGCCAGGCGGCCGTAACCCGCGCCCACGTCGAGCAACTCGAGCCCCGGCACGCGCGAGATCGAGAGCTCGCGCTCGAGGAACAGAATCTCGCTGACCGAGTCGAGCAGGTCGCGGGTCAAGAGCTGACGCGCGCTGACTCGCAGACCCCACACGCCGAAGAGCTCGTCCTCCTCGAGGCGCCCGAGCAGGTCCAGGGTGTCGAGCTCGCGCAGGTAACAGGCCGTGACCAGGTGCTTGTGCTCGGTGTTGTGGTCGCGGTGCTGCCAGACGTAGGCGTTGTCGCCGCGGAAGTAGCGCAGGTCGAGCTCGCGGCCCAGGTACTCGTCGGTCCACAGGGTGTGGCCGGCGGCGGGGTGGTCGAGCTCGCGGTAGCGCTCGCGCAGGTCGACGAGCCGGGGATTGGTCGGCTGGAGATACGCCTCGGCCCCCGGTGGCAGGGTGCCCGCGCGGTAGGAGGGTCCGTGGGCGAGGTCGCGGCCGTGCGCGAACTCCTCGTACTCCGAACGCCGGCACACGGCCAGGTCGGCTGCCTTCAGGACGCTGTTCGCCAGTCGGCCAAGCTTGCCCATCGCGCCGGCGATCCTCCCATCCCCGCGCTGGACTGTCGATCCCCCCCGGGATTCGTGGCCAGGGCCCGATCAGGGACGCTGGCCCAGCTCGGCCACGCGCTCGCGCAACGCGGCCAGCCCCGCCGCGTCCCACTCGTCCATGCCCGCTTCGGCCAGGAGCCGCGCGGCGCGCTCGAGATGCTCCCGGGCCGCCCCGCGGCGCCCCTCGAGCAGGGCCAGCTCGCCCAGCTCGCGCTGCGTCAGACCGAGCCACTCGGCCCCGTCGGCGCTGGGTTCGGCGCGCTGACGTTCCTCGGCCCAGGCGAGGACCGGCTCGAGCGCGGCGCGCGCCTCCGCGAGCCTCCCCAGGTGCCGCGCGGCGCAGGCCACCGACCAATCGGCGATGCGCGCGGCGCGTAGGTCGCCGCCGCGCTGGTGGAAGCGGCGCGCGTGTACGAGCGCGTCGTAGGCTTCCGCGTGGCGCCCGGCGTCGTGGTAGGACCAACCGAGATTGTTCCACAGCACGCCCTGCCAACGCTCGTCACCGGCCGCCTCGGCCGCGCGCAGGGCGCGCGGGGTCCACTCGAGGGCCTGGGCGAGATCTCCGAGCAGGGCGATGAAGTGCGCCGCGTCCACCGCGCGCAGGGCCAACCCCCGTTCGGTGCAGTAGGCGTAGGCCCGCTCCCAGGTGGCGCGCGCCGCGTCGCGCTCACCGCCCTCGCGCTCGACGATGCCGCGCACGAGCAGGCAGCGCGACCAGCCCAAGGGTTCGTCCGGGTCGGCTTCGGCCTGCGCCTCGGCCAGCCGCGTGCGGGCCGCGACGAGGTCCCCCACCAAGGTCTCCATGCGCGCCGCCAACGCCAGGCCCTCGACGCGCTGGGCCCGATCGCCCTGGGTCGCGGCGCGCGCGGCGAGCTCGAGGAACGCGTCGCGGGCCAGCTCGTAGCGCCGCGCGCGGAACAGCTCCTCGGCCCGGGCGCGCAGGTCCGTGAGCTCGTCCATGTCCGTCGCGGCCCGCGTCTGTGCGTCGCCCGCGGTACGCGGGCCGTGCGCCGCGCAGGCACCCAGCAGCACCGGCACGAGCATCGCACCCGCCGCCGCGCGCGCGCCGAGGCTACCGCGGCGCCCAATCACTCCTCGAAGTCCCGCAGCTTGGCCAGCACGGTGAAGTCCTCGAGGGTCGAGGTGTCCTGGGTGCTCTCGACGCCGTTCGCGACGTCGCGCAGCAGGCGCCGCATGATCTTGCCGCTGCGCGTCTTGGGCAGGGCCGCGGCGAAGCGCAGCTCGGCCGGACGGGCCAGCTTGCCGATCTCGCTGGCGACGTGCTCGCGCAGGCGCTCGGCCAGCTCCCCCGCCGGCGGAACCCCGTCCCGCACGGTGACGAAGGCGCAGATCGCCTGGCCGGTGAGCTCGTCGTGGCGCCCGACGACGGCCGCCTCGGAGACGTCGGGGTGGCTGACCAGCGCGCTCTCGACCTCCATCGTCGAGAGGCGATGACCGCTCACGTTGATCACGTCGTCGATGCGGCCCAGGATCCAGAAGTACCCGTCCGGATCGCGCCGCGCGCCGTCCCCCGCCAGGTACATGCCGGGCACGCGTGACCAGTAGTCCTGGCGGTAGCGATCCATCGCGTTCCACAGGCCGCGCAGCATCGACGGCCAGGGCCGGCGAATCACGAGCAACCCGCCCTGGTCGGGCGGCAGCTCGTTGCCCTGCTCGTCCACGACCGCCGCGTCGACGCCGAAGAAGGGCAGGGTGCACGAGCCGGGTTTGGTGGTCGTGACCCCCGGCAGGGGCGTGAGCAGGATCGAGCCGGTCTCGGTCTGCCACCAGGTGTCGACGATCGGGCAACGTTTGCCGCCGATCACGCGCTGGTACCACATCCAGGCCTCGGGGTTGATCGGCTCGCCGACCGTGCCGAGCAGGCGCAGGGAGGAGAGATCGTGATTTCCGGGGAACTCCTCGCCCAGGCGCATGAAGGTGCGGATGGCGGTCGGTGCGGTGTAGAAGACGCTCACGCGGTGCGTCTCGATCAGCTCCCAGAAGCGGCCGGGGTGCGGCGTCGTCGGCGCGCCCTCGTACATCAGGATCTGGGCGCCGTTCGCCAGCGGACCGTACACGACGTAGCTGTGCCCGGTGATCCAGCCGACGTCGGCGCTGCACCAGTAGACGTCGTCCTCGCGCAGGTCGAAGACGTACCGCGTGGAGAGATAGCAACCGACCAGGTAGCCGCCGGTCGTGTGCACGATGCCCTTGGGCTTGCCGGTCGAGCCCGAGGTGTAGAGCAGGAACAGGAGGTCCTCGCTGTCCATCGCCTCGGGGGCGCGCGTGTCCTCCTCGTCGGCCACGAGGTCGGCGTAGCGGATGTCGCGCTCGGGGTGCCAGGCGACCTCGTTGGCGGTGCGTTCGACCACCACCACGGTGTGCACGCCCTCGAGCCCCTCGACCGCGCGGTCCACCTCGGGCTTGAGCGGCAGGACCTTGCCCCGGCGCCAGGTGCCGTCGGCGGTGATGACCGCCGTGCAGCCGCCGTCCTGGATGCGCTCGCGCAGGGCGTGGGCGCTGAAGCCGCCGAAGACGACCGAGTGCGCCGCGCCCAGGCGCGCGCAGGCCAGCATCGCGATCGCGGCCTCTGGGATCATCGGCATGTAGATCGCGACCCGGTCGCCGCGCTTCACGCCGCGCTCGGCGAGGCCGTTTGCGAGCCGGCAGACCTCGGCCAAGAGCTCGGCGTAGGTCAGGTCGCGCCGATCCCCGGGCTCGCCCTCCCAGCGGATCGCGATGCGCTCCCCGCGCCCTTCGTCGACGTGCCGGTCGAGGCACACCGCCGAGGCGTTGAGCTTGCCGCCCACGAACCAACGGGCCACCGGGGCGCCGCTCCAGTCGAGGACCCGCTCGAAGGGCGTCATCCAGGGCAACTCGCGCGCGATCCGGCCCCAGAAGCCCTCCGGGTCCGCGAGGGACTCGGCGTGCAGCCGGCGGTACTCCGCCAGGTCCCGGATCCGCGCCCGGGCCTGGAACTCCGGGCTCGGGGGGAAGCGGCGCTCCTCGTGCAGGACGTTCTCGATCTGGCTCATGCGCGCTCCTCGGGGGGTGGGACCCCGGTCCCGGTCGGGAGTGTAGCGGCTCGCCGGGGGCCGCTCCCCCCGCAGGCGACCCTGGGAGCGGGGTTTGGGCTCCCCCGCGCGGGAGCGGGTGGCCGAAAGCGGAAGGAATCTCGCCCCCGCGCCCCCCGTCCCTGCGGACTCCCCCCGCCATGCAAGGAGCCCACTCCAGCCCCCATCCCGACGCCGCGCTGGTGATCCAGCGTTGGAACTCCTGGGTCCGCGTCCTGTGGCCGGCGAGCGGCGAGACGCGTTGGGTGGACCTGGGG
>CAYMYN010000010.1:93990-115105 GCA_964394665.1 uncultured Planctomycetaceae bacterium
GGGGAGGAGGGCTACGAGATCCTGCCCGAGGCGGACGACGAGGACGCCGCGGAGCAAGCCGCTCCGCCGGCCCGGGCTCCGCGCCGCGGTCCGCGCTGAGCGTGCGGATTCAGCTGGCGCGCTCGGGGCGCCGGAAGAGGGTCAGGTAGCGGGCGAAGCGCCGACCCAGGCGCAGGGGGCTCGCGAGTTCGCGCAGCAGGCGGTGCGGCCGCAGGTAGAAGCGCCGGTAGGCGGCGCGGATCTTGGCCTCGATCTCGGCCGCGCTCATGTGCTCGTTGCCCTCGAGCGCCTGCCAACCGGTCATGGCGGCGTAGTCGAAGTCGCGGCTGCCGCGCAGCATCTCGTGCAAGGGCGTGCCGGGGTAGGCCGTCACCGCGCAGAACTGCACCTGGTCGGGATCGAGGCGCTCGACCAGACGCAGGGTCTCCTCGACCATCGCCGGCGTCTCCTCGGGGAAGCCGATCATGCAGAAGGCGCGCGTCTCGATGCCCAGATCGCGGCAGGCTCGGAAGACCTCCTCGGCCTGATCGTGGTCGAGCAGCTTCGAGCCGCAGTGGATGCGCTGCATCTCGGCGTTGCCCGACTCGACGCCCAGCGAGATGTGCTTGCAGCCCGCGCGGGCCATGATCTCGAGCAGCGGTCGGTCGAGCACCTTGACCGCGGTCTCGCACTGCCACTCGAGGTCGAGCCCCTCGCGCAGGATGCCCTCGCAGATGGCCGTCACGCGGTCCTTGCGCGTCGTGAAGATCGGATCGCGGAACACGACGTGGCGCACGTTCCAGCGGCGCGCGACGTCGACCAGCTCGGCCACCACGCTCTCTGGCGAGCGGAAGCGGAAGCGCAGTCCCTGGGCCAGGGTGTAGCCGCAGAACGAACAGTTCAGCGGGCAGCCGCGGCTCGACTTGACGGTGGTCACCGGTCCGTGGATGCCGGGGAACCGATACGCCTGGTTGTCGAGCAGGTGCCGCGCGGGCAGGGGCAGCTCGTCGAGGTCCCTGATCTTCTCGCGCTCCGCCTCGTGCACGATCCGGCCGTCGGCCGCGCGCCAGGTGGTGCCCTCGACGCCCGCGAGGTCGGGGGGCGCGCCGCGTTCGCGCGCCGCGGCGACGCGCGCGGCCAGCTCGCGCACCGTGTACTCGGGCTCGCCGCGCACGACGAAGTCGAGCTGCCCCTTCTGGAAGATCTCGTCCGGCGTGTAGGTGACCTGCGAGCCGAGCATGCCGACCGTCACCCCCAGCTCGCGGCGCAGGGCTCCGGCGAGCTCGAGGTCGCGCTCGAGGGAGGTGCTCGAGCTGTCGAGCACCACCAGGTCCGGGGCCAGGGCCACGATCGCGCGCCGCGCGCCCTCGGCGTCGAGCCCGGCGGCGTCGGCGTCGTGGATCACGACCCCGTGCCCGGCCGCCTCGAGCACCGAGGCGACGTGCGCCAGCTCGATCGGGGGGTAGAGCAGGTCCGGATTCACGGCCATGCCAAAACCCCCCATCAGCCCGCGGCTGACGCGGAACTCCGGGGGACTGGGGGGATTGACGAGGCAGACCTTCACGGACAGGGCTCCGGCGAGGGAGCATCATCGGCGGGGCGGCGCGGCGCCGGGAGGCCGGGGCGGGTTTTCGGGCTGGCCCGGGCATCCTACCCCGGGTCGGGGGAACACCCGGGCCCGCTCACTCGCGCCGCAGCTCGGCCCCCAGCTCGGCCGCGCCGCGCTCGAGCCGGCCGAGGAACTTCTGGACGTCCGCCTCCCCGAGGGTGCGGTCCTCGGCCCGCAGCACGACGTGCCAGGCGAGCGAGCGGCGGCCCGCCCCGAGGTTGGGACCGCTGTAGAGGTCGAAGAGCTCGAGCCCGTCCACCAGCCCCTTGCCCGCGGCCCGGATCGCGGCCTCGAGCTCCCCGGCGCGCAGGGCCTCGGGCGCGGCCAGGGCCACGTCGAGCTTGGTGAGCGGGAAACGCGGGATGGGTCGATAGCGCGAGCCGCGCCGCGGGCTCGCCAGCAGCAGGTCGAGGGAGATCCGGGCCAGGGCCAGCTCGCCCGCGAGCTCCTCGACGAGCCCCAGGGGGCGCGCCAGGCCGGGCTCGAGCTCCCCCACCCAGGCCACCGCGCGCGGCGCGCCGTCCGGCCCCGGCAGCAGCGCGGCGAGCGCCTTCGCGGGGTGGAAGGGGCTGCCCAGCTCCCCCGCCGCCTCCCAGACGGGCTCGGGGAGGCCGAGCGCCACGAGCAGGTCCTGCACCACGCCCTGCAGGCGCTGGAGGCGCGCGGCGTCGAAGCGCGCCCCGGCCGGCGGTCGCGGCCCGGCCCACACCAGCGCCGCTTCGTGCACCTCGCGCGGCTGGCCGCGATCGCCCGACTCCTCGGGCAGGTAGCCCTTGCCGATCTCGAACAGGCGCACGTCCTCCACCAGGCGCCGGTTCTTGGCCACCACGCCGAGCAGGTTGGGCAACAACGAGCGGCGCACGGAGCGCTCGCCCTCGGCGACCGGGTTCACGATCTCGACGTGCGGCAATCCGCGTAGGCCCAGGGCCTCGAGCAGGGAGTCGGGCACGAACGAGTAGGTCAGCACCTCGTGGAACCGCGCCCCGCCCGCCAGGCGGTCCTGCAGCGCGCGCACCAGGTCGCGGCGCGCGTCGAGGGGCGGCGGCTCGATCTCGGCCACCAGCTTGCGTTCGGGGATCGCGCCGTAGCCCAGCAGGCGACCGACCTCCTCGACGAGGTCGACCTCGAGCTCGATGTCCTTGGTCGCGCGGGCCGCGGGCACGTTGACCAGGAACCGCTCGCCCTCGGCGCGCACGCCGAACCCGAGGCGGCCGAGGTCGGCGGCGATCGTCGCGTCGTCGCGCTCGATGCCCAAGAGTCGCCGCACCCGCGCCGGGCGCAGCTCGAGCGTGCAAGCGGGGTCGGTCCAGTCGCCCGCGTCCGTGGCCGGCGCGGGCAGGCTCACGCCGGGCTGGATCGCCTGCAGCAGTCGCACGAAGTGCGCCGCCGCGGCCAGGGGCAGGTTGGGATCGAGGCTCTTCTCGAAGCGCGCCGAGGCGTCCGTGCGCGTGCCCAGGCGCACCGCCGTGCGCCGGATCGTCGTCGGGTGGAAGTTCGCCACCTCGAGCAGCAGGCGGCTCGTGTCGGCGCCGACCTTCGAGCCCTCGCCGCCCATCACGCCCGCCAGCGCGATCGGCTCGGGGCCGTCGCAGATCAGGAGGTCCTCCGCCGTCAGCGTGTGGTCGAACCCATCCAGGGTCTTCATGCGCTCGCCCGGCCGCGCCATGCGCACCACGATGCCCTGGGCCGAGAGCCGTGCGCGGTCGAAGACGTGGTTGGGTTGGCCCAGGTCGAGCATCACGAAGTTCGAGACGTCGACGAGCACGTCGAGGGGCCGCTGGCCCACCGCGAGCAGCAGGTGCCGCATCCAGGCCGGCGCCGGACCCGGGCGCGCGCCGTCGATCGAGAGCGCCACGTACCGCGGGCAGGCCGGCGACTCGATGCGCACGGGCACGCCCGGCCCGGCGCCGGTCGGGGGCAGGGACAGATCGAGCGGGCGCAGGGCGAGGCCGAAGGTGGCCGCGACTTCGGCCGCCATGCCGCGGTGCCCCCACAGGTCGGGCCGGTGCGTGATCGACTTGTTGTCGATCTCGAGCACCCAGTCGACGAGGTCCAGGGCCTCCGACACCGGCCGGCCGAGCGTCGGCTGGCCCTCGAGGACCCAGATGCCGTCGTGTTCGTCGCCCAGGTCGAGCTCGCGCAACGAGCAGATCATCCCGCACGACTCGACGCCGCGGATCTTGGCCTTCTTGATCACGAGCTCGCCCGGCAGGCGCGTGCCGATGCGCGCGACGGCCACCCGTTGACCGGCGGCCACGTTGGGCGCGCCGCACACGATCGCGAGCGGTTCGCCCGCGCCCACGTCGACCCGGCACACGCTCAGCTTGTCGGCGCCCGGGTGGGGCGCGCGCTCGGTCACGTGTCCCACGATCACGTCGTCGAGGTGCGGCGCGAATCGCTCGAGCCCCTCGACCTCGGCCGTGCGCAGGGTCAGCTCGCGGGCCAGGTCCGCGGGCGTGATGCCCGCGAGATCCACGTGCCGGGCGAGCCAGCGGTAGGAGAGCTTCATCGCTAGAACTGCTCCAGGAAACGCAGGTCGCCGCCCATGAAGTGACGGATGTCGTCGATCGAGTGGCGCACCATCACCAAGCGGTCGAGCCCGAAGCCGAAGGCGAAACCGCTCCAGCGCTCGGGGTCGACGCCGCCGGCCTGGAACACGCGCGGGTGCACCATGCCGCAGCCGCAGAACTCGACCCAGGTCGTGTGCTTGCACACGCGGCAGCCCGACTCGCAGAACGGGCAGCGGATGTCGAGCTCGAAGCCGGGTTCGACGAACGGGAAGTAGCCCGGGCGCAGACGCACGTCGAGGGTGCGATGGAAGAGGCGCTTCAAGAAGCCCTTGAGGGTCCAGACCAGGTGTCCGACGGTGACGTCCTCGCCCACGACCAGGCCCTCGACCTGGTGGAAGGTGTGTTCGTGGGTGGCGTCCTGGGCCTCATTGCGGAACACGCGGCCCGGTGCGATCACGCGGAAGGGCGGCGTGAGCTGCTCCATGGCGCGGATCTGCACCGGCGAGGTCTGGGTGCGCATCACCAGGTGCCCGCGCCGATCGCAGTAGAAGGTGTCCTGCATCTCGCGCGAGGGGTGATCGGGCGGGATGTTGAGCGCCTGGAAGTTGTAGTAGTCGAGCTCGACCTCGGGCCCGTCGAGCACGCGGTAGCCCATCGAGACGAAGATGTCCTCGACCTCGCGCCGCACCTGGGTCATGGGGTGCAGCGAGCCGCGCCGCGCGCGCGCCGGCGGCAGGGTCGGGTCGAACCCGGCTCCCGCGCGCTCGGCCGCCAGGGCCGCCCCCTCGAGCTCGCTCGCGCGGGCGGCGAGGGCCTCTTCCAGGGCCCGCTTGACGCGGTTGGCGGCCTGGCCGACGCGCGGGCGCTCGGCCGGCGGCAGCCCGGGCAGCGCGGCGAGGATCTCGGCCAGGGCGCCGCGTTTGCCGAGCACGTCGCGCTCGAGCGCGCGCAGGTCCTCGACGCTGACGGCCGCGGCAAGGCGCGCGCGGGCCTCGCCCTCCAGGGTAGAGAGTCGTTCGTCCATGGGCGTTCCGGCGCAGGGCTGGCCCAAAGGAGAAGAGCCCGCCGCCGTCGAATCAACGGGGCGGGCTCGTCCTCTGGATGGAATCGGGGTCGATCAGACCGTGAGCGCGCCGCGGGCCTCTCCGACCAGGGTGTCGAAGGCGGCCGGGTCGTGGATGGCGAGTTCGGAGAGCTGCTTGCGATCGAGCTCGATGCCCGCGCGCTTGAGACCCGCGATGAACTGCGAGTAGGTCATCCCCCTCATGCGCGCCGCGGCGTTGATGCGCAGGATCCACAGCCTCCGGTACATGCGCTTCTTCTGCTTGCGGTCGCGGAAGGCGAAGGCCCACGAACGCAGCAGCGTCTCGCGCACGGTGCGCCAGAGCTTCGACCGTCCGCCGCGGAAACCGCGCGCGGCCTTGAAGTAGCGAACTTTCTTCTGGCGCCGGGGCGCTCCGTAGGTGACGCGTACCATGGCTCAGCTCCCCATCATCCGCTTCATGAGCACCGCCCAGGTGCCGGTGAGGATGATCGGCGTGCGCAGGCGACGCCGGACCTTGCCGTTGAACGCGGCGTGCAGGTGGCCCCGGGCCGGGCGGCTGCAGCGCACCTTTCCGCTCTTGGTGATGCGGAAGCGCTTCTTGACGGAGCCCTTCGACTTGAGTTTCGGCATGGGTTCTCTTCGGGTTGCCGGCCGCCCATCGGGCGGGCCGGTACGGGTGGACCCCGGTCGCTGGCATGCCGCCACCGCTCGCGGGAGCCGGGCAGCGGGCGCGCCCCTGCGGGCGCGGACTCCCCGGACTTGAAGGCGAAGAGCATATCTCCCCGCGGCGGCGGGACAAGGCCCTGGGCGGCGGCCCGCCCGGCGGGGGTCGGGCGGTTGCGCCCGGCCGGGGGGCCGACCGGCGCCGGGCGCCGGGGGGGCCGGGGGGGCCGGGGGGGCCGGGGGCCGGAGCCCGCTCAGCCCTTCGGGGCGGCGCCCGAGGGCGTCAGCAGCATGGTCATGCGCCGACCCATCATGCGCGCCGGGCTCTCGACCCGGGCCAGCTCGCCCAGGTCCTTCACCACCGTCTGCATCACGTTGTAGCCGTGCTCGGGGTGCGCCATCTGACGTCCCCGGAAGATGCACACGACCTGCACTTTGTGGCCGGCCTGCAGGAACTTGCGGCCCTGGTCCAGGCGGTACTCGAGGTCGTGCGGATCGATGGCCGGCCGCACGCGGAGTTCCTTGAGCTGCGAGCTGGCGTGCTTCTGCCGCGTGCCCTTCTCCTTCTTCCGCAGCTCGTACTTGAACTTGCCGAAGTCCATGATGCGGCAGACCGGCGGCTTGGCCGTGGGTGCCACCTCGACCAGGTCGAGGCCGGCCTCGTCCGCGCGCTTCTGCGCATCGATCGTGGGCACGACGCCCACCTGTTCCCCGTGCTCGTCCACCAGGCGGACTTCACGGGCGCGGATCTGACGGTTGCGGCGGAACTCGGGCCCCTTCTTGAGGTCCTTGCGGGGGGCTCCTTTGCGTGTGGTCACTGGGCTCCTGGGATGGAATGCGGATCGCGACCCGCCGGGTGCGGATCGGATCGGGTGGACGGGGTGGCCCGGGGGGCGACCCTCCGAGGCCGCCCAGCATAGGCCCGGCCCCGGGATGGCACCAGCGAGGCGAGCCTCAGGGGGCCCCCGCGGCCCCCGCCCGGGCGGGCGGGGTGGCGAGCCGGATGTGCACCTCGGCAAGCTGCTCGGGCGGAACCGGCGAGGGCGCGTCGCACAGCAGGTCGCGCGCGGAGGCGGTCTTGGGGAAGGCGATCACCTCGCGGATGTTGTCCAGGCCCGCGGTCAGCATCACCAGCCGGTCGAGGCCGATGGCGAAGCCCGCGTGGGGCGGCGCGCCGTGGCTCAGGGCCTCGAGCAGGAAGCCGAACTTCTGGGCCTGCTCCTCGGGGCCGATCTCGAGCAGGTCGAAGATGCGCGCCTGCACGTCCTGGCGGTGGATCCGCACCGAGCCCGAGCCGAGCTCGATCCCGTTGAGCACCAAGTCGTAGGCCCGGCTCGCCAGGCCGCCGAGGTCCGGCCGCGCGGCGCCGGATAGGGCCCCGCCCATCGACCAGTCCTCGGGGGCGGTGAACGGGTGGTGGGAGGAGAACCAGCGCCCGGCGTCCTCGTCCCACTCGAACATCGGGAAGTGCGTCACCCACAGGAAGTTCCACTGGAACGGGTTCGTGAGGCCGAACTTCTTGCCCAGGTGGACGCGCAGCTCTCCCAGCGCGCGCTGCGCGACGCGCTCCTTGTCGGCGACGAACAGGCACAACTGCCCCTCCTGCGCGCCCAGGGTGCGCATCAGGCTTGCCGCGGCCTCGCCGGTCGCGAAACGCGCCAGCGGGCCCGCGCCGCCCTCGCGGCCGGCCTTCCACCAGGCGAGCCCCTTGGCGCCGTAGGTCTTCGCCAGGTCCTCGAGGGCCGTGATGTCCTTGCGGCTGAGCTCCGGGCCGCCCTCGACGCACAGCGCGAGCACGCGGCCTCCGGCGGCGATCGTGTCGCGGAAGACGCCGAACTCGCAGGTCCGGGCCCACTCGCCGGCGCAGACGAGCTCCATCCCGAAGCGTGTGTCGGGCTTGTCGATGCCGTAGCGGGCCATGGCCTCGCTGTGGCGCATGCGCGGGAAGGGCGGCGCGAGGCGCGTGCCCATGCTCTCCTCGAAGGTGGCCGCCAGCACGCGCTCCCAGGTGGCGAAGATGTCCTCCTCCTCGACGAAACTCATCTCCATGTCGAGCTGGGTGAACTCGGGCTGGCGATCCGCGCGCAGGTCCTCGTCGCGGAAGCAACGCGCGACCTGGAAGTAGCGGTCGCAGCCCGCGACCATCAGGAGCTGCTTGAAGATCTGGGGCGACTGCGGGAGGGCGTAGAACTCACCCGGGTGCACGCGGCTCGGCACCAGGTAGTCCCGCGCGCCCTCGGGGGTCGCCTTGGTGAGGATCGGCGTCTCGATCTCGAGGAAGCCCTCGGCCTCGAAGGCGCGACGCATGGCGTGGATGAAGCGCGAGCGGTGCGCCAGGTTCTGCTGCATGGGCCCGCGGCGCAGGTCGATGTAGCGGTGACGCAGGCGCAGCTCGGTGGCGGCCTCGAGGTCGTCCTTGACCTCGAAGGGCGGGACCTTGGACTCGGAGAGCACCTCGACGTGCGTGGCGACCAGCTCGACCTCGCCCGTGGGGCGCGCCGCGTTGACGTTGTCGGCGCCGCGCGCGCGCACCTCGCCGCGCACCGAGAGCACGAACTCCGGTCCGATGCGTTGGCCCCCGGCGAGTTCCTCGCGCAGCACGACCTGCGTGATGCCGTAGCGGTCGCGCAGGTCGACGAAGTAGATGCCACCGTGGTCGCGGCGGGCGTGCACCCAGCCGTTGAGGCAGACCTCCTGGCCCAGGTGGGAGAGACGCAGCTCGCCGCACGTGTGGGTGCGGCGCCAGTCGGAACGGGCGCTCATGGGTGATGCTCTGCTCGCGGCGGATCGGGGCGGCGTACGGGTCCGGTCGCTCCGGGACCGCAGCCTGGTACCACGCAGCGCGGCCCGGCTCCAGGGGGACCCTGGACGGCCGGGCCGTGTCGAGGCTGCTAGCGCTGCGGGGCCGACGTCAACGGCTGTGCTGGGAGTGGACGCGGATGCGCATGAGGGACCGGCGCAGGGCCGCGTCGGCCCGGGCGAAGTCGACGGCCGAGTCCCGCGCGCCGCGGCGCAGGGCTTCGTCGATGCGCGCCCGCGCGCGCTGCTCGGCCGCCTTGGCGCGCTCGACGTCGATCTCGCCGGCCTGCTCACCGGCGGAGGTCAGGATGCGCACGGTGTCGTCGCGCACGTCGGCGAAGCCCCCCGCGACGAAGAACACCTCCTCCGCGCCGCCATCGCGGCGCAGGAGGACCATGCCGGAGTCGAGGGCCGCGATCATGCGCGCGTGCCGCGGCAGGATGCCGATGCTTCCGTCGAGGCCGGGGATGCGCACGGCGCGCGCCGTGGCGTCGGCCACGATGCGTTCGGGGGTGATGACGCGGACGGTGAGTTCGCCTTGCATGGGAACGCCCCCTAGCGGGCCATCTGCGCGGCGCGTTTGCGGGCGTCCTCGACCGTGCCGATCATGTAGAAGGCCTGCTCGGGCAGGTCGTCGTGCTTGCCCTCGAGGATCTCCTTGAAGCTGCGCACGGTCTCCTCGCGCGGGACGAACAGGCCCGGGGTACCGGTGAACTGCTCGGCCACGAAGAAGGGCTGGGCCAGGAAGCGCTGCATGCGGCGCGCGCGGGCCACGACCTGGCGGTCCTCGTCGGAGAGCTCCTCGACGCCCAGGATCGCGATGATGTCCTTGAGGTCGTTGTAGCGCTGCAGCGTGCGCTGCACGTCGCGCGCGACCTTGTAGTGCTCCTCGCCGACGACGTGCGGGTCGAGCATGCGCGAGGTGGACTTGAGCGGGTCGACCGCGGGGTAGATGCCGAGCTCGGAGATCGCGCGGTCGAGGATGATCGTCGAGTCGAGGTGCGCGAAGGTCGCCACGGGCGCGGGGTCGGTGATGTCGTCGGCGGGCACGTACACGGCCTGCATCGAGGTCACCGAACCCTTCTTGGTCGAGGTGATGCGCTCCTGCAGGGCACCCATCTCCGAGGCCATCGTGGGCTGGTAACCCACGGCCGAGGGCATGCGGCCCAGGAGCGCGGACACCTCGGAGCCGGCCTGCACGAAGCGGAAGATGTTGTCGACGAAGAGCAGCACGTCCTGTCCCTTCTCGTCGCGGAAGTACTCGGCCATGGTGAGCCCGGAGAGGCCGACGCGCAGGCGCGCGCCCGGCGGCTCGTTCATCTGACCGAACACGAGCACCGCGTTGTCGAGCACCTTGGCCTTCTTGCCGTCGGGCTGGGTGTACTCGGCCTCGCTCATCTCGAGCCACAGGTCGTTGCCCTCACGGGTGCGCTCGCCCACGCCGCAGAACACGCTGAAGCCGCCCTTCTCCACGGCCGTGATCCGGATCAGCTCCTGGATCAACACCGTCTTGCCCACGCCCGCGCCCCCGAACAGGCCGATCTTGCCGCCCTTGGCGAAGGGGCACAGCAGGTCGACGACCTTGATGCCGGTCTCGAAGACCTCCGAGATCGCCTCCTGTTGGTCGAAGGGCGGCGCGGGGCGGTGGATCGGCCACTCGCTGCCGCTGGGGATCGGGCCGCGGGCCACCGTGTCGAGGGGCTTGCCGAGCAGGTTGAAGATGCGCCCCTTGGTGCGCTCCCCCACCGGGACCGAGATCGGCGCGCCGGAGTTCACGACCGTCATGCCGCGGCGGCAGCCGTCGGTGGTGCTCATGGCCACGCAGCGCACCAGGTCGTCCCCCAGGTGTTGGGCGACCTCCAGGGTCAGGTCGATGTCCCGCGCCGGCTCGCTGACGTTCAGCGCCTGGTAGATGGGCGGCAGCGCGCCCGCCGGGAAACGCACGTCGACCACCGGGCCGAAGATCTGGGCAATGGTGCCGTTCTGCGTGGAGGTGAGGGTGCTCATGGGATCGGTTCGGGTCGGGACAGGTCGGGTCGGCGGGAGCGTCAGCGCAGAGCTTCGGAGCCGCCCACGATGTCGAGGAGCTCCTTGGTGATGTTCTCTTGCCGCAGGCGGTTGTATTGGCCCTTGAGCAGGCGCTGCATGTCGGTCGCCGCGTCGGTGGCGTTCTTCATCGACACGCGCCGGCTGGCGTACTCGGAGGTCAGCGCCTCGAGCAGGGAGTTGAAGATGCGCGTCTCGAGGTAACGCGGGATCAGCCGGTCGAAGATCGCTTCGGCGTCGGGCTCGAGGATCACGTCCGGGCGCGCGGCGCCGGCGACCTCTGCGGGTGGCGACACCGGCAAGAGGTCCACGATCGTCGGCCGATAGCGCACCATCGACTCGAAGGCGGTGTAGAGGATCGAGATGCGGCGGTAGGCCCCCGAGAGGAAGGCATCGACGAGGAGCTGGCCCGTGCGGGCGGCGTTCACGAAGTCGATCGCCTCGAGCGGCGGGTCGACGAGCAGGCGCTCCACCGTGAGGCCGCGCTTCCTGGCGTACTGGTAGCCCTTCTTCCCGTACACGAAGAGCCGCACCTGCGCCGGGTCGCGCTCAGCGAGGTAGCGGTCGAGGGCCGCGAAGAGCGTCGAGTTGTACGCCCCGCACAGACCGCGGTCGGAGGTCACGAAGAGCAGCGCCTCCAACTCGCCCGCCCCGGGCCGGAACAGCGGGCGCTCCGCCGCGCCCTCTCCCAGCACGGCCGAGAGGTGCTCGACCAGCGTCGCGATCTCCTGGGCGTAGGGGCGCGAGGCCACCGCCCGGTCCTGGAACCGGCGCAGCTTCGTCGACGCGACCATCTCCATGGCGCGCGTGATCTGCTTGATGTTGCCGACGGAACGGATCCGCAGGCGCAGTTCCTTGACGGAGGCCATGGGTCTAGCGGCCCATCCGGACCTTGACGGCCTTGGCGGCCTCGGCGAGGACGGCCTTGGACTCGTCGGAGAGCTTCTTGGTCTCGAGGATCTCCTTGGGGATCTCGGGGTGCGTGTCGTGCACGTAGCGCACCAGCTCGCCCTCGAACTCCGCCACGCGCGCGACGGGCAGGTCGTCGAGGGCCCCCGAGGTGCCGGCCACGATGATCAGGATCTGGTCCTCGACCGGCACCGGCTTGTACTGGCCCTGCTTGAGGATCTCGACCAGGCGCTCACCGCGCGTCAGCACCGCCTGGGTGGCCTTGTCGAGGTCCGAGCCGAACTGGGCGAAGGCGGCCAGCTCGCGGTACTGGGCCAGGTTGATGCGCAGGCCGCCGGCGTTCTTCTTCATGGCCGGGATCTGCGCCGCGCCGCCCACGCGCGAGACCGAGATGCCGACGTTCACGGCCGGGCGCACGCCGGCGTTGAACAGACTGCCCTCGAGGAAGATCTGTCCGTCGGTGATCGAGATCACGTTGGTGGGGATGTACGCCGAGACGTCGCCCTCCTGGGTCTCGACCACCGGCAACGCGGTCATCGAGCCGCCGCCCTTCTTGAAGCGCGGGTTGATGCGCGGGGCGTCGTCCGAGAGCTTCGCCGCGCGCTCGAGCAGGCGGCTGTGCAGGTTGAACACGTCGCCGGGGAAGGCCTCGCGACCCGGGGGACGGCGCAGGAGGAGCATCACCTGGCGGTAGGCCAGCGCCTGCTTGTAGAGGTCGTCGTACATGATGACGACGTGCCGTCCCTCGTCGCGGAAGCGCTCGCCCATCGTCGCGCCGGCGTAGCACGCGAGGTACTGCATGGAGGCCTCCTCCATGGCGCTGGCGGCGACCACGATCGTGTAGCGCATGGCGCCCGCGGCCTCGAGGCGCCGCACCAGGTCGACGATCGTGGACTGCTTCTGACCGACCGCGACGTAGATGCAGAGCACCTGTTGGGGGTTCTTCGGATCCCCGCCGCCGGTGTGCTTCTGGTTGAGGATCGTGTCGATCAGCAGCGCGGTCTTGCCGGTCTGGCGGTCGCCGATGATGAGCTCGCGCTGGCCGCGGCCGATCGGGATCATCGAGTCGATGGCCTTGATGCCCGTCTGCAGGGGCTCGGTCACCGGTTGGCGTTCCACCACCGAGGGCGCGGGCTGCTCGATGGGCAGGTAGTCGGCGGCGGTCACCGCCAGCGGACCCTTGCCGTCGACCGGGTCGCCCAGGGCGTTGACCACGCGCCCGAGCAGAGCGTCGCCGGTGGGCACCGAGATGATGCGCCCCGTGGTGCGCACCTCGTCGCCCTCGCGCACCTTGGTGGCGTCGCCCAGGAGCACGCAGCCGACGTTGTCCTCCTCGAGGTTCAGCGCCACGCCGCGCACGCCCCCGGGGAACTCCAGGAGCTCGTTCATCATGCAGTCGTCGAGGCCGTAGACGCGGGCCACGCCGTCGCCGACGGACAGCACGGTCCCGACGCTCTGCATCGTCGTCTCGCCCTGGTAGTTCTCGATCTCGCGCTTCAGGATCGAGGTGACTTCTGCGGGTCGGAGGTCCATGTTCGCTTCGCTTGGCTCTGGGGAAGGGGCGGAGTCCCGGGCGCGCGCGCGCCGGTACGTTCCGAGGGTTGGATCAGGCCTGGGCCGGCAGGGAAGCCTGCCGCATACGCTTGCGCAGGCCCGCCAGGCGGCCGCGCACGGAGTGGTCGAGCAGGCGGTTGTCGACGAAGACCCGCACGCCCCCGATCAGGTCGGGGACCAGGCGGTTCTCGAGCATCACCTCCTTGCCGAGGCGGGCGCCGACGGCCCGGGCGAGCGCCTCGAGCTCGGCGCCGGGCAGCGCCCGCGCGCTCTCCACCACGCCCTCGGTCGCGCCGCGACGGCGCAGGACGAGTTGGCGGAAGGCGTCGCCGACGTGCAGCAGCACGGCGCCGCGGCCGCGGTCGAGCACCAGCCCGACGAAGTTGCGCGTCAGGACGTCGAAGGCGCCGAGCCAGGTGGCGAGGGCGCGGCGCTTCTCCTCACGGGCCACGCGCGGGTTGGTGAGGAAGGCCCGCAGGCGCGGGTCGCGGACCTCGGCGGCGATGCGCTCGACGTCGCGCTGGACGGCTTCCAGCCGCCCCTTCTCGAGCGCCAGCTCGAACAGCGCCTGCGAGTAGCGCGCGGTGATGGCGTCGACGCGGTTCACGCGTGTCCACCCTTGCCGACGGCCACGTAGTCCTGCACCAGACGCCGGTCGTCCTCGGAGTCGACCCGGCGCTGGAGCACCTTGGAGGCCGCCTGCAGGGAGAGGTCGACGACCTCGTCGCGGATGGCGCCCAGGGCTTGCTCGCGGGCCGCGCCGATCTCGGTATGGGCCCGCGCCAGGAGCGCCTCGGCCTCGCGCCGGGCGCCGTCGAGGATCTGATGCTCGCGCTCCTCGGCGCGCTCGCGGGCCTCGCTGAGCATCTTGGCCGCGGCCGTCTGGGCCTCGCCCAGGCGCACCTCGACCTCGGCCCGCGCGCGCTCGGCTTCTTGGCTCGCGCGTTCGGCGGCGGTGATCGCGCTCTGGGCGCGGTCGTCGCGTTCCTCGAGGGCGCGCGAGATCGGGCCCATGACCAGCTTCCAGATCACCGGCAGGGCGAACAGGAAGATGATCCAGGTCCACAGGAAGTTCCCCCCCGCGTTCAGGTCCAGCGGGTTGAAGCCTCCGCCTCCCCCGCCGGCGAGGGAGAGCGTCGCGAGTCCGAGTTGGAGTTCTGCCATGGCTGTTCCGGGGAGGCGTGGGTTCGCGGGGCGGAGATCTCCGGCGGGGAGCGGGCCGCGGGCCCGGCTCGCCCGCCGGTTTGGATCTCGGGGCTGCGTTCCGCGACCTGGGCCGTCCGCGCTCCGGCGTGGGCGCCGGGGAAGGACGGATCGATCGCGGCGCGCGAGCTCAGCCCAGGGCGATCAGCAGGGTGACGACGACGGCGAAGAGCGAAACGCCCTCGATCAGCGCCGCCAGGATGATCGAACCGCCGCGGATGTCGCCGGCGGCCTCGGGCTGACGGGCGATCCCCTCGTTGGCCGCGGTGCCGATCCGGCCGATGCCGAGGGAGGCGCCGACGGCGACGATACCGGCGCCGAACGCGGCACCGAACTTCGAGAGGTCGAGGGCCGCTTGCATCGTCTCGGGCTCTTGGAAAACCATCGTGTCGTCTTCTCCTGGGATGCGGCCGGTAGGTCCGGGACCGCGCTTGGGGTTTCTGGGGAAATCAGGGTCCGGGAGGTGTTCCGGAGGAACGGGCCCCGGACGCACGCGACCGGGGTGGAAGTCGGGGGTGGCGCGCGCTCAGTGCTCCGGATGCACGCAACCCTGCACGAACATGATCGAGAGCTGGGTGAAGATGTAGGCCTGCAGCATCGCCACGAAGGCCTCGATGATCATGATGAAGACCGCGAAGCCGACGGCGACCGGCGAGGAGACCCAGCCCATGGTCGCCCCGTCGCGTTCGGCGAAGAAAAAGATCAACGCCATGAACGAGAGCACGACCATGTGACCGCCGGTCATGTTCGCGAAGAGACGAACCATCAGGGCGAAGGGCTTCACCACCAGCAGGCCGACGATCTCGACCACGAACATCAACGGCCACAGCGCGGCCGGCACGTGCGGCACCTGGCTGGTGAAGAAGTGCACCGGCCCTTGGGTGACCATCCCGCTCACCACCATGCTGGCCAGGGTGATCGTGGCCAGGGCCATGGTCACGAAGATGTTGGCCGTCGCGGTCGCGCCCCCGGGCACCAGGCCCAGGAGGTTCATGAACAGGATGAAGAAGAAGATCGAGAGGAACAGGGGCAGGAACTTCGTGCCCGTCTCACGGCCCATCACCGGGTAGACCATCTCGTCCCGGATCCAGAGCACGAATCCCGCCAGCACCCGCGAGAGGACGTCCCCCTGGCCCGTGCGCACGTAACGCGGCACGCCGCTGAAAGCCACCAGGATCAGCAGCACGGCCAGGATCTGAAACAACTGCAGGTTGGTCAGGACGAGCTGCTGCCCCTCGCGCGCGGGGTCCATGTCGAACAGCGCGGGCCCGGGATGATCCACGGAGAGCAACAAGCTGCCCTCGGTGTGGCCCGCGTCGCCGGGCAGCGTGTCGTGGGAGGGGTGCTCGCTGTAGAGCTTGGCCGGTTGGAGGTGCAGGTAGAGCGTCTGGAAGACGCTGTCCCCGGTGTGGTGCTCCATCCACTTCCCCGAGAGGAAGACCGTGACGGAGATCAGGGCCAGGACGAGGATCGGCCGGAGGACGTTCACAGGGCTTCGAGCTCCTCGAGTCGGTCGGGGACGGCGGCGAGCGCGCGGCGGCGGACGGCGGCTGCCCCCAGGGCGTGGACGGTTCCGACGGCGGCCACCACCACGACGGCCGCGGCGAAGGCCACCAGGAAGCTGCGCCAATCGACGCGCGCGGCGGCGGCGTCGACGTAGCGGAAGGTCAGGGCGCCGAGCAGGACGAAGCCCAGCTTGAGCGCGAAGCCCTCGGCCACCCCGCGCAGGACCTGCGCGGGGCGGTGGCGCAGGAGGTGGCGCTGGCGCGCGAGGCACAGTCCCGACACGGTGACGCCGCAGAGGAAACCGGCGAGCACGCCGGCGCCCTGCGGACCACCGATCTGCCAGGCCACGACCGCCGAGAGGGCGGTGCCGGCCAGGATGACGAGGGACGTGAGCATCTAGGGGGTAGCGGGAGGATCGGTGCCGGACGGGGGCGGCGGGCGACGGGCCGCGCGGGGGACGCCGCCTGGCACCTTGGAGAGGATCGAGAACAGGCCCGCCGCGAAGCCCAGGAACACGCCGACCACCAGGCCGAACGGGCTCCAGCCCAGGCGCCCGTCGAGCCACCAGCCGATCCAGGCCAGCAAGCCGATGGCGACGAAGAGCTGCAGGCCCAGGCCCGAGTAGCGCGCGTACTCCTGCCAACCGGAGGGGCGGGGGCTCGGCATGGGGCGGGGTCGTCGCGCGGCGCCCGCGGGCGGACCTTCCGCGCTGGAAGTGGCCGCACCCGTGGGCCGCCCGCGGCGGCGAGGGGGATTCAAAGGACGGGCGCCGCCGGCTGCGGGCGACCACGAAGGCTGAACATAGTAGGGAGGGCCCTCGGTCGGTCAACCCGACGATGCGAAAAGCGTCGTCGCCGAGGGGCTTCGGGGGACCGCCCCCGGGTGGAGCCCCGGGCCCAGCGCGGATAGACTCTTCGCCCCCGTCGGCCGCCCCTGCGGCCCGAAGTCGCGCCCCGATCCTCCCCGAACCACTCGGCCCCCAACACCGGGAACCCCAGAACCTTGGAACGCACCCTCGTCCTGCTCAAACCCGACGCCGTCCAGCGCGGCCTGGTGGGCCGCATCCTGGCCCGTTTCGAAGACAAGGGCCTCAAGCTCGTCGGCCTCAAGCTGCGCCAGTTCCCGACCTCGCTCCTCGAGCAGCACTACGCCGTGCACCGCGAGCGCCCCTTCTTCGCCGGCCTGGTGGGCTTCATGTCCTCGGGCCCCGCGCTGGCCCTGGCCCTCGAGGGCAAGAACGCCATCAGCGTGGTGCGCAAGATGGTCGGCAAGACCAACTCGGCCGAAGCCGAGCCGGGCACCATCCGCGGCGACTACGGCCTGTCGTTCTCGAACAACCTCGTGCACGCCTCCGACGGCCCCGAGTCGGCGCAGACGGAGCTCGCGCTGTTCTTCGGCGAGCGCGGCGAGCTCGTCGACTGGACGCCGGTCGACGAACCGTGGATCTACAACGTCGAGGAAGAGCTCGGCGTGAAGGGCCGCTCCTGAGCTCTGTCAGCGGCCTGAACGCGCGGCAGGTCGGCGAGCTCGTGGCCGAGCTCGCCCCGCTCGTCGTCGGCCTGCCGATCTCGGACGTGGCGCCCCTGCCGCCGCGCGATCTGCTGCTGGTGTTCGACAACACCCGCGCCGCGGCGCAGGGCGGCCCGGCGGTGCTGCGCCTGCGCGTCTCGGTCGACCCCGAGGCCGCGCGGGTGCACCTCCAGCAGGGGCGCGTGCACCGCCATGCGGGCAGCGTCGCGCCCTTCTTCCAGCGCCTGGCGCGCGAGTTCGTCGGCGGCACGCTGTACGAGCTGGTCCAGGTGCGCGGCGATCGCATCCTGCGCCTGGGCGTGCGCCGCGCCGAGGGCGGACGCCTGGCGCTGCTGGCCGAGCTCGTCGGCCGCCACGGGAACCTGATCCTGGTCGACGGCGAGGACCGCGTGCTCGACCTGCTCGTGCCCGCGCCCGCCGGTAAGGCCGGCCTCGCGCCCCGGCTCTCCAGCGGGCGACCCTGGCAACCCCCGCCGGGGCGGGCCGGCTCGCCCGCCGAGCAGCCCGGCGTGCTCGAGGGGTTTCCTGCGCCCGAGCACGACCCCCCCGCCGTCGCCGCCGGTCACCCCCAGCGCGCGCCGCTCTCCTGGCGCGTCGAGGCCGCCCTCGGCGCGGACGTCGAGGATCGCGACCGCGAGCTCGCGCGGCGCAAGCTCGTGCGCCGGCTGACGCGGCGCCTATCCAACGCGCGTTCGGCCCTCGTGGGCCTCGAGCGGCGCCTGCTCGCCAGCGACGAAGCCGAACGCGCGCGCCAGGACGGCGAGCTGGTGAAGGCCCACATCGGCGCCATCCGCCGCGGGATGCGCGAGATCACCGTCACCGACTGGTTCGGCGAGGGCAGCGGCGAACGTGTCCTGGCGCTCGACCCGAGCCTCGACGCGGTCCAGAACGCCGAGAAGTACTTCGCGCGGGCGAAGAAACTCGAACGCTCGCGCGCCAATCTGCCCGAGGAGCTGGCGCGCGCCGCGCAGCGCGCACGCGCCCTCGAGGAGTTGTTGGCGCGCGCCGAGGCCCCGGACTCCGATCCGGAGGTGATCGCCGGCGAGGCCCAGGAGCGCGGCTTGCTCGAGCCCGAGCAGGAGGGCGACCCGCGCAAGCGCAAGGCCCCTGCCCCGCGCCGGCCCTATCGCACCTTCGAGGCCTGTCACGGCTCGCAGATCCGCGTCGGCCGCACGGCCAAGGACAACGACGAGCTGACCTTCCGCCACGCCCGCGGCAACGACCTGTGGCTGCACACCGCGGACCACCCCGGCAGCCACGTGGTGCTGGTGCTGGCGAAGAACGGCGAGGCCGACCCGGAGGAGGTGCTCGACGCCGCCCACCTGGCGGTGCACTTCTCGCCGGCCCGGGGCGCGCGCAAGGCCGCCGTGCACGTCGCCCCGCGCAAGCTGGTGCACAAACCGAAGGGCGCCAAGGCGGGCCTGGTGACCCTCGCGGGTGGGCGGACCCTGGAACTGCGCGTGCAACCCGAACGCCTGGAGCGGTTACTGGCTGGCCAGCGCCCCTCCGGGGAGGGCCCCGAGGGCGCTTGAGCCCCTCCCGGTCCCCGCGCGGGTACGCTCTCCCTCCGGCGATCCCTCGCCACGCGCCCATGAAACCCACGGACACCTCCCCCACGCCGCGCCGCGCCCACGCCGCGCGCCGGCCCTGGTCCACCCTGGCCCTGCTCCTCCTCGCCGCGGCGGCGTCGGCCTGCGCCAGCTCCCGCGACGCGAAGAAGGACCGCCAGCAACGCCTCTCGGTCCACACCGAGTCCGCCGCCCTGTACCTCAACATGGGCGAGTACGAGCGCGCGGTCGACCAGGCCCAACGCGGGCTCGAGCTCGACCCCGAGAGCTTCGAGCTGCGCCTCTACCTCGGCCGCGCCCTGCAGAAGATCGGCGGCACCAACGAGATCCTGACCGCCGAGAAGGTCTTCCGCAGCCTGCCGACGAAGCAGGACTTCCGCGTGTCCCTCGGATTGGCGGAGGTGCTGGAGCGCAAGGGACTCGCCCAGGACGAGGCCGCCGAGGCGATCGAAGCCGGACGGCGCTTCACGGCCGCTGCCGACCGCGCGGCGCGCGTCGCCGAGCTGCGCGGGGAGGCCCACGCGACGTGGCGAGAGTCCGAAGGAGCCTACGCGCGCGCCCTCGAGCTGCAGCCGGGCGACGTCGAGGTGCTCTCGGGGCTCGCGCGCATCCACGCCTTGCTCGGCAATCACGAGCGCGCGCTCGAGTGGAGCGGCACCCTGATCGACACCCTGGCGCGCGACCGCGCGTTCTGGCGCTCGCGCCTGGAGCAGCAGGGTCTCTCGGCCAGCGATCAGGAGCGCCTGCTGGGGCAGGTGCGCATCCTCGACGACCTCGCGATCAGCGTGCGCCGCAAGGCGGCCAGCTTGGAGCGCGAGCTCGGCCGTCCCGAACGGGCCCTGGCCCAGCTCGACGCGGTCCTCGCCATCGATCCGGCCCTCGGCGTCGTGCACGCCTCGCGGGCCCAACTCCTGGCCAACCTGGGCCGTCACCACGAGGCGCTGATCGCCCTCGAACGGTTCCTCGAGTTGTCCGCGAGCCTACCCTTCGAGCACCCCGACGTGCAGCAGGCCCTGCGCCTGCGCGGGGCCTGGCAGCGCGAGCTCGCGCGGGCCAGCGCGGAGGCGGCCCAAGCGCCGCGCGAAGGCGACGGCGCCGCCCGGGTCCAGGACCCGGCGGCGCCGCCGCGCTCGCGCGACTGATGCTCTACATGCGCCGCGTGCCGAGCCCCTCGAGGGCCCGCGGTCGGCGCGCCTCGCGCAGCTCGCGCAGGGACCCGTCGGGAGCGTAGGCCCGCGCGGTCACGGGCGCGTCCGAGCGGCGCTCGCGCAGCGCGGCCTGGACGTCCTGCGCGTTGCCCACGGCGCGTCCCTCGAGTTCGAACAACACGTCCCCCGGGGACAGGTCCAGGCGTTCGGCCAGCGAACCCGGCACGACGCTCACCACCGCGAGCCCCTGGTCCGCTCCGAGCCCGAGCTGCGCCGCGCGGGCCCCGTCGACGGGTTCGTACTGGATGCCGAGCAGCGGTCGATCGGGCGCGCGCTGGCCGGTCCCGGGGCGAGCGGGGCGCGGGCCTAGGTGGCCCAGGTGCTCGGCCAGCTCGGGGTGCTGCTCGAGCAGCTCCTCGAGGCTCCGCGCGCGGTACTCCTCGACGCGCTCCTGGCCGTCCTCCTGGGTGCGGAGGCGCACGTTCACGCCGTCCGGGCCGACCTCGACGGAGACGCTGCGCCCGCTGGAGAACGGGACCGGGGGCGCGCTCGGCACGCCGGGGGACCCCGGGGATCGGGGGGCGGTGGGACCGGCGAAGTGGCGCTCGAGCTCGCGCAGGCGCGCCTCGAGGTCGGCGAACGGGTCGCCGAAGTGCATGTGCAGGTCGCGGAAGCCGCGGCCGAAGGGACCGGCTCCGTCCCCGTCGCCGAAGAGCTCCTCCCACGGATCGCGCGGAACTGAGGGCGCGGGGCGCGCGGCGCCGAAGGGCCAGCCGGCGCGGCGGCCGCTGCCGAGCTCGCGCTCGAGGAGCCGCGCGGTCCAGGCGAGCTCGCCGCGGGCCGAGTCCGCGGCCCAGGCGGCGATCGCCTCGCGCGCGGCCGGGTCGCGCCGCGCCAGGCGCGCGAGCTCGTCGAAGGCGAGTTGGCGTCGGTCGAGGTCGGGGTCCTCGAGCCGCGCGCCCCAGGCGCGCACGTCGAAGCCCGGCGCCTGCCCGGGCTGGGGGTTCGGGTCCTGCGCCGGCACCTCCCGCAGGGGGATCGGGCGC
>CAYMYN010000011.1:0-114300 GCA_964394665.1 uncultured Planctomycetaceae bacterium
CCCCGCGCCCCCGACCCCCCGCGCGTCCGCGGCCTCGGGCGGCGGTCGCACGCTCGAGTTCAAGTTGCCCGACATCGGCGAGGGCATCGCCGAGGGCGAGATCGTGAAGTGGCTGGCGAAGGAGGGGGACGCGCTCGAGGAGCACCAACCCGTGGTCGAGGTGATGACGGACAAGGCCACGGTCGAGATCCCGGCCCCCGCCGCCGGCACCTTGCGCAAGTTGCTCGCCCAGGAGGGCGAGGTCGTGCCCGTGGGGCAGGTGATCTTCGAGCTCCAGACCGGCGCGGCATCCGGCGCCGAGCCGGAGAGCGCTCCCGTTGCGGAGCGTGAGCGGCAACCGGCCGCTTCGACCGCGGCGAGCGCCGCGGCCCCACGCGCCGCGGCCCCGCGCGCCGCCGACGAGAAGGTGCTGGCGGTGCCCAGCGCCCGCCGCGTGGCGCGCGAGCTCGGCATCGAGCTCGCGGACGTCCCCGGCAGCGGCCGCGGCGGCGTGGTGCGGCGCGCCGACGTCGAAGCCTTCGCCCAGGCCGGAGCGCGCGAGGAGCGCGCCGCAGTCGCCACCCCGGCGGCGCCGAAGTCGGCCAAGGCGGCCGCGGCGGCGACGCCGACCTACCAGGTCGCGAGCGCCGACCGCAGCGAGCAACGCATCCCCTTCCGCGGCGTGCGGCGCAAGATCGCCGAGGCGATGACGCGCTCGAAGTTCACCGCGCCGCACTTCACGGTCGTGGAGGAACTCGACGTGACCGAGCTCGTGGCCCTGCGCAACAAGGCCAAGGCGCTCGGCGAGTCCCAGGGCGTCAAGGTGACCTACATGCCCTTCATCATGAAGGCCACCGCCCTGGCCCTGGGCCGTTTCCCGATGCTCAACGGGCGCCTGGACGAGGCCGCGAACGAGCTCGTGCGGCCGAGCTACGTCGACCTGGGCATCGCCACCGACACGCCCAGCGGCCTGATCGTGCCCGTGCTGCGCGACGTGCAGAACAAGGGCATCCTGCAGCTCGCCGCCGAGCTGGCCGAGCTCGCCGAGCGCACGCGCTCGGGCAAGGTCAAGCCCGAGGAGCTGCGAGACAGCACCTTCTCGATCACCAACGCCGGCAACATCGGCGGCATCCTGGCCACGCCGATCATCAACTTCCCGGACATCGCCATCCTGGGCGTGCACCGCATGCGCAAGGCCCCGGGCGTGGTCGAGACCCCGCAGGGAGACCGCATCGAGGTGCGCCAGTACATGAACCTCTCGCTGTCGGTCGACCACCGCTTGGCGGACGGCGCCGACGGGGCGCGCATGCTCGTGTACATGAAGCAGCTCCTCGAGAACCCCGGCCTCCTGGCGCTCTAGGCCTCGCCGTGGCCGCCGCCTCCCAGATCCTCTCGCCCGACGGTTCGCTGGTCGGCGAACTCCCGCGTCTTGCGAACGGGCGCCTGCGCGAGCTCTTCGTGCACATGCTGCGCGTGCGCTGCGTCGACGAGCGCATGTTCAAGCTGCAGCGCGCCGGTCGCATCGGCTTCGTGGGTTCGGCCAAGGGCCTCGAGGCGGCCATGGTCGGGTCGGCCGCCTCCCTGCTGGCGCAGGATTGGCTGTGGTCGGGCCTGCGCGAGGGCGGCGCGGCGCTGATGCGCGGCCTGCCGCTCGCGGAGTACGTCGCGCAGATGTACTGCAACTCGAACGACACCGCGAAGGGCCGCCAGATGTGCAACCACTTCCAGCACAAGGGTAGCCACTACCCGAGCTGGTCGTCGGTCATCGGCACCCAGATTCCGCACGGCGTGGGCGCGGCCTACGCGGCCAAGCTGCGAGGTCTGGACGAGGTGCACGGCATCTACTTCGGCGACGGCGCCACGAGCTCCAACGGCTTCCACTCGGGGCTCAACTTCGCCGGCGTCTGGAAGGTGCCGTGCGTGTTCTTCTGCGTCGACAACGGCTGGGCGATCTCGGTGCCCTCCTCGAAGCAGACGGCCGCTCGCTCCTACGCCGACAAGGGCGCCGCCTACGGCGTGCCTGCGGTGAAGATCGACGGCAACGACGTGCTCGCGGTCTTCGACGCATCCCAGGCGGCCGTCGAGCGCGCGCGCGCCGGCGGTGGGCCCTCGTTGGTCGTGCTGGAGACCTATCGCATGCTGGGGCACTCGAGCAGCGACGACCCGACCAAGTACCGTGACGCGTCCGAGGTCGAGGCTTGGGCGGCGCGCGATCCGCTGGAGCGTTTCGAGACCTTCCTGGTGGCCCGGGGCGTGCTGGAGCGCGGCGGGCGGGAGCGGCTCGAGGCCGAGCTCCTGGCGGAGATCGACCGCACCATCCACGAGCAGGAGGCGGCGCCCCAGATGCCCCTGCGCTCCCTCGTCGAGGACGTCTACGCCGACGTCCCCGCGCACCTGAAACGGCAGTTCAACCGCTTCCTGGACGTGGCCAAGCGCCACGGGGAAGCGCAGCGCGGCGAGGGCGAGTTCCCGCTCTGAACGCGTCCCCCGATCCCCCGCTAGGACAAGACGAGGAAGGAAACATGGGCTCGACCCGCAAGGTGGTCGTCATCGGCGCCGGACCCGGCGGTTACGTGTGCGCGATCCGCTTGGCTCAGCTCGGCCAGCAGGTGACCGTCGTCGAGAAGCAGTTCGTCGGCGGCACGTGCCTCAACGTCGGCTGCATCCCCTCGAAGGCGCTCATCTCGGCCGGCGCGCTGCTCGACCGCATCGGCCACGCGAGCGCCATGGGCATCACCGCTGGCGACGTGAAGCTCGACGTGAAGAAGCTCGTCGACTGGAAGATGGGCGTGGTGCAGAAGCTCACCGGCGGCGTCTCGGGCCTGTTCCGTAACCACGGCGTCGAGCTCGTGATGGGCACGGCCAAGATCGCCGGGCCGGGCAAGGTCGCGGTCACGACCGAAGCGGGGCAGAGGACCCTCGAGTGCGACGACATCGTCATCGCCACGGGTTCCGTGCCGATCGAGCTCAAGGGCTTCCCCTTCGACGAGAAGGACGTCTGGTCCTCGACCGGGGCGCTCGCCCCGGAGCGCATCCCCGAGCACCTGGTGGTGATCGGCGGCGGCTACATCGGCCTGGAGCTGGGCATGATGTACCGGCGCCTGGGCAGCCGCGTGACGGTGCTCGAGGCGACGCCCGGCGCCCTCCCGGGCCAGGAGAAGGAGTGCGTCAAGACGATCGAGCGCGCGCTCAAGAAGCAGAAGATCGAGTTCCTCACCGAGACCTTCGCCCTGGGCTACGAGCGCAAGGGCAAGGAACTGCACGTGCGCATCAAGGCCAAGGACGGCGAGCAGACCGTGGTCTGCGATCAGATCGCCTCGACCGTCGGCCGCCGGCCCTTCAGCGCCGGGCTGGGCCTCGAGAACGTGGGCCTCGCCGTGGACGACAAGGGCTTCCTCGCGGTCGACAAGCAGATGCGCACGAAAGCCGCGAACGTCTACGCGGTGGGGGACATCGCCGGGCAACCCATGCTGGCCCACAAGGGCAGCAAGGAGGGGCTGGTGGCCGCGGCGGTGATCGCAGGCCTGCCGGAGGAGTACGACGCGCGCTGCGTGCCGGCCGTGATCTTCACCAACCCCGAGGTCGCCTCGGTGGGCCTCACCGAGGAGCAGTGCCAGGAGCGCGGCATCGAGTTCAAGACCGGCAAATTCCCCTTCGCCGCCAACGGCCGCGCGCTCAGCCTGCTGGAGTCGGAGGGCTTCGTGAAGGTCGTCGCCGACGCCAAGACGGACGAGGTGCTCGGCGTGCACATGGTCGGCCCGGAGGTCACCGAGCTGATCGCCGAGGCGACCCTGGCCATCGAGCTGGGTGCGACGAGCGAGGACATCGCCCGCACCATCCACGCCCACCCGACCCTGCCGGAGGCCTTCATGGAGGCCGCCGAGGCCGTGCACGGGATGGCCGTGCACATCTTCCAGAAGAAGTGAATCCGCTCCCGAGGCTCGACGTGCGCCGCCTGGGGCGGACCGAATACGGGGCGGCCCACGCCCTGCAGCTCGAGTCGCTCGAAGCCCGCATCGAGGGCCGGATCGGCGACACGCTCCTCCTGACCGAGCACCTGCCCGTCGTGACCGTGGGCCGCGGGGCGCGGGCCGAGGGGAGCGCACCCCCGGGCCTGGCCGTGGTCGAGGTCGAACGCGGGGGCGAGGCGACCTACCACGGTCCCGGACAACTCGTCGCCTACCCGATCCTGGCCCTGCCCGAGGGTCGCCGCGATCTCCACCGTTACCTGCGCGACCTCGAGGAGATCGTGATCCGCGTGCTTTCCGAGCTCGGCGTCGAGGGATCGCGCCGCGCGGGCCTGACCGGCGTGTGGATCGGCGAGCGCAAGGTCTGCTCGATCGGCGTGGCCGTGCGCAGGTGGGTCACCTGGCACGGCCTGGCGCTCAACGTGCACACCGATCCGGCGAGCTTCGCCGGGTTCCGCCCCTGCGGCCTCGATCCCGACGTGATGACGCGCCTGGCGGACCACGCCGACTTGCCGCCGACCACGCTGCTGGTCGAGGTGCTGCTCGTGAAGCACCTGTGCGAGGTGCTGGGTCATGAGCTGCCTCCGCCGGCGGTCGTGCCCCCGCCGCCGGGCCCCGGGGGGTTGCCCCAGCTCCCCATCCTGCCGGGCTGACCCGCACCGGTCCGTGCGAGGCAATCCGTTCCGGGTTGCGGGGCCGGGGGTGCCCTGGCCGAGCCTGGCCGCGGGCGGATCCGTCCCGGGAGGCGCCTGCGAGCTGGAAAACGCGGCCGGACGGGTGACCTGGAAACCGCCCGCCGCCGAGGGCCGTGGACCCGTGGCGCCGGGGGTGCCCCGGTCGGGCCGCCGGGCCCTCCCGCCCTCGCCCCGGCCCGGGGTCGAAGTGTTGCAGTCCACCGCGAGCCCCGCCCGATGAGGTCGAAGCCGCCGCGCACGGTCCCGCGCCGTCGAGGCCGGTCGCGACCCCTGCTCCGTATCCGAAGGGCCCCGGAGGCCCGACGCAGCGCGTCCCTGCGCGTCGGTCTCCGTGCGTCCCGTCCGCGTCCCTCCCCACCCGCCGAGCCCCTGCCCCAGAGAGACCATGTCCATCGACCCTGGCTCCCCCGACGCCGCCCGCCCAGAGGTCCTCGACCGCGAGGTGATCGAGATGCTGCGCGACCTGGGCGGCGAGGACGAACCCGAGCTGCTCGCGGAACTGGTGGCCGTGTTCCTCGCCGACGCGCCCCAGCGACTCCACGACATGCAGCAGGGGCTCGCCCAGGGCGACTACGAGTTGCTCGAGCGCGCCGCCCACACGTTGAAGTCGAGCGCCGCGAACCTCGGCGCGCGGCTGCTCTCCGAGCGCGCGCGCGAACTCGAGGCGGCGGCCCGCGCGCGCAGCGGCGAGCGTTTGAAGGAGCTCGCTACGTCCTGCCAGCACTCGTTCGACGAGGCCCGCCAAGCGCTGAACGCCCTGATCGGTTGACGTCTCCTCGCGCGCGGCGCCGAACTCGCCGCGCTCCGAGGTCCGGATCGCCCGAACCGATCCTCCCCCTTTCCGACACGCGCACCCACCCCATGACTCCGATCGACAAGTGTTTCGAGGACTTGCAGGAGACCGGCAAGTTGCCCTCGCCCTCGGGCGTCGGCATGCGGATCCTCAAGCTGACCCAAGGGGACGACTTCTCCACCCAGGAGGTGGGTCAGACCATCATGGCCGACTCGGCGCTGACGGGTCGGCTGCTCAAGCTGGCCAACTCGGCCCAGTCCGGCTCGCTGCAGCCCATCGCGACCGTGGCCGAGGCCATCATCCGGCTCGGCATCCGCACCGTGCGCAACGTCGCGCTGGGTTTCTCGCTGATCTCGGGCAATCGCTCCGGCGCCTGCCAGGCCTTCGACTACGACCGCTACTGGGCGCGTTCGCTGGGGCGCGCCGTCACCAGCCAGAAGCTCTCGCGCCTGATCGGCGTGGGGATCCCGGCCGAGATGTACATCCTGGGCCTCTTGAGCGAGATCGGGAACCTGGCGCTCGCCAGCGTGTACCCCGAGGTCTACGGCGAGTTGATCGAAGCCCACGGCCCAGAGGCCCGCGACGAGCTCGTCACGGCGGAGCAGGAACGCTTCGAGATCGACCACCGGGCACTGGGAGCGAGGATGCTCGCCGGCTGGGGCCTGCCCGAGGCCTTCGCCTCGGCGTTGCAGCGCTACGAGGCGCGCCTGGCCCCGACCTGGAAGCCCGACCAGACGCTGGTCGAGATGGTCGACGTGCTGGCCGCCGCGGACCTCCTGGCGGACATCCTGGTGGCCGGCCCGGAGACCGCGCCCTCGATCTGGGTCGCCTACGCCGCGCAGGCCGACGTGCTGCGCCGTCGCCTCGCGCTCGAGCGCGAGGACTTCGCCCAGCTCTGCAACGGCTTCGCCGCCGAGTGGCTCGAGTGGAGCAACCTGCTCAACATCCCCGTGCACCAGGCGATCGACTTCGCGATGCTCCCGGACGAAGCCCGGCGCGCCGCGGAACGCCTGGGCGGCGTGGACGACGCGCAGCCCCGGCCGACCGCGTCGCGCCCGCGGCGCCCCACGGCCACGGGGGCCGAACCGCGGACGGGCGGGCCCGAGCTCACGAACAGCGTGCACGTGCTCGCGGTGGACGACGACCCGATGTCCCTGCGTCTCCTGGAGCGAACGCTGCAGCGCGCCGGCCACCGCGTGACGCTGGCCAGTGACGGCGAAGAGGCGCTGCGCCTGGCGCTCGAGGCCGGGCCCCAGATCGTCGTCGCCGACTGGATGATGCCGCGCATGGACGGCCTCGAGTTGTGCCGCATGCTGCGCAAGGTCGAGACCGGCCAGAAGATCTACTTCCTGCTGCTCACGGGCCACGGGGACGAGGGCCGCGTCGTCGAAGCCTTCGAGTCGGGCGTGGACGACTACGTCTCCAAGCCCTTCAACCCGCGCATCCTGCTGGCGCGCATCAAGGGCGGCCAGCGCATCGTGCGCCTGCAGGAGCAGGTCGCTCTCGAGCAGGCCACGACGCGGCGCCAGATGGCCGAGCTGCAGATCATGACCCGCCGGCTGCGCTCGGCAGCCCTGACCGATGTCTTGACCGGCCTGCCGAACCGACGCTACGCGATGAAGCGCCTCGGTCAGACCTGGGAGTCCTCCCTGCGCACGGGCAATCCGGTCTCGATCGTCATGCTCGACATCGACTACTTCAAGCGCGTGAACGACGACTTCGGGCACGACGTGGGGGACGTGGTCCTGCGCGAGGTCGCCCAGGCCGCGCGCGGCGTGCTGCGGGAAGAGGAGGACATCTGCCGCCTGGGCGGCGAGGAGTTCCTCGTGATCTGCCCCGGCGCGGACACCGCGGCCGGCGTCGCCTGCGCCGAGCGCATTCGGACCACGGTCGGCCAGCACCACATCACGTCCGGCGATTTCTCCGGCTCGGTGACGCTCAGCCTGGGGGTGGCGCAGCGCATGCCCTGGATGGCGAGCATCGACGAGTTCCTCAAGAGCGCCGACGAGGCGGTCTACGCGGCCAAGCACTCGGGGCGCAATCGGACGATGCTCGCGCCCGAGAGCCAGCCGCGCAGCAAGTCGGCGTGAACGGCGGGCGGGTAGGCGTAGGCGTCGCGTTCCGCGCGCTCTGTGCTCACCCGCCCGCCGCGTCCTCGGCGGCGTGCACCCAGATCGGGCTCGACCAGGCGAGGCCGCCGTTGGCCTGGGTCACGCGCACGTAGACGTACTCGCCGGCCGTGAGTCCCGGAAGGTCGAAGCGTTGCTCGACGTCCAGGTGCCCGCGGGCGTCGACGAGCGCGACCGGCGCTCCGCTGCGCACCAGCTCGATCGTCGACAGGGGACCCTGGGCCGCGATCGAGACCCGCAGGCTCGGCGCCGATGCGCCGGGGGGCAGCACGAAGCGCTGCCCGCCGCGCGCGCCGTCGAGCTCCACGTCGAGCAGGATGCGCGGCCCGCTCGTGGCATAGGTGCGCCGCGCGCGCAGGCCTTCGAGGATCGCTGGCCGGGAGAGCTCCGGCGCGCGAATGGCGGCCAGACCCCCGCGCCCCAGGCGTGGGAGCGGCCGTCCGGCGGCGGCGTCGGCCGGCCGGAAGCCGTAGAACGGCGAGAGGTGCGGCAAGCCCGGATGGCCGTCGTGCGAGTCGCCGCTGGCCACGAAGCCCAGCTCGTAGCCGCGCTCCAGGGCCGCCCGCACCGAGTTCTCGCCGCGGAAGCCCGCGACCAGCTCGGGCGAGTCGGCCGCCTCGCTGCTGCCGTGGACGCTCATGACCTCGGTCACCGGCTCGAGCAGCGGGTCGGGCGCGTAGTTCCAGTTCGTCGCCACCGGCGCGCCCGCCGAGTGGTGCGCGATGGTGAGCGCGTCCCGTCCGGCGAGCGCGCGCCAGAGCTGCTCGGGCGTCTCGTAGGCCGGATCGACCGAGGAGTAGAGCTCGGCGCGCTCCTCGAAGAAGAGCACGTGACGGTGACCGTGCAGCCAACTCGTCCACTCGTAGCTCGGCAGGGTCAGGAAGCGACCGGGCTCGTTCCAGCGCGCGCTCTCGTCCTGCAACCGCTCCCAGATTGCGGGGTGCGCGTCGAGGGCCAGCACGCCGAAGTGATCGTGGTCGGAGAGGGCCACGACGTCGAGAGCCGCCACCTCGCGGGCGTAGCGGAAGAAGTCCTCGGGCAAGCCGGTCCCGTCGGAGAGGTTCGAGTGTCCGTGCAGGTCGGCCCACCAGATGCGCTCGACACCCTGCGCGACGCGCACCGGGTTGGAGAGCGCGCGCAGCGCTCGTCCGTCGACCTGGCCCTCGGCCACGAAGCGCCAGATGCCGGGTTCGTCGATGCGCACTTCGAGCTGCGCGAGGCCGCCGCCGCCCCGTTCGATGCGCGGGCGCGGCAGCTCGAGGCCCTCGGGCACGGAGCGCAACGCGAACTCGGCCTCGACCTCGAGGCCCGCGCTCGCCGTGCCGTCGAGCACCGCCAGGGTGAGGCGCACGGTTTCGCCCGGCTCGACGGTGCTGGTCGCGGTCAGCACCAGCAGCTCCGGCGCTCCGGGGTGCACGGTGATCGTCGGGGAGTCGGCGAGCACGCCGTCCACCCCGTCCCCGTCGCCGTCGACGCGGAACCAGAAGGGTGAGCCGCGTTCGGCGTGCCGATCGCCGCGGGCGCCCAGGGCTCCGGCGCCGTAGGCGATGTGCAGGCGCTCGCCCTGTGCCAGGGGACGGCCGCGCACCTCGATCACGAGCAGCCCCGAGTGGGCCACGACGTCGAGCTCGACGCCGGGAGCCGGACACTCGACCGTGGTGAAGCCGAGCAGGTGCGCCGCGTGGGTCTGCGGCGCGCTCCACCCCCAGTAGGGCGGGACGAGCAGGATCACGCGCCCCCCGACGGCGATCCCCAGCGGTCCGGCCTCGTAGACCAGATCCCAGCGCCGCGCCTGGCCCGCGCGCACCGACCCGTCGTCGCCATCGGCGAGCGCGAGCCACGCGCGCCCGCCGCCGTCCGCCGGATGGCGCCGGGCCGCGAGGTCGGCGCGGAACCGCTCCACGATGTCCGGCCGCGCGTTGAACGAGTGGCCGCGCGGGTCCTCCCGCAGGATCGGGATCGGCTCGTCGCGGCACGCCCCGCCCAGGAGCGCGGTCATCAGCACGAGTTCGCGCGCGCGCATCGCAGCAGCGTACCGTCGCCGCGCGCGGCCGTCCCCCTCCGCCGCGGCTACCTGCGGTCGAGAGCGAGAGACGGGCGCGCGCCGCGCGGCGTCAGTGGAGGATCGTTACGGCGTAGCCGTTCGAGAGGTTGGAGCCCTGGTTGCAGGGCCCCGCGGGATCCCGATACCAAACTTGGAAGTGGCGGGTGCTCCCCGGGACGATGCCGAGACCTTGCGTCAGGCCCGGACCCCAGGTCGCGTCGCCCGCGGGGTCGGCGAGTTGCAGACCCAGACGCCGCACTCCGCCTCCGACGCAGCGCAGGCCGTCTCCGAGGGGCGCTCCCAACCCGCCCCCGATCGCGTGGGGACCCATGTAGAGCAACGCCACTTGGCCCGCGGGCAGCTCGCTGCCCCGCAGCACCAAGTCGTTCGCGAGCACGCTGCCGGAACCCTGGGCCCCGAGGACCGCGCCCGCGCCGGTCGAGTTGCCGCAGCCCGCGCCCGCGGCGCCCGTGTTGGCGCAGGGGCATGGGGCCGCGCTCCCGTCCCCGGCACAATAGGCCACGCCCGGTGCGATCGGAGCGCAGCCACCCCAGCGCGCCAGGAAGCTGTCGCCGCCGGGCGAGAGTCTGAATTCTCCGCCCGCGCAGAGCGTGGGGCCGGCGCCCGATCCGTCCGTGCAAGTCGCGAGGGCACGGACCCGGCCATCGAACTCGCCGACCGCCGTCCAGACAGATCCGTCCCAGCGGGAGACCGAATAGCGCGGGACTCCGGACGTGGAGGGCGCCCTTCCACTCGCGTAGAGCCGCGGCCCGCCTCCGCTTCCGTCGTCGTACACGGCGAGCGCGTCGACGTGGTCATAGAATCCGCCGCCCAAGGCCGACCACGCCGTTCCGTCCCACTTGGCGATGAAGTTCACCGGGGT
Organism: uncultured Planctomycetaceae bacterium; assembly: GCA_964394665.1. Taxonomy (GTDB): domain Bacteria; phylum Planctomycetota; class UBA1135; order UBA1135; genus CAYMYN01. Next base: position 10,492 of record CAYMYN010000011.1, read on the forward strand.
CCCGGATGCGGAGTAGAACTCCCCCCCCGCGTACAGCGCGGGCCCCGTGCCGTCGTCGAAGGCGATCAGGGCGTTCACGGGATGGGAGACCCCGTCATCCAGCGACGACCACGCCTGACCATCCCACCGCGCGACGTTCCTGGCCGCGATGCCACCGGCGAAGTGGAAGTTCCCGCCCACGTACAGCGCCGGTCCCTGTCCGTCGTCCAGAACCGCCAAGGTCTCGCCTCGGAACTGCAGCCCGCTGCCGAGGGCGGACCAGGTCGTTCCGTTCCACTTCGCCACGTAGGCCGCAGCCACGCCGCCGGCCACGGTGAAGTAGCCGCAGGCGTAGAGCTCCGGTCCGTGGCCCGCGTCGAACACGGCCAAGTCCTGGACGGTGCCGTTCATGCCGCTACCGAGTGGCGAGAGCGACGCTCCATCCCACTTCGCGACGTGGTTCAAGGTCACTCCGCCGTCGGTGAGGAACGTGCCGCCCAGGTAGAGCGCTGGTCCGGTGGAGTCGTCGAAGACCGCGAGCGCCGACACGGAGGCTCCGAGCGGCGCCGAGAGATCCACGCCGAGCGGCTCCCAGGACGACCCTCGCCAGCGCGCGATCCCCGTCGCACTGGAGCCCGCGGCGCTGAGGAAGGTCCCGCCGGCGTAGAGAGCGGGCCCGCTCCCGTCGTCCTGGACGGCCAGCGATTGGACAGCTCCGCCCAGTCCGCCCGGGAGCGGGGCCCAGCGTTGCCCGTCCCAGCACGCCACGCCGCCTGCGGCGAGCCCGTCGACCGTCTCGAAGAAACCGCCCGCGAAGAGCGCGGGGAGGCCGCTGGAGGGATGCTCGAAGACGGCCAACGCATCGACGCCGTCCACACCGACTGCACGCCCTATTCCCTGTAGGGTCGTCCAGGCGGATCCGTCCCAACGATGGACGCGCGCGTAGGGGGTTCCGCCGGGTTGCAATTGGGAACCGCCGGCGTAGAGCGCCGGTCCACCGCCGAGTCCATCGTCGTGGACGTGGAGGGAGCTCACGACGCCGGGCAGGCCTCCCGCGAGTCCCGACCAGCTCGTCCCGTCCCACTTCGCCACGCAGGTTGCCTGCAACGAACCGACGTTCCGGAATCCGCCCCCGACGAAGAGCGCCGATCCGGACCCGTCGTCGTGCACTGCCAGGGCGGAAACACGCCCGTCCACTCCGCCGCCCAGCTCCGACCATGCGCTGCCGTCCCACTTCGCGATGGCCGAAGCGGGCAATCCACCGGCTTGGGTGAACTCCCCTCCGACGAAGAGACTGGGGCCCGTGCCGTCGTCGAAGGACGTCATGGCCATAACGCTCCCGCTCTGGACGCCCGATCCCAGGGGAGACCAGGAGCTGCCGTCCCAGCGGGCGACGTTCCGCGCCGCGACCGTCCCGGCCACCGTGAAGTCGCCTCCAACGAACAGCGCGGGTCCACTCCCGTCGTCGTGGACCGCGAGCGCCAGGACGAATCCGTTCGTCCCCTGGGCCAAGGCCGACCACGCCGTGCCGTCCCAGCGGGCGATGTTGCTGGCGAGCACGCCGCCGGCCTCCGAGAACAGCCCGCCGGCGTAGAGCGCGGGCCCGCTCCCGTCGTCGTACACCGCGAGGGCGTGGATGTGCGTGAGGACCCCCGTCCCCAGGGCCGACCAGGACGACCCGTCCCACTTGGCGATGCCGTTCACGGGGACTCCTCCGGCGGCGGTGAGGTAGCCGGCGACGAAGAGGGCCGGTCCCGTGCCGTCGTCGTGGACGGCCATGGCCCGCACGTCGGAGGCCACGCCCGGCTCTCCCCCGAAGGTCGGGATCCAGTCGGGGACGCACGGTGCGCCGGCCTGCAGCAGGAGGAGCAGATGGGGGGCGAAGAGCGCGGACAGGATGGAGTTCATGATCGACCTCCAGGGCAGGGGCCACGGGGTGCGGAGTTCGTGGGCACGTCCCTGCGACTCCGCTGTCCAGTGGACCCGGATGGACACGAACGGGCCCTACGCCCTGCGCCGAGTTGGGTCCACTCGCCGTTCGTAGGGGGGCCGCGAGCGGGAGGGTCGTGGGCTGCTCGATCGCGTGGGCGGCGGGCTCGCAGCTCCGCTCCTCGATCAATCCGCGTTGTCGAAGCGGAAGCAGACGCGCCTTCCCCAGGGGTGGTCGGCCCGCTCCTCTTCGCGGAAGCTGGCGGGCGCGTAGCGCGAGATCGTCCGGCGCCAGAAGGCGATCGCGCGGGCGTGCGAGGGGTAGGTCACGACTTCCCAGCGGCCGCGGTGCAACTCGAAACCGGCGACGGCAGCGCGCTCGGCGACCCCGTTCCCGCGGTAGGGGTGCAGCACGAAGAACTCGTGCACCACGAAGTCGGCGTCGATCTCGCGCGGGATTCGGGAGCGGGCGGCGATCAGGTCGAACCCGGCCGGGGCTCCATCCACGTCGATGCGATAGGCGAAGAGCGACGATCGATCGCTCCACCAGGGGCGCAGGCTCCGCGCGTGCTCCGCCAGGGTCCGCGTGCCGTCATCCGCTCCGAACAGCCCGTGGCGATTGGGGACGCTCGAGTCGAACTCCGAGACCTCGTGCTGGTAGGCGGGCCAGAGGTTCTCGAGCACGTGCGCGTCGTCGGCGCCGATCGGGAGGAGTTCCACTCTCATCGTCGGTTGGGTTCGTGTTCGCTGGCCAATTGCCTGGATGGACGCCCGCGACGCGGGCGCGATCGGGCCGCGGTCGGTGAACGATCCTCATGCCCGTCCCGCCACGAGGAACAGGCGGTGGGGGACCGACAACGGTTCGACCGGGAAGTGGGTGGCGAGCGAGGTGGCCAACTCGGCGTCGAAGCGCGCCACCGCGGCGGGGGAGAGGCTCGCGCCGACGCCGGCGCTGGCGCGCATGCGGCCGCGCCAACCCCCGTGGGTGTAGGGCACCTCGAGGTCGGAGACGTCGCCGTGCGCGAGCTCGAAGCCGCCGGCCGAGAGGTCGCGGGCGTACTCGGGGTGCAGGCCGTTGCCGCCGCCCAGGTGCCAGGCGGGATTGTGGCGCAGGACGAGTCGCTCGCTGAGCTCGGGCACGCTGCCCGACAGGGGCAACCAATCGAAGCTCGCCAGCACGCACAGGCCCCCGGGGCGCAGCAGGCGTGCCGCTTCGCGCGCAGCGCAGGCGGCGTCGAACCAGTGCCAGCACTGCACCGCCGTCACCAGGTCGAAGCTCGCCGCGCGCAACCCGACGGCCTCGGCGCGGCCCACGGTACAAGCCACCGCGAGCCCCTCCTCCCGCGCCCGCTCCCGTTGCTCGACGAGCATCGACCGCGCCGGGTCCAGCGCCACGACCCGCGCGCCGGCCGCCGCCAGGGGACGGGCAGCGGCCCCCGTGCCGCTGCCGAGGTCGAGGACGCGACGACCGCGCAGGGGACCGGCCCAGTCCTCCAAGCGCTCGAGGAAACACCCCGGGAGGCCCGCGCGATGGCGGCCGTAGTCCGCGGCGGTCCGGCCGAAGTCGACGTCCATGGTCGCCGAGTCTATCGCCGTTCGACCTCCGGTATGCTGCTCGCCCCATGGACGCCACCCGCACCCGAGAATTCGTCGCCCGCACCTGGAGCGACTCGATCGTCCCCAGCCTGACCGACTACATCCGCATCCCCTGCAAGTCGCCGCACTTCGACCCGCACTGGGAGCGCAACGGGCACATGCAGCGCGCGGTCGAGCTGGTGGCCGACTGGTGCCGACGCCGGCCGATCGAGGGGCTCGAGCTCGAGGTCGTCCAGCTCCCCGGCCGCACCCCGGTGATCCTGATGGAGATCCCGGGCGAAGTCGACGACACGGTGCTGCTCTACGGCCACCTCGACAAGCAGCCCGAGATGGTGGGCTGGGAGCGCGGTCTGGGTCCCTGGGAGCCGGTGCTGCGCGACGGCAAGCTCTATGGCCGCGGGGGCGCGGACGACGGGTACGCGGCCTTCGCCTCGTTGACCGCCATCGAGGCGCTGCGCCGCGAACGCAAGCCCCACGCGCGCTGCGTGGTCCTGATCGAGGCCTGCGAGGAGAGCGGCAGCTTCGACCTGCCGCCCTACCTCGAGGCGCTGGGCGCGCGCATCGGCGATCCCAGCCTCGTCGTGTGCCTCGACTCCGGCGCGGGCGACTACGAGCGGCTGTGGAGCACGACCTCGCTGCGCGGGATCATCACCGGCCGCCTGTTCGTCGAGATCCTGTCCGAGGGCGTGCACTCGGGCGACGCCAGCGGCGTCGTGCCCTCGAGCTTCCGCATCGCGCGCAGCCTGCTCTCGCGGCTGGAGGACGAGGCCACCGGCGCCTTCCGCTCGACCGAGTTCGAGGTCGAGGTCCCCGCCGGTCGGGTGGATCAAGCCCGCCGCGCGGCCGAGGTGCTGGGCGCGGGCATCGTGGGCAAGTACCCCTTCGTCGAGGGCGCGCGCGCCACCTCCGACGACCTCGCGGACCTCGTGCTGGCCCGCACCTGGAGGCCGAGTCTCTCGGTCACCGGCGCCGGTGGCCTGCCGGCGCTCGCCGACGCGGGCAACGTGCTGCGCCCCGGCACGGCCCTGGCGCTGTCCCTGCGCATGCCGCCCACGCTCGAGATCCACGCCGCGGCGCGGCGCGTGAAGGAGATCCTCGAGTCCGATCCGCCCTACGGCGCGCGGGTGCGCTTCGAGCTCGACACGCCCGGCCAGGGCTGGAACGCGCCCGCGTTGGCACCCTGGCTCGAGGCGGCCACGGCCGCGGCTTCGCGCACCTACTTCGGGGCCGACGCGGCCTACGTGGGCGAAGGCGGCTCGATCCCTTTCATGGGCATGTTGGGCGCGAAGTTCCCCCAGGCCCAATTCCTGATCACCGGCGTCCTGGGCCCCAAGTCCAACGCCCACGGCCCCAACGAGTTCCTGCACCTCGCCACCGGCGAACGCCTGACCGCCTGCGTGGCCCACGTCCTGGCGGCCCACGCCGCGCGGTAGCTGGATCGGCCAGCCGATCCCCGAAGACTTGCGCCGTCCTGACCGGCGGGCGGCCCACCCGGAGGGGCCGTCGGCTAGCCTGCTGCTCCGCGCGGATCGCTCCGCGCGCGCCCGAACCGCTTCCCCAGCGAACCCTCGATGCCCCCCTTCCGCACCCACACCATGTCCCTCGCCCTCGCCGCCCTCGTCTCGTTCCCGCTGCACGCCGCAGCCGCCGTGGAGCCCGCGCAGGCCAGCGCGGAGATCCGCCCGCATGCCGGCATGATGCGCACCCCGGACGTCAGCGCGACGCACATCGTCTTCGCCTACGCCAACGATCTGTGGACGGTGCCGCGCGAGGGCGGCCTCGCGACGCCGCTCGCGAGCCCACCGGGTGCCGAGAGTTTCCCGCGTTTCTCGCCCGATGGGAGCCAGATCGCCTTCCGCGGGAACTACGACGGCGGCAACGACCTGTACGTGATCCCGCTCGCCGGCGGCGTGCCGCGCCGCGTCACGCACCACCCCGCGGACGAGTTGCTCTGCGACTGGACCGCCGATGGCCGACTGTTGTTCTTCGCTTCGGGGATGCAGGGCCTGAACCGCCAGACGCACCTGTTCACCGTCTCCCCCGAGGGGGGGCTGCCCGAGGCCCTACCGGTGCCCTACGGCGCCTTCGCGTCGATCGACGCGACCGGCACCTGGCTCGCCTACACGCCCCACACGCGCGACCACCGCACCTGGAAGAGGTACCAGGGCGGCATGGCGACGGACATCTGGTTGTTCGGCCTGCAGGACGGATCGGCGCGCCGCGTGACCGATTGGCCCGGAACCGACAGCCAGCCCATGTGGCACGGCGCGCGGCTCTACTACGTCTCCGACGACGGCCCCGAGCACCGCCTCAACCTGTGGGTCTTCGACCCGGCGGACGGCTCGCGCCGCCAGCTCACGACCTTCGCCGACCACGACCTGCGTTGGCCCGCCATGGGCCCCGGCCCGGCGGGCGGTGGCGAGATCGTGTTCCAGGTCGGCGCCGAGTTGCGGCTGTTCGACATCCCGTCGGGGACCTCGCGCGCGGTCGAGGTGAAGGTGCCCGGCGCGCGTCCGACCCTGCGCCCCGCGCGCCGCGACGCGGCCCAGAACCTGGGCGCGGCGCGCCCCTCGCCGAGCGGCAAGCGGGTCGTCGTCGAGGCCCGCGGCGACATCTGGACCCTGCCCGCGGAGCACGGGACCCCGCGCAACCTCAGCGCCACGAGCGGCGCCGCCGAGCGCGATCCCTCGTGGAGCCCGGACGGCCGCTGGATCGCCTACTTCTCGGACACGAGCGGCGAGTACGAGCTGTACCTCGTGCGCTCCGACGGCCGCGGCGAGCCGCGCCGCCTGACGCACGACGGCCAGGCCTTCCGCTACGCGCCGAGCTGGGCGCCGGACTCCAAGCGCCTGGTCTTCTCGGACAAGGCCGGACACCTGTATCTGTGCGAGGTCGAGTCGGGCACGACGCGCTTGCTCGACACGAACCCCGCCGGCCGCCCGCTCTCGGTGAGCTGGTCCCACGACTCCGCGTGGCTCGCTTACGCCCGGGCCGAGGGCGCGCGCCGCCAGGAGTCGATCTGGCTCCTCGAGCTCGCGACCGGCGTCCCGCACCAGGTCACGGGCGGCACCTTCGCCGATTCGGTTCCGGCCTTCGACCGCAAGGGCGACTACCTCTACTTCGCCAGCAGCCGCTCCTTCCGACCGGCCTACGGCGACCTCGACACCTCCTTCGTGTACGGCAACACCGAGGTCCTGCTGGTCGTGCCGCTGCGCGCCGACATGCCCTCGCCCTTCGCGCCCAAGAGCGACGAGGAGACCTTCGAGGACGAGAAGCCGGCGCCGGCCGCCGCCGAGGAGACCACCCCGCCCGCGGAGGAGTCGTCCCAGGGTGACGCGACCCCGGACGATGCAGCCCCGAGCGACGCGCCGGCGGAGGTCGCGGCCGAGGAGCCGAAGGAGGCCGAAGCGAAGCCCCTGCGCATCGACCTCGAGGGCTTCGAGCGGCGCGCGGTCCAGCTCCCCCTCGAGCCGGGCACGTTCCGGGGCCTCGCCGTGGCGCACGATGGCAAGCTGCTCTTCGTGCGCGCCACCAGCCGCGGCTTCGGCGGCGAGGCCGCGCTGAAGATCTTCGACCTCGCGGACGACAAGCGCGAGGAGAAGCAGATCGCGTCGCCGGTGGACGGTTTCGAGGTCAGCGCCGACGGCAAGCAGGTGCTGGTGCGTTCGCGCGGCAAGCTCGCCTTCCACGAGCCCAAGGCCGATGCGAAGGGCAAGCCGGTCGCGACCGACGGCATGCACGTCCTCGTCGCCCCGCGCGAGGAGTGGGCTCAGATCCTGCGCGATGCCTGGCGCTTGCAGCGCGACTTCTTCTACGACGCGGGGCTGCACGGCATGGACTGGCCGGCGGTGCTGGCCCAGTACGAGGCCATGCTCCCCGACTGCACGACGCGCGAGGACGTGGGGCAGCTCGTGCGCGAGATGATCAGCGAGCTCAACGTCGGCCACGCCTACTATCGCCCGGGCGGCGAGGAGCAAGGGCCGCGGGTCTCGGTGGGCCTCCTGGGCTGCGACTTCGAGCTGGCGGAGGGCGCCTACCGCATCGCCCGCATCCTCGAGGGCGCGCCCTGGGACGTCGATGCCCGCGGGCCGCTGTCCCAGCCCGGCGTCGACGTGAAGGTGGGCGACTACCTGCTGGCGGTCGAAGGCACGGCCGTCGATGCCGCGCGCGATCCGTGGGCCGCGTTCGTCGGCCTGGCGGACAAGGTCGTGACGCTGACCGTCAGCGCCAAGCCGGTCCTCGACGACGACGCGCGCCGGGTCGTGGTCCAGTGCCTGTCGAGCGAGGGTGACCTGCGCTATCGCGCCTGGGTCGAGGAACGCCGCGCGCGCGTGGCCGAGGCCAGCGAGGGCCGCATCGGCTACATCTACGTGCCCGACACGGGCGTCGGCGGCCAGAACGAGCTCGTGCGGCAGTTCTACGGCCAACTCCACACCGGCGCGCTGATCCTCGACGACCGCTGGAACGGCGGCGGCCAGATCCCGACCCGCTTCATCGAGCTCCTGAATCGTCCCGTGACGAACTACTGGGGCGTGCGCGACGGCGTGGACTGGACCTGGCCCCCGGACTCGCACCAGGGGCCCAAGTGCATGCTGATCAACGGCCTGGCTGGCTCGGGCGGCGACGCCTTCCCGTACTACTTCCGCCAGCGGGGCCTGGGCCGATTGATCGGCACCCGCACCTGGGGCGGCCTGGTGGGTATCAGCGGCAACCCGGGCCTGATCGACGGCGCCGGCGTCACCGTGCCGACCTTCGGTTTCTACAACACCGACGGCGTGTGGAGCGTCGAGGGCTTCGGCGTCGCGCCCGACGAGGAGGTGCTCGACGATCCCTCGCAGATGGTGGGCGGCGTCGACGTGCAGCTCGAGGCGGCGATCCGCCACCTGCTGGGCGAGCTCGAGCGCAATCCCTACGTCCCCCCGACCCGCCCCCCCGGCCCCGACCGACGGGGGATGGGCATCGACCCGGCCCACCGTTGACCGAAGAAGGTGCCTCGCGCCGCGCGGGTCAGGCCGGCTGTTCGCCGAGCCGGCCCGCGCGGTCGAGGCGCTCGAGGTCGTCGCTGCCGCCGACGAACGTGCCGTCGAGCAGGATGATCGGCACGGTGGAGTGGCCGTACTCGCGCTTGATGCGCGCGAGGTCGAGCGGCCGATCGTCCATCACGTGTTCGGTGTAGGGGATGCCGCGGCGCTCGAGGAGCTGCTTGGCGCGAATGCAGAAGGGGCAGGACGACCAGGTGTAGAGCTCGGCGCGCATGGCGCGAGCATAGACCGCGCGGCAGGGCTTTGCAGGTCCGCTCGGCTCGGATCGAAGGGCAGCCCTACCTGCTCGCGGGCGGCGGTTCGTCGGCGACGGGCACCGGCGCGGACGTCGGCGCCTCGAGGGTGATCACCAGCATGCGGCCCGAGTCGGGCAGGCTGCCGGGATCGAAGTTCGGGTCGCCGAGCAGCAGCGTACGGCCCTGGCCCGGGATCCGCGGCCCGGGGCGCATGCCCTGCACGAAGTGGTGGCTGGCACCCTGGGGCGGCAGGTGGATCGTCGGGCCCGCGTCGAGCTCCCGGGGATTCCAGGCCAGGATGCCCATGTCCTGCTTGCGGGCCAGGGAGGCGAGCAGGACCGCGCTGCGGCCCGCGCCCGAGACGTCCGCGATCAAGGCCCGGAAGCCCAGGATGTCGTGGGGTTCTCCAGCCGGGCGCAGCAGCACCTGCGCGCGGTCGGGTCCGAAGTCGGGCGCGAAGAACAGGAAGCCCGAGCCCGCATCGCGGATCCCGCCGCCGTCCTTGCGCGGCGCGCCGACGAGTAGGTCCGCGAGCCCGTCGCCATCGACGTCGCCGGCCGAGATCGACATGCCGAAACGCGCCGGATCGCCCAGGGTCGGGCTGGGGTCCTCGGCGATGAGCGTGGCTCCGTCCGCGGCCAGGGGTCGCAGGTGCACGAACACCTGCCCCGCGCCGCGCACCCCGTCGCTCGAGCGGTTGCCGATGCCGGAGACGAACAGGTCGTCCACCCCGTCGCCGTCCGCGTCCCCGACCGCCAGGTCGTGGCCGTAGTTGCCGTGCAGCCAGGAGCCGCGCGGGTTCGAGAGGGTTCGGACGCTCCGCGGGCGCAGGGAGAGCAACGCGACGGCGCCCGATTGTTGGCCGCCGATCAGCGTCTTGGGCGCGCCGGCCGCGACGTCGAGCTCGCCGTCGCCGTCGAAGTCGCCCACGGCCACGGCGTGTCCGAGCGCGCCCGCGGGCAAACCCTCGAAGCGCAGCTCGGTCGGCCGAGTCGCGTGCACCGAGAGCAGGAACACGGCGCCGTGCTGCGCGACGCCATCGACCGTGCGGTCGGGCGCGCCGATCACGAGCTCGTCACCCGGCCGTCCGTCGAGCGTGCCCGCGGCGAGGGAGGTGCCGAAGCCGTCGCCGCGCTCGAGCGGATGGGGGCGGAAGCGCTGCGCCTGGTCGAACTCCGGTCCCAGGAACACGTACACGGCCGATTCGCCCGGCGCGCCGACGGCGATGTCGTCGTGACCGTCGCCATCGAAGTCGAGCGTCTGGACCGCGGCCCCGAAGCGGCTGCGCGGGCGGGGCAGGAAGCTCGTGGCCGTCACCAGCACGTGTTCGATGGGCACGCGCGGCATGGGGGTGAGCTCTTGGGAGGGCGCCGCGCCTTCCGCCTGGGGCGCGCCGGCCCCGGGTTCGGGACGCTGCGCGGCCTCGCAGAGCGAGGGGAACGCGAGCGGGCAGGCGAGGGCCAGCGCGAGCGCGCGCGGCACGTTGGAGGGCGTGGGAGCTTGCATGGGATCTTCCGGGAGGGGCCCAGTGTAGGGAACGGGCGCGGAGGGCCGCGTTACACTCTGCGGGCCCCGTCCGGGCGCCGGCTCGAAATCGGCCGGCTACCCCGCGGTACCGCCTCGACGAGGCGCGGGCCCTTAGCTCAGTCGGTTAGAGCAGGCGACTCATAATCGCTTGGTCGTAGGTTCGAGTCCTACAGGGCCCACCAGCGCGGCAGGGGACGGATCGACCCTGCGGCTTGCCGTGCCCGGCCCGCCGAGGGACAGTGTGGGGATGCAGCACGGCATCGGTGACGGTTGGAGTGGGGCCGCGGCGCTGGGTGCGCTCCTCCTCGGTTCGTTCCTCTTCGGTTGCGGCGGCGAGCCGGGCGCCGAAGAGACCCCTCCGACCGCGCAGTCCTCCGAACCCGCGCCGCCGGCGGCGGTTCCGAGCGCGCCGGTGCTGGGCTTCGAGCGTCTGATCGAGCCCCTGGGCGCGGTCTACGACGCGGTCGAGTACAAGGTCCGCTTCCCGTTCGTCAACCGCGGCGACGCCGAGCTCGTCATCGGCGAGGTCCAGGTGACCTGCGGCTGCACGACGACGCAGCTCGACCGGCGCAACTTCGGCCCCGGCGAGGGCTCCGAGATCGAGATCGTCTACAAGCCGGCCGGCCGCGGCCCGGTGCGGCGCACGGTCCACGTGCACTCGAACGATCCGCAGCATCCGGTGCTCGACTTGCACATCGACTCCGAGGTGCGGCCCTTCGTCGAGTTCGAGCCCCATCAGCTCCTGTTGGGCGAGCTCGACCGCGGCCGGGAGCACCGCGCCCAGGCGCGCTTCCGCTGCGGCGACCCGGGCGCGGTGGTGCTCGAGATCGAGAGCCTCTCCCCGCAGCTCGAGGTCCACCAGCTCGGCGAGGACGAAGAGGGCTGGCGGCGGCTCGAGCTGCGCATCCAACCCGACGTGCCGTGGGGCAGCTTCATCGGCCGCGTGAACGTGCGGGTGCGCGGCGTGGTCGTCCCCGGGGCGGAACCCGTGCCCTACATCGGACGTCTGCTGGTGCAGGCCATGATGTTCGATCAACTGCGCATCGAGCCGCTCTTCCTCTCGGTCGGCCGCGCCCAGCCGGGCGTGCCCTTCCGCGCGCAGACCGAGATCTGGCACCGCCAGGGCCAAGCCTTCACCTTGCCCAGCCTGCGCTTCGAGGACCCCGTGCCCGCCGACCTCAGCGCGCGCACCGAGCCGCTGGTCGGCGAACGCCGCGGCTACCGCGTGGTGATCGAGGGCAGCTCGCAGATCCCCGACAGCCCGATCACGGGCACGCTCGTGATCGAGAGCGACGTCGAGGGCGAGCCGCAATTGCGCCTGTCGGTGCTGGGCCGCGTGGGCCCAGCCGCCGGCGCGCAGGCGCACTGAGCCCGCGGTCTCAGGCCGGCGACCAGGGCGGCGGCACGAGCCGACGCTTGCCGTCGCTGGAGCGCGCGATGCCGGAGCCACCGGGGTCGGGCAGGGCGAGCTCGCGATCCCAGAGCTGGCAGGTGACCTCGCGGTGCTTCTGGTCGAGGCCCTCGCAGTAGTTGGTGAAGATGCAGCGGCGGATCTCGGCCCCGCGGCCGCGCTCCATCTTCAGCCACCAATCCGGATCGGCGAGCGACTGGCGCGCCGCGGCCACCAGGTCGCACTCGCCGCGCGCCAGCGCGCCCTCGGCGAGCTCGAAGGAGTTCACGCCCCCCGCGCCGACGACCGGCGTGGCGAGCCCCGTCGCGCGCAGGGTGGCGCGGATCGTGCGCGAGAGCGGCAGGTTGCGGCCGAAGGGCGGCGCGCCGCCGATACGCACGGTGGGCATGCACTCGTGGCCGCTGGGGCCCGTGTAGGGGTAGGCCGCCTCGCCGATCTTGGGCTGCTTGGCGTCCTCGAACTTGCCGCCCTTGCTGACCGAGACGAAGTCCAGGCCCGCGCGGGAGAGCTCGGTGGCGTAGTAGGCCGCGTCCTCGACGGTGCTGCCGCCTGCGATGACCTCGTCGCCGAGCAAGCGACAACCGACGCAGAAGTCCGCGCCGACCCGCGCGCGAACGGCGTCCAGGACCTCGAGCGCCAGGCGCACGCGCCCCGCGGGCGAGCCCCCGTAGCCGTCCGTGCGGCCGTTCCGCCGCGAGAGGAACGAGGCCATCGTGTAGGCGTGGGCGTAGTGCAGCTCCACGCCGTCGAAGCCCGCTGCGCGCGCGCGTTCGGCGGCGTCGGCGAACAGCCCGGGGAGCCGCGCCGGAAGGTCGCGCACGTGGGGCAGGTGCAGGTCGCCCACTTCCTCGCGGTACCCGTACTCGAGGTCGCGCAGATCGCGCGGGGAGAGCACGAGCGCGAGCTGCTCCTCGGACAGGCCGAGCAACGCTTCGCGCAGCGCGGGCTCCTCGTCCGCTTCGATGCCCAGCTCCGCCAGGCGCGCGCGGTGCTCGGGGCGCAGCACGAGGAAGCGCCGCAGGAAGGCGTCCTTGGCCGGCCGGCGCTTGATGGCCAGGAAGTCGATCAGTTGGATCAGGAGGCGCGTCTGGCCGCCGGAACGCTCGCGCACGCGGCGCACGAGCTCCGCCAGCCCGGGCACGAAGCGCGGGTGGCCGATGCGCAGGAGCGGGCCGCTGGGGACCTCCCGGATGCCGGTCGCCTCGACGACGAGCACGCCGGGCAAGCCGTCCGCGAAGCGGCCGTACCAGTCCAGCACGCGTTCGGTGACCAGGCCCTCGTCGGTGCTACGCCAGGGCACCATGGCCGGGACCCAGGTGCGCGTGCGAGTTCGCAGGGGGCCGAGCTCGGCGGGCGAGAACAGGCGGCTCGCGCGCGCCTCCTCCGCCGACGGCCAGCGCGCCGGGGGGATCGGGTGCGGGGTCGTGCGGCCGGCGTTCACGGGCGGCGATTGTACGGCGTCGGCGCGTGCGCGCGGTCCGCGGGCTGCTAGGCTCTGGCGCGTGGACTCCCCGCAGCGAGGCGCGGCCCTGGTCACCGGCGCGAGCCGCGGCATCGGGCGTGCCGTGGCCCTGCGCATCGGCGCCCTCGGCCGCGGCGTGATCGTCTCCGCCCGTGGACGGGCGGACTGCGAGCGCGTGCGCGAGGAGATCCGCGCCGCTGGCGGTCGGGCCGAGGTGCTCGAGCTCGACGTCGGCGATCCGGCGTCGATCGGCGCCGCGGCGGAGCGCGCCGGCGAGCTCGGCCTGGGGCCGGTCGAGTGGCTGGTCAACAACGCCGGCATCGCCGAGAGCGCGCCGTTGCTGCGCGGCTCCGAGCGCGACGCGCGCGGCGAGGACCTCTACGAGCGCCACCTGCGCGTCGACTTCCACGGCGCGCGCCGCGTCACCGAGGCCTTCCTGCCCGCCATGCTGGCCGCGGGCTCCGGCCGTGTGGTGCACGTCGCGTCCTCGGCCGGCCTGCGCGGCTACGCCTACGTCTCGGCCTACTGCGCGGCCAAACACGCCCTGCTCGGGTACGCGCGCGCCGCGGCCCTCGAGCTCGCCGCGCGCGGCGTCACGACCAACGTCGTCTGCCCGCACTACGTCGACACGCCCCTGACGCGGGCTTCGGCCGAACGCATCGCCGCGGTCAGCGGGCGCAGCGTGGCGCAGGCGCTCGAGCGCCTCGCGGCGGAGAATCCGGGTGGGCGCCTGGTCACCCCCGAGGAAGTGGCCGCGGCGGTCGTGGCCCTGCTCGAGGGTCAGGCGAACGGCCGCGTGATCGAGCTCGACGGCAGCGGAGAACCCAAGGAGAGCTGGCCCATGGAGGACGTCTCGATCGTGCAGCCGGCCGGTTGGCCGGCCCCCAAGGGCTACAGCAACGGCGTGCTCGCGCCGAGCGGAGCGCGCCTGCTCTCGATCGCCGGCCAGATCGGCTGGGACGCGGAGGGGCGCATGGTGGGCGAGGACTTCGCGGTGCAGTTCGCCCAGGCCCTGCGCAACGTGCTCGCGGTGCTGCGCGCGGCCGGCGGTCGGCCCGCCGGACTGCTCTCCCTGCGGATCTACGTGACCGACAAACGGGCCTACCTCGAGCGCCTGCGCGAGCTGGGCACGATCTGGCAGGCCGAGGTCGGCCGCCACTACCCGGCGATGGCCCTGGTCCAGGTCGCCGATCTCGTCGAGGAGGGCGCGCGGGTCGAGATCGAGGCCCTGGCCGCCGTGCCCTGACCGCGGAGCGAGTCGGCCCCGCCCGCGGCGGCGCCGGGGACGCTACCCTGTGCGGCGATGCAGCCCCAGCACTTCCGCTACGAGGAGGCCGACGGCGTCGCCGCCGTGCGGCTCGACCGGCCCGAGCGCCTGAACGCGCTGACCTTCGACTCCTACCGCGAGCTCACCGACACCTTCGCCGCCCTGGGCGCGCGGGACAGCGTGCGCGCCGTGGTCGTGACCGGCACGGGACGCGCCTTCTGCACCGGCGGCGACGTGAAGGACATCATCGGACGCCTGTTCGACGTGCCCGAGGCGGAGCTCTACGCCTTCACGCGCATGACCTGCGACCTGATCGAGAACGTGCGCCGACTCGAAAAACCCGTGATCGCCGCGCTCAATGGCGTGACCTGCGGCGCGGGCGCGGTGCTGGCCCTGGCCGCCGACGTGCGCCTGGCGGCCGAGAGCGCAAGGATCGCGTTCCTCTTCACGCAGGTCGGCCTCTCGGGCGCCGACATGGGCGCGGCCTGGTTGCTGCCGCGCGTGGTGGGTTTCGGGCACGCCAGCGAGATCCTGATGACGGGGGATTTCGTCGACGCGCGCCGCGCCTACGAGATCGGCCTCTACAACCGCGTCGTGCCCGACGCCGAGCTCGGCGCCGAGACCGCGCGTTGGGCGCAGAAACTCGCCGCCGGCCCGGGGATGGGCCTCGCGATCACCAAACGCATGCTCAACCTCGAGGCCGCGATGACCCTGGGTGAGGCCCTGGCGGCCGAGGGCTGGGTGCAGGCCGAGTGCATGCGGCACCCCGACTATCGCGAGGCCTACGAGGCCTTCGTCGAGAAACGCCCCAAGGACTTCGTGAAGAATCGTCCGGGGGGCGGGCGGTGAGCGAGGTGTTGGCGGAGCTCCGCGCCCGCGCCCGGGACCTGGGCCTGGCCCAGGCGCCGGGCCTCGAGGGTCTGGACGAGGACACCAGCGCGCGGCGCGCGCTCGCGGCCCTCGGCGGCGCGGGGCTGGTCGCCTGGACCGTGCCCGCGAGCCACGGCGGCGCCGACGCGCGCGGACTGTGCCCCGCGGACGAGGTCTCGGTGCGCGCCCTGTGCGCGCTGCGCGCGGAGCTCGCCTTCCACTCCGGCATGCTCGACCAGATGCTCGTCATGCAGGGGCTCGGCTCCTATCCCTTGGCGAAGGGCGCGCGGGCCGAGCTCGCCGCCGAGCTCCTGCCGCGCGTCGCCGGCGGGGAAGTCGCGGCCGCCTTCGCCGTGACCGAGCCCGAAGCGGGCTCGAGCCTGGGCGAGGTCGCGACGCGCGCCGAACGCGTCGGCGCGCGTTGGCGCATCGACGGCCACAAGACCTTCATCTCGAACGCCGGCCTGGCGGGGTTCTATTCCCTCTTGGCGCGTACCTCGGGCCAGGTCGGCGATGGCGGCCGCGACTCCCTGACGATGTTCTGCGTGCCGGCCGAGACGCGCGGACTCACCGTCGAACGCTTCGAGGTACTCGCTCCGCACCCCATCGGCGAGCTGCGCCTCGAGGGGGTCGAGCTCGACGACGCCCAGCGCCTGGGCGAGGTCGGAGCGGGCCTGGGGCTCGCGCTCGCGACCCTCGCGCGTTTCCGCACCTCGGTCGCGGCGGCGGCCAACGGCTTCGCGCGCCGCGCCCTCTTCGAATCGCGCCGACACCTGCTCGCGCGGCGCCAGTTCGGCCGCCCGTTGGCCACGTTCCAGGCCCTGCGCTTCGACCTGGCCGAGATGGACGTGCGTCTGCGCGCGGCGGAGCTGCTGGTCGAGGAGGCCGCCGCGGCCCTCGACGCGGGACGCCCGGCGACGGCCGAGGTCGCGCGCGCGAAGCTCTTCGCGACCGAGGGCGCGGGTTGGATCTGCGACCGCGCCGTGCAGCACCTGGGCGGCCTGGGCGTGCGTCGCGGAACGGTCGTCGAGCGCCTCTACCGCGAGGTACGCGCCCTGCGCATCTACGAGGGCACGAGCGAGATCCAACGCCTGATCCTGGCCAAGGAACTCCTCGAGGGCCCCTCTGGCCAATGACACGCGACCATGGCCCAGTTCCACCGCCACGTCTTCATCTGCATCAACGAGCGCGAGCTCGCCGACTCCCGCGGCTGCTGCACCGCGCGGGGTGCGGAGGAGCTCGCCGAGGCCTTCAAGCGCAAGCTGCACGAACGCGGCCTCAAGCGCATCGTGCGCGCCAACAAGGCCGGTTGCCTGGACCAGTGCGCCTTCGGCCCGACGCTGGTGGTCTACCCCGAGGGCGTCTGGTACGGCCGCGTGACGACGGCCGACATCGACGAGATCATCGACGAGCACCTGCTCGGCGGCCGACCCGTCCAGCGGCTGGTCATCCCGCCCGAGGCCCTGACGGGCAAGCCGCTCGAGAGCCGCGTCGAACCGCGGCAGGAGCCCAAGTGAACCACCCCCCTGGCACGCCCGGCGCGGCGCCCCTCGACCCCGACCGCTGGCGCGGGCGGTTTCCGATCCTGGCCTCGACCACCTACCTCGTGAACCACAGCCTGGGCGCGATGCCGGAGGCGGCGCGCGCCAAGCTGATGGCCTTCGCCGACCAGTGGGCGACGCGCGGCGTGCGGGCCTGGGGCGAGGGTTGGTGGAGCGCTCCGGTCGCGATCGGGAACCTCGTGGCGAAGCTCCTGAACGCGCCCGAGAACACCGTCGCGATGCACCAGAACGTGTCGGTGATCCAGAGCGTGGTGGCCTCGGCGCTCGACTTCTCCGGGCGGCGCAACAAGGTCGTCTACGAGGATCAGAACTTCCCCACGAACATGTACGTGTGGGAGGGCCTGCGCCGCTTCGGCGCGCGCATCGTGAGCGTGCCGAGCGAAGGTCACGAGGTGCCCCTCGAGCGCATGCTCGAGGCGATCGACGAAGAGACGTTGATCGTCCCGCTCAGCCACGTCTGCTTCAAGACGAGTTTCCTGCAGGACGCCCGGGCGATCTGTGCCCGCGCGCGCGAGGTCGGCGCGCTGGTGCTGCTCGACACCTACCAGTCCCTGGGCACGGTGCCGGTGGACGTCCAGGAGCTGGGTGTCGACATGGTCTGCGGCGGCTCGGTCAAGTGGCTGTGCGGCGGCCCGGGCGCCGCCTACCTCTACGTGCGGCCCGATCTGATCGAGCGGCTCGAGCCGCGCGTCACGGGCTGGGCCGCGCACGCCGCGCCCTTCGCCTTCGAGACCGGCCCGCAGCGCTACGCGCGCGGCATCGAACGTTTCTTGCACGGCTCGCCCGCGGTGGCGGCCCTGATGCAGGCCAGCGCCGGCTACGAGCTCGTCGCCGAGGTCGGCCCGCGCGCCATCCGCGCGCACTCGGTGCGCTTGACCGAAGGGCTGCGCGCGGACCTGCTCGAGCGCGGCTTCCAGGTGAACAGCCCGCCCGATCCGGCGCGGCGCGGCGGCACGTTGACCGTGGGCCTGGCACCCGACGAGAACGGCCCGGCCTTCGTGAAGGCGCTCGAAGCGCGCGGCGTGCTCGTCGATCACCGCCCCGAGGCGGGTCTACGGGTCAGCCCCCACTTCTACACCCGCGCCGACGAGCTGAGGGAGTTCGCGGCGCACCTGGGCGAGCTGCGCGCGACGCAGGGCTGGAAGTCGTTCCTCGCCGGCTCGGCGAGCTACTGATGGGCGTCGGGGAAGGCGGCGCGGCGCAGGGACCCTGGTTCGAGCTCGTGCCCGCGCGCGGCGGGGCGCGGGCCGTGCAGCGCTTCGATCCGCCGGGCCTGGCGCTGGATGCGCCCTCGCCGGCGTTGCTCCTGATCGCGGATCCCACGGCCGCCGACTTCGCCCGCTCCCTGGCCGAGGCGCGGGGGCTCGCGCGGGTCGCGGCGCGTGCGGGTTGGCGCGCCTACCTCAGCGCGCTCGCGCCGACGGGGCAGGGGCACGGGCCCGATGCGGAGCGCGCGGGCGGCGGCGAGCTCGCCGATCGCGAGGGCGCGGCGCTCGTCGCGTCGTTGCTCGCGCGCCTCGCGGACCAGCCGGGCATGGATCGGGAGCGCGAGCCCGTGCTCGCGGGCCTGGGTCGCGGCGGCACCCTGGCCTTCCTGGCCGCGTGCACCGCCGCCCGCGCCGGCGGAGTGGTCCTGGTCGGCGCCCCGCTGGTGTACTCGGAGCTCGGGCCCGAGCGCCCGGTCCAGCCCCTCGAGCTGGCCCTGAACCTCGCCTGCCCCTGCCTCCTGGTGTGGGGCACGGATGACCCCGCTACCCCGGCGGCGGAGCGCGAGCGCGCGCGGCAGGTGCTGTCGCAGTTCTCCCGCAGCTTCGATATCGTGGCCCTCCCCGGTGCGGCGCCCGGCGCCCGGCCCGAGACCGGCCCCGCGCTCGAACGTTTCCTGCGCGAGACCAGCGGCTGAAGCCGACCGTTCGGCCCGACGACCGCGCTCGATCCCCTCGACCGATCCCGAACCCCGAGCCAGCGATGTCCCGCGAACGCGCCCTCCCCGAGAAGAGCCCCACGCCCTTCGACCTCAAGGGCGGCACCGTCCTGCGCGGTCGCTACGAGATCAAGCGCCCACACCGCCAGGGCGGCATGGCGACGACCTTCGAGATCGACGACCGCGAGGCCGGCGTGCGGCGCGAGATGCAGGTCTTTCCCGCGGGCCTGTTCGAGGACGCCGGCCAGGCGCGCGAGTTCGCCGAGTCGCTGCGGGCCTGGGTCTCGATCGAGTCGCCGGCCGTGCTCCAGGTGCGCGAGGTCGAGCTCTACGACGACGGCACGCTGCTGCTCGTCACCGACTTCCCGCCCGGCAAGTCCTTGCGCGAGCTGCTCAAGGAACGCGGGCGCCTCGCGCCGGCCCTGGTGCGCACCATCGGCCTCAGCTTGCTCGAGGGTCTCGAGGTCGTGCACGCCGCGGGCCAGGTGCACGGCGACGTCAAGCCGCAGACGATCCGCGTCGACCCCAAGAGCCGCGACATGCATCCGGTGCTGGTCGACGGCGGCATCACCCTGGGCCTCTGGAGCGCCAAGCACCTGGGCGACAAGACGGCGCTGATCGGCACGCCCTTCTACGCCCCCGTGGAGCAGTTCGGCGGCGAACCGCCCGACGTGCAGTCGGACGTCTACAACGTCGCCACCGTGCTGTACGAGCTCCTGACGGGCGTCGTGCCCTGGCCGGGCACGAGCTTCCTCGAGATCTTCCAGGCGAAGCTCGCCCAGACGCCGCCCCGCGTGGCTGCGCGCGCCCCCGATCTCGAGCTGCCCGCCGGCTTCGAGGCCGCCGTGCTGGGCGGGCTGATGACCGATCGCCGCGAGCGCTACCCCAGCGCGCGGGCCTTCCACGATCGCCTGCGGGCGGTCGAGGCGCGCTGAGCGCCGGCGCCATGGGCCAGCCGAGCCTGCGCACGCGCGCCGTTCGAGTCCCGCGCGCCGGCGGCCCCGAGGTGCTGCTCCTCGAGGAGGTCGAGTTGCCCCCGCCCGGCCCCGGCGAGGTGCGCCTGCGTCACGCGGCCATCGGGCTCAACTTCATCGACGTCTACCAGCGCAGCGGTCTCTATCCGCCGCCCGCCTATCCGTTCACCCCGGGCCTCGAGGGTGCCGGCGTCGTGGAGGAGTTGGGCCCGGGCGTGACGGCGCTCGCCGTGGGCCAACGGGTGGCCTACGCCAGCGCGCCGCCGGGGGCCTACGCCGGGCGCCGCAACGCACCGGCGGACAAACTCGTGCGCCTGCCCGAGGGCGTCGACGAACGCACCGCGGCCGCGTCGATGCTGAAGGGGCTCACCGCCTGGTACCTGCTGCGCGGGACGTACGCGGTGGGGGAGGGCACGACGATCCTGGTGCACGCCGCCGCGGGCGGCGTCGGCTCGCTCCTGTGCCAGTGGGCGCACCGCCTGGGGGCGACGGTGATCGGCACGGTGGGCGACGACGCGAAGGCACGACAAGCCCTGGAAGACGGCTGCACGCACGCGATCGTCTACACCCGCGAGGACTTCGCGACCAAGACCCGCGAGCTGACCGACGGCCGGGGCTGCGACGTGGTCTACGACTCGGTCGGCCGCACGACGCTCGAGGCCTCGCTCACCTGCCTGCGCCGGCGCGGATTGCTCGTGAGCTTCGGTCAGTCCTCGGGCAACCCCGAGCCCCTGGCCGTGGGCCGGCTCGCCGCGCACGGCTCGCTCTTTCTCACGCGGCCCACGCTCTTCG
The DNA here is from genome assembly GCA_964394665.1 of uncultured Planctomycetaceae bacterium. Taxonomy (GTDB): domain Bacteria; phylum Planctomycetota; class UBA1135; order UBA1135; genus CAYMYN01. Next base: position 31,063 of record CAYMYN010000011.1, read on the forward strand.
ACTACACCGCGACCCGCGCCGAGCTCGAGCGCGGCGCGGGCGAACTCCTGGGCCTGCTGGCCGCCGGCGGCCTGCGCGTGCGCATCGGCCGCGAGTACCCCCTGGCGCAGGCGGCCCAGGCCCACGCCGACCTCGAAGCGCGCCGCACGAGCGGTTCGACCCTGCTCGTCCCCGGCGACTAGCCCCAAACCCGCGCCCATGCCCGCCGCCGACCTCCACGCGTTGTTGCCGCCCTGGCCGGAGCGCTTCAACCTGTGCCACTACTACCTCGACCAGAACCTCGAGCACGGCCGCGGGGCGAAGGTCGCCCTGCACTGCGGTGACGAGCGGCGCACCTACGCGCAGCTCGTCGAGCGCAGCCGACGGTTGTGCGCCGCCCTGCGCCGCCTGGGCGTGCGGCCCGAGGAACGCGTGCTGATCGTGCTCCCCGACGGCTTCGAGTTCGCCGAGACCTGGTTCGCCGTGCTGCGTGCCGGCGCCGTCTTCGCGATGGTCAATCCGCTGCTGCACCGCGAGGACTACGCGCACTACCTCGAGTACACCAAGGCGCGCGTCGTCGTCGCGCACCAGAGCACGTTGGCCGAGCTCGGGCCGGCGGCCCAGGCCGCGCGCTGGTGCGAGACCGTGCTCGTGGTGGGGGACGATCCCGGTCCCTTCGATGCCTACGAGCTGGCGCTGATCGCCGAGGATCCGGGCTCGAAGCTGGCCGAGCTCGAGCCCACCGGACCCGACGACCTCGCGGGTTGGCTCTTCACCTCGGGCTCGACCGGCGCACCGAAGGCCTGCGTGCACACCCACGCCGACTTCGCTTGGAACACCGAGACCTACGCGCTGGCGGTCGCCGGGTACCGCGAGGACGACCTGTGTCTGTCGGTGCCCAAGCTCTTCTTCGGCTACGCCACGGGCACGAACCTGATGTTCCCCTTCCGCGTCGGGGCGAGCTCGGTGCTCTTCCCGGGCCGCTCGACGGCGGACGAGATCCTCGATCACTTGGCGCGTTTCCGGCCCACCCTGCTGACCGGCGTGCCGACGCTCTTCAACCACATCCTGCGCTCGCCGCGGGTCGAGTCGGCGGACTTCTCCTCGTTGCGCGTGGCGCTGTCGGCCGGAGAAGCCCTGCCGCCCCAGCTCTACCACGAGTGGAAGGAGCGCACCGGAGTCGAGATCCTGGACGGCATCGGCTCGGCCGAGATGTTCCACATCTACGCCTCGAACCGCTTGGGCGACGTGAAGCCGGGCACCTTGGGCCAAGTCGTGCCCGGCTACGAGGTCGAGATCGTCGACCCCGAGGGCCGCCCGTTGCCCGACGGCGAGGCCGGTCGCCTGCGCGTGCGCGGCGGCTCGACCGCGATCTGTTACTGGGGCGACAAGGCCAAGTCGCGCGAGACCTTCCAGGGCGAGTGGTGCACGAGCGCCGACATCTTCCGGCGCGACGCCGGGGGCTACCTGTGGTACGAGGGCCGCGCCGACGACCTGCTGAAGGTGAGCGGCATCTGGGTCTCGCCGCTCGAGATCGAGGACGCCCTGCTCTCTCACCCCGCGGTGCGCGAGGTCGCGGTGTTGGGTCGCGAGGACGAACAGGGCTTGACCAAGCTTGTGGCCTTCGTCGTGCTCGCGCCGGGCCACGGGCCGGGCGAGGACCTGGCCGAGGCGCTCAAGCGTCACGTCAAGGACCGGCTCGCCCCGCACAAGTACCCGCGCTGGTTCGAGTGGCGCGACGAGCTGCCCCGCAACGACCGGGGCAAGGTGGCGCGCAAGCTCCTGCGTTGAGCGCGGCGCAGCGGCGCCTCCGCTCGGACGACCTGCCCCCGCGACGGCGGCCCGCTATACTCCCCGGCCTGATGACCGAGCTCGGCAAGTGCACCTGGCCCGACGCGGCGCGCCTCTTCGGCGAGCGCAGCGTGGCGCTGCTACCGCTGGGGAGCACCGAGCCCCACGGCCCGCACCTGCCCCTCGACACCGACGTCACCATCGCCCTGGGGCAAGCCCGGCGCGCGGCGCAGCGGCTCGAGGCCGAGGGCGTGCCGACCGTGGTGTTGCCGCCCCTGGGCTACGGGGTCACGCGCTTCACCCAGGGCTTCCAGGGGCGCATCACGTTGCGGCCGGGGACCCTGTGGGCCTTCGTCGAGGACGTGCTCGAGTCCCTCGCCCAGGACGGATTGCGGCGCGTGGTGCTGGTCAACGGGCACGTCGAGCTCGAGCACGTGAAGGTGTTGCGCGGCGTCGTGCTCGATTTCGCCGAGCCCGCCCCGGGCCGGGCCCACGCGGTGCTCGCCGACGTCACGCGTCGGCGCTGGGTGCCGACCCTGGGGGAGGAGTTCGCCGGCGGCGACTGCCACGCCGGACGCTACGAGACGAGCCTGGTGCTGGCCGCCGATCCCGATTCGGTGCGCGAGAGCGAGCGCCGCGCCTTGCCGCCGGTGCGCATCGACCTGGTCGAGAACATGCGCGCCGGCGCGACGAGCTTCCAGGCCCTGGGCGCCTCCCAGGCCTACTGCGGCGCGCCCGCCGAAGCCTCGGCCCGCGAGGGCGTCGAGCTCTTCGAGCGCCTGTCGGACGTCGTCGTGACCCTCGTGCGCGAGACCTGGCCCGAGCTCTTCGGGCCCGAGCGAGGCTGAGCGCGTGGCCGCCTTCGAGACCACGATCCAGGTGCGCTTCGGCCACGTCGACCCGGCCGGCATCGCCTACTTCCCGCGCATCTACGACTACATCCACGACGTGTTCGAGGAGGTCTGGGAGCGCCACGTCGGCCAGCGCTACTACCACCTGCTGCTCGAGCGCCGCTTGGGATTCCCGCTGGTGCACGCCGACGTGCGTTTCCAGGCCCCGCTGCGTTTCGGCGACCGCCCGGCGGTGCGCGTGACCTGCTTCCGCCTGGGCCGCTCGAGCCTGGGCCTGCGCTACGTCTTCGAGCTCGAGGGCCGCACCTGCGTCGATGCCCGCATGACGACGGCCTGCGTGCGGCTCGACGACATGCACACCTTGCCCATGCCCGAGCCCTTCCGCGAACGATTCCGAACCATCGAGGAGCCCCTGTGAGGATCAGCGACTGCTATGGCCGCGGGCGGAGCGTCTTCAGCTTCGAGTTCTTCCCGCCCAAGACCGACGAGGGCGCCGCCAACCTGATGGCGACGGCGGCCGATCTCCAGCGCGCGTTGGCGCCGGACTTCGTCTCGGTGACCTACGGCGCCGGAGGATCGACGCGCGCCCGGACGCTCGAGGTCGTGACGCGCATCCAGCGCGAGATCGGCCTGACCGCGATGGCGCACCAGACCTGCGTGGCGAGCAGCGCGGACGAGATCCGCGAGACGGTCGGTCAGCTCATCGGCAACGGCATCGAGAACGTCCTGGCCCTGCGCGGCGACCCGCCCAAGGACGGCGCGCCGACGGTCGAAGGCGCCAGCGCCTTCCGGCACGCGACCGAGCTGATCGAGTTCCTGGCCGACAACTACGACGTCGACGTCGGCGCGGCCTGCTATCCCGAGGGGCACGTCGAGTCCCCGGACCTGGCCCAGGACCTGCACTGGACGCTCGAGAAGGTGCGCCTGGGCGCGAGTTTCCTCGTCACCCAGCTCTTCTTCGACAACGCGCGCTACTTCGACTTCGTGGACCGCGCCCGCGCGGCCGGCATCGACGTCCCGATCGTGCCCGGCATCATGCCGATCACGAACGTGGCCCAGATCGAGCGCTTCACGAAGATGTGCGGCGCCACGATCCCGCCCGAGCTCGGCGAGCGCCTGCGCCGCGAGCAGGACGACCCCGCCGCCGTGATGGCCATCGGCATCGAGCAAGCGATCGCCCAGTGCCGCGACCTGCTCGAGCGCGGCGCCCCCGGCGTGCACTTCTACACCCTCAACAAGAGCCACGCGACGCGCTCGGTCCTCGCCGCCCTGCGGCGCATCTGAGCGACCCAAGGCCGTCACGCCTGGATATCCGATGATGGCATCATCGGATATCCAGGCGTGTTCGGCGGCTCCCAGATGGGCGTGCGCCCTACATCAGGATCGGCAGCTCGGCGAACTCGCGCACGGCCAGGCGCTGGGCGAGCACGCCGGCGACCTCGCGGAAGCGGGCGGCGATGGGGGAATCGGGGGCGCCGACGGTCACCGGGTCGCCCGCGTCGCCGCCCACGCGCACCACCGGGTCGAGCGGGACCTTGCCGAGCACCGGGAAGCCGTGGCGCGCGGCCAGGCGCTCGGCGCCGCCGCTGCCGAACAGGTCGAGCACCGTCGCGAAGCGGCCCTGGCCGTCGAGCGTGAGCTCGCGGGTGCCGCCGGCCACGTCCAGGTGCACGCGCGCGCCGGCCTGCGCGCCCTCGACGCGGCCGCTGACCGCGAAGCCGCTCATGTTCTCGGCGATGCCGAGGATCTCGACGTCGACCTGGCGGAACATGCTGATCGCCTTGCCCACGTCGAAGGTGCTGACGGCCTGGGGAGTCGTGACCAGCACCGCGCCCGAGAGCGGCACGATCTGCGCCAAGGAGAGCTGCGCGTCGCCCGTGCCGGGCGGCATGTCGACCAACAGGTAGTCGAGCGGGCCCCACTCGACGTCCGAGAGGAACTGCTCGATCAGCTTGTGCACCATCGGCCCGCGCCAGATGACGGGCTTCTCGTCGTCGAGCAGGTAGCCGATCGACATCGTCTTGACGCCGTGGCGCTCCTTGGGGAGCAGCTTCTGGCCAACGCCCTCGGGCCGCCCGGCGAGGCCCATCATGATCGGGATGTCCGGTCCGTAGACGTCGCAGTCGAGGATGCCGACGCGCGCGCCGGTCTGGGCCAGGGCGACCGCCAGGTTGACCGTGAAGGTGCTCTTGCCGACGCCGCCCTTGCCGCTCGAGACGGCCACGATGTGGCGCACGTCGGGCGCGATCTTGCGCGCCGGCCCGCCGCCGCCGCGCACCTGGGCCGTCATCGTGACCTCGACCTGCTCCACGCCCGGCAGCGCGGCGATCAACTGCTCCGCCTTGGCCTTCATCTGGTCCTTGACCGGGCAGGCGGGGGTGGTGAGGTTGATCGTGACCGCCACGCGCGGCAGCTCGATCGCGACCTCGGTCACGAAGCCGAGGGCCACGATGTCCTTGTGCAGGTCGGGGTCCTGGATCTGGCGCAGGACGTCGAGCACGGTGTCGCGGGTGAGCTGGGGCATGTCGCTGCTGGCCTCCGGTGGGGCGCGGGCTGCGCCGGGAATCGAGGCGACGAATCTAGGGCCACCCCGCGGGAGCGACAAGGGAACTCTCCCCCGGACGTGAGGTTCGTCGCGTCCCCGGAGGCCTCCCAGGGCGCGTGGGGGCCCCCTGGGACCCCCGACCTACTCCGGGAGGGTGCGATCGGGGATGATGCACCCCGATCCGGCGGCGCAGCGCGGCGGATCGCCCTCAGGACCCCGACCGGAGCTTCCCATGGCCACCCGCATCCATCTCGCAGGACTCACCGCCCTCACGCTTCTGATCGGCTGCAGCGACGACTCCGCGGTCGACGCCAAGGAGACCCAAGGTCTCCCCGGCGCGCAGCCCAGCCTCGGCGAGCGCGCCAAGGAGCTGGGTGCCGACGCCAAGAACCTGCTGGTCACCTCGCTCGAGCGTGGCATCGAGCAGGCCGATGACAAGCTGGCCGACCTGCGCCAGCGCTTCGGCCCCGAGCTCGAGCAGGCCTCCGAGGCTTCCCGCGCGGGTTGGAACAATCTGAAGGCCGGCCTCGAGGAGGCGCGCAAGGACGCGGCGGTCAAGCTGGCCGAGCTGCGGGCCGCCTCGGCCGAGAACTTCCAGGCGGCGCGCCAGAGTTTCCAAGCCGCCTACGACCGCCTCGAGCAGAAGATCGCCGAGGCCAAGAAGCAACTCGACGAGAAGTGAACCCAGCGCCGTCCGCGGGTCCCATCCGGTCCCAGGACGTGCCGCGCGCCGACCCATGCCCCCCTGCGCAGCGAACGCGACGCCGCGCGCCGTGTGCCTGCTCTCGGGCGGCATGGACTCGGCGGTGACCCTGGCCGAGGCCCGCACCGCGGGCTTCGAGTGTTTCGCGCTCTCCTTCGACTACGGCCAGCGCCACGCCTTCGAGCTCGAGGCCGCGCGGCGCGTGGCCCGCGCCCTGGGCGCCGCCGAGCCGCGCGTCGTGCGCGTCGACCTCGCGGCCCTGGGTGGCTCGGCGCTGACCGACGAGATCGACGTGCCCAAGGACCGCGCGCAGGCCGAGATCGGCCGCGGCGTGCCGGTGACCTACGTCCCGGCGCGCAACACGGTCTTCCTGGCCCTGGCCCTGGGCTGGGCCGAGGTGCTCGGCGCCCGCGACCTCTTCCTGGGCGTCAACGCGGTGGACTACTCGGGGTATCCCGACTGCCGCCCCGCGTTCCTCGCGGCCTTCGAGGCGCTGGCGAACCTCGCCACCGCGGCGGGCACCGAGGCGGGCGCGCACTTCCGCGTGCACGCGCCGCTGCTCGAGCTCTCCAAGGCGCAGATCGTGCTCCGGGCGGAGGAGCTGGGCGTCGACCTCGCGCTGACCCACACCTGCTACGACCCGCTGTCCACCCCCGACGCCCCCCTCGCCTGCGGCCGCTGCGACGCCTGCCACCTGCGCCGCGCGGGCTTCCAGGCCGCCGGCCGCGTCGACCCGCTGCCCTACGCTGCGATTTGAAGGGGCTGCGCCCCTCGAACCGCGGCGTAGGGCGTTCACCACTTCTTGGCGGCGCGCAGGAACTCGGCGAGCTCGTCGTACTGGCCGCCCTCGTTCGAGTAGCGGGCGTAGCTGCGGGCGGTGCCGATCCACTCCTCGGTGCTGCTGCGCATGCGCTTGGCGGCGTCCAGGAGGTCGGCGGTCGAGACCTCGTGCAGCTTGCCGCTGGTCATCGACAGCTCGAGGGCCCGCTCGGAGGCGCGCTCGCAGAGGGAGACGAGGTCCGCGCCGCTGAAGAGCGAGGTCGCGCGGGCGACCTTGCGGGCGTCGATGCGCGCCCCACCCGGCAGCTTGGCGCAGCGGCGGCGCACGATCTCCTCGCGGGCGGTTTCGTCCGGGGGCGGCACGAAGAGCACGCGGTCGAAGCGTCCCGGGCGGCGGAAGGCCGTGTCGACGTTCCAGGGCATGTTCGTCGCGGCGAGCAACAGCACGCCCTCGTTCCGGCCCTGGATGCCGTCCATCTCCTGCAGGATCTGGTCGACGAGGGTCTTCCAGAAGTGCGACTCGACCCGGCCGCGGCCGCCGCCGAGCGCGTCGAACTCGTCGAAGAACAGCACCGTAGGAGTGCGGCGGCGCGCCTCCTCGAAGAGCGCGTGCACGAGCTTCTCGCTCTCGCCGAAGAACTTGTCGACGATCTCGTGGATGCCGACGGCGACGAAGCGCGCCTTGCACTCGCCGGCCACGGCGCGCGCCAGGAAGGTCTTGCCGCACCCGGGCGGGCCGTACATCAGGATGCCGCCGCCCCCGCTCCGGCCGAAGGCGCGGTAGAGCGCCGGGTCCTTGAAAGGCGCGACGATCTTGAGCCGGACCTGGCGCTTGACCTCCTCGAGGCCCGCGACGTCGGCGAAGGTCGTCACCAGTCCGTCCCAATCGAACTGCTTGGCCCACTCGTCGGCGTCGAGCGGGTCGGACTCGAGCGGGATCGCGAGCAGGTCGGGGTCATCGTCCTGCGCCGCGGGAGGCTCGCCCGCGGTGTGCGCGGATTCGGCTCCGCGGGCCTCGAGCACCCGCGCGTGCTCCGCGCGCAGTTCGGCGTCGTCCGGGAAACGCTGCACGAGCGCCTCCACGCGGATCAGGGCTTCGGCGAGCGCTCCGGCCGCGCGCAGCAGCGGGACGAGCCGCCGCGCCGCGCGATCCCGGCAGGATTCGTCCTCGAGGGCCAGGCGCAGGGCGCCCGTCGCCTCCTCGCGCCGCCCCGCCTCCGCGAGCAACGTCCCGTAGAGCAACCACAGGGGCGCGCTGCGCGGATCGCGCTCGAGGGCGCCGCGCAGGGCTTCGAGGACGTCGGGGTCGTTCATCGCGCGGGGAAGACCCGGACCCACAGCTTCGCGAGCGGGCCTCCGATCCAGGTGTAGAGCATGAACAGGACGTAGGCGATCACGACGGCGCCCAGCACCACCTCGGGCGCGCCGAAGGAGCGCGCGAGCGGCACGCCGACGAGGAAGACGATCCAGACGGTCAGCGCTTGGCCGGGGATGCGCTCGGCGAAGTGGCTCCACCAGTAGAGCGGGATCCCCGGGGGGCGGCACAGCGCGTCCACCTCGCGGAAGGCGGCTTCGGCCTGGGGCGTGGGGTGGCTGCGCAGGGCTTCGCGCAGGTGCCGTCGGGCCTCGAAGGGATGGCCGTTCTGGAACAGGGCCAAACCCTGCACGAGGTGCGCGTCGGCCTCGGCGGGGTCGAGGGCGAGCCCGCGCTGGCCGTGCGCGAGGGCTTCGGCGCGGCGCTTGGCCTCGCCCAGCACCAGCGCCAGGAGTTGGTGCGCGTCGCCGAGCTCGGGGTCGACCTCGAGGGCCGCGCGCGCCACGCGCTCGGCCTTGTCGAGCCGCCCCACGCGGTACAGCAACCAGCCGTACTGGTGCAGCAGCCGCGCGTCGCGCGGATCGGCGCGCAGGGCCTCGAGCAAGACGCGCTCGGCCTCCGAGTGCCGCCCCAGCCCGGTGAGGGCCCCGCCCAGCACCATGCTCGCGATCGGGTGCCGCGGGTCGCGCGCGAGGGCCTCGCGCGCGAGCCGTTCCGCTTCGGCGTGTTGATCCTGGAGCAGCGCCGTGCGGGCGAGCTCCCCGTGCAGATCGGCGTCGTCGGGATCGGCGGCCAGACCCTCGAGCAACGCGCGTCGCGCGAGGTCGTGCCGCCCCGCGTCGTTGAGCCGCAGCGCGCGCACGAAGGCGCCCGCTCCAGCCGAACCCCCATCGTTCCCCGCGTCGCCCTCGCGATCCGTCCACGCCATCCCGGGTTCCTATCCTCCCAGCGTCGCCGCGGTCAGCAGCGGCAGCGCGACCAACGTCAGGCCCAGCGCCACGAGCATCGCGCACAGACCCGCGATCCACAGGCTGCGCGGCTCGCCGCCCGCGCCCTCGAAGACCCGGAAGCGCCGGCGCTGCAGCGCGGCGAAGGCCAGCAGCGGCGCGAGGTCGACGATGCGCAGGATCGGCCGCCAGCGCGCGCGCCGCTGCTCCCAATCGGCCAGTTCCCGCTGGCCATCCTCCGCCGCGACCGGTCGGGCGCTGCGCTCTGCGACGCGCGCCTCGAGTTGATCGCGCCCATACAGCTCGAAGCCGGCCCACAGGCCACCGACCCACCAGACCAACACGAGCAGCAGGGCCGGGAGGGTCGCGCTCCTCTGGCCCAGCCAGCGGAAGTTCCAGGCCGACAGGGGCCCCGCCGCGAGCGACCCGGCGAAGACGCCCAGGATCACCAAGCTCCACGGCCGCCAGGGCCGACCCAGGGCCACGGCGTCGTCCTCGGGCTCCAGCACCGGCTGCAGGAGGTCGTCGGGATCGAAGGCAGCGACCATGGCAGGCGCCCGGCGGGCAACGAGTTATCCCCCGCGCCGCGGCGCCCGTCAACCACGGGACCGCGCGCCTTCCGCTTCCGCGCGCAGTCCGCCATGCTGGGCGCATGGCCGGGCGCGCGGATGGGGGGAACATCGATGGCGAGCTTCGCGGGGGCAGTGGGGGGGCGCTGCGCGCTGCGCTGGCCCTGAGCGGCCTCTCGCTCGCCGTCGGCGTGGCCCTCGCCACCGCGATGTGGTTGCCGCGCGAGCCGCACTGGAGCGGCGCGTTGCTCGGCGCGCTGCGGCCCTACCTCGCTCTGGTGGCGATCGGGGCCCTGGTGTTGCTCGTCGCCGCGCGCCGCCCGCGCACGGCCCTCGCCGCGGGCGCCCTCGCGGCCTTCAACCTGCACCCCCTGATCCCGCTCTACTGGCCCGCGCCCCAGGCGCCGCTCGAGCGCGGCCCCGAGCTCACCTTCGTCACCGCGAACCTACGCGTCGGCACCCAGGACTTCGACGCCCTCTTCGACTGGCTCGAGCGCGAGCGTCCGGACGTCGTCGCGCTGCAGGAGGTGCAGGCGAGTTTCCGCGCCGCCTTCGCCGCGCGCGGCCTGGACTATCCGCACACCCTGTTCACGCCGACCGAGCCCGATGCGCGCAATCGCCTGGAGATGGGCCAGGCCCTGCTCTCGCGGATCCCCTTCGAGCGCACCTCGCTCGACGCGAGCCTGTGGGAGGGCCGGCCCTTGCTCGAGGCCGAGCTCCGCGTCGGCGAGACGCGCCTGTTCGTCCTGGCGACCCATGTGATGCGGCCCGGCCGCGCCGCGATGACGACCGTGCGCGATGCCATGCTGCGCGGGATCGCCGAACGCTCGCGTGACCGGAACCCCGTGGTGTTGCTGGGCGACCTCAACGTGACGGCCACCCAGCCGATCTTCGCCGAGCTGCTCGCGAGCGGCCGCCTGCGCGACTCGCGCCGCGGTTTCGGCTGGCAGCCCTCGTGGCGCAGCACCGTCCTGCTGCGCGGCTTGCCCCTGGACCTCGACCACGTGCTGGCGAGCCCCGAACTCACGGTCCTCGACCGGCGCCTGGGCCCCGACTTCGGCAGCGACCACCGCCCCGTGCTGGTGCGGTTCGCGCTGCCCAAGTCGGGGGCCACCGCGGCTGTCAGTGGAAGTTGACCTGGTAGCCGTCGCTCAGGTTGAAACCCGAGCCGCCAGGGCCGAGCGGGTCGCGGTACCAGAGCTGGAAGTGGATCGTCGCGCCCGGGACGATCAGGCCCGCGGCGGGAGCGATTCCGAGGGGCAGGAGGCGTTGGGCGTTGCCCGCTGGGCTCGAGGTGCTCGGCGGCTGCACGCGCTGGAGCGGTCCGGCCACGCAGCGGAAGCCATCGCCGAAGGCGAGCTGGGTCGCGTTGGGACCGAAGAGGAAGAGCCCCGGTTGGCCGGCCGGGAGGCCGGTGGCCGTCAGCCGCACGTCATCGTCCGCCACGGCGGAACTGCCGAGTACGACCATCGACGCGCCGAGGCCGGTCGAGTTCGGCGCTCCCACGCAGTAGGGGACGCCGATCGGGGCTGCGGGTTCGGAGAGGCGTGCGGTCCGGCCACCGACGACATACAGGCTCTCGGGCGTGTTCCCCAGGACGAGTGCCTGGGCGAAGGAGCCCGGCATCGTCGCCGTCCAGTCGGAGCTCCCGTCGGCGCGCACCTTGCAGACGGCCATGTCGAACAACGTGCCCGCGGCCAGGTAGGCGTTGCCCGCGCCGTCGAGCAACATCTGCGCGTGCAGCAGCAGCGCCAATGGTCCGTCGGCGTCGAGGTTCGACCACACCAGGGCCCCCGTCGGAGCGACCTTGAAGAACGCTGCTCCGGCCGTGTTCGCGTCCGGGAAGCCCGACACGATGGGCTGATCGTCCGGGCCCACTTCGACGCGGAAGCCCGCGGAGGGATAGGCCTGCTCCCAGAGCAGGCTCCCCTGGGGATCGAGCTTCTTGAGCACCGTGCCGCCGCCCGTGACGTACTCGCCGTGCACCAGGTAGGTGTTCCCGGCGCTGTCGCCGGCCGCATCGCCGACCGTCAGGCTGGGCACTCCGGGGAAGGTCCAGATCTCGTTGCCCTGGCGGTCGATGCGCGCGTAGCCGTTGATCGAGCCGATGATCCCGCGCGCGGCGAGGATCAGGTCGCCATTCGGCGCGAACTTGAAGTGGTTGGGCCGACCGATGCCGCTCGAATCGAACCACGACCAGAGCGCTGCGCCGGCCGGGGAGAACTTCTTCACCGTGGCGACCAGGCCCCCGGGGCCCGCGCCGACGCCGAGCACGTAGACGTTGTCCTCGCCGTCGAGCAGGAGCCGACGCGTCGAGGAGCCGTCGAACGGCCCGTCGTAGACGATGCGGAAGAGGGGCGTGCCGTCCGCGGCGAACTTGAGCAGCAGGCTCGCGGCCTGGACCGGGTTCGAGTACCCCGACAGCAGGTTGCCGCTGACGAGCGCGTTGCCTTGGCTGTCGACACCGATCCAACTGGCCGCTTCCCACTTCGTGCCGTCGGTCTGGTCGATGCTCGAGACCCAAAGCAGGTTGCCGGCCGCGTCGCGCTTGGTGACGGTGATCTCGGCGCCCAGGGCCTGCTCGTAGTCCGTGGTGAACACGTTGTCCGCGGCGTCGACGGCGACGGCGACCCCGCGCGTCGGTGCGACCCAGTCCACCTGGACCTGGGCCCGGGCCACGGAGGCGAGGGCGAGCAGGGCGGCGATGCCGAGCAGCCGGCGGTCGTGGAGGTGGAAGGGCGCGTGCGCGGCATCCGTGGTGGGCGCGGGTCGGGTAGAGCTTGAGGCGTGGATCACGGGGGAACTCCTGGGCGAGGCCGGCCCGGCCCGCGGATCGCGAAGGTGCGCCGTGGGCGGGGTGGAGGAAGGGGGAGAGCTTTTGCGGCCCTCGCTCGACTCCAACGCTATCGCCCCGCCGCGCTCTCCTCCGGTCGCCGAGGGGAGCAGTCGCGACCTACGGACTTCGTAGCACTCCGTCCAAGGGTTGGACGAAGGCGATCCAGCTCCAGGACGTGGGGCGTCGCGGGCGCCAGCGGTCGGAGCAGGGGTGGGTAGCCCCGCAGTGCCCGATCGCGGTCATGTGGCTCGACGACTTCGCGGCTCCGCGGCTCAGGGGCTCAGGGGGGGGAGCGCTACAGGGATCTTCGGCGCCCAGGACCCCGGGGTCGGTTTTCCGGAGTTCCGTGGGGTGTGCCGGCGGGCGTTTGCGCATCTCGCGCAACACCACGGCCCCGCCTCCCGTCCCGTTCGGACGCCGACGCCGGGGCCCAAGAAGGAGGATCCCTATGTCGTTCCGGCGCTTTGCCCTGATCACCTGCCTGGCGCTGCCAGGCCCCCTCGTCGGCCCCTGGCCTACTCCGCTCGCCGCGGCCCAGTCGTGTTTCGGCGACCACGGCTGCCCGGCCGGGCTGGTCTGCATCGACGGCACCTGCCAACGCCAGGGGCTGCGCAACCCCTTGCAGAGCGACCTGCTGCGCAAGCCGGTCCGGCGCGATGACGAGCTGCTCCTGGTGACGGGCGGAGCCGCCCACGACCTGGGCATGGCCTTCACCCTCGACGAGGCGCGCGTGGCCCCCGGGGAGCGCCAGGTCCCGTTCGCCACCGCCCGCGGCCGGCTGCTGGGCTCGTCCGCGGAGCAGGTCGCCTTCGTGCAGTTCTCCGAGCACGGTCCGGAGGTCTTCGAGGTGGTCGTGATCGATCCGCTCGACATGGACGCCAAGGGACAGGCGCGCTTCGGAGCGCCGGTGAAGGCCCGCTACGGTTTCTCGCCGGTGGGGAGCTCGGCGCTCGCCCTGGCGGCCGGAGAGCTTGACTTCCTGCAACAACCGGGCACCGGCGACTACCACGACGAGCTCGTGCTGGCCTACGTCGACACGATCGGCGGCCAGCGCCGGATCGTGGTCAGCGTGCTCGCCTTCGTGGGCGCCGCGACCGCGGGACCGGGCGCGCCGGTGGGGCCGAGCCTGGAGGTCTCGACCGTGCTCGACACCGTGCTCAGCGGTCCGCTGCCCGACGTCGTGCGCGTGGCCCTCGGTGACTACAACGGTGACGCGAAGCTCGACGTCGCCGTGGGCGCCTTCGACAACGCGGTCGGAGCGGTCGTGGTCGAGGTGCGAGGACTCTCGATCGACGGCATGGGTAACCCGCTCCTGGACGTGCTGCGCTTGGGCGTGGGCGGGGGAGCCCCGTTGATCGGTCGCCTGGTGAGCCAGCACGGTCAGCGGCACTTCGACATCGCGGGCGGCCGCTTCGACGCCGGCTACGTCTCCTTCGGCCTGGACCAGGTCCTGATCGCCGGTCTAGGGGGCCCGATCACGGACCCGAACCTGCGCCTCTCGGCTTGGACCGCGGTGGACCCGGCGAACGTGGCAGGGGGTTGGGCGCGAGAGCCGGCCGGTGGCAATGCGGCCGACCTGTCCATCTCCTCCCTGATGTTCGGGCCCAGCGTGCGTCCGGTGCAGGCCGCCCGGGTGCGCCTCTTCCCTGCCGACCTGCCCCGTCCGGCGCTCTTGAACAGCAGCCACGAGGTCTTCGCCGTCTTCGTCGACACCCAACGCGGCCCGATGGTGCACGCCTTCTCGCTCGCCAGCGGCACCGGACCGACCCAATCCGACAACAACCGCTTCCTCTACGTGGCGGACAAGGAACGGGGCGACCCTGTCTGGCCGTCCGTGGCGGCGGCGAACGCGCACCCCGCGATCACGACCCAGACGAACGCCCAGGCGGCGGTCGGGAACTTCATCCTGGAGCGCAACCGCCTGATCCCCGGCAACGACCAGAACGAACGGGCCTCGATCCTCGTCTCCTATCCCGGCCATCCAGGCGGAGCGGTCCCGCTGACGCGGATCCCGGTGCTCGCCAACGGAGCCCAGCACGCCCAGGCGGCCCCGGTCCTGGGAGCGGGGGGCACTCCCCTCACGACGCCCCTGGCGACCCTGATCCTCGCCGATCTGGACGGTGACAGCGCCTACTTCCAGACCCAGGGCCTGCTCCTCGGGGAACCGACGCACTTCGAAGCCCAGGTGCGCACGCTCAACACGATCCTGCACGAGCCGCCCAAACACGTCGACTACCTGCGCCACCTGGGCGGCGTCGTGAACGTCAGCCAGTTCGATGACTTCTACGCCGAGTTCTCGAGCGCCACGTCCCAGAGCGTCTCGGTCGCGCGCTCGACGCAGACGAGCTCCACCACCGCCGAATCGCAATCGATCTCGGCCGAGGAGAAGGTCGGCGTGGGCATTCCCGGCACCGGGGCGAAGATCAACGCCACCCAGAAGCTCGCCCTCGAGAGCGTCGAGGAGAGCAGCACTGGCTACTTCCACATCGAGGAATCCAGCGTCGCGATCACGCAGATCAACCGCACCGAACGGGACGATCAGATCGTGATCCAGGATCAACTGGCGGACATCTGGCGCTTCCCCGTCATGGGCGTGCCGCTCGTCGACACCGACGGCAACCCCTTGCCCCCCGGATCCCAGCCCGACTCGATGTTCTTCGAGATCGTCGTGCCCAGCAAGAGCTTCAGCACCTTCGCCCCCGGGCGCCTCGTCGATGCGTACCAGCCCAAGCACATCAACGGCAACGTGCTCAGCTACCCGCACTTCGACCTGCAGGGCTTCGAGCCGCCCGACGTCGGCCCCTTCGAGATCCTGACCAGCAACCAGGGGCTCGTGGCGATGCCCCCGGACACCCCCCTGTGGGCCGAGAACGCCTTCATCGTGGGTGGCTCGAACGTCTCCCTGTCCCTGGCCTACACCCAGGCCTCGGCCCAGACCCTCGAGCTGGTCAACTCCGACAGCTTCCAGGAGTCCCTGGAGCTCGGCGTGGGGGCCGAGGTCGAGGCCAGCAAGGGCGTGTTCTCCGGCTCGGTCGCCGTGCAGTACGACTACTCGGTCACCAATACCGACAGCTTCGCGCAGAGCAAGGTCAACGCCAACCGCACGTCGCGCGACACGCGCCTGGCCCTGAACGTCCCAGCCGCCATCCCCTCGCACCGCGGGTACCTGTTCTTCCCGGCCTGGTACTTCACGCCCGGCGGAGCCATGAAGGTGACCCACGCGGTCGACCTGGAGGGCGCCGGCATGGCTTCGGCGATCTTCTGGGAGACGACCTACGCCGCCCCCGATCCGGCCCTCAACCTGCCCCACCGTCTGGTGGCCCTGCCGAATGGGACCTGGGAGCTGGGCACCGACTTCAGCCGCAACCGGATGAAGGGCATCACGGCCCGCGACCTCGCCGGCAACCTGTTCCTGAAGGTGCCCGAGGACGGCCAAGAGGTCGTGTTCGAGGTCGACGTCTACAACCTCAGCCGCTTGACGGCGGCCCAGAGCGTGGTGGTCGCCCTCCACGCCCAGGAGTTCATCCCCGGGCAGACGACCCCGCGGCGCCTGATCACGCACCGCGTGATCCCCTGCATCCCGCCCCACGGCCAACCCGGGGCCTGCCCCTCGAATTCGCCCGCGGGCCTGCCGGCCAACCTGCGCACCGTGAAGGCGCGCTGGAACACGACCGGCTTCGGTCCGGCGAATGGGCAGGGGATCCGCCGCTGGCTGATCCACGTGACCCTCGATCCGCGCAACGACATCCCCAACGAGACCCACGAGTTGGTCGACCGCTACGGCGATCCGCTGCGCGACGGTGCCGGAGTTCCGCTCGACACGCTCGAGAAGGGCCAGAACAACACCGGTTGGACCCTGGTCTCGGTGGGGCCGCGCCCGGTGGACCGGGACGGCCTGCTCGCCCTCACCCTCGCCCCCGACGTGCGCGTGGACTCGGACGGCTTGAGCCTCGACGCGGGGGACGGCGTCTGGCGCTCGGGCTCCGCGACCGTGCACCTGGGTGCCGCCTTCCCGGTGCGGGCCCAGGCCTGGGCGGACGCCGGCGACGTCGGTGTGCGCCGCATGCAGGTCTTCCACACCGATCCCGACGGGCGGCGCGAGCTGCTGGTGAGCCGCTCGGTGTGGGGCATCGATCCGCTGCACGGCGCCCGCGAGGAGTTCTCGTGGGTCCCGCGCACGGCGGGTCTGCACGAGCTGCGGGTCGAGTTCGAGGAGCCCCGCGACGACGCCCAACCGGGCAACGCGGCCCGCACGCTCCAGATCCTCGTGCGCCCCTGAGGGCGAAGTCCGCGAACGGGTCCGGCGCTCCGTCCGCGGGGCGCCGGACCCCGTGCCTGACGCGGGGCGTGGATCGGCGTTAGGCTGCCTGCTCCCCTGGCGTTCCCGCGACGACCGCGCCCGAGTGTCCACCACGAAGCGGATCCATGCCCCAGCAGGACGAGCTCGAACGCCTCTTCGACGCGGCCCTCGACGTAGCCGATGGCCCCGAGCGCGCCGCCTTCCTCGAACGCGCCTGCTCTGGGGACCACGAGCTGCTGCGCCTGCTCGAGGAACTCCTGCGCGCGCACCGCGACGTGTCCGGGACCCGGTTCCTCGAGTCGGGCGACCCCGCGCAGGACGCGTGCGGTCCCGCGCCGGGTCTCGAGTCCGCGGGCCAACGCGTCGGCGACTACCGTCTGATCGAGGTCCTGGGCGAGGGGGGTTTTGGGACCGTGTGGGCGGCCGAACAACTGCGGCCCGTGCGCAGGGCGGTCGCGCTCAAGCTGCTCAAGCCCGGCATGGACAGCCGGCGCGTGGTGCAACGCTTCGAGGCCGAGCGCCAGGCCCTGGCCCTGATGGAGCACCCGGGGATCGCCACCGTCCTCGGCGCGGGCACGACCGACGCGGGCCGGCCGTACTTCGTGATGGAGCTCGTGCGTGGCGAGCCGATCCTCGCCCATTGCCGCGCGCACGGGCTCGACCTGCCGGCGCGGCTGAACCTGTTCGTCGCGCTCTGCCGGGCGATCGAGCACGCCCACGCCAAGGGCGTGATCCACCGCGACATCAAGCCCTCGAACGTGCTCGTCACCGCCTGCGACGGCGTCGCGCGCCCGAAGGTGATCGACTTCGGCGTGGCCAAGGCCACCCACGCCCGCCTGACCGAGGAGACGCTGCTCACGACCGGGCAGCAGGTGATCGGCACGCCGGCGTACATGAGCCCCGAGCTCGCCGACCCCGGTGGACGCGAGGTCGACGCGCGCAGCGACCTCTACTCCCTGGGGGCCTTGCTCTACGAGCTGTTGACGGACAGCCCGCCCTTCGACGAGCGCGAGCTCGCCGGCAAGGGCCTGATCGAGATGCTGCGCGTGATCCGCGAGGTCGATCCGCCCACCCCCAGCGCCCGCATCGCGCCCGGCGCGCGTCCGCCGCGCGGCGCGCCGGCTCGGTCCGGCCGGGCGCCGTCGGGCGAGCTCGATTGGGTCGTGATGAAGTGCCTCGAGAAGGACCCCGCCCGCCGCTACCCGAGCGTGGCGGACCTGCGTGCCGACCTCGAGCGCTTCCTTGCCCACGAGCCCGTCAGCGTGGGGCCGCCCAGCCCGCTGTACCGCCTGCGCAAGTTCGTCCGGCGGCGGCGCGGCCTGGTCATCGCCTGGGCGTTGCTGAGCTCGGGTCTGCTCGGGACGACGGGCACGATGGTCTGGGCCCTGCGCGAGCGCAGCCTCCAGATCGAGCTCCGTCGGGCCGCGGAGGAATCCCAGACCGCCGCGCGTTCGGCGCGCGCCGAGGCCGACGCCGCGCGCGACGAGGCCGAACGCGCGGCGTACGAGGCGATCCTGACCGCGACGCCCTACGACCCGCTGCCCGACGGTCACTGGGTGCAGCGGCTCTTGCGCGCGCCCCAGGAACATCGGGGTTGGGAGTGGAGCTACCTCGCGTACCTCGCGCGACGCAGCCGCCTCCACTGGCAGGCCCACGGGGGGATGAACACCGACCTACGCCACGCCCCGGGAGGGGAGCTGCTGGCGACGAGCTCCCGGGACGGGAAGCTGCAGGTGTGGGACCGGGACGACGGTCGGTTGGTGGGGGAGCGGGATGGGCTCGTCCCGGGCTGGCAACGCCTGTGTTTCTCGCCCGACGGCCGATGGCTGGCGTCGCTCTCGATCCGCGGCGAGGAGGCGGGGGGGCGCGTGGTGCACTGGCTCTCGTGGCCCGATCTGACCGAGCGCTGGACCCGCACGGGGAACCTCGGTTCCGCGCCCGTCTCGCCCGACGGCACACAGGTCGTCCTCGCAGATCCCGAGCTGCCCCAGGCGCACCTGATCGACGTCGTCCGCGGCGAGGTCGTGCGCACGCTGCCCTGCCCAGCGCGGGGGATGCTCCTCTCCTTCGACCCGGGGGGACGGGCGCTGCTCCACCTCGACCCGGGGCGCGAGGAACTCGCCGCTCTCTCGCTCGAGGTGGGCGGCGATCCTCCCCGCCTCGAGCGGATGCCACCGGAACGCGCGGGGATCCTGTCGCGGGCCGTCCTCGAGCGCGGCCGAGCGAGCTTCCTCGGACCCCCGGGCACTTTCGCGCGCCTCACGATCGCCACCGATCCGAGCCGCGACCTCACGGTGGGCGCGCTCAGCCCCGCGGCGGACCTCGCCGCGCTCGGCGACCGCCGGGGAGGGCTCACGATCCACCGCGCCTACGAGCCCGAGCACGGCTTCGATCTTCTCGGACACCACACGCACCTGGTGGCCCTGAGCGTCAGCGAGGATGGGCGCGAGCTCGGGAGCCTGGACCAATCCGGGCACGTGCACCTGTGGGAGCTCCCGATCCACGAGGTCCCCTTCCGCGTCCCGGCGACGGATCGCTCCATCCGCGTGGGCGGCGCGATCGAGCCGCGGGGCGAGTGGGTGGCCAGCGGCGGTTGGGGAAACCTCCAGCTCTGGCACGTCCCCACGGGGGAGTTGCGTTGGTTCAGCGAGGTCTCCACCAAGTACCTGGAGCACTTGGCCTTCGCGCCGGACGGCCGGCGCATCGTTGCCGCCGAGACCCTGGGGCGCATCCACCTCTTCGGGCTCGAAGGCCCCGAGCCCCTCGCCGTGCGCGCGGGCGACCCCGCCGGACACTCGGCCTTGGCCTGGATCCCCGGCGGCGAGCGCGTGCTGCTGGGAGCGGGGGACGGGCGGCTGCTGGTGCTCGACTGGAGCAACGGCTCGCTCGCCGAGTGGTCGCGCCCCCACGATGGCCCGATCCGCGCGCTGGTCGTCTCGTCCGACGGGCGCCTGGTCGTCAGCGCCGCGGGCGCCGCGATCCGCTCGGCGGACGGGGCCGAGCCCCTGGGGAGCCGGCGCGGCACGCGCTCCATCGCCCTCTCCGCCCTCGACGATCCTTCTTCTCCCGTCCGCACCCTGGTCCCCGACTTCGACCCCACGGCCCTCGCGCTGACCCTCGACGCGGGCGGGCTCCTGGTGGGCGGCGAGAAGGGGGATCTCGCGCTCCACGAGCTCCCCAGCGGCGCGATCCGTTGGCGCGCCCGCCTCGAGGATGGGGGCGAGCGGGGTTGGAACCGCTCCATCACGCGCTTGGCCCCGCACCCGGACGGGCGGCGCGTCGCGGCCGGGTTGGGGGACGGGTCCGTGTTCGTCCTGGAGCTCGAGCGCGGCGACGCCCTAGCGGTCCTGCGGCCGGGTCCCGTTCAGGCCCTGGCCTTCACCTCCGACGGATCCAGCCTGATCGCCACGACCAAGGAGCCGTTCACGCTCTACGAGACGGCCCGCCCCGCCGCCGGGATCCTCGAGCGGCGCGAGTTGGTCCGACGCGCTCGGCACCTGGTCGACTCGTTGGCGCAGGAGCACGGCCTGTCCGCTCAGGTCGCCGCGCGCCTGGCGGACCTGCCGCTGTGCGCGCAGCGGCTCCCGAACGAGGCCCTGCGGTCGGCGGCCCTCGAGCAGGCGCGCGCCCGGGGCGACTCGTTGAACCTGCTCTTCAGCGAGTCGCTCTACGTCGCGCGCTCCGCCGGTGGGTCCCCGGAGTCCTACCGCCGGGCGCTCGAGCGACTGCGCTTCGTGCAGGAGCGCCAGCCCGAGCGGGCGCCCGATCGGGTCTGGTTGGAGGCGTTGCTGCTCCACCGCTTGGGCGAGCACGACGCAGGCCGGGTCGTGTTGCAGGCGAGCCTCGCAGGCGAGGGTGCGCGCGATGCCCTGCGGGGGACCGAGTTCGCCGTGCTGAGCCTGATCGAGCTGGCCAGCGGTCGACCGGAGGCGGCCGGCGAGGCCTGGGCGCGCGCCGAGGAGCAGGTGGCGCGCCTGGGGATGCCCACCGATCCGACCCTCGGCCTGGTGCAGCGCGAGGCTCGAAGGGAGTGGCTCGCCGCTCAGCCGCTCGTCCCGCAGACGCACTCTGGACGCTGAGGTCCACACCGAGGCCCTGTTCGCGGAGCGTCTCGCTCCGGGGCACCCGTTGCGGGAACTAGGGACGAGGGATAGCTTCCGACGTCGCCTCCATGCGAACGGATGTCACCCAGATCCTGGGCGCGGTGCGAGCCGGGGACCGCGAGGCGGCGGCCCGGCTCTTGCCATTGGTGTACCAGGAGCTGCGCCAGCTCGCCGAGCACAGGCTCTCGCGCGAGAGCCCCGGCCAGACCCTGCAGGCCACCGCGCTGGTGCACGAGGCCTATTTGCGGCTCGTCGACCCCAAGGATCCGAACGGTTCCCACTGGGACGGCGAGGTGCACTTCTTCTCCGCCGCCGCCGAGGCCATGCGGCGCATCCTGATCGACCGCGCGCGGGCCCGCGGCGCCCAGAAGCGCGGCGGTGCGCGCAAGCGAATCGCCCTCGAGGCGATCGATCTGCTGCTCGACCCGGTGCCGCCCGAGGTGCTCGACCTCGACGAGGCGCTCGAGCACCTGGCGCGGGAGCACCCGCGCCACGCCGAACTCGTCAAGCTGCGCTTCTTCGCCGGCCTGACCTTGGCCCAGGCCGCCGCCGCCCTGCAGCTCCCCCCGAGCACCGCCGATCGGCACTGGGCCTTCGCCCGCGCGTGGCTCTACCGGCGCCTGAACCCGTAAGGAACCAGGCCGTCCTCGAGGCGACGCCTCAACGCTCCTGCACCAGGAACCACAGCGCCGCGCAGCACAGCATGGCGAGCGCGACGCGGTAGGCCAGGGCGCCGGGTGCGATCCGCGGCAGGCCCGAGCGCCAGGCGCGCCAGGCGGCGCGGCCCAACGCGCGCAGGCCGCGCTCGGCGGCGGCGTAGGTCGCGGCGAGGGCTCCGCTCGCGCCTTCGATCGCGAGGAAGAGCGGCCGGCGGTAGAGGCGGTCGAGGTCGAGGGTGTAGGCGGCCTGCTTGGCGAGTAACGCCGCGCGGAACACCCAGAAGATCAGCGCCGTCGCCAGCAGGAGCTCGAGCGAGGTCAGGACGTGGTCGAGCGTGTAGGGGTGGTAGTTGCCCCCGTTCGGCAGGGCCGCGTACAGGAGGCCGGGGGCGACGCCGGTGACGATGCAGACCAGGGCCGCCGCGCCCATGGCGAGCATCATCGTCGGCGGGACGGGGCGCAGGGTGCGCGGCGCGGTCCGCTCGCGGGAGCCGAAGAAGGTGAACCACACGAGCTTCATGCCGACCGACAGGAACGTGCCGACCGAAGCGCACAGCAACATCAGCTCGGCCGCGGGTCGGTACTCCTTGGCGGCGGCCGAGATCGTGATCGACTTGCTGACGAAGCCGTTCAGGCCCGGCACGCCGGAGATCGACCAAGCCCCGATCAGCATCATCACAAGGGTCCACTTCAGCGGACGGGCGAGGTTCCCGAGCTCGTTCAGGCGCCCGCTGCCCACGGCGTGGATGACCGCGCCGGCCGACATCATCAGCAGCCCCTTGTAGTAGATGTGCGCGACGGCGTGCGCGGTCGCGCCGTCCAGGGCCAACGGGCTCCCCAGGCCCACCCCACAGACCATGAAGCCGACCTGGCTCACGATGTGGTAGGAGAGCAGGCGCCGGATGTCGTTCTCCAGCATCGCGAAGGTGACGCCGTAGAGCGCCATCGCGCCGCCCAGCCAGATCAGGGGCTCGGCCCCGGGGAAGAGGCGCGCGAGCACGTACACCGCCGACTTGGTGGTGAAGGCCGCCAGGAACACCGTGCCGAAGACCGTCGCGCGCGGATAGGCGTCCGGCAGCCAGGCGTGCAGGGGCGGGATGCCGGCGTTGACCGCCACGCCGGCGAGCAGCATCCAGGCCCCGGGGCCGGCGAGGTCGAGGCTCGCGATCGCGCCGCTGCCGCCGGCGGCGAGGTGCATCAGGATGCCGCCCAGGAGCAGCAGACCCCCGAGCAGGTGGAAGACGATGTAGCGATAGCCCGCGTCGAGCCCCCCGCGCGTGCGGCTGGACCAGATCAGGCCCAGGGAGGCGACGGCCAGGGTCTCCCAGAAGAGCAGCAAGCTCCACAGGTCGCCGGCCAGGACGACGCCCACGCCGCCGGTCGCGAGCAGCAGACCCGCGCCCTTCGAGAGGCGCCCCTCCTCGCTCCAGGCGAAGAGCCCCGCGATGGCCGCGTACGACGTGAAGACGACCGCCATCAGGCGCGACAACGCGTCGACGCGCAGCAGCTCGAGCTCGAAGCCGAGCACGCGGATCGGCAGGGAAGCGCCGTCCGGCAGCGCGAGCACGACACCCAGGCTCGCCAGAGGCGCGAGCACGCTGAGCGCGCGTCGCGTCGCCAGCCCGGCGACGGGCATCAGCAGCGCCCCGAGCACCAGGGGCAGGACCGGGTGCAGCCACTCAGGCATCGCCGTCCTCCGGGCGCTGGAGCGCGCCCTTGCCGAGCTTGGTGAGCACGACGAACACGACGCCCATCCCCAGGCCCACCAGGGCATAGAAACCCGGCAGTCGGTGCCAGGGGAACTTGGGGTCGTAGTGCGGCGCGAAGAGCCCCTCCGCCACCGAGAGCAGCAGCACCAGGCCGGCGAGCACCCCGATCACGCGTGCATTCATGGCTGGGTCCCGAAGACCTGGGCCGCGACCGCGCCCGCCAGGTCGTACTGGATGTCGATCACGGCCGGCACGAGCCCGAACACGATCACCAGGGCGGCGGTCCCGAGCAGCGGGCCGACCAAGGAGCCGGGCGCCTCGCCGCCGTGCCCGTGGTCGTGCTCGCCGTGCTGAGCGTGGGCGTCCGCGTCCGCGGCCTGCTCGAAGAACGCCGCGCGCAGGATCGGCAGCAGGTAGGCGGCCGAGAAGAGCGAGGCGCCGAGCAACACCGCGAAGTGGCCCCACTCGTGGACCTCGAGCGCGCCGCGGGCCAGGAACAGCTTGCCCACGAAGCCGCACAGGCCCGGCAGTCCGATCAGGCCGAAGGAAGCGATGGCGAAGGCGCCCATCGTCAGCGGCATCCGCCGCCCCAGGCCCTTCATGTCCCGGATGTACTCGATGTGCGTGTTGGCATGGATCGCGCCGGCGCAGAAGAAGAGCGTGATCTTCGCCAGGCCGTGGTTGACCAGGTGCAGCACCGCTCCGGTCATGGCGTGGGGCGCGAGCAGGGTCGCGCCGAGCACGATGTAGGAGAGGTGCACGACCGTCGAGTAGGCCAGGCGCCGCTTGAGGTGGTCCTGGCGCAGGGCCAGCAGGGACCCGATCACGATCGTCGCGGCGCACAGCACGGCCACCGTCTGGACCGCGAAGGTGCCGCTCAGGGCCTCGGGCCCGAACACGTAGCCGACCACCCGGATGCAGCCGAAGACGCCGGCCTTCACGACCGCCACGGCGTGCAGCAGGGCGCTCACGGGCGAGGGCGCGACCATCGCCGCCGGCAACCACGAGTGCAGGGGCATGATGGCGGCCTTGACCCCGCAGCCGAAGAGGAACAGCGCGAAGAGCGTGCCCAGCGCCCCGGGCGTGAGGTGCTCCTTCACGAACCCGCCGGCCTGGAAGTCGAGGCTGCCGGTGGCGAACCAGGTCCAGGCCACCGCGACGGTCAGCACCATCCCGGCGCTGATCGCGAAGGCGAGGTAGCGCCGGCCGCCCGCGAGCGCCTCGGGCGTCTGCTTGTGCACCACCAGCGGGTAGGTGGTCAGGGTCAGGAACTCGTAGAACAGCAGGAACGTGAGCAGGTTGGCCGAGAAGGCGATGCCCGTGGCCGCCCCGATCGAGGCCGCGAAGCAGGCGAAGAAACGTGGGCGAGAGGCGAGTTTCTCGGCCCGCACGTAGCCGCTCGAGTAGATCGTCGCGAGCACCCACAGGCCGCTGGCCAGGGCGGCGAAGGTGACCCCCAGGGGATCGGCGCGCAGCATCAGCGGGGCGCCGGGAATCAGCGGCAGCACTTCGAGCTCGGCCGTGCCGCCGCCGCGCACGTGCAGCAGCAGCGAGACGCTGGCGTACAGGGTCAGGGCGGCCGCCGGATAGCTCCAGAGCTCGGCCAGCTTGCGCGGCCCGAGCAGGGCCAGCACGGAGGCCGCCAGGGGGGCGACCACGGTGACGAGCAACATCGCGTCGTGACCCATGGCGCTCACAGCCCTCCCGGCAGGGCCGGCCGGATCAGTTCACGGACGAGCGGTGCGTTGAACACGCCCGCGAGCACGATCCCGACCGCGAACAACACGCTGGCGCTGGCCAGCATCACGCTGGTCGCGCTGACCGGCCGCGCGCCGGCGGAGGTGGCCGCCTCGCCGCTGCTCGCCGCGGCGCCGGGCGCGAAGAAGATCTGCTCGACCAGCCGGAAGACGTAGAAGGCCGTGGCCAGGGTGGCGAGCACGATCGCCGCGGCGAGGCCCCAGCGCTGCGCCTCGACCGCCCCTTGCAGCACGTACCACTTGCCGTAGAAGCCCGACAGGGGCGGGATGCCGACCAGCGACAGGCCCGCGACGACGAACACCCCCGACGTCCAGGGGGCGCGGCCGCGCAGGCGTCCGAGCTCGTCGACGCGGCGCACGCCGAAGCGTACCAGGGCCACGCCCGCGGCCAGGAACAGGGCGCCCTTCATCAGCGTGTCGTTGGCCAGGTGCAGCAGCGCGCCGGTCAGGCCGTCGGCGTTGGCGAGGCCCGCCCCCAACGCCACCAGGCCCATCTGCGAGACGCTCGAGAAGGCCAGCAGGCGCAGCAGATCGCGTTGCATCGCCGCCCGCACGCCGCCCCAGACCATGGCGACTGCGCCCGCCCAGCACAGCACCTCGAGCAGGAGCTGCTGCTGGTGCAGCGCCTCGGGCTGGAAGACCCAGTAGAGGACGCGCAGCAGGGCGTAGGCCGAGACCTTGGTCGCGAGCGGCGCCATCAGCGAGCCCGCCGCGCTGGGCGCGGTCGCGTAGGCCGACGGCATCCAGGTGTGCAGCGGGAAGAGCCCCATCTTCACGCCCAGGCCGACCAGGATCAGCGCCAGGCCGCTGGTCGCCAATCGCGGGTCGGCCGCCGCCAGGCGCAGGGCGACGTCGTCCATGTTGAGCGTGCCCGTCGCCGCGTACAGGAACCCGACGCCCAGCAGGTACAGCGTGGCGCCGATGCTCCCGAGCACCAGGTAGTCGATGGCCGCCGCGGGCGCGCGGCGCGGGCCGCAGGCCACCAGGGCGTAGGAAGCCAGCGACGACAGCTCGAGCATCACGAACAGGTTGAACAGGTCGTGCGTGAGCGCCATGCCCATCAGGCCGCTCACCAACAGCAGCGCGCAGCCGTGGTAGAGGTGCTCGCGCTGGCGCAGCTCGCGCTCGACCGTGCCGGCCGAGCCGACCACGAGCAACGCGCCGCCGACGCCCACGAGCAGCGCCATCAGGGTCGAGAAGGGATCGAGCATCCACTCGATGCCGACCGGCGGCGCCCAGCCGCCGAAGTGGGTCACGAGCGTCCCTTCGCGGGCCACGCGCAGCGCCGCCCACACCGCGAGGGCCGCGGTCAGGACCATGGAGCCCGAGGCGGCCCAGCCCACCAGGCGCGGGCGGCGGCCCCCCAGGGCCACGATCACCAGCGCCGCCACGAAGGGCACCAGGAAGAGCAGGGCCGGCAGGTTCGAGTTCACGCGCCGCTCCCCGTTCCAGGGTCCGGGCCGCCGTCGATCTGCTCGATCGAGCCGCGCTCGACCTGCAGCCGGCGCAGGATCGCCATCGCGACCCCCAGCGTCGCCACGCCCACCACGATGGCGGTCAGCATCATCGCGTGGGGCAGGGGGTTGTGCAGCGGAGTGGTCGGCTCGCCGTCGATCAGGATCGGGATCGTCGCGCCCACCTTCGCCCCCAGGGCGATGAAGAACAGGATCAACCCCGACTGCACCAGGAACAGCCCGACGATGGTCTTGACGTAGTGTCGATTGGCGATCAGGCCGTAGGTGCCGATCGTCACCAGCACCACGGGCAGGATGTAGGGGCCGCGGGCGAGCAGATAGTCCGTCATGCGCCCCTCCCCGCGTTGCGCTCGGGGATGTCGTGCTCGATCAACCCGCGGAAGATCGCCACCACGGCGCCGGCGACTCCCAGGGTCACCCCGACCTCGATCAGGAGGATCGCGAGCGAGCGGCGATCGGCCGAGTCGGCCGCCAGGGGCAGGGCCGAGTAGTCGAGGAAGGCCGATCCCAGGAACACCGGCGCGGTCGCGACCGCGACGAAGATCAGCACGCCGATCGCGGACAGGCTCAGGCCCTGGCCCTGGGTCAGGACGCTGTAGCCGTAGGAGCGCGCACCGCGGCCGAGGACCAGCAGCGGCAGGATGAAGGAGGCCCCCAGCACCACCCCGGACTGGAAGCCGCCGCCGGGGCTGTAGTGCCCGTGGATCAACACGTAGGCGGCGAAGAGCTGGAGGGACGAGACCAGCGGGCCGAGCATCGTGCGCAGCATCACGCTGTCGAGGGTTTGCTGCATCAGCGCCCTCCTTGGGGGCGGGGGGCCCGCGAGTGGCACAGGATCAGAAGGCAGCCCAGGGCGCCGACGAGCACCACCGCGGTCTCGATCATCGTGTCGAAGCCGCGGTAGTCGGCCAGCACGGCGGTCACGAGGTTCGGCGTGTGGGTCTCGCCGTACGCGCGGCGCGCATACTCGGCGCTCAGGTGGGTGTGGGTCACGGCCCCCGCGTCGCCGAAGGGCGGCAGCGCGTGCACGCCGACGAGCAGGAGCCCGCCCAGGGCCAGGGCCGTCAGCGCCCCGAGCAGGTGCCGGCGGCGCTCGGCGCGCACGGTCTCCGGCGCGGGCTCGGGCTCGCTCGAGGTCAGGCGCGAGTCGACGCGCCGCAGCAGCGCGATCAGGAGACCGGTCGAGACCCCGGCGCCGACGACGGCCTCGGTGAAGGCCACGTCGGGCGCGCCCAGCATGGCGAAGACCAGGGCCAACACGCCGCTGTAGGCCGAGAGCAGCACGGTCAGGGCCAGGAGGTCCCGCACCCAGACGACGATCAACGCCAGGCCCATCAGGACCACGCTGAAGGCGATCTCGAGCGGCACGTTCATGGGCTCAGCTCCGGGCGCCGGACGGCGTCCGCTCCTCGGGGTCGGCGCTGGTGCGCGTGGGCACCTTCGGCCCGGGGTCGCGGCGCAGCGTCTCGAGCGCCGAGCGCGACAGCAGGTGTCCGATCAGCGGGCTCGTCATCAGCAGGAAGACCAGGGCCAGGGTCAACTTGCCGGACACCAAAGAGGGCAGGCTCCAGAGCGCGACTCCGAGCAGCACCAGGGGCGCGCCCAGGGTGTCGAGGATGCCCGTCACGTGCAGGCGCGAGAACACGTCCGGGAGGCGCGTGAAGCCGACGGCGGCCACCATCACGAACACCAACCCCGCCACGATCAGCGCGCAGGCCGCGACGTCCTGGATCAGGTTCACGCCGCCCTCCGCTCGCGCTGCGCCTTGTCCCGCAGGTGCCGCGCGATCAAGAGCGTCGCCACCAAGTTGAGCAGGAACAACGCCAGCGCGATGTCCACGAACATGTCCAGGCGTCCGTAGAGCGCGCCGATCAGCACCAGCAGCACGCCCACGTTCGTGCCCGCGGCGTTGAGGCCCGCCAGGCGGTCGAACACCGTGGGCCCGATCACGGCCCGCACGAGGTAGGGGGCCGAGAGCACGAAGATCAACGCGGCGGCGGGCAGGAGCAGGGCCTGGGTCACGCCGGTGCCTCCGGAGTCTGGCCGTAGACGTGGGCCACGCGGCGCGCCAGCTCGCCGCTCGTGATGAGGTCGATCGAGTCGGCGTCCAGGGTGTGCACGAGCAGGCGCTCGGGGTCGAGCTCGACCGAGACCGTTCCCGGGGTGAGGGTGATCGAGCAACCCAGCAGGGTCAGGGCGTGGGGCCCGCGCACGCCCGGCCGCAGCTCGACGAAGCGCGGCTCGATCGGCAGGCCCGGGGTCAGGACCAGGCGCGCCACGTGCAGGTTCGAGCCGATCATCTTCCACGCCAGCCACGGCGCGTAGGCGAGCCAGCGCAGCACGGGCAGGGGCTCCGGATAGCGCCAGCGCTCGGCCCCCAGGGCGATCGCGATCGCGACCGCGAGCCCCAGGCCCAGGTGCATGGCGTCGAAGAAGCCCGACAGCAGGGCCCACAGCGCCATCACGAGCAGGATCGTGAGCAGGATGCGCATGGCGAAGGTCGGCGCGGTCCCGTGCGGAGCCCTGCGCCGATCACGAAGGGGCGGCACTATAGCGAGGGGGGTTGGGGGGGGCGAAGGCGAGTCCGCCCGATCCGTTCGCCCGCGTCAGCCTTGCGCAAGGGGCCGCATTGACAGACGTGTAGGTTGCGCCCGAGCGGCCGCGCGCTCCGCCCGCTCGCCGGGCTACCCTGTGCCGATGGACACGTCCCCGCCGATCTCCGCTCGCCTCCCCGAACCCGCCGCCGCCGACGATCCGCGGCTCCTGGCCCTGGCGCGCCTCGTGGGCGTCGTCGATCGGCTGCGCGCGCCGGACGGGTGTCCGTGGGACCGCAAGCAGACGCTTCCCAGCATGGCTCCGCACGTGCTCGAGGAGGCCCACGAGCTGTGCGACGCGATCGAGGACGGCCACGACTCCGCCGTCGCCGAGGAGGCGGGGGACGTGTTGATGAACGTGGCCCTGGTGTGCCGCATCGCCGAGGACGGGGGGCGCTTCGACCTCGCCGACGTGGCGGGTGGGGTGGCCGACAAACTCGTGCGGCGCCACCCGCACGTCTTCGGGGAGGTGCGCGCAGAGGACGCGGAGCAGGCGTTGGCGAGCTGGGAGTCGGCCAAGCGCGACGAACGCGCCGAGGCGGGGGAGGCCGGGGGCGGCGCCCTCGCCGGGGTGCCCCGGGGGCTGGCGGCCCTGCAGCGCGCGGCGCGCATCAGCGGGAGAGCCGCGGCGGCGGGCTTCCGCTGGTCGAGCCCGGCCGGGGCCCTGCGGCAACTGGACGCGGAGCTCGACGAGCTGCGCGCCGTGCTCGATCCGCACCTCGCCGAGGGCGGAGGCTCGCAGCGCCTCGAGGGCGCGCTCGCCGAACGCGCGGGCGAGGAGCTGGGCGACGTGCTCTTCGCCGCGGCCTGCTTGGGCTCCTACCTGGGCCTCGATCCGGAGGCCGCCTGCCGCGCCGCGTCCAAGCGCTTCGAGCGTCGCTTCGAGGCCCTCGAGGCGGGCTTGGACCGGCCGCTCTCCGAGGTGCCCCTGGCGGAGCTCCTGGAGCGCTGGCGAGCGCTCCCCCGCTGACCTCCGGCCGCCGCGCCGGGCCCGATCCCGCGCGCGGGGGCTCCCGGGTCTGGACGGGCGCACCTCGGGGGCTATACTCGCCGGCCCGAGCGGGGATGTAGCTCAATCGGTTAGAGTGCCGGCCTGTCACGCCGGAGGTTGCGGGTTCAAGTCCCGTCATCCTCGCCACCGCTCGACGCCCCTGCGGCGCTCGGTCCAGCCCCGGAGAAACGTCCTCTGGGGCGGCCGGAACCACCCTCGGGCGAGCCTCCAGCAGGGCCCCCACGCTTCGGCGCGGGGGCCCGCTCTCGTTCCCGCGCCCCCAGGGAGGGCCTCCGTCCCGCGCGCGCGTCCGCGCCGGAGGATCCGCCCGCCCCGCCGCGCCCCCCCAACAGTCCATGCGCATCGACCTGCCGGCACCGGAACGGATCGGGGACGCCCGCGCGCTGGCGGAGCTCGTCGCGCATCTGCGGGGCGAGGGCGCGGTCGCGGTCGACACCGAGGCCGACTCCTTCTTCAGCTACCGCGAGAAAGTCTGCCTGGTGCAGATCAGCACCCGCGAGCGCGATTGGCTGATCGATCCCCTCGCCGGCCTGGACCTGGCTCCCCTGGGAGAGCTGCTCGCCGACCCGGCGGTGTGCAAGGTCTTCCACGACGGCGAGTACGACGTGTTGTTGCTCAAGCGCGCCCAGGGGTTCCGCTTCCGCAACCTGTTCGACACCCGCGTCGCCGCCGCGGCGCTGGGCTCGACCAATCCGGGCCTGGCCTCGGTGCTGCGCGAGCACTTCGGGCTCGAGCTGGACAAGTCGATGCAGCGCTCGAACTGGGGGCAGCGGCCGCTCGACCCCAAGCAGGTGCTCTACGCGCAGCTCGACACGCACTTCCTGCTGCCGTTGATGGACGAACAGCAAGCGGCGCTCGAGCGCGCGGGACGCGCCGAGATCGTGGGCGCCGAGTGCGGGCGGCTCGAGCGCCTGGAACCGCCGGACAACGTCTTCGACGCGGACGAGTGGGTGCGGATCAAGGGCGCTCGCACCCTCGACCCGCGCCAGCGCCGGGCCCTGCGCGAGCTGTTCGTGGCGCGCGACGATCTCGCGCGACAAGCCGACGTGCCGCCCTTCCGCACGCTCCCCAACCCCACGCTGCTGGAGGTCGCGCGCGCCCTGCCGCGCACGCCGGGCGAGCTGGCGCGCGTGCCCGGGCTCGCGCCCAGTCAAGCCCGCCGCCACGGACCCGCGTTGCTCGCGGCGCTCGAACGGGCGCGCAACCTCGAGCCTTTGCACCGATTCCCGCAGCTCGCCTCCAAGGACGGCACGGCGGGCCTCGACGAAGCGGCGCTCGAGCTCTACGAACGATTGAAGAGCTGGCGTCGCGGCGCCGCCGCGGGCCTGGGCATCGACGCGTCGCTGGTGCTCAACCGGCACGTCCTGGTCGAGATCGTCCGCGTGCGGCCGAGGACCCTCGAGGATCTCTCGGCGATGGTCGAGCTCGCCGCCTGGCAGCGCCAGCGCTTCGCGGACGAGCTGCTGGCCCTCGTCGGCCGCTTCGAGCGCGACCTGGCCGCCGGCCGCATCGAGCTGGGCCGCCGCCGCCGGTCCGGGCGGCCCTGAGCCGGCCCGAAACAGGGGGCCCGGCGGTGGGGATGGTGGAGGCGAGGGGAGTCGAACCCCTGACCTTCGCATTGCGAACGCGACGCTCTACCAACTGAGCTACGCCCCCAACAATCGGGCGGGGAGTCTAGTGCTCCGGCCGCCCGCTGGGAAGCGTCGAGCGCGCCTCCTCACGCCGCCCAGGCCGACCCGTACCGCGCCCACTTCCGCGATGATCCCTCTCCCGAACTCGCCCCGCCCCCCTCGGGCCCCAGCCCGGACGCTGATCCGAGCGCTGGCCCGGGGGCTGGCCGTCCTGGCCGGGGCCCTGCCGGCCGCGGCGCAGTGGGAGGACGTGGAGCTCCCGCGCGGGTTTCGCCTCGAGCTCGCCAGCGGGCGGGTGGCCAACCAGCTCCCGCCGGAGGCGCCCCAGCTCGTCTACCGCGCCGGCCGTCTCGAGAGCGCTTCCGCGCTCTACCGCTTGCCGCCCTTCGGCGCCGAGCCCCGCCCGCGCATCGAACGCGGCGTCGGCGAGGCGGTTGCCGGCCTCGAGGCGCGGCCCGGGGCCGAGCTGATCTACGACCTCGGGGCCCAGGGCTGGGGCTACCTGCGGGTCCTGTCCGCGGGCGCCGATCGGGTGCGGCTCGAGCGGGTGCACTCGGGGGCCGGGGTGCGCTCCCTCGCGCGCCAACCCCTGGCCCTGGCCGTGCGTCCGGGGGAGGGCGGCCTGGCGCTCTCCTGGCGCGAGGCCGGAGCCGGGGCCGGCCGCTACCAGGTCGAGCGTCGTTTCCTGGCCCGTGGGCCCGACGAGCCCGACGGCGGCTGGGAGATCCTGGCGCAGGTGCAGGGCCAGGCCTGGCTCGACGAACGCGCCAGCTCGACCCGCGTGGCCGAGTACCGGGTGCACGCGCTCGAGGACGGCGCGGCGGCCTTCGGCGCCCGCGCCCGCGGCGTGCTGCACCTGTTCGGCTCCGAGCGGGCGGTGCCCGTGGCGCGCGGCATGGACCTCTCGCTGCTGACCCTGCGCGAGGACCTGGGGCGGGTCGACGTGCGCATCCAACATGCGAACGAGAGCCTGGTGCAGCTCGCCCCCGGACCGGGCGTGCTCCTGCGCAACCTCGCGCCGGCCGAGGAGGACGCCTGGCGCCTGCCCGACGCGACGGCCCCCGACTGGAGCTCGGCCGCGGTCTTCGCGGGCCCCGGTCGCGGCCTGGCGGCCCACCTTCCGGAGGGCATCTACGTGCGCCTGCGGGTCGAGGTCGGGCCCGGGGGCGAGCCGCGCCTCTCGCGCCAGATCGACCTCGCGGGGGGCCGCATGTTCCCGCCACCGCCGCCGCGCGCGCGGGCGGCCTGGGATGCGGACGCCGGCCTGGTCCTGCGCCTCGACTCGGCGCCCGATCCGCCCGACCTGGGCCTGCCCCGGCCCGAGCTGGTGGTCGAGGTCGAGGAGGAGTTCGAGTCGGGCCCCTGGCGCGTGCTGGCCGGCCAACCGGCGGCGCGCGAGCTGGCGCTCGGCCACCTCCTGCCCGCGGGCCTGGCGCGGCTGCGCCTGCGCTACCGCCTGGTGGGGGGCGAGCTGTCCCTGCCGAGCCTGCCGACCTCGGTGCTCGTGGGCGACGACGGCGGTGCCGGCGCGGAGGAGTTGCTCGAGCGCGCCCTGGTCGAGCTCACCAGCCCCGACTACGCCAGCCGGCGCCGCGCCCAGGGGACCCTCGAGGTGTTGGGCAGCCGGGTCGCGCCGCGCCTGCGCGAGTTGCTCGCGGCCGAGGATCCGCAGCTCGCCGCCGCCGCGCGCGAGCTGCTCGGCCGCGTGGGCGCCGATCCGACCCGGGACGCGCAGGCCGGCGCGCCCCTCGCGCCCCTGATCCTGCGCGCCGAGGCCGAGGCCCGCGGTCTGTTCGAGACGCCCCCCGAGGGCTGGTACGAGCCCAGCCCCGCGCGCCGCGCCCTGGCGGTGTTGCGCCACCTCGCCGGCCGCCCGGCGAGCCACCTCGAGTCCTGGCGCGAGCTCTCCGCCGGCGCCGATCCCGATCCCCGCGTGCGGCGCCTGGCGAGCCTCGCGCCGACGCTCACGCCCCTGCCCGAACCGGCCGACTGGGTCGAGCGCCTGCTGCGCGCCGGGCCCGATCCCCTGGCCCGCGGGAGCGCCCTCGAGGGCGCGGCCCAGGACGATCCGCGCGAAGCGGCGCGGGCCCTGGCGGCCACGATCGATTGGAGCGACCCGTGGGCCAGCCTGGTGCGCCTGGGACTCGTGCACGAGCTCGGCGGCGCGCTCGGAAGTCCCCGCGAGGCGGCCGCCCTGCAGCACGCGCGCCTGGGCTTCGGGCTGCTCCAGCGCCACCGCACCGACCCCCAACCGGCCTTCCTCGAGGCGGCTCGGCGCCTGGTCGAGGACCCCGCCGCGCGCCTGGCGGCCGTGCGCGGGCTCGCCGATCGGACGCTCGCCGCGGCGGAGGGCGAGCGGACGGTGCGCGAGCTCCCCGCGGCCGACGGCGAAGCCCTGATGGCGCTGCTCGAGGAGCTCGGCTCGGGCGAGGTCGACCTCGACCTGATCCTGCCCGCCGGCGTCTACGAGCCCGGGCCGGGGGGCGCGATGCTGCGCACCGGCGCCCGGGGCCTGCGCCTGGTTGCGCGGGGCGAGGTCGTCCTGCGCTACTCGATGTACGTCGCGCCGGAGGGCGAAGTCGTCCTGCAGGGCGTGTGGCTCGCGCCGCCCAGCGGCATCGCCCTCAACCTCGTGCGCAGCTCGGCCGCGTTGATCGACTGCACGGTCGTGCCGGCGCAGCTCGGCGTGCAGCTCTCCGACGGCTTCCTGACCCTGCTGCGCAGCGAGGTCGCGCGCGAGGGCGCGGCCACGACCACCGCCGGCATCCGCGCCGGGGGCGAGAGCCTGGTGCTCCTGCGCGACTCCCTGGTCGACGCCGGCGGCGCGGCCTTGGGCGGGGCGCGCCTGGCGCTGGTCGAACGCAGCGTGTTGCTGGCGGGGGGCGCGCCGGCACTCTCCGCGGCGCGGGACGGGGAGGCCTGGGTGCTCGACTCGTTGCTCGCCGGGGGCTCGACCGCGGTCAGCGGGTTCGCATCGGGGCTGCTCGAGGGCGGTCTGCTCGCGGCCGAGGGCCCGGTGGCGACCCAGCTCGGTGACGGGGTGCTGGCCTGCCCCGAGCACCTGCTCCTGCAAGGCGAGCCGGGCGCGCTCGGCGAGCGCCCGACCCGCGTCGGGTGCCCGGTCGGACGCTGATCCGCGGGGCGAGCTTCGGGCCCGCGAGGGGTATCCTGTCGGCCCCCGAAGCTCCCGAGCCCACCATGAACAGCTTCCAGAGCCGCGTGCCGCTCTCCGTCGGCCCCCGCACGTACCAGATCCACTCCTTGGCGGCCCTCGCGGCGCGCGGACACGACGTGGCGCGTCTGCCCTTCGCGCTGCGCATCCTGCTCGAGAACCTCTTGCGCCACGAGGACGGCGAGAGCGTGCGCGCGGCCGACATCGAGGCCCTGCTGGCCTGGGACCCGGCGGCGGAGCCCACGGTGGAGATCGCCTTCACGCCGGCGCGCGTGCTGTTGCAGGACTTCACCGGCGTCCCGGCCATCGTCGACCTGGCGGCCATGCGCGACGCGATGGTGCGCCTGGGCGGCGATCCGCGGCGCATCAATCCGCTCGCGCCGGCGGAGCTCGTGATCGACCACTCGGTGCAGGTCGATCGGTTCGGTTCGCGCGATGCGCTGGCGCAGAACACCGAGCTCGAATTCGAGCGCAACCACGAGCGCTACGCCTTCCTGCGCTGGGGCCAGACCGCCTTCGAGGGCTTCCGCGTCGTGCCTCCCGGCATGGGCATCGTGCACCAGGTCAACCTCGAGTTCCTGGCGCGCGTCGTGATGGACCTGCCCGATCCGCGCACGGGGGAGCTGCTGGCCTATCCCGACACGCTGGTCGGCACCGACTCGCACACGACGATGATCAACGGCCTGGGCGTGCTGGGCTGGGGCGTGGGCGGCATCGAGGCCGAGGCGGCGCTGCTCGGCCAGCCGGTCTCGATGTTGATCCCGCAGGTCGTCGGCGTGCGCCTCACGGGCGCGCTGCCCGAGGGCGCGACGGCCACGGACCTCGTGCTGCGCGTGACCGAGATGCTGCGCAAGCACGGCGTGGTGGGCAAGTTCGTCGAGTTCACCGGGCCGGGTCTCGAGCACCTCGCGCTCGCCGACCGCGCCACGATCGCCAACATGGCGCCCGAGTATGGGGCCACCTGCGGCATCTTCCCGATCGACGGCGCCGTGCTCGACTACCTGCGCCTGTCGGGCCGTCCGGCCGATCGCATCGCGTTGGTCGAGGCCTATGCCCGCGCCCAGGGCCTGTTCCACGGGCCCGGCGCGCGCGAGCCCGAGTACAGCGCCTTGCTCCACCTCGACCTGGGCACGATCGCGCCCAGCCTGGCGGGCCCCAAGCGCCCCCAGGACCGCGTGTTGCTCGGCGACGCGCCGGCGAGCCTCGGCAAGGCCGTCGCCGACGCCGGGAAGTCCCCCGCGTCCGTCCCGGTCGAGCGCGGCGGCGAGCGCTTCGCGCTCTCCCACGGCTCGGTCGTCATCGCCGCGATCACGAGCTGCACGAACACCTCGAACCCTTCGGTGATGATCGGCGCGGGCCTGCTGGCCAAGAAGGCCGTCGAGCGCGGCCTGCGCGTGCACCCCTGGGTCAAGACCAGCCTGGCGCCGGGCTCGAAGGTCGTGACCGACTACCTGCGGGCGGCGAAGCTGATCGAGCCCCTCGAGGCCCTGGGCTTCCACGTCGTCGGCTACGGCTGCACGACCTGCATCGGCAACAGCGGCCCGCTGCCTCCCGAGATCGAGCGCGCGATCGACCAGGGCGAGCTGGTCGCCGCCGCGGTGCTCTCGGGCAACCGCAACTTCGAGGGCCGCGTGCACGCGCGCGTGCGCGCCAACTACCTCGCCTCGCCGCCCCTGGTCGTGGCCTACGCCCTGGCGGGCAGCCTGACCGTGGACCTGACGCGCGAACCGCTCGGCACGGGCCAGGACGGCAAGCCCGTCTACCTGAAGGACATCTGGCCCACCCAGCGCGAGATCGAGGCCCTGATCGAGGGCACCGTGAAATCCGAGCTCTTCGGCCGCAGCTACGGCGACGTCTTCGCGGGCGACGCGAGCTGGCAGGGCCTGCACGTCCCGGTGGGGGACACCTACGCCTGGGACGGCGAATCGACCTACGTGAAGCACCCGCCCTACTTCGAGGGCATGCCGCGGGAAGCCCCGCCGGTGCGCGAGATCAGCGGTGCGCGCGCCCTGTGCGTCTTCGGCGACAGCATCACGACCGACCACATCTCGCCCGCGGGCTCGATCTCGCCCGGCAGCCCGGCGGCGCTCTATCTCGAGGCCCACGGCGTGGGGCGCGCGGACTGGAACTCCTACGGCTCGCGCCGCGGGAACCACGAGGTGATGATGCGCGGCACCTTCGCCAACGTGCGCCTCAAGAACCAGCTCGTCCCGGGCGTCGAGGGTGGCGTCACCGTGCACCTGCCGGACGGCGAGCGCATGGCGATCTACGACGCGGCCATGCGCTACCGCGAGGAGGGCGTGCCGCTCGTGATCCTGGCCGGCCAGGAGTACGGCTCGGGCTCCTCGCGCGACTGGGCCGCGAAGGGCCCGGCGCTGCTCGGCGTGCGCGCGGTGATCGCCCAGAGCTACGAGCGCATCCACCGCTCGAACCTGATCGGCATGGGCATCCTGCCGCTCGAGTTCCCCGCCGGGCAATCGGCCCAGTCCCTGGGCCTCACGGGCCGCGAGACCTTCGCCATCGGGGGCCTGAAGGAGGCCCTGGGTTCGGGTTTCCGCAGCGGCCTCGTCGCGCGCGTCAGCGCGCTGGCCGAGGACGGGACGCGGCGCGAGTTCGAGGCGCCGATCCGAATCGACACCCCCGGCGAGGCCCACTACTACCGCCACGGCGGCATCCTGCACTACGTGCTGCGCCGCCTGGCGTCGGGCGAGGCCTGAGCGGTCGGCGCGCGGGGCGGGGTCTGATTTTCTCCCGCTGGACCTGCAACCGGGTGCAACCCTGCGCGGTCCTGGGGATAGACCGCGTTCCCCGGGGGAGGGGCGCGGACCGAGGAGGACTCTGAACACGCATGCGAATCTGGCTCGTCACGACGCTGCTCCTGCTCGCGGGGGTGGTCCACGCTCCGGGCGTCCGCGCGGCGCAGGGGGACGCCGACGCGCAGACCCGCGAGCGGCGGGCCGCGCTCGAGGCCTTCGAGCGCGACCTGCGCCAGGCGCGGGCGGACTACGTCGCGGGCCTCGTCGAGCACGCCGCCTGGTGTCAGGCCCAGCAGCTCTTCGGACGGCGCCACGAGGTCCTGCGCGCGGTCCTCGCGCTCGAGCCCGATCACGCGGACGCGCGCCGCGAGCTGGGCTACCGCCGCGCGAAGGACGGTTCGTGGGCCGAGCCGCGGGCGGCCCGTGCGCCCAAGGACCACGACCCCGAGGCCTTGCGCGCGGAACCGGGCCGGCGCGCCGCGCTCGGCGTCGCCCTGCGCGAACGGGTGCTGGGCTTGGTCGATGGGTGCGGGGACCTCTTGGACGCCGCGCGCCGGCGCGCGGCCTACGAAGGCGTGCTCGAGCTCGTTCCCGACGATCCGCTCCTGCGCGGTCGCTTGGGCGAGACCTTCGACCGCGACCGCTGGGTGCTCGTCGAGACGGCGCGTGGGCGCGAGAGCCGCGCTCGCCTGCGGGGCCTCGTGCGCCGGCTCCTGGGCGAGGCCGAGGCCGGCGTGGCCCCGACCACCGTGTCGCCCCGGGAAGAGGCCTTCGCACTCGAGTTCGTCGGCGCCTGGCAATCGGGCGAGGTGCGGGTGGTCGCGACGACGGGCGAGGCCGAAGCCCGACGGGTGGCGGCGGCGCTGGCCGCCGCCCGTCCACTGGTCGGCGAACTCCTGGCGCTCGAGGCGCGGCTCCAACCCGGGGCCGGCGTGTTCCTGCTGCGCTCGCCGGCCGAGGGGCGCACCTGGCTCGAGCGCCATCCGGCCCTCGACGGCGCCCAGCGCGCCTACATGGCGCAGCTCGAGGGCGGCGCCGTCGGGGGCACGGGCGACTTCGCGTACTGGGCGGACGACGTGCGCCGGCGCGTGGACGGGACGGTGCGCCTGGGGTTGGCGTGGTTGTTCGCCGGTGGCGCGGGCATCGGCCTGCAGCACGGGATGCTCAGCGAGGGCCTGGGGCTCTACCTGACCCGCGAGTTGGTCGGCACACGCCTGACCTGGTTCGTGCAACCCTCCAAGTACGAACGTCAGGAAGAGGACCGGCGCCTGCGCGGAATGCTCCTCGACCCGGCGGTCAACTGGATGGACGAGGCCCACAAGCTGCTCGCCCAGCCGGCCAGCCCCAAGCTGCAGTTCCTGATCGGGAAACCGGTCAACCAGATGTCGACCGAGGACCTGCTGGTCTCCTACGTGGCAGCGGCCTACCTGCTCGAGGGCTGGCCCGCCCAGACGCCCGCCCTGGTGAAGGCGATCGGGGCCGGCGCGAACCCGCAGCAGGCTTTCGAGGAGCACCTGGGGTATGCGCTCGACGAACTCGACGCGCGCATGCGCCGCTGGCTCGGAGAACGACGATGACGATGTCCGCCCGTCTGCGGAGCCCGTTCGCGCTGCTGCTGGCGCTCTTCTGCTCGCTCCCGTGCCTCGCCGCGCCCCAGGCCCGCGGGGCCGAGGTCGAAGTGCGCTGGCGCGGCAAGGCCTACGCCGAGTCGAAGTTGCCCGAGGAGGCCGGCCCCGGGGCGCGCGCGGCCCTGCGGGCCTGGGCCGATCTCGGCCGCGCCGAGGGCTGGCGCTTCGACCTGGACGAGGGCGGGCGGGTGCTGCTCGTCACGCGCCGACAGGGCTCGA
The DNA here is from genome assembly GCA_964394665.1 of uncultured Planctomycetaceae bacterium. Lineage (GTDB taxonomy): Bacteria > Planctomycetota > UBA1135 > UBA1135 > CAYMYN01. The sequence continues at coordinate 70,394 of CAYMYN010000011.1, forward strand.
AGGCACCCGCCTACCTCAAGTTGCTCGAGCGCGTGGCGGGCGAGCTCGAGAACGCGTTGCCCTCTCCGCCGGCGCCCGCGGTCGAGCCCCCGCCCGCCACGCCCGCGCCGCCGCCGGACGTCCTGCCCGAGGATCCCGAGGAGGATCCGGTCGAGCCCATCGGCGGTCCGCTCGCCGGCGAGGAGCGCTGGTCCTTCACCTGGGGCACGGCCGAACGGGTGTTCGACCAGGACACGGTGGTGCTCTTCGTCCTGCGCGACGAGTCGGGGATCGAGCCGATCCTGACCCGGCTGCTCGAGTTGCAACCCTACCTCGCGGGCTGGCTGCCCAGCGCGCGGCAGCTCGCCGGCTGGTCCCTCGAGCGCCCGCTGGTGGGCCTGTGCTACGAGTCGCCGTCCGGCGTCGAGGAGTGGAACGTCGACAACGAGATCGTCCACCGCGGCGCCGAGCTCCTGTGCCTGCGCCGCTTCGGCCCCCTGCCCGCGTGGTTGCTGCAGGGGTTCGGCTGGTCGGTCGAGATGCGCCTCCTGAAGTCGATCTACTGCTTCCCGGGCCGCACGGGCTTCGTGTGGGCCACCGAGCACACGAGCTGGCCGGCCGACGTGCGCCAGCGCTTCACGGGCCGCGAGAACGAGCCGCTCCCGATCACCGCCCTGACCGCCCTGCCGCGCGGCTCCTACCAAGAGCAGGCCGCGCCGCTCGCCTGGGCCTTCGTCGAGTACCTGCGCCAGGAACACGCCGCCGCTCTGCCGCGCCTGGCCGACGCCTTGCGCCAACGGCGGGACGTCGACGACCGCACCGACCACGGCGACGGCACCTGGTCCCGCGACCCGGCCTACCGCATGGGCGACGCGGTGCAAGAGAGCGTGTTGCGCGAGGTTTGCGGCGACGGGGTCCTGACCGCCGCCCCACGCTTCCTGGCCCGCATCCGCTGACTCGCGCGCTCGAGCGCGGGGCCGGCGTGCGCGTCAGCGGAAGGAGTCCACCTGCACCACGTCGTCGCGGGCGTCGAGGGCGGTCAGGACGGCCCGTTCCTCGGCCTCGTCGAGCAAGCCTGCCTTGCGGGCGGCGTCGGCCATCGTGCGCTCGGGACCGCGGGGGATGCGGCCGGAGCGGCTCGCTTCGCGCAGCTTCTTGCGCGGCTCGCGGGCGGCGAGGGAGAGGGAGAGGGCCTGCTCGAGGCGGCCCAGGCCGGGCTCGTCGTGGGGGGGCACGAAGATGTCGCTCGCCAGGCGCTCGCGGGCTTCGCCGCCGTCCAGCAACGCGCGGGCGATGCGCGCCTCGAGCCGATCGCCGGGGGCCGCGCTGCGCGACCAGAAGGGGAACAGCAGCACACCCAGGATCCAGGCCACGGGCCGCGCGGGCAGGTTGGCGAGGAAGGCGCGCAGGGCCTCCTCGATCTGGTGCAGGGAGTGCTCGGCGGCCCACTGGGCGAAGGGCAGGTCCTCGGGCTTCGAGCCCTCGCGGTGGAAGCGCGCCAGGGAAGCCGTTCCCAGGTAGAGGTGCGCGAGCGCGTCCGCCAGGCGCCCGGTCAGGCGCTCCTTGCGCTTGAGGGTCCCGCCCAGGGTCATCATCGCGGCCTCGGCGCACACCGCGAAGGCGGCGCTGGCGCGGTCGAAGCGCTTGAAGTAGCGCGCCGTCGGGCCGGACACCGGCGCGCGGTCGAGCAGGCTGTTCGTCCAGCCGAGCAACACGGCCCGCGCCACGTTGGTGGCCAGGGCTCCGCCGTGGCCGAAGAGCGCGCGGTCGAAGCGCGCCAGGTCGCGGTCGGCGGCCGCGCGCATCTCCTCCAGCGCGAACGGATGGCAGCGGATCGCGCCCTGGCCGAAGATGATCAGCGTGCGCGTCAGGATGTTGGCGCCCTCGACCGTGATGCCGATCGGCAGGGCCTGATAGGCGTGGGCCAGGGTGTTGCGCGGTCCGCGGCAGATGCCGGCGCCGGCCTGCACGTCCATGGCGTCGTTCAAGACGCGGCGCATGTCCTCGGTCAGGTAGGCCTTCACGATGGCCGAGATGACCGCCGGCTTCTGGCCCGCGTCGACCGCGCCCGAGGTCAGGCGCCGCGCCGCGTCCATCTGGTACAGGCGCCCGCCGATCGGGCCCAGGCGCTCCTGGATGCCCTCGAACTGGCCGATGGTCACGCCGAACTGCTCGCGGATCGATGCGTACGCGCCGACCACGCGCGCGGCCTTCTGGGCCGCGCCGCAGGCGAGCCCGGGGAGCGAGATGCCGCGCCCGGCGGAGAGGCAGTCCATCAACATGCGCCAGCCGTAGCCGGCGCGCTCCGCGCCCCCGATGATCGCGTCGAGGGGCACGAACACGCCGCGGCCGTGGGTCGGACCGTTCAGGAAGGGCACGCCCAGGGGGTCGTGGTGCTCGCCGGTCTCGACGCCCGCCAGGTGCGTCGGGATCAGGGCCACGGTCAGCCCCAAGTCCTCGCCGCGGCCGAGCAGGTTCTCGGGATCGAGCAGGCGGAAGGCGAGCCCCAGCAGCGTCGCGACGGGCGCCAGGGTGATGTAGCGCTTGTCCCAGTCCAGGCGCATGCCGAGCACCTCGCGCCCCTCGTACGTCCCGCGGCAGACGACGCCCGTGCTCTGGATCGAAGCCGCGTCGCTGCCCGCGTTGGGCTCGGTCAGGGCGAAGGCGGGGACCTCCTCGCCGCGCGCGAGGCGCGGCAGGTAGTGGTCCTTCTGCTCGGGGGTGCCGTAGTGCAGCAGCAACTCCGCGGGACCCAGCGAGTTGGGCACCATCACGGTCACGGCCGCGGTCACGCTGCGGCTCGAGACCTTGGTGACGACGGCCGAGTTGGCCGCGGCGCTGAAGCCCAGACCGCCGTAGGACTCGGGGATGATCATCCCCATGAAGCCCTTCTCCTTGATGAAGGCCCACAGCTCGGGCGGGAGGTCGCCGCTCGAGTGGACCTGCCAGTCGTCGATGCGCCGGCAGAGCTCCTCGACCGGGCCGGCGAGGAAGTCGCGCTCGCGCTGGGAGAGCTCGCGCGGGCTGAACTCGAGCAGCTTCTTCCAGTCCGGCGCGCCGCCGAAGAGCTCCGCGTCCCACCACACGGTGCCGGCTTCGAGGGCCGCGCTCTCGGTCTCGCTGATCTTGGGGAAGATCGGCGCGAGCAGGGGCAGGAGCCGCCGGGTGAGCCACGCGCGGCGGATCGCCGGCACGGCGAAGGCCGCCACGAAGGCCGCGAACAGGACCAGCAGCACCCAGAACCCGACCCGGGCCTCGATGCCGCTCGCCGCCCAGGCGACGAACGCCAACGCCCCGGGCACGACCCAGGCGAGCAGAGCCCTCCCGCTGAACAAGAGCCATAGGGAGAGGGCGAGCAGCGGGATCCAGAGCAGGCTAGGCATCGGGGTACGGGTCGAGGTCGGCGGGAAGGAGGGGGCGGCGTGTCGCCCTTGCTCGCACGATCGAGGTCCCGGTGCAAGCCCTGGCCGGCGAGCGTCCCTGCGGGGCGTGATTCGATCGGAACGGAGCGTCGGACGCCTCGCCGAGGAATCGGCTCCCGACCTTCGATGGGTGAATCCTCCGGCCGCCCCCGTGTGGCCGAAGGTCGCGGATCGGCCTCCGGGTCCCCGCTCGATTCCCGGTCGCGGGAGCGCGCCCGGGCCCCGAACGGGCGCGGGCCGCGCCCCCGGCGAGGGAGCGCGGCCCGCGGCGCCGTGGGCCCCATGGAGCCCACGGCCGTCCTCAGGACATCAGGGCATCCAGGTGACTTCCAGACCGTTGGTGAAGTTGAAGCCGCTGCCACAGGGGCCCGCGGTGTCGCGGAACCAGAGCTGGTAGCGCTTCACGTCACCCGGCGCGACGCCGCCGACGGCGCCGATGTTGACGGTCGTGAAGGACGAGCCCGTCATGCCGGAGTTGCGGACCTGGAGGCGCACGACGCCGCCGCCCGCGCAGCGCAGGCCGTCCCCGAAGGTGACGCCGTTGCCGCCGCCGGTGGCGTTGTTGCCCTGCAGGTAGAGGCCGGCCTGGCCGGTCTGCAGGGTCGAGCCCGCGAGGACGAGGTCGCCCGCGGCGATCGAGGCCGTCCCGGAGGCGGCCAGCTTGCCGCCGCCGGCGCCGGCGCTGTTGGAGCAACCGGCGACGCCGTTCGAGCCGTCGTTGTTGTTGCCGCAGGGGCAGAGGGTGCCGCTGCCGTCACCGTTGCAGAAGTCGACGGCCGGGCTGCTGGGGCCGGAGCAGCTCAGGGTGAACTGGCCCGAGCCGGTGCTGCCGCCGGGGAAGCTGCCGATCTGCAGCATGTAGGTCGACCCCATGGTGACCGGGAAGTCGATGCTCGACTGCAGGCCGCAGAAGTCGTCGTTGCAGGCGAGGGACGTACCGTCGATGGGGCAGGTGTTGCCCGGATACGCGGCGATCTTCGTGTCGGTGGTCGCGCCGCCGCAGGTCGTCAGCGTGGCGGTGCCGGTGCAGGGGGCGGTCCAGACGTACCAGACGTCGCTGCCGATGCCGGACGTCGAGAAGGCGTAGCACAGGGCTTCGTTCTGGCCCTCGGTGCCGGTCGTGGCGCCGACTTGGGTGAAGCTGAACAGACCCGTGCCCGAGATGGCCTCGGCCGTCGCGCAGTTGTCGCTACCCGAGCCCGGGGGCACCGCGTCGATCGAGAAGGTGCCGTTGCCACCGGCCGCGCCGGGGAACGTGCCCAGTTGGATCGTGTAGGTGCTCCCCGCCACGGCGGCGAAGGTCAGGGCGCTCTGCAGACCGCAGGCGTCGTCATTGCAGGCGATCGAGGTGCCGTCGATCGGGCAACCGGCGCCGGGGTAGACCGCCAGCTTGGTGTCGACCGTGGTCTGGGTGCAGGTGCGGACCTGGTAGTTGTCGCTCGTCGGGGCCGTCCAGGTGTACCAGAGGTCGCGGTCGACCGTGGTCGAGCCGAAGAAGTAGCACAGGGCCTCGTTCTGGCCCTGGGCGCCGGTCGTGTCGCCGGCGTTGTTGAAGGCGTGCGGGCCCGCGCCGGCGATGACGGTCGGGGTGGCGCAGTCGTCGTTGGCCGAGGGGGTCGGCGGGGGAAGGATCGTCAGGATGCCCGCGCCGAAGCCGGAGCCGAAGCCGCCGACCTGGACGACGAAGGTGTCGCCGGCGCTGGCGACGTTGACGGTCACGCGGCTGCGCAGCGAGCAGGCGTCGTCGTTGTAGCCGACGCAGACGGCGGCGCAGCCGATGCCCGCGTGCACCGAGAGCTTCGTGTCGAAGCCGCCCAGGGGATCGCAGGTCTCGAAGATCCAGCTACCGGCCGAGGGGGCCGTCCACTGCCAGAAGATGTCCTGGTTGATGGTGGACGCACCCGCCGCGCAGGTGCCGCCGCCGTTGAAGCCGGAGGTGGTCGCGGTGGTCGTGTCGAAGGGGTGCACGCCCGGGCCGGCGATGACCGTGGGGGTCGTGCAGTCGTTGGTCAGGGCGATCATGCCGCCCATCGCGTTCGGGTTGACGGTCGTCAGGCCGCCCTTGGGGGTCGGGTTCGCGACGGTCTTCGGCGGGGCCGGCTTGGTCTGGGTGTTGAACTGCGCGCTGGCAGTGCTGGCGAGGCCGAGGCCGAGGAGCGCGGCGAGGCCGGTGGAGAGAACTCTCATGGTGGGACGTCGTCCTGTTCAGAGGTCTGCGCCTCCCGCCCAAGGGGGGACGGGGGGCATCGAGAGAAAGGGATGGGGAGTGGCCGATCGGTCCACTCACCTGACCCGCCCGGGGGGGAGCGGGTCGGGGCTCGCAGAGCTGCGAGTCCTCCCTAACCGTATCAGGCTCCCGGCGGGGGCGACACGGGCGAGAGCGTTCCCTCGGGCCCGGCTGCCCGCCAACCCCCGTCCAGACCCTGCGGACCCGGTTCGCTCACCCCGCGGACTCGATCGACCCCGAAGCGGGCCAGGGGTGGCCGGCGGAGCCCTGGGGCCCCCTCCCGGCCCCGTGGTAGCCTCCGGCCGCGCGATTCCCATGGAGACGGAGGGGGAGCAGGCGGGCGAGCAGGGTCAGGCCTTCGGAGGGGCCCTGGGCCCGGCGACCCGCCGCATCCTGCCCGCCGGCGGCGCGACGCACCTGCACCTCTTGCGTCACGGCGAGGTCGAGCGCCTCAGCGAGCGCGTCCTCTGGGGCCAGGAGGACGTGCCCCTCTCCGCGACCGGCGCGCTCCAGGGCGAGCGCCTCGCGCGCTGGTTCGCCGCCCGCGGGCCGAGCCCCACGCGCGTCGTCTCGAGCGATCTCCAGCGCTGTCGAATCCTCGGCGAGCGGGTCGCGCGCGACGCGGGCCTCGAGCTCGAGCTCGAGCCGAGCGTTCGCGAACAACACCTGGGCGCCTGGCAGGGCCGCACCTGGGAGGCGATCAGCGCCAGCGAGCCCGAGGCCGTGCGCGCCTACTGGGCCGATTACGTCCACGCCCGGCCTCCGGGCGGCGAGTCCTTCGGCGACCTCGCCGCGCGGGTGCGCGCCTGGTGGGAGGACCATCGCTCCAGCGTGGAGGGCGAGCGGCTGGTGCTCGTCACGCACGTCGGCGTGATCCGCGCGTTGCTCGCGCAGCTCCTGGGCCTGCCCCTCGACCAGGCCCTGCGCCTGGCGCCGGCGGTCGGCTCGCACACCGCCCTGACGCTCTCCGAGGCCGGCGCGGTGCTCGAGGCCTTCGGGGAACGCCCCTGGACCTTCGCCGCCGCACAGGAGCGCCCGTGAGGCTCGCCTTCTCGGGTTCCGCCGGGACGGGCAAGACGACCCTCGCCCGCCGACTGGCGGCCGAACTCGGGCTGCCGTACGTCGAGGAGGGCATGCGCCGGCGGCTCGAGGCCGGGCTCGACCTCTTCGCCCTCGAGCCCGCGGACCTGGCCGCGTTGCTCGAGGAGCTGTGGGCCGAGCAGCGCGCCGCCGAGCTCGCCGCCGCGTCGGGCTTCGTCGCCGATCGTTCGAGCCTCGACTTCGCCGCCTTCTGGCTGCACTACGGCCTCTACCACGACGCGCCGCGCACCGAGCGCTTCCTCGCCGAGCTGCGCGAACACGCCCAGGGCTACGGGCGCATCGTGCTGCTCCCCTGGGGCGTGTTGCCCCTGGCGCACGACGGCGTGCGTTCGACCAACCCCTGGGTGCACCTGCGCGTGCAGTCGATCCTCGAGGGCATCCACGCCCACTACGGTCCCCCGGGACGGCTCCTGCGATTGCCCCCGCTGACCGACCTCGAGCAACGACTGGCGTTCGTGCGCGAGGCGCTCTAGCCCGGGCTTTGAGCGCCGAGCTCGAATTGGCGCTCGAGCCAGCGCGGCCGGCTGTAGTCCCAAGAACGCTCGGCGATGTCCGCGACCAACACGGGGTAGATGCGGAGCAGGGTTTCGAGCAGGTCCGGGGCGAGGTCGACGGCGGTGGCATAGTCGCGGAGCACCTGGGCCTCGTGGGGGGCGCGCGTGGCGGGGTCGCGCACCGCGCGCCAGGCGGCGCCGGCGCTCGAGGCGTGCTCCTGCTTGCGTTGGTGCACGACCAGGTGCGCGAGGTCGAAGGCCGGCAGGCCGGAGTCCTCCGAGATGCCCCAGTCGAGCAAGCCCAGGAACGAGCCGTCGGAGCGGACCTGGACGTGTTTGGCGCGCACGTCGCCGTGCACGCGCACGAGCGGCAGCTCACGGCCGGTGAGCTGCGTCCGGGCCTGCTCGCGCAGGCGCTCGAGCTCGGCGCGCGCGGCGGGCGAGACGACGCGCGTCGCCACGAGGTCGAAGCGTCGGCCCACGAGCTCCTCGAAGCCCGCGGCGTCGATGCGTCGGCGCTCGACCACCAGGCGCGCGAGCTCGCCGGCGGTCTCCTCGAGCATGCGCCGCGCGGGCCGACCGCCGCCGAGCTGGGCCGCGCTGTGGCCCACGAGGCGACCCTCGCAGGCGAGCCACAGGCCCTCGATCTCGTCCGCCAGACGCAACTCGGGCAACGCCAGGCCCGGGAAGCGCCGCGGGAGCTCGCGCAGCAGCTCGACGTGGCGTTCGCACTGCGCGCGCTTGGCCGCCGAGAGCGGGACGTGGAGCGTCCAACGGCCCGTGGGCTCGTCGTCCGGCGCGCCCAGCAGGCGGGTCTGCACGAGCAGCGTGTTGCCGCGCGTGGCGACGAGCTCCTCGGCCTGTGGGACGCGCTCGCCCAGGCGCTCGGCCAACGCCTCGAGGATGCGCTCGATGCGCCGGCGACGGTGGGCGTGCTCGCGGCGCGGCGCGAGCAACGCGAAGGAAGGCGTCAGCACCGGGAACAGCCCGACGGCCTCGGCCGCGACCTTGAGGTGGTTCCTGCGCTCGAGCGGGCCCAGGTAGAGGCGCGGGTGCAGCTCGTCGAGGGCCACGACGTGCGTGAAGTCGTCCGCGTGCGGATAGAGGGCCAGGGCCCGCGGCCGGGCGTAGCCGGCGTGTTCGAGCAGCTCGCGATAGCCGGCCAGGGTGCGCTCGCCGCGCGTGGGGCGCAGGGCCTCGCGGATCCAGGCCAGGGGGCTGGGGACGGCGAACTGTCCGCGCCGGCCGCGCGAGCGTTTGTAGCCCAGGCGGTTGTCGGCCACGAGCAACACCTCGCCGCGCGCGACGCGCAACAGCTCGGCGACGTCGTGGCCCCAGCCCGTCTCGCGGCCGGGGACGCCGCCCTCCTGCACCACGAGGTCGAAGCATCGATCGGCGAAGGGCAGGCGCTCGCCATCGCCGGCGGCGACCAGGCGCGCCCCGCGGCCCGCGGCGGCCAGCCGCGCCGCGGCGAAGCGCAGGCGGTGCGGCGCGGGGTCGAGCAGGGTGACCTCGAAGCCCACGGCGGCCAGACCGACGGCGGTACCCGCGCAGGCGTTGCCGACGACGAGCGCGCTGCCCGGGCCCGGTTGCACGAGCGGCCACCATCCGCTGCGCGCCTCGCGGAAGGCCAGCATGGCGGCCTCGGCGCGCGCGTCGGAGAGGCGCAGCAGCAGCGCTTCCCAGGCGGCGCGGAAGTCCGCTCCCGCGCCCAGGTCCGCCTCCAGCAGCCGCACGTCCTCGGGGAGCAGCGGGCCGGGGCCCTCGACGGCGGCCAGGTTCACGCCGGCACCCCGACGCGTTCGGCGCGCAACGTCCCCAGGCCCAGGAACAACAAGGCCAGCGGCGCGAGGACCAGGCCCAGGGTCGCCGGATCGGGCGCGGCGAGGTCGCCGCTCGAGAGGCGCACGCCGAGGGCCGCGCCGAGCACGACGACCCCGAGCACGAGCGTGCGCGCGCGGCCGGGGCGCGGCGTGGCGAGCGCGAGGGCCGCGAGGGCGAGGGACGCGGGCAACCAGCCCGGCGCCCACAAGAGCGCCGCGGTGCCCGCTCCAGCGAGGGCCAGGGCGCGCGCGCGTCGGTCGGCGCGCCGCACCCAGGCCACGGCGCCCGCGCCGGCGGCGACCAGGCCGAGGGCCGCGTGAAGGCTGCCCTCGCCGCGCGCGAGCAGCGCGAGCGAGGTCGGGAGCCAAGCGGCGGCGGCGAAGACCAGGGCGCGCGGCAGCGGGGCGCGGCGGGCGCGCTCGAGGCCGGCCTCGACCAGCAGCGCGATGGCCGCGGGGACGAACAGCGCCGGCGTCGGCCAGCGCTCGCCGCCCAAGGCGAGTTCGAGCGCCGCGAGCGGTCCCTCTGTCGAGCGCGGTACGAAGGTGATCGCGAAGGGCACGCACAGGCCGAGGGCTCCCAGGGCCAGCACGCCGCGCGCGATCGCGCCGCGCGGCTCGGCGCGCGGCTCGTGCCGCGGCCGCATGGCGCCCGGCAACGAGCCGAGTCGCACCGCGAGGATCAGGCCCCAGGGTCCGACGAGCCACGCGAGCCGCGGCCCGATCCCGAGGGCGCCCAGCAGGCTGGCTTGGGCGGCGAGCAGGCCCGAACCCAGCAGCAGGCTCGCCGCGCAGGTCGCGCCGAGCTCCCGGGCGCCGTGGTAGCCCGGCCAACCGGGCGGCAGCAGCGCCAGCGCCGTGCGTCCGACGCCGAGGATCAGGGCCAGTTGGAGCAGCGCGTTCTCCACCCGCGGATGGTAGCGGGGGAGCGCTCCCGCGCGACGGCGCGACCCGCGGCGAGTCCACGCGGGGCCCGTGGCGCTACGATCCGCGCCCATGCGCGTCGCGGCCTTCCAGTTCGACGTCCGTCCGCTCGACGTGGCGGCGAACCTCGCCGCGGTCGAGGAGGCCCTGGCCCGCGCCGCCGCCGCCGGGGTCGACCTCGTCTGTCTGCCCGAGATGTGGCCGACCTCCTTCCCGGCGGGGGAGGGGCCGGACGCCGAGCTCCTGGCGCGCAGCGAGCGCGCCCTCGAGCGGGTGCGCGAGCTCAGCGGCGAGCTCAGCGGCGAGCTCGATCTGGTCGTCGCGGGCAGCGCCTACGGCGCGGCGTCCCCCGCTCAGCGGCCCACCAATCGCCTGCACCTCTTCGCGGCCGGCAAGCTGCTCGCGCGCTACGACAAGGTGCACCTGTTCACGCCCACCGCCGAGCCCGAGTCCTTCCGCGCCGGCGAGCTCCCGCCGCCCCTGGTGCAGACGCGCGTCGGGCGCCTGGCGGGCGTCATCTGCTACGACCTGCGTTTCCCCGAGCTCGTGCGCGTGGCCTTCCGCGGCGGCGCCGAGGTACTGCTCGTCCCCGCCCAGTGGCCCAGCCCGCGCATCGCCCACTGGCGCGCGCTGTGCGTCGGGCGCGCCGTGGAGGGCCAGTTCGCGCTCGTGGGCGCCAACCGCACGGGCGTCGAGCGCGTCGGCCGGCGCGGCCTCGAGCTCGAGTTCCCCGGGCGCTCGCTCGTCGTCGCGCCCAGCGGCGAGGTGCTGGCCGAGGGCGGCGCCGAGCCCGAGCTCGTGATCGCCGACCTGGACCTGGCCGCGGCGCGTCACCTGCGCACGCGCGTCCCGGTCGCCAAGGACGAGCGCCCCGATCTCTACCGGCGCTGGCTCTGAGCCCGCCCCCGAATGGCGAGGAGGGAGGCCGCGCGATGCGACCTCCCTCCGTCGTTCCCTTCAGGCTTCTCTCGTTCTCTCTCTTCGGTGCGGGACCCCCTCCTCCGGAGTCCCCCCAGCACCTGCCGTCCTAGACGGGCGGCAGGGGTTCTTTCTCGACCGGTGGCGGCGTGTTGCCCTGGGCCTTCTCGTTCGGCGCGGGGATCGGCACGTGCAACGGCGCGCTGGCAGCGGGCGTCTGCGGCAGGGGCAAGAACCCCGGGGCGCGCCGCAGGCCGGCCGGATCGCTGGCGGCGACGTGCACGCCGCGTCCGTCCTGCTCGAGCACGACCAGGCAGGTCTTGCCGTCGAGCGCCAGCGCGCCGCTCGTCGCCAGGCGGCCGTCCTGGGCCGCGAGCACCTCGAGCCACACGCCCACGCGCCCCCCGGGCGGATGCTGCGCGACCAGCGTCGCGCCCGGCAGCAGCGTGCGCGCCGTGACGTGCGCGCGGCCGGGGCCGGCGAACACGAGCACGAAGGGCTCCGACGAACGGCTCTCGGCCACCAGCCGCGTCTCCTCGAGGCGCAGCACCAAGCTGGCTCCGCTCCCGTCCGCGGTCGTGACGGGGGCCGCGCCGTCGACGTCGGCGGGCAGGAAGGAGGCCAGGGCGAGGAGCAGGGTGTGCATGGGCTTCCGGGGTCGCGGTCCATCCCGGGCGGCTCCCCGGGCCCGGGATGTATCGGAAGGGCCTTCCCACCCCTTGAGGCCGTCTCGCCCCGAGCCGCCCCCTTCCCACGAACGGAAATCCCTTCCGGGAACCCTCCATCGCGGCCCTCGCCGGCCGAGCGTGGACCGCCCGGGCATGGAGGGAAGCTGGCCGCCTCCTTCGAGTCGCCGTGCGATGGCCGGCCCGCGACCCCCGCGCGGGATGGACCCGGGGCCGTCGGGCGGAAACGACGACGAAGGAGGATACCCCCGCCTCTCCGGGGGCTACCCGGAGTCGGCCGAGGTCCCGCGCCGGTGCGACGCGTCGGCCGACGATCCCATGCTCCACCTCTCGCTCTTCGCCGTGGCCCTGCTCGGGCCGTCGCAGTTCGACTTCCCCGAGGCGCAGTTCCCGATGCGGGTGGGGGTCGCGGAGCCCGTGGCGGGCAAGCTCGACGCGGATCCCCTCACGGACGTGGTCGCCGTCGACAGGTCGCGCAGCGAGCTCGTCGTCGCCCGCGGCCTGGGGGACGGGGCGTTCGCGCCGCCCACGGCCCATCCGACCGGCTCCGAGCCGCTCCTGGTGCGCCTCTCCGACCTCGACGGCGATGGGGATCTCGACGCCCTCGTGGCGTGGGTGGGTGGCGTCAGCGGAGGGTTCAGCGTGCACCTCGGCGACGGCCAAGGGGGCTTCGCCGCGCCCGCCCATCGCGCGCTGCCCTGGCGGCCGGCGGACTTCGTGGTGGGCGACCTCGACGGCGATGGCAGGGCGGACCTCGTGTTCGTCGGAGCGGCGCCGCACGATGCCGAGGCGCTCGCCTTCCTCGGGGACGGCAGCGGTGGCTTCGGGGCTGGCGCGGCGAGCCCGCTCGGGGCCGCGGTCGTCTCGATCGCCCTCGGGGATCTCGACGGCGACCCGCACCCCGATCTCTTCACGGGCGCTCCCGGCCCGTCGTCGGTGCGCGTCTACTCGGGTTCCGCCGCGGGGAGCTTCACCTTCGCGACGAGCATCGCCCTGCCGCAGGCGCCGGCGGGCCTCGCGGTCGGCGACCTCGACGGGGACGGTGCCGACGACGTCGCGGTCGTGGCGGGGTTCGGCTTCCCATTCCCGGCCACGTTGTCGACCTTCCTGGGTGACGGTGCGGGCGGCTTCGCGCCAGCCGCGACCTACCCGGCGGTCGCCGCCGACTCGCACCGCATCGATCTGCTCGACTGCGACGGCGACGGAGCGCTGGACGCGGTCGTCGGTTGGCGCGTCTCGACCCTCGGTGGCGTCTCCGTCCATCCCGGCCTGGGCACGGGGAGCTTCGGTACACCGCAGAGCGTGGTCGGCAAGACCTGGTTCGAGGGCTTCACCGTCGCCGACCTCGGCGCAGGGGCGGGGATCGCGGTCCTCTACCTGCAAGGCGGGCAGCAGGGAGTCACGCCCCTCGGCTTCCTCGGGGTCGTGAAGCGCACCTCGACGGGATCCTTCCAGACGCCGCACGTCGAGCGCTTCGGCGTGTGGCAGCACGACGGGCGCAGCCTGGTGGCGCTGGACGTGGACGGGGACGGCTTCGAGGACATCGTCACGCTCGGATCCGCCTCTCCCTGGCAGGTCCTCTCCGTGCACCGCGGCGACGGTACGGGCGGTTTCTCGGGTCACTGGCGCCTCGCCTTCCCGGCCCAGAACGCCTTTTCGATTCCGGACACGCTGCTCCTCGGCCACCTGGACGGGGACGGGTTCGTGGATGCCATCGGGGTCGAGGATGGGATGATCCTGTTCTTCCGCGGAACGCCGGGGGGCAGGTTCGCCGCGCCGCTCGAGGTGGGCCAGGAGAAGGGCCGGGTCGCGCTCGCGGACCTCGATGGCGACGGCGTCGACGAGCTGATCGTCGGCCGTTGGGTCGCGACGTCGAACACCGACGTCTCGGTCCTTGTGCTCGTCGGCAGCCAGTTCGTGCAGGTGTCGCAGACGACGGTGCCCTGGCGGGTCTCCGCGATCACGGCCGCGGACTTCGACGCCGACGCCAGGGTGGACCTCGCGTTGGCCGCCGAGTCGTCGCCCTGGATCGGCTGGCTGCGCGGCAACGGTGACTTCACGTTCGCGCCGCTGCAGCAGCTCGCGACGCCGGACCACGCGGGTGCCCTCGCGGCCGTCGATCTCGACGGCGACGGCCTGCTCGAGCTCGTCGCCAGCGTCCCCGCGTTCCATTCGGTGCTGGTCTGGCCGAGCCTGGGCGGCACCTTCGGGTCGCCCGTGCGCCGGGCGGTGGGCGGGAGCCCGGGCCACCTGGCGAGCGCCGACTTCGACGGCGACGGCTTCCTGGACGTCGTGGTTTCGAACGCAGGAACGGACAACATCGCGATCCTGGCCGGGAACCCCGCGACGCTCATCGGCAGGCCCCAGTTCTTCGCGCGACCGCCCTGGCAGGTCGCTTCCCTCGTGGCCTTCCAGCCCGCCGCCGGCCTGCTCCCCGACGTCGTGCTCACCACCGCCGGGAACCCGATGACCGGGAACTACGAGGTCTTCTACCAGCTCGAGAACCTCGCGCCCTGAGCCCATCGGCACCAGGGGACCGGTCGCGGTCCGCCTGCGCCGCGGGTCGGCTTCGAGCCGCCCGGGGGTTCGGATACAGTCTGCGCGCCGCCTGCCAGGCGCGGGCGGCGCGCAGCCCATGAATCAGCAGCACCCGACCCTGCGGCAGCTCGAGTACTTCGTCGCCCTCGCCGATCGCCTGAACTTCCGCGAGGCGGCGGAGTCCTGCCACGTGACCCAGCCGGCCCTGAGCGCGCAGATCGCGCAGCTCGAGTCGACCCTGGGGGTCCAGCTCTTCGAGCGCGACAAACGCCAGGTGCGGCTGACGCGGCCGGGCGAGGCGCTCGTGCCCGGCGCGCGCGAGCTGCTGGCGCGCACCGACGCCCTGTGCGAGCTGGCGCGCTCCTTCGGCGAGCCCCTCGAGGGCCCCCTGCGCCTGGGCGTCATCCCGACCGTCGGCCCCTATCTCCTGCCGCGCGTGCTGCCCGCCGTGCGCGCCGCCTTCCCCGAACTGCACCTCTACCTGCGCGAGGAGGAGACCAAGCGGCTGCTCGCCGAGCTCGAGGACGGCCAGCTCGACCTGCTGCTGCTCGCCATCGACGTCGATCTGGGCGGCCTCGCCACCCGGCCGCTGTTCTCGGATCCCTTCCTGCTGGCGGTCTCGAAGGACGATCCTCTCGCGCGCCGCGACCTGGTCTCGCTGGAGGACTTGCGGGGCCGCGACGTGTTGTTGCTCGAGGAGGGCCATTGCCTGCGCGAGCAGACCCTGCCCCTGTGCGACCTCGCCGACGCCCAGGAGCTGGCCGGTTTCCGCGCCACGAGCCTCTCGACCCTGTGCCAGATGGTGGCCGCCGAGCACTTCGTCACCCTCCTGCCCGAGCTGTGCCTCGAGCGCGAGCTCGCCGCCACCCCCAACCTGCTCGCCATCCCCTTCGGCCCCGACGGCCCCGGCCGCCGCATCGGCCTCGCCTGGCGCCCCAGCTCCCCCCGCAGCGAAGAATTCACCACCCTCGGCGACACCCTCGCCCGCGCCTACGCGGGCTGAGCCACGGAACGGGGCTGGATCGGCTCCCCTGCGCTCGAGCGCAGCCCGAACCAAAAACACCCGCGGGGAGTGGTTTTCGACCCCTGCGTGTGAAAGCCTGTCGGCCAGCGCCGTCCGGGGGGAGTGGGGCTCTCCGTACGGCGCCGGGGGATACGCCGTCGCCCGATGTCGATCCGCATCGGGCTTGGTTCCGTTCGTTCCGAGAGCTCTAGGAGTTGTCAATGCGTACACCGCTCGTGAAGCCATCGAGTTCCCATCCCTTCCGTCGGGAGAGTTCCGTCGACCTCGCGGTCCGCGTTCTCCAGCGAACCGCGCGCTGGATCGGAGTGATGTCACTCGCGGGGGTTTCCCTCGCCCTGCAGTCCCAACCCGTCGCGGTGCCGGCGAGCGGCTCGGCCGCCGCGGTCGGCGTAGCGCAGATCACCCTGAGCCCCTGCGCTCCCGGTGGCGCGGTCCAGACGTTGGCGGCGACGGCCTGTTGGCCGACGAACTGCACGGACAAGATCCCCGCTCTCTGGAATGGAGTTCCCCTCTCCGTTCCCAAGTTCGATCCAGCGCTCGGGCGCTTGATCGGGGTGCGAGTGGACCTAGAAGTCGAGTACGAAGTGCAGTTGTGCGTCGACAACCAAAACGGCGGCTGCTGCGTGTTCGACTTCGACATGATCGGCAGCTTCTCGCTCGTGCAGGGCTTCAATCAGCCTCCACTGGGCGTGCCCCAACCCGCCAGCCTGGACGTCCAATTCAGCATCCAGGGGATCGTGCTTGGGCCGGATGACGGTTGGGCCGACTGCTTCCAAGGCGGGGTCGGTCCCCCCGCGGACGGTACCTGCATCGGCGGTGACGCTTTCGATCTGTCCCAGGCGGGCGCGGAAGCGAAGCCGTCGATCTGGATCGTCGATCCGATCGAGCTCCCTAAGTGGATCGCCGGGCTCGGAAATCCGACCATCGAGTTCTTGAGCGACGCGGATGCGCTGAGCATCATCACAACGAACTGTAATTACTCGTCGCTATGGAACCTCGACTCCGTCATGCGCCTGACCGTCACCTACGAATACTGCGCGCCGAGCGTGGGGCTCGTGTACTGCTCCGGGGACGGTAGCGGGACCGCCTGTCCGTGTGGCAACGCGGGTGCGGCCGGCGTGGGCTGCGCGAACTCGAGTGGCGGGGGAGGCTCGTTGTTGGCCTCGGGTTCGGCCGACGTCTTCGCCGACGATCTCCAATTCGGGGCTGGCGGGCTGTTGCCGGGCCGTCCAGGTTTGTTGCTCGCCGGCCTCAACGCCGTCAACGGGGGCCTGGGGATCGCATTCGGCGACGGCCTGCGCTGCGCGGGCGGAGCGCTGGCGCGCCTGGGGGTGCGCACGCCCGATGCCCTCGGGGCCGCGCTCTGGGGGCCGGGCCTGGCGGGAGCCGGCGGCTGGTCCCCGGGCGACGTGCGCCGCTTCCAGGTCTGGTACCGCGACGTCGCCGGCTCACCCTGCGGCAGCGCCTTCAACCTGACCAACGGTGTCGAGGTCGCTTTCTACTGACGGAGATTGCTGATTCGAGGTCGGAGGACATTCCGACTCCGCGATTCAATCAGGCGGCGCGCTCGCGAATCCCGGGCGCGCCGCGCTCAGTCCCGGCCCAGCGCTTGGAAGGCGGCTTGGTCGGCTAGGGGGAAGCCGGTGGCGGCGAGGTGGGTGCGGGCGAGGGCGGCGGCCTGGGAGGGGAGCAGGCCCGCGATCAGGGCCGCGTGGTAGGGCTCGGCGAAGGCGGCGGCGGCGGCGTCGGTGACGGGCCAGAGGGTGGCGAGCAGGTTGCGCGTGCCGCCTTCGAGGAAGGCGCGCGAGAGGCCGAAGAGGCCCTCGGCGTCGACCAGACGGCCGTCGGCCGTGGCGCAGGCGGAGAGGACCACCAGGGGCGAGCGCGGCGCGAGGGCGGCGATGCGCGGCGCGTCGAAGCTCGCGTCGCCTGAGAGCGCCAGGGCATGGGGCAACAGGCGTCCCTCGCCCGCGCGGCGCTCGGCGTGGGTGGCGAGGTGCAGGCAATCGTTCGAGGCGAGGGCAGCTTCGAATGCGCGGGCGTCGAGCTCGGCGCCGGCGATGCGGCGCGCCGCGGGGCGCTTCCTCGCCACGGCGTCGAGCTCGGGGCCGGCGCCGGGGAGCAGCGGGCGGCCGTCTTCGGCGATCGGATCGCCGATCAGGGTCCAGGTGTCGAAGGCCGGGGCGGGGCCGGGGCGGCGCGCGGGGAGACCCGGCGAGGCGAGGGGCGCGCACCAGCCGTCGAGGTCCGCGCCGTCGACGCGCAGCAGCGACAGCGGGAGGCGCTCGAGGGGGCCGTGCAGCAGGGCCAGCAACCGGCCGCCGGGCGCGGCGGAGAGGTGCGCCCGCAGCGCGGCGGGCAGGAGCGCGTCGGCGAGCTCCGCGCCCAGGCGCGCGGCGTCCTGCACGTCGTCGGCGAGGGCGGCCTCCGAGAGGCGCCGCACGCCGCCGGCGAGTTGGCCGCGGGAGAGCGCGAGGGGCGCGGCGTGGGCCGAGCCGTCGGGCGCGACCCAGGCCACGGCCCCCGAGTCGGCCCCGGCGACCCAGGTCACCAGGCCGTGCTCGTAGCGCGCGGCCCAGGCGGCGAGGTCGGCGGGCGTGGGCTCGCCCTCGCCCAACGTGCGGCGCAGGGCGCGGCCCTGGGCGCGGGCGATCGCCGTCGCGGCCTCCAGCGGCCGGCCGAGGGCCGCGAGGGCTTCGGCCAGGTGCGCCACCGCCTGCAGGCCGACCCACTCGCCCATCACGGTGGCCGTGGCGTCGCCGAGCAGGCGCTGCTCGACCAGGCGCGTCTCCCAGTGTTCGGCCAGCTCGAGCGCGTGCTCCAACTCGCGCAGCGCGCGCTCGGGCCGCGCCAAGCGCAACTGCGCCTCGCCGAGCAAGGAGCGCGCGAACATCTCGCCGTGGGGGCTGAAGTGGGCCAAGCGGGCGTCGTCGCCCAGGGCCTCGACCACCGCCGCGGCGCGGCCCTCGCGCAGGGCGAGGGCCGAGAGGGCCAGGCGCGAGGACTCGTCCCCCGGGGTGTCCCCGGCCTCGAGCAGGGCGCGGGCGGTCGCGAGCTCGCCCTGGCGCAGGTGCGCCAGGCCCGACAGGAAGCTCCAGTCGCGGCGCGCGGGGGCCGCGGCGGGCACGCTGCGGGAGAGGAAGCGCGCGGCCTCGGCCGGGTGATCGGCGTGCAGCAGGGAGAGCGCGTGCTCGCGGGCCAGGGGCCAACACTCGCGCGCGTCGCGGAAGCTCGCCAGCTCCTCGATCAGGCGCCGGGCGCGGTGCGCGTCGCCGCTGCGCCGGGCCACGGCCAGCAGGCCCAGCAGGGCGTGTTCGCGGAACTCGTCGTTGCGCACCACGCGCGCATCCTCGAGCACGGCTTCGAAGGCGCGCGCGGCGCCGAAGAGGTCCTCGTCGAGCAGGGCCAGGCGGCCGAGCAACCAACGCGGCTCGAGGGTCGGCGTGACGAGCCCGCTGGCCTCGAAGAGCTCGAGGGCCTCGCGCGCGTCGGCGCGCGCCGCGGCGAGGGTCGCCTGCGCGTCCCGTTCCCCCGGCCCGCGGGCTTCGAGGGCGTGCACCGCGATGCGCGCGCGCAGCGAGAGCCCGCGGGCGTGGGGCGCGCGGTCGACCAGGGGCGCGCTGGCGGCGAGGAAGGCCTCGAGGTCGGCCGCCAGCGCGATCCGCTCCTGCTCCCAGGTGCCCTCGTCGGCGCGCGACAAGCGCGACCACAGCTCGCGGAAGGCGAGGAAGGCGTCCCAACCGGCGCGGCGCTCGTGGGCGGAGAGCGCGGCGTAGTGCGCGGCGGCGGGCGGCGCGTCGCCCCGGCCGTGGTGGCGCGCCAGGCGTTCGGCGCTCGCGAGCAGCGCCCGCGAATCGAACTCCTCGCCCCGTTGGCAGGCGGCGAGCAGGGCCCGGAAGCGCTCGAGCTCGTGCTCGTAGGCCGCGGGCGGTTCCTCGGCGCGCGCGCCCTCGGGGTGCGCCTGCGGGGAGCCGAGCGCGGCGGCGAGGGCCAGGGAGGCCAGGACGAGCAGGCCCAGGGCGGCGCGGCCACGCTTCGGTCGGGCACGCTTCACTCGGGCGCTGCTCACGGGGAAGTTCGGGTTCCGGGGCCGCTCGTCCGCGCCCCGCGGGCCCGGGCGCCGCGGGCGGCGCGCCGTCAACGGCCGGGGGCGGAGAGGTAGGCGTCGCGCTCGGGGGAGGCCGGCAGGCGGCGCGCCACGGCGCGGGCGTCGGTCCAGTAACTCCGCGCGTCGAGCTCGCGCACCAGGCCGCGCAGGGTGCTCTCACTCAGCGGGCCCGGGCCGGCGGCGCGCCCGAGGGCCCGCTCCAGCTCGGGGTCCAGGACGACCTGGAAGTCGCGCCGTCCCAGGGGTTGGTCGAGGCCGTCGACGCGCACCCAGGCGGCGAGGGTGTAGCGCCCGGGGGCCAGGTCGGGCAGGGCCAGGTGGGGCACGTCGGCGAGCAGCTCGCCGATCGGCTCGCCGGCCTCGAACGCGCCGCCGCCGTGCAGCAGGAGCTGCGCGCGGTAGTGCTCGGCGCGCGGCACGGGGGCGAGCTCGATGTGGCGCTCGGGGGCCAGCGGGTTGGAGCGCAGCAGCGCGCCCCGCGGCGCGAGCAGGGCCGCGGCGTCACCGCCGTCCCGCAGCAGCGGGCGCTCGGGGAAGGCGGGCAGGGCCTGGCCGCGGTCGAGGAGGCGCGGCAGGGCCAGGGCCAGGACCGCCGCGGCCGCGGCCAAGGGCAGGGCGGCGCGCACCAGGCGAAGGCGGCTGGGGCGGGGCCCGGCGGCGGGGGAGTGGGCCCAACCCGCTTCGGCCCCGGCACCCGGGCCCAGGGGCAGGATCTCGAGCGGCACCGGCGGGCGGCGCTGCAGGCTGGCGGAGAGGCTCCGGCAGGGCTCGCAGCGCAGGACGTGGCGGTCGAGCTGGGCGCGGCGCTCCGGTGCCAGGGGCCGGTAGCCGGGGCCGCGGCCGTAGTCGAAGAGCTCCTCGGCCTCGGGGCACTCGCGCACGGCGGCCGGGGCGTCGCCGGCGGCGCGTTCGGCGAGCCAGGCCTCGGCGAGCTGCAGGCGCGAGAGGCGCGGGCCGTGGACCGGGTCGCGGGCCAGGACCTCGAGGGTCTCGGGGGCGAGCTCGTCCCAGCGCGCCAGGGCCTCCTCGACCTCCTGCTCGGGGGCGGTGGCGAGGTCGATCCGTCCCGAGAAGCGCTGCGACCCTTCCATGGCCGCCCCTGTATCCGAGCGTCGAGCCTTCATCGGGTGAGCTTTTCAGGGGTTCGTTCGATCCAACCGGTGGAGCTCGCGTGGCGCACCAGCGCGAAGTCGTTGAGCAGCACCTTGCGCAGGGCGGTCGAGGCGCGCTTGAGCCGGTACTTGGTCTGCTCGACCGACAGGCGCAGGGTCTCGGCGACGTCGGCCAGGGGTTTCTCGTCGACGAAGCGCAGCTCGAGCAGGCGCCGCTCCTCGAGCTCGAGGCGCAGCAGGGCGCGGCGCACCAGGTCGCCGACCTCGGCCTCGCCGGCGGCCTCGCCGGGGGTCGGGCTGCCGTCGACGCCCTCGGGGACCTCCTCGGAGGAAACGCCCAGGGTCGAGGCCCGGCGCCCGTTCTGGCGCCGGCGCAGGTCGACGCAGCGGCACCAGGCCACGCGGTAGAGCCAGGTGCCGAGCGAGCCCTTCGCGGGGTCGAAGCGGTCGGCGTCCAGGCGCTCGAAGGCGTACAGGACGAGCTCCTGGAACAGGTCGTCGCGGCCCGAGGGGTCCTGCTCGAAGTGCCCGATGCAGTGCAGGAGCAGGGAGCGGTAGCGTTCGAGGAAGGCCGCCACGGCGCCCTCCTCCCGCCTGCGCAGGCCTGCGACCAGCTCGACTTCGTCCATCGCGGTGGGGGGCCGGCGCGGGGGGACGCCGACGGGGATGGGGGATACGCCTTCTGGAAGGTCGTTGCAACGCGTGCCGAGGGCCGCAGGGGGCGAAGACAGGGGGCACGTGGCAGCCGGAAGCAGGCCCTCTGGCCCTCGCCGGGGAGCCGGCCGGGCTGGTCGGCGGGGGGGCCGGCGGGCTAGGATCTTCGCGCGATTCGCCGCCCCGACGCGCCCCCGGTCCGCCCGGGGTGCGGTCGGACCCGCCCCCCGGTCCGCCCCACGCGGCGCGCCCCGAGCCCCTCCGCTCCCGATGAAAGAAGCCGTCCTCGTCAGCGCCTGCCGCACTCCCCTGGCCAAGTTCCAGGGTGGCCTCGCTTCCTTTCGCGCCCCCGAGCTGGGGGCGCTCGCCATCCGCGAAGCGCTGCGCCGCGCGAAGCTCGCCCCCGAGCGGGTCGAGGAGGTGATCTTCGGCAACGTGCTGCAGGCGGGCCTGGGTCAGAACCCCGCGCGCCAAGCGGCGCGCGGCGCGGGCCTGCCGGACGGGATCGGCAGCGTGACGATCAACAAGGTCTGCGGCTCGGGCCTCAAGGCGGTCGCGCTCGCCGCCCAGGCGATCCGCGCCGGCGACCACGACGTGCTCGTGGCGGGCGGCATGGAGAGCATGACCAACGCGCCGTACCTGTTGCCCGAGGCGCGCGCCGGCGTGCGGCTGGGGCACGGCAAGCTCATCGACTCGATGGTCTGGGACGGGCTGTGGGACATCTACAACGACTTCCACATGGGCGCCACGGCCGAGAAGGTGGCGCGCGAGTTCGACGTCAGCCGCGCCGCGCAGGACGAGTTCGCCGCCGAGAGCCACCGCCGCGCGAGCGAAGCCACGGCCGCCGGCCGCTTCCAGGCTGAGATGTTCAGCGTGCAGGTGCCGCAGCGCAAAGGCGAGCCGCTGGCCTTCTCCACCGACGAGACGATCCGCGCCGGCATGACGCCCGACTCGATCGCCAAGCTGCGCCCCGCCTTCGAGGAGGGCGGCAGCGTGACCGCCGCCAACGCCTCGGCGATCAACGACGGTGCATCGGCCCTGGTGGTCACGAGCCTCGACAAGGCGCGCGAGCTCGGGCTCCAGCCCCTGGCCCGCATCCGCGCCTACGCCACCGGCGGCTGCGCTCCCGAGTGGGTCATGATGGCCCCC
Source organism: uncultured Planctomycetaceae bacterium (assembly GCA_964394665.1). GTDB lineage: Bacteria > Planctomycetota > UBA1135 > UBA1135 > CAYMYN01. Next base: position 92,553 of record CAYMYN010000011.1, read on the forward strand.
GAACACTCGATCACGAAGTGCGCGGCGAAGCTCGGCATGAAGCCGACCGACTTCGACCTGCACGAGATCAACGAGGCCTTCGCCGTCGCCGCGGTGGCGCTGGTGCGCAAGCTCGGCCTCGACCCGGCCAAGGTCAACGTCAACGGCGGCGCGGTGGCCCTCGGCCACCCGATCGGCGCCTCGGGCGCGCGCATCCTCACGACGTTGCTCTTCGCGATGCAGCAGCGCGACGCGCGCACCGGCATGGCTTCGCTGTGCCTGGGCGGCGGCAACGCGGTCTCCCTCGCCGTGGAGCGCCTGTGATGGCGCAGCCCTACTTCGAGCGCGTGGCCGTCGTCGGCGGCGGCACGATGGGCAACGGCATCGCGCAGGTCTTCGCGATGCACGGCTCGGCGGTGACCCTGGTGGATCTCGCGCCGGAGGTGCTCGAGCGTGCCAAGGGCGCGATCGACCAGAGCCTGGCGCGGCTGGTGAAGAAGGAGAAGCTCACCGCGACCGACGCTCAGGCCGCCCTCGCGCGCCTCGCGACCAGCACCCGGCTCTCCGACGCCGCCGGCGCCGCGCTGGTGGTCGAGGCTGTGGTCGAGAGACGCGAGGTGAAACGCCAGGTCTTCGGCGAGCTCGACCGCGTCACCGGCCCGGACGCGATCCTGGCCACCAACACCTCCTCGATCTCGATCACCGAGATCGGCGCCGCCACGAAACGCCCCGAGCGCGTGATCGGCATGCACTTCATGAACCCGGTGCCGCTGATGGCGCTGGTCGAGGTGATCCGCGGCCAGGAGACCTCGGACGAGGTCACCGCGCGCGTCGTCGCCTGCGCCGAGGCGCTGGGCAAGGTGCCGGTCGAGGCCAACGACTACCCGGGCTTCGTCTCGAACCGCGTCCTGATGCCGATGATCAACGAGGCCGCCTTCTGCCTGATGGAGGGCGTCGCCACGCGCGAGGGCATCGACACGGTGATGAAGCTCGGCATGAACCACCCCATGGGTCCGCTCACCCTGGCCGACCTGATCGGGCTCGACGTGTGTCTCGACATCCTCGAGGTCCTGCACAAGGGCCTGGGGGACGACAAGTACCGCCCCTGCCCGCTGCTGCGCCGCATGGTCGCGGCCGGTCGCCTGGGCCGGAAGTCCGGCAAGGGCTTCTACGACTACGCCTGACGTTCGCTCCCCCTCCCAGCGACACCCCGCCCCCCACCGATGGATTTCGAACTGTCAGAAGACCTGCGCATGGTGCGCGACATGGCGCGCGACTTCGCGCGCGCCGAGCTCGATCCGCGCGCCACCCGACACGACCGTCAGGGCTCGATCGACCCCGAGGTCTTCACGCAGCTCGGGGAGCTGGGCCTGTGGGGCCTGACGATCCCCGAGGAGTACGGCGGGGCGGGCATGGGCAACCTGGCCCTGTCGCTGGTGCTCGAGGAGATCAATCGCGCCTGCGCCTCGACCGGCGTGACGCTCTCGGTGCACAACAGCCTGATCGGCTCGCCGATCCTGAAGTTCGGCAGCGCGGAGCTCAAGCGCGCCTGGCTGCCGCGCCTGGCGAGCGGCGAGGTGCTCGGTTGTTACTGCCTGACCGAACCCAACGCGGGCTCGGACGCCGCGGCGCTCGAGACGGTCGCGCGCCGCGACGGGGACGATTGGATCCTCTCGGGCACCAAGATCTGGGTCACCAACGGCGGCTTCGCGAAGGTCGGCATCGTCTACGCGCGCACGGACCCGTCGGTGTCGAAGGCCAAGGGCATCAGCGCCTTCGTGGTGCCCTTCGACACGCCGGGAGTGCGCGTGGGCAAGACCGAGAAGAAGACCGGCATCCGCGCCTCGTCGACCACCGAGATCCTGTTCGAGGACGTGCGCGTTCCTGGCGGCAACCTGCTGGGCCAACCGGGCCAGGGCTTCGCGGTCGCGATGGACACGCTCGACGGCGGCCGCATCGGCATCGCCTCCCAGTCCCTGGGCATCGCCCGCGCCTGCCTCGAGGCCTCGATCAAGTACTCCAAGGAGCGTGAGCAGTTCGGGCGCCCGATCGCCGACTTCCAGGCCATCCAGTGGAAGCTCGCCGAGATGGACACGCGCCTCGACGCGGCCCGTTTCCTGACGCACCGCGCGGCCCTGCTGCGCGATCAGGGCCAGCGCTGCTCGGCCGAGGCCGCCAAGGCCAAGCTGTTCGCCTCGGTGACGGCCAACTTCGCCGCCGACGAGTGCCTGCAGATCCACGGCGGCGCGGGATACACCGACGACTTCCACGTCGAGCGCCTGTTCCGCGACGCCCGCATCACCGAGATCTACGAGGGCGCGAGCGAGATCCAGCGCATCGTGATCTCGCGCGCCGTCCTGGCCTGACCCCTCCCGCGCCACCCGTGTCCCCCGTGACCACGCCCCCGCGCCGCGACGAACCCGAGCAGTTGGCTGCGCGGCTGCTCGCCGGCGAGCGCCTGGCGGTCGCGCGCTTGATCAGTTGGGCCGAGCGCGGCGACCCGGGTTTTCCCGCGGCCATGCGGCACTTCTACCCGCGGGTCGGCCGCGCGGGCCGGGTGGGCGTGACCGGGCCGCCCGGCGCCGGCAAGAGCACGCTGGTCAACGAGATGGTGCAGCTCCACCGCGCGGCGGGCCGCACGGTCGGCGTGCTGGCCGTAGATCCCTCGAGCCCCTTCACCGGCGGGGCGCTGCTCGGCGATCGCATCCGCATGGAGGATCGCACGGCGGATCCGGGCGTCTTCATCCGCTCGATGGCCAGCCGCGGCAGCCACGGCGGCTTGGCGCGCGCCGCGGTCGATGCCTGCGACGTGATGGACGCCTTTGGCTTCGACGAGCTCTTGGTCGAGACCGTCGGCGTCGGTCAGGCCGAGTACGACGTGGTCTCGGCCGCCGACACGGTGCTCGTGGTGCTGTGCCCCGGCGCGGGCGACGGCATCCAAGCCATGAAGTCGGGTCTGCTCGAGGTCGCCGACGTGTTGGTGGTCAACAAGAGCGACGCGCTGGGCGCCGATCGCCTGGTGCGCGACCTCGAGGAGGCCGTGCACATCCGCCGCGACGAGCACCGCGCGTGGCGTCCGCCCGTCGTCGCGTGCAGCGCGGGCCGCTCCCAGGGCATCGGGGACGTGCTCGCGGCCATCGACCGACACCGGGCCTACCTCGCTCCACGCCTCGACGAGGCGCGCCGCGCGCACCGCCTGGGGCAGGTGCGCCGCGTGGTGGGGGAGGCGCTCGAGCGCCTGCTGTGGGAACATCGGGGCTACGGGGCGCGCGCGGCCGAGTTGCTCGCCCGCGGCGTCACGCCCTATGAAGCCGCCGAGGGACTCCTGGCCGAGTTGGCCGGGCGCCTCGCCGACGGCGCGACCACCCGAACCGGGGATCCATCGGCATGAGCGGCAGCACCGTCCGAACCGTCGACGCCCGCGCCCAGTGGGAGGAGGAGTTCCGCGCCGCGCGCCTGCGCGCCGCCGAGTTCACGACCCTCTCGGGCGATCCGCTCCAGCCCCTGTACGGGCCCGGCGACCTCGAGCTCGATCCGGAGCGCGACCTCGGCCAACCCGGCGGCTTCCCCTACACCCGCGGCGTGCATCCCACGATGTACCGCGGGCGCCTGTGGACGATGCGCCAGTTCGCGGGCTTCGGGGATGCGGGGCAGACGAACGAGCGCTTCAAGTTCCTGCTCGAGCACGGCCAGACCGGGCTCTCGGTGGCCTTCGACTTCCCGACCCTGATGGGCTACGACTCGGACCACGAGCGTTCCCTGGGCGAGGTCGGGCAGGTGGGCGTGGCGATCTCGAGCCTGGCCGACATGGAGCGCCTCTTCGAGGGCATCCCGATGGGCGAGGTCTCGACCTCGATGACCATCAACGGGCCGGCGCCGATCCTGCTCGCGTTCTACATCGCCGCGGCCCAGAAGCAGGGCGTCGATCCCAGGTTGCTGCGCGGCACGGTGCAGAACGACATCCTAAAGGAGTACCAGGCGCAGCACGCCTGGCTGGTGCCGCCCGCGCCCGCGCTGCGCATGATCACCGACGTGATGGCCCACTGCGCGCGCGAGGTGCCGCAGTGGAACACCATCTCGATCAGCGGCTACCACATCCGCGAGGCGGGCTCGACGGCCCTGCAGGAGCTGGCCTTCACCCTCGCGAACGGTATGGAGTACGTGCGCCGCGGTCAGGCCGCGGGCATGGACGTGGACGAGTTCGCGCCGCGCCTCTCGTTCTTCTTCGACAGCCATCTGGACTTCTTCGAGGAGATCGCCAAGTTCCGCGCCGCGCGCCGCATCTGGGCGCGCAAGATGCGCGACGTGTTCGGGGCCAAGGACGAGCGCTCGTACAAGCTGCGCTTCCACACCCAGACCGCCGGCGTCTCGCTGACCGCGCAGCAGCCCGAGAACAACATCGTGCGCACGGCCTACGAGGCCTTGGCCGCCGTGCTCGGCGGCACGCAGTCGCTGCACACCAACTCGATGGACGAGACCCTGTCCTTGCCCACCGAGAAGGCGGTCAAGATCGCGCTGCGCACGCAGCAGGTGCTGGCCGAGGAGACCGAGGTCGCGCACGTCATCGACCCGCTCGGCGGTTCCTACTACGTCGAGGCGCTGACCAACCGCCTGGAGGAGGGCGCCGAGCGCTACTTCCGCGAGATCGACGAGCGCGGCGGCGTCGTGCCCTGCATCGAGTCCGGCTTCATCCAGGGCGAGATCCACCGCTCGGCGGTGCGCTACCAGCGCGCGGTCGAACAGGGCAAGAAGAAGGTCGTCGGCATCAACTGCTACACCGAGGACGAGGGTCGCGGACCGGCGATCGAGCTGCACCGCATCGATCCCGCGGTCGAGCGCGACCAACGCCAGCGCCTGGCCGAGCTGCGCAAGAAGCGCGACGGCGCCCGTGCACAGCGCGAGCTCGACGCCATCCGCGCCGCCTGCCGCGACGGCTCGAACCTGCTCGAACGCTTCGTGGCCGCCGCCCACGCCGACTGCACGCTGGGCGAGATCGCCGACGTCCTGCGCGCGGAGTTCGGCGAGTACAAGGAACCCAAGATCCTCTGAGAGATCCGTCCCATGAGCGAGCGCAAGATCCGCGTGCTGATCGGCAAGCCCGGTCTCGACGGCCACGACCGGGGAGCCAAGACCGTGGCGAGCGTGCTGCGCGACCACGGCATGGAGGTCGTCTACACGGGCCTACACCAGACGCCCGAGATGATCGCCGAAGCCGCCGCGCAGGAGGACGTCGACGTGGTCGGGCTCTCGATCCTCTCCGGCGCGCACATGGCGCTCTTCCCGCGCGTGCGCGAGGAACTCGAGCGCCGCGGGATGGGGCACGTATTGCTCGTCGGTGGCGGCATCATTCCGCACGAGGACATGCAGACCCTCGAGGGCCAGGGCTACGCCAAGCTCTTCGGCCCCGGCACCAACACCGAGGAGATCGCGGCCTGGATCCGCGTCGAGATGGACAAACGCCTGGCCGCCGAGGGAGGGCGCGCATGACCGGCAGCAACGATCGCGACATCCTCAACATCGAGGAGGCCGCAGCCCTGCTCGGCGTCAGCATCAAGACCTTCAACAAGGTCCTGCACGCCGAGGACATGCCCGCACGCAAGATCGGCCGCGAGTGGAAGTTCTCGCGTCAGGCCCTGATCGAGTGGGTCGGCGCGGGCCGCAGCCGGGACTTCTATCGCGAGGGGGCGAACGACGCCGAGGAGGGCGGCGCGCGCCCCGCCGAGCGCCGCGCCCGCCGCACCGAGGGCTGGGGCATCGAGCTCGACTGATCTGCCACGCCTCCGATCCCATACGACTTCGCCCCGAACGAGCGCGCCGATCCGCCCCGCCATGAGCACCACGACCCACACCGAGTCCTACTCCCTGCCGGAGATCCGCCACGCCTTCGACCTGACCGAGGATCAGGTTCTGATCCGCGACATGGTGCGCGACTTCGCCCAGAACGTCGTCGGGCCCAAGGCGCACGAAATCGACGAGGAGCATCGCTTCCCGCTCGACACTTGGAAGCAGATGGTCGAGCTGGGCCTGACCGCGATCCCGTTCCCCGAGGAGCTGGGCGGCGCGAACTCGGGCACCCTGGCCTACATCCTGGCGGTCGAGGAGCTGGCGCGCGTGTGCGGCTCGACTTCGCTGACCCTCGCGGCGCACGTGAGCCTGGGTACCTACCCGATCTACCGCTGGGGCTCGGACCGCATGCGCGAGGAGTACGTCCCGCGCCTGGTCGCGGGCGAGTTCATGGGCGCCTACGGCCTGACCGAGCCGAACGCGGGCTCCGACTCGGGCGGCACGCAGACCACGGCCGTGCTGGAGGGCGACACCTGGGTGCTGAACGGCCGCAAGTGCTTCATCACCAACGCCAACCACGCCGGCACCTTCATCGTGACCGCCGTGACCGACAGGAGCCTGGGGCCCAAGGGCATCAGCGCCTTCATCCTGACCAAGGACACGCCCGGGCTGCTGCTCGAGGAGGGCGAGGAGAAGCTCGGCATGCGCGGCTCGGACTGGGCGAGCCTCGTCTTCCAGGACGCGCGCATCCCGCGCGACTCGATGCTCGGGCCCGAGGGCGAAGGCTTCAAGACCTTCATGAAGACCCTCGACGGCGGCCGCATCTCGATCGGCGCGTTGGCCCTGGGTCTGGCCCAGGGGGCCTACGACCAGTCGCTGCGCTACGCGGACGAACGCAAGACCTTCGGCAAGCACCTGCACGAGCACCAGGCGATCTCGTTCAAGCTCTCCGACATGGCGACCGAGATCGAGGCCGCACGCCACCTCGTCTACCACGCCGCGCGCCTCAAGGACGCCGGCCTGCCCTACGGCAAGCAGGCCGCGATGGCCAAGCTCTACTCCTCCGAGGTCGCCATGCGCGCAACCTACCAGGCGATCCAGATCTTCGGCGGCTACGGCTTCAGCCGCGAGTACCCGGTCGAGCGCATGTGGCGCGACGCCAAGCTGTGCACGATCGGCGAGGGCACGAGCGAGATCCAGCGACTCGTGATCTACCGCCACATCCTGCGCGAGCTGAAGGGCCTGGCCTGATCCGCCCGTGCGGCGCCGCGCGCCGCGAGCCATGCAGCACCACCCCGCGAGCCGCGAGCCGATCCCCTGGGAGCCGCGCAGCGTGGCCCTGGGCGACTGGCGCATCACGGCCCTCTCGGACGGCTTCCTACGCCTGGACGGCGGCTCGATGTGGGGCGTCGTGCCGGCCGCTCTGTGGCGCGCCCTGACCCCGCCGGCGCAGGACAACACGATCCTGCTCGCCCTGCGGCCCTTCCTGCTCGAGCGCGGGGATCTACGCGTCGTCGTCGAGCCCGGCGTGGGCGATCGCTGGGACCCCAAGCTGCGCGCGATCTATGGCCTGGTGCGCGACGACACCCTCGAACGTTCCCTGGCCAGGCTGGGCCTCGCGCCCGCGGACGTGACCCACGTCGTGGCCTCGCACTGCCACTGGGACCACGTCGGCGCGCAGGTCGTCGAGCGCGACGGCCGCCTCGCGCCGCTCTTCCCGAACGCGCGCCACTTCGCGCCGGCCGTCGAGGTCCGGATGGCGAAGCACGCCGACCACGTGCGCCGCGCCTCGTACCGCGCCGAGGACGTGACGCCGATCGAGGCCGCGGGCCTGCTCGAGACCTACTCCGGCGAGCGCGAGCTGCTCCCGGGACTCACGGCCCACGAACTCGGCGGGCACTCCGACGGGTCCTCGGTGATCACCCTGCGGGACGGCGAGCGGACGGCGATCTTCTGGGGCGACGTCGTGCCCACGACCCATCACGTGCAGCCGCCCTACATCATGGCATACGACATCGACGTGGTGCGCTCCTTCGAGGTGCGCTCTGCCTGGATCGAGCGCGCGGCCCAGGGCGGTTGGCTGGGCCTGTTCTATCACGACGTCGACTTCCCCTTCGCGCGTCTGGTGCGCGCCGGCAAGCGCTACGCCGTCGAGATCGTCGAGGGTGCGGCGCGGGCCTGAGCCGATCCCATGCGCATCGTCTCCCTCTGCCCCAGCCTGACCGAGCTCGTCTTCGACCTGGGCCTGGGCGAGGAGCTGGTCGGAATCACGCGTTACTGCGTGCACCCCGCCGAGGCCCTGACGCGCATCGAGACGGTGGGGGGCACCAAGGACCCCGACGTCGAGCGTATCGTGGCCCTCGCGCCGGACGTCGTGCTGATGAACGCCGAGGAGAACCGGCGCGAGGACCACGAGGCCCTGCTCGAAGCCGGCGTCCACGTGCAGGCGAGCCTGCCCAAGGACGTCGCGGACACCGCGCGCATGGTGCGCGACATCGGCGCCGAGCTCGAGCGCGTCGAGCAAGCCGAGCGCATCGCCCTCGACATCGAGCGCCGCGCGGCCCGCGTGCGCGCCGCCGCCCGAGTTCGCCGTCCGATCTCGTTCGCCTACCTGATCTGGCGCAAGCCCTGGATGAGCGTCAACCGCGACACCTTCGCCCACGCCCTGCTCGAGCTCGCCGGCGGCCGCAACGTCTTCGGCGAGCGCACCGAACGCTACCCCGAGATCACGCCCGACGAGCTCGCGCGCCTCGCGCCCGACCTCGTGCTGCTCTCGACCGAGCCCTTCGCCTTCGAGCGCCAGCACATCGACGAGTTGGCGCGCCTCACGGGCCTCCCCACGGCGCGCTTCCTCATCGCCGACGGCGAGTACCTCTCCTGGCACGGCAGCCGCACCCCGGACGGCATCGACTACGCCGAGTCGCTGCTGACACGCCCCGCGGGCTCCGCCTGAGGACGGAGTCCGCGGGTACCGAGTCCGGGTTCAGCGCGCGCGGACCTCGAGCACCAGGCCGCCCTCGCGCGAGCCTCCGTCGCCGATCCGATGCAGCTCGCCGTCGGCCAGGAAGCGCCGTCCCGCGAAGAGCGTGCGGAAGCGCGGGGTGTCGATGCTCTCGAGGAAGCTCGTGCCCAGGGCGACGCTGAGCTCCCCGTCGAGCACGTGCGCGAAGACGTCGAGCTCCACGCGCGGCGGGCCGCCGCTGGCGCTCGGCTGGGCCTTGGCCACGACGAGCAGGCCGTCGAAGAGGGCGTCGATGGTGGGCCCGGCCCCCGCGGCGCCCTGGGCGATCTGTGTGTCGTACCCGAAGACGCCGGTCGCCTCGGTGCCCACCAAGGCCGCGGTCTCTTGTCCGGTGGCGACGGGCAAGCCGAGGGTCGCGACCGTCTCGCCGCTTCCCGAACGGCGCAGCACGATCTCGAGCATCACGTTGCGCGGGGAGGGGACGGGCAGGACGAGCTCGGCGGGCGCGTCGGCGGCGCGCACGAGCAGGAGCTGGGAATCGAGGTACTCGTCGTGGGACTCGATCGCACCCGTGAGGAACAGCTCGGGGATGTCGACCTCGACCTTCCCGCCGATGTGCGCACGGAGCAGGTCGCTGTGGAACCTCCCGCCCACCAGGCCGCGCGGTCGGGGGTGGGAGGCGCCGAGCAGGCCGTAGGTTCGCGCGACGGGCGGCGCGAGGGCGTAGCGGTCGAGGAGCGCCGCGCGGCCGTTCCCGAAGGTGCCCAGGGGGCTCGAGGTCGGCAGGGCTCCGCCCTCGATCCGCAGGACCACGAACTGGCGCCGGGTCTGGGCGCCGACCACGAGGTCGCTCGAGAGCACCAGCGCGCCCTCGGGCGCGAGGTGCGCGTTGACGACGTAGGCCCGCCGCTCGAGGGCGAGGTGCGTGAACGCGCCGGGCAGGGGGACCTGCAGCGAGCTCGAGTCGAGGGTCACGAGCCCCGAGCGGCCGATGCGGCGCAGCTCGGGCGAGCCGCGCAGGGAGCCGTCCTGCACGACGCAGGCCAGGTTCAGGCCGCCCGTCGGCGCGGGCGCGGCCGAGATCGAGAGGCGCAGCCCGACCGACGCGATGCCCGGCCGCGGGTGGGACGCGACCATCGCCTGGGCGACCTCGGTCTCGTAGTCGAGCACGGTCCACAGGGCGCGCGAGAGGTTCAGCGACTCGGGCAAGCCGCTCGAGAGCTCGAGGGACAGGGAACGCAGCGCACCGCGCGCGCGCGCGGCCTCGAGCTGCGCCTCGAGCGTCGTCTGTCCCGCTCCGCCCGCACCCGGCTCGACCTCGGACTCGAAGACCTCGACGCGCAGCCGCACGCTGGCGTTCAGGTGTCGGTCGAGGGCGGCGACGAGCTCCGCGGCCCGGCGCTGGGTGGCCTCGGGCGCCAGGAGCCACAACCGGCCGTCCACACCCAGGCTCCAATCGCAACCCTGGCAGTGCAGCTCCTCGCCCAGCAGGTCGACCACGAGCTGGGCGCTGCGCTCGGGCACGGGTCGGGGCTTCGTCCCAGACTGCTCCCGTAGCCCGGCCAACACCTGCGTCGCCATCGACTGGAAGGGATCGAGGACGGGCAGGAGCAGCTCGTCGACACCCGGTGCCGGGGGCCGCTCGAGCGACGTGAGCTCGTAGCCGCGCAGCACGAGCGGCTGCGCGTCGGACTCGCCATCACGGACGGTGTTGGGTGAAACGAGTGCGGCGAGAGCGAGGGCGAGCGCGAGGTGCATCACGGTTCGGATCTCCGGGCAAGGGTGGGAGGCGGGAGCAGGGGTTCGAGGGCGCGCGCCAGCCGCAGCAGGGCGGCCGATGCGTCCCGTTCGTGGGCGCGCCGACGCAGGGCGTCGAGCACGGCGCGGCGTGCGGCGGTCGGCATGCGGGGCCCGAGCTCGTCCAGCCAGGCCTGGACCGCGGCCTCGCCGAGCAGGGCGTGGATCCCGGCCAGACACGCGGCTGCGAGGTGGCGTTCGCTGCGCGTGCAGCGCGCGAGACGATCGATCAGGAGCGGCGCCGCGCCCTCGAGCCCGCTGCCGCCCAGGGCGAACAGGGCGGCGAGGGCCGACTCGGGGGCCAGGTCGCGCGCGCCGAGCAAGACGCCGAGGGCGGGCAGGGCCGCCGCCGAAGGCTGCGAGGCCAGGGCCTCGAGCAGCGCTTCGATGGCATCGTGCTCGCGAGCCTCGACGAGCGCCCGCGCGCCGGACGCCAGGGCTAGCGGTTGGCGCGTCGTGATCTCCGCCGCGAGGTGCTCGAGCTCCGCCGCGCCGAGATCGCCGCGCGCGGCCAGCAGCGCGACCCGCGCCGGCGCGCGCGGATCGTCGATCCAAGCCAGGGCCGGTGCCGCAAGCTGTGGGCGCCGCTCGGAGAGCTCGAGCAAACGCGGCAGGGCGCGCGCGCCGGCGAGGCGCGCGGCGGCCAGCGGCACGAAGGCGCCGACGTCGTTCTGCGCGAGGGCCGACAACGCGGCCTCCGCGCCGACGGGGCTCGCCAGCGCCTCGAGGGCCAGTCCCGTGGGCACCAAGCCCTGGTCCCCGGCCGCGAGCAGCGCGCGCGCGCCGGCGGGGCCGAGGCGCGCGAGGTCGCGGACCAGGGCTTCGCGCTCCCGCTCCCCGCCCGCCGCCGTTTCCGCGCGCAGTCCCGCCAAGAGCTGCTCCGCGGCCCGTTCGGGCTCGAGGGCGAGCAGCGCCGCGCGCGCCAGCGGACCCTGCTCGGGGTGCAGCGCGAGGTGCGCCAGGCGCCGCGGTCCCTCGCCGCCGTTCTCGGCCAGGGCGCGGGCCGCGGCGAGCGGGTCGGCGCCCGACCCGAGGGCCCGCTCGAGGCGCCGCAGGGTCAACGCGTCCGCCCGCGGTCCGACGAAGCGCGCCGCCGCGCCGGCGAGGGCGGGATCGGGGTGCGTGAGCCAGCTCGCCGCCAGGCGCTCGACGGGCCAGCCCTCGGCCGCCAGCGCCTGGGCGAGCGGCGCCAGGGAACGGTCGAACTCCGCTCGCCAGGCCGGCGGCGCGCCGACGAGGGCCGGGTCGCCGGCGGCGATCAGCGCGCGCCGCAGCAGGGTCCGCGCGGCGAGCTCGCGCGCCGGATCTCCGGGGCGCGCGCGGTCCGGGAGGGATGGCGAGCCGTCGAGGCCGCGTGCCGGCTCCGAGTCCGGCGGCCCGCTCGCCGCGAGCACATGGGCATCGGGAAGGGCTTCGATCCGCTCCGGGGCCGCGGGGGGCGCTTCGAGCTGGGCGAGGGGTTCGGAGTCGCGCGCGTCCGGAAGCAGCGCGCGCAGGGCGAGGCTCGCCGCGAGGGTCAGCCCGGCGGCGGTGAGCCACACCAGCGGGCGGCGGGCCGTCGCCCGCGGGTGGATGCTCCGCGCCGCGGGAGAAGGCCCGAGGCGCGCCATCACGCGTCCCACCGAGCCCTCGATGTCGAGCCGCGCGGAGGGCGGTTCGGGCGACGCGTCGAGCAGCTCCTCGAGCCGCGCCAGCACCCGCGCCCGCGCCGCGCAGCGCGGACACTCCGCCAGGTGCGCGTCGAGCTCCAGGGCGGCGCCCAGCTCCAAGCGACCATCCGCGCGCAGCTCGAGGCGGCGCCGTGCGCTGCGGCAGGGGATCATCGGCCGCCCTCCCCGAGCCACGGGCCCAGGCGGCGCAGCAGCAGGCGCCGCGCCTTGGAGACCAGCGTGCGCGCGGACTTCGGCGTGACGCCCAGCGCCGGGCCGACGAGCTCGTAGTCGAGCTCCTCGAGCACGCGCAGGGTGAAGGCGTCGCGTTGGCGTTCGGGCAGGGCGTCGAGGGCGGCGTCGAGCCGCGCGCGCAGCTCACGCGCGTCCAGTTCGCCCGCCCCCTCGACACGCGCGGCTCCGTCCGCGCCCGCGCCCAGATCCTCGGGGTAGGGCACGGTCGCCGGCCGGCGCCCGCGGGCGCGGCGTTGGTCGCGGGCGAGGTGCACGGCGATGCGCAGCAGCCAGGCGCCGAAGCCCGCGGGGTCGCGCAGGTGCTCGAGGGAGCGGTGGGCGCGCACGAAGGTCTCCTGCGCCAGGTCCTCGGCGTCCTCGGCGTTCCCGACCAGGCGGAAGAGCACGCCGTGGATGCGCCGGAAGTGGCCGCGCACCAGGAGCTCGAAGGCCCCCCGGTCCCCACCCCGGGCCCGCGTGACGAGGGGCTCCTCGTCGGGGAAGGCGAGCTCGTGGCGGGCGCGGGGCCGCATGCGCAACTCGGGATCGGGGGCCATGGGAAGGGCGGGGCGCCCCCGGGCTAGCCCGGGGGGCCGACGGGGTTTCGAGACGTCCACGCGCCGCGCCTGTCCCCGCTGGAGTCCCGAATTCCGCGCCGAGCGCGGCGCGGGCCGGGTCCCTGCCCGCCCGGAGTGGCCACGGATAGACTCGGTGCCCGGGGGTGCCCGGGATCCGCGGGCGGGTCGGCGGCGGCTCCCGCGCCCTTCCATGCGAACCCGCGGGACGAACACGGCGCAAGGGGCGCGGCCTGGGGATGGGGGAGGAGCGCTGCGTCCTGCCGGCGGGCTGCGGCGCTGGCTCTCGCGCCTGGGCCTCGCCCTGGGTTCGACGGCCGCGGCGCTGGCGCTGACCGAGCTCTCCCTGCGCGCGTTCCTGGGCCCGCCCGAGTGGGTCGAGATCACGCCGGTTCCGCACGCCGCGGACGCGGCGCCCGTCGAATTGAGCAGCGAGGCCCGCGCCGCGCTCGACCTGCACCTGCGCACGCCCCAGGGCGTGCGCCTGCGGCCCAACACGGTCGCGATCACGCGGAACAGCCGCCTCAGCGGTCTCGACGTCGAGCTGCGCGTCAACTCGCTGGGACTGCGCCATCCCGAGCTGGGCCCGAAGCTCGGCGACCGCCCGCGCGTGCTCTGCCTGGGCGACTCGATCACCTTCGCCGGCTACCTGCCCGACGAACGGACCTGGGTCCGAGGGCTCGAGCGGCGGATCGCGGCCGCCGGTCAGCCCGTCGAGGCGATCAACGCCGGCATCGGGGCCGTGGGCCTGGGAGCGGAGCTGGCCCTGCTCGCGGAGGTGGGCCCGGCGGTGCGGCCCGACCTGGTCCTGCTCGCCTTCTACCTCAACGACGTGCAGAACTCCCCCGGCGTGCGCGTGCTCCGGCCACCGCCCGCGCTCCGGTGGAGCCGCCTGGCTCGGATCTGCGCCCAAGCCTGGCCCGCTCTGGCGCCCGAGGGCCACGGCCCCATCCCCTCCGAGCATCGGAGGCGCTGGATGGAGGAGGTCGCCCTCGCCTTCCCGCCCGGACCCGGCGATCCGCTGCACGATCGGTCCGCCTTCCACGCTCGCATCCAGGAGGCCGGCCGCGACTGGGGTAGCGCCTGGAGCGAACACGCTTGGCAGCGGCTGGAGCCCTTGCTCGCCGAGACCGACCGCCTGGCGCGGCGACTCGGTGCGCGCCTCGCGATCGTTTGTTTCCCCGTCCGCCTGCAGGTCGAGGCGGAGGTCTGGAACGACCATCCCCAGCGCAGACTCGAGGGCGTCGCGCAGCGGCTCGGCGTGCCCTACCTCGACCTCCTGCCCGCCCTGCGCGCAGCCCACCGGGGCTCCTCCGAGCCGCTCTTCTTCGACCACTGCCACCCCACCGAGCACGGCAGCGACGTCGTTGCGCAGGCCCTGGCGCCCTTCGTCCTGCGCTCGCTGCGCTGATCGCCGTGCCCGCGCCCGGCGCTCAGCGCGCCCAAGACACGCGCAGGCCGTTCGTGAGGTTGAAGGGGTGGCTGGTGCAGAAGCTCGCCGTGTCGCGGTACCAGAGCTGGTAGGTGTAGGCGCCCCCGTCGATGCCGATCTGGCCGCGCACGTGGAGCGGCGGGTCGCCGGCCTCGGGGAAACTCACGGTTCCGCCCGCCGCCACCTTCACCGCCAGGCGCACCACGGACCCGTTCACGCAGCGGATCCCATCGCCGAAGACGGTGCCGCCGCTCGCGCCGGTGCCCTGGAAGAAGAGGCAGCTCGCTAGGTTCGGCAGCTCGAAGGCCTGGAGCACGGCCGTGTCGGCGATCGTCGACGGCGCGCCGCTGAGGGTGAGCAGCGCACCGCCCCCGCTGGCGGAGTTCGCGCAGCCGCGCCCCGGCGCACCCTGGTTGCCGCACGGGCAACCGACGCCGTTCCCGTCCCCGGTGCAGATCGTGGTCGCGGTGCCGCCGGAGAAGACGTCGAAGAGCTGGCCGATCACGTCGCGGTTGGTCTCGTTGTGCGTGATGTCGTAGGTCACGGCGAAGCGATTCGTGAAGCTGGTGGGCGCGTGTTGGGCGGCGATCCGCGAGCGCAGTTGGGGCAGCCCCCACAGGCCCATCTGCACGTGCGGCTGCGACACGCCGAGCACGTTCCCCGAGGCGAACAGGTCGGACACGAAGAGCTCGTCGTGACCGAAGACGGGATTGAACTCGGAGTACCCGACGAGGAAATGGGCGCCGTTCGAGTCGATGCTGGGCTGGTGCTGCTTGCGGCTCCCGAAGCCCGAGTTCTCGAGCGTGCTGATGTTGACCGTCTGGACGACGTTCGGGCCTTGGAGGAGCGACACCATCACGTCCGCCTGGAGCCCGACGAAGTTGAGTCGCTGGAACGCGATCGCAGTGGGGTTCGCGGTCCCCAGGCCGCCCAGGCGCGTCGAGGAGCAGGGCAGGCTCTCGACCTGGCTGGAGGTCGAGACGGGGAACGCCGGGTGGGTCACGAACCCGTCCCACCGGACGTAGGCGGCCCAGATGTCGCCGAAGCTGATGGGGTGGTCGCGCATCCAGGAGATCAGCCACTCGCTGGTCTGGTTCGAGTTCGACACGCTCGGGTCCGTGTCGATCACCCCGGAGGACCCCAGGTAGGTCGGCGCGCCGCCCACCAGCGCGCCGTTCGAGTCGACCTGCCGCACCGCGATCCGCTTGTCGCTGGCGGAGAACTCGGTCTGGTAGACGACGCAGTAGTACGAGGGCTGCGTCTCGTACGGATCTCCGCCGACGTCCGGCCGCAGCTTGTCCGCGCTCCCCGGCTCGCTGATCGTGAACTTGGCGCCGAACGAGAGGATCGTCCCGGCGGGCTCGATGGTCCGGCCCCGAACGGACTTGGCGCCGCCCTCGGTCACCTCGGCGACGGCCAGGAACTGCTTGGCCGCGGCCAGGTTGGCGACCCGCGGCCGCTGCCACATCTGGGTCGAGAGATCGATCGCGCCCTCGTAGATCGTCGTCCCGCTCGCCGTGAACACCCGCGCGAGGAGGTCGGTGTCGCTCGCCGAGAAGGTGCGCTCGTAGACCACGAGCCACACTTGGTGGAAAGGCTCCCAGGCGACGTCAGGGGAGTAGTCGTCCTGGTTGCTGAGCCCCGGGATTTGGAGGTTGTCGATCAGCGGATCGACGACGAGCGGCAAGGCGGCGGAGGCGACGAACTCGGCCGGCACGCGAATCTCGATCACCCCGTCGAGCAGCAGCGTCGGCGCGTCCTGCCGTCGGCCGTTGGCGTCGATCGCCGTGGCGCGCCCGTAGCTCACCTCGCCGAACGGACCGGCGAAGGTGATGCCGGCGGCGTGGGTGGAGCCCTCGAACTCGCTGCCGACGGGAATGCGCAGCACGAGCTCGCCGCGGCGCGGCAGCGTCGGGAAGACGAAGATCTGCTCGAGCGAGCGGGCCCCGAGCTCGTAGACCTCGACGAAGGAGCCGCGGTCGAGCTCGACGCGGTCGCCCTCGCGGACCGGCAGCGCGCGCGGCTCGAACGGCAGCGCGCGCCCGCCGATCTCGACCGTGTCGGGCGAGAGCTGGTGCTGGTAGTTCCGCGGCGCGCTCGGCCCGCAGTCGGGGTAGTAGGTCGCCCCGCCGGAGTCGAAGCCGATCTTGTAGGTCGCGCCGCGGGCCCATAGCGAGCCGTCGCCGGGCGCGTCGTAGTGGAGCTCTCGGAGCGTCGCTCCCTCCTCCAGCGCCAGCGCCACGGCGGGGGGCAGGTCGGGGGCCAGGCTCGGGGTGCTGGCTTCCGAGCGCGCTCGACCATCGGCGTCGTGGGCGGTGGCCTGCGCCGTCGCGGGTGCGGCGAGGAGCACGCCGAGGAGGGTGCGTACGAACGAACGTCGAGCGAGGAGGGAGAGCGTCATGGCGGTCGACTCAGGGCTGGGGCCGTCGGGCTGGAGGCGCCCCGCCGTGGAATCGGACCGGTGGCGCGGGCTCCAAGCTCCGGTCTGCGCGCCCCGCCCCCCCGCGGACAGGAATTCCGCGCAAACTCCGCGCGAGGGTCAGCGCGCGCCGCTGCGGGCGCGCTGTGCGGCGTCGGCGAGCTGGCGCAACTCCCCGTCCTCGGGAGCGGCCGTGAGCCCCGCCTCGGCCGCCCCGAGCGCGGCCTCGAACTCGCCGGCTTCCAGGCGCCACCGGGCGAGGGTGCGCCATGCCGCGGGATCGCCCGGCGCGAAGCGCGTCACCTGCTCCACCTCGGCCAGCGCCTCCGCGACCCGCCCCTGACCGTGGAGCGCGCGCGCCAGGGCCGTGCGCAGCGCGCCTTGCTCGGGCGCGAAGGCGAGCGCACCCCGGAGCGCGCGTTCGGCCTCGGCGTGGTTCCCCTGGCTTTCCTCCAACAGCCCGAGGTTGGCCCAGGTCTCGAACATCGGTTGCAGCTCGAGCGCCCGGGCATAGGCCGCGCGCGCCTCGTCGAGACGGTCTTGCCGGAAGAGCACCACACCGAGCGAGTTGGCGGCGTGCACGTCGCGTGGGTCGCACTCGAGGGCGCGCCGCAGCGCCGCCTCGGCCCGCGGGAACTCCTCGAGCGCCAGGAACAGGTTGCCGAGGTTCTGGTAGGGCGCTCCCCACTGCGGCTCGAGCTCCGTCGTGCGCTCGAGCAACGCGATCGCCGCCTGTCGATCCACAGGGGCCAGGGCGCACCCCGCCGAGAAGGTGGAGCGCGCGTGGTTCGGCCATAGCGCGATGAGGGCCGCCGCGGCCGCGCGCATCGCGCGCTCGTCGCCCGCATCCCGCGCCGCGAAGGCCCACTGCACGTGGTACAGCACCCGCGCCGAGTTCGAGCGTTGCACCGCCCCCGCGAAGCGCTCGAGCGCGAGCGCGCGCAGGGCTTGCCGGGCGGAGCGTGGGCTCTGCTGGGTCTGGCGCTGGAGCCGCATTCCGTCGAGGAAGAGTTCGATCGAGGAAGCCCCCGCGAGCCATTCGGCTCCCAGATCGGCGGCCGGTGCACCCCCCTGCGCGAGCGCGAGCATGGCCTCGATCGCCGGGGTCCTGGGCGCGTCCGCGAGCACCGCCGCGGCCTCCGCGTCGCGACCCTGCTTGAGGCGCACGAGCGCGCGTCCGGTGAGCGCTTCCACGCTCCCCGGCTCGACCCCCAGGGCGCGCTCGAAACTCGCGTCGGCCTCCGTGAGCCAGTGGATCGCGATCTCGGCATAACCGTGTTGGATCGCGTCCTCGTACTCCTTGGCACGGCTCAAGGACGCCGCGGCGCGCACGTCGGCGCGGGAGCTCCACCAGGCGCCGCCCAGCACCGCGAGGAAGAGCATCGTGACGAGCAACGAAGCGGACAGCAGGGCTTGGCGCGGCTCGCGCCGCGCCCAACGCAGGACGCGTCCCGGAAGGGTCAAGGGGCGCGCCGCGATGGGGCGGCTCTCGGCGCAGGCCTCGAGGTCGGCGGCGAGCGCGGCCGCGCTGCGGTAGCGGCGGGCGCGATCGCGCTCCATCGCCGTCGCGACGACGACCGCGAGGTCGCGCGGAACGTGTGGATTCGCGGCACGCAGGCCCGGCGCATCCCCGGCGACGATGGCGCGGTACAGGGCGGCGCGCGTCGGGCCGTCGAAGGGTCTCCGCAGGGCGAGGCACTCGTAGAGGGTCACCCCCAGCGCATAGACGTCCGTCTGGGCGTCGTGGCGTCCGTGCTCGCCGCTGACGTTCTCCGGCGCGAGGTAGGCCGGCGTCCCGGGCGTCTCGCCGGTGCGGGTCAGGCTGTGCCCGTCGTGATCCTCCGCGATCGCCAGGCCGAAATCGACCAGCACCGGCTCGCCGTCCTCGCCGACGACCACGTTCGAGGGTTTGACGTCGCGGTGCAGCACGCCGACCTCGTGGGCGGCCTGCAGCGCGCGGGCGACGCGGGCGAGGCGCCTCGCGAGGTGGAGTTCGGGCCCCCGCTCGCCCTCCGCGCCGGGCAGGCGGACGCAGCGCGCGCCCGCTTCCCGCGCCTCGGCGATCCGGCGCGCCAGCGTGCGGCCCTCGACGTAGCGCATCGCGATCCAGGGGTGTTCCCCCTCGACCCCTGCGCCGTAGACCGTTGCGATGCCCGAGTGGTCGAGGCGCGCGGCCAAGGCCGCCTCGCGCTGGAACCGCGCCCGCGCCGACGCGTTCGCGATCAGCTCCTGCGTCAACACCTTGAGCGCGACGCGCCGTCCGAGCGGCTCCTCCGTCGCCTCGAGCACGACGCCCATCCCGCCGCGGCCGATCTCGCGCAGGATTCGGTAGGACCCGACCCGTTCGGGCAGGCCGGGATCGAGCGGTTCCCGCGTCGCGTCCTCGAGCGCGAGCAACGCATCCAGGGCCTGTCGCAGCTCGGCGCCGAACTGTGGATACCGGGCGACGAACTCCGCCGGTGCCGCGGGTTCGCCGCGCCGACGACACTCGAGGAACAGCTCGAGAGCTTCTTCCGTGGACTCGGGGCGCTCGTTCATCCTCTCCTCGGCATTCCCTCGACGGTGGTTCCCCGGTCGCTTCGTCAGTCCGGTCCGGGCGCGGACTCCGAGAGGAGCCCGAGCAGAGCCGGCCGCAGGCGCACGAGGGCGCGCAGGAAACGCTTGCTCGCCGCGGCCGGCGTGATCCCGAGCTCGATCGCGGCCTCCTCGTTCGTCAGCCCCTCGTAGTGGCGCAACACGACGATCTCGCGGTCCAGCGCCTCGAGCTCCTCGAGCGCCTGGAGCACGCGCGCGCGCAGCTCCCCGCGCCGCGCGGCCAGGCTGGGCGAGGTCGCGCTGGCGATGAAGGCGTCGGCGACGCTCGATGCGCTGCAGCTCGGAAGGCCCGCCGGCCCGTGCACCTCGCGGAACGCGTCGCGCATGTGGGCGCCCAGGTGCCGGCGATGGACCTGCGCGAGCGACTGTGCGGTGATCAGGCGCAGCCACAGGTGTATGGAGAGCGAGTCCTGCCGCTGCCATTCGGGGAAGCGGCGCAGGGCCTCGAGCGCGGCTTCTTGCAGCACGTCGGCGGGGTCGATGCGCCCCCGCAGGCTGGGCTCGAGGCGCAGCTCGACCATGCGCAGCAGGCGCGGGCGGCTCGCGTCGAAGAGCTCCGCGAGCGCCTGCGGGTCTCCTGGCCCCGCGCGCCCGAGCCAACTCCGACCGGGGGGCGGGGTGTGCATGCGGAGCGTGATTCTACCCCCGGGCCGCAACGGCCCCGCCGGCCCGCTCCCGCCCGGCCGGCCGGGGCCGCGGGGCACGTCGGGGGCCGGGGTGGGCAGGCCGGCGCTGCCTCGGGCCCGGCGTTCAGGGCAACGTCGCCCGCGCCTCGCCGCGGGCCGGGACGAAGCCGGTCCAGGTGTCGCCGTCGGCGCCGCGCACCTCGACGCGGCACCCGGCGGGGTCGCTCGCGAGCAGGGTCAGGCCGCCGTCGCCGCGCGCCGTGGCCCGGCACCACAGCTCTTGCTGCACCGCGGGTAGGGTCGGATCGAGGGTGCGTGCCGCGACGTCCGAGCGGGGCCGACCCGTGCCGTCGACGGCGCGCAGTCTCAGCTCGGCGCCGGGCCGCAGGATGAGCGTGCAATCGGCGCGCTCGCCGGGCGAGATCAGAGCCTCCGCGCGGCCGAAGGCCGGCGCGCCGCTCAGCAGGACGAACAGTTCGCGCGGCCCGGGGGTCAGCTCGGAGAGCTCGAACCCGCGGCCGGGCTCCACCCGCCCGGACTCGAGCAGTTGGCCCTCGGGGTCGAGCAGGGCGTACACGAGCTCCCCGCCGCGGCTCTCCGGCTCGAGCCCGAGCGCGCGTAGCTCCACGCGCATCGAACCGGTACCGGCGAAGCGCAGGGTTACGGGTCCGGTTGGAACTTGGAACGTCTCGCGCGCGCCCATCCCGAACTCGCGGTGGAAGGCGCCGAGCTCGAAGGCGAGGTTGCCCGGCGTCGGGAGTTCGAAGCGCCCAGCGCGGTCGGTGCGCTGGCCGCGGAAGGAGGCGTGGAAGGCCGCGCTGGTGCGGCCCACGGTGGCCAGGGAGACGAAGGCCTCGGCGACCGGCGCGCCCCGCGGGTCGAGGACCACGCCCGCCACGCGGTGCGCGGCCGTCAGGGGCTCGAGCACGATGCGCTCGGTCAGGTCGGCCGGCGGCGGCTCGGCGAAGCCCAGCACGACCGGCGCGTGCCCCTCGAGCCCCACGGCGACCTCGAAGGGTCGCCGGGGCAGGAGCAACCGCGCGCGGCCCTCGGCGTCGGTCAGCGCGCGGTGGGGGGCGATGTCCCGCCCATCCCCTTCCACTTCGGCGCGCACCTCCGCGCCGACGGCCGGCGCGCCGCCCGCGACGCGGGCCTCGACCGTGAGCGTGGCGAGGCAGAGCTCGATCGTCGCGCCCTCCGGCCGCAGCAGGTCCTCGAGGGCCACGTCCGCAAGGCCCAGCTCCTGGGTGTGCGTGCCGAAGGCCAGGCGCAGCACAGGGGCCTCGAGCTCGGCGCGCGCCTCGAGCTCGAAGCTCCCCCGCGCGTCGAGGCGCGCGCGGGCCTCCAGGCGCTCGCCCTGCGCCGCGAACCCCTCGGGCGCGAAGGCCGCGACCCACATCGGGCCGAGCTCGAGCGCCGGCTCGAGCACGAGCCTCCCACGCAGCGCGAGCGGCCGCTCGGCGAGCACCACCACGACCTCGGATTCGAGCGCGCAGGCGGCGTGGAAGCGCAGCATGCCCTCCGGCTCGCGCACGCTCACCGCGCGCAGCTCTCCCGGCTCCCACGGCTCCACCTCGAGCGCGCAGCGCCCATCCTCCCCCGTGATCCCCCCCGCGCCCCGCTCCGAATCCCCGACCCAGACCCGCACCCCCCCCCCCCCCCCCCCCCCCCCCCCCCCCCCCCCCCCCCCCCCCCC
>CAYMYN010000012.1:0-15571 GCA_964394665.1 uncultured Planctomycetaceae bacterium
GCCGCGGCGCGGGCCGCCGCCACCCGGGCGGCCGCGCCCGACGCGGGAGCGCCCCGCCCGGCGACCCCCGCCCGCCCGCGCCGCCTCGCGCCCTGGGAGGAGCGCGAGCTCGCCGAGCTCACCGCGCGCCTCGAGGCCGCCGAACGCGAGCTCGCCACCCTCGACGCCGGCCTCGCCGACCCCGCCCTCTACCGCGAGCCCCAGGCCACCCAAGCCGAGGTCCGCCAGCTCCGCGTCGCCGCCGCCGAGACCGTGTCCACGCTCTACGCCCGCTGGGAAGAGCTCGAAGGCCGCGCGGGCTGATCGAGGGCAGGGATTGCACCGCACGCGTGGCGCGGGAAGCGCTGGGAAGAGGCGATCGTCACTCGAGCGGCTGGAGGAGGATCCAGGGGAGTTCGCCGTCGGCCGGCCGCCAGGTGCTCGCGTGCGCCTCGAAGCCGGTCCATTCTGCGGTGATGCGAATCGGAGCCTCGATCCAATCGCCGGCGAGATCGTCCCGCGTGCGCGCGAGGCCGAGTGCCTCCACGTGGGCTGTCGAGGCGCTCCCGTCGGGCAGGCGCACGCACGAGGCGGCGAGGTCGGGAGGCAACCCCACGGCCACGAGCTCGACATCTCCCTCGGAGCGCGCGGGCACCTCCACTTCGACCAACGCACCGTCGGGCGCGCGCAAGCGCAGAACGCGGACCACGGACTGGGCGCGCGAGCACTCGCGCTGGCGGCCGAGCGAGAACCCCTCCGGGGGTTGGGGGCCGCCAAGCGTGTGCACGCCGGGCGCGTTGCTCCAGCCCAGCCCCTCGCTCACCGAGTAGCCGACGAGGTCGCGCGGCGAACGGGAGCGGGCGACGTGCGGGGCCGGCGCGATCGCGCGCCCGCCCGCCTCCCACCACTCGGCGCTCGCGTAGGGGTCGCCGAAGTGGTCGAGGAAGCGAATGCGAAGCTCGAACTCGCGCGGCAACTCGAGGGTGACCTGGCGCTCGCTGAGCGGCGCGTGCAGCTCGAGCTCCGGAGGCGGCGCGTCGACCCGCGCGACGTCGCACACGACGCGATAGCGCCCTTCGGGCAGGCTCCAGAAACGTACTCCCCCCGCGGGCACGTCGGCGGCGAGCTGCAGTTGGTCGCCGTCGGTCCAGGCCGCGTTTCCGGGCGCATCGACCCGCCACAGTTCGACCCGGCTCGCGACAGGCGCGCCGCTGCTTGCGTCGATCAGGTTCAGGAGCAGGCTGGCGGGACCAGACTCGATCGGGTCGGGCGGCAGATCGCACTGATTCAGCCAGACCGACCCATCGGGTGGTTCCTCGATCCCCGGCGCGTCGTCCGGGACGACCTCCTGTGCTCGCGCATGCGTGGGCCGCGACTCGCCGACGCGTTCCCGTTCGCTCGACGGCCCACCCTCGAGGAGCGGCGTCTCGCGCGCCTCGGAGGCCTGCAGCGCGGGCGTCACGAGCCCCACGGCGGGCTGTTCCCGACCCCTGGCGAGCAACCAATGAGCGGTGAGGGCGAGCAGCAGGAGCGACGCCAAGAGCGGCAGGATGCGGCGCGGGGACGCGAGGGCCATCAGCGGGAGGGGGCGGGCTCGGGCGGGTCGCGGGCGGTCGCCAGGGGAAGGCCCTATCGATGGGGGCTCGGCCCGTTTCGCTCTCCCGCGACGTTCTTCGGTGCGCAGCGCCCTTCGTCCAGGGCTGGGTCCTGGCTCGGGGCGCGGCGGCGGGTCAGCACTTGGCGGACTTGCGTTTCTTGCCCAGGGAGCCGGACTGGCGGGCTTCTTGGATGGCGGCGGGGGCGCTCGGCACCTTGCAGGAGGTGTCGCCCATGTCGACCTCGACCGTGCCGACCTCCCGCGCCACGGCGAGGGCCTCGTCGGTCAGGCTCCGGACGGCGCAGCCCACGGCGATCACGAAGCCGTTCATGGCGTAGCGCACGGCGTTCGGTGCGCCGTGGATCTCGCGCGCCACCCGGCGCAGGAGGCGTTTCAGCTCGGGCAGGTCGAGCTCGTCGTCGGGCTTGGTGGCGACCAGGCTCCGGAGCGTGGCCCAGCCGGCGGCCGCGACGCGTTCCTGGGGCGACTCGATCCACTTCCTGGCCAGCGCGTGACCGTGCCGGCTGCCGGCGCACACCCAGGCCACGCTGTTCTCGGCCAGCGCGCCGCAGTAGGCCTCGCGCAACCAGCGCCCGAGGTCGGCCTTCGTCATGCGCGCGTCGTCGACGAGCAGGCCAGCCAGGTACATCGCGTCGTAGTTGCCCGAGGCCCACAGCTCCAGCGCGAGCTCGTGCGCCGTGCCGCCCAGTCGCTTCTGGATCTTCTTGAGCTCCGAGATCTTCACGCCGTGGAACGGCTCGCGCACGCCGTGCTTCGCCATCACGCGCTTGTAGCTGGCGCTGCCGAGGGCCTCGAGCTCGGCGAGCACGGAACGCGCGCGGGTCATGGCGAGTCGTGGTTCGGATCCGGACTCCGATGCGAGCGCGAGAGTGCCTGGCCCCAGCGCCGCTGCGGGCCTGGGCTAGAACTGGCTCCAGAGGAACTGGTTCGTGACCTCGTGGTGGAACTGGACCTCGGCGGTCTTGACCACGCTGCCGAGCGCCTTGGGGCAACGCACGGCCGAGGCGAGCTTCAGCTCGGCGAACTTTCCGCGCACGTGCTCGCCCAGCAGCTCCGCCATCCAGGGGCTCTGCTCGAAGGAGCGGATGGCGTCGAAGATGTTGTCGGGCAGGTACTCCTGCTCGTTGCCGACACGCGCCTTTTGCGGGCCCTCGAAGCCGGTGCGCAGCAACGCGTACAGCGCCATGTAGATGTTCGTGTCCGGGCCGACCGAGCGCACCTCGATGCGCGCGCTGCGCTCGTTGCCCAGCGGGATGCGGATCATCGCTCCGCGGTCGATGGCCGAGACCTTGACCTGGTTCGGCGCTTCGTAGTGCGGATCGAGGCGGCGGTAGGCGTTGACGCTGGGGTTGAGGATCAGGCACAGGTCCTGGGCGTTGGCGAGGATGCGCTCGATGAAGCTCCAGGCCAGGGGCGAGACGCCCTCGCGCCCGCCCTGCTCGTGGAACAGGTTCTTGTCGCCGCGGCCGACCGAGAGGTTCGTGTGTGCGCCGCTGCCGTTCACGCCCACGACGGGCTTGGGCAGGAAGGAGGCCGTCATGTCCATGCGCGCCGCGACCTGACGGCAGATCAGCTTGTAGATCTGGAACTGGTCGGCCGCGATCAGGGCCTCGGCGTACGAGAAGTTCATCTCGAACTGCGAGGGCGCGACCTCGGGGTGGTCCTTCTCGTTGGCGAAGCCCATCGCGCGCTGCGCCTCGGCGGCGCCGTCGATGAAGCGGCGCAGCGGGTCGCTGGGCAACGAGTGGTAGTAGCCGCCGGGCGAGACGTACTCGAAGCGACCCGTCTCCGGGAATCGGCGTTCGGCGTCGCGGCCCTTGAAGACGAAGCCCTCGATCTCGTTCGCCGCGTAGCAGACCGTGCGGTCCTTGCGGTACAGCTCGCCGAGGAAGTTCTTGAGCCGCCCGCGCATGTCGGCGTGGTAGGTCGCGCCGTCGCGCTCGAGCACCTCGCCGAAGGCCAGCACCTTGCCCGGCCCGAACACGTCCGCCGGCAGCCAGTAGAAGGCCTGCCAGTCGATCCCCAGGCGCAGGTCGCTCTCCGCCTGCTGCGAGAAGCCGCGGATCGACGAGCCGTCGAAGGTCAGGTTGTCGTGGCTCTTGAGCAGGAACTTCTTGTCGTAGTCGAGCATGTGCAGCCGACCCTCGAGGTCGGTGAAGCACACGGTGACGGCCTTGATGCGCCTCTCCTCGGCCAGGTAGCGCAGGCGTTCCTCGCGCACGCGATCGGGATCGATCCGCGCCTCGCGCTGGAGCTTCGCCTCGAGGTTCATCTCCTCGAGCTGGTCGTAGGGGATCTCCAGGAAGTCGCGCAGCGGGGGCGTGTCCATCGGGGTGAGCGTGGAGGATCCGGCCTGGACGAGGGCCGCGGGAGTCGCGGCGCGCGGGGAACGTCCAGCCCAGGTCCGGAGCGCCGAACGGTAGCCGCCACCCCCGGCGAGTCAATCGGCGGACGGCGGGGACGAGCGGGACGCCCGAGGGCCGCCGCCCGAGTCGCGCGGCCCAGCGGGCGCGGCCGCTGCGCGCCGTGCCGGCCCCCGGCCGTCCAGCCTCGCGGCCGCGAGGCTGGGCGGGGCTCGGCCTGCGCCGGTGGGAACTCGAGGGCCCGCCCAGGGCCGACTGGCCCTGGACTCGCGGAGAACCCATCCTGGAAGCCGGGAGGCTCCGGGCCTCCCGCCGGGGGTCGCGGGGCGAGGCCGAGCGTCGTCGCCACGCTCCCACGGCTCACCGGCCCCGCCGCGGGCGGGCGCCGCAATCCCAGGGAGCGTATCCATGATCACCAACACGCAGTCCGGCACGCGCATCGACGAGATCGACGAGGGTATCTACCGCATCTCGACGCCCCTCGCGGTCTTGCCGGGCGGGTTCACGTTCAACCAGTACCTCGTCGACGACGAGCAGCCGCTGCTCTACCACACTGGGCCGCGGCGCTTCTTCGAGTCGACCTGGCGAGCGGTCGCGGCGGTGATGCCCCTCGAACGCCTGCGCTGGGTGGGGCTCTCGCACTTCGAGGCCGACGAGTGCGGCGCGCTGAACGCCTTCCTGGCCGCGGCGCCCCAGGCGGAGCCGCTGTGCTCGCGCATCGCGGCCATGGTCAGCGTGGACGACTTCGCCGACCGGCCGGCCCGCGCGCTCGGGGACGGCGAGGTTCTGGAGCTCGGCGCGCGCCGCGTGCGTTGGATCGACACGCCCCACCTGCCCCACGCCTGGGAGTGCGGGATGTTGTTCGAGACCACCACGCGCACGCTCCTGTGCGGCGACCTCTTCACCCAGGGCGGCGCCGAGCACCCGCCCCTCACCGAGGGCGACATCCTGGGTCCCAGCGAAGCCATGCGCGCGGGCCTCGACTACTACGCCCACGCGCCGAACTCGCGCGCGCTGCTCGAGCGATTGGCCGACGAACGCCCCACGACCCTCGCCTGCATGCACGGCAGCGCCTGGCGCGGCGACGGCGCAAGCCTTCTGCGCGAGCTCGCGACGGCGCTCGGGGCGCCCTGAGCGCGCCCAACGTTGTCGGAGCGGCCCAGGCCGCGCCGCCGCGGTAGGGAGTTCTTCAGCGGGCGGCTCGGCCGGCTCTCGGAGCCTGCCTAGTACACGAACGAGGTCGAGCTGGTCGCGTTCTCCGAGGCGGCGTACACCGGCGCGCCCGCCGGCGCGCGCGCGCCGAGGACGACGAAGTGCACGCTGCCCGAGCCGGGGACCGGGGTGCGCGGCAGGGTGAGCTGGTACTCGGCCCGGCCGAACCCGTCGCTGGTGGCCGTGCGCAGGCCCAGGTGGCGCAGCGTCGTCCCGTCGTGGGTGCGGTAGTAGACGGCGACGTCGACCTCGTAGCCCGCGGCGGGCGCGCCCGGGCCATACCCGAGCCCGACCGTGGCGCGCAGCTCGTAGCTGGCTCCGCCCAGCGGCACGAGCTGGGTCGTGAGCGCCTCGACGCGCGCCGGCGCGGGCAAGGCGAAGGCTGCCGTGCGGAACTCGAAGTGGTGCACGGCCTGGTTGCCGGCCACGTCCGTGAGGTCGAGACGCACCTGGTAGAAGGTGTTGGGCTGGAGCTCGCTCAGGATCTCGGAGAACCGATCGTCGGTCTTGGGCTTCAGCGGCGCGCGCAGCACGGGCCCGCCGCCGTTGTAGGAGAAGATGACGACGACTGGCTCGTCGGTGCGGAACTCGACCTTCACCGCGTTGGTGGTCACCTACACGACCCGCACCGCACCGACCACCTGCGGCGGCTGCACGTCGGGCGAGCTCGGATTGGCCACGCGCGGGTCGGTCCCGTGCGCGACCTCGTGCCCGTCGGTGAAGCCGTCGTTGTCGCTGTCGGGGTTCTCGGGCCAGGTGCCGAGCAGCAGCTCGTCGAGGTCGAGCAGCTTGTCGTTGTCGCGGTCGAGCGCCACCGACCAGCCCATCATGCGCGGCACGCCGAAGAACGTGACCGGCGTGCCCGTGCGCCCCTTCAGCACGAGCTGCTGCGCGGACAGGGGCGGGAGCGTGTCCGAGGCCTGGCGGAAGGTGTTCGTCTCGGGTTGGTAGAGGCCGCGGAACCAGACCGGGATGCCCTGCCAGAGCTCGGGCCCGTAGGAATACACGAGGTCACAGTGGCCGCGCTCGGCCTGCTCCATCAGGAAGGCGAGCTCGTCCTGCAGGAAGGTCCCGGCGTTGTCCGGGTGCACGGTCGCCTGCCACGCGGTGGCGGGGGCGAGGCCGGTGTCGAAGGCCAGCACGAAGGCCGCCAGTTGGTCCGCCTCGGCGGCCGTCACGGCGAAGTGCGGCCCGCTCTGCGGCGGCGGCAGCGGGCGCAGCAGGACGTCCTGGATCGTCGGCTGGGTGCCGGCGTGGCCCAGGCCCACGCCTAGCTCGTTGCGCATGCCGTAGGGACCGGCGACGTCGAAGGCGGGCGAGAGCTTGCTCTCCACGCCGCGCAGCGGGGGCACCACCGAAGTGGGCGCGAGACCGCCGCCCAGGTTGTCGACGACCTCGCCCGAGGTGCCCAGCGGCAACGCGTGGCACGAGACGCAGGCGAGGTGACCTTGCACCTGCGCGGTGTGGAAGATCTCGGCGCCGCGTGCCTCCTCGGGAGTGAAGCCGCGGTCCGGTTGCTGGCGAGGGTTGGGCGGGATCGCCAGGTGCTCCATGTACTGCATGATGTACATGAAGCGTCCACCCAGGTGCTTGGGCACGCCGTTCTCCTCGCGGTCGAGCAGGTCGATGAAGCTCGGGTTGAAGTGCACCAGGCGCTTCTTCTCGCCGCGCCAGTGGTAGGGGCCGACCTCCTTCAGGTGGCGCACGCTCTGGGTCACCATCGGGCCCTTGTCGTCGAGCGGGAACTCGAGCGCGTCGGGGTCGAGGCCCTCGGGGTCGAGGAAGGCGCCCAGGTCCCAGGCCAGCCCGTCGAGGTGCCCGTCGACGTGGCAGGAGTTGCAGGAGGAGGTGAAGGACTTCGAGTTCGCGGTGCGGATGAAGTGGATGCGGCCCTGGACGAGGTCCACCGGTGTCGGGTCCCAGCCGAGCGCGACGGCCTGCGGGCTGTCGACCACGAAGCCGGCCCCGGCGGGGAGCTGCTCGAGGTCGACGCGCGTGATCGAGCTCACGCCCTTGTTGAAGACGTAGAGCCAGCGGTCGGTGGGGTCGACCACGACGTTCCGGCTGCCCGAACCATCGGGATAGAGCGTCGAGGGCGTGATGCGGATCGTGCCCAGCCACGCGACCTGTCCCGGCGTCGTGTCCAGCACCGCGATCGTGTCCGAGCCGTAGCCCGCGACGAAGGCGCGCGACCCATCGCTGGTGAAGGCCACGTCCGTCGGTGCGGCGCAGCGCAGCTCGGGGGAGGGCGCGAGGGCATCGAGGTCGACGAGGTCGATGCGCGGCGGCCCGCCCGGGGTCACGTCGACGATCGAGATGCGGTTCCGCACGACCTGTCCGTCGACGAAGCTGCCCTCGCCGCGGTGCTCGGCGTTCAGCGCATCGGTGTGGGGGATCCACAGCTCGCGGCTCCAGGGGCGCTTGCGCAGGTTGAAGAGGATCGTGCCCAGGCCCGAGACGGTGGCCGAGGGATCGAGGGCGTCGCTCGCCGGCGAGGGTCCGATCGGGATCGCGAACAGGTCGCGGTCGGGGAGCGCCTGCGTGCCCGGATGGTCCCCCGGCGCGGCGATCGCCACGCCGTCGTAGGGATCGCCGCTGGCGGCGTTGCCGAGCACGCTGGTGCCGTTGCCGGACAGGAAGGAAGCGACGTACACCGTCGCGCCGACGCGCGCGATCGCCCGCGGGTTGCGGGCGGGGATCGAGATCCCGTTGACGACCGCGTACTGCTCCGAGTCGATCACGTCGACGCGGTCGACGGCCGAGCAGGTCACGTAGGCGCGCTCGCCGCCCGCGCTGAACACGATGCCGTGGGGCTGCGCCCCGACGCGGATCGAACGCAGGAGGCGGCCGTCCTGCGCGCCGTAGACGCCCACGCTCGAGGTCACGCTGTCGACGGCCCACAGCTCGTCGGTGCCCGGTCGCCGCGCGAGGGAGACGAGCCCCGCGCCGGCCGGGGACTCGAGGTTGCGCACCAGGGTCTGGGCGTCGAGACGCACCAGGCGGCTGCCCGGCTGGTTGATCGTGAACAGGTGCCCGCCGCTGGCGTCGAGGACCATGGGCGTGATCGGCGCGGTCTCGTGCAGCACCCAACGACCGCTGAGGTCGTCGCGCGGGATGTCGAGCGCGGGACCCTGGCCCGCGTTCGGTGCGGCGAGGGCGGCGAGCAGGGCGCTGAGGACGAGGACGGAGGAACCGGCGAGTCGGCGGAGACGGAGCATGGGCAGGGCGAGGTCGGGGCCAGGGCCGGGGACGGGCCGGGAGAGGTCCCATCCTAAGGCCTGGCCGGGGCCAGTGGGGCGCCCGTCGCCTCACCCACGTCCCCCGCACCCAGGGGGGGCCCGGGGTCGCGCTCCCCGACCTTCCGTGCAACCGATCGCGCCTGCCGTGGTCGAGGGGGCGAGCGCGCGCAAGGGTGCGCGCGGCTCGCGAGAAGGACCCCGGGGTTCCCCGCGTGGGGGCGCCCCCAACACGGAAGGCAGAACGAGATGAGACGATTCCTCGAGAGCGGGATGATCGCTGCGCTGCTCGTCGGCGCGGCCCACGGTCAGGTGTTGAGCGAATGGCAACTGAGCGGCCAGCCGGGCGACCAGGCCGCGACGGCGGCGACGAACGCGGCGGCGGGGCTCGCGGGCTTGCCCCTGGTGCGCGGCGCGGGCGTCAACCCTTCGGCCGCCGCCAACTCCTTCAGCGCCACCGGTTGGCACGACTTGGGGGCGCAGGACTACTTCGCCTTCGGCGTCACGGTCGAGCCCGGCTCGGAGCTGAACTTGGAAGAGCTGTGGATCGCGACGCGCTCCTCCAACACGGGGCCGGCGAACTGCGGCCTGTTCTACAGCGGCGACGGCTTCACCACGAACCTGTTCACCTTCGTGCAGAGCGGCACCGCGACGACCCAGTCGGTCGTCGACCTGCGCTCCCTGACCGGTCTGGCGGGCACGGTCGAGTTCCGCGTGCGGGCCCTCGACACGGTCTCCGCCGGGGGCGGGACGGTCAGCTCCGCGGGCGCGTTCCGCTTCGCCGATCCCACGGTCGCCGGCAACACGGTCCCCGTGCGCCTGACGGGCGCGGTGGTGCCGGCCGGCTCCTTCGCGGTGCCCTTCTGCACCGGGGACGGCGGCGGGGGAGCGTGCCCCTGTGGCAACACGGGCGGCGCGGGCGAGGGCTGCGCCAACAGCGGCGGTCAGGGCGCGCGCCTGGCGGCCGGCGGCACGGCGAGCGTGGCGGCGGGCGATCTCCTGCTGTGGACCTCCGGGCTCGTGCCCGGTCAACCGGGCCTCTACTTCCAGGGCAGCGTGATGGAGAACGCCGGCCAGGGCTTGACCTTCGGCGACGGCCTGCGCTGCACGGGCCCGATCGGCGTGCACCTCGAGAGCGTCCTCGCGAGCCCCGCGGGGACCTCGGCGACGGGCGGGAACCTGGCCCTCGTGGGCGCCGTCGCGCCCGGTCAGACGCGCACCTACCAGGTCTGGTACCGCGATCCGGGTACCAGCCCCTGCGGCTCGGGCTTCAACGCCAGCAACGGGCTCGCGATCACCTGGGTGCCGTAGCGCCCGGGTCGACCGTCCGGGGCCGCGGTGGTCCACCCGCCGCGGCCCCGGCCCGCGCACCTACCGGCGACGGTTCGTGTCGCCCGTGTCCTGGCCCGAACGCGCGAAGGCGCGCCAGGCCTCGTCGACGGTGCGGAACACGTCCTGTCCCTGCACGCCCCACAGGCGCTGGGCATCCTCGCGCCAACGTTGGATGAACGTCTGGCGGTTGGAGCTGTGTTGGCAGGCGGAGCGCAGGAACTCCTGACCGCGGCGCCCTTCCCTGCGCACGATGTAGTCGTAGAGGCTCCAGGACTTGGCCAGGTCGCCGTCCTCCATCTCGAACAGTTTCTTGAGCACCAGGCGATCGAGCGGCGGGCCGAGCTCCAGGGCCAGGGAGTTGTAGTAGGCCCGCAGCCCGACCTGCAGCGTCTTCTCGCCCTCCTTGCCCTTCTCGTCGCGCACGTAGCGCCCCTCGGGCGCGAATGCCTTGCAGGTCACCGTGTTGCGCCCCAGGTACTCGAGCGAGACGTACAGCGCGCAGCCCTCGGCCAACCAATCCTGGTCGAACCCGCGGCGGTTCAGGTTGTAGTGCACGAGGGTCAGGTGGTGTCCCAGGCCGTGGGCGACGATGCCCTCGAGGTCGGAGTTCTCCTCGATCCGGAAGTAGTCCAGGTGCTCGGAGCTCCCGAACAGGCGCGTGCGAGTGCCGGCCGACTCGAGGCGTTGTTCCTTGCGATCGCCCCACGAGAGGCCGTAGTAGTCGACGTAGAAGCGCTCGTGGTGCGTGCGGTCGGGCGGGCCGAGCCAGAACTCGCTGAAGATCCCAGCCGGGATCTTGTCCTCGAAGGCCTCGTCGACGTAGGGGTCGATGCAGTCGGCGCGGAAGCCGGCGACGATGCGCTCGCCGAGGTCGAGCAGAGCGCGCACGCGCTCCTCGCCGACCGACTCCAGGGCCGTGATGCGCAGGTGCTGGCTCTCCATCACGATGAACTTCACCGTGCCACCGGTGATGTTCGCCGAGGCTTGCGTGAGCTTGTCGGGGACGGGGACGCGTCGGATGGCCTTCAACGCGCTCTCCAGGCGTGCTGCCAGGGCATCGCTCTCGACGGTCTTGCGCTGGCGCTCGATCTCGGTTCCGAGCTTCTTCGCCGCGACCGGGAAGGCGCTGCTCTCGAGCCAGCTCTGCAGGCGCTCCTGGGCCGCGAGCATGCGCCGGTGCGCGGCCAGCCAGCCCGCGCTGGCCTTGGGCTGCCCGTCCCGGACCAGCGCGTGCTCGTTCACCTGGGCCAAGCGCACGCGGTACTCCTGGGCCAGACCGGCCAGGCTCTGGTGCTCGACGAGGAGCGCGATGCGCGCGACGTGTTGGCCCTGGACCGGGATCACCCGTTTGCGGTCGGTGAGCACGCGCTCCTCGCCCTCCAGGCGGTAGGGCACGGCGCTCGGGTCGCCGGGGTCGGGCACGAAGAGCTCGAAGCGTCCCTCGCGCGGGAAGGTGATGTTGCGGCGCGCCGGGTCGTAGGTGATCCCGCTGCGCGCTTCGCCCACGAGCACGTCCCGCCCGTCGATGCGCACCAAGTCCTTGCGGTAGCGTTGGGCGGCTTTCTCGTCGTTGAAGTGGACGGCGAAGATCTGCGCCTGGGCCAGGGAAGCCAGGCACAGGAGCGCGAGCACGGGGAGCAGGGATCGGCGCATCGGGGACGGGGGAGGGGGGGACGGAACGGCGCGGGCTCCCGCGGGAGCCCGCGGCACAGTACCCCGCACGGGCGCCGGGGGGACCGGAGAAAGGCGGCCCGATGGAAGCTCGGGGGCCGGCGGCGGCGGTTCGGGCGACTCGGGAGCCACCCGGGCAGGAGGGTGCGCCCGGACCGGGCCGAACGGGGGAAGCGCTCCGCGCCGGTCAGCCGGCGCGGGGCAGGCGCACGTGGAAGGTGCAGCCCGGTCCGTCGCCGTTGGGGGCCACGGCGATCGAGCCGGAGTGCAGCAGCACGGCGCGCCGCGCGATCGCCAGGCCCAGGCCGCTGCCGGCCGCGCGGCCCTCCTGGAGCGGGGGCGCCGGGCCCTGCTCGAAGGGCAGGAAGATGCGCTCGGCGTGTTCGCTCGGGATGCCGGGGCCCGAGTCGCGGACCGAGAGCACCACGTCGGGGCCCTCGACCGCGACCCGCAGCTCGACCTCGGCGCCCTCGGGCGAGTACCGGATGGCGTTGCGCAGCAGGTTCTCGACCACGCTGCCGAGGAGCACGGCGTCGCCGCGCACCAGCGGCTCGGCCACGGCGTCCTCGGGACGCTGGAAGCGCGGCACGAGTCGCACCCCGCGGCGGCGCGCCAGCGGGGTCGTGTGCGAGAGGGCATCGATGGCGACGTCGTGCAGGATGAGCTCCTCGCGATCGGAGAGGCCGCGGGAGAGGTCCGCGCGCGAGAGGCCGAGGAAGGTCTCCACCAGGCGCGTCAGGCGCTTGAGCTCCTCCTCGACGCTGCGCACGTAGCGTTCGTGGTCCTCGGGCCCCGGCGTCCCGGCCTGCAGCACCTGCGCCTCGGCTAGCAGCACCGAGACGGGCGTGCGCAGCTCGTGGGAGGCGTGGCTGATGAACAGCTCCTGGGCGCGGTAGCTCTCCTCGATGCGGCGCAGGGCTTGGTTGAGCTCCTCCTCGAGGCGTCGCACCTCGTGGTCGACGGCGCCGACCTCGAGGCCCTCGGCGAGCCGCTCGGGCTGCACGCCGCGGGCGGCTTCCGAGAAGCGCCGGAAAGGGGACACGGCGCGCCCGCCGATCAGCCAGGACGCGACCAGGGCGGCGATCAGGCCCACGGGCACGCCGATGCGGAAGAGGTCGAGGAACGGGCCGAAGGACCGTTCGGGATCGTCGGCCGCGACGGCGACCTGCAGGTAGAGCGGCTCGGGGCCCTCGACGACGAAGGGCAGGGTGACGAGTTGGAGCGCCACGTCGCGGCCGAGGAGCTCGTTGCCGCGCGCGGCGGGGAGGCTCGTGAAGGAGGGCAGGAGCCCGCGCTCGGGGTCGCCGAAGGGCAACTCGGCGGCCCGGCTGCCGGGCGTCCTGGCCAGCACGGTGCCGTCCGGCGCGCGCACGGCGAAGAGCTGGAAACGCGCGTCGGCGGGCAACAGGGCCGCCACCGCGCGGTCGGACCAGGGGGGCTGGTTGATCGCGAGGTTGTTGGCGAAGACCTCCGCCGAGCGCCCGAGCCGCCCCTCGAAGCCCTGGGTCAGGGTTTCGCGCCGCAGGGCCACGGCGAGCGCCAGGAGCCCGACCTGGATGGCGACGAACACCATCAGGTACCAGAGCGTCAACTTGAGGCGTAGGGAGCCGGGCAGGCGCATGGGATGGCCGTTCCCAGGGCGCTTCAGGGCGCGGCGTGGGCGCGCGGGCCCTGCTCCGCGGGATTCGGGGAAGCCGTCGGGGGCATCGGGGCTGGGCCGCTCACGGTCGTAGGCCGGTGCGTTCGGGCGCGCCGAAGCGGTAGCCGACGCCGACCACGGTGTGGATCAGCTTGGTCTCGAAGTCGCGCTCGAGCTTCTTGCGCAGGCTCGAGATGTAGACGTCGATGACGTTGCTCGTCGGTTCGCTCGAGAGGTCCCAGAGCTTCTCCGCGATCAGGGTGCGGGGCAGCACGCGGTCGGGGTTGCGCACGAGGAACTCGAGCAAGGAGAACTCCTTGGTGGAGATCTGGATGCGGTGGCCGGCGCGGGTCACCTTGCGGCCGAGCAGGTCGAGCACGAGATCGCCGTAGCGCAACTCGGTCGACTCGGTGGCCTGGCCGCGCCGCAGGAGGGCCCGCACGCGCGCGGAGAGCTCCTCGAACTCGAAGGGCTTGGTCAGGTAGTCGTCGGCCCCGGCGTCCAGGCCCTCGACCTTCTGCGTCGTGGTCGAGAGCGCCGTCAGCATCAGGATCGGGGTCGAGATCTCGCGGCGCCGCAGGTTGCGGCAGACCTCGACCCCGTCGCGGTCGGGCAACATGCGGTCGAGCACGATCGCGTCGTACGCTCCGGCCGCGGCGAGGTCCTCGCCCTCGAACCCGCCCTCGCAGGCGTCCACGGAGTGACCCTGTTCCTCGAGCCCGCGTTGGATCGCGGCCCGCAGCTTGGGATTGTCCTCGATGACCAGGATGCGCATGGGGGGTGGGGTTCGGGTGCGCGGGATTGTAGTCCCGGGTCGCGCGCCGATCCTACCCGCGTTCAAGCCGGAGGGTCGAGTTCCCCGCGCCGCGCCAAGCGCCGTCGCACCCGCCCCGCCAGCCCGCGCGGGAGACCGCGCCAGGTCGCCCGAGCACCCGAGTTGCTCGCCCCCGCGAGGTGGAAGTAGTCGAACAGCCGCAGGCGCGCGTCGGTCCGGTTCTCGTGGAAGCGGCCGTTGAAGAGCAGGGTCTCGCCGCCCCACAGGAATCGGAACGCGTAGTGCAGCGCGGCCGAGGACAGGCTGAGGTCGCACGCCTCCGGTGTCCTCCGGATGGGGCGCAGGCCGTGGGTGGGGTGGAACGCGTAGGCCTGGCGGTGGTCGGGCACGAACAGGGCGCATTCCTCGGGCCGCAGCAAGCGGTGGGCGAGGGTCGCGAGGCCGCGCAGGTTCCCGGCCCGCCCGTAGCGGCGGCGCGCGCTGCTGGCGGCCAGGTGCAACTTCAGGCGCAGCGCGTCGGAGCCCGCGAGGACGTTGCGACAATAGCGCCGGCTCTCGGCCACGAGCTCCTCCGGCGGCACGCTGCGCGGCGCGGTCCGCGGGCGCGTGGCGACGCTGGCTTCGTCCAGCGCATAGCGCTCCAGCGCCGCGCGGTTGTCGTGCGGCTCGCCGAGCTCCCAGCGGTCTCCGGGGTAGAGCACCACGACCTCGGCGCCGGCCGCCGAGGACAGGCCCGCGACGACCTCCTCCAGGGGCAGGAAGCCATCGTTCATGTAGGCGTTCTCCTCGTGGCAGAACCAGATGAAGCTCGCGATCGGGAGCAGATGGCGCGGGCGGAGCTCCTCGCACTGCAGGACCGTGCGCTCCAGCATCTTGCGCGCTCCGCCCCGCCGGCGCTCGAAGTCCTCGGCGTTCCCGTCCCAGGCGGAGATCGAGAACTGCGTCGCGAGCACGTCGATCGGGCCCACGCGTTCGGCGATCGCGCGCAAGCGGCGTCGATCGTGCAGGTCGCAGTCGTTCAGGTTCAGCAGGGTCGCGCCCTGCGCGCGTACGCACAGCCAGGAGTCGGCGAAGCCCTGCTGGGGCGAGCACAGCACCTCGAAGCCGCTCGCGAGCTCGACCCAGCGGTCGGAGGGCAACTCGCGCACGCGGCCGAAGCCCAGGCCCGCGCAGAAGTCGAGGACCTTGCGATCGAGGGTCGTCTGGTAGAGCACCTCCAGGCGCGCGCGGACCTCGGGCGGGATGCGCTTGAGCGTCGGCGGGTGGAAGTGGTCGGGGTGCTCGTGGGAGAACCAGACGTGGGTCAGCGAGGCGAAGTCCTCCGGTGCCAGCACCGAGGGCGCGAGCAGGCCCCAGGAGTCGTCGAAGGCCCGTCCGTCGAGCCAGGGGTCGCTGATCAACCGCTGGCCGGCGGCCTCGACGATGAACGACGCGTGGTTGACGAACTCGAGGAGCATGGTCGGGATCCGCTTCGATCGGCGCGGGCGCGGGTCGGGGCCAAGCCGAACTCGAACCCACGGCTGCGAGCCGGAGGTTATCCGGGCGGATCCGCGGGCGTTCCAGGCGGCGAGCGCCGCCCCCTCCCCACGCCGCCCGGGGCCGGCGCCGGGCCCCCTCCCCGGGGGTCCCGGGCGCCGGTCGCGGGCCGGAGCTATCCTGGCGGGCCGCCGAGCGGCGCGACCCCGGCCACCCCCATGCCCCGAACCCGACCCGCCTCCCGCCCGATCCCTCCGCCGACCCGGCCGG
>CAYMYN010000012.1:15581-113838 GCA_964394665.1 uncultured Planctomycetaceae bacterium
GGGTCCGGGCTCGCCCGTCGCGCCGGCCTGCCCTCCTCGGGGCGGGGCTCGCCCTGCTCGGCGCCGGCTGCACCCTGCCCTCCCTCGAACCCCGCGGGCCGCGGGTCGAGTTCTCCGCCCCCGCATCGGCCGTCGGGGCGCCCGCGGGTGACGGCGGCTCGGGGGAGCTGGCCCGCGCCGAGCTGCGGCCGCTGTTGCTGTGGCGCGGCGACCCCCTGGCGATCGAGTTCGTCGATGCCGCCGAGGACGGGGCTCCCGCCGCGGACACGCCGGCCTGGGTGCTGCACGATCTCGAGCTCCTCGGCGACGACGGCCGTGTCGAGCGCGCCCACCTGCGCTCGAACGGGGAGCGCATGACCCTGCCCTTCGACGCCCTGCACCTGGCGCGGCCCAGCGGCTCGAGCGCCGGCGGCGCACGGATGACGCCGCGCTCGGCCGCCTGGCACGGTGCGCTCCAGAACGGCGGCGAGGATCGCAACGGCGTCGGGGACCGACACACGCCGCTCTTCGCCGAGCGCGTCAGCGAGCGCCTCGAGGGCGAGTTCCAGGACAGCGAGCCGGCCGAGTATGCCGGGCAGTCCCTGGTCGTGCGCTTGCGCAGCGCGAACAACCACTACCACCGCGTCTCGCTCGCGCCCGCGGAGTGGTTGGCGGCGCACGAGGCGCGTCCGGTCGCCGGAACCCGGCTGGCCGCGCGCGGCGTGCGCACGCGCGACGCCAAGGGCGGGTTGTTCGTGGCCCGCGAGCTCGAGCTCGACGGCCGCACGGTCGTGCTGCGGCGCGAGGACGGTGTCCCGCTGTGGACCCCGGCCCCCGAGCCGACCCCCCAGCCGCAACCGCAGCCCGATCCCGCACCCGGGCCGGAGGCGCGACCGATCCCCGAGCCGGCGTCCGAGCCGACGATCCCCCCCGCCGCGCAGCCGATCGGCGAGCCGCAGGGCGCGAACGGTTCGGCGCCGGCCGTGGAGGACGGCCCGCCCGCGCCCGAGCCGCTCCTGCGCCAGGGTCGGCTGTCGGCCCAGGCCCTGCTCGTCACGCCCCTCGCGACGTCCTCGGCGACGGCCGAGGCTCCGCGCGCCTTCGCCGTGAGCGCCTTCGTGATCGACCTCGACGCGGGCCGCGTCTCCTTCCTGGCCCTGCGGCCGGTCGGAACGGGCGACGCGGAGGAGACCTGGACCTGGGTCCCCTGGGAAGCGCTCGACTGGCGAGCAGGCCACCCGTGGCTGCGCCCGGCGGCCGAGCCGGGACCGGCGCCGAGCGCGGGCATCGACGTCCGCACCCTGCTCCCGGCCGACTCCGTGCTCGCGCGCGCGCGGCGGCACTGGCTCGGCGGCGCTTGACGGGCCGCCCGCGCCGTTCCGTCTGCCTGGAACGGCGACCGCCCCGATCCCGCCCACGG
Organism: uncultured Planctomycetaceae bacterium; assembly: GCA_964394665.1. Taxonomy (GTDB): domain Bacteria; phylum Planctomycetota; class UBA1135; order UBA1135; genus CAYMYN01. The sequence goes on from CAYMYN010000012.1 coordinate 16,981, forward strand.
AGGAGCCGGACCGGGGCGGCGACGGACCGCGCGGGACGCGGCCCGACGATCGCTAGCCCGGGTCATTCATGAGATTTTCGAGCAGACGAGCCCAAGTCGTTGTCTGGTGGTGCTTTGCGGGCGCGGGAGCCGGAGGCGACCTTGAACAGGTCGTTGAGGACTCCCGTGGCCGCAAAGTGCCGCCAGGCGGCGAAAGGCGGCCGCAGGCCGCCGGTTGGGCCGTCTGGTCGGAAATCTCATGAATAATCCGGGCTAGGTCAGAAGTTCAGCATGTCCGTGACCGTGTGCAGGCCGGTCAGGTTCGCGCCGAAGCCGAAGCCGGGGTCGCGATACATCACCTGGAAGTGCCAGGTGCCGACCGGGCTCCCCAGGCCCGTCACCGAGTAGAACGTTCCTGCGCCCGTCAGCTCGGGCGGCGCGGCCTTCACCATCGTGAAGGGGTTGAGGCACAGATTGCCGCCGAGGAACGGGTATTGGGCCACGGTGCTCGGGGCCGCGACCAGTTGGGACCAGTTCCCGACGGGCATCTGGATGCCGAGCAACTGCGAGTTGCCGGCGTACTGCAGGTAGGCCGGGAATCCCGTCGAGTTGGCGACCGGGTCGCAGTCCCCGGGGCCCATCGTATCCAGGGTGACCTCGTCGTCGGTGACGCTGTCGACGACGTCGTTGGCCTCGTCGGCGACGACGACCACCTCGCTCTCGGAGACCTCCAGGATCTCCACTTCTCCCTCCGCGTCCAGGGTGGCGGAGGAGACCAGCACCGGGGCCATGAACAGGGCCCCGATGCACGCGGCGGACAGACCAGTTCTCATTTCGTACCTCTCTCGAAGGTCCAAAGGGACGGAGCTGCCGGGGTGGGGGCGAGTCCCAGCTCCTGGGAACAGGGGAATCCGGTCCCCACATCCTGTCCACAAGAATCCGCCCCGATGCGAGACAGCACCCCCCGCGGGTGCCCCTGGGCGTCGGCGGGACGGGTACGGCCCACAGCCCGGAGCCCCGCGCCCCGCGATCAACGGTGCGTCAGGGCCCGCGCGGCCGGCGGGTCGAGCAGCACGCGCACGTCGGCGTGGCCGCGCAGGAAACTCGCCGGGACCGCCGGCCCGACCGGACCCTCCAGCGCGCGGGCCACGACGTCGGCCTTGTGCGCGCCGAAGGCCAGCACGCGCAGGGCCCGCGCCTCGAGGATCGTGGCGATGCCCATCGTGATCGCGCGCCGCGGGACCTCTTCGCCCGCTGGGAAGTCGCGCGCGTTGGCCGCGCGTGTCTCGGGGGCGAGCTCGACGACGCGCGTGCGCGAGTCGCGCTCGCTGCCCGGCTCGTTGAAGGCCAGGTGCCCGTTGGGTCCGACGCCGAGCAGCAGCAGATCGATCCCGCCGGCGGCCTGGATCGCCCGCTCGTAGGCCAGCGCGGCCTCGTCCGCGCGCGCGCCGTCGACGTCGCTGGGTGGCAGGTGCACGCGCCGCGGATCGAGGCCCAGGGGCTGGACGACGTGGCGCTCGACGTAGGCGCGGAAACTCGCGGGGTGATCGGGGGCCAGGCCCAGGTACTCGTCCAGGTTGAAGGTCGTCAGGCGCGCGAAGGACAGGCCCGCCGCCGCGCGCCGCGCGAGCTCGCGATAGACCCCCAGGGGCGTGCTGCCCGTGGCCAGGCCGAGCACGGGCGCCGCCGCGCCGCGCACGAGCGACTCGATCTCGTCCGCCACCCAGCGCGCCGCGCACTCCGCATCCGGCGCGACGCACACCGGACCCGGTCCATGTCCCGTGCGCTCCTGGGCTCCTCGCTCGATGACCATCGGCGGAGGATTCTAGCAGCCAGTCGAAGAACTCCCTGCCGCGGCGGGGCGGTCCTCACCGCGCCGACCGGCTCCGCTCGCTCGGGCGCGATGCAGCGCGGGGTCGGCGGCGGCCCCCGGCCGGGTGTCGCCCGGGTCGACTCCTGCCCGGCGGCGTTCGAGGGCAGGTCCGCCCGAGCCTTCGGGTGCGCGCCGGCAGCTCGACCGCGGGGGCGCCGAGTTTTTGTCAACCGAATGGTTGACGAACGCACGGCCCGCGCGGATGCTCAACGACATGGTTGCGAATGCGCTCCTCGACGCCACCTTCCACGCCCTCGCCCATCCCACGCGTCGGGCCATGCTGGCCCTGCTTGCCAAGGGCGAGCGGACGGTCGGGGAGCTGGCGGCGCCCTTCGACGTGTCGCTCGCGGCCTCGTCCAAGCACGTGCAGGTGCTCGAGCGCGCCCGGCTCGTGCGGCGGCGCGTCGTCGGGCGGACCCACACCTGTCGCCTCGACCCCAAGCCCCTGAAGCAGGCCCTGGAGTGGACCGAGTCCTTCCGGGCCCTGTGGGAGCCCAACTTCCAGCGCCTCGACGCCTTGCTCGAGGAGCTGAAGGGCTCGGGCACCAAGGGCAAGCGGTGAGCCCGGCGGCGCTCGCTCACGAACGAAGTCCTTCACCACACCCAGGAGAACCCGACATGCAATTCGATCCCCACTTCCGCGTCACGGCCCATGGTGAGCACGAGATCCACATCGAGCGCGAGTTCGCCGCGCCCCGCGAGCTCGTGTACCGCGCGATGAGCGAGCCCGAGCTCCTCGCCCGCTGGATGACCGGTCCTCCGGGCTGGTCCATGGTCGAGTGCACGAACGACGTGCGCGTGGGCGGTGCGTTCCGCCACGTGTGGCACGGCGAGGGCGGTGCCGCGATGTCGATGGGCGGCGTGTACCGCGAGGTCGAGGCGCCGGCGCGACTCGTGCGCACCGAACGCTTCGACTTCGGCTGCGAGGCGCAGGCCGCCGAGCAGGTCGCCACCCTCGAGCTCTTCGAGGCCGGCGGTCGCACGCGGGTACGGATCTCGGTCGCGTTCCCCTCGCGCGAGGCCCGCGACGCGGCCCTGGCCTCGGGAATGGAGCAGGGCATCGGCGCGGGATACGCGCGCCTCGACGGCCTGCTCGCCGAGCCCGCGCGTCGCTGAGCCGCCGCAGGCCTGCCCCAGGTCGCCACGGGGACATTGCGTGCGGCGCGGCGTGGCTCGGCGGCCGGCCGTGCAACACTCTCGGGCGCGGTTCCTTCCGGAGTGTGGACGCCCCCGTGAATCCCCCTCCCCGCCCCGATCCCCGCGAGTTGCTGGCCCACGCGGCCTGGCTCGAGGACCTGGCCCGGCACCTGGTCGGGCCGGGGGCGGCGCAGGACCTGGTGCAGGACACCTACACCATCGCGCTGCGCAGGGCGCCGGTGCAGGAGGGTTCGCTGCGCGCTTGGCTCGCGACGGTGTTGCGGCGCCTCTCGCGCGATCGGCTGCGCGCCGAGGCCAATCGCCGCGCGCGGAACGAACTCGCCGCCCGCGGGGAGGCTCTCGCGGGCAGCGACGAGACGGTCGCCCGCGCGGAGGTGCAGCGGCTCGTGCTGAACGCCGTGCTCGCGTTGGAGGAGCCCTACCGCGGCACGGTCCTGCTGCGCTACTTCGAGGGTCTCTCCGCGGCCGAGATCGCGCGCCGCCAGGACGTGCCCGCGGCCACGGTGCGCTCGCGCCTGGCGCGGGGCCTCGCGCAGTTGCGCGCCGATCTCGATCGGCGCCATGGGGGGGACGGGGCGGGCTGGGTGCAGGCGCTCGCGCCCGTCCTCGGGTCGGGCGCGGGTTTCGGATGGAGCGGCGCAGGGCTGCTCGCGGGAGCCACGATCATGAAAGTCCTCGTCCTCTCGGTGTGCGCGGCGGCGGGCGTGCTGGGCCTCGGCGGATACCTGTGGTTGCGCGAGGCGCCGCGCTCCGCGGCGCCGATGGCGCGCGCTGTGGCACCCGCTGGCGCCGTCGCCCCGGTGGGCGGCATGGCGGCGATGCCCGTGGATTCGCCCGACCGGCTCCCCGCGCAGGGCACGCCGCGCGCGGAGGCGACGCCCGTGGTCGCGGCGCCCACGGGCGGGGCGACGCTCGTGGGACGTCTGCTCCTGCCGGGCGGCGGGCCCGCACCGGAGGTCGCGCTCTCGCTCTCCGCCCAACCCCTGCGCGCCCGCGGCGCAGCGAGTTGGCGCAAGCTCGAGGGCGCGAGCGGTCCGGACGGGCGCTTCGAGTTCGCCTTCGACCCCCGCTCCGTGCGCTCGCTCGAGCTGCGGGCCGAGGCGCCGGGCCTCGTACCACGCCGTTGGTCGTGGCCGACGATCTCCCCCGGGGAACGGGTCGACCTGGGGGACGTCGAGCTCGAGCGCGCGGCCACCCTCGAGGTCCGCATCGTCGACGCGCGGGGTCGCCCCGTGGGCCAGGGATGGAGCGTGCAACTCGAGGCCGTGTCGGCCGGCCCGCGGCGCAACGAGCGCGTCCCACCGGCCACCCTCCGGGCGCGCTTCGAGGGCTTGGCGGCGGGCTCGTACACGCTCACGGCGTGGAACTCCGATGGAACGCCGATCCCCGCGCGCTCGATCGAGCTCCTGGCCGGGGAGCGGCGCGAACTCGAGCTGCTCCACGACGGCCCTTCGCCGCTCGAGCGCATCGCGATCTCGCCGCGGCTGGAGGGCGGCATCCAGACCCCCGTGCTCGGCGAGGGCGCCTTCCTCCTGCGCGGCGAGGGCCTCGAGCTACGCTCCCACATCGCGGGGTCCCGATCGTCCTTCGCCCGCCTGCACGTGTTCGACGGCCTCCCGCCGGGTTCCTACGAGGTCGTGCTCGATGCACCCTGCTTCGAGCCCTGGGGCGTCGTGGGCGTCGCGCCCGGCGAGACCCTACGGCCGCGGCTGCGCGGAACCGGCGCCCTGGCGCTCGAGGTCGTGGACGGCGCGAGCGGCCGCTTGCGCGAGGACTACGCCCTGCTCGTGGCTCTCGAGTACTCCGACCCCGCGGGCCGGACCACGTCGCGCAGCCAGGCCAATCGCTGGGGTCCGACGGACGGGCCGCCGCCCGGCCACGTGTACGCGGGCCTGCCCTGCGCGGGCCTCGTGTTGCGGGTCGAGGTCCCCGGCGCGCCCGCGCAGGAGCTGCGCGAGCCCCCGCTGGCGCCGGGCGAGACGCGCCGCGTGCGGGTCGACGTCCAGGGCTCCGCCCGCATCGCGGGTCGGGTCACCGACGCGGGCGGGCGTCCGATTCCCGGCGCGAAGGTCCAGGTCGGTCCCGCGCGCGGGGGGCCGGTGGGGGAGTGGGAGCTGCGCGTGGCGGCCGCGGAGGCGTCCGATCGACCGCGCCTCGAAACGGTCAGCGCTCCGGACGGCACCTTCACCCTCGAGGGCCTGCGGCCGGGATCCGTCGCCGTGCACGCCATCCGCGACGCGTGGCAGGTGGCGAGCGTCGACGAGCTCGAGCTGGTCGCGGGACGGACGCACGAGGTCGTCCTGGTGCTCCCGGCTCCGGCGCGCCTCGAGGGACGGGTGAACGGCGGCGCGGGCTGGGCCAGCGGGATCCTGCTGGTCGTGACCCCCTCGCAGCCGCAGCGCGTGCACGATCGTCTGCGGCCACCGACCGACCACTTCCTGGTGCCGATCGGCACCGATGGGACCTTCGCCTCCGGACCCCTGCCGGCGGGCCGTGCCGCCCTCTCGTTGCTCGCCTCGGGCTCGGTGGTGCGGCCCGACGGCGCGCGCGAGCGGCAGGACGTGTTCCACTCCGAGCTCGAGCTGGTCTCCGGGGAGGTGCTCGCGTTGGAGCTCGATCTCTCCGCGTTCCGACCCGGCGCGCTCCACATCCAGGTGCAGGCGCCCCAGTCGCGGGGCACCGCCGCGCAACCGCGCATCCAGGCCCACCGCGTGGGCGACCCGTTCGCCGCCCGCGGCGCGCGTTTCGACGCCGGCGGCCTGGCGCGCATCGGTCCGCTGCTCCCCGGTGAGTACCAACTCGCCCTGCAGATCCCCGGCTCCCGCGCCTTCCAGTCCCTGGCCGGCGTCGTCCGCGTCGGCCCGGGCGAGACGGTGCGGCGCACGGTCTCCGTGGCCCCCGTGACCGCGACCCTGCGGGCGCTCGCCGCGCACGACGGGCAGCCCCTGGCTGGGAGCACCCTCGGGCTGCGATCGCCCTACGGCGGCGGCCGGCGCGTGCCGCTCGACGAGCACGGCGAGGCGCGGCTCGAGCTGCTCCCCGGACCCTACTTCGCCCGCCTGGTCGATACCCCCAGCGGCCGAGTGGGCGAGGAGATCGAGTTCCTCTGGACCCCCGCCGGCCCCGTGCCCGAGCCCCTGCGCGTCCCCATTCCAGACTGACGCCGGGCGGCGCGGAGCTCGCGGACCCGATCCCGCTCCGGAATGGCCGCCTTCCTCCGGCACGAATCGCGCGCGCGGAAGCGGACACTCGCACCGCGATTCCGGCCCGAGCGTCCCGGATTCAAGAATGCGTGATTCGCGTTCGGGAGCGTGGGCCGCGCCCCTCGATGGCCCGCTCGAGACCCCCGGATTTCGACGGGGTCCCAAGTGGCGGGACCGCGGGGGCATTGGGGAAGACCCATTCGAGGAGATTCCATGTCCAAGGACGACCTTCAACTGCAAGCGCTGCAGGCCTCGTTGGCCGACATCGGCAAGCCCTGGGAAGCGGGCGAGACGTCGATCAGCGCCCTCGCGCCGGACGAACGGCAGGCTCGGCTCGGCTACACCCCTGGCCCGGGGGACCCGAGCCTCGAGGAGGCGGCCCAGATGGCCCACCTCAATCTGGTGGCCTTCGAGGCCGCGCTGGCATCCAGCAGCGCCTTCGGTGCGCCGGCCCAATTCGACCTGCGCAACGTGAGCGGCAAGAACTTCGTGACCCCGGTCAAGAACCAGGGCGGCTGCGGCTCGTGCGTGGCCTTCGGCGCCGTGGCCACGGTCGAGACCACCTACCGGCGCCAGCGCAACGACGCGAACCTCGCCATCGATCTCAGCGAAGCGCATCTCTTCTACTGCCATGCCCGCAGCGAGGGGCGGCGCTGCGGAGGCAGCGCGGGCGGATGGTGGCCCGCGAAGGCCTTCGACGCCTTCCGCGACAAGGGCGTCGTCGACGAGGCTTGCTACCCCTATACGCCCGGCGATCAGGACTGCACTGGGCTGTGTTCGACGAGCGCCAGCCGACTGTGGAAGGTCAAGGGCTGGAAGCGCCTCACGAAGCCCGCCGACATGAAGGACTGGCTGGCGACCAAGGGCGCCCTTTCGGCCTGCTTCACGGTCTACACGGACTTCTTCAGCTACAAGACCGGCGTCTACAAACGCGTCAGCGGCAAGGTCGAGGGCGGCCACTGCGTGTGCGTCGTGGGCTACGACGACGCTGGGAAGTACTGGATCTGCAAGAACTCCTGGGGCACGGGCTGGGGCGACGGAGGCTACTTCAAGATCGCCTACGGCGAGGTCGGCATCGACGCCTACATGGACGCGGCCGAGACCGTGCTCGAGCCCGCCTGGCAGCGCGACAAGCGCATCACGGGCCTGTGGGCGATCAATCAGGACCGCAATGCCTGGGCCTACGTCAAGGACCTGGGCTGGAGGCGCGTGTACTCCAAGGACGACAGCGCGTTCTACGCGCTGCTCACGCAGCTCGCCGCGGCCAAGGCCGCCAATCGGCGGGTGGACATCCGCCAGGACGGCAACGTCATCGTCGAGCTCTACGTCTTCTGATCCTCCACCCGAACCAACGATCCAGACCATGTCCGATTCCAAACTCACCGAGCAAGCACCCGAGTTCCTGCCGCCGGCGGACGACGCCGCGCAATCCCAGGATGGAGAGGGCGGCGCGGGCCCCAGCCTCTCCCCGCCGAACGAGGAGCTGGCCGCGGCCTCCGCCGCTCCGGAGGGCCCGTCCGCGGCGACGTCCGCGGCCGCGACCTGGACCAAGGGCAAGAAGCTCTCCGCGCTCTGGTCCCGCGACCAGACGCGCAACGCCTTCCTGCACGACGCGGGCGGCAAGTGGCGCAAGCTGAGCAACAAGAACACGACCTCGTTCGTCGCGCTCAACCTGCTCGCGAGCCACGCCCACCAGACCGGCCGCACGCTCGACTTCAAGGAGGACGGCGGCCAGATCGTCGAGATCTACGCCTGGTGAGCGGCTCCGGGCCACACGCCGCGCGGCCCGCCCGGAGCGACTCCGGGCGGGTCGCGCCCACCTCCCCGACCGGGCTAGCATCGTCGTCGACCCGCGCGGAGCGTGGGCCCCAAGCGCCATGAACGTGATCCAGCTCGGAGCGTCCGACCAAGGCCGTCATCTGGTCCTCTCCGCCGAGGACGTGGTGCGCGTGCGGCTCGAGGAGAACCCCACGACCGGCTTCCGCTGGCGCGTCCGACCCGGCACGGGCGCCGGCCTGGTCGCCTGCGGGGACGACTTCGTCCCGGTCGGTGGCGACGCCGTCGGCGCCGGCGGCGAGCGCCAGCTCTCCTTCCGACCCGAGCGCGCCGGCACCGTGCGCCTCGAGCTGGAGCTGGTCCAGGCCTGGCAACCACAGGACCCGCGCGGTTCCTTCGAGGTCACGCTCGAGCGCCGTCCTTGAAGCTCGCGCGGGCCGCCGCGCCCGACGGCGGCTGGCGGGAGGGCGTGGTACCCTGCGCTGCCTATGGGGGGGCCAGGGCCGGAGCCGACCGCACACCTGCTGCGCAAGTGGTCGGAGGGCGACGCGCGGGCTGGCGACGAGCTTTGCCGGCGGATCCACGCCGACCTCTCCGAGCGGGCCCACGCCCTGCTGCTGCGGGCGGGCCGCCCGGCGCCGATGGCGACCGACTCCCTGATCCAAGCCGCGTGGCTGCGGCTCCTCGGACCGGAGCCCGGCGTCGGCGCGGGCGATCGCGACCACTTCCTGCGCCTGGCCGTGCGCGCCATGCGCTCGGTGATCGTCGACCGCGCCCGGGCCCAGGGAGCGCGCAAGCGCGGCGACGGGGCGCGGCGCGTCCCGTTCGCGGACCTGGACCAGCCCCTGCCCCCCGACCGGGACTTCGTCCTGGACCTCGACGCGGCCCTCACGCGCCTCGCCCGGCTCGACGGGCGCCGCCATCAGGTGGCCGAGCTGCGCCTGTTCGGCGACCTCGAGCACGGGGAGATCGCGCGCCTCCTGGACCTCTCCACGCGCACCGTGGAGCGCACCTGGCGCGCGACCCGCGCCTGGCTCGAGCGCGAGCTCGAGTCGGCCACCGGGCGGGAGGGGGCGTGAACGACCGGGCTGCTCTGGAGCGCGTCCTGGCGGAGGTCGAGCGGCTCCTGGACCTGGACGGCGCGGCGCGCGCCGCGGCGCTCGCGGCCCTGGCGCAGGGGGAGCCCGAGCTGGTGGACGAGGTGCGCGAGCTCCTCGCGCGGGCCGCCGACGGGCGCGCCGACGGCGAGCTCCTCGAGCGCGCCCGCCGAGAGTTCTCGGCGCTGCTGGCCGACGACCCGGACGCCGACCCCCTGGACCGGCCGCAGCGCGTCGGGCGCTACCGCATCACGGCCGTGCTCGGCCGCGGCGGCATGGGCACGGTCTACCGCGCCGAGCAGGAGCGCCCGCGGCGGGAGGTCGCGCTCAAGGTGCTGCCGCCCTCGAGCGCGACGCCCGCCCTGGCGGCGCGCTTCGAGCGCGAGGCGGAGGTCCTCGCGCGCCTCTCCCATCCGGGCCTGGCGCAGGTCTACGACGCGGGTGTCGACGCGGCGGACGGGATCGTGCGGCGCTGGATCGCCATGGAGCTCGTCGAGGGCTCGGCGATCACCGAGCACGCCGCCCAGGCCCGGCTCGGGCCGCCCGAGCGCGCACGGCTGCTGCTGGCGGTGTGCGAGGCGGTGGCGCACGCCCACGCCCGGGGCGTCCTGCACCGTGACCTCAAGCCCGCCAACGTGCTGGTGGGCGCGGACGGCCGGCCGCGCGTGCTCGACTTCGGCGTGGCCCTGCTGCTCGATCCGCGCTCGGCCGCGTCGAGCTTCGCCACGGCCGAGGGACACCTGGTCGGGACCCTCGCCTACCTCAGCCCCGAACAGGCCGCCGGCGAGCTCCTCGACGCGCGCTCGGACGTCTATGGGCTGGGCCTCCTGGGGTACGAGCTGTTCACCGCTCGCCGCGCGCAGGACGTCACCGGCCTGCCGTTGGTCGAGGCCCTGCGGCGCGTGCAGGAGCACGAGCCGCGCCGCGCGGGCAGCCTGGACCGGCGCCTGCGCGGCGACCTCGACACGATCCTCGCCACGGCCCTCACCAAGGACCGCCGCCACCGCTACGCCTCCGCGGAGGCCATGGCCGCGGACCTGCGGCGCCACCTGGCGCACGAGCCGATCGCGGCCCATCCGCCCAGCACGGTCTACCAGCTCGTCAAGTTCACGCGCCGCCATCGGGCCCTGGTGCTGGGCCTGGCGGGGACTTTGCTGGCGCTGCTGGCGGGCCTGTTGGGGACCACGGTCCAGGCCGCGCGCGCGGCCCGCGAGGCCGAGTCGGCGCGCGCGAACGAGGGGCGCGCCCGCGAAGCGGCGGCGGTGCTGCTGCAGCTCCTGCGCGCGGGGCAGACGCACCGCCCGGGGGAGGGGCTCTCGGTGAGCGCCATCGTGCGCGAGGGCCGGACCGCGCTCGAGACGGCCCTGCGGGACGCGCCGCTCGAGCGCGCGCAGCTCCTGGGCGCGTTGGGCGAGGCGCTGCTCTACGACGGCCAGCTCGACGGAGCGCGGCGGCTGTTGTCGGAGGCCCTGGCGCTGCGCGCCGAGCACGCGCCCGACCCCGATCCCGACGCCTGGCGCCTGCACTTCGCCCTCGGGCCGGCGCTGAAGGACCTGGGCGAGCCGGAGCAGGCCGAGGCCCATCTCGCCCAGGCCGTCGAGGCCCTGCGCTGGCTCCCGCTCCAGGACACGGGCGCCAGCCGCCATCACGCCCTGCTCAACCTGGCGACGATCCTGTGCGAGCGGGGTCGCCACGCCGAGGCGCTGGCGTTGGCGGAGGAGGCCCAGGGCGTCGGGCGCGCGCTGCGTTCGGCGCTCGAGCCGCGGGCCGCGGTGGTCGCCGCCATCGAGCGCTACCACGTGCAGCCCTCCGAGGACGCCTACCAGGCGCTGCGCGCGCGCCACCGCGACGCCCTCGGCCCGGGACTCCCCCGCGAGGAGCGCGCGGTGCTCGAGCGGGACGTGGGCGAGGTCCTCCTGCAGCACGCCCTGGATGCCCGCGATCCCGAGCGGGCCGCCGAGGCCGTGGACCTGCTCGAGCGCGTCTGCTTCCTGCTGGAGGGCACGGTCGGCCGCCACGTCGCCCTCGCGACTTCGTTGATGTCGCTCGCGACCGCCCGCGGCTTCCTCGCCGATCCCGCGGGCGCCGTGGCCCTGCAGCAGGAGGCGACGCGCCTGCTCGAGCTGCACGCCGGCGAGCACCCCGCGGCGCTCGAGGCGCGCCGGCGCTTGGGCGTGCTGCAGGGCGAGTGGGGCGAGTTCGAGGCCGCGCTCGAGAGCCTGCGGGCGGTCCAGGCGCGCGGCGGCCTCACGGCCGAGGTCGATCGGCTCCTGTTGGCCGAGCTCTACCAGCGCGCGCGACTCTACGGCGAGGCGCTCGAGGTGCTGTGCGAGCTGAAGGCGTCGGTGCTCGCCGATCCGCACGCGGACGGAGCGCGCCTGGAGGCGATCGACGCCCGTCAGGCCGTGTGCGCGCTGCTGGCTGGCGACGCGGCCCAGGCCGCGCCCCTGTTCGCCGAGCAGCTCGCCGCGCGCCGTCGGCGCGGGGCGTCGCAGAGCCTGATCGCCAGCTCCGAGCAGCTCCTGGGTTGGAGCCTGCTGCGCCTGGGCCAGGTCGACCAGGCCGAGCCCCTGATCCTCGGCGGCTGCGAGCGATTCCTGGGCGTGCACACCTCGCCCCTCTCCGTCCGCGGCCAGCTCTGCGTGCGCTCCCTGGTCGAGCTGCACGAAGCCCGCGGTCGCACCGAGCAGGCCCACCGCTGGCGCGCGCAGTTGATCGACGACGCGCGCCGGCCCTGAGCCACGCGCCTGACTCAGTCGGGCTCGCCGGTCAGGACCCAGGCGGCCCAGTCGCGGGGGGAGTAGAGCGGGCGCCCGTCGCCGTCGCGGGCGTCGCGCAAGTGGCGCTTGGCGGACCACTGGGCCTGGGCCTTGGGTTCGCCCTCGATGCGGATGCGGCGGTAGAACTCGAGCATCAGCTCGGCCGTGGCTTCGTCGGGCACCTTCCACAGGCTCGTGACGACCGAGCGCGCCCCGGCCAGGTGCAGGGCCTTCTGCAGGGAGGCGAGGCCCTGGCCGGCCTTGCCCTCGCCGAGGCTCGTGTCGCAGTCCGCGAGGAGCCGCTCCTGGATCGCGCGTGCGCCGAGCACGTCTCCCCGGTCCTCGAGGATCGAGGCGAGGATGGCAAGCGCCTTCTGGAGCTGCACGTCGTCGTGCGGACGTGTCCGCGTGTAGACCTCGACGACTCCCTCGGCGAGCTGCCGGGCCGATTCGAAGTCGCCCCGGTCCTCGAGCAGCATCGCGAGCTGCAGCCGCGCCGATTGCAGGAGCCCGTCTTCCGGCGGCTGCGTGCGTTCCAGCACCTCGAGCACGCCGTCCAGCAGCTCGCGCGCTGAAGGGGCGTCCTGGGGCTCGGTCGCGGTTGGCGAGAGGCTCACAAACGCTCCTCCCGCGGCCAGGGTGAGGGTCAAGAGCCGGGCGGGGGAGAGCATGCGGGGAGCGGGGCGAAGGGTTGGACCTGCGTTCGCAGGCCGAGAGGCCCGGGATCGGGGGCGTGGATCCTACGGGCAAGGCGCTGGAAGCGCGGGACCGGGGGCCAGGGGGAAAGGTGCGCCGGGCGAACGCCCGCCGCGCACGGAACGCGCGCCGGGGAGTGTGCGTTGACTGCGTCGATCGGAGGGCTTGCAATCCCCCCGCGCCCCCAGCGCAGCGCGATGGAGTCCCCGAGCCCTGTGTCCGCCGCGCCGTGCGTCGGCGTCGATGTGGGGGCGAGCGGCGTGCGGGCCTGGCGCGTGCACGCCGTCGGCCGCGCGCCGCTGCGCCTCGCGGTGCGGGGTCCGGCCTGCGAGGCGGACTTCGGGTCGAACCCGTTCGAGCCGCGGACCCTCGCGCTCCAGCTCGAGGAGCTGCGCGCGGGCGGGCCGCGGCCCGCGGAGGCCGAGCGCGCGGAGGCGCGGCGCCGCCTCGAGCTGTGCGCCGGGGCGATCGCGCGCGCCGCGCAGGGAGAGTCGGTGGCCGTCGCGCTCGCGGCCCCGGGGTTGCGCGCGGCCGACGGGCGCGGGCTCGTGGCGGCGCGCAATGGGCCGCGCATGCCGCACTTCTTGGACGACCTCGAGGCTGCGCTCGCGGCGCGCGGCGTGCGCCTCTCGCGGGCGCTGCCCGCGCTGGTGGGGGACGGCGAGGCGGCCGGTTGGGGCGAGCTCCTGGCCACGGACGGAACGCTCGCGGACGCGCGCGCCGCGCTGGTGGTCGTGGGCGGGTCGGGCCTGGCCGAGGTGCTCGTGGACGCGGGGCGCGCGGTCGGGTTGGAGCGCCTCGATCCGCCCCTGCCGCGGGCCTGGGAACTGGCCGCAGCGGAGGTCGAGGGTTCGGGCGCGGCGCAGAGCGCCGAGGATCGGCTCGCGCCGGGGCGCTTGAACGCGCGTTGGTCGCGCGGCGGCGACCACCCGACCTTCGATCAAGCCGCCGCGTGCGGCGACGCGCAGGCCCTCGCCTTTCGCGCGCGAGTCACGCTCGATCTCGCCCAGCACGTCGGCCGACGCGTCGCGGAGCTCGCCGCGCACCCCGGCGCGACGTTCCCCGAGCGCGTCGTCCTGGCGGGCGCGCTCGGGCGCATGCTCGCCCGCGAACCGGCCTGGTTCGCGGAACTCGAGCGCACGATGGCCGCGGAGCTCGCGCGGCTGGGGGAGCCTCGAAGCGTGCACCTGTCGCTCTCCGAACTGCGCGCGGCCCCGGCCCTGGGCGCGGTGGGGCTGCGCCTGTTCGGCGCGGGGGAGGGCGCGCGATGAACGGGACGGAGACCCTGCGCGGCAGCTTCGGGCTGCTCGATTGGGCGGTCGTGCTCGGCGTCCTCGCGCTCACGACCTGGATCGGCGCGCGCAAGGCCGGCGAGCAGAAGACCCTGCGCGACTTCTTCCTCGGCGGCCGGCGCCTGCCCTGGTACGCGGTCAGCGCCTCGATCGTCGCCACCGAGATCAGCGCCGTGACCTTCATCGGCCTGCCGGCGAGCATCTACATGGGCGACGCCCAGTACCTGCAGATCGTGATCCTGGGTTCGCTCGTGGCGCGCGTGCTCGTGGGGCTCGTGCTCGTGCCGCGCTACTACGAGCGCGAGGTGTATTCGCCGTACGACTACATGGCCGCGCGCCTTGGAGGTCCGGTGCGCGGCACGACGACGATCCTCTTCGCCCTGGGCGGCGTGCTCGGCCAGTCCGCGCGGGTGTTCATGACCGCGCTCGTGCTGCGCGTGATCCTGTTCCGCGAGCTGGGTTGGATCGCCGAGGTCACCGGCATCCCGCCCCTGGTCTCGGCCGTGGCCGCCATCGGCCTGGTGGCGGTGCTGTGGACCTGGATGGGCGGCATCGCGACCGTGGTCTGGACCGACGCGGTCCTGTTCGTGTTGTTCCTGCTGGGCGCCGCCATCGCGCTCGTCACGGTCGGCGCGCACGTCGAGGGCGGGCTCGCGGGCGCCCTGGGCGAGGCGCACGCCGCGGGCAAGCTGCGCGTCTTCGATCTCGCCCTCGATCCGACCGACTCGTTCACGGTGCTCGCGGCCCTGATCGGCATGGGCATCGGCGGCGTCGGCGCCTACGGCACCGATCAATTCATGGCCCAGCGTCTGTTCTGCTGCGCCACGCCCGCCGAGGCGCGGCGCGCGATCATCGCCAGCTACGCGGCGGTGATCCCGATCCTGCTCGTGGCCCTGGTGGGCGCGGCCCTGTGGAGCTACCACCTCCAGCATCCCCTCGAAGGCGTGGCCGCCGCCCTGGTGGCCGAGCGCGGCGACCGCGTGTTCCCGGTCTTCGTGGTCGAGGTCGTGCCCGCCGGTCTCAAGGGCGTGGTGCTGGCCGGCGCCTTCGCGGCGGCGATCTCGAGCCTCGACTCGATCCTCGCAGCCCTGGCTCAGACGACCCTCGCCGCGGGCTTCTGGAGGCGGCGCGGAGATTTCGACGCAGCGGGCGAGGAGCGCCGCACCTTGCGCGCCTCGCGCGCCCTCGTGCTCGGCTGGGCCCTCGTGCTGTGCGCCGCCGCGGTGGGCATCGAGCGCCTGGCCGACGACCACGGCTCGGTGCTCGAGCTGGCGCTCTCGATGGCGGGCTACACCGGCGGCGCCCTGCTAGCGGGCTTCTTCCTGGCCTTCCTGCCCCTGCGCATCGACGGCCGCGGGTTTCCCTGGGGCGCGGCGCTCTCGGTCGGCGTGATCTTCGCGCTCAACGCGCGCCGCCCCGCGATCGAGGGCCTGGTGGGCAGCGCCGCCGACGCCACCGCGCTGCTGGCGGCGCTGTTGCTCGCCGCTTGGATCTGCCTGCGCCTGCTCCCCGAGCTCCGCGCGGGTCTCCCCGCTCGCCGCGTCGCCGCGCAGACGGCCTTGCTCGTGCTCGGCCTGGCGTTGCTCGTCCTGCTCGGCCGCCACGGCTACTTCCTGCGCCCCGACGCGAGCGGTGAACCCACCCGCGCCGTCCTCGCCTGGCCCTACTACATCCCCCTCGGCGCCCTGATCGCCTTCCTCTGGGGCTGGGGCCTCGCCGGCCGGCGCCAGGGTGGCCTGCGCGAGCAGGACCCGAACTCCAGCCCGGTGTAGTTCGGCGCGTGGTCCTCCGCGATCGAGGAGCTCGAAAAGCAGGGCGGGCCGCGGAGCGCATCGCTCCGCGGCCCGCTCCAGGTCGCTGCGCCGCCTCGGATCGGGTCCGGGGACGGCGCTAGGCACCGATCACGGGGCCCAGGTCAGCTCGAGGCCGTTGGTGAAGTTGTAGCCGCTGCCGCACAGCGAGAAGTTGGGGTTGCGGTACCAGAGCTGGTAGCGCTTGACGTCGCCCGGGGCCACGCCGCCGATCGAACCCACGTTGACGGTCGTGCTCGAGACGCCGCTGACGTCGGCCAGGCGGACCTGCAGGCGGATGACGCCGCCGCCGGCGCAGCGCAGGCCGTCGCCGAAGGCCGTGCCCAGGCCGCCGTTGACGGCGTTGTTGCCCTGGAAGTAGAGCCCGGGCTGGCTGGCCTCGAGGCCCGAGCCGATCAGGACCAGGTCGCCCGCGCCGATGCTCGTGCTGCCCGAGCGGCCCAGCAGGCCGCCGGTCGAGCCGGTGCCGTTGTCGCAACCGCGGCCCGTGCCGCCCGTGTTGCCGCAGGGGCAAGCCGAACCCGAGCCGTCGCCGAAGCAGTAGGCCTCGGAGGGCGGGGCGCCGCCGTACAGGTTCAGGTGGTAGCTACCGCCGGCGTGGATGAGGGTCGAGGAGTTCGTGTTGGGGTCGTAGACGTGGGCGCCGGCGCTGTTCGTCCACATGATGTTGCCGTTCCCGAGCTCGAACACGCCGCGCGCTCCGCTGGCGGTGAAGGAGGTCAGCACGGCGCCGGTCGTGGCGTCCAGCTTGACGACGTTGTTGGTCGAGAAGCCGCCGCACCAGACGTTCCCGTCGGAGGCCGGGGCGAGCTGGTGGGCGAAGTTGAGGGACGTCGAGTTGTGGAACGTGCCGATCGAGTTGCCCGCCAGGTCGAAGCGGTGGACGTCGTCGTTGGCGGACGAGGAGGCGACGAGCAGGTCGCCCTGGAAGGCCAGCACCGAGAAGGGGCTGGGGGCGAAGCCGACCGCGGTGAAGTGGCTGACGTAGTTGCCGGCCGTGTCGAAGATCACCACCGCGTTGCCCGGGGCGCCGTTGGCGGTGCCCGAGTTGGTGACGTAGATCTGGCCGTTGATGAAGCCCATCCCGCGGATGTTGTCGAGGCCTCCACCGGAGTGGGTGGGGCCGATCTCGCCGAGCACGTTGCCGGCCGAGTCGTAGCGCACGATGCGGTCGCCGGTCTGCTGGGAGATCCAGATCTCGCCGTTGACGTCGATGGCGGAGACCTGGACGGTGTCGGGGATCGCGAACACGCTGGCGTTGATCAGGCTGCCGTCGAACGGGTCGAAGGACACCAGGGTGTCCGTCGTGCTGTTCGTCATGATCAGGACCTGGGCGGTGGCAGCCGTGCCCAGAATGGCCAGGGCGCCCGCGGTCAGGAAGTGGCGGAACATGGGGAAATCCTCGGATGGGTGTCGTCGAGTGAAGAACCGGCCCGGATGACTCCGGGTCCATCTCCCGCAAACTGTACACGCAGCCGCGCGATCGGGGGGCGGCAACCCGGCTCGAGCCGCCCGTTCCCCGGGGGAGGGAGGCCTGGTGGGGTTCCGCATGGGCCCGACCCACATCCACGATCCCCCCGCGGGGCCGGGCCGCCGCCCCCCCGCCGGAGCCCGGCTCCCAGGTCCACGCTCGGGCAGATGCGACCGGATCGCCCGACGTCCACCGGCGACGCGGGCCGCGCGTCGTCGTCGGCCTCGGGAGCTGGGCGGCCTTCAGCGCGCGCGGGAGTCGTGGGCGCCCATGTGGGCGAGCACCGGCTCGCCTTCGGCCTCGAGCAGGCGCAGGCGGATGCGTTGGGTCACGAGGGGAGCGCAGGCGTGCACGCGTTGGCGGCCGATGCTGGTGCCGCGGGCGATCTCCTTCCAGAGGCCGTCGACCTCGGCCTCGAGCACGTGGGCGCGCACCCGTTGGCCGCCGAGGGCCAGGTCCTCGGCCAGCACCACGCGGTCGACCGTGCGCGGCTCGCCCAGGTCGAGCATCGGATGGCGCGCGTCGGCCCAGGCCAGCACCTGCTCGCGCGCGGGGTGCGGCGCGTGACGCCAGGCCAGGGCGCCGCCCAGGCCTTCGAGCGCCGCGCGCGCCGGGGCGGGAATGTGACCCTCGCGGTCGAGGTCGAGCTGGAGCAGCAGCGTCGCGCCCGCGCCCACCGAGCGCTGCCAGGTCTCCGCGAGCTCGCGCGCCCCGTAGAGCTTGCCCTTGGGGTCGCGCGCGCGGCTCACGGCGAGGGGCGCGAGCCAACCCCGCAGGTCGGGACGCAGGCGCGGGTCGTGTCCGGCGGGCGGCGCGAGCAGCAGGGGATCGGGCGCGAAGCCGCGGTCGCCGGGCAACAGGCGCACGTCGGGGAACGGCGTGCCGACGAGCGCGGCGCCCGGTTGCAGCTCGCGCACGAGCGCTGCCAGCGCCTCGCCGGGCCCGCTGCCCAGGACCTCGCCGGTCTCGGCGTCGCGCATGTCCCAGCCGAAGGGATCGTGCTCCTCTTCGATCCAGATCAAGGCCAGCGGCCCGTAGCCGATGCACAGCTCGCGCAGTTGCGCCGACAGGCGATCGTGTTGGCGCGCGCGGTCGCCGAAGGCGGAGCGCGCGCCGGGGCGACCGGGGGTGGCGGCGACGCCGGCGCTGAGGTCCGCCGCGGAGAGCTTGAAGCCCACCGCGAGGCCCGCGGCGCGACAGGCCTCGACGACCTCGCGCACGAGGTCCCCGCGGCCGTCGCGCCAGGGCGTCATCCCCACGTGGTAGCTCGACGCGGCGCTGGGCCAGAGGCAGAAGCCCGAGGGCTCGCGCACGCTAAGCACCAGGAGCCGCGCGCCGGCGGCGCGCGCGGCGGCGGCCCAGCTCGCGGCGTCGAGTTGGTCGGGGTGGAAGACCAGCGGCGTCGGCGTCTGGCGGCGGTCGACGCCGGCGACGGTCGAGAGGCCGAACTCCACCAACAGGCCCCACTCGAGCTCGCCCAACGCGAGTTGGCGCGCGTGGGGCAGGGGCGCGCGGACGTCGGCCCTCGGGGGCGGGGCAAGGTCGTCGAGCGTCGCGGCCGGGGAGAGCGAGGCGAGGCCGGCGAGCAAACCGCGGGCGACGGGGGCAAGCAGGGCGTTCATGAACATGGTGGGGATCCTCCGGGGCCGGAGCTTGCACGGCGCTTACCCCCGATTCCAGGGCCCACGCCGCGCCATTCCGCGGCGCCGATCGAATGCCCACCGCCGGCCCCGGGAGCGCTTCGCGTGGAGGCCCCGTGCCGCAGGCCCTATCCTGTTCCCCCGCGCGCCGCCCGAGCGCGCTCTCCTTTCCGATCGCACGAGCCCAGAGGACACGACCATGACCCACATCGACCGTCTCTCCCGCCGTCAACTCGTCCAAGGCGCCGCCGCGCTGACCCTGGGCGCCGGCATCGTGCGCGTCGCCGGAGCCTGCGCCGCCCCGCAGCCCGAGGGCACCCTCGTCCCGCGCGGCGCGGACGGCCCCTTCGAGCTGCCGCCCCTGCCCTACCCCGAGAACGCCCTCGACCCGGTCATCACGCCGCTGACGATCTCGTTCCACTACGCCAAGCACCACAAGGGATACCTCGACAACCTGAACCGCATGGTGGCCGGCACGCCGCACGCCGAGGCCAGCCTCGAGGAGGTCATCCGCGCCTCCGGCGCCGACCCCGCGCAGAAGGGCCTGTTCAACAACGCCGCGCAGGTCTGGAACCACACCTTCTACTGGAACTCGCTCACGCCCGACGGCGGCGGCAAGCCCGAGGGCGAGCTCGCCAAGCGCATCGAGCGCGACTTCGGCTCCTTCGAACAGTTCAGCGCGGAGTTCGCGCGCGTCAGCACCACGCAGTTCGCCAGCGGCTGGGGTTGGCTGGTCGAGGACGGCGCCGGCAAGCTCTCGGTGATGTCGACGGGTAACGCGGACCTGCCGCTGATGCACGGCAAGCGCGCGCTGCTCACGATCGACGTCTGGGAGCACGCCTACTACCTCGATCACCAGAACCGCCGCGCGGACTACGTGCGCCTCTTGATCGAGAAGCTCGCGAACTGGCGCTTCGCGGCCGCGAACCTCTCGAAGGCCTGAATCGGCCGCACCGCGGTACCCTAGGCGGGGGTCCGGGCGATGGACGTCCGGGCCCCCGCGTCGCATCCCAACCACCCGGCGCCCGGACCCCCATGAAAGCGCTCCCCGTCCTCATCCTGCTCTGCGGCTGCGCCGCGACGAACGAACCCGCGCGGCTCGAGGCGCGCGACGCGGCGGCGGTGAACCCGGGCGTGCCCGAGGTCGCGCTCGAGCGCGCTCCGCTGGTCCTGGGCGAGCACACGCTCGAGCGCCGCCGGCTCGCCAACGGCCTCGAGGCGCTGGCCCTGCGCGATGACGGCGAGGCCCACGCCGGCCGCGCCAGCGTGCACGTCGTCTACGGCGTGGGCCGGCGCATGGAGGGGCCGCTGACCAGCGGGCTCGCGCACCTGGTCGAGCACGCCATGTTCATCGGCTCGTCGAAGGTCGGCCCGGACGAACACGACGGGCGCCTGAAAGCCCTGGGCGCCGAGAGCAACGCCTACACCCGCGACGACTACACGGCCTACTACGGTGCGCGCTTCCCGATCGCGTCGCTGGCGGAAGTCCTGGAGCTCGAGGCCGACCGCATGGCCGGGGTGCGCTGGGAGCAGGGCCCGTACGAGCACGAACGCTGGCGCCTCGAGCGCGAGGAAACGAACACCTCGACCGCCGGCGACGCGCGCGAGGCCCTGCTCGCGAGCCTCGTCTTCCGCCGCCATCCCTACGGCGTGGGGGTGCTCGACGCCGACGGGCACACCCAGGCGCCGCGCGCGCCGCTCGAGGTCGCGCGCGCCTTCCACGAGCTCTGGTACCGGCCCGAGCGCGCCGCCGTGCTCGTGCTCGGCGACCTCGACCCGCGGGAGGCCCTCGACGCGATCGAGGCCGCCTTCGCCGCCATCCCGCGCGGCGGCCCCGTGCCCGGCGTGCCCGAGGAACCCGTCGACCTCCTGGGGGGCGAGGCGTGCCTGCCGAGCGACCTGCTCGCCGAGCGCGTCGTGCTGGCCTGGGTCGGGCCCGCGCGGCGCGAGGGCGAGGGCGGTCTGCGCGATCGCCTGGCCTTGGAGACCCTGGCGCGCATCACCGCCCGCGCCGCGGCGCGCGAGGGCGCCGACGTCTCGTTCTCGATGGGCGGACGCCTCGATCGCGACCTGTTCCGCCTGAGCGCCGCGGGCGAGGGCGCGGACGAACGCCTGGCGCATTGGCATCGGCGTCTGATCGACGGGGAGGTGCACCCCGCCGAGCTCGAGCGCGAGATCGAGACGCAGATCCGCGAGGTGCGCGAGCTGCCCCTCGCGGGGCGGCCCTACTTCTCGCTCGCCGCTTCGCTCGCCATCGACCACGCCCTGGGCGAACCCGACCACCTGGTCGAGCGCGAGGCGGCCCTCGCCGCTCTGCGCCCCGCGGACCTCTCCGCCGCCGCCGCGCGCTGGCTCGACCCCCAGCGCCGCTGGACGATCCGCTTCGTGCCCGACCGCGAGGGCAGCGTCGAGTTGCCCGAGGAGCGCGAGGAGCTGACCGAGTTCGCGCGCCGCGCCGCCGCCTCGGGCGACCGCGCCCTGGCGGTCGCGGCCTACGAGCGCCTGCTCGAGGGCACCGAGAGCTCGATGTGGCAGGTGATCTTCCTCTACGAGATGGCCGCCCAACGCATGGACCAGGGCGACCTCGAAGGCGCCGACCGCGACCTCCGCCGAGCCCTGGCCCTGGTCGACTACCCCGCCGTGCGCCAACTCCTCGAGGAGGTCGAGCGCCGCGTTGTGGGCGTGCGCCAGGAGTGAGCGCGGCCCGGGCGGGGTGCCGCACGCCTGCCCTGGGAACCCGCGGCAGGGTCTCGGCACGTTCCGGGAACTCTGAGCGCTTGCACGTTCGAACTCGGCCCGAACGTGCTTCTCGATCGGCGGGGGCGGGGCTGTGGGAATCAACGAGGGCCGGATAGGCACCGAGCGTCGCTCGAGCTCTCGGACGTCAAGGACCCATCATGCTGCGCACCCTCCTGTTCCACGGTCTGGGCTCCATCCTGTGTTGCGCGCCGGCCTTCGCCCAGTGTGGGGGCGAGTCGTGGGCGGAGCTGCACGCGCCCGGAGCTGCGTCGGACGAGTTCTTCGGTGAGACGGTGCGTGGTGACGGTGTGCGGCTGGTGGTCGGTGCGTAGGGTCAGGATCGGGGCGGCTCCGACGGGGGCGCGGCTTGGGTCTTTGTCTTCGAGGGCGGCGGGTGGGTGCTCGAAGGTGAACTCGTCGTGCCCGGGCCCGATCCGACGACGGCCGGCGATCACTTCGGCCACTCGGCCGCGGTGTGGGGCGAGCGCGTCGTCGGCGGCGCCTGGGTCCACGCGCAGGAGCTGCACGCGTCCGATCCGAACCCGACCGACTGCGCCATCCTCGACTGCACGGGAAACGAGGGGATCGCTCCGCCCTGCCCCTGCGCGAACCCGGGCGCGGCGGGGGAGGGCTGCGCCAACTCGACTGGTGCCGGCGCACGCGCAGGCATTTCGGGCTCGACGAGCCTCAGCACGGCGGACCTCTCGCTCATGATGGACGGCCTTCCGAGCGGCCAGTTCGAGATCTTCTTCAGCGGGCTGAATGCGTTCGCCGTGACCTTCGCCGACGGCCTGCGCTGCGCGGGCGGCGCGCTGCGCCGTTCGTCGGTGCTCGGGAGCGGCGCGGCGGGCAGCGTGAGCCTCGTCGACGCCCTCGGCGCGGGGGGCCTGTGCGCTGGACCCGCCGAGCTCGGCGCGACGCGCCACATCCAGGGTTGGTACCGCGATCCCTCCGGCCCCTGCGGCGGCGGCTCGAACCTCTCGAACGCGATCGCGGCACCGCTCGCGCCCTGAGCCCACGGTCGAGCTCGACCGATTCACGGGGCCGGCGTAGCGGGTGAACGCCCCGATCCCCGTGGCCCGTCACGGTGAGCGCAGGGTCGTCGGGTGGGGCCGTGGGCCGACCGGAGCCGACCCGGGGGCGCACCTACCCTCCCCGGCCGCTCGTCGGCCCGCCGGGTAACGGAATTCGTCGAGCGATTCCTGGGGGGCACGGGCCGCGCAGCGGTGGAACCGCGACATCGACGGCCCCTCAGGCCGGGTGCTGCTGGGAGGTCGTGACCCACCCGACGAACGAAGCGGGATCCGCTCCTGGCGTCACGCGAGCTCGCGGCCTACTCGGCCCAACCAACGCGACCTTCCCTGGGGTCAGGGTGCCCGCTTCCGCTGCGACTCTCCCGTCCGGTCGGCGCGGCCGGGTGGATCGCCCGCACCCCTGCCGCCGGCCGATGTCACGGGCACGCGACGGCCCCTGGCCGTCGTCCTACTGCGGCGGCTGGAACCCGTGGGATCGGGCTTGTTCCGCGGCGTGGTTCGAAGCGTCGACCCGACCCGACCTCCAGTAGGCGATCGCCAGGTTCTGCCACGCTCTTCCGAGCCCCGTTTGGCCGGGATCCTGCTGATAGAGCTCGATCGCCCGCAGCAGCGGTTCCACGGCATCCTCCGGGCGACCTGCTTCGATGAAGATGACGCCGAGCATCTCGACCGCTTCGCCGTACCACGGAGCGTTGCGAGCCGCGCGCGAGGCGAGTCGCTCCCCGTGCTCGAACCGTCCCTCCTCGAGGGCGAGGCGCGACTCGAACAAGTCCATCTGGGGATCCCCGCCGAACGGGACCCGAGTCCGGAGCTCGAGGCCCGCGAGCGAGAGCAGCAGCAGGGAACTCGTCAGGCCGACCAGCCAGACGCGCCGCGCGCGGGAGAAGGCCGCCTGCGCGAGCAGTGCTCCCGCGAGGGCACCCGCGGCGTGCGCGACGTTCCCGATCAACCAGACTCCCGTGAGGGTCATCGCGACGCAGAGCAGGAACCAAACCGCGATCCAGATGACATCAGGGCGTTGCACGGTGGCGGCGTACTTCGAGTCCTTGCGCGCCGCCACGGCGAGGAACGCGAACAAGCCGAAGCCGATGCCCGAGAGTCCGATCCCGGGAACGTCGAACGCGAACTGCGCCACGCTGCTGAAGATGCCTGTCGCCAGGTAGAGCAGGAGCGTGAATGACGTGCCCGCCAGGACTTCGAGCGCACGGCCATAACGCCAGAAGAAGCCGAGATTGAGGGCGAGGTGCAGCCAATCACCGTGCAACCCCAAGGCGGCGAACCACCGCCAAGGTTCCGCGTCCAACAACCAGGGCGAAGGGCTGCCCCAACTTCCGTCCTCGCTCGTCCAGCGCAGCAGGCTGAGCACGCCCGCCGCGACGCAGGCGGCTCCCGTGACGGGCGTGTGCAGAGCCTGCACGACGAGGCCAGGTTCGTCCCGTTGCGGTTCAGGACGTGAGCCCGTATCGCGCGGCGCGTCGCCAGGGATCGTCATCGGTGGGCAGGCCGCGACCACGGGCGCGACTTCGGGCTGGAAGCCTAACGCGTCGAGCGTACGGCGCCCAAGTGCGCCCGTCCAAGACTCGCCGTCTCGTTGGCTTCAAGCAGCCCGACTGCTGCGACCCGCTGGTCGCGATCGAGCAACGCGAACTGCGCGAACTCGATCGCACATCGTCCGCCGGACGGCGCCATCGAAACAAGATGTGCAGCGTGGCGATTCGGCTGACCCGGCGGGGGTGGGTGGAGGCTCGCTCCACGCGTCCCGTGGGTTGCAGCTCGCGCTCCAACCCCGGCCGGCCCGACTTCAGGGGCCGGCGAGCTTGGCCTGGTCCGCCCGGCGGCGTTCCTGATCCGCGGCGTGGTTGGGATGGTAGGGGCCGAGCAGCAGGCCGTCGTGGTCGGCGTGGAAGACCGTCTGGTTGAGGCGCGGGGCGAGCTGGCGGCTCGGATTGCCCATGGAGGAGGCGATCTGGCCGACGACGGCGGAGACGAGCATGCCAAGTCCGCTCGATTGGCCCTGACTCGAATCCGAGCGTGCCGCGCCAGATCCGCGCCACAGCTCGACGCCATCGCGCAGGTCGACCAGGCGGCACTCGATCGCCACCTCCGTCGCCGAGTTGATCACCTGGTAGCTCGTGCCCCAGCGCGTGATCGTCACGTAGAGCACGGCGTCGGCGCCGAAGACCTCGTGCAGCTTCGCCGGCGAGACCATGTGCATCTCGCCCGGCGTCGGCAGGCCGTTCTCCTTCAGGATCCCGTCGACCATCGCGACCGGGAAGACGTAGTAGCCGCGCTCGGCCAGGGGCCGCGTCACCGTGGCCAGCCACTCGTAGGGCCCGTCCACCTCGGTCGTCGTGTCCAGGGGCGGGAGCACCAGGATGGAGCGCGGCGAATGGGCGAGGAAGGCGCCGTAGTCGTGCGGTGGGCGCGTCGAGGCGCAGGAGGTGAGCGCGGCGAGCGCCAGTGCGAGCAGGAGCCTCACCGCCCCATCCTCCGCAGGCACCCGTCCAGGAACACCGCGCTCTCCGGGTAGAGACGCTTCTCGATCTCGAATTGCTGCGCCGCGGACTGGACGTTGCCGGTGATCGCGTAGAGATAGCCGAGGTGCGCGTGCACGCCTGGCGCGACCGGGCGCCCCTTGGCATCGGCCTCCTCGATCTCGGCCGAGAGCGTGCGGATGTCCTCGCCCACCTCGCTGCTGCTGGAGGCCACGAAGTAGCGATAGGCGCGCTCTTCGTAGGAACCCCAGGCGTAGAGCCCGCTGTCGGCAGCGCGGCAACCCGCCGCGACGAGGAGCAGCGGGAGGATCAGGCCGCGCGGGCTCATCGTGCTTTCGTGGGACTCCAGGCCCCACGCTCGAGCCCGACCACCAGTTTCTCGACCGCGTCGGCGATCGAGAGATCGAGCACCTTGCCGTTCAGCGTCGAGTCGTAGCCGCTCGTGCTGCCGAAGCCGAGCACTTCGCGATCGTCGAGGTCGTACTCCCCTGCGCCCTGCACGGCGTACACGACGCGCGAAGTGCGCACGTCGACGACGTTGACCGAGACGACCGAATAGGCGCGCTGCTTCTTGCCCTTGCCGAGGATCCCGAATAGCTGTTCGTCGCCCGTGGTGCGGCGCCCGAATTCGGTGACTTGGCCGGTCAAGACCAACTCGGCTCCGGCCAGCTCCTGCTCGGTCCCGGTCAGCGCGCTCTCGTCGGCGATCGCCTGCATGTTGTCGCGGTCGACGAGATCGAACCGGTTCGACTGCGCGAGGCGCGTCATCAGGATCGTCTTCGCTTGACCTCCCAGCACGTCCGAGCCCTCGGCGAAGATGCCGCGCAGGTAGGGCGAGGTGTTCTCGAACTTGCCGATCACGATGACGTAGCGAGGACCGTTGTAGCTCGTGCGGGCGCTCGCCACCTCATGCTTGTCGAGCTTGCGGCTGGACTCGGTGCTGGAACAGGCAGCCAGCAGCATCAGTCCGAGGAGCCAACAAGCCGTCATCGAGGCCATTCCCTGTTCTCGAGCGAACATTCTCATCCTTCCCCCCCCCGTCGGGCCAAAGCGTGCGGCGTGCCGACATCGAGCACCGTGCTCGAGTATCCGCCGCATTCGGCTCGGGCGCGGATCATGCTAGCACGGGACTGGGGGCGGATTGGAAGTCCAAAGATGCGGCTCATGCGGACCCGCCGGGGCTGGGAGCAGGCCGGGGGATGCAGGCAGTGCTCGACCTGGCCGAGCGGAGCGGCTCGCGGGAGGGGTGGGGGCGGGCTCGGTGGCTGCGGCCGGGCGCGGGGGGGCGCCGGGGGGAGCTCGATGCGGGCCAGGATGGGGCAGGTCTCGGTGACGGGTGAGACCACCCGCGGCCGCTTCCCCAGCGACTCGACGCCCGTGGGCGCGGGCGACCGAGGGCGGCGACGCCTCAGGCCGAGGGCGGCCGGCCGGGGCGGGGGTGGACGCGGCAGGCGAGGAACTCGAGCTGGCGCAGGGGGGAGTCCTCGCGCAGGGGTTCCTCGCGGCACAGGTCGGTCGAGAGGTACTTCTTGTTGCAGTCGGGGAAGACCGTGGCGACCCGAGCCTCGTGACCTTGGCGTTCGGCGACGAGCAGCGCGCCGAGGAGGTTCGCGCCGGAGCTGATGCCGACTCCCAGGCCCATCTCCCGCGCCAGGCGCTGGGCGGCGAGGATCGCGTCGCCGTCGTGCACGTCGACGATCTCGTCCAGCGCGGAGAGGTCCACGATCGGCGGCACGAACTCGTCGCTGATGCCCTGGATGCGGTGCTTGCCGACCTTGCAGCCGGTGCGCAGGGTGGGGGAGTCGGCGGGCTCGAGCGGGTGGATGTGTATGCCCGGTACCTCGCGCCGCAGGTAGCGCCCCACGCCCATGACGGTGCCCCCCGTGCCGACGCCGGCCACGAAGGCGGTCGGCTCGACGCCTAGGCTGCGCATCTGGGCGAGCAACTCGGGGCCGGTGCTGTGCTCGTGGGCGGCGACGTTGGCCGCGCTGCGGAACTGGTCGGGGCGCCAGGCCCGGGGATGCCCGGCGGCCCAGGCGTCGGCCTGGGCGATGCTGCCCAGGAAACCGCCCTCGGCGGCCGAGATGGGCACGATCTCGGCGCCCAGGCTCTGCACGAGCAGGCTGCGCTCGCGGCTCATCCAGTCGGGCATGTAGATGCGCACCGGGTGGACCAGCGCGCGGCCCAGGGCCGCGAAGGAGATGCCGGTGTTGCCGCTCGTGGCCTCGACCAGCGTGTCGCCCTCGCGCACCGCGCCGCACAGGTAGGCTTCCTCGAGCACGCCCAGGGCCATGCGGTCCTTGATGCTGCCGGTGAAGTTCGGTGCCTCGTACTTGGCGAACACGCGCGTGACGCGGCCCCGGAAGCGACAGGTCAGCTCGACCAGCGGGGTGTTCCCGATCAAGCAGCGCAGCGAGGCGAAGCGCGCCTGGACCCGCTCGGGGAGCGAGCTCAGCGCGGAAGGAGTCGAGGAGGAATCGATCGCGGGCACGACCCGGGCAGTCTACCGAGGAGCGGTGTGCCGTGGTCCCTACGAACTGGTTCGCATGGCTCGTCCGCGCGCGAACCCCGAACCTGGGGAACCCCATGGAGCGCACCGACCCGCCCCTCCCGATCATCGAGCCCTTTCGCATCCAGAGCGTGCGGCCCGTGCGACGCACGAGCCGCCGGGAGCGCGAAGCACACCTCGTCGAGGCGGGCTGGAACCTCTTCCGCGTGCCGGCCGACGCGGTGCTGATCGACCTGCTCACCGACAGCGGCACGGGCGCGATGAGCACCGAACAGTGGGCGGCGCTGATGCGCGGCGACGAGTCCTACGCGCGGGCCGAGAGCTTCGAGCGCTTCCAGGCCGCCGTGCGCGCCGTGTTCGGCTTCGAGCACGTGATCCCGACCCACCAGGGCCGGGCCGCCGAGCACCTGCTCTTCGGTGCCCTGGTGCGCGCCGGCGACGTGGTGCCGAACAACACCCACTTCGACACGACGCGGGCCAACATCGAGGTGCTCGGCGCGCGTGCGGTGGACCTGCCGTGCGCGGCCGCGCGCGACACCGCCGACGCGGCGCCCTTCAAGGGCGACATCGACCTCGAGGGCCTCGAGCGCGTGCTCGCCGAGCACCCCGGCCGCGTGCCCCTGGCCCTGGTCACGATCACCAACAACGCCGGCGGCGGCCAGCCGGTCTCGCTCGCCAACCTGCGCGCCGCGCGCGCGATCTGCGGGCGCCACGGCGTGCCGCTCTTCCTCGACGCCTGCCGCTTCGCCGAGAACGCCTGGCTCGTGAAGCAACGCGAAGCGGGGCAGGCCGAAAGGCGCGTCCCCGCCATCGCGGCCGACTGCTTCGCGCTGGCCGAGGGTTGCACGATGAGCGCCAAGAAGGACGGCCTGGCGAACATCGGCGGTTTCCTGGCGCTGCGCGACGGGGAGCTCGCGCGGCGCGTGCGCGAGCGGCTCGTGGTGGTCGAGGGGTTCCCGACCTACGGAGGCCTCGCGGGGCGCGATCTCGAGGCCGTGGCCCAGGGCCTGTTCGAGGTGCTCGACGAGGACTACCTCGCCTACCGCCACGCCAGCATCCGCTACGTCGTCGAGCGCCTCGCCGCGCGCGGCGTACCCGTGCTGCAGCCGGCGGGCGGTCACGCGATCTTCCTCGACGCCCGACGTTTCCTGCCGCACCTCGCCTGGCACGAGTTCCCCGGTCAAGCGCTGGCCTGCGAGCTCTACCTCGAGGGCGGCGTGCGCACCTGCGAGATCGGCAGCCTGATGCTCGGCGGCCACGACCCGGCCGGCCAAGCGACGCCCGCGGCCCACGAGCTCGTGCGCCTCGCGATCCCGCGCCGCACCTACACCCAGAGCCACATGGACTACGTGGTCGAGGTCGTCGCGCGGGTGCACGCACGGCGCGAAGGGATCGGGGGCGTCGAGATCCTCGAGGCCCCCGCGGTGCTGCGCCACTTCAGCGCCCGCATGGGACGCCGGCCGCGGGTGGAGGTGGGGCCGTGAAGCTCGATCGGGCGCGCGTCGCCGAGCTGCTCGAGCGCCACGCGAGCGCGGCGCCGCGCTACACGTCCTATCCGACGGTGCTCGACTGGGACCCGGCCTTCGATCCGTCCTGCCAGGCGACCTGCTTCGAGCGCGCCGCGGCCCGCGCCGAGCCCTACTCGGTTTACGTGCACGTGCCCTTCTGCGAGCGACGTTGCCTGTTCTGCGGCTGCAACGTGGCCATCACCCGCAGCCGGGAGCGCGTCGACGCCTACCTCGACGCGCTCGAGCGCGAGCTGCTCGCCGTCTCGAGCTCGGGCCTGGGCCTGCGGCCCGTGCGCGAGCTGCACCTGGGCGGCGGGACGCCGACGCACCTCGACCTGGCACGGCTCGAGCGCCTGTGCGCCGCCCTGGAGCGCTCGCTGGCCTTCCAGCCGGGGGCCGAGCGCGCGGTCGAGATCGATCCGCGGGTGACGGACGCCGAGCAACTGCGGCTGCTGGCGCGATTGGGTTTCCGGCGCCTGTCGCTCGGCGTGCAGGACCTCGACGAACGGGTGCAGGCCGCCATCGGCCGCCGCCAGGCCGAGGACGACACACGGGCGCTGGTCGAGCTCGCGCGCGAGCTGGGCTTCACGTCGATCTCGCTCGACCTGATGTACGGCCTGCCGCACCAGGACCGCGCCAGCTTCGCCCTCACCCTCGAGCGCGTGCTCGCCCTGCGACCCGATCGGCTGGCGTTGTTCCACTACGCCCACGTGCCCTGGATCAAGCCGCACCAGCACGCGCTGGACGCGGCGGCGATGCCCGAGGCCCCCGAGCGTCTGGAGATCTTCCTCGACAGCGTCGAGACCCTGGTCGAGCGCGGCTACGCCTTCCTGGGGCTCGACCACTTCGCCCTCGAGCACGACGAGCTCGCGCGCGCCCACCGCGCCGGGCGCATGCACCGCGACTTCATGGGCTACACGGCCCGGCCGGCGGGGGATCTCCTGGGCCTGGGCGCCTCGGCCATCGGCGAGCTCGGCGGGACCTACCTACAGAACGAGCCCGAGGAGCGCGAGTACCGCGCGCGCGTCGCGGCGAACGGGGGTCTGGCCGCGGTGCGCGGGCACGCGCTGACGCCCGACGATCGCCTGCGCCGGGACGTGATCCTGGGCCTGATGTGCCGCGGCCGAGTGGAGCGGGCCGCGATCGAGGCCGCGCACGGGGTGCGTTTCGAGGCGGCCTTCGCCCCCGAGCTCGAGGCCCTGCGCACCTACGAGGCCGACGGGCTGATCCAGGTCGACGCGCGGGAGCTGCGCGTGACGCCCCTCGGGCAGCTCTTCCTGCGCAACCTGGCCGCCGTCTTCGATGCCCATCTGCGTTCCCGGACGCGCGACCGCGAGCGATCCTACTCACGGACCCATTGATCCACGGCCCCGTCCTGGGGCAAGCTCTGGTCCGCGGGCGAGCCCAGGCCGGCCAGGGAGGGCCCGCGCGCGCCGCTCATCGAGCGCGCTCCCGTCGACCCCGAGTCCGAGGAACAGGCCCCCGTGAGTCACTCGCATCCGAAGGCGCCCGCTGGACCCGAGAATCCGGAGCGTCGGACCCTGCTGACGCGCATCTCCACGGCGGCGATGCTCGGCGGACTGGCCGCCGGTTACGGCGCCTTGGCGACGATGGCGGGGCGCTACGTGTACCCGGCGCGGCCGCGGGAGCAGCGCTGGCTGTACGTCGCTCGGATCGCCCAGCTCCGACCCGGCGACTCGCTCGTCTACCGCACGCCGCTGGGCGAGACGGTGGCCGTCGCGCGCCAGGGCGCGGGGGAGGAGGCGACCGATTTCGTGGCGCTCTCGAGCGTCTGCCCGCACCTGGGTTGCCAGGTGCACTGGCAACCCCAGCACACGCGGTTCTTCTGCCCCTGCCACAACGGCGTCTTCAGCCCCAGCGGCGCGCCGATCAGCGGCCCGCCGGCGGAGGCGAACACGCCGTTGCCGCAGTATCCGCTGCGCGCCGAGAAGGGGCTGCTCTACATCCTGGTCCCGACCGAGGGGCTCGCGCAGCGGGGCGAGGTGCTCGAGCTGCGCGACGGCTCACGGCCCCATCCGCGCGTCGCGCGCTCGGGGCGCATCGACGCCCCCGGCCACGATCCTTGCCTGGCCCCCGAGAACCGCCCGCGGGAGGTGTGACATCGCTGCCCTGTCCCGTTGGTTCGCCGAACGTGTCCCCGTCAGCGGGGACCAACTGCGCGAGATCACGAACGAGCCCGTCCCGAACCACCTCAAGCACTGGTGGTTCTGCCTGGGGGGCACCCCGGCCTACCTGTTCCTGGTGCAGATCGTCACCGGGATCCTGCTGGCGCTCTACTACGAGCCGACCCCCGACCGCGCTTACGAGTCGGTGCGCTTCATCAGCGAGGAAGCCGCTTACGGCTGGCTCCTGCGCGGCATCCACAAGTGGGCCGCGACGTTGATGGTCGCGGCGGTGATCCTGCACCAGATGCGAATCTTCTTCACCGGCGCGTACCGCAAGCCGCGTGAGCTGAACTGGATGATCGGCATGTGCCTGCTCGTCTGCACGCTCATGCTGGGCTTCACCGGCTACAGCCTGGTGTACGAGCAGCTCAGCTACTGGGGCGCCACGGTGGGCGCCAACATGACCGACAACGTGCCGGTCGTGGGTGCCTTCCTCAAGCGCATGATGTTGGCCGGGGACGCCTACAACCAGAACACGCTCTCGCGCTTCTTCATCCTGCACGCCGCGGTGCTCCCCGTGCTCACGGCGGGGCTGATCGGGTTGCACCTGACCCTGATCCGCCTGCAGGGCGTGACCGAGTTCACCTTCCCCGGCGACGACCCCAAGAAGCCCCGTTACTTCAACTTCTTCCCGGACCACCTGCTGACGGAGATCGTGATCGGGCTCGTGCTGACGATCGTCCTGATCGTGCTGGCGACCGTGCTGCCGGCCCACCTGGGCCCGCGGGCCGATCCGCTGACGACCCCCGAGGTCATCAAGCCCGAGTGGTTCTTCTACGTGGCCTTCCGCTGGCTGAAGCTCTTCTCGGGGACCGTGGCCGTGCTCTCCATCGGCGGGATCGTGTTCCTGATGTTCGTCTGGCCCTTCGTCGACGCCTGGGTGCGCCGACGCTGGCCGGCGAGCGAGTTCAGCGTCTGGGTCGGCATCGTCGCCGTGCTCCTGATCATCGCCCTGACCCTCTGGGAAGGCGCCGTCGCGCACTGATCCTCCCTGCTCCCCGCACCGCCTCCGCACCCCTCCCATGACTCTCTCCTTCAAGAAGCTGGTCGTCGCCGCCCTGGGGTTCCTGTTCCTGGTCTCCCTGGTGTTCGTGCAGTGGCAGGAGGTCGTCCGGCGCGCGGAGGAAGCCGGCCACCGTCAGGTCCGCATCGCCGTGCCGGCCTCCTCCAAGGCGTGCGTCGACTGCCACGCCCAGACCACGCCCGGCATCATCGACCACTGGGAAGGCAGCACCCACGCGCTCAAGGGAGTTGGTTGCGTCGAGTGCCACGCCGCGCTTCCCGAGGAGCCGGACGCCTTCAATCACTTCGGGCACACGATCGCCACCATCGTGACGCCGCTCGACTGCGCCGGCTGTCACCCCACCGAGGCGGCGCAGTTCGCCCGCAGCCACCATGCCAAGGGCGGCAACATCCTGGCCTCCCTCGACAACCACCTGGCGGAGGTGGTCGAGGGCTCGCGCCTGCCGTTCGAGCCGCACTCGCCGACGCCCGGACTGGGCCTCCTGCAGCACATCAACGGCATGGCCAGCGCCCAGATCGGCTGCCAGCAGTGCCACGGCAGCAAGGTGGCCCTGATGTCGACCACCGGCGGCAAGCTCACGGTCGACGACCTGCGGCCGGACGAGCGCGGCATCCCCACCAACCTCGAGGCCGCGGCCCTGATCCTACGCGACGCGGACGGCAAGCCCGTGCTCGATCCGGGCACCTGGCCCAACACGGGCATCGGCCGCATCAACCTGGACGGCTCGCGCGGCTCGTGCGCGGCCTGCCACTCGCGGCACGACTTCTCGCCGCGCCGGGCGCGCCAGCCGGAGAACTGCGGCAAGTGCCACCTGGGCCCGGACCACCCGCAGAAGGAGATCTTCGAGGCCTCCAAGCACGGCGTCGCCTACCGCGACCTCAAGGACCACATGAACCTGGAGGCCGATTCGTGGGTGCTGGGCGTCGACTACAGCGCGGCGCCGACCTGCGCCACGTGCCACATGTCGGGCAACAAGCACAACGGGGGCAAGATCACCCACGATCCGGGCGAGCGCATCTCCTGGACCAACCGTCCCGAGGTCAGCCTCCTGATGGACACCGACATCGAGCACCGGGTGGTCACCGAGACCGATCCCAAGCTGCGCGCCGAGCTGGTCGCCGACTCCTGGCAGGCCAAGCGCGCCCGCATGCGCAACGTGTGCCAGTCCTGCCACACGAGCCCCTACGTGGACAGCTTCTACAAGCAGTACGACGACTTCGTGCTGCTCTACAACGAGAAGTTCGCCAAGCCGGGGCAGCAGATCATGGCCGCCCTGCGCGCGAACCAGATGCTGACCCCGCTCCAGTTCGACGAGGAGATCGAGTGGACCTGGTACTACCTCTGGCACCACGAGGGCCGGCGCGCGCGCCACGGGGCCTCGATGATGGCGCCCGACTATGCGCACTGGCACGGCATGTACGAGGTCTCCGAGCGCTTCTACATGGAGCTCATCCCCCAGGCGCGCGAGCTCGCGCACCAGGCCGAGGAGGCCGGCCGCGCCGAGGCGGCCGCGGCCGTGAAGGCCGTGATCGACGGCATCCTCGCCCGTCCGGAGCACGAGTGGTTCGACAGCCAGCGCGGGACGCTGCCGAAGGGCGGAGGCGGACGATGAGCGGGGCGCAGGCGGGTGGGCTGGATCGTCGCGACCTGCTGCGCGCCCTGGGCGCGGGCGGCGTGGCGGCCTTCTCGGCCGGAGACCTCGCCGCGGCCAGCGCCCTGGCGACGAGCGGCGCCCTCGCGCCGTCCGCGGCCCTCGATTGGCACAAGGCGCCCTGTCGCTACTGCGGCACGGGCTGCGGCGTGGAGGTCGGCGTCGAGGGTGGTCGGGTGCGCGCGGTGCGCGGCGACGTCAAGGCCGCGGTCAACAAGGGGCTCCTGTGCGTGAAGGGCTACCACCTGCCGGGCCTGCTCTACGGCGAGGACCGCCTGACCCACCCCTTGCTGCGCGGCGCGAACGGCGGGCTCGAGCGCATCTCCTGGGAGCAGGCCCTCGACCTCGTCGCGGAGCGCTTCGGGAGCGTGCTCGCCGAGCATGGCCCCAAGGCCGTCGGCATGTACGGGTCGGGCCAGTGGACCGTCTTCGACGGCTATGCCGCGCTCAAGTGGGTCAAGGCGGGCATGCGCAGCGACAACCTCGACCCCAACGCGCGCCTGTGCATGGCCAGCTCCGTCGCCGGCTTCATGACGCAGTTCCAGAGCGACGAGCCCATGGGCTGCTACGACGACTTCGAGCACGGCGACGACTTCGTGCTGTGGGGCAACAACATGGCCGAGATGCACCCCGTGCTCTTCAGCCGGGTGCTCGAGACCAAGCGCACCAAGCCCGGCGTGCGCTTGGTCGATCTGTGCACGCGCCGCACGGTGACCAGCGACTACGCCGACCTGGTGGTCGTCTTCCGGCCGGGCACGGACCTGGCGCTGGCCAACGGGATCCTGCACCTGCTCGTCGCCCGCGAGCAGGTCGACCGCGCCTTCGTCGAGGAGAACGTCGTCTTCCGGCGCGGGATCGAGGACCTCGAGCGCATCGGCTACGGCTGCTTCGGCGAGCAGGCCGAGCGCTACGTGTTCCAGGACGAGGGCCGCCCCAGCGACTTCGACGAGCTGAAGTCGTTCCTCGCCGACTACACGCCGGCCAAGGTGGCCGAGATCTGCGGCATCTCGGTGCGCCAGGTCGAGCTGCTGGCCGACGTCTACGGCGCCCGCGGTCGCGGCACGGTCAGCCTGTGGTGCATGGGCGTGAACCAACACGTGCGCGGCACGTGGATGAACAACCTGATCACGAACCTGCACCTCCTGACGGGCAAGATCGGGCGGCCGGGGGCCAACCCCTTCAGCCTCACCGGTCAGCCCTCGGCCTGCGGTACGGCGCGCGAGGTCGGCACCCTCGCCGGGCGCCTGCCCTCCGACCGCGTGATCACCAACCCCGAGCACCGCCGCCAGGCCGAGGAGATCTGGGGCCTGGCCGAGGGCACCTTGCCCACCCAGGTCGGCCACCACGCGGTCGACCTCTTCCGGGCCTTCGAACGCGGCGACGTGCGCGCCCTGTGGATCCAGACCACCAATCCCTGGGTGACGCTGCCGAACCTCAACCGCTTCGAGCGCAAGCCCGGCGACGGCCGCTTCCTGGTCGTGTCCGAGATCTACCCGACGCCGACCACCGACCGCGCGGACCTGATCCTGCCGTCCGCGGCGTGGGTCGAGCGCGAGGGCGTCTTCGGCAACTCCGAGCGCCGCACCCAGCAGTGGAACCAACTCGTCCAGCCGCCCGGCGAAGCGCGCGAGGACGCCTGGCAGATCATGGAGGTCGCGCGGCGCATGGGCCTGGGGCACCTGTTCGACTACAGCGAGTCGGACTGGCACCGCGAGATGTACGAGGAGTACCGGCGTTTCACCCTGGGCGAGGGCAAGGACCTGGCTTCGTACGAACAACTGCGCGCAGCGCGCGGCCTGCGTTGGCCCGTGGTCGAGGGCAAGGAGACCGCCTACCGCTACGCCGCCGGGCACGATCCGTACGTCAAGAAGGCCAAGGGCGTGCACTTCTACAAGGCCAAGGGTTACGGCGAGAAGGCCGCCTTTTGGTTGCGCCCCTACCATCCGCCGGCCGAGAGCCCGAACGACGAGTTTCCCTTCTGGCTCAGCACCGGGCGTGTGCTGGAGCACTGGCATTCGGGCACGATGACGCGGCGGACGAAGGAGCTGCACCGCGCCGTGCCGGAGAGCTACGTCGAGTTCCACCGCGCCGATGCCCAGCGCCTGGGCATCGCCGAGGGCCAGCGCGTGCGCCTCGTCAGCCGCCGCGGGGAACTCGTGCTGCCGGCGCGTATCGAGGGTCGCGGCCGTCCGGCCCCGGGCTCGCTCTTCGTGCCGTTCTTCGACGAGGGGTTGCTCGTGAACCTCCTGACGCTCGACGCGATGGACAACATCTCCAAGGAGCCGGACTACAAGAAGTGCGCGGTGCGCGTGGAGACGGTCTGGCCGTGAAGCGCGGCGCGCGGGGAGCGCTCGGCTGGCTCGTGGTCGCGCTGGGCGCGGCGGGCTGCGGGCGCGAGAGCGGTCCGGGTCCCGAGCAGGTCGCCGTGCCCGGTCACGGTGGGCGCTTCAAGACCGCCGCCGTGCTGCGCGCCGATCGGCGGGCCTACGACGGCGCGCCGCCGGTCATCCCCCACGCCGATTTCGGCGCCGACTGCCTCTCTTGCCACACGGCCCAGGGCGTGGCGGTCGAGGGCCTCGGCTTCGCGCCGCCCATGCCCCACGCCTTCACGCCCGGCCTCTCGGCGCTCGCCAACTGCCGGCAGTGCCACGTCGAGCAGCGCACCGACGAGCTCTTCCGCGAGAGCGGCTTCGTCGGTTTCGCCCAGGACCTGCGCCGCGGTGAGCGCCACCATCCCTTCGCGCCGCCGGTCCTCCCGCACCCGGTCTTCCTGCGCGAGAACTGCCAGGCCTGCCATGCGGGCCCCGCTGCCCGCGAGGAGATCCGTACCTCGCACCCCGAACGGACGAACTGCCAGCAGTGCCACGTGGAGGCGCTCGCGACGGACCTCTTCCGTCGGCCCTGAGCCCCTTTCACGGACCGTGCGCCGCCTCGAGGTCGAAGGCCCGCACGGAATCGAACGTCCCGAGGACGCCCAGCGCGGCGGCGTGTCCGGGGCGAACCGCGAGGGGCGAGAGGTGCACGGCGCCGCGCGGCGTCTCGCAACGCGGCGCGAGCGCTCCGCCCTCGAGCAGCACGACCAACTCCCGCGGATCGAGGGCCAGGCCCGCGCCCACGGCCTTCAGGGCGGCTTCCTTGTGCGCCCACAGGTCGAAGAACGCCGCGGCGCGGCGCGTGGGTTCGAGCGCCCCCCAGGGCGCACGTTCGGCCGGAGCGAGGACGCGCGCCACGAGGTCGGCGTCGACGCGCGCGGGGACGAGCGGCTCGACGTCGATGCCGACCTCCAGCCGCGCGTGCACGGCGATCAGGGCCAGGTCGCCGCCGTGCGCCAGGTTGAACCGGGGCGAGGCGCGCCCCGCGAGGCGCGGCTTGCCGCCTGCTTCGCGCTCGAAGACGAGTTCACCGGGCGCGTTCCCGGTGTAGCGAGCCAGCACGCGCCGCAGGGCCGCGGCCGAGGCGAGGGCCGCGGTCCGCAGGACGGCATTCGCGCGCCGCTCGGCGCGCGAACGCTCGGCGGGGTCGAGGTCGACGAGCCAAGCCTCGAGGACCTCCGCCGACGGGTCGAGGCGCGCGCGCCAGACGTGCACGGATTCGCCCAGGGGCGGCGGTTCCGCGGGCGCCGGGAAAAAGGTAGGGGTCACGGGGCTGGTGCGTCCGGATCGCGGGCTCGACGGTACTGCGCTCGCTCACGGAGTCCAACCACCGCCCGACCCTGGCACCCCGGGCGCCGGCCGCGCTACGATCGGCGGCCCGCGCGCCATGGAACTCCCGCACGCCGTCGAGATCCGCCACCTGCGGACGTTCTTGCTCGTGGCCGAGACGGAGAACTTCACGCGCGCGGCGGAGCGGCTCGGGATCAGCCAGCCCAGCGTCTCGGTGCAGATCCGCGACCTCGAGGGGGCGCTCGGCGCGCCGCTCTTCGCGCGCCTGGGCCAACGGGTCGCGCTCACGCCGGCGGGCCGCGTCTTCCGCCAGCGCGCCGAGCTCGCGCTCAGCAAGCTCAACGACGCCTGCCAGGCCGTGCGCCAAGCCGAGGACCTGACGGCTGGCCACCTCTCGGTGGGGGTGATTCCGCCCCTCAACGTGCCTTGGATGCCGAGCGTGCTCGGTCGCCTGCACCGCGAGCATCCCGGGCTCGCCCTCAGCGTGACCGAGAAATCCTCGCCGGAGGTCGAGAACGAGGTCGAGGCCGGCCGCTTCGACGTGGGCGTCGGCATCCTCTCGGGCGCGTCGCCGAATCTCGCCTACGAACCGCTGCGTTCGGACTCGATCGTCCTGCTCGCCCGCGCCGACGGGCCCCTGGGCAAGCGCCGCAAGGTCTCGGCCCGAGAGCTGGGCGAGCTACCCCTGGTGCTCCTGCCCGAGAGCTACCTGCTGCGCCAGCTCACCCAAGAGGCGTTCCGCCGCGCGCGGGTGCTGCCCCGCGTGGCGCTCGAGGTCGACACCATCGAGGGCGTGCTGGCAACCGCCATGCACACCGGCCTCGCCACCCTCATGCCGCGCGTCGTGCTGCAGGGCCGCGAAGCCCTGGGCCTGCGCGCGATCCCCCTCAGCGAGTGGGAGCAGCCCCTCGAGTTCGGCCTGATCTGGCCCGGCACCGTCGAGCGCAACGCCGCCGCCCGAGCCTTCGCCGCAGCCCTGCGCGCAACCGTCGCGGGCCGGTGAACGCTCGAGGGGGCTCCCCTTGCCACGGGGTACGGCCAGCTCGGCGCTCTCCGGCCCGTCCGTTCGGCTCAACGGATGCGGAAGTCGAAGTCGAGGCGTAGGCGGTAGGGATCGTCCTCGGCGTCGACGTCGGAGGTGAGGCCCCAGAGGCGCACCGAGAGGTTGTCGGTGATGAAGTACTGCGCGCCGACCACGATGCCCTCCATGCCCTCGCCGTTGCCCGTGCCGGCGATGGGCGTGTCGTCCTGGGCCACGGGGCCGAAGACGGCGTTGGCGTCGAGGGAGTACCAGGCGGCGAAGACGTTGGCCCGTCCCTTGCCGCCGGTGTGGCCGACCTGCACCCCGAAGACGGTGCCGGTGTCCTCGCCGGACTCGTCCTCGGTGTTCTCGATGAACTGCGCGTAGGTCGTGACCGGCCCGCGCTTCCAGCCGGTCCAGGTCAACGAGGCGAAGCTGTCCCAGATCCCGAAGCCCTCCGCGTCCACGGTGCTGCCCTGGCCGGGAAAGTCGGCGAAGGAGCCGATGCCCGACCACTTCGAGTAGGACGTGGCGAGCTGGGCGCGGGTCGTCTCGCTCGGCTCGAGATAGAGGTTGGCCTGGATCCCGCTCATGGCCGGATCGGCGCCGGAGCCTCCCGAGGCGTTGACCTCCGCCGCCACGACGTGGATCGCGCGCAGGTCGTAGCCCACGTTGCCCTCGAGCTTCGGCGCCCACACCAGCGCCGCGCCCGCGGGCTGGACGTCGTCGTCCCAGGCGAACTCGCGCGTGACCGGGGGACGCGTGAAGACGTGCCCGAACTTGCCGGCCGTGAGCTTCAGCTCCGGATACGCCTGCCAGTCGAGGTACAGACGGTCCATGCCCACCTCGGAGGCGCTGAAGCCGTCGCTGCCATCGCCGAAGTCCCAGTGCGGGTTGTTGGCGTCGCGGCCGTCCGAGAGGGTCGTGAAGCGCGCGCCGGCGCGCAGGGTCTCGGTCAGGTCGTACTCGCCGCCGAAGCGCAGGCGCAGTCGGCCGCGGTGGCGGTCGACGCCGTTGAGCTGGTCGAAGGTGCTCTCTCCGCGGATACGCGCGTCGGCCTGCAGGCGCAGGCGCGACCACAGGTCGTCCGCG
Organism: uncultured Planctomycetaceae bacterium; assembly: GCA_964394665.1. Lineage (GTDB taxonomy): Bacteria > Planctomycetota > UBA1135 > UBA1135 > CAYMYN01. The sequence continues at coordinate 56,657 of CAYMYN010000012.1, forward strand.
GCGGGGGCCGCGGAGAGCGCGGGGAGCGCGCTGGGTTCGGGGTCCGTCGGGCCGTGGTTCGGGAGTGCGCTCGAAACGCTGGGGAACAGGAGCGCCGCGTAGAGGAGAGCGGTGTGCATGGGGAGAACGATCTGCTGTGATGGAACTCCGGGCCCGGAACGACGTGCGCCCGGGCCCGGGTCGGGATGGGGATCCAGGGAAGTTCGGCGGTGAGCACCGCCGGCGCGGCCCTCCAGGGGCCACGCGCGAGCGACGGGTCCGGACCCCCGGGAAGGGGGGCCGCGAATGGAATCGCCTCAGCGCACCTGCGTGAAGCGCACGGTGCGGCTGAGCTGGGCCGTCAGGTCTCCCTCGGGCAGCACGCGGGCCGGGCGACCGTCGATCTCGACGTGCCCGATGATCATCGTGTTCACGGGCGGCGCGGCCTGCGCGGGGCGCAGGTGGAACTGCCGTCCTTCGTTGAGCCACAAACGCCACTCGGTGAGGCCGGTGAACCAGCGCTGCGGACCGAGCCCGCCGTCGGCGTCCGCCTCGACGACGTCCGCGCTGAGCCAGCCGTAGCCGGGCACGAAGTACTCGACCCAGCAGCGGTAGCCCGGGTCGTAGTCCTTGCCCTCGTTGCGCGGGTTGAGGCGGTAACCCATCTGGAGCCGGGACGGGATGCCCGCGGCGCGCGCCAGGGCGATGAAGAGCGAGTGCAGGTCGGTGCAGCAGCCGCCTCCTTTCTCCAGGCAGACCTCCGCGTCGCCGATGCCGCAGTTGGGCTTGCTGGGGTCCTTGGAGTAGTGGTCGGCGACGTCGGCCACGTGCTGCAGCAGCTTGGCGGCCTGCAGCGCCGGGTTGCGCTCGTTCCCGATGATCTGGTCGGCCATCTTCGCGATGTCGGCGGTCACGACCATGTGCGGAGCGTCGCGCCGCACCTCCTCGGCGTAGAGGCGCCGGTGCAGGGCCGTGATCGGACCGACCTGGGCCGGGTCGACCTCCACGAGCACCGGGCGGCGGCGCAGGGTGAACTCGACCACGGCCTGCAGCGTGTCCTTCCCGGGGTTCGGCGACTCGATGTAGAGGAAGCGATTGCCGCGCTCCGCGTCGCGCTCGATGCGCCACGTCCCGGGGACGTCGACCACCGAGAAGTCGAGCACCTCCTGGTAGCGCTCGTTGTCGGGGATCGAGACCCACCAGCGCACCAGGCGCGCGTCGCTGGGGACGTCGTTCACGACCACCGTCTGTTGCACGCGGTAGACGCGGGTCTCGCCGATCGAAGGCGTGTCGCTCGGCGGGGTGGGGGACAGCAGGAGTCCCAGGAGGAGGGGGGCGAGGTGCTGCAGCATCAGAGGTTCGGGTGGTGGTGTTCGGTCCGCCCCCGGCTGGGGCGAGGGCCGCCATAGTAGGAATCTATCACGGCCTGAACAGGGGTTATGGCGCAGGGCAGCCGGAGCGGGGGCCCAGGGCGGGGGGAGCGCCGGGCGCGGGGGGCCCGAGGGGCGGAGGATCCGCTCGGTCCGGCTGGCGGGGGCCCGGCGGTCAGGGGCCGGGATCCAGCTCGGGCGCCAGGAGCTCCTCGAAGCTCTGGCGCCGGCGCACGGGGCGCTCGGAGGGGCCGTCGACCAGGACCTCGGCCGGCAGGGGGCGCGAGTTGTAGGTCGAGGCCATGGCGAAGCCGTAGGCGCCCGCCGTCTCGACGGCCAGGAGGTCGCCGATCCGCAGCTCGGGCAGGGGGCGCGCGTCGAGCTCGCCCAGACCGTCGACGGTCAGCACGTCGCCGCTCTCGCACAGGGGCCCGGCCACCAGGCGTGGTTCGCGCGGGCCCGGTCGCGGCGACACGGCGCGCACCGCGTGCCAGGCGCCGTACATCGCCGGCCGCAGGAGGTGATGGAAGCCGGTGTCCACGAACACCCAGTCGCGGCCCGCGCCGCGCTTGCGGCCGACGACGCGCGTCAGGAGCACCCCGGCCTCGGCCACGAGGTAGCGGCCGGGCTCGACCTCGAGCTCGATCCGTCGGCCCAGCTCGCGCGCGAGCCCGTCGCGCAGCGCGAGCCAGGGCCGCGCGTAGGCGGCGACGTCGAGGCGCGCCGCGCCCGGCCGATAGGGCACCGGCAGGCCGCCGCCGGCGGAGAGCGCGTGCAGCGTGTCCGGCACCAGTCGAGCCGCGGCCGCCAGCACCTCGGCGCCGCGCGTCAGGTGCTCGAGGTCGCTGCCCGAGCCGGTGTGCAGGTGCAGGCCGCGCACCCGGAGGCCCAGTCGGCGCGCGTGGGCGACGACCTCGGGGAGCTCGGCGTGCCAGATGCCGTGCTTGGAGTTCGGCCCGCCGGTGGCGACGCGCCGATCATGTCCGTGGCCGAAGCCGGGATTGACCCGCAGCCAGACCTCGGCGCCGGGGCGCGCGCGGGCATAGGGCTCGAGCATGTCGGCCGAGCCGAGGTTCGCGACCAAGCCATGGGCGCGCACCAGCTCCAGGCTCTCGGGCTCGAAGAGGTCGGCGGTGTAGACGATCTCCCCCGGCTCGAACCCCGCGCGCAGGGCGCGCAGCACCTCACCGGCGGACACCGCGTCGACCGCGGCCCCGGCGGCGCGCGCCACGCGCAGCAGGGCGAGGTTGCCGCAGGCTTTCTGGGCGTAGCGTACGCGGTCGAAGGCCGCGAGCTCGGCGATCCGGGCCCGCACGCGTCCCGCGTCGTAGACGAAGAGCGGCGTGCCGTGTCGTTCGGCGAGGCGCGCGAGGCGTTCGTCGTCGAAGGCGTCGTCCTGGGCCATGGCGGCGGGCATCCTAGCGTCGGCGATCCGCTGGAGGGTGGCCCGTCCTGGCCCGGGGGCGGTCGGAAGGGAGTCTCGGGGGAGCCGCGTCAGCGCCCCGCGAGCTCGTCCACGTAGTGCACGAGCGCCCCCTCGAGCCAACGACCCCACAGCGCGCCGCGCCGCTCGAGGTAGCCGAGGTGGCCGCCGCTGGCCTCGAGGTGCAGGTGGGTCGTGGCCGAGAGGCGCGCGCCGCGCAGGGTGTCGGCGGCGACGAAGGGATCGTCGGCCGCGCTCACGATCACCGCCGGGACACCGATGCGCTCGAGGTGCGGCAGGCTCGAGCAACGCCGGTAGTAGTCGGCGCCGTCCGCGAAGCCGGCCTCGGGGGCGGTGAACAGATCGTCGAAGTCCATCAGGGACGCGCGGCGCGGGATCGGCGCGCGATCGCGCCGGCCGCGGATGCGGTCGCGCTCGGCCACGGCCCGGCGCAGGCGCAACACGAAGCGCAGCTCGTAGAGCCGCGACAGGCCACGGCCGATGTCGCGCGAGGCGCGCGCCAGGTCGACCGGTGGATTGACCGCGATCAGGCCGTCGGGCAGCGGCTCCAAGCCCTGCCCCGCGAGCAGCAGCGCGATGTTGCCGCTCAGGGAGAAGCCGATCACGAGCTGGAGCTCGCGCGGCGCGTCGGCGCGGCTGGCGGCGAGCACCGCGCGCATGTCCGCGCTGCTGCCCGAGTGGTAGGGCTGGGTCGCCAGGCCCTGGCCCGCGCCGCAGCCGCGGTGATTGACGCGCCACACCCCATGGCCGCGATGCGCGAGGGAACGCGCGACGCCGCGCATGTAGTCGGCGTCCGCGTCCCCCGAGAGGCCGTGGAAGAGGTGCACGCGCACGCCGCTCGTGCCCGGCCGCTCCAGGGCCACGAGCCGCTCGCCGTCCTCGAGCACGACCTCGCGCCGCACCCAGCCCGGCTCGCGCGCGACGCGGTTCGCCCACGGCAAGGCGTGCCCCAACAGGGTTTGGGCGTGCCCGCCCCGGGCCCAGGAGGGCGGGATGCAGGTCTCCTGGAAGGGTCGCGGGCGGAACGGCAAGCGCAGGACTCTACGCTCCCGGCGAAATCGGAACGAACGAACCCCGCGCGGCATGCGGCCACGGGCGTCAGTGCTCGAAGGGGATCGCGAGGCCCTGGGAGAGGTTCCAGCCCGCGCCGACCGCGGGCGAGTCGCGGTGGATGAACTGGAAGTTCCAGGTCGACCCGGGGGACAGCAGCCCTCCACCGACCGGCAGGGCCTGGTTGTCGACCACCTGGTGGGCGATCCCGTCGGCGTTCACCGCCACCACGGCGAAGCGGGCGAGCTGGCCGCCCACGCACAGGAAGCCGTCTCCGAAGGGCGCCGGCGGCGGCGCCAGGTTGCCGTACTGGAAGGCGGCGAAGACGCCGGGGGGCGCGCCCGCCGCCCACAGCTCGAGGTCGTTGGCGGAAGCGCGGGCCGAGCCGGTGGCGAAGAGCTCGGTGACCGTGCCGCTGGAGTTGATCGTCGCCGGACAGAAGGCCGCCGGCTGGCGGAAGGTGTCGAGGATCGAGACCCAGCCCGAGTTGGAAGGGAGCTGCGACCCCGGCGGAGGGTCGACCCGGTACCCGAAGGCCACCGCGTGGCCCGCGCCCACCGCCACTCCATCGCACCAGGGGTAGCCGCCGCCGGTGGTCGGCACGTGCTCGAAGACCACCGCCCGCGCGCGCAGGTCGATCGCCAGCACGTGCGTGAAGCCGGTGATCCAGACGGTGCGGGTGTCCGGCGAGAGCTCGAGGTCGATCGGACGGCTCGGCATGGTGTGCACGAGGATCGGGTCGAGCTGGTCTGCACGGATGTCGTAGACCGTGATCGTCGTGGTCTCGTCGACGCGCGCGCAGGCCACCGCGTGGGTCTCGCTGGCCACGATCGAGTCCATGCCGGCGCCCCAGGACGTGTGGCTCGCGGGCAGGAGCGCGAAGTCCAGCAGGCTGAGCTGGTTGCCCACCGTGGGCAGGTTCAGGATGTCGTAGAGCACGACCTGGGTGTGGGTGCGCAGCACGAGCCGCTCCCCCGAGGGCGTGATCGCCAGGTCGTGGGGGTCGCCGAACAGGATCTGATAGAACTGGTTCCCGGCCCGGTCGAAGACGTCCACCTGCGCCCCGAATCCTCCGTTCGACCAGCGCGAGAGGGTCGCGATGCGCTCGTTCGTGACTTCGATCGAATCCATGGCCGAGTTCCCGAAGGGCCCGGGCTGGTTGAACAGCGGTCGCTTCCAGGCCAGGGCCGGGACCGATCCGGAGAGGTCGATCAGGCCGACCTCGAACTCGGCGCGGACCGCGACGAAGGAGCCGTCCGGCGCCATCGAGAGGTCGTGGGGCACGCCCTCGAGGTCGTTCGCGGCGCTCGTCTCGAAGACCACCACCGGCGGACCGGCCGCGGGCGCGAGGTCCCAGACGCTGACGCGGGTCGCGTACTGTCCCGGGGAGGGTTCGAGGTACGAGCTCATCACGGCCCAGCGGTCGCTCGCAACGACGCTGTCGACGTCGAAGGTGTGCTGACTCTGGAAGAAGGGGCTGGGTTCCCCGGGGTGGCTCGCGAGCAGGGCCCCGCCGACCGCGTCGAAGACGAACAGGCCGCCGGCACCCGGGGCGGCGCCGTGCCCCCCGCGCACGGCGAGCAGCAGCCCGTTGGGCGTGAGCGCCAGGTCCCGGGGCCAGACGCCCACGTCATGCTTGGCGATCAGCGAGGTTCCCGGCGTGGTGAGATCGGCGATCACGAGCTGGCTACCGATCAGGAACGCGCGCTCGTTCGTGACCGCGACCGCGTCCTGGACGGGACCGCCGATGGCGGACTGGTCGGCCTCGTACCTCACCGCCGGTCCACCCTGGACCAGGTCGTGGATCCACATCGTCGTGAGCTGCGAGTTCTCGCGCCCCACGGCGAAGCGCCCGTCGGGGGTGATCACGAAGTCGTCGACCCCGAAGAGGTCGAGGTGGTCGTCGACCACGAACTGTGCGCGGGCCGTCGGGCCCAGGAGAAGGAGCACCGGAACGAGCAGAACGGATCGGCTCAACATGGCAGGAACACCTGTGGGTTCGGGGAGCGGATGGAGGTCCGGGGAATGGCCGCAGGGTCCCGCCGCGGTCGGACGGGCCCCTAGCAGCCCCCTCGCCCCGGGTCACCGGCCGGGGTGGCGCGCGCGGGCCTCCCCGGACCCCGCGGGCCCGGGCCCGGTTCCGCCGGTCAAGGGGTAGGATCGGTCCGGGGGCCGGCGGGTCCGGTTCCCCGGCCGGGACTCCCGGCGGAGTGTTCCATGCGCGATCGAACGATTTCCTTCGGTCTCTGCTCTCTGGTCCTCGTGTGCCTGGCCCGCGCCGCCTCCTCCCAGTGCGGCACGAGCTTCGTCGAGGGCTTCGAGGCGTTGTCGAACCAGGGCAGTTGGGTCTGGAGCGGCACCTTCCAGGCGTCCTACCTCTCCGGGGGGAACCCCGACGGTTGGACCCTGAGCGAGCCGCTGGTGCATCCCGCGCCGCGCTTCCAGACCACCGATCCCAACTCGCCCTTCGGCGGCGACTGGCGCGCGCGCGGCGTCACCTCGGTCGGCATCGACCTGTTCGCGCTGCACATTGCCCCCGAGGCCCAGGGGCGCGCGCTCGCGTTGGTGCTCTACCACGACAACGCCACGCCCGGAGTGCCGGGGGACGACCCCTTCGTCTACACCATCGCGGGCCAGATCCCGGGCGACGACAACTGGCACTCCTACAACGTCGACGTCGACAGCGCGAGCACGGTCCTGCCGAGCGGCTGGGCGATCGGCGGGCCCTGGAGCGGGACGGCGGACGACCTGTGGAACCTCGTGGTGGGGGACGTCGAGCGCGTGGCCTGGGTGGTCGGTCATCCAGCCCTCGCCCCCGAGCCCGCGTCCTTCCGCTTCGGCTCGGACAACGCCCGCCTCGGCTTCGCCGGCGGCCCCACGACGTACTGCATCGCCCAGCGCAACTCCCTGGGGTGCAGCCCCGCCATGACCTGGTTCGGCCGGCCGAGCGCTACCGCGTTGCAACCCTTCGCCATCCTGGGCACGCAGCTTCGGAATCAGTCGGCCGGCATGCTGATCTATGGCCAGGCCGCCGACCAGACGGCGCTCTTCGGAGCGTTCCGCTGCGTCGCGCCGCCGCTGCGCCGCACGCTGCTCGGGAACACCAACGGCTCCCTCCAGGGGGACGATTGCAGCGGTGCGCTGCTGATCGACTTCAACGCCTTCATCCGCGCTGGGACCGATCCGTTCCTGGCTCCGGGCGCGACCGTCTACGCCCAGTTCTGGAGCCGGGACGCGTTGTCGGTACAGGGCGTGAGCCTCACCAACGCGCTGCGCTTCACGATCTGTCCCTGACCCGTCGTGGGCGCGCCCGAGTCAGCGCGTCGCCCGCTGATGGATCGATCCGGGGTCGAGCTCGACGTCGTAGGCCGGGCCGTAGATCGGCAGGCGGTCGCGGGAGAGGTACTCGGCGAAGGTGAAGAGGAACAGGATCGCCAGCCACAAGAAGCCCGCCGCCGCGAACAGCCAGACGAGGCGTCGGCCGTAGCGCACGTGCATGAAGTACAGCACCACGAGCAGGCCCTTGGCCACGGCGATCGTGAGCGCGAGGGGAGTGTTCCAGGCGCCCAGGTCGACGAAGGCCACGCCGACCGTGGCGGCGGTCAGGACCAGCAGGGCGGCGAAGACGCCCAGGTAGACCCGCAGGGGAACCAGGTGCGCGCCCATCAGTGCCTCCCCAGGAGGTAGAGCATGGGGAAGAGGAAGATCCACACGATGTCGACGAAGTGCCAGTAGAGCCCGAAGAGCTCGACCTGCGGATGGTGCTGCGCGTCGAGCTTGCCCTGGCGCAGCGAGAGCAGCAGCCACAGGATCAGCCCGAAGCCGATCAGCATGTGGGCCGCGTGCACGCCGGTCATGCCGAAGTAGAGCGCGAAGAAGATCTGCTCCGCGCCGCCGGACTGGCCCCCGAAGGTGAAACCCGCGCCCGGCACCAGGCCCGCGTGCACCTTGTGGGCGTACTCGAAGGCCTTGATCCCGACGAACAGGCCGCCCAGGCCCAGGGTCGCCCACAACCACGCGCCGACCGCGCGCAGGCGGCCGAGCTGGGCGGCGCGCACCGAAAGGGCCACCGTCAGGCTCGAGCCGATCAGGACGAAGGTGTTGATCAGGCCCAGGCGCACGTCGAGCTCGAGGCTCGCGCGGCCGAAGGCCGTCGGGTAGAGCCCGCGATACACCGCATAGGTGGCGAACAGGCCGCCGAAGAACAGGATCTCGGTGACGAGGAAGGCCCACATGCCCAGGCGGCCGGACTCGTGCTGCTGCTCGAGGTCCTCGAAGTGGTGCGCCCGCGGGGGCAGGGTGCCGGCCTGGGGTTGGCTCACGCGTGCACCTCCGCGTGCTCGGACGACTCGGACTCGAGGGGTTCCTGCGGGTGGTCGTAGGCGTACGCGCCCTCGGTGACGATCGGGAGCGCCGCGAAGTTGTGGGTCGAGGGCGGCGATGGGACGCGCCATTCGAGTCCGCGGGCGTCGAAGGGATTGTCGCCGACTTTGCGGCCGTACTTCAGGGACCAGACGAAGTACAGCATCGGGATCAGGTAGCCCAGGCCCAGGATCGAGGCCCCCGCGGTGGACATCACGTTGAGCACCTGCCACTCGTCGGGGTAGGCGTGGTAGCGGCGCGGCATGCCCATGTAGCCCAGCACGAACTGTGGGAAGAAGGTCAGGTTGAAGCCCACGAAGATCACCGCGGCCGAGAGCTTGGCCAGGAACTCGGGGTACATGCGCCCGATCATCTTGGGCCACCAGAAGTGCAGGCCGCCGAGGTAGGCCATCACCATCCCGCCCACCATCACGTAGTGGAAGTGGGCCACGATGAAGTAGGTGTCGTGCACGTGCCGATCGACGGCCAGGGTGCCCAGGAACACGCCCGTGAGGCCGCCGATGGTGAACAGCCCGATGAAGCCCAGGGCATAGAGCATGGGTGTCTGGAGCGAGATCGAGCCCTTGTAGAGGGTCGCCGTCCAGTTGAAGACCTTCACCGCCGAGGGGATCGCCACCAGCATGGTCAGGAACGAGAACACCAGGCTGGCGTACATCGATTGCCCGCTAACGAACATGTGGTGGCCCCAGACGAGGAAGCCCAGCACGGCGATCAGGAGGCTCGAGATGGCGATGAAGCCGTAGCCGAAGATCCGCTTGCGTGAGAAGCAGGCGATGATCTCGCTCACCACGCCCATCCCCGGCAGGATCATGATGTAGACCGCGGGGTGCGAGTAGAACCAGAACAGGTGCTGGAAGAGCAGCGGGTCGCCGCCGTAGCGCGGATCGAAGATGCCGAAGCCGAACAGGCGCTCGAGGGCCACCAGCAGGATCGCGGTGGCCAGCACCGGCGTGCCCAGGATGTTGATGATCGACGTCGCGTAGTGGGCCCAGACGAACAGCGGCAGCCGGAACCAGGTCAGCCCCGGGGCACGCATGGTGTGCACGCTGACCAGGAAGTTGAGGCCGGTCAGGATCGAGGAGAAGCCGGTGATGAAGACCCCGACCGCCGCCAGGGCGACGCGCGAGTTCGCGTAGGTGCTGCTGTAGGGCGTGTAGAAGGTCCAGCCCGTGTCGACGCCGCCCGAGATGACCGCCCACATGGTGATCGAGCCGCCGACCATGTAGACGTACCAAGAAAGCAGATTGAGGCGTGGGAAGGCCAGGTCCCGCGCCCCGATCATCAGCGGGAGCAAGAAGTTCCCCAGCACCGCCGGGATCGACGGGATGAGGAAGAAGAACACCATGATGATCCCGTGCATGGTGAACAGGCGGTTGTAGGTCTCCGCCTGCACCAGGTCCCCGGCCGGGGTCAACAGCTCCAGCCGGATCAGCACCGCGAAGGCGCCGCCCAGGAAGAAGAACAGCGTGATCGAGGCCAGGTAGAGCAGCGCGATGCGCTTGTGATCCCGGGTCAGGAGCCACGAGCGCCAGCCGTAGTCGGCGTTGAGGTAGTGCTCCCGCGGGCGGGCCGGGGGAGCCAGGGTCGTGGCGCTCACTGGCCTTCCTCCGGCGTCGGGGCGGGCAGGCTGCGGATGTAGGCCGTGAGCTGCGCGATCTGCTCGGGGCTCACCTGCCCGCGATAGGTGGGCATGAGGGGCGTGTACCCGGCGGAGATCTGGGCCGCGGGCTCGAGGATCGAGCGCCGCACGTATTCCTCGTCGAAGCTCACCGACTCGCCGGTGGTGAGCATCACCTGACTCCCGAAGCGGCCGTCGAGCAGGGGGCCGCGGCTCTCCGCGCCCGAGGCGTGGCAGGTGTCGCAGCGCAGGGCGGCGAACAACTGGGCGCCGGCCTCGACGGGGTCCTCGGGGGGCGGCGCGCCCTCGAGCCAGCGCTCGTACTCGAGCGGGTCCAGGGCGAAGACGGTGCCGATCATCTCGGAGTGCTTGGTGCCGCAGTACTCGGCGCAGAACAGGTGATACTGGCCCGGCTGGGTCGCCTCGAACCACATCGTGGTGTAGCGGCCAGGGAGTACGTCCTGCTTCACCCGGAAGGCCGGGATGAAGAAGCTGTGGATCACGTCCTCGGAGGTCATCTGCAGCTCGATCGGCACGCCGACCGGGATGTGCAGGTCGTTGATCTCGCGGTGGCCGGTGGGGTGCTGGATCTTCCACATCCACTGCTTGCCGGTGACCTCGAAGCGCAGGGCCTCGTCGGGGCTGCGTCCGGCCTCGAAGAAGAGCCGGGCGCCCCAGACGAACGAGATCATCACGATCCCCAGGGGGATCAGGGTCCACAGCATCTCGAGCGGCACCGAGCCCTCGATCTGGGTCGCGCGGATGCCCTTCGCGCGCCGGTGGCGGATCGCGAAGAACACGATCGCGCCCGAGATCAGCACCGAGAAGAACAGGCTGATCCCCACCAGGAACAGGAACAGGTGGTCGACCCGGTCGGAGAGAGTCGAGGCGCTGGGCGGGAAGAGCGGCAGGTCCTGGAACATGGTCAGTGGGCCTCCTGGGGGCGGGCCCGCCGGGGAGCGGGGGGCCGGGCCGCGCGGTGGCGACGCTCGCGCCGCAGCATGAGCGCGATGAAGACCGCGAGGGCGAGCACGAGCGCCGATCCGGCGATGCGCAGGGTGGTGAGGATCGCGACCCCGTACTTGCCGGTCAGGGGGTCGTAGGCGAAGCACAGCAGCAGCACCTCGTCGACCACGTTGCCGAGTTTTCCGGCCGAGGCCTCGACCAGGCCCAGGCGCAGGTCGCGGGCCGAGTACTCGACGCCGTAGAAGTAGCGCGACAACTCGCCCTGCGGCGTGAGCACCTGGATGCCGCTGGAGTGGGCGTACTCGCCGCTGGGCGCGTCGTAGACGAAGCGGAAACCCACCGCGCCCGTGAGCGCGTCGATCGTCGCCCGATCGCCGACGAGGAAGTTCCAGCCCGGCTGGACCTCGTCGAGCCCCATGCTCTCGAGGTACCCGCGGCGCTTGGCGGCGGCCAGCTCGGGCGTCTCGTCCGGCGCGATCGAGACGACGACGAGTTGGAAGTCGTCGCCCGGGCGCAGGGGCAGGGTGCGCAGGGCGCTCGTGACGCCGTTGAGCACCAGCGTGCAGAGCATCGGGCACTCGTAGTAGACGAAGGCCAGCAGCACGGGCTGCTGGTCGAAGAACTCCGCCAGACGCCGCTCCGCGCCCGTGTGGTCGCGCAGCACGAGGTCCAGGGGCAGGCGCTCGCCGATGCGCTGGTCGATGCCGACCTCCTGCGCCGGATCGAAGCGTTGGGTGAGGTCCTGGCGTTGGGCCGGCGCGAGGGGCGCGACGAGGGCCAGCAGCGAGGCGACGAACAGGCGTCTCATCGCCCTGTCCCTCCAGCGGGGGGCCGGCTGGGAAGGCCCTCGGAGAGCACGAGCTCGAGGGCCCGCTCCTGGGGCAGGCGCACGAGGCCCGCCTCGGGGTCGATCCAGCCGTAGCTCTCGGCCGCGTCGCGCTGGCCCGCGAGGTACTCGGCGAGCTCCCGCGGCGGGTTGGCCTGGAGCTGCGGGCCCGGGGCGCGCTCGTCGAGCGTCGCCAGCGGGTGCGGCTCGACCTGGCGGGCGTCGGCGTCGCCCGCGAGCCACTCGAAGGCGCCCTCGCCCAGCACCAGGCCCAGGAAACACAGCAGCGCGAGGGCCACGGCGGCGGCGGACACCCAGCGTAGGCTGGCGTCGTGGGTCTCGTACCTCTTGCCGTCGGAGGGAATGGGAGCGTTCATGGCGCGCGGGGTTCAGTGAGCGGCCGAGGGGGCCTCGAGCTGGGCCTCGAGGTGCGCGTCCTGCAGGGCCACCAGCGGCCGGCCCTTGACGCACGCGAGGAAGGTCGCGGCCCACAGGCCGCCCATGCCCACCGGCAGCACGAGGTCGAGCCAGTGCAGCGGGAATCCCTGGTCCGCGAAGGCCGGGCCCACGCGCCAGAGGGCCTCGAGGTAGCGCATGGCGAGCAGCAGCGCCGCGATCAGGCACAACTTGGTCACGTCGCGCTTCACCTTGCGCGAGAGCAACACCAGGAAGGGCAGCGTGAAGTGGAAGGCGATCAGCGCCAGCGACACGTACTGCCAGCCCCAGCGCGTGCGCCGCAGGTACCAGGGGACCTCTTCCTCGAGGTTCGCGTACCACATCAGGAGGAACTGCGAGAACTCGACGTAGGCCCACAGGAGCACGAAGGCGAAGAGCAGCTTGCCCAGGTCGTGCACCTGACCCGCCGAGATCCAACGCGCGAAGGGCTCGCGTCGACTCAGCCAACCGGCGCACAGCACGGCGAAGGCGAAGGCGCTCAGGGCCTGCCCGATCATGAAGATCGGCCCGTAGAGCGTGGAGAACCAGTGCGGCTCGAGGGACATGACCCAGTCGACCGACGCCACCGTCACCCCCAGGCCCCACAGCATGAGGCCCGGCGCGGCCAGGGTGCGGATCAGGTGGCCGCGCTCGAGGGAGGGATCGCGGTCCTGCTTGCGCGCGAGGTGGTCCTGCACGAAGGCCACCGCCATCCAGAGCGCGAAGCACAGCGCCGCGCGCAGCGACCAGAAGCCCACGTTCAGGTAGCTGCTCTTGTGCGCCAGCACCGGATCGGCGGCCACCACGTCGGCGTGCGCCCACTCGTAGAGGTGCCCCGCACCCAGGGCGATGGGCACGAAGAGCAGCGCCATCAGGGGCAGGGTGCGGGTGGCGGCCTCGAGCAGGCGGCGCACGGGGAAGCCCCAGGCGCCGCCCGTGATGCGGTTGAGCTGCACGATCGCCAGCGAGCCGAGGGGCAGGGCGATCCAGAAGACGTAGGTCGAGAGGTACGAGCGCAGGAAACGCTCGGTGTCGAGGAAGGCGCCCACCAGGGCCAGGAGGCTCGCCGCGCCGCCCACGATCAGCGCCCGGCGCTGGTAGAGGTTGAGGCGCTCGCGCAGGTTCGAGGGCTCGCTCATCGCTGCTCCTGCCCTGCCCCGCGCACGGCGATCAGCGCCTCGCGCACCCCCGGCGGCACGTCGTCGAGGCTGCCCTGGTGGCTGCGTTGCAGGACCCGGATCCAGGCCGCGATGGCCCAACGGTCGGCGACGCTCACCCGGTCGGCGTAGGGGTACATGACCCCGAAGCCGCGCGTCATGACGTCGAAGAAGTAGCCCGGCGGGGCCTCGCGCAAGCGATCGACGTGCAGGCTCTCGGGGCGCTTGAACCCGCGCCGCACGATCATGCCGTCGCCGTCGCCCACCAGGCCGTGGCAGGGCGTGCAGTAGATCGCGTAGCGCTCGCGGCCGCGCTCGAGCAGGGCGCGGTCGATGTCCATGGGGAAGGTCGCGGCCAGCTCGCCATCGACGCGGCCCTCGTGCAGGTGTGCGTCGAGGTCCAGCCGGCCGCGGGCGACGGTGCCGGGCACGGGCGGGCGCGAGGCGCGGCCGTCGGCGAAGAAGCTCGAGGCCTCGTAGGGCTGGAGCTTGGGCTGGTCGTGCATGTCCTGGCGGCAGGCGCCCAGGAGCAGCACGGCCAGCAGCGGGCCGATGCGCGGTAGGGACCTCACTCGGGGACCTCCACCACGTCGAGGCCCGTGGTCCCGGCCAGGAACTCGCGCGCGCCCTGGACCTCGAAGCGCGGATCGCGGGCCAGGAGCAGGAGGAAGAAGCGGCTGCGGCTGGCGAGCTCGAAGCTCGGCACCGAGAACACCGGGTGGTGCGGCCGAGGCAGGCCGTTCAGCGCCAACATGCCGAGCACCGCGGCCAGGGCCGCGAAGAGGATCGTGGTCTCGAAGGTGATCACCGCGAAGGCCGGCCAGGAGTTGAGCGGCCGCCCGCCGACGTTGATCGGGTAGGCGTGGACCGAGGCCCAGTACTGCAGGCCATAGCCCGCCAGGGCGCCGACGGCGCCGCCGATGGCCACGATGAGGGGCAGGCGGTTCTTGTGGCCGATGGCGTGGGCTACCTCCTCGACCGGCATGGGGGCGTAGGCCTCCATCTCCCGGTACCCGGCGGCGCGGGCGCGCTGCACGGCGTCGAGCAGCTCGTGTTGGTCGTGGTACTCGGCGAGCACTCCGAAGACCCGCGGCGCGGTGCTGCGTTGGGCGCTCATGGACGCGGGTCCTCCGGGGCGTCGCCGTCGTGATCCCCAGCCTGGGCGCCGCCGCCGGGTCGGGCGCTCGGGACCAGGGTGCGCATCTCGAAGATCGAGATCATGGGCAAGAAGCGGATGAAGAGCAGCAGGAGCAGGAAGAACAGCCCGATCGAGCCGATGTACAGGGCCCAGTCCCAGAACGTCGGGTAGTACATGCCCCACGAGGACGGCAAGTAGTCGCGGTGCAGGCTCGTGACGACGATCACGAAGCGCTCGAGCCACATGCCGATGTTGACCACGATCGCGATCAGGAACATCGCCACGAGGTTGCGGCGCACCCGGCGCAGCCACAGGAGCTGCGGCACGAGCACGTTGCACAGGATCAGGGCGAAGTAGGCCGGCGCGTAGGGACCCGTCTTGCGGTTCGTCACCATGAACCACTCGTAGGGGTTGCCGCTGTACCAGGCGAAGAAGACCTCGCTGGCGTAGCCGTAGGCGACGATCAGGCCGGTGGCGAGCACCACCTTGGCCATGTTGTCGATGTGGCGGATGGTGATGAAGTCGTGCAGCTTGTAGATGGCGCGGATCGGGATCGCGAGGGTCAGCACCATCGCGAAGCCCGAGAAGATCGCGCCGGCCACGAAGTAGGGCGGGAAGATCGTGACGTGCCAGCCCGGGATGACCGAGACCGCGAAGTCGAAGCTGACGACCGTGTGCACCGAGACGACCAGCGGCGTGGCCAGGCCCGCGAGCAGGAGGTAGGCCGTCTCGTAGCGCTCCCAATGCCGCGCCGCCCCGCGCCAACCCAGGGCCAGGATGCCGTAGACCTTGCGCTTGAGGCCCAGGGACCGGTCGCGCAGCGTCGCGAGGTCGGGGATCAGGCCGACGTACCAGAAGAGCGCCGAGACGGTCGCATAGGTCGTGACCGCGAACACGTCCCACAGCAGGGGGCTGCGGAACTGCGGCCAGAGGGCCATCGTGTTGGGGTAGGGGATCAGCCAGTAGAAGAGGTGCGGCCGCCCCAGGTGCAGGATCGGGAAGAGCCCGGCGCAGGTGACCGCGAAGAGGGTCATGGCCTCGGCGAAGCGGTTGATCGACGTGCGCCAGTCCTGCTTCAGGAGCAACAGGATGGCCGAGATCAACGTCCCCGCGTGGCCGATGCCGATCCACCACACGAAGTTGACGATGGCGAAGCCCCAGGCGACGGGCTGGTTGATGCCCCAGACCCCGATGCCCTTCGTGAGCAGCACCAGGATCGCGGTCATCAGCAGGGACGTCAGGGCGAAGGACAGCCCCAGCAGGAACAACCACCCGCGCGAGGTGCGCTGGGTGAGCACGATCGAGCTGATCGCGTCGGTGACCGTCTCCAGCGTGTGGCCGGGGGCCAGGAGGGGCGAGCGCCGGGCCCCCTGCGGCTCATGGACGTCGTGGGACTGCATGGGGCTCAGCGCTCCGCGCCGGCGTCCGCCGGACGGTCGAGCTCGGGGGCCGGGTTCGAGAGGCGCCGCTGGTAGGTCGTGCGCGGCCGGGTGTTGAGCTCGGTCAGGAGTCCGAAGGCGTGGCGTTGCGCTCGGCGCTTGGAGACGGCGCTGTCCGGATCGGCGACGTCGCCGAAAGTGATCGCCTCGGAGGGGCAGACCTGCTGGCAGGCGGTGCGCACCTCGCCGTCCTCGAGCTCGCGGCCCGCGACGCGTGCCTCGATGCCCGCCTTGCGGATGCGCTGCACGCAGTAGGTGCACTTCTCCATCACGCCGCGCGTGCGGACCGTGACCTCGGGGTTGCGCTGCAGCGCGAGCGAGGGCGTCTTCAGGTCCGCGTACTGGAAGAAGTTGAAGCGCCGCACCTTGTACGGACAGTTGTTCGAGCAGTACCGCGTGCCGACGCAGCGGTTGTAGACCATGTCGTTCAGCCCGTCGTGGCTGTGCACGGTCGCCCCGACCGGGCAGACCAGCTCGCAGGGCGCCTGCTCGCAGTGCATGCAGGGCACGGGCTGGAAGCGGGTGTCGGGGTTCTCCTCGGAGCCGGCGTAGTAGCGGTCGATGCGGATCCAGTGCAGGTCGCGGCCGCGGCGCACCTCGTCCTTGCCGACCACCGGGATGTTGTTCTCGGCCTGGCAGGCGACGACGCAGGCGTTGCAGCCGATGCACGAGGAGAGGTCGAGCACCATGCCCCATTGGGGCCCGCTCTTCGGGAAGGGGGCGATCAGCGTCTGCTCGGGCTCGTGCCCGCGCAGGTCCGCGCCCGCGGCGTACTGCGCGCCCGTGGCCTCGAGGATCAGCGGGCGGCCCTCCATCGAGTGGTGGCTCTGGGTGGTCGCGAAGCGGTGCCGGCGACCGGTGGGCTCGAGCGCGTCGAGGGCGACGTTCCAGGGCGCCTCCGACGAACGCAGCGGGTAGGCGTCGACCCCCACGCCGCGGCCGATGGGACCGCCGGCGCGGCGGCCGTAGCCCAGGTGCAGGGTCACGGCACCCGCCGGCTGGCCGGGGTCGACGTGCACCGGTGCCTCGAGCCGGCGCCCGCCGGCGGAGAGCCGCGCCCCGCGGCCCTCAGCCAGCCCCAGGCGCGCGGCGTCGGCGACCGAGACCAGCAGCGCGTTGTCCCACACCAGCTTGGAGAGCGGCCGCGGCAGCTCTTGCAGCCAGGCGTTGCCGGCGAACCGTCCGTCGTGGGCGCTGGGATCGGGGCGCAGGGCCAGCTCGAGGCCGGCGGCGCGCGGCTCGGGGGGCGTGAAGGTGAGCTCGCGCAGACGCGGCACGCGCGCGGGCTCGGCGCTCCCGGCGAGCACTCCGTCATGCAGCGCGCGCCGCCAGGCCGCCTCGAAGCCCGCTTCGCCCAGGCGGCCCTGCCAGTGCTCGCGCACCAGCTCGTAGCCCTTGGCCGTCGGCCGGCCGGCGAGCTGGGCCACCAGCTCGTGGCTCGAACGCGAACGATAGAGGGGCGCGATCAAGGGTTGCACGATCGAGAGCGTGCCGTCGAAGGCGCGCGCGTCGCTCCAGCTCTCGAGGAAGTGGCTGGCGGGCAGGTGCCAGTGGCACAGGCGCGCGGTCTCGTCCTGCTCGTGGCCCAGGTGCACGCGCAGGGTCGCGCGCTCGAGCGCGGCGGCGAAGTCGAGCTCCGCGGGCGCGTCGTAGACCGGGTTCGCCTCGAGCACGACCAGCAGCTCCACCTCGCCCGCGGCGAGGTCGCGGGCCAGGGCGCGGATCGACTCGCCCTGGTCCACCGGCCGCACGGCCGCGGGCGGGCCGAAGCGCACCGTCGAGCCGAGCGCGCCGAGCTTCGCATGGAGCGCGTGCACGAGCGCGTGGGCGGCGGGGGAGAGGCTCGCTCCGGGCACGAGCAGGGCCTTCGATCCCGCGCGCTGGAGGTCCTTCGCGACCACTTCGAGCCATTCCTGCTCCGCGGGCCGCAGGTCGGCGCGTTCGCCGCGGGCGGGAACGCCCAAGCGTTCGGCCAGGGCGCGCAGGAAGTGCTCGATGCCGCTGGGCGCCAGCCCCAGGCGATGGTCCGCCGCGGCGCCGGTCAGGGTCGCGCTCGACTCGACCGCGTACAGGCGGTTCATGGCCGGCGCGGCGCCCTCGAGGTCGGGCCGGCGGCGGCGCGCGAAGGCCCGCGCGTGGCGCACGCCGTCGGGGCGCGCGCCGAGGAAGTCCGCGTCGAGGGCCAGGATCACGTCCGCCGCGCCCACGTCGTGGCGCGGGGCCAGGTCCTCGCCGAAGGCCAACAACGAGCCCGCGCGCTCGTGGTCGCGGTTCAGCGGCTCGTACTGATGCCAGCGCGCCCCGGGAAGCTCGGCCGACAACGCCTCGAGCTGCGCGCCGAGGGTCGGCGAGGTCACCGTGCGGGTCAGGATCGCGAGCCCCCGGCCGCCGCGGGCGCGCAGCGGTTCGAGGGCGGCCCCAAGCTCGCGCCCGAAGACCTCCCAGGTCGAGATCGCGCCGCGCCGCAGCACGACCTGGCTGCGGTGCGGGTCGTACAGGTCGAGCACGCTGGCCTGGGTCGGCGCGTCGGTCGCGCCCAGGCTGGCGGGGTGCAGGGGGTTGCCTTCGACCTTCGTCGGCCGGCCCATGTGGCTCGTCACCAGGAGCCCCAACGCGCCGCTCGCCCAGGGCATCGCGGTCGCGTAGTGCAGCGAGCGCCCGGGGACGAAGTCGGCGGGGTGGCGCGCGTAGGGCAGGATCTTCTCCTCGGGCTGGCGCGTGCAGGCCGCCAGGCCGCCCAAGGCCAAGGAACCGCCGAGCAGGCGCAGGAGCTGGCGCCGCGACAGCTCGTCCGAGTCCTCGCCCTCCTGGTCCAGCAAGCGCTCGAGCTCGGGCGCGGCCTGGCCCGCCCGTTCCTCGAGGCTGCGCCAGTACTCGCGACCCGTGGGGGCCGGCGCGCCGCTGGCGAGGGTCCGTTGCGCGGCGTGGTCGTCGAGGGGAAGGGTCTCGCTCATCGGTGGCAGCTCGAACACTCGGTGCGCGACTGGATCTGGTACTGCTCCACGAGGGCCGGGCCCAGCACCTCCTGGGGGAGCTCGGGCACGTAGCGCAGGTCGAAGACGGCTTCCCGCGGCCGCACGAACTTCTCCGGCTCGCGGTGGCAGGCCAGGCACCACTCCATGCTGAGCGGGTGCTCCTGCCACATCAGCGGCATGCGGTCGACGTCGCCGTGGCAGCTCTGGCAGCCGATGCCCTTCGCCACGTGGATGCTGTGGTCGAAGTAGGTGAAGTCCGGCAGGTCGTGCACGCGCGTCCAAGCGATCGAGGCGTCCTCGTTCCAGCTCTCGTGCACGGGCGCCAGCATGGCCGCGTCGCGCCAGACCTCGCTGTGGCAGGTCATGCAAGTCGCGGTGGAGGGCATGCCGGCGGACGAACTCGTCTCGACGCTGGTGTGGCAGTAGCGGCAGTCGATCCCCAGGCCCTGCACGTGGTGCGAGTGACTGAAGGGGATGGGCTGCGCGCGGACGACGCCCTGCTGCGTGACGTAGGGCGAGCGATTGAGCGCCCCCATCAACCACAGGGCGCCCAACACGACGAAGAGCGCGCCGAAGATCGTCACGCGCGAGATCAGGTTGGCGGCGGGAGAGAAGGTCTGCACCATGCCGGTGGCGGGGGCTCGGGGGTCGAAGAGGATACGATCCGCGCACCCGCGGCGCGTCTGTGGGGCCGGCGAAGGGCGGCATTCCCGCGCGCGGTTCCGCGCGACGCGGCGTTCCCACGCGCGGCGAATCGCCGCGCCGGGAACGCTCGGCTGCGGCAGACGGCCGCGCCGGAGGGCATGATGGGGGCCAGGGACCGCGCGCCGGCGCCCCCGCCCATGCCCCAAGAGGACCCGGACCTTCCACCCGCCGACGCCCCGGCCGAAGTCCCGCTCCTGCGGCCAGGGGAGACGTGTTGGCGCGTGGCGCGGGCCGAACGCGCCGCCCTCCTGCTCGACGGCGAAGCCTACTTCCGCCGCCTGCGCGAAGCCTTGCTCGCCGCGCGGCGCGACATCTTCATCCTGGGATGGGACTTCGATCCGCGCCTGGAGCTCCTGCGGGGCGAACCGCCGCCGGATGGCGCGCCCACGCGCCTGGGCGAGTTGCTCGACCACATCGTCTCGCGCCTCCCGCTGCGCGGCACGCGGCCCTTTTTCCCGCCGCGCGTCTACGTCTTGCTCTGGGACTACTCGAGCCTCTTCGCCACCGGGCGCGACCCGCTCTCCCTGCTGCGCGGTCGGCGGCGCCCGCGGCGGCGCGTGCGCTTCGTCTACGACTCCAAGCACCCTCTCGGCGCGGCGCACCACCAGAAGCTGGTCGTGATCGACGATCAACTGGCCTTCGTGGGCGGCATGGACCTGACGGCCGAGCGCTGGGACAGCGCCGAGCATGCGCCCGAGGACCCGCGCCGCAGCGAGCCGGGCGTGCCCACCTACGAGCCGCACCACGACGTGATGGCGCTGGTGAGCGGGCCGGTGGCGCGCGACCTGGGCGAGCTCTGCCGACTGCGCTGGCGGCGAGCGAGCAACCGCCGCGTGCCCGATCCCCGCCCCAATGCCCCGCGCCTCCCCTGGCCCGCGGGGCTCGCGCCGGACCTCCTCGACGTGCCCGTCGCCATCGCGCGCTCGAGCCCGGCCTTCGGGGGCGAGGAGGCCGTGCGCGAGGTGGAGCGGCTCCACCTCGAGGGCATCGAGCGCGCGCGGCGCACGATCTACCTCGAGACGCAGTACCTGACCTCGCGCCCGATCGCCGCGGCCCTGGCGGCGCGCCTGCGCGAGCCGCGGGGCCCCGAGATCGTGCTGGTGCACTCCCGCGAGCCCGCCGGCTGGCTCGAGCAATGGGCCCTGGGGGCCCTGATCCGCGCGGCGCACGCCGAGCTCGTCGCCGGGGACCATCACGGGCGCCTGCGCCTGGTCTATCCCGTCGCGGCGCGCGCCGAGGACCGGGCCGTGTACGTGCACTCCAAGCTCGCGCTGCTCGACGATCGTTGGCTGCGCGTGGGCTCGGCCAACTTGAACCAACGCTCGATGGGCCTCGACACCGAGTGCGACCTGGTGTTCGAGGCACGGGACGACGCCCAACGCGCGGCCCTGGCGCGCCTGCTGGGGCGGCTCGCCGGCCATTGGTCGGGGCGCGGCGCCGAGGAGGTGCTCGCCACAGCGCGCGAAGCGGGATCGCTGGGCGCCGCGCTCGACCGTTGGGAGGACGAGGAACGGGGCCTGGCGTTGCTCGACGTCGGCGAGCCCTCGGAGGCCGAAGCGGCGGACCTCCTCGACCGCGACGAGCCGATCGAGCCGTCGCGCCTCGTGGACCGCTTCCTGCCCGAGCTCGGCGCCGTCGGCACCCTGAGCGGCCGCGGGCCGGAGCTGGTGCTCGTCGGCGCCGTGCTGCTCGTCACCGCGTTCGCGCTGCTGTGGCGCTTCACGCCCCTGCTGGATCTCCTGCCCCTCGAGCGGGTCGAGGCCCTGCCGGAGCGTCTCGTCGGCCACACGCGGGTCGTCCTGGTCCTGCTCGGCCTGTATCTGCTGGGCACGTTGGCCTTCCTTCCGGTGCACCTCCTGATCCTCGCCACGGTGCTGGTCTTCGGCGGGTGGCTCGGCGGCCTGCAGGCCTACTTCGCGCTGATGGGGGCCGCCGCGGCGCACCTGGCCCTGGGGCGGATCCTCCTCGCTGGGACACGCAGCGGACTCCTGGGTTGGCGCTTCGTGCGCCTGGTGGGCAAGCTGCGCGGCGCGAGCAGGAGTCAGGTCCTGGCCGTGCGCCTCCTCCCGCTGGCCCCCTTCGGCGTCGTCAACCTGGCCTTCGGCGCGGCCCGCACGCCTTGGCGCGCCTACCTCGCGGGAACGGCCCTGGGTTTCCTGCCGGCGACCCTCGGCATCGTCCTGTTCGGCGCCCAGGTGCGGGCCGTGCTGCGTTCCCCGCGCTGGATGGACGCGCTGGTGCTCGTCGCGATCGCGGCGGGCTTCACCTGGATCGTGTGGATCCTCCAGCGCCAACTTGCGACGCACCGGCTCTCGCCGCCGCGTTGACGCGCGGAGCGCGGCCTCAACCCGGGGCGCGCTGGGCGAGCCAGCGCTCGAGCTCGACCAGACCCCCGAGCGGCTCGTCGTCGAGCCAGACGAAGGGCATGCGCGGACCACCGAAGAGCTCGCTCTGGCGCCGCACGGCTTCTCGGTCGCCATCGAGCACCCGCTCCTCCCACTCGAGCCCGTGGGCGTCGAGCAAGCCCTTGGCCCGCCGGCAGAAGGCACAGGTCGACCAGGTGTAGAGCAGGATCCGCATGGGTCGGGCATCCGCGCGCGCGGGCCGAGCGTAGACCCGCCGGCGACGCCCCGCCAGCGGAACGAACGGGCGCCAGAGCTCTCCATGTCCGATTCCCCGGTCCATCTGATCCTCGGCGCCAGCGGCGGCATCGGCAGCGCCCTGGCGCGGCGCCTCGTCGCGCGCGGCGCCCGCACGGTGCTCGCCGCCCCGGCCTCGGAGCGCCTCGAGGCCCTGGCCCACGAACTCTCCACCGAGGCCGTGGTGCTCGACGCGCGCGACTTCGAGGCGGTCTCGGCCTGCGTGGAGGGCGTGCTCGCGCGGCACGCGCGCCTCGACGGCATCGCTTGCCTGGTGGGTTCGATCCTGCTCAAGCCCGCCCACTCGACGAGCGCGGCCGAGCTGCGCGAGACCCTCGAGCAGAACCTCTTCCCCGCCTTCGCCACCCTCGCCGCCGCGGGTCGCCACCTGCGCAAACGGGGCGGCTCGATCGTGCTCCTGGCCTCCGCCGCCGCCCGCACGGGCTTGCCCAACCACGAGGCGATCGCCGCCGCGAAGGGCGCCGTCGCTTCCCTCGCGCTCTCGGCCGCCGCGACCTATGCCCCCAGCGGCCTGCGCGTGAACGCGATCCTCCCGGGCCTGGTGGACACGCCCCTCGCGGCGCGCATCACCACGAACCCCGCCTCCCTCGCCGCATCGACCTCCCTGCACCCCCTCGGCCGCATCGGCACCGCCGCCGAGGTCGCCTCCGCCATCGCCTGGCTGCTCGACCCCGAACAAACCTGGGTCACCGGCCAACTCCTCGGCATCGACGGCGGCCTCGCCAGCCTACGCTCGCGCTGAGGCGCAGCGCCCCAGCGCGCCGTCGAGCGGGCCTCCAGGCCCGCTCCCGACTCCACTCGGCCTTTGGCGACCCCCATCCAGCCGACGACCCGGTATCGGGAATCTCCATGTCCCGCGACGCCCCAATCTGAGGGATCCTGCTACCCTTTCGAGAGGCCGAGAGCGGAGGCGGGAGTTCCCCTCGCCGAGCGGCCCATAAGGAAGAGGAGGCACCCGATGAACCTCGGCATGCAATCGATCGTCCTTTCGCAGCGCCGCAGCGCCGCAGCGCCGCAGCGCCGCAGCGCTAGTCGCTACCTGAGGTCCGTTTGGGGGGCGGGCCTCGTGCTCGCCTGGCAGCTCCCGCTGCTCGCCCAAGCCCCGATCGCTCCAGGCGAGCGCATCTTCGAGGACCTGCACGTGACCAGTTCCGCGTCCCTACCCGCGGCGATGGCCGCCTCGCCGAGCGGCCGCTACCTGTACGCGGGCGAGGGTGGCATGGTCGCGGTGCTCGACACGCAGGCCACGGGAGGGATGTCGAACCCGATCAAGACCTTCCAGGTCTCCTCCCTGGGCATCGTACCGATTGCCATGCGCTTCGATCCCACGGCGGACATCGAGGCCGAGGGCGAGCCTGGGTCGACGGACCTCCTCTACGTGGCCGCGGGTCGCGACGGGCTGTGGGTCGTCCACGCCGATCGGCGTCCGAACGAACCGAACCAGGCCATTCGCATCGACGACTCCGGCAATGCCAACCCGGCTACCCAGAACGGCAGGCGTTGGGCCTGCGACCTCGAGTTCGCCACAGTCAATGGCGTGGACTACCTGCTGAGCCTGACCTCGCGCAAGAACCAGTCGCGCCTGCGCCTGTACCGGCTGAGCGATCTGCGCTCGATCGCACAGAGCTGCCCAGGCGAGACGGGCTGCGAGATCGCCCCGGCGGTCCAGGTCAACCTCAACGCGAACGCGAGCACGTCGACGGACTGGTTCTCGTACGCCTTCGGCATGACCGTGGACTACGAGCATGCCATCGAGGGCGGGGCCGACGTGTACGTGGCCCTGGGCGCCCATGGCCTCGTGCGGGTGCGGCTACAACCGCCCCAGGGCAGCGCCTACCCGATGAACCTGGTCCAGGACGGGCCGTTCTTCGGCAGCGGCAGCGTGTACGCCGACCCTCAGTACGAAGACACGCAAACCGGGATACACTCCTACGGCTTCCAGTCGCCACTCGTGCCTTGGAAGCGGAAGATCTACGACGACCTCGAGTACTACGACTGGACGCCCTGCCTAGGAGACGTTCCGGCGAGCGCGGATCTCACCCGCACCCATCCTCCGATCTTCACCGATGTCACCTGCCACGGGGGCTTCCTCTACGCCGCCGTCGAGAGCTGCGGCTGGGTGCGGTTCGACTTGTCTGACGACTGGCAGCCCGCCATTCGGATCGACCACCACGAGGGCTGGCAGAATCAGGAACGGCTCGGCGATTCGGACCCCAACCCGGAGTGCAGCGAGGAGGAGTTCCTCCTGCGCTTGATCGCCTCCGATGGCCCCTTCCCGGGCGGCAAGCGCCCCCTCACCTGGCCCCGGCGCATCGTGGCCGTGGAGACCGATGGTGGCCCGATCCTGGCCGTGACCACCAGCCCAGATCGCATGGCGTTCGATCCCGGAGGACGCACCGAAGGGCGCGCCCACAACGAGTGGCCGCGCGGAGAGCCCTTCCACAAGGGCGGGTACCACGCCTACACCTTCCTCTACCGCCTGGGCTGCGGAGCGTTCCAGGCCGGGGTCGACAACTGGGACGTCGCGGTTCGCCTGGGCGGGCAGGATGTCCTGGTGCCGCCCGCGCAGGGCGTCGATTTCTGTCACGGGGAGGAGCCTGGTTCGATCCTGTTCTTCGCGACGGCCAAGAAGCTCGGGTCCCCGGGGCTGCTCTTCCTGGACGATCCGCTCGATTCCCTCGCGGACCCGGCGGTGGACCACAGCAACTACCGCGTCGAGGTCGCCTGGAACACGCCGAACGCCCCGAACGTGGTGGCGCGCAGCTCCTTCGATCGCCCCGGCCGCTTCTGTCGCTACCCGGGCGTGAGCATCCTCGATCAACGGGTCTGGCTCACGGGCAGCAACGACGCCGGCTTCCGTTTCCCGGGCCCCGAGTGGACCTGCGATGGCGCCCTGCATCGTGGTTCTCCACCGACTTCGGGGGCCGACCCGAATCACGTGCGGGGCGGCATTCTCGTCAACCCCGAGGCGCAATGGCCCCACCCAACCGATGCCCAGCAGGCCTATCTCTGGACGGTCCTGGGGTCTTCCTGGGCGATGGTGCGGTATTCGATCGGTCAGGACCTGTGCTGCGCGAGCCCACCCTGCCCCAGCCCAACGCCGCCGCAACGCGAGAAACGGGCCTTCATCTCTTCCCCGCCCGACCGCTTCGAGTCGGGGGGGCGGGGGTATTACTCGATGGGCGGCGTTTGGCCGGAGTACGACGCGTGGTTCGCGACCCAGGAGGAGGATCCTGGAGCAGAGATCGTCTTCGGGACGCGCTCCGGCACGGACTGGGGGCTCGTAGTCATGCGGCGGGACAAGTTGCAGTCTGAGATGGAGGGTGCATCCGATGGCTCCCTGATCTCTCCCATCACGGCCCAGGCGCTCGTAGGCACGCTGGTTACGGCGCACGAACTCTCAGGAGTGGACTCGGCCTCCCAGGATGCCGAGAACATCGACTTCCTCACCGTGGAGAAGCTCACGGGGTACACGACCAACGCGGCGCCGCGCTTCTTCGAGCTGAGCGACGAAACCCTCGAGCCCCAGGAGCGTTTCCTGGTGGTCCTGCCGACGGGTCGCGTGTCCGTGCACCCCGACGACTCGTTCATGGCCGGGTACACGATCCGGAGCCCCTACGACCAGCGCTTTGGGCACCCCAAGGTCACGATCTTCGATGTCACAAACGTGCAGGGTCTCACCACGCAGGGCAGCCCGAGCATCCCGTCCTGGACCCTGATCGGGCCGAACCCCGGCTTCGCCGCGGAGGTCCGGGTGCTCGAGTACGGGGGCACGACCTGGCTCTTCCTGTCCGATTTCACGGGGGAGCTGCTCGTGTACGACGTCGGCGACCTGCTCCAGATGAGTCCGGGCACCTACGATCACACGACCTTCCCGCCCTTCGAGGTCTACACCCTCTCGGACGACTTCACGGACACCTTCCGTAGCGACCTCTACAGCGTGGCCCTGGACCACGTCGAGTGGGTCGACGATTCGGAGCAGGCTCGGGAGGAGGTCTACGTCTACCTGGGAGCGTCGCGGGTGGGGCTCGAGGTGTTGCGCTTCCGGCCGGGGAACACGAGTCCACCGCGCCTCGAGCCCCTGGGCATCGTGCAGGTCCCCGGCGAGGCGGAGGGCCTTTGGATCCGGACCGATCCGGACAGCGGCCAGCGCCAGTTGATGGTGTGCAACTCGTTCGCGGGCATCCGCATCCTGGAGTACGCCCAATGAACCGTTCACCGCTGCGACGCAACATGCCGAGCGCTCGTTGGAGTTTGATCGGGCTATGGGCCTCACTGTCGATGGCGCTTCCTGCTGAAGCTCAAGAAGTTCTGCTGGAGCTGCAGAACGCGCAGTCGGGGATGCTCCGGTCCGTCATCGCGTGCGATGACATCGACGGGGATGGTCATCCCGACTTGGTCGTTGGGCCCAGCGGCTACGCCACCATGCTCGTAGTGTCGGGTGCCAGTGGAGCCGTCGTGCGGCAGGTCACGGGCGTAACCGGGACCTTCGGTCTGACGGGTTCGCGGGTCGGGGACTTCGACGCAGATGGTGTTCCAGACTTCGCTCTTGGCGAATACAACTATCCAGGTCAAGTCGGAGATCAGCGCGGTCGCATTCTTGTATTCAGCGGAGCGACGGGCGCTGTACTGGCCGAGATCCAGGGGCCGGCCCTCAACTCCTGGTACGGATTCAACCTGTCGGGGATCGGGGATGTCGATGGGGACGGCTTCGCTGACGTAGCTTTCAGCGGGTTCTACGGCGATGTACACATCCATCGGGGCCCGGACGGGGCACACCTGCGCTCCCACCAAGGTCCGGGCACGCGTCCGGCTGTGGCGGGGATCGGGGACGTCGATGGGGATGGTCATCCCGATTACGTCGTTGGCTGGTGCCAGGACTCCCAGGGGGGCCTGTGGGCCGGTACGGCGGTGGTCTACTCGGGCCGCACCGGCGCGGTGATCCACCAGGTGTTCGGCAGCATCCCGCAGAATCGTCCGCACTCTACCGGGGACCATCTAGGGCGCGCGGTAGCGGGGTCGGGAGACGTCGACGGAGACGGGATTCCGGACTTCATCTGCGGGGCGCCCGGAGAGATCGACTGGAACTGGGACGACCTTCAGTCTCGGGTACTGGTCTTCTCGGGCGCTGACGCCTCCCTGTTGCTCGAGCTGGACGGACGCAAGGATGGGAGCCGCAACAGTTGGTTCGGCGGCGTGCTAGCGGGGGGCAAGGACGTGAACGGCGACGGAGTGCCGGACATCCTCGTCGGAGCACCGAACGAGCGTGGCCCTTTCGCCGGGCGATCGGGCTGCGTCAACGTGTACTCCGGGTGCACGGGCACTCGCCTGTGGAAGGTGTTCACCCAGAACAATGCCGGCACCGGTCACTTCATCGCCCTTGTCGGCGACTTCGACGGGGATGGGTTGTCGGAGTTCGCCTCGAGCGACTCGCGGTTCAACAACTACAGCGGCCGAATCCTGGTCTGGTCGGGTTTCCCGGCGGACGCCGAGGAACTTTGCCCGGGCGATCCCAATTCCCAGGGCGTCGGGGCGCGCCTCGAACTGGGCGGGGACCTGGGGATCGGCAGCGACTGGCACACGCGCGCCGAACTCATCGCCTCGGGCGTCCCGGCGGGGACCCCGGGCCTCTTCTTCTACGGTGTCCCCCGTCCGCCCCTGCCGCTCGGCGAGGGAAGCCTGTGCGTGGGAGCCCCCAGCTTCCGCCTGGGTCCTCCGATCGTCGCGGACAGCTCCGGCACCCTGCGCCGCGAGTTGCACTTCGACCAACCTCCGGTCAACTCGGGTCCCGGCCAACTGCTGGCCGGTACACCCTGCGCCTTCCAGCTCTGGTACCGCGACCCCACCGGCGGCCCCGCCGGCCACAACCTCTCCGCCGCCCTGCGCGTCACCTTCGCTCCCTAGCATCGTGTCGCCAGGGCAGGAACGGCCTCGACGGCCAACTCAGGGGACGTAGTAGGTCGGGGCGCCGGGGCCGACGGGGAGGCCGAGGGCGAAGACCCACAGGTAGAAGAAGGAGCTCCAGGCGACGATCAGGGCCGCCGAGTAGGGCAGCATCACCGAGATCAGCGTGCCGATGCCGAGCTTGGTGTCGTAGCGCACGGCGAAGGCCAGGATCAGGCCGAAGTAGCTCATCATCGGGGTGATGATGTTGGTCGTCGAATCGCCGATGCGGTAGGCGGCCTGGATCACCTCGGGGCTGTAGCCGACGAGCATCAGCATCGGCACGAAGATCGGCGCGGTGACCGCCCACTGGGCCGAGGCGCTGCCCAGGCACAGGTTGACCAGGCAACACATCAGGATGAAGGGCACGAAGACGAGCGGGCCGGTCAGCCCGATGCGCTCGAGCAGGTCCGCGCCGACGACGGCCGTCAGCGAGCCGAGGTTCGTCCAGTTGAAGTAGGCCACGAACTGCGCGGCGAAGAACACGAGCACGATGTAGAGCCCCATCGTGCCCATGGCGTGGGCCATGCCGTCGATCACGTCGCGGTCGTTCTTCATCGTGCCGGCCACGCGTCCGAAGACGAACCCGGGCACCAGGAAGAAGACGAAGATCAGGGCCACCATGCCGCGCAGGAAGGGCGAGTCGAGCACGCTGCCGTTCTGCGGATTGCGCAGCACGCCGTCCTCGGGGACGACCGCCAGCAGCACCAGCGCGGTCAGGACCAGCACGCTCGCGAGCGCCCAGCGCAGCCCGCGCCACTCGGCGCTCGAGAGCGGCTCCATCGAGAGCTGTGCGACGGCTTTCGGATCGGCGCGGCTCGCGTCGTAGACGCCCAGGCGCGGCTCGACGACGAAGATCGTGACCAGCGCGCCGATGGCGGTGACGAGGAAGGTGCTCCCCATCATGAAGTACCAGTTCACCGCCGGGTGCACGCTGTACTCGGGGTCGAGCAGCCGCGCGGCTTCCTGGGTGATGCCGGCCAGCAGGGGATCGACCGTGCCGATCAGCAGGTTCGCCGAATAACCCCCCGAGACCCCGGCGAAGGCCGCCGCCAGGCCGGCCAGGGGATGGCGGCCGAGGGCGTGGAAGATCACCGCCGCCAGGGGCACGAGCACGACGTAGCCCATCTCCGAAGCGGTGTTGGAGAGCACGCCCGCGAACACCACCGCGACCGTCACCAGGGCCGGCGGGGCCTGGAGCACGATGGCGCGGATGGCGGCCGAGAGCAGCCCGGAGCGCTCCGCCACGCCCACGCCCAAGAGCGCCACCAGCACCGTGCCCAGCGGGACGAAGCCGGTGAAGTTCGTGACCAGGTTCTCGACGATGCGCCGCAGGCCGGCGCCGTCGAGCAAGCTCACCGCGCGGATGATGCCGTCGGGGCTGCGGCCCTTGGCGCCCTCGGGGCGCGGGTCGGCCACGCTCCACTCGAACCCTCCCGCGATGCCGCTCAGGAGCAGGACGCCCAGGGCGAACAGGGCGAACAGGGTCACCGGGTGGGGGAGCAGGTTGCCCAGGCGCTCGACGACGTCGAGGAATCGTTGGAACCAGCCGCGCTGGGCCGTGCGCTCGAAACTCGCGGGGGACTTCGACATGGGAGCGCAAGGCTAACGGCAGCGAGCGCGGGGTCCGAGGACCGATCCCGACCGTCCCCGGCTGCCCGCGGGCGCGGGCCCGTGGCAGAATCCCCTGGGCGCCGCGCCGGCGGCGCTCCCGTTCCCCCTTCCTCCGCCTCGATCCCCCGATGCTCCGAGCGTTCCCCGGTCTGCTGCTGCTCTCGCCGCTCGCCCTGTCCCTCGCCGCGCCCCAGGGGCCCGCGCCGGCCCACGGGCGGCACACGGTCTACTGGGACACGCTCGACGCCACCGGGCGCCTCGTGGGCGGGCGGGTCGAGCTCGAGCTCGAAGCCCTCGACCCCGCACTCCCCGCCCTGCCCGCGCCGGTGCAGACGCTCACGCCCGACAGCCTCGTCGCAATGGGGGACCGCGTGGACCTCGTCTTCGTGGGCGACGGGTATCAGGCGGGCGAGCTGGGAACCTATGCGGCCCAGGTCGACAGCATGGTCGCGGCCTTCTTCCAGCGCGAGCCCTTCAAGCGCTACGCGAACTACTTCGCCGTGCACCGCGTGGACGTCGTCTCGGTGGACTCCGGGGTCAGCAACGACCCCACGCCGGGCATCACGCGCAACACGGCCCTGGGCATGCGCTTTTGGTGCAACGGGATCGAGCGCCTCCTGTGCGTGAACGTCTCCAGCGCCTACGCCTACGCGAACAACGCCCCGGGCGTGGACCTGGTGGCGGCGGTGGCGAACTCGACGACCTACGGCGGCGCGGGGTACCCCTCGCAGAACCTCGGCACGGCCTCGGCGGGCAACAGCGCCTCGCTCGAGGTCCTGCTGCACGAGTTCGGCCACGCGCTCGGGAACCTCGCCGACGAGTACGACTACGGCGGCCCCCAGACGTACACGGGCGGCGAGCCCGGCTCGGCCAACATCTCGACCCTCAGCGCTGCCCAGATGGGCGCCGCGGGCACGAAGTGGGCCGCTTGGTTGGGCTCGAACATCCCCGGATTCGACGGCCTGATCTCGACCTTCGAGGGCGCGGGCTACAGCCAGTTCGGCCTCTTCCGGCCGACGAACAACTCGCTCATGCGCAACCTCGGCCGGCCCTTCAACCTGCCGGGCGTCGAGCAGCTCCTGTTCGAGATCTATCGCCTGGTCGATCCGATCGATTCCGCCTCGGACACCGCGCCCGCCTACGACGGCACCGAGACGTTGTTCGTGAACCCGATGCAGCCCGTCGGGCACGCGCTCGAGGTGCAGTGGTTCCTGAACAGCGTGCCGATCCCGGGCGCCAACGGCACGACCCTCGACCTCTCGAGCCTGGGCCTGGCGGGCTGCGATTCGACGGTCAGCGTGCGCGTGCGCGACCCGATCTCCTGGGTGCGCGACGAGGCCCAGCGCGACGCCTTGATGACCCAGACCCTGCACTACCAGGTCGTCGGCGCGCCGGCGGTGACGAGCACTTGCACCACCTCGCCCAACTCCGCCGGTCCCGGCGCCTGGCTCGAGGCCTCGGGCACGACCAGCCTGCTCGCCGGCGACCTCGTGCTGAGCGTCTTCGCTTGCCCGCCGAACCGGCCCGGCATCTTCTTCTTCGGCACGAACCCGGTGCAGATCCCCTTCGGCAACGGCGTGCGCTGCGTCGGCGGCGCGACCCTGCGACTGCCGCCGCGGTTCACCGACCTCTTCGGCGACGCCGAGCAGCCTTTTGGGCCCGCGAACCACCCCCCCGGCAGCGCGCTCGCCCCAGGCGACCTGCGCTACTTCCAGTTCTGGTACCGCGACCCCGCCGCCGGGGGCGCGGGCTACAACCTGAGCGACGCCCTGGCGGTGCGCTTCTGTCCCTGAGGCGCTGCGCCCTGGGAGCAGGAGGGCGCGCGCGCCCCTCGGCCGCCGTATCCCGACTCGCATGGACACCACCGATCCCCCGGAGAACCTCGCCCCCGCCCTGCTCGCGACCCCGATTCGCGGCCGGAACCTCGGCGCGTCGACCCTCGGCGCCGAGCTGGGCTCGGGCGCCGTCGCGCTCGTCTTCCTGCGCCACTACGGCTGAACCTTCTGCCGCCAGGCGGTGGACGAACTCTCCCGGTTGGCGCGCCCCGACGAACTGCTATTCGTCGCCCAGGGCACGCCGACCCAAGCGGACGGGTTCTTCGCAGCGCGCTGGCCGGAGGCGCGGGTCGTCTCCGACACCGACCGCACGCTCTACGCGGCCTTCGGCCTCGAACGCGTGAGCCCGCTGCGCCTGCTCTCGCCCGCGATGGCCGGCGCCTTCTGGAAAGCCCGCAAACACGGCGTCGGCCTGCCGATGGGGGACACCCTCCTGCTCTCCGGAGCCTTCCTCGTCCGCGGCCACGAGTTGCTCTTCACCCACCGCTCCCTGCACCCCGGCGACCACCCCGACTGGGAGGCGCTGCTCGCTCTCCTCCGCCGCTCCGGCTGACTCCATCGGCCGCCCTTTCCGGGTCGTTCCACGCCGCCGATACCCAAGCCCCACCCCCGGGCTTCCCCGCACGGGTTTCACCCGCCATCCGCCCCCCACTCCCCGGTCGCGTTCCCGAACCGCCACTTCGGAACTCCCGTCCCCTCGGGCCGGCCCTCGAGACCGCAATCCAGCTCCGCCGGCGCGTGCCGGCAGGCGACCCTTGCCTGATTCCAGGGGCAAGGGTAGGGTCGGAGTGCCCACCTGGCTCAGGGCGGGATCGTCCCGCCCTGCTTTCTGCTCGACTTTTTCCTCGACGAGGAAGGGGAGTTCTCCGTGACCGATTCCCAATCCGGCCGCTACCCGTCCGCGCTTCCGCGCTTCCGCGCTTCCGCGCTTCCGCGCTTCCGCGCTTCTGGCGTGATGCGTTGCTCTCGAGCCTGATCGCCGTTCCGGCAGCGGGACAGATCACACCGGGAGAAAAGGTGTTCGAAATCCAGGCGGCAGCGCACGGGCCTTCGATGCCCACGGCGCTCACCGCTTCCCATAGCGGGCGCTACGTGTATGCGGGGGAGGGCAGCACGCTCGCGGTGCTCGAGCTCGACCCACAGACCGGTATCCGCAATCCGCTGAAGCGCATCCCGATCTCCTCGCGCGCGGTGCTGCCGGTGGCGATGGCGTTGGATCCCGAGGCGAACGTGGAGGATGGCGTGCAAGACGCCGAGGACGTGCTGTACGTCGCGGCGGGACGCGACGGCCTGTGGGCCATGCAAGCCAACCCGCTGGCGGGCGCTCCGAACCCGGCCGTGCGCATCGACGACAGCGCGGGCATGAGCCCCACAGAGCAGAACAGCCGGCGCTGGGCCTGCGCGGTGGACTTCGCGGTGCTGGGCGGGACGCGTTACCTCGTGTGCCTGTTCTCGGCGGCCGGGGACTCGCGGCTGCGGATCTACCCCCTCAGCGAGATTCGCGCGCGCGTGCAGCAGGCGGCGACCAGCGGCGAAACCGGAGTCGAGCTGGCGGCTGCCGGGCATGCCTTCCTCATGGGCAATCCGGCCAGCACGAGCGCCTGGCCGGCCTTTGGCTACGACCTGGTGGTGGACCAGGCGGGGGGCCCGTCGAACGGCGCCATGGCGTACGTGGCCCTGGGCGCGCACGGGCTGGTGCGGGTGAAGCTCCAGCCGCCCTCGAGCTTCATCATCCCAACCTTCCTGCCCAAGGCGGGCCCTTGGTTCGGGGACGGAAGCCCCTACGTGGTGGGCTCGCCCCCGGGTTTTTCGGACGTCCCCAACGGCTTACCGCACGACCCTGCGGTCTACGACGATCTCTACTACTACGACTACAGTCAGACGTCGCCCTACCTGGAGCGCCAGCACGCGCCGCTCTTCACCAGCGTGGCGGTGCACGGGGGCTACCTCTACGCGGCTGTCGAAAGCTGCGGTTGGGTGCGTTTCCGCGTGCGGGAGGGCGATCAGGACCTGTGGGCCCCGGACCTGCCGATCGACCACCACGAGGGCTGGCAGTACCGCCATGAGCGGGGCTCTACCGGCACGGAGGAGGTGCTGCTGTCGCTGGTTCCGGCCAACACGACCCTGGATCCGACGCCGCGTACCTGGACCCGGAGGATCCGCGCGCAGGTGACCGACTGCGGCCCGATCCTGGCGGTGACGACCTTCCCGATCTGGATGGCCTTCCATCCCGGGACCCGCAACGAGGGCCGCACACTCTCCGGCAATCTGGCGGTCGACCACCTCGAAGGTGCGACCGCCGGCCTGCAGGGCAAGCGCGTCTACACGCTGCTCTACGACCTCTCGGGGCCGACCCCTTTCGCCGCGGGGCAGGCCAACCAGGACCTGCAGGTGGCCCTGGGCGGCAAGGAGGTCTTCGTGCCCCCCGTGCAAGGGCCCTGCGCGGGCGAGGCGGAGGCGCAGGAGTGGCTGTTCTTCGCCAGTCCGCGCTCGGCGCCCCTGGAGGACCTGGCGGAACTGGGTGGCCTGCTCGGGCCGCCGCCCGGTTTCACCTTCCCGGCCGACGGCATCCACAGCACCTACCGGGTACTCTCGGCAATGGGCTCGACGAGTCCCCAGGTGTGGGCGCGGGGGAACCTGGACAGCCGCGGCCGCTACATGCACCAGATCGGCGTGAGCGCCGTGGACCAGCGGGTGGTGATCCCGGCGTCGAACGACGCGGGGATGATGCCGGACGGGGTCCTGTGGACGTGCTGGGACGGCGTCCAGACGACCTTCCGGCAGGGCCCGGACCCCGACCCCGGTCCGCTGGATCCCCAGCGCCTGAACGGCGGGATCATCTGGAACACCTACGCGAAGTGGACGGCGGCGGCACCGCGCATCGGCTACATCTGGGGCACCTCCCAGAATCGCTGGGCGCTGACGCGCTACACGGTGGGCAACTACCACTGCCTGAGCACGCCCCCCGACCCGCCCCAGCGCTTGAAGACGATGAAGGTGAGCTCGCCGAACGATCGCTTCGATCACCCGGGTCGCGGATACCTCTCGATGGGCACGGTGAACGCGGAGTACGACGCGCACTACGTGAGCAAGACCGGCCAGAGCGGGGCGCGGCTGCTGTTCGGCTCGCGCACGGGCTCGGACTGGGGTGTGGTGGTGATGCGGGCGGATCTTCTGCAACAGAGGCTCAATACGACGACCCCGCCCCTCGAGGTCCCCGATGGCGCTGAGATCACATTGGCCGACGTCGACAACTCGCTTGTCGGAACCGTGGTCACCCACCGCGAGTTCGCTCCCGTGCTGGACTACAACCCCGCGAACACGCCGACCAACCACAGATACATCTTCGAGGCCAAGCTCGAGGGCAAGGTGAACAACTTCGCGCCCCGCATCTTCGAGGTGCCGGCCGAGGAGCCCGAGGACCGGCTGTGGTTGCTGGCGGCGCCGGCCGGGCACGTGGCCCTGCCCCCGGTACCCCCGACGCCCACGGGGGTCCCCCCGCTGCCCCAATCCCAGTGGCCCGTACCGCCCTTTAGCGACAGCTTCGAGCACTGGCTGGTCGAGCTGGTCGACATCACGGATCCCGCTCGCTTCCATCCTCTGGGCAGCCCCCAGCTTCCCTCCTGGACGCTGATCGGCGCCCAACGGGGCGGCCTGGTGCACATCCTGGAAGCGATCACCTTCCGCGGGCGGACCTACCTCTTCGTGGCCGACTTCACCGGCGAGCTGTCGGTCTTCGACCTGACCGACCTGCGCTCGGTGCCGCCCGGCCCCCTCACGGCCAGCGCCTTCCCGCCCTTCGCCCAACGACCCGTGACCGCCGACCTGAGCGACCCCCTGGGAACGAACCTCTACGGCCTGGCGATCGACGTGGCCACCTGGGTCGACGAGTCGGAGACCCCGCGCGAGGAACTCTACGTCTACCTGGGCGTGTCGCGTGTCGGGATCGAGGTCCTGCGCCTGGCGCCGGACGCGCCGGCCGGCTCGCGCCTGGTGCATCTGGGGATCGTGCAGACCCCGGGCGAGAGCGAGGGCCTGTGGATCCGGACCGACCCGGACAGCGGCCAGCGCCAACTTCTGGTCGCCAACAAGCTGGGCGGGGTGCGCCTGCTCGGGTACTCCTTCTGAGCGGATGAACGAGGTGCGCCATGGATGAGCGAATCGCTTACGCTGGATCGAAACTTGCCCTGACGGGAATCGCCTCTGTCCTCGCGATGCAACCTGGAAGCGCGCAGGAACTGCACTTCCAGATCGATGGCCCCGGGATCCACAGCTTCAACAAAGTGGCGTCCTACGTGGACATCACGGGCGATGGACTCCCGGAGTTCCTCGTCAGTCCGGGCAAGCTGGTGTGGGTTCTCTCCGGTGCAGATGGCTCCGTGCTGCACACGGTGATCGGTACCACCTTCAGCCACGGCCGCACCTTGGCCGGCGTGGGCGACTTCGACGGGGACGGGGTGGCCGACTTCGCGGCCGGGGACGACTTCTTCCCCGGCAGCGCGCCGTACTCGGGGCGGGTCGTGATCTACAGCGGCGCCAGCGGCCAGGAGTTGCTGGACATTCAGGGTCAGGCTTGGCAAGCGGCCTGGGGTTTCTCCCTGGCGGGCCTGGGGGACGTGGACGGGGACGGCTTCGCCGACGTCGCGGTGGGCGGCTTCTACGGGGACGTGCACCTCTTCCGAGGGCCGGACGCGACCCCGCTGCGCTCGCACCAAGGACCGGGGACGCGGCCGTCGGTGGCGGGCATCGGAGACGTGGATGGGGACGGGTTCCCCGACTACGTGATCGGTTGGTCGCAGGACTCGACCGGGGGCCTGTGGGCGGGCACGGCCAAGGTCTTCTCGGGGCGCACAGGAGCGCTGATCCACCAGGTGTACGGGAACATCCCGCACAACTGGCCCCACAGCACCGGAGATCACCTCGGACGGACGGTGGCTGCGGTGGGAGATCTGGACGGGGACGGGATCCCGGACTTCGCCTGCGGAGCGCCGGGCGAAATCGACTACGGAGGGGGGTTACAGTCCCGCGTGCTGGTCTTTTCCGGAGCGGACGCATCCCTGCTGCTCGAGATCGACGGCACGCGCGACAGCAGCATCAACAGTTGGTTCGGCGGGGCGATCGCGAGCGCCGGGGACCTCAACGGCGACGGGGTACCCGACCTGGTGATCGGCGGACCCAGCGAGCGCGGCCCCTACCTGACCCCCTCCGGCTCGGTCAACGTCTACTCGGGCCGCACCGGGGCGCGCCTGTGGCGCATCTTCGCCCTGCAGGGCTCCAACTTGGGCCGGTACGTGGCGATGGTCGGGGACCTGGACGGCGACGGGCTGAGCGAATTCGCGTCCGGGGATGCGGTCTATCAGAACGGCCGCGGCCGGATCCTGGTCTGGAAGGGCACGCCCGCCGACGCCGAGGTCGTCTGCCCCGCGACCCCGAACACGGTCGGCGCGGGAGCGCGGCTCGAGATGGGCGGATCCCTGGGCCTCTCGAGCTTCGGCGGCTTCGAGCTCGTCGCCTCCGCCGCCCCGCCCCTCGCCCCGGCGCTCTTCTTCTACGGCCCACCCGCCACGCCCCAGCCCTTCGGCGACGGCGTTCGCTGCGTCGGCAATCCGATCTCGCGCCTGGGCCCGCCGCAGGCGGTGGACGCCCAGGGCGAGCTGCGCCGCCCCCTCGACTACACCTCCGCTCCCGCATCAGGCGGCCCGGGCCAAATCCAACCCGGCTCGACCTTCACCTTCCAGCTCTGGTACCGCGACATCCCCGGCGGCCCCGCCGGCTCCAACCTCTCCGAGGCCCTACGTGCGACCTTCGCCCCGTAAGAGCCCGTCCCAATACCTGGCGCGCCCCGTGGCCGCGCCGGAGCTCGCGCCCGATGCACCCGGACAGCGGCAAATGCCAGCGCCCGGGCGTGCGGCGTCAGAAGACGTCGAAGCGTTCGCCTTCGATGCGTCGGCGGGGGATGCCGAGCTCGCGTAGGGTGCGTTCGACGGCGCGCATCATCGGGACGGGGCCGCAGAGGAAGATGTGGGCGCCCTGGAGGCGCGGGGCGGCGAGCAGGGGCTCGAGCAGGGCGCGGTCGATGAAGCCGCGGGCGCCGGACCAGTCGCGGGGCGGATCCTCGAGGACGCGCACGAGCTCGAGGTCGAGGGCCGGGGCCAGGGCATCGAGCTCGTCGACGTAGGCGGCGGTGGCGAGGGTCGCGGTGGCGTGCACGAGGGTCAGGGCGCGTCGATCGCCGCGGGCGGCCAGGGTGCGCAGCATGCTCACCATCGGCGCGACGCCGATGCCGCCGCCGAGCAGCAGCAGGGGCGTCGTGGGGTCCTCGGGCAGGGCGAAGGTGCCGTAGGGGCCCTCGACGAAGGCGCGCGTGCCCGGCTGGACCTGGCCGATGGTGCGCGTGAAGTCGCCCAGCTCCTTGATCGCGAACTCGAGGCGCCGCGGATCGGTCGCGCTGGAGGCGAAGGAGAAGGGGTGCTGCTCGAGCGAGAAGGGGTTGTCGCCCAGGGTCAACCAGGCGAATTGGCCGCCGCGGAAGGGGAGGCCGGGGTGGCCCTCGGCTTCGATCTCGACGGCCCAGGTGCGCTCGCACAGGGGCCGCACCGAGCGCACGCGCCAGGGCGTGCGGCGCCGGGCCAGGGGGCGCAGCACGCGCGCCTCGATCAGGAGGCCCAAGGACACGAGCGCGATCAGCACCCACCAAGCCTGCTTGGCGAGGACGTTGGTGAAGTGTCCGACCATCAGGACGTGCGCCGTGCCGATCGTCACCAACAGGGCGCCCAGCGCGCCGTGCGAGAGGCGCCACCAACCGTGGTCGAGGCGTAGGCGGCGCTTGAGGAAGGGCCCGACGGTCACGACGACCAGGATCCCGAGCGCGGCCCACAGCGCCAGGGCCCGCGGCGCGTTGGCGCGCGGGTCGAGGAAGGAGAGGAAGACCGGATGGACCCACAGGAGCAGCAGCGGATGGACGACCACGCACAGGCCCGCGACGACGCCGCTCCAGCGGTGCAGGCGCATCAGCTCGTCCATGCCGAGCTCGCCGGTCAAGCGCGGGTAGCGGCCCGTGGTGACGAACTGCAGGGCGAACAGGGTCAGGCCGACGTAGCCCAGGGCCACGCCGACCTCGATCGCCAGCGGCCGGTAGGGCGGCGCGGCGAGCAGCATGCTCGCGGCCCCGGGCAGGATGGCCAGGGCCAGGTAGACCAGCATCCACGGCAATCGGCGCGTCGGCATGGGTGGGGTCGCTCAGGAGGACACCGACGTCTGCACCGACAGCTCGCGCCGGTAGTGGTCGAAGAGCGTCGACTTGCTGAGCAAGCCGGCGAAGCGGCCCTCGGGCTCGAGCACCGGGAGCACCCAGGCCCCGGTGCGCTCGAAGACCTCCAGGGCGTCGGCCAGGTTGGCGTCCAGGGGCAGGGTGGGGGAATCGCGGTCGGCGAGGGTGCCCACCAGGGTCACGCGCGCGAGCTGGGGATCGGTCAGGATCTCGCGCACCAGGCCCAGCTCGAGCATGCCCACGAATCGGTCCCCGGCCGCGTCGAGCACCGGGAAGTGGTTGCGGCGCGAGTGGCGCACGGCGCGGGCGAACTGGGCCAGGGTCATGTCCTCTCGCACCGGCAGCGCGTCCGTGTCGAGCGTCTCGCGCACGGCCACGTCGGCCAGGATGCGCTGGTCGGTGCCGGGACGCAGCAACTCGCCGCGCTCGGCCAGCTCCTCGGTGTACATCGAGTAGCGCCGGAAGCGTCGCGCGACGAGCAAGGAGAGCACGGCCACGATCATCAACGGCAGGATGACCTCGTAGCCGCCGGTGATCTCGAACACGAGGAAGATGGCCGTCAGCGGCGCCTGCAAGACGCCGGCGAGCAGGCCCGCCATGCCCACGAGCGCGTAGCTGCCCTCGACGCCGATGGCGTAGCTCTGGGGCAGGACCAGCGACGCCAGGCGATGGAAGGCCACGCCCAGGAGCGAGCCCAACACCAGGCAAGGCGCGAACACGCCGCCCGGCGCGCCCGAGCCGATCGTCAACGCCGTCGCGAGCAGCTTGGCGCCCACCAGCACGCCGGCGAGCAACAGGCCTTCGGTGAGCTCCGAGCGGATCGCGAGCTGCACCGTGTCGTAGCCCTCGCCGATCGCCTCGGGCGCGAAGATCCCGAGCGCGCCCACCGCCAGGCCGAACACCAACGGCGCGACGAGCGCCGGCCGCGGTAGACGTCGCCCCAGCGCATGCAGGCGACCGATGGCGCGCGTCAGGGCCGTCGAGGCGAACCCCGCCACCAAGCCGAGCGCGGCGCACAGCACGAGGTCGCGCGTGCCCATTCCGAAGGGCACGTGCAGGAAGGCGCTCGCGTCGCCGAGCAGGCTGCGCGAGAGCTCGGTCGCCACCACGGCGGCCACGACGATGGGCACGATCGCGAAGGCGCTCCACTCGGCGAGCACGACCTCCATCGCGAAGATCACGCCCGTCATGGGCGCGTTGAAGATGGCCGAGATGCCCGCCGCCACGCCCGCGGCCAGCAGCACCGAACGGCGGCGTTCGTCGAGCCGAAAACGTCCGCCGACGAAGGAGCCGACGGCCGCGCCGGTGTAGACGATCGGGCCCTCGAGCCCCGCCGAGCCGCCGGCGCCGACGTTCAACATGCTGCCGAGCCAGCGCGAGCCCATCGCCCGCGCCGGCATGCGGCCGCCCTGGCGGCACACGGCGCGGATCACCTCGGGCACGCCGTGGCCGGGGGGCTCACGGAACAGCCGCGCCACGACGAGCACGCCCAGCAACGCGCCCAGCGCGGGGAGCAGGGTGCCCCAGGGCGTCGCGCGCACGACGGCCAGGGAGGCGAAGAGCCAGTGCACGCCCTCGCGCAGGCCGACCGCTCCCAGGCCCGAGAGCAGGCCGACGACGATCGCCAGGGGCAGCAGCAGCGACCAGCGCTCCTCGGGCGGACCGAGGAAACGCAGTGCGCGCAGGACGCCGGGCGCGGGGCCCGGCGTGGCGTTGCCTGCGCCGCGGACGGAGCGCGCCATCAGACCTCCTTCGAGAGCGTGCGCAGCCGCCCGATCAGTTCCGCCTTCGTCGGCCGTCCGCGCAGGTGTTCGACGAAGCCCTCGGAGCGCAGCGCGATCGCCACGCGCGTCAGCAGCTCGAGGTGGACGGGGGCGCTGGGCGAGAGCAGCAGGAACACCGTGTGCACGGGCTCGCCGTCGAGAGCCGCCCAATCGAGCGCGCGGTCGAGCAGCAGGGCCACCACCAGCGGTTCGGCGATGAGGTCTTTGGGTGGCGTGCGCGGGTGCGGCACGGCGACGCCGCTCCCCAGGCCCGTGCTGGCCATGCGTTCGCGCCCGAGCACCTCCTCGAGCAACCGCGCGCGCGATGCGGGCGCGAGGCCGGGGATCGCCTCGACGGCGCGCTCGATGGCCTCGGAGGCGTTCGCGCAGGGCGGAGCCACGAGCAACGCCCCGCGCTCCAAGGCGTCGGCGAACAGGTCCTGGCCCGGCGCCCAGCGGCGCTTGCCCTCGCCGGCCAGCGTGAGTCCGCGCTGGCGCGCCCAGCGCTCGAGCTCGGCGCGCTCGAAGTTCCCCCGCGCATCGGCCGGGCGCAGCAGGCCCTGGCGCACCCAACGCTCGAGCGTCGCGGGGCGCACGTCGAGCAGGCGGGCGGCTTCCTGGGGGTCGAGGCGCATGGGAGGACCCGACTCTAGCACCACCGAGGGCGCGGGGATCAAGCGAACTGGAACAGGCTGCCGCTGCGCACGATCAGCCAGTAGTACAGGACGAAGCGCGGCACGCGGAACAGGAGCGATGCGAGCAGCACCTGGGCGAAGCGCAACCCCATCACCCCCGCGCTCCAGCAGGTGACCGAGAAGGGCAGGGGCGTGATCGAGCCCAGCACCACGGCCCAGAATCCGTAGCGCTGGATGAAGGCGCGGTGCTCGTCCTTGAACTCGCCGAACAGGCGTCGGCCGAGGGGCCGGTGCCCGAGCCAGCGGCCGATGCCCCAGCCCAGCATGCCGGCCACCACCGAGACGAAGCCCAGGGCCAGCACGTACCCCAGCCAGTGCTCCGACAGCCGGCTCTTGGCGATCACGACCAGCAGGAGGTCCGGTGGGAAGGGGGTCACCAACGTGTCGGTGACGAGCAGGATCGCGCACAGGCCCAGGAAGCCGATGCGCGCGACGACCCAATCCGTGCCGGCGGTCAGCTCGTCCTCGAGCAGCACCCCGATCAGCCCCATCGCGAGCACGAAGAGCACCACGCCCAGTCCGGCCTTCAGGAGGTTGTCGCGCAGCATCGGGTGGGGGCGGGGAGCGGGCCGGGTTGCCGGGCGGCAGGGGGCCGGGATGATCGGAACGCCCCCGTAGCCCGTCAATCGCAACCGCCCCCATCCCTGGCTTGCGCCGCGCCCGGTATCCTGGGCGCCGATTGGAACCCCGCCGCCACGGGCCGGAGGAGGTCCGCGCGGCCGAGCCCGGCCCGGCGGAGCTCGGTTCGTTGGCCCATCGTGGCTGGATGGTGCGCGACGACTGGCTGGGGGCGGAGCGCGCACGGACGGCGCGCGCCGCCTTGCTCGCGCACCTGGGGGAGGAGCTCGCCCCCGCGGGCGTCGGCCGCGGCGCGCGGCACCGGGGGGACAGCCCGGCGCGCGGGGACGAGATCGCCTGGTTGGAGCCGGCCGTGCACGGCGCCGTGCCCGGGATCGACGCCCTGCTCGCGGCCTTCGAGGCGCTGCGCGCCGAGCTCGCGCAGGGTCTGCGCCTGGCCCTACCGCGCACCGAGCTGCAGTTCTCGCGCTACGAAGCCCCCGGTGCGCGCTACGTGCGCCACCGCGACGCCTTCCGCGGCGGCGGCAACCGCCTCCTGACCGCTGTCTACTACCTGAATCCCGACTGGCGGCCCGAGCACGGCGGCTGCCTGCGACTCTTCGGCCCGGGAGGCGCGCAGGACCTCGAGCCGCACCTCGACCGCCTGGTCGTGTTCCTCAGCGAGGACCTCGAGCACGAGGTGCTCCCCGTCCGCGATCCGCGCCTGGCGCTGACGGCCTGGTTCGGCCGCGAGGACCCCCT
Organism: uncultured Planctomycetaceae bacterium; assembly: GCA_964394665.1. GTDB lineage: Bacteria > Planctomycetota > UBA1135 > UBA1135 > CAYMYN01. The sequence continues at coordinate 99,242 of CAYMYN010000012.1, forward strand.
CGGGCACCTGCGCTGAACCCTCAATCCCGCGCGGGGATGCGCAGGCGGGCGCCGGACATCACCCAGGCGTCGTCGACGTGGGCCGCGAGGGTCGTGGGTTGGCGTAGGAGGGCGTGCACGTGGAGCGTGTCGCCGTGGTGCACCAGCGTCCCGCCCGCGTTCGGGGCGTACAGGCCGACGAGCGTGCCGTGCGCGACCGAGAACCGGGCGTGGAACGGTGCGCGATCGGCGGGCACCTCGCCGGCGTGGGGGCAGGCGCCGCGCACCACGTGCACGTCGACGTCGGTCAGGGCGCCCAGGACCACGAAGGGCAGGGGGCGCGTGGGGTCCCAGCCTTCGCGCTCGCCGAGCTCGGCCGCCAGGGCCCCGACGGCCTCGAGCTCGAGGCTGCGCTCGAGCTCGAACTCGCGCCAGCGCGGCACCCGCGCCAGCGCGAGCCACGCCGCGCTCTCGCCATGGCCGTAGCCGGCGTCGGTGCGCGCCTGGGTGGGCGATTCGGCGCGGCCGACCCACACGTAGCCGTCGGCCACGACGACCTCGCCCGTGGGACCCTCGAGCACGCCCAGGCCCCAACGTTGGGCGCGCTCGGCGTGCCGCAGCGGATACCGCGCGCCGGGGTCGCCGCGCATCGCCTCGTGCAGGCTGCCGTAGCGCTCGATCTCCCCGTTCCAGCGCTGCGAGGCGCACCCCGTCGCGAGGGTAGCGAGCAGGAGCGCGCAGAACACGGATCGCAGGAGCGGGGCGGGCATCGTGGACCCAGGGTATCGAGACGCCGCGCGCGTCGCCACGCGGCCGCAACGGCGCGAGCCGCGCCCCCGGCGAGGGGACGCGGCTCGCGGGTCCAGCGCTGCGCGGCGCAGGGGCCGCGCAGCGTCTGGGACTGGAATCACGGCAGCCAGGTGATCTCCCAGCCGTTGGTGAAGTTGAAGCCGCCGCCGCAGGGGCCGGCGGTATCGCGGAACCAGAGCTGGTAGCGGCGCGTGTCGCCGGCCGAGACGCCGCCGGCCGCCGCGATGTTCACGGTCGTGAACGAGGCGCCGGTCATGCCGGAGTTGCGGACCTCGAGGCGGAAGACGTTGCCGCCCGCGCAGCGCAGGCCGTCGCCGAAGGGGTTGCCCGCGCCGCCGTTGACGGCGTTGTTGCCCTGCAGGTACAGGCCGGACTGGCCCGGCTGCAGGGTCGAGCCGACGAACACGAGGTCGCCCGCGGCGATCGAGCGGCTGCCGAGCGCGACGAGCTTGCCGCCGCCGGCGCCCGCGCTGTTGGCGCAGCCGGCCGCGCCGTTGCTGCCGTCGTTCTGGTTGCCGCAGGGGCAGGCAGCGGCGCCGCCGCCCGTGCAGAAGGCGCTGCCCGTCCCGGCCGTCACGTAGGCGCTGACGTCGAAGACCACGAAGGCGTCGGGCGTGCCGAAGGAGGGCACCGAGTTGAGATCGTTGCCGGCGCCGTCGCGCAGGTTGACGATCGCGTACAGGAGGCCCGTCTCGGTCAGCATCAGGCTGTTGGCCTTGATGAAGGAGAGGGTGTTGTTCCCGCGCCCGATGAAGGCGTCGTCGTCGAAGAGGCCGTTGTCGTCGAGGTCGACCGGGTCACCCTCGCGCGCGATGACGTGCCCATTGACGACGATCGCGTCGTTGGTGGCCGGGTCGAGGCCGTCGGTGTTCGCGGCCAGGGCCCAATCGCCGGCGTCGTTGGCCGTAAAGGAGTAGAACGTGTCGCCGTAGTTCTCGCCCGGGCTGTTCGGGATCGCCTGTCCGGTCTCCGCGATCAGGGTGCCGTTCAGTACGGCCCAGTCGGGGGCCGCGGCGGTGGTGCCGCTGCTGTCGCGGCCGCGCGCGAACCAATTGCCGCCGGGGCTCATGCCCGAATCGAAGGTCGAACCCAGGATCAGGGACGAGCCGGGGACGGCCACGCTCTCCTGCAGCACGACCTCGTCGTCCACGAAGACCACGTCGTCGTCGGTGGTTCCGCCGGTCACGATCTGGCCGCGGGAGATCCAGTGGTTGCCGTCGAGCGAGGTGTAGAAGCTGTTGGCGGTGAGCGTCTTGACCGTGAACGTGCCCACGCCGCCCATGCCAGCGACGCTAGTCACGTTGGTCTGGTGGAAGGCGTCGAGGTCGTAGGTGATCGCCGGCCGGCGCAAGGAACTGATGCCACCGATGGTCGAGTCCTGCGAGCCGATGCGGCCGTCGTCGAGCAGGTGGATCGAGCCGATCGAGTTGCCGACGGTCTCGTCGCCCGAGGGGTTCGCGGGGATGTCCTGCAGGTTCGTGTACAGGTCGCCCTGCTGGAAGACGATCGAGGAGCTGACCCCATCCCAACGGATGACCTTCTGCGCCACGCCCGAGACGCCGCCGCGGGCGCGGGCCGAGTAGGCGAACTGGTTGGCGCCGTTGAAGCGCCCCATCGCCGACCCGAAGAAGTCGAACAGCTCGCCCGTGGCGCCGCCGGGGATCGGCTGGCCTTCCTGCGCGAAATTGCCCGTGACCGCGGTGCCCGAGCCGATCAGCAGGATGTTCTCGAGGTCCGTGCCCTGCTCGGTGCGCCCGCGCAGGATCCAGAGCGAGCCGTCGGGGCTCACGATGTAATCCTCGAGCGCCTTGAAGCGCGTGGTCGCCGGGTTGCCCGCGAGGTCCAGCGCGAAGGGCACGTCGGACTTGGGGCTGGTGGGGGGTTCCGCGTGGATGACGGTCAGGGGAGCTTGGGCCTGGGCCGTCCAGGCGAGGAGGGTCGGCGCGAGCGACCCGCAGAGAACGTGACGGAGCTTCATGGCTGTACCTGTGGTGAGAGAGGGGACGGGCGGCGCCTGCCGACGCCGATCCGGTCGGCCGACGGCTGCCGGCGCGACGGAACGGCGCATCCTATCCCGCGTGCGGGGAGCGGGTACCCCGAATCGGTCGCCAGCCCGGGCGAGCGGGGATCGCCGGGTTCACCAGTGAGTGTCCCGATGCGAGCGACCGGCCCTCGACCCCCGTCCAGAGCCCTGCCGCGCGCTCCAAGTCGCGTTCGCGACCCGCTCGAGCCGACCTCCCCAACCCATCCCTGACGCCCGCGGGCTCAACGCGCCCGCAGTCGCCCCGCGGGGCCGAGCTCCAACCACCACAACTGCCCCGCGTGTTTCCCTGCGTCCCGGCGCGTCCCGCCCACGGCCACGTGGAGGGTCGTGCCGGAGGCCCCGCCGCGCACCGCGGCCAAGGAGCGAGCGAGCGGCGGAGCCTCGATGTCTTCGTCCGCGACGATCCGCAGGCCCTCGAAGCTCGCCGTGCTCCCGTCGCGTCGAAGGCAGAGCGTGAAGATGCCTTGGGTGGAGCCGACGAGCAGGTCGGGAATCCCGTCTCCATTCACGTCCCCGGGCGCGGCCAAGCTTTTCCCGAAGTGCGATCCGTTCATCAGGCGCGCCTCGAATCCCCCTTCCCAAGCGCTGATCTTGTGGCGACTCCGGAGAGCTCCGTCCGCCGCCAGCAGGGCCAACCAGACCGCGCCGCGACCCTGGCCGCCGTCGGAATCGTCGCGGTCGCCGATGGCCAGGTCGTGGACGCCGTCGCCGTCGACGTCGCCCACGGCGCACAGCGCGCCGCCGAAATCCAGCGAGCCGTCGAACCCATCCCCCCGGGAGTGGATCCGGCGCCCCCGGAGCGGGGAGCCGTCGCGCGCCAGCGACACGAGGTACACCGCCTGACCGTGCTCGTCAGCGAGCTCGAATCGTGCGTCCTGGCCGATGGCCAACCACAGCGAGCCGTCGCCGACGAGATCTCCGAGCGACGCGAGCGCTGCGCCCAAGCCCGAGCCCTCGCCGACCCCGAGGCCATCGAAGAGCGGCGCGGACCCGATCTCGACCGCCCGCCCGATCGAGCCGTCGCGCTCGAGGAACAGGATCCACACGCCGCCCCGTCGGACCTGGGCGCCGCTCCACTTGGGGGCTCCCACGGCGAGGTCCGGGACCCCGTTGCCGTCGAGGTCGCCCAGGGCCGCGACGGCGCTCCCGAAGCCCGCGTGGTCGGTCATCGCGGCGAGATGCCCGGCTCCCGACGCGAGCAGCTCGCGCTGGCTTCGCACCGCACCCCCGCGGTCGAGCAACTGCAACCACACTGCGCCCTGGCCGGGTCCGAGATGGCTGTCGCCCGGGGCACCGACGACGAGGTCCGCGATCCCGTCGCCGTCGACGTCGCCGGGTGCGGCCAGGGAGGCCGCGAAGTGGGAGTGCACGAACGTAAGGCGCATCGGCTGCGGAGGGCCCGGGTCCGCCCGCGGCCCGTCCGCTGCGACGCGGCTCGGCTCGAGGAGGGTCGGGATGGACGCGAGGGAGATCGTGGGCAGGTTCCCCTCGAGCGGGCCGCGCCAACCCTCCGAGCTGACGGCTTCCTCGAACAGGTGGCGCGCGATGGGCGAGCTCGCGCCGAAGGTTCGGGCCTCGGCCATGGTGCGCCGCGGCGCCACCTCGCGCTCCGCGGTCCAACGGAAGGCTTCGCGGAAGCCCAGCGCGGCGTGCGCCAGCTCGGCCGCGGGCAGCGCCGTCCCGACCATGCGCGCCCCCGCGGGCCAGTGCTCCCGCACCGGGTATCCGCGCACCCGGAAGTCGTGGGCGTTCTGTGCGACGACCGCGTCTCCGACGAAGGGCAGCTCGCCTTCGTCGCCCGCGCCCAGCACCTCGAGCCCCGAGGGCACGCCCTGCTTGCGGCGCAGGAACACCATCAACCGCTGCCCCTCGGCGTACCCCGTCCAACGCCGGTGGCAGGTCCAGTCCCGGAAGCGCTCCACGCGCAGCAGCGACCCGGCCCGCGCGCCGAGCCAGGCCTCCTCGACGCGCAGGTCGAAGGTGGCCGCGTCGACGCGCTCGATCTCGCCGCTGGCGATCACGTCGGCGAACGCGGCCAGCTCCCACAGGAGCAGGCGGTTGTAGGAGGGGGGCGGCCCGAGGCCCAGCGCGAGCGCGACGAACAGCGCTCCGATCGATGCCCAGCTCGCGCGCCGCCAGCGTGTTCCGTCGCCCGTCCTGGGTTCGTTCATCTCCAGCTCCGAGTTCCCGCTCCGCGCTGCGCCACCGATGCGCACGAACGCGCCCGAAGCGAAGGGTTCACCCCAGTACCGCCGTGACGGCGGCCGGTTTCGTGGGGGCTCCGCGGCGCGCGGGGCGGACTCAGCGCGGGAAGATGCGGCGTTCGGGGCGGCCGCTGAAGGACTGGGCCCAGAGGGCGCCGTCGCGGGCGAGGAGCAAGTCGTCGGCGCCCAGGGGGCCGACGACGTCGAAGGGGCCGGGGCGCAGCTCGCTCCAGCGTGCGTGGGGCGCGGGTTCGGCCGCGGGGTCGAGCCACAGCAGGCCGACGCGGCGGTCCGGTGTCTGCGCGCTGAGCAAGGTGGGGGAGCCGGGGCGATCGAGGGGTGCATGCCGCGGGGTCGCGAAGGCGTGCACGGACTCGAGGATCGCGGGGGCGCCGAGGACGGGCAGGGGCTCGCGTTCGCCGCTCGTGGGATCGAGCAGCGCGAGGCCCGAGCCGCCGGGCTCCTCGAAGAGGCCGACGACGCGGCCGTCCGCGAGCACGCCGACCACCTGGCGCAGGGGGGCCAGCCAAGCGGGGTACGAGAGCTCGCGGCGCGCGGCGTCGTACAGCGCGTGGCGCGGCCCGCCGGCGCGCGCGTGGCGATCCTCGGTCAGGAGCCAGGGTCCGCGGGTGCCGAGCACCTGCCAGGCGCCGCGCTCGAGGCCCCGCTCCCACAGCTCGACCAGGGTGAAGGTCAGGCCGTGCTCGGGATCGAACCAACCCTCGTAGGCGGGCCCGCTGGCGGCGCGCACGCTCCACTTCGAGCCCGCCGGCCGGTGCAGGCGCAGGCCGCGCGGCGCAGTGGGCGCGTCGCCCGCGGACGCGTCCGCCGACGATCGATCCACGGTCGGGATCGGGGTGCCATCGGCGCGCAGCAGGGCCAGCACGCCGGTCGGATCCTCGAGCAGCCACGCATCCGAACGCGAGCCGGGATCCGCGGGGCGCACCTGGCTGCCGCGCGGGCCCACGGGGCGCCACGCGCCGGTCGCGAGCTCGACGGCGATCGGCCGCACGTCCACCGGCCGGCGGCGCCAGTCGACGCGGCCCTCCCAGGCGTTCAGGAGCGCGTGTCCGCCGTCCGCCGCGACGTATGCGCCGAGGATCTCGAAGCGCTCGGCGTTGGCATCGAAACGCAGCACGTCCGCGGTCTGGCGCGCGGCGGCGATCCACAGCGGCAGGCAACCGAGCGCGCCGGCGCCGAGGGCCAGGGCCGCGCGGCGCGCGGGGCCGCTCGCGTCGCGCACGCCGCCGGAGAGACCGGCGAGCGCGGCCAAGAGACCGCCGAGGACCGCGGACAGGGCCAGGCTGCGCCCGAGCTCCGGATCGGGTCGCAGCTCGTACCACACGATCGGGATCCAGGCCGGCGCGGCGAGCAACACGAAGCTGACGAGCCCCGCCGGCGCGGCCAGGAACCCGCGCGGCATCCAGGTCGAGGCCGAAGTGCTCCACAGGCCGAGCGCGACGACGATCGCGATCAGGATGCCCTCCGTGCGGCCGAGGCCGAACGCTGCTTGGCCGCCCGCGACCCAGGCGCTGGTGGCGTACGCGAACAGGGCGCCCGCGCCGAGGCCCAGGAGCATGCCCAGGGCGAGCACCGCGAGCTTCGAGGTGATCGCGTGGCCGAATCCGAAGGGTTGGCGCAGGAGCCAGGGCAGGGAACCCTCGCCGCGCTCGCGGCTGCCGAGGTCGCAGCCGATCGCCAGGGCGCACAGCGCGCCCAGGCTGAGGGCCAGCACCTGGGCGAACACGGGCGTGTCGAGCCAGGCCGGGTCGACCAGCAGCGCCGCGACCAGGGACACGGCCAGCCCCAGGCCCCAGGGCGCGAGCAGCGCCAGGCGCTGTTCGCGCAGGTCCTTGGCCAACAGGGTCGGAAGGATCCTCACGCCGCGACCTCCTTCGTCCCGGACAACACCCGGCGCAGGGCGGCGGCGCTGGGCTCGTTGCCCTGCACGTGGGCCGGCTCGCCGAAGGTGCCGTCCTCGAGCAGCACGATGCGGTCGGCGATGCGCGCGGCGAGGTCGAGGTCGTGGGTCGTGACCAGGGCCGCGCGGCCCTCGAGCTCGAGCTCGCCCAGGAAGGCGCCCAGGAACTCGTCCCGCGCGAGCACGTCGAGGCCCGCGAAGGGTTCGTCGAGCAGGAACAGGGTCGGCTCGGCCGCCAGGCACAGGGCGAGCTGCGCCGCCGCGGCCTGCCCCTTCGAGAGCTTCGACACCGCCCGCTCGCGTGGCACGCGCAGCGCGTCGACGAGCCGCTCGAAGCGTTCCTCGGACCACGCCGGCCGCAGGCGCGCCTCGAAACGCGCGGCGTCCGCGACCCGCATCCAGGGCGGCAGGTCCGGCGCGCTCGGCACGTAGCCGATGCGCGCGCGCAGGGCGTGCGAGCGGCAGGGGTTCTCGCCCGCAACGCGCACCGCGCCGCGCCGCGGCCGCCATTGTCCCGAGAGCAGCCGCAGGGCGCTGCTCTTGCCCGCACCGTTGCGGCCCAGGAGAACCGTCAGCTCGCCCGCGCGCAGCTCGAGGTTCGCCCCGCGCAGCACGGGCTTGCCGCCTAGCCAGAGGTCGACGTCGGTCAGACTCGCGATCGTGTTCATGCGCTGCGCTCCGTGTCCAGCGGCGCGCTCGCCGCGCGCACCCCTTCGATCAAGGCTCCGGGCCCATATCCCGCCCGCAGGGCGCCCTGCACGCCGGCCTCGAAGCGCGCCCAGGCCGTCGTGCGCCGCCAGGCCCGGGCGAGCGCGGGCGCGCCCGCCGTGACGTACACGCCGCGCCCGCCCTGGCCGCGCACCGCGCCCAGGTGCTCGAGTTCGCGGTAGGCGCGCGCCGCGGTGTTGTGGTTCACCAGCGCCAGGGCCGAGAGGGCGCGCACCGGAGGCAGTCGAGCCCCCGCGGCGAGCTCCCCGCGCGCGATGCCCTCCAGGCAGCGCTCGACCAGTTGCCGCGAGGGCGGCGCCGGGGCGTCGGGATCGATGCTCCAGTCCATGCGACCCGTACCATCGTCCTGGTACGGCGGCACACTGGAGCGAAACGGCGCGCGGGGGATTCAGCGCAGGGGCACCCGCAGGGTGGCGCCGCGTTGGATGCGGACGGCGTCGACGGTGGCCACCAGGTGCGTGGGCTCGCGCAGGAGGGCGTGCACGCGCAGCTCGTCGCCGGGGAGCACGAACAGGCCGTCGCGGCCGGGCGCGTGGACGCCGACCAGGGTTCCGCTGGCCTGGCGCAGGTGGGTGCGGAAGGGCTCGGTGGCGGAGTCGGGCTCGCTGCCGGGGGGCGCGCCGCGCACGATGCTCGCGCTGAGCGACTCGAAGGCGCCCTCGACGACGAACAGCAGCGGCCGGTCGGCGGGCCAGCCCTCGGAGCGCGCCAGCTCCCGCACGCGCCTTGCCAGGCCGGCGACGTCGACCGGCTCGGCGAGCAGCTCCTCGCGCCAACGGGACACCTCGGCGCGCACCATCCAGCTCGCGCCCATGCCCGGCGCGAAGCCCGGGTCGGTGCGCGCGTGGGTGGGGGAGAGGGCGCGCCCGATGGCGACCTGGCCGTCGATCACGATCGCGACGCCGCCCGCCTTCTCGAGGATCCCCAGGCCGTAGCTGGACTTGCGCGTGGCGTCCATGAGCGACACGCCCAGGGGGCGCACGGCCTGGTCGAGGGTGCCCGAGTGGACCACGTGCCCGTCCCAGCGCGAGCTGGTGCAGCCGGTGGCGAGGGACAGGAGCAGCAGGGGCAGCAGGGAGGTGGGGCGCATGGTCGCCGACCATCCTTCGCCGCGCGCCCCCGTGGAGCAACCCTGTCATCGGGGCGCGAGTCGCGGGAGCGGGGTTGCTCCCCCCGCGAGGGCGGCGAAAGATGGCCCCCGCCCCAGCCGCACCCGAGCGGCCCCCGCCCGGGGCCGAACGCCGATGAACGAGCTCCCCAACCGCTGCGTGCCCTGCGAGGGCGGCGTGCCCGCGATCGACGAGCCGCGTGCCCGCGCCCTGGCCCGCGAGCACACCCCCGAGTGGACCCTCGAGTACCCCCACCTCCTGCGCACCTTCGTCCTGCCCGACTTCCGCAAGGCCCTGGCCTGGACGAACCGCGTCGGCATGCTCGCCGAGGAGGAGGGCCACCACCCCGACTTCCACCTCACCGGCTGGAACACGCTGACCCTCGACCTGTGGACCCACGCGATCGACGGCCTGAGCGAGAACGACTTCGTCCTAGCGCGGAAGATCGACGCCCTCTGGCGCCACGACACCCGCTGAGAGGCCGAGAAGACATCGAGCCTACGGCCTGTCAGATTCTCTCTGCACGGCAGCCGGGGGCGGCCGTCGCGCAGAGCGTGAGAGTTCTCCTCACGCTCTGAACGTCAGGAGCCCATCAACGCCAGCACGCGTTCCTTCACCGAGCGCATCTCGATCGTGGCGCCGTGGGGCTCGCCGCCGCAGGTGGCGAGGGGGCGCGAGGAGATCCAGAGGGGGCCGCGCTCGGGGCGGGTGGGTGGGCGGCCGTGGCTGCCCCGGACCAGGGACGCGTCGAGGGGGATGACGTCCATCAGGTAGCGCAGGCCGAGCTTCTTGCGCGCCAGGCGGCGGGCGACGCGCAGGGCGGGCAGGCGCAGGCGCGGGTCGAGGAACAGCTCGCAGGGGTCGTAGCCGGGCTTGCGGTGGATGTCGACCGTGCGCGCGAAGTCGGGGGCGCGGGCGTCGTCGAGCCAATAGGGATAGGCGAACCACGAGCGTTCGTCGGCCAGGACGACCAGGTCGCCGGCGCGCGGGTGGTCGAGGTGCAGCTCGGCGCGTTCCTTGCCGACGTACACGCGCTCGACCCCGGGGGTCGCGCGCAGGGCCTCGAGGGCGCGGGTGCGGGCGTAGGCGTCGCGCACGTGGACGTGGGCGAGCTGGTGGTCGACCACGGCGAAGGCGGCGCTGGCGAAGACGTCGAGGTGCTCGCCCGCGGGCGTCTCGCGCACCTCGAGCAGCTCGGCCTCGCGCAGCACCCGGTTCAGGTAGACCGGGCGATCGACGGCGGTGATGCCGTACTCGCTGACCACCACGGTCTCGATGCCGCGCGCGTCGGCCACCGCGAGCAGCTCGCCGAACAACGCGTCGACGTCCTTCAGGGCTTTCTGGCTGCGCGGGTGATCGGGCCCGAAGCGTTGCGGGTCGTAGTCGAGGTGCGGCAGGTAACACAGGGTCAGGTCCGGCCGCTCGCGCTCGAGGGTGCGGGCGGTGGCGGCCGCGATCCAGCGGCTCGAGGCGAGGCCCGACCTGGGACCCCAGAAGTCGAAGAAGGGGAAGGGGCCGAGGGCCGCCTCGAGGTCGGCGCCGAAGGAGGTGGGGGCCGAGTAGACGGCCAGGATCTTGCGCCCGTCGGCGGGGTAGAAGGGGCGCGGCGTGATCGAGAGGTCGACCCGCGCGCCCAGGTTCCACCACCAGAAGAGCTTGGCTGTGCGCGCCTCGGGCCAACGCAGGCGCACGCTCTCGTAGAGCTTCTCGCCGCTCACCAGGGCGTTCGCCTGGCGCCAGAAGCCAACCTCCCGCGAGGCGGGGTCGAGCCAGCCGTTGCCCACGGCGCCGTGTTCGTCCGGCCACAGGCCGGTCAACATGCTGGCCTGGGCGCTGCAGGTGACCGCCGGCAGCACGGCGTCCATGGGCGCCGCGGCGCCGCGCCGGGCGAGCCCCGCCAGGTTGGGGGCGTCCCCGGAGGCCAGGTGGGCGGGGGTCAGGCCGACCAGGTCGACGAGCAGGACGGGGCGCATGGGGTGCGGTGCGAGCGGGCGGGCGGACGGGTCGGGAACGGCGGCGGCGATGCTAGCATCGGCCGCATGGTGTTCGGACGCTTCCTGGGGCTCTTCCGCCGCGCGCCGGCGCTGGTGCGCGGCGCGGGCCGATTGGCCGAGGGCCAGGCCAAGACCGTCGATCTGGGCGACCCCCTGGCGGGGGGCACGCAGATCGTGCTCGCGCGCAAGGGCGGAAAGCTCTTCGCGCTCGACACGGCCTGCCCCCACGAGGGCGGCCGCATCGTCGGCGGCCCGCTGATCGAGGGGCGCTACGTGGTCTGCCCACTGCACAACTACCGCTTCGACGTCGAGAGCGGGAAGCCCTGGGCCGACGTGTGCGGCAAGGCCCGGCGCTACGAGGTGCGCGAGGTCGGCGAGGACGCCGAGGTGCGCACCTGAGCCGATGGGCTACGCGGGCTTGATCGAGCGCATCGAGGGACACCCCGTGTTCGGGCCGCGGCTGCGCCACGCGCTGGCCGAGGGCTTCGAGCTCGTGCTCGACTACCACCGCCACCCAACGTCCGAACGCTGGTGCGTCTCGGTGCACGCGCGGGAGGGCGAGGGCGCGCCCCTGAGCGAGCTCGCCCACGTCAAGGACTTCGGCCGCGCGCGCGAGGACTGCGTGCCGCTGCTCGGCCCCCTCGCCACCGACTTGATGGCCCACTACCGCCTCGAGCGCGCGCCCGCGATCCACCTCGAGGGGCGACCGTTCCGGGGTCTGTGAGCCGTTCGCCGCCATAGAACCTATGGCCGCGCGGCCATAGCTCCGCCCTATGGCCACTCGGGGCCCCGTCGATGGGCTGCTATCCTCGGCGCTCCGCCGCGCCCTACAGGCCCGCTCGAGAGCGGTCGAAGGACGGAGCGCCGCGCACCCACGATGAAGCTCAAGATCCTGATCGGCGCCCTGGCCTGGACGACCCTGATCACCGGCCTGCACGTCCAGCTCAACGTGGGCTGGGAGCGGCTGTTCTCGATGCTCCAGGGCCGCAAGGAGATGCTGGTCGGCTTCCTGCCGGTGACATGACACCTCACCTGCCCGGTCACCAGTTGGGTGACCGAACACAGCGAGGAGGGTTCCTTCTTCCGCAGCCGCAAGTTCACGGACTGGCCGACGGTGAAGGAGGCCCTGATCGCCAAGGAGGTCGGCGCGTCCTTCCTCCTGGCGCCGATGGCCATGCAGCTCCGCCAGGACGGCGTGCCGATCAAGGTCGTGTACCTGGGCCACCGCGACGGAACGACGCTGATGGTCGCCAAGGACGGCCCCATCCGGCGCTTCGAGGACCTGCGCGGCAAGAAGGTGGCGGTGCCCAACCGCTACTCGAACCAGAACATCCTGTTGCACAAGATGATGAAGGAGCGCGGCATGCGCTTCGACTCGATGCAGATCATCGAGCTCCCGCCGCCCGAGCACCCCACCGCCCTGCACGCCGGGACCATCGACGCCTACATCGTCGGCGAGCCCTTCTGCGGCAAGGCCGAGCTCGACGGCACCGGCCGCGTGTTGCACTTCACCAAGGACATCTGGCCGGGCTTCATCTCCTGCGTGCTGGTCGTGCACGAGGACACGATCCGCGACATGCCAGAGATGGTCCAGGAGCTGGTGACGGGCATCGCGCGCTCGGGCAAGTGGCTCGACGAGTCGATCGAACATCGCATGGACGCCGCCGAGGTGACCGCCAAGCACTTCTACTTCCAGCCGCCGGAGCTGCTCAAGCACGTGCTCTCCAAGCCCATCGACCGCGTCGGGTACTCGCGCCTGGAGCCGCTGAAGGAGAACTTCGACGAGATCATGGAGCTGGCGGTCGAGCTGGGCATCCTCAAGCGGCCCATCGAGTTCCTCGAGTACGTCGACCCCTCCTTCGCCGCGGCGGCCGCCGACCAGGCCGCGTGGGAGCTCGAGCGGCTGCCGGCCGCCGAGGAGACCGCCGCGCGTTGAGCGCCCGCCCGCCATGACGAGCCTCCCCAGCGCGACGCGGCCCCCGGCCGCCCCCAACGAACGCCCGGCCGCCGCGACCCCGGCCCGTCCCGGCGCCGGCGAGATGCCCGCGCCCCTGCGCCAGGTCCTGCGCCCCGCGCTGGTGGCGGCGCTCGCCCTCGGGATCTGGCAGATCGGTTGCACCGTCTCGCGGACGGGCATCTTCCCCACGCCCCTGGCGACGCTCGCGGCGCTGGTCGAGCTCATCGAGAGCAAGCGCCTGTGGGGCGACGTCGCGGCGAGCCTCTTCCGCGTCACCTGGGGCTTCTTCCTGGCCGCGGCGGTCGGCATCCCGGTCGGCCTGGTCGCGGGTTGGTCCACGCGCGCCTTCGAGTCGCTCAACCCCATCATCCAGGGCCTGCGCCCGATCTCGCCCATCGCCTGGATCCCGATCGCGATCCTGTGGTTCGGCATCGGCGACGGCGCGGGAGTGTTCCTGATCCTCTACGCATCGTTCTTCCCGATCGCCGTGGGCACCATGGCGGCGGTGCGCAACATCTCGCTCGTGCACCAGCGCTCGGCCATGAACTTCGGCCTGCGCGGCATGGATCTCTTCCGGCGCGTCGTGTTCCCCGCGGCCCTGCCCCAGATCATCACCAGCCTGCGGCTCGCCCTGGGCGTGGCCTGGCTGGTGATCGTGGCGGCCGAGATGGTCGGCATGGAGTCGGGCCTGGGCTACCTGATCAACGACGCGCGCAACATGGGCAGCCGCTACGACCTCGTGGTCGCGACCATGATCGTGATCGGTCTGATCGGGATCGTGCTCGACCTGTTGATCCGGCGCCTCGAGCGCTTCGACGAGGTCCGGTGGGGGTACGTGAAGCGATGAGCACCGACAGGGACACGGGGGGCGGCGGCGAGCGCCGGCCCAAGGTCGTCTTCGAGCGCGTCTCGAAGACCTTCCAACGCCGGGCGGAGACGCTGCGCGTCCTGGACGACGTCAGCCTCAGCGTGGCGGAGGGCGAGCTCGTCTGCCTGCTGGGCCCCTCGGGCTGCGGCAAGTCGACCCTGCTCAACATCGTGGGCGGCTTCGAGCGTCCGGACTCCGGTCGGGTCACGATCGACGGCCAGGAGGTCACCGGCCCCGATCCGCGGCGCGTGTTCGTGTTCCAGGAGTACGGCATCTTCCCCTGGGCCTCGGTGTGGGACAACGTCGCCCTGGGCCTGCGGCGCCTTCCCAGGGGCGAACAGCACACGATCGTGCAGCGCACGATCGACTTGGTGGGCCTCACCGGCTTCGAGCGCTCCTACCCGATGGAGCTCTCCGGCGGCATGAAGCAGCGCGTCGAGGTGGCCCGGGCCCTGGCGGTCTCGCCGGACGTCATCTACATGGACGAGCCCTTCGGCGCCCTGGACTCGCTCACGCGCCTGACCATGCGCGCCGAGCTGATCCGGATCTGGGAGCAGGAGCGCAAGACGATCCTCTTCGTGACCCACGACGTGGACGAGTCGATCCAGCTCGCCGACCGCATCGTGGTCATGACCCCCCGCCCCGGCCGCATCGCCGACATCGTCGAGGTCGGGATGGCGCACCCGCGCGAGCTGGCGGGGGCCGAGTACGCGGCGATCAAGAACCGCCTCTACGGCCTCCTGGGCGTGGCGCAACGCATCTGACGTTGCGCTCCGCGCCACGCGCGGTGCCTCGCCCGTCCGGGGGCGCTCCGCGGCGGCAGGGATTCGCAAAGTTCCCTTCCCTGGGATCCAAGCCCTTCGCATTCGGGAACGCCGCGCCCAAGGCGCGCAACGGGCCCGACTTCGGAGCTTGCGACGCGCTGCGGTTCGCGCGCGTCGGCGCACGCGCCGCCGCGACCTTCGGCGTCGGGTCTGTTCGA